>CAWDCV010000002.1:0-1848131 GCA_963801015.1 uncultured Actinomycetota bacterium | reverse complement strand
CGACGTGTCCTCAACCGCGGTCTCGTCTACGGATTGCTGACAGCCAGCGTGGTGTCGATCTACCTCGTCGTCGTCACAGTGGCGTCGACGCTGTTGCGCGGGTCACCAACGACGCCCGCAGCGATCGTGGCGACGGCCGTCGTCGCTGTCGCCGTCAACCCGTTGCGCGTCGCACTGCAGCGTGCTGTCGACAAGTTGATGTACGGCGACCGTCGCGATCCGTACTCCGCACTGAGCCGGCTCGGGCGTCGCCTCGACGATGCCGGCGATGGCAACGCCCTCCCAGCCGTGGCCACCGACGTTGCCGACGCGCTGCGCGTCCCGTACGTCATCGTCGAACTCGAGCCCGACGGTCCGCACGTCGAAGCGGGCCATCGGCCGAGGTGGCTGACCGACGACCTGCTGGTCGACTGGCCGCTCGTCGACCGCGGCGAGCGGATCGGTCGGCTGCGAGTCGCGCCGCGCACGCCGTCCGAACCGCTCAGCAGAGCCGATCGACGGCTGCTCGATGATCTGGCTCGCCGAGTGGGTGCCGCCGCACGCGAGCTCGGGCTGCGCCAGGACCTGCAGCGCTCCCGGGAGCGGCTCGTCCTCGCCCGCGAAGAGGAGCGGCGCCGGCTGCGCCGCGCCCTGCACGACGAGGTCGGGCCGGCCATCGCCGGGCTCGGGCTTCGGACCGAGGCAGCCCGCCGCCTGGTGCAGACCGATCCGAGGGGTGCGGCAGATGCGCTCGTGGTGGTACGCGACGGGACGCAGGGCCTCGTCGACGACATCCGACGGCTGGCATACGACCTGCGCCCACCCGCGCTGGACGAGCTGGGGTTGGCCGGCGCACTCCAGCAGCATGCGCGGGCCGTGTCGAGCCTCACGGTCACGGTGACGGCCGCCGACCTCGGTGCTCTCCCCGCCGGGGTCGAAGCGGCGGCGTACCGGATCGCGATCGAGGCCGTGACCAACGCCGCCCGACACGCGGCCGCTCATGCCTGCCTGGTGCGCCTCGGTACCGAAGACGGCCACCTTCAGGTTCGCGTCGCCGACGACGGTCGCGGCCTTGCACCGGACGTTCATGCCGGGGTGGGAATGTCGTCGATGCGCGAACGCGCAGCTGAGCTCGGCGGTAGCTTGCGGATCGAGTCGCGAGCGGGCGGCGGCACCATTGTCACCGCATCGCTCCCGATTGGGGAGGGCGACACATGACAACTGTGGTCATCGCCGATGACCACCCGCTCTTCCTCGACGGTCTGGGCGCGCTGCTGGCCTCGGCACCTGAGATCGAGGTTGTCGGGCGCGCCGTCACAGCCACCGAGGCCATCGACACCGTCGCCATCCTTCGACCCGCCGTCGCTGTGCTCGACCTCAACATGCCCGGGCCCGGCGGAATCGCCACGATCCGCGAGATCGTGAGGCGAGTCGATTCGGTACGCATCCTCGTGCTGACCATGTACGACGACGACAGCCTCGTGTTCGAAGCCGTCAGGGCGGGCGCGTCCGGCTACGTCCTCAAGGGCGCCGACCCCGAGGAGGTGATTTCGGCCGTACGTGCCGTGGCGCACGGCGAGGCCGTGTTCGGCGCGGGATTGGCCCGTCGACTGGCGGACTGGTTCGACCGAGCCACGCAGCAGGACCCGTTCGAGCAGCTCACGCCCCGCGAGCGCGAGGTGCTGGAGCTGATCGCCCGCGGCGTACGGAACGCAGCGATCGCGCAGCGCCTCGGCATCTCGCTGAAGACGGTCCGCAATCTGGTGTCCAGCGTCCTCACGAAGCTGCAGGTACCCGACCGAGAAGCCGCGTCGCACCGAGCCCGACAGGCGGGACTGGGGCCATCGCCGGGACAACGTCCCGAGGTAGGCGGGACGCTCGGCCATTGACGCTCGGGACGGCTCGGCCGGACCGTACGAACATGACAGCCGCTCGCTCTGCTGCCGTCGTGACCTGGGTCTATGCCGCCGGGTTTGGCATTCCAGCCGTTCCCGTCGCGATCTACGTCGTGCAACGCGGCTATCTTCCGTGGTTCGCGGGCCTCTTCCCGATGTACGGCGGTCCCTGGTCGGGCCGCTCTCTCGACCTCTTCGTCGTGATGCTGATCGTGTTCTTTGCGTTGATGCTCGTTGTCTCGTACGCAGCCTGGCTGATGTGGCGCGGCTCCAGGACCGGAGTCGTCGTCGCCCTCGTGCTCCTGCCGGTGGAGGCGGTGTTCTGGATCGGTTTCGCCCTCCCTTTCCCGTGGCCGATCGGCATCGCGCGGGCCGCGCTTCTCATCAGCGCAGCCACGTCTGCAGGTACTGCCGCGCGTCGTCGAGGACCGCGTCATCGGTTCGGGTGGCGAGGTATCCGTCTGGGCGGACCAGGAGGGTCGCGCAGTCGCTGACGCGCAGCCGTCGCAAAGCAACGCCGTCCGGGGTGTACAGCACGCCGCGAGTCGGAGCCCGACCCAGTCGGACGACCTCGAGCACTCCCGCGTACCGCTTCTCGAGTGACGTCACCGACGCCTCGTCCCATCGGTCCGGCCCGCAGAGCAGCAGGTGGAAAGCGGGCGCGCCAACCTCGGTTTGCAGCCACGATGACCGACCATCGATGACCACCGGAGCATCCGGCAGCCGATCGCCCGGCCGTGGAGTGCGCCGACTCGCCGTGGCGCCGGCCTGAACCGCCGGGCTGGACCGATAGCGCACACCCAATTGCGAGACGGTGCGGAAGGCCACGCTCCTGCCTGGCCGCAGGTGCAGGGCAAGTGGAAGAAGTCGGGGGGCCACCCGGGCTCGCACCAGCTGTGCCACGGCCTGCCGCGACGTAGCCATCGAGAATGCGCGGTCGGTGAACTTGAGGACATACTCACCGACCGGTCGACGCTCGGCGTCGTAGCTCGCGAGCAGCGATGGATGGGCCTGATCGCGGCAGACCAAAGCCAGCTTCCAGGCCACGTTCACCGCATCCTGCATGCCGGTGTTCATGCCCTGAGCACCGACGGGACTATGGACGTGAGCCGCGTCGCCGGCCAGGAAGGCGCGTCCACGCCGGTACTGTCGCGCAGCCCGGTGCTGGATCCGGAAGGCAGACGTCCATACCGGCTCGTGCAGCCGCAGCCGACCGTTGCTGGCTATTTCGGTCAGGTACTGCAGCTCGCTGAGCACGGCGTCCTGGTCGTCCCCGCCCTCGGAGTCGGCGCGCATCGCGATGACCCGCCACGGTGCGGGCCGGTCGAGCGGAAAGAACAGCAGCGGACCAGCCGCGGTGAGGAAGGCGTTGACGGTTCCCGCTTCGAGTCCGTCGACCTCCAGATCAGCGAGCAGGAACGTCTGCGGGTATCGAGCGCCGGCAAACTCGATGCCTTCGGTGGTACGAACGGTGGAGTTCATGCCATCGCAGCCAGCGAGGTAGCGGGCCCGCACCTGCTCCAGCTCCCCCTCCGGATGGCGAAGCGAGCAGATGACGTCGCTATCGGACTGCTGATACGAAACGAGCTCGACACCGCGCTCTACCCGGCAGCCGCCAGCCGTCAGCGTCTGAGCAAGCACCGCCTCGGTCTCTGCCTGAGACACGAACAGCAGGAACGGGAACCTGGTGTCGGAAACGCCGATGTCGAACAGCTGCGCCTTGGCGACCCGCCCGGCGCCATGAATGCGCAGCTGAGACGCCGGGTTGCCCCGAGCGATCAGCTCGTCGGCCAGGCCCATCGTCTGAAGCACCTCGAGCGTTCGCGGCTGAACGGCGAGAGCACGCGACTCGGAAACCCGATCTGCGCTGCGGTCGACGATGCGGACAGACACTCCCCAGCGCTGGAGGGACGCCGCGAGCGTGAGGCCGGTCGGACCGGCGCCGACCACGAGCACATCGCAGGAACTGGACGATGGGGACGACTCGGCGCGAGACACGGTGACAGAAGTAGCACAGTCCGGTAACCATTCGTCAGTGCCATGTCTGCCGCACCTTCTGACTCCATGCTGATCCCTCGGTCGATTCTCGAGTCCGTTCGGACCGGCACGGTCGATCTGGCCTTTCGGCGCTGGGATCGGCCTCGGGTGCGGGTAGGCACAAGGATGCGCACGGCCATCGGAGTCGTCGAAGTCACCTCGATCGACGAAATCGGTGCTCCTCTCGACGATGCAGAAGCGCGCCGGTCAGGAGCTGACTCAGCGGCGGACGTCCAGCGTTGGCTCGACGCGCGAGGGGACGGCCGGATCTTCCGCATCGGTTTGCGCTACGCCGGCGCGGACTCGCGTGTGGATCTCCGTCAGAACGACGCGATCAGCGAGGAGGAGTTGACGGAGGTCATCCGTTCTCTCGACCGGCTCGATCGCGCATCCGGGCGAGGACCATGGACTCGCGAGGTCCTCGCCCTCATTCAGGGACAGCCGGAGACCCGCGCTGGAGATCTGGCGGCCCGGCTCGGTCGCGAAAGACTTCAGTTCAAGCGTGACGTCCGCAAGCTCAAGGAGCTCGGTCTTACGGAGAGCCTTGCCGTGGGCTATCGACTGTCGCCGCGTGGACGTGTGGTGGTACTGCGCTTGTAAAGGGCAGCCGCATTGGGCAACGCTGCTGTGTGAACGAACCGGGAAGGAGGCAGCGTGCCTCGCTATCTCGAACTGTGGCGGCACACCGACAACGACGGTGATGCACTCACCGACGACGGCATCGAGGCTGCGCTGCGGATCGGAGCGGGACTGAGCGCCGACTATGCGGTGGCCGTGTCGACGGGCGCGCAGCGCGCGACGCAGACGCTGGCCTGCCTGATCACCGCGGGCCGGCTGCACATTCCCGGCGGGATCCGGGTCGACGAAGGGTTGCGCTCAGACGACGAGGACCGGTGGCGCGACATTGCGAGCGAGGCAGACGGCAAAGACTTATCGGCGTTTCGATCCGTCGACTCGCAGTTCGTCGATGCGCAGGCACAGCAGCTCGCGGCGGCGCTTCGGCGCATTCTCGATGGGATGGACGACGAGCAGCGGGCGCTCCTCGTCGGTCACAGCCCGACAAATGAGGCTGCGGTACACGGACTGACCGGTCAGGACATCGACCCCATGGACAAGGGAACGGGGATCGTCGTCGTCGAGGATGACGGGTCGTTCACGATCCGGTCGGCCTAGGGCTTCCCAGGCGAACACGTGCTTGGTGCTGTCGATCGTGGAGGGCAGGGGCCGCACCAACTGGTTCCTCACTCACGCTGGATGGCAGTTTCCTGTACCTAAGGAACCACTTCGTGCGCCAGCTGTGGCGCGGACGCGGCGCTGGCCTTGTCGGTAATACGTCACTGCTACGAGCGACGGCGCGCGATCTCGTACAGCGCAACGCCGGCGGCGACACCGGCGTTGAGCGACTCGGTGGCGGAGTCGATCGGGATGCGTACCAGCAGGTCGCATGTGCGAGTCACCAGCCGTGACAGACCTTTGCCCTCGGAACCGACAACGACCACGAGCGGGTCGACGGCGGCCTCGAGGTCGGACAGGGCGATGTCGCCGCCACCGTCGAGGCCGACGACGAACAGGCCTGCGTCCTTGTACGACTCGAGGGTGCGGGTGAGGTTCGTGGCCCGCGCGACGGGGAGCCGGGCCGCTGCGCCGGCGCTCGCCTTCCAGGCGCCCACGCTCATGCCGGCAGCGCGGCGCTGCGGGACGACGACGCCCGACCCGCCGAACGCGGCGGCCGAGCGGACGATGGCGCCGAGGTTGCGCGGATCCGTGACCCCGTCGAGGGCCACGATCAGCGGAACCCGGGTGCTGGCGGAGTCGAGCAGCGCATCCGGATGGGCATAGTCGTACGGCGGCACCTGCAGGGCGAGCCCCTGGTGGACGGCGCCGCCGGTGAGCCGGTCCAGCTCGGGACGCGGGCCCTCGAGAACGGGGACGCCGGCGTTGACGGCAAGCTTCAGCGCCTCCTTGACCCGGTCGTCGGAGTCGATGCGCTCGGCGACGTACAGCGCCGTGCCGGGCACCGACGCGCGCAGTGCCTCGACGACGGCGTTGCGTCCAGCGACGACCTCAGGACCGTCGCCGTCACGAGTCCGCTGCGGAGGAGGTTGATTGGGCCGGCGCGACGGTTGGCTCGAGCGGTCGGCCGCCCGAGCTCGGCGCGCTGCTGGATGGCCCGTCCGCTCTTGCGCCTTGGGCGTCGGCCCCTTTCCCTGGAGTCGGCGCCGGCCCTGGCCGCCGGTCCCATCGGTCTGGCCCTTCTTCGATCCCGGCGCACGGCGGGCCCCGCGGCGCTGGCTGTTCCCCGCCATCAGGCGCGTGCCTCGGGCTCCTTGAGCGTCCAGCGCGGCCCGTTCGGCGTGTCCTCGACGACGATGCCGGCGTCGCTCAGCTGGGCGCGGATCGCGTCGGCGGCGGCGTAGTCGCGGCGAGCGCGGGCGGCCTGCCGCTGCTCGAGAGCGACGGCGACCAACCGATCGACGACATCGCGCAACCGATCGTCGACGCCGCTCGTGTGCGCCCACTGGGGGTCGAACGGGTCGAGCCCGAGCACACCGAGCATGGCGCGGACCTCGGCGAGCGCCACGGCAACCTCGTCGTCCCTGCCGTCGGCGAGCGCCTCGTTGCCGCGCCGCACGGTGCCGTGGATGACGGCGAGCGCGGCGGGCACGTTGAGATCGTCGTTCATCGCGTCGGCGAACGCCTCGGGCATGGTCGTCGTCGCCTCGACGCGGCCGACCCGCTCGCTGGCCCGCTCGGCGAAACCCTCCAGGCGGCGGTACGCCACGACGGCCTCCTGCAGCGCGTCGTCGCTGTACTCCTGATGCGAACGGTAGTGCGGCGACCCGAGGTAGTAGCGCAGTTCGACCGGCCGTACCCGCTGCACGAGAACGGAGACCAGCAGCCCGTTGCCGAGCGACTTGCTCATCTTCTCCCCGCCGGCGGTCACCCAGGCGTTGTGCATCCAGTACATGGCGAACGGGTCACCAGCGGCATGGGACTGCGCCAGCTCGTTCTCGTGGTGCGGGAAGACCAGGTCGAGCCCGCCGCCGTGGATGTCGAAGGCGCTGCCGAGATACTTCGTCGCCATCGCCGAGCACTCGAGATGCCAGCCGGGCCGGCCGGATCCCCACGGCGTCTCCCAGGACGGCTCGCCGGGCTTGGCGGCCTTCCACAGCGCGAAGTCGCGCGGGTCGCGCTTGCCGGGGCTGTCGCTGTCGGGGCTCGGGTGCATGGCGTCGAGACGCTGCCCCGACAGCTGGCCGTACTCGGGATGAGACAACACATCGAAGTACACGTCGCCGTCGGCGGCGTACGCGTGGCCGGACTCGATCAGCCGCCGCATCAGCATGATCATCTCAGGCACGTGGCCGGTCGCCCGGGGCTCGACGGTGGGCGGCAGGCAGCCGAGAACGTTGTAACCCTCGGTGAACGCACGCTGGTTCGCTTCGGCCCAGGCGAACCAGGGAATGCCCGCGGCGGCGCTCTTGGCAAGGATCTTGTCGTCGATGTCGGTGACATTGCGAGCGAACGTCACCCGGTAGCCGAGGTACTCCAGCCATCGGCGCAGGATGTCGAAGTCGAGGCCGGAGCGGATGTGGCCGATGTGCGGCGGCGACTGAACGGTCGCGCCACAGAGGTAGATGGTGACCTCTCCGGGAACGAGCGGCACGAACTCGCGCACCGCCCGCGCGCCAGTGTCATAGAGACGGAGAGTCACATTCCCAGGGTACGGGCCCACGTCCGGTGATCGTGACGAGCGGCCGGCTCACTCTGACCCGGAGGCAGCGAGGTACTCCTTCGCCAGGCGCTTCGGCGCGCGGGTGAGCCACGCGTCGACGATCAGCTCCTCGAGCTCCGCGACGTCCGCCTCGTCGAGGCGTACGAGGATCGCGGCATAGCCGTCGAAGTGCGGCGTGGTGAAGTAGACGTCCGGGTTCTCTGCGAGCAGCGCTTCCTTGGCGCCGAGGTCCGCCACCGACGCGCCCAAGATCGGACCCGTCGGGGCCGCGTCGCCGAGGAACTCGACGTCCGCACGCCTCAGCGGTCGGTCCCAGACGAAGCCCTTGTCGCGGACGGTCCACCGAGGGACGCCGCGCGACGACGACTCACCCGTGTCCGGGAGCGCCAGCGCGATCCGGCGGACGTCATCCCAGGTCGCCATGGCGTCAACCCTCCACGATCAGCGCGGTAGCGATGGCAGCCAGTCCCTCGCCACGCCCGGTGAAGCCGAGCCCGTCGGTCGTCGTCGCTGACACCGCGACCTGCGCGCCCACCGCAGCGGTCAGCACGTCCTCCGCCTCACGACGCCGCTCCGCCAGCCGAGGCCGGTGGCCGATGAGCTGGACGGATACGTTTCCTGGCTCGTAGCCGGCCGCGCGCACGAGTGCGGCGGTCCGAGCGAGCAGCGCGGTGCCGGAAGCGCCGGACCACTCCGGCCGGTCGGTGCCGAACTGCGTACCGAGGTCGCCGAGCCCAGCCGCCGAGAGCAGCGCGTCGCAAACCGCGTGAGCGACGACATCGCCATCGGAGTGACCGGCGAGGCCAGGCTGCCCCGGCCAGTCGAGCCCAGCCAGTCGCAGCAGCCGATCCGCCGCGAAGGGATGCACATCGACGCCGAGCCCGACTCGAGGAGACGGCATCAGTTCGCGCCGTCGCTGCGCCGTCGGGTCAGCACCGCCTCGGCCAGCACCAGGTCCAGCGGGCGCGTGACCTTGAAGCCTTCCTCGTCCCCCGGGACGACCAGGACGGGAACGCCAAGCATCTCGACCAGGCCAGCGTCGTCCGAGACGTCGAGGACGTGCGGATCGGCATCGGCGTGCGCCTTCTCGAGCACGCTGCGCCGGAAGCCCTGCGGAGTCTGGATGGCGCGCAGGGTGCTTCGGTCAACGGTCGCATCGACCGAGCCGCCGGCCCCGACGCGCTTGATCGTGTCGGTCACCGGGAGTCCGGGTACGACGGCGTCGGCGCCGCCCCGCACCCGGCGGGCTACGGTGTCGACGAGCTCAGGTGGTACGAGCGGGCGCGCAGCATCGTGGACGAGGACCACATCGACGTCGGGTGGCAGCGATGACAGCGCGCGCGCCACCGATTCTTGCCGGGTAGCACCGCCCGCGACCGCCTGCACTGACGCGCCCACCTCATGGTCGACCAGGAGGCGGCGGACTGAGGCGAGGGAATCCTCGGGCGCCGCGACGACGACGAGGTCGACCGATCGGGCCCGGGCCAGCGTACGAACGGCATGAACGAGCATCGGTACGCCGCCGAGCAGCCGCAGCGCCTTGGGTGTCCCCGGTCCGAGTCGTTCGCCGCGCCCCGCGGCGGGAACGATGGCGGCCGTCGTCATGGCGCGGGGCGTCGGAACGGTAGGCCAGTGATCAGCAGCCAGCTAGGAGGCGAGAACCTCGTCGAGAATGGTCTCGGCCTTGTCCTCGTTGGTGTTCTCAGCCAACGCGAGTTCGCTGACGAGGATCTGGCGCGCCTTGGCCAGCATCCGCTTCTCGCCGGCGGACAGCCCGCGATCCTTCTCTCGACGCCACAGGTCGCGCACGACCTCGGCGACCTTGATCACGTCACCGCTGGCGAGCTTCTCGAGATTGGCCTTGTACCGCCGCGACCAGTTGGTCGGCTCTTCGGTGTGGGGGGCGCGCAAGACCTCGAAAACACGATCGAGTCCCTCTTGTCCGACGACGTCTCGAACGCCGACGAGGTCGACGTTGTCGGAGGGAACTCGTACCGTCAGATCACCCTGGGCCACCTTGAGGACGAGGTAGAGCCGATCTTCGCCCTTGATGGTGCGCGTTTCGATGGCCTCGATGAGCGCGGCGCCGTGATGGGGATAGACGACCGTCTCGCCGACCTTGAAAGACATTCTCTCGCGACCCCTTTCGTGACCTTTAGGGTAACACGCGCCTCCATACGCAGCCACGTGGCTCCCCACGTTTGTGCAGGTCAGGGGCTTGACAAGACCCATGCGACGTGCATGTCGGGGAAATGCTGGGGATCGCCATACTGACCGGATGCGCACGCTGCGTGGCTTCGTGCTGGCATGCCATGCCGGCCCGACCGTCGCGGTGACGGCGCTGGCCGCTGCACTCGCCATCTCGGCCGGGCGTACGGCGCAGGGCGTCCTCGTCGTGACGGCGGCGGTGCTGGCCACCCAGCTCGCCACCGGGTGGTGCAACGACGCGGTCGACTGGCGCCGCGATGCCGCGGTTGGCCGGCGCGACAAGCCGATCCCGCGCGGGGACGTGAGCGCTCGGGCCGTCGGGATTGCTGCGGTCGTCGCCACGATCGTCGCGGTCCCGCTCGCTTTCGCCTCCGGCGTTCCGGCCGGGATCGCCCTGACTGCGGCGCTCGCCTCCGCGCTGGCCTACGACCTCGGGGTCAAGGCCACGGTGTGGTCCTGGGTCCCGTTCGCCGTGAGCTTCGGGCTGCTGCCCGCATCCATCGTGCTGGGTCTGCCCGGGCATCCGATGCCGCCTTTTTGGGTAGTCGCCGCCGGCGCGCTACTCGGCGTTGGCGCACACGTCGCCAACGTCATCCCCGACACTGAGGACGATCTCGCGACCGGTATCCGCGGCCTACCGCAGCGGCTCGGGCCCGCCCGGGCACGGGTCCTCGTGGGCGTCGCCCTGGTGGGAGCGGCGGCGTTCCTCGTGTTCGGACCGGCCGGTCCGGTTGACCTTCCCGCCGCGCTCGCGCTGTCCCTGATTACGGTGCTTGGCATCGCGGTGGCCGTCCTGCCGGTACCGTCCGGGTCGCGATTGCTGTTCGCCGCCGTCGTCGTCGTTGCCGTCCTCGACGTGACACTGCTGGTGGCGCGTGGCACCAGCGTCGCCTGACGCCTGTCCCGTCGGTACGCTTCCGCCCGTGAGCCGTCGCAGAGTCCCGATGAGGGCGGCGCTCGTCGCCGTGTCGGTCGTCACCGTGGCCACGCTGACGGGCTGCGCGGCCGGGTTCAACGCCGAAACCAACAACATCGACTCGCCCGGCGAGGGCATCAGCGGATCGGTGGGCGACGTCAAGATTCGCGGAGCACTGCTGGCCGGCGTCGAAGAGGAGCCTGGCTCGGGCGTCCTCGTCATGGGCGTTGTGAATGACGGTGCCGAGATCGACGCGCTCACCGAAGTGCGAGTGGCCGACGGCGAGCCAACCGACCTGGGCAGCAGCGTCTCGCTGCGCCCGCATCAACTCGTGCAGTTCGGGGCGAACGAGGTTTCGCCGGGCGCGGTCTACGGCGGGACGTACGTGCTCGACGGACCGGCCGACAGATTGGTGGCGGGCGACTTCATTCCCGTGTCATTCACATTCCGAGACGCGGGATCGGTGACACTCGACTTGCTCGTACTCCCTGCGACCGGAGACCTCGCGACGGCCACCCCCACCGCGTCGCCGTAGCAGGCTCAGGGTTCGAACTTGTAGCCGAGACCGCGCACCGTCACCAGGTGCCGGGGCGCCGACGGATCCGGCTCGATCTTCGACCTCAGCCGCTTGACGTGGACGTCGAGCGTCTTGGTGTCGCCGACGTAGTCCGCGCCCCAGATCCGATCGATGAGCTGCATCCGGGTGAGGACGCGGCCAGAGTTGCGCAGCAGCAGCTCGAGCAGCTCGAACTCCTTGAGCGGCAGTGAGACTGCACCACCCCGGACGCTGACTACGTGCCGCTCCACATCCATCCGCACCGGACCGACCTCGAGCGTCGCGGGCGCCAGGTCTTCGGGTTCGCTACGACGGCGCAGTACGGCACGGATGCGCGCCACCAGCTCGCGCGAGGAGAACGGCTTGGTGACGTAGTCGTCGGCCCCGAGCTCGAGGCCCACGACCTTGTCGATCTCCGAGTCCTTGGCAGTCAGCATGATGACGGGGACCCGAGCGCCCGCTGGAGAGCGTTGCCGCAAGACGCGGCACACCTCGGTGCCTGGCAGGCCGGGCAGCATCACGTCGAGCAGGACGAGGTCGGCGCCTGACCGGTCGAACTCCTCGAGCGCGGCCGGGCCACTCGGCGCCACGTCGACCTCGAATCCTTCCTTGCGCAGCATGTACGAGAGCGCGTCGCTGAACGACTCCTCGTCCTCCACCACGAGCACGCGCGTCACGTTGTCACCGACGTCGATGTCGTCGATGTCGGCGTGCGCCGCTGAGCCGCCAGCGGCAACCGAAGGGTGAACGTTGATCCGGCGCCTTCAGCGCTCCAGACCGACACCTCCCCGCCGTGATTGGTGGTGATGTGCTTGACGATCGCCAATCCCAGTCCCGTTCCTCCCGTGCGACGCGAGCGTGCCGGGTCGATGCGGTAGAACCGCTCGAAGATTCTCAGTTGATCCGACTCGGGAATGCCGGGCCCCTGGTCTGCGACACAGATCTCGACCAAGTCATCTGCGCGGCGCACGCCGATCGCCACCCGGGTCTGCTCAGGGCTGTAGCTGAGCGCGTTGTCGATGAGGTTGCGCAACGCCGTGACCAGTTGGCCTTCGTCGCCGAGCACCTCGAGGCTGTGATCGCCGCCGACCACGAGCGCGATCGATCGCTGCTGGGCAGCCAGTCGCAGCTGATCTGCTGCCTTCGTGACGACTCGGTCGATGCTGACGCGGTCCGCAGGCACGAGCGGATCGTTCACCTCCAGCTGGGACAGGTCGATCAGGTCCTGGACCAGCGCCGACAGGCGCAGCGATTCCTGCTGCATGCGGCCGGCAAATCGTCGTACGGCATCCGGGTCCTGCGGCGCCTCCTGCATGGCCTCCGCGAGCAAGGCCAGTGCCCCGACCGGCGTCTTGAGCTCGTGGCTCACGTTGGCGACGAAGTCGCGGCGCATGGCGTCGACTCGGTGGGCTTGGGTGCGGTCCTCGACGAGGACGAGCACGAGACCACCCGACAGGGGAGCAACCCGTGCCGACACGGCGAACGTTCCGCCGCCCAGCGGCCCGCGCGGGATGTCGAAGTCGGCCTGCTGGATCTCGCCGCTGCGGCGCACATCTCGGACCAGCGCGATGAGCTCCGATACGGCAAGCCGACCGCCATGAACGAGGCCGAATGCTTGCGCGGACGGGCTCGACCGCACGATGACGTCGTCCGAGCCGAGGACGACCGACCATTGCCGCAGCACCGCGAGCACGTCGGCGGCGCCTGCGGGGAGCACCGGAACATCCGCAGTGCCGCCTGCAGGCTCATCGAGGCGCTGCTGCGTGCGCTCGCTGACCCGGAACGCCAGGACTGCCGCGGCGCCGGTGAGGGCACCGATCAGTCCGGCAATTCCGACGGCCAGTGTCGGGTCCACGGTCCGATGGTAGGTGGGCCGGTCCATGTCCTGACCAGCGCTGTTGACCTGGTCAACGCGCGTCCCCGACTGTTCACGTACGCGCCCGACGGTGTTAACCGGAGGCGACCGGGCGCACTACCAAGCGGGCTAGCGTGCTCACATGCGCGCTGCCTTCTACGACGAACTCGAGGCCGTCACCGCCGACCTCGTGTCGATGTGCGACCTCTCTGCCTCGGCGATGGACCGTGCCACCACCGCGCTCATGGACAGCGATCTCGACATCGCCGAGAGCGTGATCGAGAAGGACGAGGAGGTCGACCGTCTCCAGCGCCAGCTCGAGGAGCGCGCCTACGACCTGCTCGCCCGGCAGCAACCGGTGGCCACCGACCTGCGCACGATCGTGGCGAGCCTGCGGATGAGTGCGGACGTGGAGCGGATGGGCGACCTGGCCCGCCACATTGCCAAGCTCGCCCGGCTGCGCTATCCCGACAGTGCCGTGCCGGCGCCGCTGCGCCTGACCATCCTCGAGATGAATCAGGCGGCGGTTCGCATCGCCGTCAAGGCGGCGACCGTGATCGCCAACAGAGACGTCGCGACCGCGCTGGAGATCGAGCGCGACGACGACGAGATGGACCGGCTCCACCGCGCGTTGTTTGCCGAGCTGCTCGACAAGCAGGAGGGCTACTCGCTGGAGACAGCCATCGACGTCACGCTGGCTGGGCGGTTCTACGAGCGCTTCGCCGACCACGCTGTGTCGGTCGCAAACCGCGTGGTCTACCTCGTCACCGGTGAGCGCCGCGAGGACTACGTCCCGGCGCCATAAGGCGCGAGCTACCGTCCCTGCGCGGCGACGGCGGCAATCGACGCGGCCGCTGCGTCGGGATCGAGGTAGGTGCCCCCGGTCTTGATCGGTCGCAGCTCGCCGTCCAGCTCGTACAGCAGGGGGATGCCGGTCGGGATGTTGAGACCGATGACTTTCTCGTCGCTCATCCCGTCGAGGTGCTTGACCAGCGCGCGCAGCGAGTTGCCATGGGCCGCGACGAGCACCGTGGCACCCGTGCGCAGGTCCGGCACGATGCCATCGGCCCAGTACGGCAGCATGCGTACGACAACGTCAGCAAGGCACTCCGTACGCGGAACGGCCTCGGGTGGCAGGTCTGCGTAGCGCACGTCTCCCACCTGCGACCACTCGTCGTCATCGGGCAGCGGCGGTGGCGGGGTGTCGTACGACCGTCGCCACAGCATGAATTGGTCGTCGCCGAACTCCGCCCGGGTCTGGGCCTTGTTCTTGCCCTGCAGCGCGCCGTAGTGACGCTCGTTCAAGCGCCAGGATCGCCGCACTGGGATCCAGCTGCGCTCGGCGACATCGAGCGTCGCGTTCGCGGTCTGGATAGCGCGCCGCAGCAACGACGTGTGCACGATGTCGGGCAGTAGGTCCTGCTCGGCAAGCAGCGTCCCGCCACGCCCCGCCTCGGCTGCGCCGCGTTCGGACAGTGGGACGTCGACCCAACCGGTGAAGAGTCCCTCGGCGTTCCAGGTGCTCTCGCCGTGCCGGAGCAGGACGAGCCGGTAGGTGTCGACCATGGACCCGAAGCCTACTGAGCCGCCTCGCTCTGGCGCGGCGCCGCCAGGTGGGCGAACGCAGCCAGGTTGGTGAGCGGCTCCCCGCGCTTCTCTCGCCAGGCCCATTCCTTGCGAATGGCAGTCACGAAACCGAGCTCGAGAATGCGGTTGAAGCTGGAATCGGCCTCCTGCAGCACCGACCCGAGCAGGCGGTCGATCTCGTCTGCGGTGACGGACTCGTGCGGGATCCGGCCGGCGAGGTAGATATCGCCGAGGTGGTCGATGGCGAACGCAACACCGTACGTCCGGAGGTTCCGCTCGAGGAGCCAGCGGTAGACCGCCTCATGGTTTTCATCCGGCTGGCGCGCCACGAACGCATTGACGGTGACGCCGTGATCGCCGACCACGAGGGAGCACGTCGTCTTCAGCTTGGCGGTGCCCGGCAGCGTCAGTGCGAACGTGCCGGGACGCGGCTCCTCGAACTCGACCTCGGCCGCCTCGAGTGCCGACCGAATGGTTTCTGCCGTGCTCATCCGACAGCGAGACCGGCCGGTTCATGCAGCTCCTGCAATGCCTGCGCGTACACGTCGATCATCCTGGCAGCAGCGGCCGACCAGCCGAAAGACCGCGCATGCTGCAGCGCGCCCCGGGTCCACTGACTGCTGTTGGGATTGTCGACGAACCGGCGCAGGACCCGCGCGTACTCCGCCGGGTCGTGTCCATCGACGAGCACGCCGGACACCCCATCGCGGACAGCCGTCGTCAGGCCGCCCACTGCAGCAGCCACGACTGGAGTTCCACACGCCTGGGACTCGGCGGCCACCAGGCCGAAGGACTCGTTGTACGACGGGACGACGGTAACGTCGGCCGCGCGGTACCACTCGACCAGCGCGTCCTGAGGAACAGGCGGCTGAAACCTGACGACATCGGCGATGCCGAGCTCGACCGCCAGCTTCTCCAGCTGGCGTGGCGCGGCGAACCCGCTGCCGCTCGGACCGCCGACAATGACGACAACGAGTCGCTCGCGCAGCGCCGGATCGTCGAGCAGCAGCTGGGCGGCGGCGCGCAGCAGCAGATCGGGCGCCTTGAGGGGCTGCAGGCGACCGACGAAGAGCAGGACGACCGCGTCGACGTCAATGTGCAGCTGCCGGCGGGCGAAGCGGCGATCGCCCGGCGTGAACACGTCCAGGTCGACGCCGGGGTGGATGACCTCGACGCGGCCGGGGTCGGCGCCGTACAGCTGGACGAGCTGACGGGCCTCCTCATCCGTGTTGGCGATCAGCCGATCCGCGGCGTCGACGACCTGCTGTTCCCCGATCAACCGCTGCCGAGGTTCAGGGGTGTCGCCGTCGGCGAGGAGGAGGTTCTTGACGCGGGCCATGGTGTGCATCGACTGGACGAGCGGGACACCCCAGCGCTCCTTGGCCAGCCACCCGACCTGGCCGGACAGCCAGTAGTGGGCGTGCACCAGGTCGTACCAGCCCGGCTCGTGGCTCGCCTCGGCGCGTAGCACCGCGGAGGTGAACGCGCACAGCTGGGCCGCGAGATCCTCCTTGGGCAGCGCCTCCAGCGGTCCCGCCGTCACATGCCGGACGAGGACGCCGGGGGCAAGCTCGACGACCGGCGGCAGGTCGCCGCTGGTTGCGCGGGTGAAGATCTCCACCTCGGTGCCAGCCGCAGCGAGCCGCTTGGACAACTCGACGATGTAGACGTTCATCCCGCCGGCGTCGCCGGTGCCCGGCTGCTCGAGCGGCGAGGTGTGCACGGATAGCGTCGCCATGCGACGGGGAATGTCCCGCCGGACCGGAATGACGCTCACGCAAGCCCTCCTCACTCACCTACGTTGTGCCCAACTCAAGCTAGAACCATCCACAGCGCCCGGCGATTCCGGGGACGCCACCGGGCGGCTCACGCCCCGGGCACACCGCTAGGGCTGAACGCGGTTGGGCTCATCCCCGCGCCATTCGATCAACACGCTCGTGGCGTCGTCCTGAAGCTTGCCTTCCTGGTGATCGAGGATGGCGAGGTTCAGCCGACGCAGGGTCTCCGCCGCGGGCAGCCCTGCCGCCGACTGCCGGGTCACGAAATCCACCAGTCGTCGAGTGCCGAAAAATTCGCCGGACGCACTGCGGGCCTCCTCCACTCCATCGGTGTAGAGGAGGATCCGGTCACCGGGTTCAAGACGTTCCCTGCCGAGCTCCGCGGGTGCCGTATGCAGGCCGAGGGGCGGGGCGACGACGGAGTCGAGCGTCTTGACCACGCGCCCGCGGCGCACGACAAGAGCGGGAGGATGACCGCAGGTAGCCCACGTCCACACGCCGGTCCCGAGGTGAAGCTGACCGACGATAGCCGTCACGAAGGTGTCCGGCCGAAACGAGTTGCTGACCGCGGTGCTCATGAAGTCGACGGTCTCGGCCAGCGACAGGCCGGAACGCCGCCCATTGCGCAGGGCACCGATGGCAACCATCGAAAGCAACGTGGACTCGATGCCATGGCCCAGGGCATCCACGACGGCGACGGAAGCGATGTCACCGTCGACGGAGTAGTCAAAGCTGTCACCGGCGATCTCGGCTGTGGGCATGAGGATGCCGGAGATCGCGACGTCGGGTGTCACCAGTGTGAGCGGTGGCAGCTGCCGCCATTGCAACTCCGCGGAGAGGGTCAACGGACGGCTGCGCCGTGCCTTCTGGACGGCATCGCCGTACTGCATGCGTGCTGTCAGCACCTCGGCCAGCAGGGACGCGAGGTCCTTGCACGCGTCGCGCACCACATCGAGAACGACATCAGCGCCGAAGACGAACTCGACGACCCCCAGCCGCTCGGTGCCGTCGAGCATCGGCGTCCAAGCTGTCCTCCCGCCTCCCGCGTTACGCCCCCCGACGACAGTGATGTTGCGGTAGGCCCGACCGGCCAGCGTGCCTTCCACCCGGAGCGGCTTCCGTCCGCTCCGACGCCCGGAGTCGAGCGGGACGAGTGTGGTCTGGCCGAGGTCGACGACGTACATCACCGCCGTGCTTGCCAGGATGTGGCGGCTCGCGCTCGCCGCCAGGTCCGGCAGTGCATCGACCGGCGCCAGATGTACGCCGCGGACTATGCAGCTCAGTGCGGAACCGACATCGGGTTCAGGCGTCATTCGGCTCCCCCCACGAGGTCGTGCATCAGCGCGCAGCCAGCGCGCGCTCGAACGTCGCGTACACCTGCGGCGAGAACAGGACGAAGCGGACCTCCGCTACTCGCGATGACGTGTCGCGCACGGCGGAGACCGCGATGTCGGCGGCGCTGTCGAGCGGCCAGCCGTAGATGCCCGCCGAAACGGCGGGAAAGGCGAGGGTCGTAGCGCCGATCTGGTCGGCAACCCGGAGCGAGGAGCGGTACGCGGAAGCGAGGAGGTGGGAGCGGTCCTGCGACTTTGCGTACACAGGTCCGACCGTGTGGATCACCCACCGCGCGGGGAGCCGTCCCGCTGTGGTCGCAACCGCATCCCCCGTGGGCAAGCCATCGGGATGGCTGGTCGCTCGAATCTCCCGGCAAGCGGCGAGGATCTCGGGACCGCCGCGGCGGTGGATGGCACCGTCGACGCCGCCGCCGCCGAGCAAGGACGAGTTCGCCGCGTTGACGATCGCGTCGACGTTCTGCTCGGTGATGTCGCCGAGGACCAGGGTGAGATCGGTCAAGACGTCACCTTCAAGCGCAGGCGGCGGAAGCCCTTGCCCTTGTTCTCGATCTTGACGATCTCCATCGCGCCGATCTGCCGCGTCGAGGCGACGTGCGTGCCGCCGTCGGCTTGGACGTCGAGACCGACGATGTCGACGATGCGGACGACTTCGAGTTCGGGCGGTACGAGGTCGGTCGCGGTGCGGATGATGTCGGGAATCGCGAAGGCGTTCGCGCGCGGCAGGTTCTCGACGCGGATCGCTCGGTCCGCGGCGATCTCCTTCGCGCATGCATCGTTGACGGCGTCGCGGAAGCCGGCAGGCACCTCAGGCAGGTCGACATCCATGCGCGCCTCGAGCGGTTCCATGCCGCCACCGGTGACGAGCAGTCCGAAGTCGCGAAACACTACCCCAGACAGCAGGTGCAGGGCCGAGTGCGTACGCATCAGCGCCGACCGTCGATCGTCGTCGAGCGCGCCGCGCACAGCCGTCCCTGACGGGGGCAGCGGATCGTCCGCTGCCGGAATGAGCACCAAGTCGTCGGCACGGCGGGCGCCGACAATCCGGGTCTGGACGCCGCCCCAGAGCAGCACGCCGTAGTCGGGCGGCTGGCCGCCACCGCCGGGATAGAACGCCGACCGGTCGAGGATGATCCCATCGAGCGAGGAATGCAGGACGGTCGCGTCCCACGTGCGCAGCGTCTGGTCGGCGAGCTCGAGGCGTTCGGTGCGGGACATCACCGCACTTCTACCACGGGCCGTACGGACCCATATGACGCCCATCGTCACCGCGTCGACCACCGATCTCCTTGACGGCGGGACGCACGTCGAGCATGTAGACCAGCGCGGCGATCACGCCGATGATTGTGAAGATCGAGAAGACCGAGCCACCGAGGAGTAACACAGCCGCCGCCGCGACTCCGAGAATGATCATCCACATGTTCTTGTTTTGCTTGCCTGCAGCGACGTACGCCTGCGCCGGCCGGATCGCGCTGTCGACGAACGCGAAGGCGATGAGGAGGAACGCGGCGAACGACAGCAGGTTCGCCAGGGTGAAGAACCCGTCGAGAATCATGATTCCTTCTTCCTATCTCGCCCGGTGATGTCGTCGATGCGGGCGAGATCGGCGGCAGTCGGCTCCCATAGGCCGGCGGCGACGTTGGCGTTGACCTGTTCGGGCGTCGTGGCGCCGGCGATCACCGACGCAACTGCCGGCTGAGCGGCAAGGCCGCCGATAGCCAAGTCGAGGATGTCGATCCCCAGCTCGCTGGCGTACCCCTGCAGGTCATCGATCACGTCGTGGTCGGCGTTCTCGACCAGTTCGGGGTTGTTCTTCAGGCGACCGGTGCTGGGCTTTTCACCCCGGCGGTACTTGCCGGTGAGCAGGCCGCGCGCCAGTGGGAAGTACGGCAGGACGCCGATGCCGTACTCCTCGCACGCCGGGATGACCTCGTCCTCGATGCCGCGCTCGAGCAGGCTGTACTCGTTCTGGACGCTGACGAAGCGCTCGAAGCCGCTCGTGCGTGCCGACCACTGCGCGTCGGCGATCTGCCAGCCCGACACGTTGGAGCTGCCGAGGTAGCGCACCTTGCCGACGTGGACGAGATCGTCGAGCGCCGACAGGGTCTCCTCAATGGGAGTGATCGGATCGGGCTCGTGCATCTGCAGCAGGTCGATGTGATCGGTACGTAGACGGCGCAGCGACGCCTCGACCGCGATCTGCACGTAGCGCCGTGAGCCGCGGGCGCCGAAGTCGCGACCATTGACGCCTTCCATGTCGGAGCCGAACTTTGTCGCGACGATGACGTCATCGCGACGCGAGCCCAACGCCTCGCCGAGCAGTTCCTCCGACGTGCCGTGCGGGGTGCCGTAGGTGTCCGCGGTGTCGAACAGCGTGATGCCGGCGTCGACGGCAGCATGGACGACCTTGTGGCTGGCGTCGCGGTCGATGCGGCGCCCGAAGTTGTTACAGCCCACCCCAACGACGCTGACGATCAGACCGGAATCGCCGAGGGGGCGGAAGCGCATGTCGCTCACGCTTGCAGCCTATGCCGCTGCCCGTGAGCGACTTGTCCGAACGTGGTGACGCTATTCGTGCACCACGTTCGGACAAGTCTTGGGTGGTCGGGTCAGCCGACCTTGTCGGCGCCGCGGTCGGCGGCCTCGACCGCCTTGGAACCGGTCGCGCGGGCGCTGCTCACGGTCGCCTTCGCCCGGCGCACGGTCACCTCGGCCTGCTCGGCGAGGTCGCGCGACGCCTGCTGACGACGGATACGCCCGACGACGCTCTCCCCGCGCGTGGCCAGGTCGCCGTACACCTCGTTCGCCTTGGTGACGACAGAGGAGTAAACGTCGTTGGCGCGCAGCTCCGCCAGCTTGCCGGGCACGGTGCGCAGCTTCTCGACGGCGAGGTCGCCCACGCCGGCGACGGCGTACAGCGCCTTGGTGTCGCTGTTGGTCCAGATCTTGGTTGCCATGGTGATGTCCTTTCCGACGTCGTAGTCAGACGTCGACATTGATGGCGGCAGAGACGTTCTCCCGCCGGAACGTGGCGTAGATCTCGAGGAGCACGTGCTTTTGTCGCTCGGTGAGCGCGTCGTCGGCCAGAACGGCCGCGGTCACTTCGCGGTCCTCCTCCACCTCGTCGAGGATCCCGGCCCGTACGTACAGCGCCTCGGCAGAGATTCGCAGCGCTCTCGCAATCTGCTGCAGGATCTCGGCACTCGGCTTGCGCAGGCCGCGCTCGATCTGGCTCAGGTACGGGTTGGACACGCCCGCGAGATCGGACAGTTGGCGCAGCGAGAATTGCGCTGACCGTCGTTGCTCGCGGATGTAGTCCCCGAGGGACCCGACCTTGAGAGTCGCCACGTCTCCCCATGCTGCAACGCTCTGCTAACTATTGCAAGCACATGAGCAAGCGCCCCCTCAATCACCCCAGCTCCGAAATGATCACGTATACGTGATCATTTCGGGCGATACGCCTGTTGTAGGAGGCGTATCGCCCTAACTCGACGCGTATCGCCGCCCTATGACGTGAGGACGTAGACGGTGGCGTCGTCGACGGTCGTGGCCGCGAAGTTCTCGGCGACCCATGCGGCGATCTCCTGGGACGCGTCGCTGCCGCTGTCAGCGGCCATGCCGCCCATGCTGCCGCCGGTGCCGCCGACCCACCTCCGATGAAGTAGTGGATGCGCCCGTCAGCGACGTACTGCTGGAACTGCGCCAGTATGGGCGACGGGTCGCTGCCGTTGAAGCCGCCGATTGCCAGCACAGGAAGCCCAGACGCCAGCTGATACCCGGCGGCGCTGTTGGCACCGACCGCGGCGGCCACCCAGGTGTACGAATCGGCGCCTTCCTGCAGCAAGGCGACTAGGTCGGCGCTTGCGGTGCTGCCCGATAGGAGATTCCCCATGCTGGTAGGCCGACCGCCACCATCGGGAGCGCCGGGCGGAGGCGCGAGCTGCCCGCCCTGTGGGCCGGCACCGAAGCCAGGGCCGCCAGGCATGCCATCCGGTCCAGACATCGCCGTCAGAGGTCCAGCGGTCGGGATGGCTCCGGTGTGCGACTGCGACGCCGTCTGCACTGCGTATGCCGCAGGTCCAGTCAGAGCGATCAGCACTGCTGTGGCTGCTACCGCAGACACGATCCGCCGCGGCAGTGCGGCCCCGCCCGCGAGCACTGCGGCTGCCGCGAGGGCGACCACCAAGACAGCAACACGCAGCAGCGGCACGAAGTCCGGGCTACGTCCAAGGAGGACGTAGGCCAGATCGCCGTGGCCGCAAGCGTTGTGCCTAGCCGTCTGGACGCTGCAGTGCGGTGCGTGAGGTGTCCGTCCGCATGCCCGACATGGTGTCGTGAATCTGCTGTGCGGACGCGCTGTGAGTTCCCTGTGAGACCGGGGGATCGAGATCACAGCAAGCCCACTGCGCCGGCCTACGCTGCTCGCAGCGCGGCGCCCGACCGTTGTCACATGACGTTGCTGCACGACCGGTCGCTGGGAACCGCACCCGCCCCGAGGTCGGGGCCGGTGCTCGAAGTGGTGATTCCGGTTCACAACGAGGAGGCAGATCTCGAGGCCTCCGTCCGCCGCCTTCACGAGCATCTCGGGTCGGCGCTGCCGTTCTCCTTCCGCATCACGATCGCCGACAACGCAAAGCACCGACGCAACCCTTGACATCGCGCTGCAGCTGGCCGACCAGCTTTCGCATGTCCAGGTGCGCCACCTAGCTGAGAAGGGCCGCGGGCGCGCGCTGCGAGCTGTCTGGTCCTCGTCTGACGCCCAGGTCTTTGTCTACATGGACGTGGACCTCTCCACCGACCTCGCAGCTCTGCTCCCCCTCGTCGCGCCCCTGGTTTCGGGACACTCCGATCTCGCGGTCGAGACGAGGCTGGCGCCTGGCTCGCACGTCGTGTGCGGGGTGAAACGAGAGTTCATCTCGCGCAGCTACAACGCTCTGCTGAGGAGGACGCTGGCGACGCGGTTCAGTGATGCCCAATGCGGGTCGTCGCGAATTTCGTGGCCACCCTGCTGCGCTTCCTCCTGCTTCGCGGCTGGGTGTTCCGAGATCGTGCTGCTGTCAAATCGCCTGCCACAGCAGGCTGAATGCAAGTAAACAGCATGCCGCGAGCCCGAGTACGGGAACGATGCGAGGCACTCGGCGTTCCGAGGCGGCAAGGCGCAGCGCTGCTGCGTTTGTGATCGCGTAGTAGAGCAGGATGGTGAAGGCGCTGACGGCGACTGCGCCGACGAGTCCGCCTGACAACGCGATGCAGAGCATGACGACGCCAACGGCGATGACCGCACGTCCGGGCACCTTGCGTCGCTCTGACACGCTCGCGAAGAAGGCCGGGACGTTCCGGTTGACTGCCATGGCGAAGGCCGTACGACTGACCCCCGCAATGAGGCCGAGCAGCACTGCGTACGCAGCAAGCGCTCCCGCCAGCCGAACGACGATGCTCAGATCGGGGTAGCCAGCCACGGTGACGACATCGACGAGGGGAGCCGTGGATTCCGCAAGCCGAGCCGGTCCGAGTACGACCAGGGCCGTAGCGGCGACCGCCGCATAGATCGCCAAGACGATGCCGAGCGCCAGCGGGATCGCTCGAGGAATCGTGACAGCGGGATCGCGAACCTCTTCACCCAGGGTGGCGACGCGCGCGTACCCGGCGAAGGCGAAGAAGAGCATTGCGGCAGCCGAGAGGACACCGAGGGCTCCGTCGGCCGGCCAGAAGGTGCCCGTCGTCGCCGGCGCCGTCGTCCCGGTAAGTCCAAGGACCACGACACCGCCGAGCACGATTATCAGCAGCGCAACAAGAACTCTGGTGACGCCAACGGTACGGGTGACTCCCCACCAATTGAGCGCCGTCGCCGTTGCCACCGCCGTTACAGCGACCAGACGCTGCAGCGTCGTGTTGCCGGGCACGGCATACACACCGACCGCGATAGCGGCGGCGCCGCCTGACGCAGCCTTCCCCGCAAGGAATGCGTAACCCGCCAGGGCGCCCCACGCCGGCCCGATGCGTTCCCGCCCGTACACGTACGTCCCGCCAGCCTGCGGATGCAGCGCCGCGAGCTGTGCAGACGACATCGCGTTGCAGTACGCGACTCCCGCGGCCAAGAGCAGGCTGACCAGCAGCGCTGCCCCAGCCAGCTCCGCTGCCGGCGCGAAGACGACGAAGACTCCCGTGCCAAGCATTGCGCCGAGTCCAACGACGACGGCGTCGGCGAGGCCGAGTCGCCGGGCTAGCCGACTTGGAGGCTGCGCCGCCATCACCGAGCGGTGTCGAGTGTGGCGCGCACCTGACCGACGACCCGACCGCCACCGAGAACGGGTGTTGTCTCGAGCTCGTCGAGAACCGCATGCTGCTCACCAAGACGCTGCAAGGCCGCCACCATCACGGGGGCACGTGCGCGAGCGGCTCCGTCATCGACCTTGAGCGCAACGGTTCGACCGTCCGCGAGCGCTGCCGCGAAGACACCTTCCGCGCCATCCTTGGCCAGCAATCCTGGTATCCCATCCATGAGCAGCGTGGCGTCACGCCCCGTACCACCGACGTAGAACGGGTGGGCGCTCATGGCGGCAGCGACGCGTCCCTCGGGACTCTCGGCATCGGCGAGAACGAGGTCGCGGAACGCTCGCGCGAGGCCACCCAGACTCAGGGCGAAGAGCGGGGCGCCACAGCCGTCGACACCGACAGCGCCGACCTTCTCGGCGGCCAGCTCCTCGATGGTGGCGCGGATAGCGCGCTGCAACTGATGCTCGGGGTCAAGGTAAGTCTGCGTCGGCCAGTCATGCGCAACGCAGGTCGCCAGCATGCCCGCGTGCTTGCCGGAGCAGTTCATGGCGATGGGTTCGCGGGCGTGTCCTGCGCGAAGCCATACCTCACGCGCTGCCTCGTCGAGCGGCAGGTCGGGTGGCGTCTGCAGGTCACCGACGGAGAGCCCGGCGGTGGCCAGGATGCTCCTCACGCCGTCTAGGTGGGGCGGTTCGCCACTGTGGCTCGATGCTGCGAGAGCGAGGAGCTCCCCTGATAGGTCAAGTCCGGCGCGCACCATGCCGGCTGCTTGCATCGGCTTGTTCGACGAGCGCGGGAAGATCGGCGAGTCGACGTCGCCGATCGTGAATGCCGTCGAGCCGTCCGCGTTGAGAGCGACGACGCAACCGTGATGATGGCCCTCGACGAACCCTGATCGGACGACGTCGGCGATGACGGGATTCACGGTTGGGTGCCGAGAAAGCGGCGTGCGTCCCCTGTGCTCATCGGCGGACGCTGCGCGAGCTTGGCTAGCTGCGCTGCACGCTCCACGAGCTCGGCGTTGTGCGCCACCGGGCGGCCACGCGCGAATGTGACGGTGTCCTCCATGCCGACCCGCAGATGTCCTCCTGCGGAGAGCGCCGCGAGGGCGACGGGCAGTGTCGTTCGTCCGATGCCGGTAGCGGCCCAGCTGACGTCGTCCCCTCGCGGCAGCGCCTCGACCGCTGCGACCAACGCCTGCGCCGTACCAGGCATGCCCCCGGGCACGCCCATGACGAGGTCACAGTGGATGTGCCCGCCCGATGGCGGTCCGTACGTATCGAGCAGGCGGTGCAGCGTTGCGACGTGACCGAGGTCGAACAGCTCGAACTCCGGAACCACCCCCCGTTGCTGCGTCGCCTGGTACAGCTCGGCGACGAACGGCCACGAGTTGAGGAAGACGCCGTCGCCGAAGTTCACCGTGCCGCATGTCAGTGAGCACGCATCGGGTGCAGCATCGAGCACGCGCAACCGATCGTCGTACGTGTCGGTCACCGCACCGCCAGTGGACAGCTGCACGATGAGGTCGGTCTCCTGACGCAGCGCCTGGACCGTCTCCTTCAACCGTGTCGGGTCGAGCGTCGGCTGCGCATCGTCGTCGCGGATGTGCACGTGCACGACCGCGGCACCCGCCGCCTCACACTCCTTGGCCGTCGAAACCAGCTCGTCGAGCGTGACGGGGAGCGCCGGGACGTCGGTCTTGACGACCTCGGCACCGGTCGGCGCGACGGTGATCAGTGTGTTCGCAGCCGGCATGCTCGCATCGTGCCACTTCGTATCGCCTAAGCGGCTCTGAGACGATGCCGGCCGTGCGTGCGGTCGTCCAGCGAGCGACTCGAGCCGCGGTGCGCGTCGACGGAGCGACCGTCGGCTCGCTTCCGGCGCCGGGACTGGTGGTCCTGGTCGGGGTGACTCACGCGGACACCCCGGAGATTGCCGACCGGCTGGCCGCCAAGATCTACGAGTTGCGCATCCTCGATGGTGAACGCTCCGCCGCCGATGTCGGCGCTCCGCTGCTCGTCGTCAGTCAGTTCACGCTCTATGCCGACACCCGCAAAGGCCGCCGCCCGTCCTGGGCGGCGGCCGCGCCCGGAGAGGTCGCGGAGCCGCTCGTGGAACGGCTCGTGATGGCTCTACGCGATCGTGGTGCCCACGTCGAGACGGGCGTTTTCGCTGCTCACATGGATGTCGAGCTCGTCAACGACGGGCCGATCACCCTGATCCTCGAGGTCGACTAGGCGACCGAGACAATCAGCGATCCTGAACTGCGTTGGGGGGCCAATGGTCGGCACGACGGAACGAGCGGATGTTCTCGAGCTGCGCGTGCACGGAGTGAACAACACGCCACCGGCATCGCTGCTCGACCTGCCGCAGGAGAAGATCGAGCGCGTTCTCGGTGACGAGGTCGCCGGCTTCTGGCGGGCCAGGATCGGCGCCACCGACACGCTGCGCCCGGGTGACCGCGGCTACACGCCGCCGTACGTTACCCGGGAGGCTTACTCCTGGGGCGGCCTTGCCCGTACGAGCCTGGGCGGCGGCGAAGGCAGAGCGTCGTGGATCCTCGGCATCGCCGTCCGGTTCGGATGGATGTTGCTGTTGCCGTTCGGCTTGGCCAATCTGGCGTACTGGACACGACGCCTCAGCGATCCTGAAGACCAAAGCGAGACATCGTCGGGACGGGGCATCGTCCGACTCTTTGCCCTCGGTCTCACCCTCCTCGGGGTGGCAACGGCCGCCGAGCTCACGTTGAGCCTGATTGCTACGCAGTGCTATCCCGACGGTGTAGCCGCATGCAGCAATCGGTTATCGCTCGTCAACAGCTTGTTCGAGCGACCTCACAACGAGCGATTGGTCATCGCCGCCGTGGGACCGCTGGCCTTCTTACTGGTGCTGTGGTTCCTGTCCGCGCGGACGTCATCGAGGTACGAGCGTGCGAGCGCACCGCAAGAGTTTCCTGCGCCCACGGACGCACCCGACACCGTGCTCGGGAGGCCGCGGTTCTGGATGCGCGATCAGCTCGTCGAGGGCTTGGCGTTCGTGCACTTAGCTGCCGGGTGCTCGTTGATCGCCGCGTTGCTCTGCCTACCTGCTTGGAACGCGCCCGGCAGTGCGGCTCGTACGTGGGCTTTGATTGCCGCAGCGGGGTCGCTCGTCGTACTTGCTGCATGTTGCGGATCGACAATCACGGTCTCCACTCGGGGTCGGCCGTGGGCCGCGACGCCGTTGCTTGCTCTTGCTGTCGTCGCCCTTGCGCTTGCTGCCGGCAGCATGTGGCTGCTGCCGTTGCCCACGAACGTTGTTCTGGAGCTCCCATGGGCAACCTGGCTGCCGACGGTCCTCGTAGCGATGCTGTTCGCCGTGCTCTGTACGGCGTTCTGCTTACGCAGCATCAAGAACTCGCGCATCGTGGCACTCATCTGCTTGCTCGTGTTGACAGCTGTGGTCATCGCCGGACTAATCGGTCCCGGCGACGGGTGGCGCGATCTCCTGCTGCTCGTCCCACCCGCCGTTTTCGTTGCCGTCTGGATTCGCCGACTCAGCGAGCGACGAGACGTTGCGTTCAGTGGCGGTGCACCCGGTGTCTTTCTGGCGATCGCTCTGTACGTCGCGTTGCTCGAGTCATCTTTGGTGCTGGTCGGCGCGGGCAACCTCCTCAACGGCAACGCGGAGGCCGCTGATCTCGCTGGTGAGACCTCAGGGAACGTACTCACGGTCGCGCTCCCCTACATACTGTTCGCCGGCGCCTCGGCCGTCGTCAGCGTGATTTTCGCGCTGCTACTCGTGATTGTCGCCATGAAGCACCTGTGGTGGGCCCGCGCGATCCTGCCGAACTCGACAGGCGAGATGGATGACGGACCAGTCGCTGCGCGTAGGTTGGCGGCCCTGGCTCATCGTGCCGAGAAGGGCGTACTCGCACTCGCCGTCCTGGAGATCGCGGGTCTGTACGTCGTCGTGGTTCTCGCCATCGCGGGAGAACCACCGTGGGTCGTATGGCCCGACCAGCAGGGGGTCCTGCGCGCGCTGTCGGACTACGGCTTTGCCCTGCTGGCATTCGCCGCCGTTGTCATCACCGGTGCACTCGTCGGAGCGAGCGGGCGCACGCGGCCCCTTGGACTGCTGTGGGATCTCATCTGCTTCTTGCCCCGCGCCGCCCATCCTTTCGGCCCACCCTGCTACGCCGAGCGTGCAGTCCCGGAGTTGGCCGCCCGCGTCGAGGAATGGCTGACGCCGCCACGGCCGGATGACTCGCTCATCGAGACTGACCTTCGCCATGGTCGGGCCGTGATCCTGTCAGCACACAGCCTGGGCGCGGTGCTTTCGGTCTCGGTCCTGCTGGGTCGTCGCCGCCTCGGATCTGACGAGCGACCACAGGTGCTGCTGTTGACGTACGGCTGCCAGCTGCGCTCCTACTTCGGCCGGATCCTGCCCGAGCTTCTCGGGCCCGACGTGCTGGGTACGCCACGCGTGCGGTCGGCATCGCTATGGCGGCGGGATCCGTGGCAGGGCGCCGACCTCGACGGTGCCGCCGAGGTCAGTCCGCTGGCGCATCGGCTGACCGTGCCGGGAAACGGACTCGGGTGGCGCAGCCTCTGGCGGCGAACCGACTACCTCGGCTTCCCCGTCGGTGGTTACGTCTCCAATCCCCTCGATCGATCCGCGTCCGAGGAGGATCGGTCGGGGTACCTCCTCCAGATTGGGACCCACAGCGACTACCCGCGCGTCCCCGAGTACGACGTCGCGCTCGCCGAGCTCGTCGCCATGGCGCCACATACGCGCATTAGCACTGGGGTCTGACAAGAACCTTCGCCCGCTGCTTCTTATCCACAGGAGAATTGTCAAGAATTGTTTTACCGGGCCTGCAGCAATTCCTCTGTGGACGGCTCCGGAATTGTCGGCGGCT
This sequence comes from uncultured Actinomycetota bacterium, assembly GCA_963801015.1. Classification (GTDB taxonomy): domain Bacteria; phylum Actinomycetota; class Actinomycetes; order CAWDCV01; family CAWDCV01; genus CAWDCV01. The sequence continues at coordinate 1,819,056 of CAWDCV010000002.1, read as the reverse complement.
GGTTCTACGCTTTTCTGTATGGCCGCCGATCTGGATGTGGGCACGTCGGTACTCGACCGGCTGCGCAGTCTGCACCGCGACATCGATTTCGTGCTGGCCGCCGATGTGAGCGCCGGGTCCTCGACGGAGTTGATCGAGGAGCTGCGGGAGCTGGAGCGGGCGGCCCGGCGGCTGCCCGCGGCGCGGTCGGCGCGCGTCGCGGAACTCGCCTCCCGCGGGGTCGCCGCCGAGCGCGGCTGCCGCTCCGATGCCGCGTTCCTGCGGCAGCTGCTGAACTGCTCCGCGGCGGAGGCCGGGTCGCGGCTGGCGCTCGCGGATGACCTGGTCGCCGGGCCGGTCGCTGTCTACCGGCGAGCTCCTGCCCGCCGAAACTGCCGGCGCTCGCCGACGCGGTCGCGGCAGGGGAGGTGAGCGCCGAACAGGTGCGGTTGATTCGGCAGACCATGCGCCGCATCCCCGACACCGTTGATGGGCCGACGCGGGACCAGGCGGAGACACGACCTGGTCGCGCACGCGCGCACCCTCGATCCGGAGCAGCTCAAGCACGTGTGCGCGCGGATGCTGATGTGCCTGGACCCGGACGGATCCCTCGGTTCCACCGACGACGAGCGAGCGCGGCAGCGCGGGTTCACGATCGGCCGGCAGGACCGGCACGGCATGTACCCGGTCACGGCCTGCTCGATCCGGAGACCGGCGCGCTGCTGCGGGCCGCCCTCGAACCGCTGGCGGCGCCGCGGCACACCGCGCAGGAACGCGACATGCGAACCGTGTCGCAGCGGATGCACGACGCCGTCCGCGACGCCGCGAAACTCATGCTGAGCTCCGGTGACCTGCCATCGCAGGCCGGGGTGCCCACCACCCTGCTCATCACGATGAAGCTCGACGACCTCGAACGCCGCACCGGGCACGTGACCACCGCCCACGGCGGCCTCATCCCCATCCGCGACGTGCTCCGCATGGCCGCGAACGCCCGGCTGGTGCCGGCGGTGTTCGACACCGACGGCGAACCACTGTGGCTCGGCCACGCCCAGCGCCTCGCGTCCAAACCCCAACGACAGACTGCTCACCACCATCGACAAGGGCTGCGTCTACCCCGGCTGCGACGTGCCCGCCACCAGGTGTGAGGTCATGCACCTGCACGACTGGGTCAACGGCGGACCCACCAACATCGACAACCTCGCCCTCGGCTGCGACTACCACCACCACCGCTTCGACGAATGGACACTGCAACGCCGCAACGGCCGGGTGTGGTGCACCCCACCGACGTGGGTCGACCCCGCCAAACGACCCAGAATCAACACGGTATTCCACGACCCCGAATTACCCATACCGCCACCCGAGTGAGTAATTCGCCGTGCGCGTGACTTGTTGGTTCGGGAAATGAGGTCAGGCGGGGACGACGACCTCTTGTGCGGCGGCCACGCCGCCGGCGAGGAGCGGCGCGTCGTCGGGAATGTTGCGCTTGATGAGCGCTAACGCAATGGGCCCGAGCTCGTGGTGGCGCGCCGAGGAGGTGACGAAGCCGACCTGCCGACCGTCGAACTCGACCGCGGCGCAATGCGGCGGCAGGGTCTCGACCGAGCCGTCGAGGTGCAGGAAGACCAGGCGACGCGGCGGCCTACCGAGGTTGTGGACGCGGGCGACGGTCTCCTGGCCCCGGTAGCAGCCCTTGTTCAGGTGCACGGCGGAGTCGAGCCAGCCCACCTCGTGCGGGATGGTGCGGTGATCGGTCTCGAAGCCGAGTCGCGGGCGACGCGCCTCGACGCGCAGCGCCTCGTACGCCCACAGGCCAGCGAGCGGGAGACCCACTGAGTCGACGATGTCGTCGATCGCTTCGCGCCGCACGAACACCTCGTCGCCTCGACGCAAGCCAGTGACATCGTGCGATGACGGCACCGCGAGCACCGCCCACTCGTCGCTGACATCGGCGACGTCCACGCGGAGCAGGAATCGCATCGAGTCGAGGAACGACACCAGCTGCTCGGCGGTGCCCGGCTCGATGTGCATCCAGGTGGCCGCACCGTCGTCCACCAGCAGTAGCTGGTGCTCGACGTGCCCATGCGGCGACAGGATCAACGCCTCGCTGGGTACGCCGACGGGGAGCGACTCGAGGTGCTGGGTCGCCAGCGAATGCAGCCAGGACAGCCGGTCGGGTCCCATGACGCGCACGACCGGCCGATGGGAGAGATCGACGATGGCGCTGTCGGCTGCGAGTGCTCGCTGCTCCTTGATCGGGTCGCCGTAGTGCGCGGCCACGCCCGCGTCGATGCCCTCTGCCTCGACGGCACCGGGACGAGCAAGAAGCGGGCTGGGCATGACACTCAGGGTAGGTCGCGCGCGCAATGACCTGCGGGGAGAGCACCGCCCTTGACTCCCGAGCAACCAGCTGTCACCGCCACACTTGCCACCGTCCGCACGCCGCGTCGCCCCGCCCTGGATCGAACGATCGCGATGCGCCTGGCGGCCGACGAGTACCAGCGCTACCTGCACGTGCTGCAGACGCTGAACGGCGATGAAGGACGCAGCCGACCGACTGCCCGGCCTGGGATGTCCGCGCCATGGCCGGACACAACCTCGGCATGGCAGAGATGGTGGCCTCGATCCGGGAGGGGGTACGCCAGCAGATCAAGGCCTCGAAGCGTCCCGGCCTCGCCATCGACGCGCTCACCGGACTCCAGGTCGAGGAGCGGGCACACGTGACCCCGCAGCAGCTCATTGCGAGGTACGCGGCGGCTGCGCCGAAAGCGGCGCGCGGTCGGAAACGCACCCCCGCGTTCTTGCGCAGCCGCCCCTTTCCGGAGCCGGAACTCGTCGACGGCGTCGAGGAGCGCTGGGTGATCGGCTTCCTGTTCGACACGATCCTGACCCGTGATACGTGGATGCACCGCATCGACACGGCACGAGCTGTGGGAGCAGAGCTGGTGCTCACCGCCGAGCATGACGGGGCCATCGTCGACGATGTCGTACGCGAGTGGACCGAGCGGCACGGTCAGCCGTGCACGCTGCGCCTGCCCGGATCGGCCGGCGGTACGTGGACCTTCGGCTCCGACGGTGCCGAACTCGAGCTCGACGCAATCGAGTTCTGCCGCATCGTCTCCGGTGGCAGCACGGGCGAGGGACTACTCGCCCACCACGTCCCATTCTGAAGAGTCCGTTCTGACGACGAGTTCACCGCGGGACGGGATTGAACGTGTCCGGGTCCTCACCGGTGCGTTCGTCCCGATTCAGCCCAGTGATCGCCGCCATGTCGTCGTCGGATAGCTCGAAATCGAAGATGTCGAGGTTCTCCTCGACCCGCTCGCGTGTCACGGACTTCGGGAACACGATGTCGCCGCGCTGGATGTGCCAGCGCAGCGTCACCTGCGCAGGCGTGCGGTCCAGACGCAAAGCGATGCCGACGATCGTCGGGTCGTCGAGGACAAGCCCCTGCGCTATCGGCGAGTAGGCCTCGGTGGCGATCCCCCGGTCAGCGTCGTACGCACGGACCTCGTCCTGGACGAGGTACGGATGCACCTCGATCTGGTTGACCGCGGGAGTGATCTCGGTCTCGTCCTTCAGCCGGCGCAGATGGTGCGGCTGGAAATTCGACACCCCGATGGCGCGAGCGCGACCTGATCGATAGATCTCCTCCAGCGCCCTCCAGGTGTCGACGTAGTTGCCGACCTTGGGTAGCGGCCAGTGGATGAGGAACAGGTCGACATAGTCGAATTCGAGGGCCTTGAGCGTCTGGTCGAACGCGTGGAGCGCATCGTCGAACGCATGGAATCCGTTGTCCAGCTTGCTGGTGACGAATACCTCGTCGCGCGCGACGTCGCTGTCGCGCACCGCCTCCCCCACCTGCTTCTCGTTGCCATACATCTCGGCGGTGTCGATGTGCCGGTAGCCGACCTCGAGGGCCATCAGCGTCGCCTCGCGCGTCTGCTCGGGTTCGATCTGAAAGACGCCAAAGCCGAGCTGCGGAATCTCGACACCGTTGTTGAGTCGAATGGTCGGTACGGCAGGCATGCTGTCCTCTTCCATGCGAGGTGTAGGGCCGGTCAGCCTGCTCCTACCCCGGACTCTCGTGGCGATGTCTCGACGAGTACGACGTGTAGCTCACGCGGGCCGTGCACGCCCTCGACGCGGCTCAGCTCGATGTCGCTCGTTGCGCTCGGCCCTGAGATCCACGTCTGCGCTCGCCGCGGGTCGAGCCGAGCAACAGCGGCCGCAACGTCATCGACGACCTGGTCGGCGTCGACGATGCAGACGTGCTGATCAGGCACCAGGCTGACGGCGCGCCGCCCTTGGCCCGGCCCGTGATCGAGCACGACTGTTCCGGTGACCGCGATGCCGCACGCACTCGTCGTCAGCACGGCGTCCACGCTATCGAGGTCGATCGCGGAAAGCGGGTTGGCAGGATCGTCACGGACGACGTGCAGGCTGGGCGGTACGGCGGCGTCAGGAAAGCCGTCCGGTACCACGACTCGCGAGTTGGGACCGAAGATGCCTGCGACGACGTCTCCCAGACGGTCGGCGGAACAGCGATGCACGACGGCTCGGTAGTCGGCCACGCGTTCGGCGAATAGATCGATGATGTCGTCGCGGATGGTCGACTGGCCGTACTCCCAGGAGACCGGTGTCGACTCGGCCGTGTCAGCGAGCGCCGCACGGACACGCCCGAGGATCTCGTCCCGCGCGCTCATGGGCGCTGCTCTGGATCGCGATGGCCTCCGTCAGTACGCGCCCACCAGGCACGGAACGACTCCGCTGGCGGCGCCGGCAGATCACGAGTGTCGGTCCACTTCGACGCCGGCCACGGCAGCCTTCCCAGCACGGCCCGTCCTCCGGGTGCGCGACGGCGTGCGAGTCGCGACGTCAGCCGTCCGGACAACGACGCGACGCGCTCGGCAAGCTGCAAGCGACGCGGAGATCCCAGTGTCCACGAAGCCACACCCATCGCGGCGTCCTGCCCGTGCGGTACGCCCCCGCGGTGCGCATCGACGACCTTCGACCGTAGATGAACCAGCACCTCGGGGATGTCGATGGCGACCGGGCAGACCTCGTAGCACGCACCGCACAGCGACGACGCATAGGGCAGCGAGTCGGTCGCCGCATCGTGCCCGACGCCGCGCAGCATTGGTGTAAGGATCGCGCCGATCGGGCCCGGGATACACCGAACCGTAAGCGTGGCCGCCGGTGCGCTCGTACACCGGACACACGTTGAGGCAGGCGGAGCAGCGAATGCACCGCAACGCCTGCCTGCCGACCGCGTCGGCAAGGACATCGGTGCGACCGTTGTCGAGCAAGACGACGTGCACATCCTGCGGCCCGTCGCCAGGAGTGACGCCGGTCCACATTGAGGTGTACGGGTTCATCCGCTCGCCCGTCGACGACCGAGGCAGCAGCTGGAGGAAGACCTCGAGATCGGCCCACGTCGGCACGATCTTTTCGATGCCGACGACGGTGATCAGTGTCTCGGGCAGGGTGAGGCACATCCGCCCATTGCCCTCGGACTCGACGACGACGAGCGTCCCGGTCTCCGCGACCGCGAAGTTGGCGCCGGAAACGGCGACCTTCGCGCGCAGGAACTTCTCCCGCAGATGCAGGCGGGCGGCGGCCGCAAGCGCGGCCGGCTCGTCGGTGAGCGACTCCGGCGCCGGTCGCCCGGCATCGCCCATCCTCCGCAGGAAGATCTCCCGCACCTCCGCGCGGTTGCGATGGATGGCCGGCACCAGGATGTGCGACGGCAGGTCGTCGCCGAGCTGCACGATGAGCTCGGCGAGGTCGGTCTCCCAGGCTGCGATTCCGGCCGCGGCCAGCGTCTCGTTGAGCCCAATCTCCTGGGTCGCCATCGACTTGACCTTGACGACCTCGTCGGCACCGTGCTCGACGGGTGATGTCGGCGACGATCGTGCCGGCCTCTGCAGCATCCTGCGCCCAGTGCACCGTGGCGCCGGCGGAAATGAGTGACTGCTCCAACTGGATGAGGTAGGAGTCCAGGTGCTGCAGCGCGCGATCCTTGATGGCGGCGCCGGCCTGGCGCAACGCCTCCCACTCGTCGACCTCAGCGACGACGGCCGCTCGCTTCGCTCGGATGGTGCTGGTGGCGTGAGCGAGGTTGCGACGAAGCTGCGTGTCGGCCAATGCAGCGCGCGCGGCCTGCGGAAACGGCGGCATGCCGACGAACGTTGCGGTCATGCGGGTTCCTGTTCCGTGGAGGCAAGCACCTCGGCAAGATGCAGCGTTCGCACGCCTGCTCGCTGACGAGAGAGCAAACCACCGATGTGCAGCAGGCAGGAGTTGTCGCCAGCGACGAGGACCTCGGCGCCGGTTTCTCGCACGTGTTGCGCTTTGTCCGCGCCCATGGCCACTGACGTATCGGCGTTCTTCAGGGCGAATGTCCCACCGAACCCGCAGCACTCGCTGGCCATCGGCAGGTCGACGAGAGTGATGCCGCCAACCGACTCCAGCAACCGTCGCGGCCGATCGCCGACACCCAGCATGCGCAATGAATGGCACGTGGGGTGGTACGTCACGCGGTGCGGGAAATACGCGCCGACATCGGTCACACCCACCACGTCGACGAGGAACTCACTCAGCTCGTACGCCTTCGGGGACATTGTCGCAACAGCCGCTTCGAGTGCCGGATCGCCGGCGCGTCGAGCCACGAGCCCATGCTGATGGCGTACGGAACCTGCGCAGGACCCGGACGGTGTCACGACGGCGTCGTAGTCCGCGAATGCCTCGACGTACCGGCGCACCGCAGGAATCGCCTCGTCCAGGTAGCCGGTGTTGACCATCGGCTGCCCGCAACAGGTCTGCGCCATCGGAAAGTCGACGTCGATCCCGAGGCGCCGCAGGAGTCGGACCACCGCGCGTCCCGTTTGCGGGAACATGGCGTCGTTGATGCAGGTGACCTGCAGGGCAACCTTCACGATCCGTAGATCCGCACCTCGGCAGCCTGCCACGCTGCTGGGTCACCCCGCGGCTCGTACCGCTGCAGATCCTGCGTGGCACGAAGCAGTGCGCGCATGGTGGCGAGACCAGACAGCGGCGCACCAAGCGTGCGCGCCTGCACGAGGACGTTCCCCAGTGCGGTGCTCTCCACCGGGCCGGCCACGACCGGGAGGCCGCACGCGTCAGCGGTGAGTTGGCACAGCAACGTGTTACGCGCACCGCCGCCGACGACATGCACCACGTCGATGTCACGGCCGGTCAACTGCTGCGCCTGCCGTACTGTCCGGCGGTAGGCGACCGCGAGGCTGTCGAGGATGCAGCGCACGGTCGCGGCCGGGCCCTGCGGTGGCGCCTGACCGGTCGACTGGCAGGCATCGGCGATCCGAGCCGGCATGTCGCCCGGCGGCAGGAACGTCGGCAAGTCAGGATCGACCAGCGCACGGAACGGCTGGACTGCTGCGGCCTCGGCGAGCAGCGCCCCGAGGTCGGCAGCGACGTGCCGGCCGCCGCCCACGTCGCGCAGCGACTCCTGCAGCAGCCAGAGGCCCATCACGTTCCGAAGGAAACGGATGCTGCCGTCGACGCCGCCTTCGTTCGTGAAGTTGGCTCGCCTTGCATCCTCTGTCAATACCGGCGCATCCAACTCGACCCCGACAAGCGACCAGGTCCCACACGAGACATAGGCGAACCGGTCGTCCTCGGCCGGGACGCCGACCACGGCTGATGCGGTGTCGTGGGATCCGACGGCGATGACGGGCACGTCCGTGGGCAGCCCGACGTCCTGCGCGACCTCCGGTTGCAGCGGGCCGATCACGTCGCCGGGTTCGCGCAGGGGCGGCAGGATCTCGTCGGGCAGGCCGACGCGCTTCGCCAGGTCCTTCGCCCACGTTCGGCCGCGCACGTCGTAGAGCTGTGTCGTCGACGCGTTGGTCGCTTCCGCGCCGACGGAACCGGTGAGCCAGTACGCGAGCAGGTCTGGGATGAGCAGCATCGTCCGCGCAGCGTCGAGCGGTGGCGTTCTCAGCGCGCTGACGAGCTGGTACAGCGTGTTGAACGGCAGCTGCTGAATGCCCGTTGTCGCGTACAGCTCGCTGCTCCGGCACCTCGGCGACGACGTGCTCGAGAACGCCGACAGTTCGTCCGTCGCGATAGTGCACCGGGTTGCCGAGCAGCGCGCCGCTTGCGTCAAGCAGGCCGTAATCGATCGCCCACGTGTCGATACCGATCGAGCCGACACCCCGACGTGCGGCTGCGCGCAGACCTTCGAGGACGTCGCCGTAGAGCCGCAGGATGTCCCAGTGCAGCGTCCCGCGCGTCCGGACCGGAACGTTCGGGAACCGCTGGACCTCGTCGAGCGAGATGTGGTCCGGCACCCACGTTGCCGACCATGACCCGGCCGCTGGACGCGCCGAGGTCGACGGCCGCGACTGCGACGTTCGTCACCGCAGGAAGCCCGCAGCCACGCCGGCATCGACGGGGATGTGCAGACCGGTGGTGCGCGACAGCTCGCCGCTCGTCAGCACGAAGACGGCATTTGCGACGTGCTCGGGCAGCACCTCTTGCTTGAGAAGCGTGCGCTGAGCGTAGAAGGCGCCGAGCTCGTCCTCGGGTACGCCGTACACGGCAGCGCGCTGCGCTCCCCAGCCACTGGAGAAGATGCCGGAACCGCGGACAACACCGTCGGGGTTGATGCCGTTGACCCGGATGCCGAGGTCACCCAGCTCCGCAGCAAGCAGCCGCACCTGATGGGCCTGATCGGCCTTGGTGGCGCCATACGCAACGTTGTTGGGCCCGGCGAACACGGCGTTCTTGCTGGAGATGTAGACGATGTCGCCGCCCATACCCTGCGCTTGCATGACGCGAGCCGCCTCTCGCGAGACGAGAAACGATCCCTTCGCCATGACGTCGTGCTGGAGATCCCAGTCGCGGGCCGTCGTCTCGAGCAATGGCTTCGAGATCGAGAGTCCGGCGTTGTTGACGACCAGGTCCAGTCCACCGAAGGCGAGTACGGCCGCTTCCATCGCCTTGCGTACAGCATCCTCATCGGACACGTCGGCTCCGACCCCAACGGCCACGTCCGCGTTGCCGAGCTCCGCCGCCGTCGCAGACGCTTTCTCCGCATCGAGGTCGGCGACGACGACGCATGCCCCTTCCGCGGCAAGTCGTTCGGCGGTGGCCTTGCCGATGCCAGACGCTGCGCCAGTGACCAGCGCGATACGGGTCGCGAGCGGCTTCGGCTTCGGCATCCGCTGCAGCTTCGCTTCTTCCAGCGTCCAGTACTCGATGCGGAACTTCTCGCGCTCGTCGATCGGCGCGTAGGTGGAGACGGCTTCGGCGCCACGCATGACGTTGATGGCGTTGACGTAGAACTCGCCGGCGACGCGCGCTGTCTGCTTGTCCTTGCCGAAGGAGAACATGCCGACGCCGGGGATCAGGACGATCGCCGGATCGGCGCCCCGGATGGGTGGGCTGTCCGGCTCGGCGTTCCGGTCGTAGTAGGCGGTGTATTCCTCGCGGTACTGCACGTGTAGCTCGCGCAGGCGCGCGATCGTCTCGTCCAGCGGCGTCGACGGCGGAAGGTCGAGGACCATCGGTCGCACCTTGGTGCGCAGGAAGTGATCCGGGCAGGACGTGCCAAGCGCTGCAAGGTCCGGATGCCGCTCGCGGCTGACGAAGTCGAGCACGACGTCGGTGTCGGTGTAGTGCCCGATCTGCGGCCGATCGGTCGACGCGAGGCCGCGGAGAACGGGCGCCAGCGCTGCCGCGCGGGCGCGACGCTCCTCGTCGGGCAGCGGCTCGTAACCGGAAACGACCGGCCCGAAAGGCTCAGCCTTCCCGTGCTCATCGAGGTACGCCTGCGCGAGGCGGATCATCTCGAGCGAGTTCGCCTCGCACTCCTCGCTCGTATCGCCCCACGCGGTGATGCCATGGCCGCCCAAGATGACACCGATGGCCAGCGGGTTCTCGCGCTTCACCGCGGCGATGTCGAGGCCCAGCTGGAAGCCGGGACGCCGCCACGGCACCCAGATCACCCGGTCGCCGAAGATCGCTTTGGTCAGCGCCTCACCATCGGCGGCCGTCGCGATGGCGATGCCAGCGTCCGGGTGCAGGTGATCGACATGCGCGGCGTCGACCAACCCGTGCATGGCGGTATCGATCGACGGCGCCGCACCACCGGTGCCGAACAGGCAGTAGTCGAACGCGGCGACCATCTCGTCCTCGCGCTCGACGCCCGGATAGACGTCGACCAGCGCGCGTAGCCGATCGAGGCGCAGCACGGCGAGCCCCATGGCCGTCAGCGTGCCGAGGTCGCCACCGGAGCCCTTCACCCAGAGCAGCTCAACTGGCTGCTGTGTCACGGGGTCGGTGTCGGTTCCCTTCGCCGACGTGTTGCCGCCGGCGTAGTTGGTGTTGCGCGGGTCGGAGCCCAACCTGTTGGAGCGTGAGACCAGATCACCGACTGTCTCCGACATCACGCGCCCCAACCGGCCTGTGATCCTCCTACCCGCTCGGCGACGATGCGGTCCTGGTAGCCGGATCGGTAGTACGCCGCAACGGGGTCAGGATCCAGGCCCATGGCCTCGCGCAGCTGGGCCAGCAACGGTCGTACGTCGGTGTTGTACGCGTCCATCAGGACGCCGTTCGCGCCAAGCACATCGCCGGCCTGCTGTGCCGCAGCGAGCGCTTCGACATTGACGAGCAGCGCCTTTGCGGTGGCCTCCTGCACGTTCATGATGCTGCGGATCTGCCCGGGAATCTTCGGCTCGATGTTGTGGCACTGGTCGAGCATGAAGGCGATGCCGCCCTCGGGACGCAGCGCATCAGCTTGAATGATCTCGTGCATGATGCGGAACAGCTGGAACGGATCCGCCGCACCGACCATGAGATCGTCGTCGGCATAGAAGCGGCTGTTGAAGTCGAATGCACCGAGTTTCCCGAGCCGCAGCAACATCGCCACGATGAACTCGATGTTCGTGTTCGGAGCGTGGTGCCCGGTGTCGAGAACGACCACCGCCTTGGACCCCAGCTCGACACAGTGGGCGTATGACGTCCCCCAGTCCGGGACGTCCATCACGTAGAACGCCGGCTCGAACAGCTTGTACTCGAGCAGGATGCGCTGGTCGTCGCCAAGCCGGTCGTACGTCTCGCGCAGCGCCACCGCCAATCGATCCTGACGGGCTCGCACGTTGTCCTGCCCTGGGTAGTTCATGCCGTCCGAGAACCACAGCTTGACGTCGCGGGACCCGGTCTGCTGGGCGATCTCGACGCACTCGAGCAGGTGGTCGATCGCCTTGCGGCGGATGCCAGGGTCAGGATTGGTGACGCTGCCCAGCATGTAGTCGTCATCCTGGAAGACGTTGGCATTGATCGCACCGAGCGCCACACCCCGATCTCGGGCGTACGCGGCCAGCGCGGCGTAGTCGTCGACCTTGTCCCAGGGGATGTGCAGCGACACGGTCGGCGCAATACCGGTGAACGCGTGGACCTGGGCAGCGTCGTCGATCTTCTCCTGTGGCGTCCGCGGCACGCCCTTCTGAGCGAACACCTTGAAGCGTGTCCCGGAGTTGCCGTACGCCCAGGAGGGAGTCTCGATTCGCTGCTCGCGGAGCGCGCCGAGCGCGTGGCTTGTGTCAGTCATGCTGTATCTCCCGGTGGTTCGGCCCGCTCCAGCTGAGCCTCGAGATTGAAGATCTCCGGCAGCACGTGCATCCCGCGGTCGGGAGCGGTGCCATCCAGATTCTCGAAGAAGGGCGCCATCTCCGCCTGCCAGCGGCGATTGACGTCCGTACGATCCATCGCTGCCTGCGCTGCCACAAGGTCGTCGGTGTCGAGGACACCGACGAGAAGGCCGTCCTCACGCAAGTGCAACGTGTAGTCCCGCCAGCCAGCGTCATGCAACGCGCGCAACATGTCCGGCCAGACCGCAACGTGTCGTTGGACGTATTCGTCCAGTCGGTCTGGCCGGACCTGAAGCGTGAAGCAGACTCGAGGCACGGCGCTCTAGAAGTCGAAATCGTCGATGTTGTCGGCGTTGAAGCGGGTCGGCGGACCAAGAATGACGACGCCGTCGGCCCCGACCTCGTACTCACCGAGATCGCCGGCGGTGAACGTCTCGCCCTCTTCGCCGGTGATGATGCCGGACGCCAGTGCGGCGCCGGTGTACGCAGCGAGCTCACCGAGCGCACCCGGGTCCCACAGCGCGAACTCGGTGACGGTTCCGTCCTTGACGAAATCGCGCATCTGGTTCGGCGTGCCGAGGCCGGTGAGGAAGACGCGGCCCTTGTACTCCGAGCCCTGCAAGTAACGGGCGGCCGCTGCGATGCCGACGGTCGTCGGCGAGATGATTCCCTTGAGGTCGGGATTCGCCTGGAGCAGGCCTTGCGTCTCCTGGAACGACTTCTCGTCCTCGTCGTCGCCGTACACGGTGCCGACGAGCTCCATGTTCGCGTAGTCGGCGTTGCTCTCCAGCTCCGACTCGATGACCTCGATCCACGCGTTCTGGTTGGTAGCGTTCGCCGTGGCCGACAGAATCGCGAACTTCCCCGTACCGCCGATCTGCTCGGCCATCATCTCGATCAGCACGCGGCCGACCTCGTCGCCTTCGACCTGGCTGACGAAGACATCGCGGCAGGACGGATCGACGTCGGAGTCGAACGTCACGATGCTGGTCTCACCCGATCGGGCCTGCTCCAGCGACGAGCACAGCGCGTTGGGATCGTTGGCGCTGAGCAGGATGACGTCTGTCTGCTGCTGGCTCAGGGTGTTGATGTACTGCACCTGGGACGAGGCCGTTGCCTCGGACGGGCCAGTGAACTCGTACTCGCCCTCGAGCTCGGTCACGGCCGACTCGGCGCCTTCGCTGGAGACCTCGAAGTAGGGGTTGTTGACCTGCTTGGGCAGCATGGCGATCGACAGACCCGTCTCGAACTCGCCTTCGGGGTTCGCGGAGGCGGTGGACTCACCGCCGCCGCTGCCTTCGTCGTCGGAGCCCTGGGTGGTGCCGCCACAGGCGGCGAGCGCGAGCACCGTGCTCAACGCGAGCACCGTCCCTCCTGCGCGTCGAACCAGGCGATGCCGTTTCATCAGCGATTCCCTTCTCTTGACGTTGACGGACTGGTGCTGGCGGTTGGGCTCGACGGAGACGAGTGCGACGCCGTCGCCGTCGTGGGTGGCCCTGGCGGGGAGGGGCCCGTCGGCGGAGCGGCCCCACGTGCGCGGCGACGCCGAGCCAGCGCTGCATTGACTGCACTAATGACGTTGGGAGCGAGTACGGAGACGATGAGCAGGACGCCGGTGACGACGGTCAGGGCCTCTGCGGAGACGTCGAGGAGTCGCAGCGCGTTCTGCAGAGAGGCAAGGAGGACGACGCCGGCGAGAACACCCGGAAGCGTGCCCTTGCCGCCGAAGATGGAGACGCCGCCCAACAGCACCGAAGCCACGACGACGAGTTCGAGCCCGGTTGCATTGTCACCGCGGGCACTGCCGAATCGCAGCGTCCAGTAGACGCCGACCAAGCCGGCGACAGCGCCGGAGAGGACGAACAACCAGAACTTGAGGCGGCCAACGGAGATACCGGCGAAGGTCGCTGCGGTCGCGTTCGCACCGGCGGCGTAGATGGCGCGGCCCGTTGGCGTTGCATGCAGCAGCACAGCGAACAGCGCGATCAGAACGAGGATCGGAACGACGACGTTCGGCACCCACGTGCCCGGAAGCGACCCGATGACCCAGCTGGTGAACGCGCGCGGCCAGTCAGCGACTGCGGTGTCGCCAAGCAGAACGAAAGCGAGTCCGCGATAGAGGGCAAGAGTGCCGATGGTCACGGCAAGCGAGGGCAGGCCCACAACGGTGATGAAGAAGCCGTTGACCGCGCCGAGGATCGCCCCGATGAGGATGGTGATCCAGAGAATCGTCTCCAAGGGCAAGCCGTTGTTCCACATCTCACCCATCGCGGCACTCGTCAGTCCGACGATGCTCGCCACTGACAGGTCGATTTCCCCGGTGATGATGATGAGCGTCATCGGCAGCGCAAGGACCAGGATGGGAGCCAGGTCGAGGATGAGGAAGCCCGCATTGCGGGAGGTTCCGAACAGCTCGATGCTGAATGACGCCACGACCAGAAACAGCACCGTGACCGCGATGACGACGTAGTCCCAACTGGCGAATCGAGCCAGACTGCGCCGTTCGCGCCGAGTGGTGACGGCGGCGTCAGTGGACATGGGAATCCTTCTTGGTCAACGCGGCAGCGACTCGCAGGGAGACCAGTCGGTCGAGACCGATCGCGGCGAGGATGAGCGCGCCGACGATGGCCTGCTGCCAGAACTGGTTGATGTTGAGAACGGGGAGGGCGTTGCTGATCACGGTGAGCAGGAGCGCGCCGAGCGCAGCGCCGTAGACAGTGCCGCTGCCACCGAAGATGGCTACGCCACCGACGACCACTGCTGCGACAACACCGAGCTCCAGTCCCGAACCGGCCGAGGCGTCGACGGTGCCGAAGCGCGCCGCGTAGAGCACGCCGCCCAGGCCGGCAAGTGCTCCGCTGAGTACGTACGCGGCCAGGAGCCGGCGCGTTGTCGGTACGCCGGCCAGGCGCGCGGCCTCCGGATTCGAGCCAATGGCGTACATGTCGCGCCCGGCCCGGTAGGAGGACAGGAAGGTTCCGACGACGACGAGGACCACCAGGCCGATAAGGATGAGGTAGGGAACGCCGAGGATCCGGGCGGTCCCGAAGTCGAGGAACCCGCGCGGCATGTCGCCGGCGCTGATGCGCGAACCCCCTGCCCAGAAGTAGACGATGCCGCGGAACACGTACAGGGTCCCGAGTGTCGCCACGAGCGGCGGCACCTTGCCGAAGGCGACGATGACCGCGTTGAGCAGCCCGCATGCTGCGCCGATCAACAGGCCCACCAACATCGCCAGCGGTACCGGGATCCCGGGGTTGTTCTGCAGCAGCGTGCCGACGCCGAACGCCGACAGACCGAGGACCGAACCAATCGACAGGTCGATGCCCCGGGTGAGAACGACCACCGTCAGCCCAATGGCGAGAAGCAACGTGATTGCCGTGGCCAGCAGGATGTCGCGAACACTCTGCGTGGACAGGAAGCGCGGGTTGACCGCCGTCGTCACCGCCACGATGACAATGAGCGCGACGATGAGGCCGAGCGCGCGGAAGCGCAGGATCGCGTCGAGCAGCCCGGAGCCGGTCTGAGTGTGCGACGGCGGAGGAGCTGGAGCCAGCTGCGTGACCATTAGGCGGCTGCCTCCTGACCGGTAGCGGCGAGCATCACCGACTCCTCGGTCGCGTTCGCACGCGAGAACTCGGCGGTGATGCGGCCCTCGTGCATGACCAGCACGCGATCAGCCATGCCGAGCACTTCCGGCAGCTCGGAGGACACCATCACGACGGCGACGCCCTGCGCCGCGAGGCCGGACATCAGCCGATGGACCTCCGCCTTGGTGCCGACGTCGATGCCGCGAGTGGGCTCGTCGACGATCAGGACCCGGGGTTCGGTTGACAACCATTTCGCCAGCACGACCTTCTGCTGGTTGCCACCGGAGAGGGTGGAAACGGCGTCGGAGAGGCTGGCGTACTTCGTCTGCAGCCGCGCGGTCCACTCTCGAGCCGAGCGCCGCTCACCATCCCCGACAAGTAGGCCGAAGCGGGACAGTGCACGCCGGCGGGTGAGAGTCGCGTTGCGTTCGATCGACAGGTCCATGACGAGCCCCTGCTGGCGCCGATCCTCCGGCACCAGGGCCACGCCTGCGGCCATGGCTGCCTTGGGCCGGCCGGGGGGAAGCGAGCGGCCGGACACCCGGACCTCGCCGCTGTCGCGCGGGTCGATCCCGAAGACGGACCGGACCACCTCGGAGCGGCCGGCACCGACCAGTCCGGCAAGCGCGACGATCTCGCCGGCCCGGACGTCGAACGAGATGCTCTGGAAGATGCCGACCCGGGTCATGTTGCGTACCTCGAGCAGCACGTCGCCGGGAACCACGTCCTGCTTGGGAAAGAGGGCGTCAAGATCGCGGCCGACCATGCGCCGGACCATGGCCTCCACGGTGAGGTTCGCGACGAGGTCGGTGGAGACGTGGCGGCCGTCGCGCATGATGGTCACCCGCTGGCACAACGCGGTGATCTCCTCGAAACGGTGCGAGATGAAGAGGATGGCGGCGCCTTGGTCCCGTAGGGATCGGGCTACGGAGAACAGTCGCTCGACCTCGTTACCTGACAAGGCCGCCGTCGGCTCGTCCATGACGATGACCCTCGCTTCGGCGGACAGTGCCTTTGCGATCTCGACGAGCTGCTGATCAGCGATGGACAACCCGCGAGCCGGGCGGTCCGGGTCGAGCGGCACGCCCAGCCGGGCGAACAGCTCGGCGGCCAGGGTCCGCAGGGCAGCCTTGTCGATCCGGCCGCCCCGGCCCAGCGGCTGATGGCCGAGAAAGATGTTCTCCGCGATCGAAAGATCGGGGAACAGCGTGGGTTCCTGGTAGATCACGGCGATGCCGGCCGCTCTCGCGTCTGCCGGCGAGTGCAGATCTAGCGCGGCAGCATCGAGGAGTAGCTCACCGGCGTCGGGACGATGCACGCCAGCGAGCATCTTCACGATCGTCGACTTGCCGGCGCCGTTCTCGCCGATCAGCGCGTGCGCTTCGTAGGCGTACAGCGGGAACGAGACGTCCTGCACGGCAGCGACCGCGCCGAAGGACTTGCTGACGCCCCGGAGCTCGAGCACCGGCCCTACTGGGTCACGCCCGTCTGCCACGTCACGCTCCTCACTCCCAGCAGTCCAGGCTCGGTCGTTTTGAATCGTTTCATCGACCTGACGAGAGGTTAGAGCTGTGTCCGCACACGTGTCAATGGCTGTGGTGCAGAGAGCAGACCCTCTGAAGTAACGATTGAGAAATGCAGCTCGAGCTGGTTGAGTCGCTCACGGAGGGCCGCAGCTCCGGGGGCATGGCCGCCCATGGTGAGGATGTCCACCAGCTGCCTGGCGTCGGAGTCCAGGTACGGAGCTAGCCGCTTCGCCACCTCAATGTCGTTGTCGACGGCGCCCGATTCCACGCAGGCATCGCTCAGCTGGCGCCACGTTTCCTCAGCATCGATGAGCTGCCGGACCGTGGGTGAACCGGACATCTCGGGTACAGGGCCGCACAGGTCAGCTACCTGCCATCGATGGTCGCCCGCGCCTACGTGCACCGGGTCCGACTCTCCGGGGATGTGCACGGTGGCCGTGGTGGCGAACGTTATGACGGCGCGCAGCGTCACCTGTCCGTCCTGGCGGTTCCACGAGACTTCTGCGCTCCCGTACGGGGTGTCATGGCGGGCAGCGGCCGACGTCAGACTCCGGTGCAGGACGGGCCGCACGAGGATGTGGCGATAGCCGGGAGCTCCCGGAGCTAGCCCTGCGACGGTGCGATGCATCCAGTCGGCGACCGCGCCCAGCGCATAGTGGTTGAACGATGTCATCTGGCCTGGGTTGATGCTGCCGTCGGGCAACATGCTGTCCCAGCGTTCCCAGACAGTTGTCGCGCCCATGTGCACGGGGTACAGCCACGAAGGAATCTCCGTCTGGAGCAGGAGCCGATAGGCAACGTCGGAGTACCCCGCCTCGGTCAGAGCATCGGTGACGAGCGGTGTCCCCACGAACCCGGTGCTGATGCGGAACCCGGCGGCCCGGACCAGGTCAGCGAGCCGCTGCCCGGCGCGGCGGCGCTGCTCCCGCGTGGGCAGCAGATCCCAGACGAGCGCGAGGGCGTACGCCGTCGGGGAATCGCTGAGCACCCGCCCGGCGGCGGTGACGAACTCCGCGGCAAACGCTGCTCGCACCTCCTGCGCGAGATCGAGGTAGTGGCGGGCCAGCTCCGTCTTGCCGAGAAGCTGCGCTGCCTTCCCTACGACGTCGGCCGAGCGGGTGAAGTGGGCCGTAGCGATAACGTCCGGGTCGGCCTTGGCCTGGAACGGGTTGTCCGCAGGAGCAGTGGGATCCAGCCAATCGCCGAACTGGAAGCCGCCGCTCCATCGTCGATCGGCGCCGGCGAGAGCGGCGACCTTGTCCACCCAGGCGCGCATGCTCGGCAGCTGGCGAGCCAGGACGTCGAGATCCCCGGTGCGCTCGTAGAGGGCCCACGGCACGAGCGTGGCAGCGTCGCCCCAGGCGGCTGCCGCCGCTTGCTCGTGTCCGAGCACGTTGGGAATGACGTGCGGAACGGTGCCGTCGTCGTACTGATCCGCGGCCAAATCGGCCAACCACGAGCCCAGAAAGCCAGCGCTGTCGAACAGAAACGACGCGGTTGGCGAGAAGACCTGGATGTCCCCGGTCCACCCCAGTCGCTCGTCTCGCTGCGGACAGTCGGTTGGTACGTCGACGACGTTGCCGCGCATGCCCCACACCACGTTCTCGTGAAAGCGGTTGAGCAGCGGGTGAGACGACTCGAACCAGCCGGTACGCCGAAGATCGGAGCTGACGACGACCGCTTCGATGTCTGCTCGGGCAAGGTCGGGAACACCGCGAACCTCGGCATAGCGGAAGCCATGGAAGGTGAAGCTCGGCTCGAGGACTTCGAGCTCACCGCCGGCAAGCAGGTACGTATCGGTCGCCTGCGCGGTCCGCAGGGGGCGGACACCGAGTTCACCGTTCTCGAGCACCTCGGCGTGGCGGAGAACGATCTCGCTTGCCGGAAAGTGATTCCGCACGCGCAGTCGTACCCAACCGACCAGGTTCTGGCCGAAGTCGACCAGGGTCGCGCCCGAGGGAGAGGAGAAGACCCGGATCGCCGGCAGAGTCTGAGTCACCCGAACCGGAGGACCCTCCGCAGCGACCAGCCTTCCAAGGTCCGCGTCGATGACGTCGACGCTGTCGGCCGGCCTGCCGAGACGGGGGCGCAGGTCGGTGCGCTGCCCGTCGTACAGGTCGTCCGCCACGATGCCGCTCTCGCGCGCGGTCCAGCTGTCGTTCGTCGCCAGGACATGGACGCTGCCGCTCGTCGTGGTCACCTCGAGCTGTGCCAACAGCGCAAGCCGATCGCCGTACACGGCGCGACGACCGTCCCAGCCCAGCCGGCCGCGATACCAACCGTTGCCGAGAAGGACCTCGAAGTCGTTGTCGCCCTCGCGCAACAGGTCGGTCACGTCGTACGTCTGGTAGCGCAGCCGGTGCTGGTAGCTCGTCCAACCCGGGGTGAGGAGCTGGTCACCAACACGCACACCGTTCAGCTGCGCCTCGTACAGCCCGTGGGCGGTGACGTAGAGCCGGGCCTGCGCGATGGGTCCCGAAATGGACAGGGCGCTGGCGAGGATGGGGGCGGGTGCGCCGATCATGCCCAGGTTCGATGGGCTGATAAACCGGGCCGTCCAGTCCTCGGGGTCGAGGAGGCCGGCCTCCACGATCGCCGGTGCGGACCAGTCGGACCAGGTGTCGCCCCCAAATACGCGCACGCGGACGGTGGCCCGTTCCCGGGAGCGCAGCGGTGTCGTCGGCCATGGCACGAGCACCTGCTCAGCGCCGTCGACGTGGAAGATTGCGGTCTCACCGGACCCACGCCCGACCTCCACGTCGTACGCGGCCTGCTCGTAGGACCGTGGTGCCGACGGGACGACCCAGGACAGTCGGGGCGTGGACGTCCCTATGCCGAGCACGTCATCGCCGTCCGTTCGATGTTCGAAGCGAAGATCGACCGGTGCGGCGATTGAGCTCACAGTCACTCCTGGTCATCCTGATTTGAGACGATTCATTGCTGGGCGCGTATCCTGCCCGCGTGAGCGCGCCCAGCGTGAAGGAAGTGGCTGCGCGTGCGGGTGTCTCGCTCGGCACGGTATCGAACGTGCTCAACCGTCCCGATCGCGTGAGCAATGCGACCCGAGCCAGGGTGCACGCTGCCATCGACGAACTGGGCTTCGTTCGCAACGAGTCGGCGCGGGCGTTGCGCACGGGCCGAACGAACAGCATTGCGTACGTATGCCTGGACGCCGCCAACCCGTTCTTCACTGATGTAGCGCGCGGCGTCGAGGACGCGGCAGCGCGCAACGACACGGCGGTCTACCTGTGCGACAGCGGCAACGATGCCGCTCGTGAGGATCGGTACCTGGACCGTCTCGAGCAGCAGCGCATGCGGGGGATTCTCGTCACGCCAGTGAACCCCAATTCCGAACGGCTGCGGCAGCTGCCCCGACGCGGCACGCCCGTCGTCCTCGTGGACCGCGGGGCGGGGAAGGACGGCCTGTGTTCGGTTTCCGTGGACGACGTTCACGGCGGCGAACTGGCCGCCGCGCACCTACTGGATGGCGGACACCGACGGCTGGGATTCGTCGGCGGGCCGCTGTCGATCGGGCAGGTCGCCGATCGCCTTGAAGGCGCCCATAAGGCGCTGACGGCAGCGGCCCACGATCCCGGCAACCTCGTGGTCATCGACACGGCCGCCCCTACTATCGCCGAAGGCCGCGAGGCGGGAGCGCGCATCGCCGGCCTGCCAGCCAGCCGTCGGCCCACCGGCGTGTTTTGTGCGAACGATCTGCTGGCGCTCGGCCTGCTGCAGCAGGCACTCCAGCTCGGCCTGCGCGTGCCCGAAGATGTGGCCATCGTCGGCTACGACGACATCGAGTTCGCCGGCGCTGCCGCCGTACCGCTGACGTCCGTACGGCAGCCGCGCCATCGTCTCGGGCTCACCGCCGGCCAGCTGCTGCTCGAAGAGACATCGGGCGACGAGGGACACGAGCACCGGCAGGTCGAGTTCCTGCCGGAACTCTTCGTGCGAGCGTCGACACTGACGTCTCCGACCGCGCAGTGACCCACCAGGCGCTCGATGAGCGCGCCACGAACTGGGCGGGCAACTACACCTACCGCGCACGGAGACTCCACCGGCCGAGAAGCCTCGAAGAGCTGCAAGAGATCGTCGCGACCGCCCGGAGCGTGCACGTCGTCGGATCGAGGCACTCCTTCAACGGCATCGCCGACGCCGAGGAACTGATCTCGTTGGAAGCGCTGCCGACGCACGTGGTCGTTGACGCCGACACCGTGACGCTTGGTGGTGAGGTCACGTACGGCGCCTTGGTGCAGCGGCTGACCGACGAGGGATTAGCGCTGCACAACCTCGCGTCACTGCCGCACATCTCGGTGGCGGGTGCCGTTGCGACTGCGACGCACGGCTCGGGAGACCGCAACGGCAACCTCGCGACCGCCGTAGCGGAACTCGAACTCGTCACATCCGACGGCGAGATGCTGCAGGTGTCCCGCGGCGATGCCGACTTCGACGGGATGGTGGTCGGACTTGGCGCGCTCGGTGTCGTCACCCGAATCACCCTCGACGTGCAGCCCGCCTTTCAGGTGCGACAGCAGGTGTTCGAGGGGCTGAGCTGGACCGCGCTGCACGAGAACTTCGACGACATCATGGCGAGCGGTTACAGCGTCAGCATCGTCACGCGCTTCGGGGCGGTCATCGACCAGGTCTGGGTCAAGTCGCGGACCGGCGAACGCGATTGGAATGACGGCGACCTCTACGCTGCGATGCCCGCGACTGTCGACAGGCACCTGATCCAGGGCCTCGACCCGGCGAACTGCACGCCGCAGCTCGGCCGGCCAGGACCGTGGTGGGACCGGCTGCCGCACTTCCGCGTGGGGTTTACGCCGAGCGCCGGCGAGGAGCTCCAGTCGGAGTACGTACTGCAGCGCCGCCACGCTGTCGCGGCAATCGAGAGTGTGCAGGCGCTGGCCCATCGAATTCGCCCGCTCCTGCTGGTGTGCGAGATCCGCACGGTCGCCGCGGACCAGCTCTGGATGAGCATGAACTATGAGCAGGACTCGGTAGCCCTGCACTTCACCTGGAAGCGCGACCAGGATGCGGTCGAAGAGATCCTTGTCGACCTCGAGGCCGTGCTCTCCCCCTTCGATGCCCGCCCGCACTGGGGCAAGCTCTTCCGTACCGACGCTGCACGACTGGCTGCGCTCTATCCCCGGCATTCCGACTTCGTCGCCTTGGCGACGCATCTCGACCCACGCGGCGCATTTCGCAATCCGTGGTTCGAATCCCAGGTGCTCGGCAGCACGTAGGGGAGATCCATCGGTCACTCGCCGTCAGAGTTGAGCCGGATAGCCGGGTCCCATGGGAATCCCCAGCAGGAACCACACCAATGCCGATCGACAGGTTCGAGTCGACGAGAGCGATGGCCTCGTTGGTGACCTCGGTGAGAATGCCGTCGCTCGGGGTGATGAGGATGTTCACCGCGAACCCTGCGCTCACCCCCGCATACGCGGCAGCGAGTCCAGCATGAGCCGTCCGTGGGCCGACTTGGCCAGCTGTCGGTCTCGGTGGCTACGGAGCGGAAGCCGGGATCCGTCCAATCGAGCGTCTGGTTCGTTGCCACTGGCGATCCGATGCCGGCGGACCTGAACCTCGAGCGTCGCGACCTCGAGGCATGCGGCTTCGAGGGGCGGTTCGGCCAGTGGCTACGACGACGGCTCCGGCCCGGTGCCCCCACCGCCGCCTGCGGCTCTGAACCAGATGGGGTCAGGCGTCGAGCCGCTGTCGCTCGCCGGTGCCGTCCGCTATGCCCACGAGGTGGGAGCTCTCGGACAACGTCAGGGAAGCCGATCCAGGTGAGCAACCGCGCAAGGTTCGGTTCGTTCAGGGTTACCGCGTACGCGATGCGATCGCCCAAGCGGGCCATGACGCGGTCGCAGTAGCTCGCGAACCGCGATGGGGCATCGCCGTCGAGCCACCCGCCGCGCATCGCGAACCAGTGCGGAGCCGTGAAGTGGTTGAAGGTGACGACCGGCGCGAGACCGCGCTCGCGGCACCGGTCCACGATCCCTTCGTAGTGGTCGCGCGCGTCCTCGGCAAACTCGGCCTCCACTGGCTCGACCCGCGCCCACTCGACGGAAAACCGATAGGCGTTCAACCCCATGTCCGCGACGAGGTCGACATCCTCGCGCCACAGCTCGTACCCGTTACAGGCCTTGCCCGACGGCTCGCGGAACACCGTCGGCGTCACGTTTTCGGCGAACCAGGTGTCGCTCGTGACGTTGTCGCCCTCGTTCTGGTGGCCGGCGCTAGCCACGCCCCACAGGAAGCCCGGCGGGAATGCTCGTTGTGTCATCGCTCTTCCTCAGTGAGACGCGAGGCGATGACTCGGGTCACGAGGGCGTCTGGATCCTCGATCCTGGATCCTCGCCACGCGATGTGTTGATCGGGCCGGATCAAAAGCAAGTCGGCGCCGTACGACTGCCGAAGCTGTGGTGCGGACGACAGATCCAGCAGGGTCAACGGCACTGACTGACGCTGTGCAGCGTCGAGCAGCGGCGTCTCGTCGCCGTGAGGAGATAGGCGCAGGCACGGTGAATCCCTCACCGAGGTGGTCGTAGATCGAGCTGCCGTCGGGCAGCCACGCGTGCGGCAACCGCGCGCCCGGATGTGCGGACGGGATGAAGGTGTCGAGCTTCGGTTCCGGCAGCGGTTGACCGTCTGCAACGACAACAGGTGAGTCGCGGTAGTCGTAGCCGAGCACGAGGCCAAGACTGTGGAATTCGCTGTGCTTGACCTCGAGGCGACGGGCGAGCTCAGCGCGCAGCTGGTTGCCCGCGTCGTCGTCGGCGTCGAGGTCGGCGGTGGCGAAGGACGGCGCGAGAAACGCTTCCTGATTCGCGGCTGCAGCAATCGTGCGTTCGGCGACCGGGCGTCGCTCGATCTCGTAGGTCTCGAGGAGCGACGGTGGTGCCCAACCGTGCAGGACCGCCGCCAGCTTCCAGCCGATATTGACGGCGTCACCGACACAGGTGTTGAAGCCGTGTCCACCCCATGGCGGATTGAGGTGGGCAGCGTCTCCGGCGAGGAACGTCCGCTGCCCGCGGTAGTGGTCGACCAGGAGCATGCGCGCCGACCAGGGATCGATCGCCAGCACCTCTACATCGATATCGGCACCGACCACCGAGCGCACCAGCGCGGCAGCATCGACGTCCTCGGCGATGGCGTCGACGCCCTGGACGATCGCCCACCAGATGCCGTCGAGGTCGAGCCGACCCATCAGGCCGCCGCGCTCGGCGCCGATCACCCAGTAGTGGATGCCGTGCCCGCACAGCGTTTGCCGGTCCAGTTCGGGCGCTCGGAACGTGATGCTGACGTTCGGCAACACCCCCGATAACCCCTCGTACCGCGCACCGATCGCCCGGCGAGTGACCCCACCACTGCCGTCGCAGCCGAGCAGCCAGTCCGCGACGATCTCCTGTACCTCGCCGGTCGGGTGCTCCACCTCGGCTCGCGCGTCATCGGGACCGTCCACGACGCGGGTGACGCGGGAGCCCATGAGCAGCGTCACGGTAGGCAAAGCTGCCGCCGCATCCCTCAGCACCTGCTCGACGACTGGCTGCGGCGCCTGCTGACCCGACTCGGCGTACTCCTCGCGCCGTTCGACGGTGAGACCGAAAGCTCCCGGGAAGCGAGTGATCTCGTGCCCGAGCAAGTGCGTGCAGAACACCACGTCCTGGGCGTACGCCACCGGCAGCGGCGCCACCTCGCGCAACCGGTCGGCGATCCCCCACCGGCGTAGGTGCTCCATCGTCCGCACGCTGGTGGTCTTCGCCCGCGCTCGCAGCGGGTCGAGCGTCGTGCGCGGCTCGACGACGCACACCTCGATTCCCCTGCGGCCGAGCTCGATCGCCGCGGCGAGGCCGCTCGGACCGCCGCCGACGATGAGAACGGGTACGTCACTCACGGGCGATCCTCGGCGCCCACGATGGGCGTACGGACGACGCCCAATCGATCGACCTCGACCTCGACCACGTCGCCGGGGTGCAGCAGCCACGGCGGCGTCCGCACGTATCCCACGCCATCTGGTGTGCCAGTGGCGATCACATCGCCGGGGTTGAGCGTGAAGGTCCGGCTGATGCGGGACAGCAGATCGCCGAGGCCGAAGATCATGTCGCGCGTCGTGCCGTCCTGGACGACCTCACCGTTGACCCGGGTCTGCACGCGAAGTCCGTGCGCGAGGTCACCAACCTCGTCGGCGGTGACGATCGGACCGATCGGGCCGCTGCGGTCGGCGTTCTTGCCGAGCGTCCACTGCGCGGTGAGCTTCTGCGCCGTACGCGCGGTGAGGTCGTTGAATGCTGCATAGCCGAGCACACCGGCGAGTGCGGTCGCCTCGTCGACATCGGTGAGCTGTCGCCCGACAATCGCGGCGACCTCACCCTCCCAATCCAGCCCCGGCTCGTTCGCCGGTACCGGAGCCGGAGTGCCGTCGACCGTCAACGACGCGACCCAGCGGCCGAACACCGTCGGATGGTCGGGAGGGGTGAAGCCGCCCTCGGCGGCATGCGCGCGGTAGTTGAGACCGATGCAGATGACGCGTGCGGACGGCGGCACCGGCGGAGCGAGCTCGACGCTGCCGACCGGCTGCTCCCCCACCGTCACCTTTCGGGCCACCGGTATCCAGTGCTCCAGGTCGGCGTAGAAGTCACCGACCTCCGCGACGGGAGTGACGGCGTCGCCGAGCTGGACCGCCACGTCGACGCGGCGACCAGATCGAACGCCGACCAGCCTCACTGCCGTACCAGCCGGACATCGAAGACGAAGTCCGCGAACGGCGGTTCGACACCAAACGTCGCGGCACGATCCGGGTCGTCGTCGAGCACCGGGTCGACGACGAGCTCCTCCTTGACGGCGAACGCCGCATCCGAGTCGAGGTACTCATCACCGGCGACGAAGACGTGCGTCGTCACCGGCCGGTGCCCCGGCGCCTCGACGCGGTAGTGAATGTGCGCTGGACGCATCGGGTGCCGGCCGAGTGCGCGCAGCAGCCCACCCACCGGGCCGTCCGTCGGCACCGGATAACTCGCCGGGACGATGCTGCGGAACCAGTACGCGCCGTCTGCGTCGGTGGTGAACAGGCCGCGCAGATTCCCGAGCTCCTGAGCGGGATCCTGGCTGTCGTAGTGACCAGCATCGTCGGCCTGCCAGATATCGACGGTGGCACCCGCGATCGGCGTGCCGTCGGTGTCGGTGACGCGGCCGCGGACGACCATCACCTGCCCGCGCTGACGCTCCGGACCGGTCGAGACCCATGCGCCGTTCTCGCGCGGTGGAGCGGGAGCGTGGAACGGGCCTTCCACCGAGGACGGGGTGGCGTTGGCCGGACCAGCGTGGTTGACGTCGTCCACCGCCGACGTCAGACCGAGCATGTCCGACAGCAGGATGAACTCGTTGCGCTGCGGCGTGCAGGTCTGACCGGTGCGGATGAGGAAGTCGATGCCCAGCATCCACTCGGTCTCGGTCGGGCGGGTCTCTCGTACGAAGGCGTGCGCGCGGCGGATCAGCGAGCCAATGAGCTCGTTCAGGCGCGGATCGGTGCTCTGAACCTGCCCGAGGACAGCATCGAGCAGAGTGTCGAGCCGCTCAGCGGTGAGGGAGTCTGCTGTGGTCACGTGAACTCCTCGAGAAGGAAGGCGATCGTGCGGTTCAGGGCGTCCTCCGCCACGTCTGGAGCGCCGCGCCACATGTGGTCGGCGCCCTCGTAAGTGATGACCTCGACGTTGGCTCCTGCGCTGCGCAGCGCGGCAGAGAACCGTTCGCTCTGCACACAGGGGACGAACCGGTCGGCAGTGCCATGAAGCAGGAGGAACGGCGGAGCTGCAGCCGAGGCGTAGGAGACCGGGCTGGCCCGCGCTGCTACGTCGGGCACGCTGGCTACCGGTGCGCCGAGCAGCTGCGCCTCCCGACTGGATAGATCCGTCGAGTCCGCACCGAGATCGGTGGCGACAGCGCCGATGTCGCTTGGCGCATACCACGCCGCCACGGCTGTGACCCGACTCGACGGCCCAGCGCTGCCGATATCGCCCTCGAGGTCCGGCCGGTCTGCGGTGAGTCCGAGCAGTGCCGCCAGGTGACCGCCCGCTGACTCGCCCCACGCCGCGATCCGGTCCGGATCGAGACCGAGGTCGTCGCTGCGTAAACGCAGCCAGCGAACCGCAGCCTTGACGTCGTACAGCTGCGCGGGCCACACCGCCTCGCCGGAGAGCCGGTAGTCGACGCTCGCGACCGCGATTCCTGCGGCCGCCACCTGCTCGAACGGTGCCGAGCCGACAAATGCTGGCCCCGCCGAGTGCCGGCTGCCGACCCGCCAGCCACCGCCGTGCAAGAACACGACGGCCGGCGCGGGAGCCGTTGAGGTGGGCAGGTAAAGGTCGAGTTCGAGCGGGCGGACCCCGGGAACCGTCGCGTACGGCAGCCCGGAGCGCACCCTCATGCGTCGGGCCAGCTGAAGCCCGGAAGGAACTGCATGTCGTGCGATCGCGCAGCGGCTTGCATGCGCGGAAACTCCGGAATGAACGGCGGCTGCTCTGGAGTGTTGTGGTCGGTGACCGTGCCCATCTCTTGGAAGAACCGTTCGAATCCGCCGCTCACCACGCCGAGCATCCGGCCCGCTTCCTCCACGCGGTAGGCGTGCGGACGGCCCGCCGGCACATACCCGAAGTCGCCAGGTTCGAGCAGTTGCGATGTCTTGGTGCCCTGACGGTCCTCCACGAAGACCCGCACCTTGCCCTCGAGCACGAAGAACGTCTCGTTCGTGGCGTTGTGCAGATGCGCCGGAATGACGTCACCCGTCGGGCACTCGGCGGTGATGACGCCGAACTGGCCCTCCGTCTCATCACCGGACAGGAGCACGGTGAAGAGGTCGGTGAAGAGCATCGCGTGCTCACCCTCCCCGCGCCGCAAGAAGTACGGCTCGGGGGCGCCCGGCAGGATGCCCTGCCACGACGGCTTCCCGCTGGCGTCGAGCAGGTACTCGAAACTCATCGATCACTCCTCGGTCGGGCCGGCACCAGAGTCGATCACCACCGGGAAGCCTTCCCCAGCGTGGTGCCATTCAATGGCAGAGCGCCCGCGAGGTTCAGCTGCATGGCCGCACCCGGGCTGCGCGGCAAGCGTCCGCCGCATGGCGATCCCGTGGTGGATCGAGCGCTGGGGTTGCTGGCGGCGTTCGACCCTGGCCATCCCCGGCTCACCCTGGCCGATCTCAGTCGTCGCGGCGGCATTCCGTTGAGCACCGCTCGGCGGCTGGCCCAGCGGCTCGTCCACTGGGGCGCTCTCGAACGAGACGGCGACGGTGGCTACGTCGTCGGGCTTCGGCTGTGGGAAGTCGCGTCGCTCGCCCCCCGCTCGCACGGCCTGCGTCAGGTGGCCATGCCTACCTCGAGGATCTGCACGACGCCACGCGGCAGCACGTCCTCCTGGCCGTCCTGGACGGCGATCATGCGCTGCTCGTGGAGCGACTGTCTGGGCGCGGCGCGGTACCCGTTGAGTATCGCGTCGGCGGTCGGCTGCCGTTGCCCATCACGGGTGTCGGACGTGTCCTGCTGGCGTTCTCGCCGGTCGATCTGCAGGAGCGCATGCTGCACGGAGCCGCCACCAGCGTGCCCGCCGATCCGGCACCGGACGCCGTGACCTTGCGGCGAGCGCTGGCGGAGGTACGGCGCACGGGCGTCGCGATCATGAATCGGCGCACGCCCGCACCCGTCGTCTCGGTTGCCGCGCCGATTCGCGGACCTGGCGATCGGGTCGTCGCAGCGCTGTCCATCGTCGTACCCGCGGGTGACGCGAGCCCGCGGACACTGGAGCCCGCGGTCCGGGCCGCCGCCCGAGCCGTGTCGCGCGGCCTGGGTGCCCCGACCGCACGCCGCCCCCCGCCCCTGCCGAAATGATCACGTATACGTGATCATTTCGGGTGATACGCCCGTTGCAGAAGGCGTATCGCCCTCATTCGCCGCGTATCGGGAAGGGTCCCGGTCAGCGGGCCTGTGGCAGCTTCTTCGCGCCGCGCTTGGGAGCGCGCGCGGACGGCGGTGGCACGACCGGTCCGATGTCACCGTCCGGTGCCTCATCGAGATCGACGATGACGGGCGCGTGGTCGCTCGGCCCCGTGCCCTTGCGCGCATGCCGGTCGACCCACGCCGCGCGCACCCGGTCGGCAACCGCAGCGGAGGCCAACACCAGGTCGATGCGCATGCCCAGGTCCTGATGGAACATCCCGGCCCGGTAGTCCCAGTACGTGAACACGCGCTCGTCCGGCCAGCGATCTCGGACGACGTCGTGCAGGCCGACCTCCTGCAGCTCGGCGAGGGCCGCCCGCTCCGGCGGCGTGACGTGGGTCTGCCCGATGTAGGCGTCGGGATCGAAGACGTCCGCATCCGTCGGGGCGATATTCATGTCGCCCAGCACCATCGCTTTGTCGGGACCGCCGCGAATGCTCTCGCGGAGCGCCGCGAACCAGGCGAGTTTGTAGCGATAGTGGTCGGAGTCGGGCACCCGCCCATTCGGGGCGTACACGCAGTGAATGCGAATCCCGGCGCAGGTTGCGGAGACCGCACGTGCTTCCTGATGCGGGAAGCCGGGCGCACCAGCGAAACCGAGCTCGACATCGCCGAGACCAGCGCGGGACAGGATCGCGACGCCATTCCATTGCACCTCACCGGACAGGGCCACCGCATATCCCCGACCGTCGAGCTCGGCACCGAGCAGGGCGGTGAACGCGTCGTCCGACAGCTTCGTTTCCTGCAGGCAGACCACGTCGGGCTGCCGCTGGTCCAGCCAGGGCAGCAACCGCGGGACGCGCTGCTTGACCGAGTTCACGTTCCAGGTCGCGATCCGCACCGCCCCACCGTACGGCTACAGGACTGCTCTACTTGCGGGCTGTCGGCGACGGTGGCCGACAGCGCAGCACCTCAAGGTCCGCCTCGCCCTCCACCGTGACGGGGCCGGCCGCGAATGGGACGACCAGCGTTTGCCCGGACCGCAGCGGCACCCGCTCGGCGCCGCAGACGAGCTCGCCCGCGCCGGCGACGCAGACGACCACGGCGTAGCCCGGCTCCCACTCGACCGCTCCCCTGGAGCGGTCGACGCGAAAGAATGCTGCGCCGTCCGGGAGGAGGTCTCCGGGGGTGCCGGCTCGAGCGCCGCGCAGCGCCTCCACCGCTTGGGAGGACCAGCCGCGCCGGTCGACGGCCCGCAGTGCCGTCGCGAAGCCCAGGCCAAGGTGGCCGAGCTGTGCGCCGTCGATCGCGAAGTCCGCCCACTCGAGCAGGATTGACAGGTCCGTCGGCTCCTGGAGCTCGACGAGGAATGCCCCCTCGCCGATCGCGTGCACCAGGCCCGCCGGCACGAGCACGGCGTCTCCCGGCGCGACCTCAAGGGCGTGCATGGCGGCAAGCATTGCGGCTGCGTCCTGCTCGGCCAGCCATGTCGCGAGCTCCTCGTCCCCCACGTCCTGCACGAACCCCAAGTGCACGACCGCCGGCTCGAGGAACACCCACGCCTCGGTCTTGCCATGCGCGAGTCCGAGGTGCTTCCTGGCAAACGGCACGTCGGGGTGCGCGTGAACGGGGAGGCGCTGACCAGCATCGAGCAGCTTCACGAGCAGCGCCGTATCGGTGCCGAACGCCGCTACGTGGTCCGGTCCGAGCCAGGCCCGCGGGTCCCGTCGTATCGCCTCGACGAGTAGCTCTCCGTCCGGCAACCGGGTGAGGCCGATTTCCCGCTCCCCAAACAGCGTCGTCGTGGACGCCACCCAATCCTCCGGCGCGTTTCGGTCCACCGGCTTCTCGCCCCGGAAGGCCGCGATGCGCTTCCCACCGGCATAGAAGCGGTCGAGCGGCTGGTTGGAGGGCAGCACGTACGGTCGACGGCTCACGATCCGTTGCCTCTCGAGCCCTGCGTAGCGTCCACCGCCATATTGAATCGCATGTTCTTCCGTTTATGGACAAAAGGTCGTTACCGTGGGGCCACCAGCGTGGAGAGGAGGCGGCGTTGCCTGGGGACCGAACGGACGGGATGGCGGCCGTCCTTGCTGCCATCCGCGCGCAGCGCAGTACCACGCAGCCGCAGCTGACCCAGCTGGTCGGGCTCGGCCGCAGCGTCGTCGCGCAGCGCGTCGCCGAGCTGGAGGACGCCGGCCTCGTCACCCAGGACGGCATCGGCCCGTCTACCGGGGGTCGAGCGCCGCGGCGCGTACGAATTCGGCCCGAGGCCGGCCTCGTCGCCGGCGTCGACATGAGCCCCGTGGCGATGGGCATCGGCGTGGCAGATCTGGACGGGGGGATACTCGCCGTTCGCAGGACGGCGATCGATGTCGAGGACGGACCGGAGGCGGTGCTCGGGTGCTTGGAGCGGGAACTCGAGCAGTTGGTCGAGCAGCAGGGGAACGCGAGGCTGTGGGGTATTGGCGTCGGGATTCCTGCGCCGGTCGAGTTCGATACCGGTCGTCCGGTCGCACCGCCCGCCTTGCCGGGGTGGGATGGCTACCCCATTCGGGATCGCCTGTCCGGCCGCCTTGGCGTTCCCACCTGGGTGGACAACGACGTGAATGTGCTCGCTCTCGCCGAACTCCGAACGAACCCGGTGGCCGCGGTCACCGGCGACCTGCTGTACGTGATGGTCGGCCACGGGCTCGGCGCGGGCCTCGTCTCTGGTGGGCGCGTCCATCGGGGCGCCAATGGCTGCGCCGGGGACATCGGTGACGTTCCCGTCGCCGGTGCGGGCAATGTGATCTGCCGCTGCGGGAAAGTCGGCTGCCTCATCGCCGTTGCGGGTGCGGTGGCGATCGCTCGGCAGGCGCGGGAGCTGGCGGCAAGCGGCGCGAGTCCCGCGCTGGCCGAGCTGCTCGAGACGTCTGGATCGTTGACCGTCGCCGACGCGATCGTTGCCGCCGAACGAGGCGATCCCGCAGCGCGCACCATGCTGGCCCGAGTCGGACGGCACGTTGGCGGCACCCTGGCCACGCTGGTCGGTTTCTATAACCCGGGGCTGGTGGTTCTGGGCGGCGACGTGGCGGCGAGTGATGATGTCGTGGCTGCCATCCGCGAGACGGTCGAGCGGCAGTCCCCCTCGCTCGCAACGCGCACCTTGCACATCGAGCGGTCGACCATGGGTGACGACGCGGGACTCCTGGGAGCCATCCATCTCGCCCTGGAAGCGTTGTTCTCCGCGGACTGCATTCTCCGGTGGCTGCCGTACTCCTCGCCGGCTGGCCACCCAGAAGTCGGTGTCTTGCACGCCAGCGTTCCGGCCTGACGCAGGTGGCCGACCTGGACGCGCTGTGGGAGGGCTTCTGCTCTCCGCCGGATGACGCTCGGCCGCGCGCGTGGTGGCACTGGATGGACGGCAATGTCGACCCCGACGGGATCCGGCTCGACCTCGAGTGGCTGCAGCGCGTCGGCGTTCGCGGCGTGCAGCTGTTCGACGGCGGCATGGGCACGCCACTCGTCGTTCCAGAACGGGTGGAACACGGCTCGCCGGAATGGCGTGAGGCGGTACGGCTTGCAGCATGGACGGCGCACCGGCTCGGTCTGGAATTCGCCGTTGCCACATCCCCCGGATGGAGCGCTGCAGGCGGTCCCTGGGTCGAGCCCGCCGATGCCATGAAGAAGGTGGTCTGGTCGCAGACGCTCGTCGACAGCGGCCGAACCGTGGAGCAGCAGCTGCCACCCCTCCCCGACGTCGCCGGGCCGTACCAGGACTGTCCGCGCTGGGGCGCGGATCCGGACGCGCACAGGTTCGCGCAGGATTGGATTGTCGTCGCGGTCCCAGTCGACGAGACGTCGACCATGCTGATGCCAGCCGCCGTCAGCGCATCGGGTCCCATCGATGACTGGTCTGTCCTGGTCGACGGCAGCTTGAACAACGCCGTCTCGCTCGAACGCGACCCCGACGGACCGTCTTCCGCCTGGATCGAACAGGTCTTCGAAGAGCCCGTTCGCGTCGGAGCAATGACAGTCGCTCTGCCGGGACCGCGCGGTTTCGGTGCTGCTCCTGCTCCGCATGCCCGGCTCGAAGCGAGCGACGATGGCCGCGACTACTACGTCGTCGCGGAATCTGTCCCCCGCTTCCGTCCCCATCCGGACCGTGGCGTTCTCGCCAGCCACAGCGCGCCGCTTTCGACTTGTGCTTACGGGTGATAGTGCTGCAGCCGCGCTGCCGCGTTTGGCGCCCGGCGTCACCTTGCCGCCCATCCTGCGGCCCGCGTCCGCGTTCGTCGTCGCACAGTTCGCGCTCTGGCCCGGTGGACGCGTGCACGAGGCCGAACTGAAAGCAGGCTTCGGCGTAGCCCCCGACTACTACGCAGTGGATTCCTCAACGGAAACAACGGCGATCGACCCGTCGCGGATCGTTGATGTCACCGCGCACGTCGACGAGCAAGGCATGCTGCGCTGGGATGCGCCGGAGGGGTCATGGCGGATCCTGCGCTTCGGTGCCTCGCTCACCGGCGCGACCAACGGGCCGGCCTCACCGGAAGCCACCGGTCTCGAGGTCGACAAGCTCGACGGTGGCAAGGTTCGCCGCTACCTCACGACGTACCTCAGCCGCTTCGAGTCGGCGCCTATCGACGCGCTGCTCAGCGACAGCATCGAGTCGGGTCCACAGAACTTCACCGACCAGCTGCGCGACCGGTTCCGCCGAACTGCGCGGATACGACCCGCTGACCTGGTTGCCGGCGCTTGCTGGCTACGTCGTCGGGGACGCGTCCCGTACCGATCGATTCCTCTGGGACTACCGACGCACCATCGCCGACCTGCTCTCCAGCGAGTACTACGGCACGATCGAGGACGAAGCGCACACGCGCGGTCTCACGTACTACGCCGAGGCGCTCGAAGACCATCGCCCACAGCTCGGCGACGACCTGGCGATTCGTAGCCACGCCGACGTGCCGATGGGCGCGATGTGGCTGTTCGATGCAGGGGGCAAGCCTGCGCCCACGTACGTCGCCGACCTCAAGGGCGCGTCGTCGGTGGCACATGTCTACGGCAAGCCGTTCACCGGCGCAGAGTCGATGACGGCTTTTCACCGGCCATGGAGCTACACGCCTCGGCGGCTGAAGCACATCGCCGACCTGGAGCTCGCGCTCGGCGTCACCCGGTTCTGCATCCACACCTCCCCGCACCAGCCGACGCAGGTGCCGCCGCCCGGGATCGGCCTGTCGCCGTACCTGGGACAGACGTTCATCCGCACCGAGCCATGGGCGGAGCTGGCCGGGCTGTGGATCGACTACCTGGCCCGCTGCTCGTACCTGCTCAACCAGGGCGTTCCGGCCGTCGATGTCGCCGTGTTCGTCGGCGAGGAGGCGCCGCTCACATCGTTGTTCGGCGATGAGACGGACCGGTCCGTGCCGAGCGGATGGGACTTCGACTACGTCGACCTCGACGCGCTGGAGACTCGGTTCAGCGTGGACGACGGCATGCTGGTAGCCGGCGCGTCGCGCTATCACGTGCTGTACCTCGGCGGCTCGAGCACTCGAATGACCGTACGGGCGCTGCGCTGCATCGCGTCGCTCGTGAACGACGGCGCCATCGTCGTCGGCTCCCGACCAACCGGATCTCCCTCGCTTGCCGATGACGACGGGGAGCACGAGCGCCTCTGCGAGCAGCTATGGGAGACCGTCCTCGATACCGATCTCGCCACAGCGCTACGGGCCCTCGGCGTGGAACCCGAGCTCGCTGTGGACCGGCCTGACCTGCTGCGCATCGGACGACGGATCAACGGGACCGAGGTGACATTCCTCGCGAATCCGCATCCCGAGCCGGTGACCGTGACCCTGCAAACGACGTCGGGTGTCTCGCTCGACGCCTGGGATCCGGTCGCTGTCCGGCGCGAGGCCGTGCGCGACATCGACGGGCGCTGCGAGTTTTCGCTGCCGGCCCTGGGTTCGGTCTTCCTGGTCCCGGGCGGCACCGGTGAAGCGCCGTGGCACGTGCCCGACGACGAAGTTCCGCTGGACCGACCCTGGCACCTGACGCTGCGCGGCGCAGGCGAGTTCGCGCTGCCGGACGGGCCGCGCCCCTGGACGGAGCTCAGCGCAGACGGGCGAGCTTTTGCCGGCGTTGGCACCTACCGAACCGAGGTCGTCATGGACGAAGCGCTCCTCGCCGGTCGGGCCGTCCTGCTCACCGCCGCGGACGTGAGTGATCTCGCGAGGGTGTGGCTCAACGGCGTGGACTGCGGTGTGATCTGGACCGCTCCGTATCGGATCGACGTGACTCGAGCACTACGTCCCGGCCGCAACACCATCGATGTCGACGTGGCGAACGCGTGGATGAACCGGCTCATCGCGGAAGCGGCAGCTCCCACCGGAGAGATCTTCTCGCCAGTCGTCGATGTCTACGCCGCGGATGCGCAGGTGCGTCCATCGGGCCTGACCGGACCCGTTGTGCTGCAGATTTTCTGGGGGACTGACCTGCATCAATGGAGCTGATGTACGCCATCAGCTTTCGTACGCACGTGATCCATTGACTTCCTCCGTTAACAAACAGAAGCATGGGCTGCCATCAGTGAACGGTGCCACGCGCCCAGGTGGACGTGGCGTCTCAGACCACCGTCCTTGAACCCGGTCCGGTCGCCGGACACGTCACGAAAGGCAAACATGATGAAATCAGGCTCGACGCGGCGACGCCGATTCGGCGCCTTCGTCGCCGTCCCGCTGGTTGGCGCATTAGCGCTCGCGGGCTGTGGCGGTGGTGACGACGGAGGCGACGAAGGCGGCGGTTCCGAAGGGGGCGCGGCTAGCAGCTTCAGCTTCGCCATTCCGGCGTCTCCCACCGGTGCACCTGCCCCGTTCCAGACCCTCGCCGAGGAGTACGCGGAGGAGTCGGGTGTTGAGGTCGAGGTCATCTCACTGCCCAGCGAGAACTATGGGGTCACCCTCCGCACGCAGTTACAAGGCGGCAATGCCCCCGATTCCATGGTCGTGTCACCCGGCAGCGGGCAGGATCAAGCGGTTCTCCCTCTCGCGGAAGCTGGTCTCCTCGAGCCGCTTGGCGAGGCGTCGGCGACGGTCGTCACGGATGCATCCCGCGATCTCGTCTACCTCGACGACCAGCAGTACGGACAGCCGACTGATCTGGTCGCGATCGGCATGATCTGGAACCCGACGGCTGCTTCCGACGCTGGTACGCAGCTTCCCTCGGACATCGACGCGCTGATCGACAGCTGCGCAGGGCTGACCGGCGACGGCAAGTCGTTCTTCGCGATCGCCGGTTCGGCTCCTCCGAACGTGGGCCTGATGGCGCAGTCGATCTCGGCAACGCGCGTCTACGCAGGGACGCCTGACTGGAACGACCAGCGCGCGGACGGAAGCGTGACCTTCGCAGACACCGAGGGTTGGACCGACACGCTGCAGACCATCCTCGACCTGAACGAAGCAGGCTGCTTCCAGCCAGGTGCAGCGGGCGGCGGCTTCGATGCCATCACGAACGGCATCGCGCAGGGGACGTCATTGAGCGCCTTCACTCCCGGCGGCGCGGTCGCTGAGCTCATGCGGAACGTCCCAGGCCTCACCCTCGAGATTCAGCCGTTCCCGCCGGCAGGTGGCGGAGAGCCGTACATCCTGGCCAGCCCGAACTACGCAGTCGCGATCACCGCGGCCAGCGAGGATCCGCAAAAGCAGGCTGCGCAGGAGTTCTTCGACTGGCTTGCTGAGCCGGAGAACGCGGCCCGGATGGCCGAGGTCGCCGGCAACGTCCCCATCGCCGGCATCGAGGACGCAACGCTGCCGGCGCAGTACGAGCCGGTCAAGACGCTGATCCAGGAGGGCGACTACGTGCCGCTGCCTGCCAACGTCTGGCCAAATCCGGCCATCTACGACGCCATGGCTAGTGGAGTTCAAGGGCTGATCGCCGGGCAGGGCGACGTCCAATCCGTTCTCGAGTCCATGGACCAAGCCTGGGACCGATAGCTGCACCGCAGTCGCTCTCGAACTGAGCAAAGGACGATCAATGTCATCAACGACGAACAGTCGCAGCACGACCACGGTCGTCCGATCGAGTCCGGAAGCGTCCGGGGGCGGGTCCACCCGCCCCCGGCGCGGACGGCCGCTCATCGCGTACGGCCACTGGTGGTGGGCGCTCCCCGCGATCGTCGCTGTGGTGCTCATCCACTACGTCGCCACGGCGGGCGGCGCGTTCTACGCCTTCACCGACTACACGGGCATTGGGGACTTCAATTTCATCGGGCTGGAGAACTTCCAGCAGATCTTCGACGACCCGACCATGGTCGGGTCCCTGCGAAACACGCTGTTCCTGGCCTTTGGCTTCCTGATTGCGACCAACGTCGTCGGGCTGCTGCTGGCCCTGGCGCTGAACCGGACGCTGAAGACGCGGTACGTGCTGCGCGCGCTGTTCTTCATGCCGGTGGTGTTGAGCCCGCTGGCCGTGTCGTTCATCTGGAAGTTCATCTTCCAATTCAACGGACCGCTCAATGCGTTCTTGGGTGCCGTCGGCCTCCAGTCGCTCCAGAAGACGTGGCTCGCTGATCCCACGCTCGCGCTGTGGTGTGTGCTGTTCGTGATGACCTGGCAGACCTTCGGCTTGGTCATGGTGATCTACCTGGCGGGGCTCGCGACTGTACCGCTGGAGATCGAAGAGGCCGCCGCGCTCGACGGTGCCGGGACGTGGAGCCGGTTCTTGCACATCACGCTTCCATCGATCCGCCCCTCGCTGGTCATCGCATCGGCGCTCATGCTCATCCAAGGCCTGCGCGTTTTCGACCAGGTCATGGCGCTCACGGGAGGGGGCCCCGGTGGCGCGACCGAGACGCTCGCGACACAGGTCTACAAAGAGACGTTCGCGCTCAGCAACTTTGGGTTCGGCGCCGCGCTGGCGCTGATGCTGACCGTGATCATCCTCGTCTTCTCCGCCGTGCAGCAATTCGCCACTCGAGAACGTGGATAAGGAGACGCCTTCATGTTCCGCTACACCAAGGGCACCGCGGTCCGCGAAGTGGTCGTCTGGGTGATCGCCCTGCTTGTGCTGCTGCCCTTCTATTTCCTGATCGCGATGGCGCTGAAGCCTGACGCGGAGCTGCTCACGACGAGCCTGTCGGCACCACCCAGTTCGCCGACGTTCGGGAACTTCGTCGACGTGCTCTCAGAGAGCGGCCAGTCCAGCATCGTGCTCGGACTGGTGCGCAGCGTCATAGTGACGGTAGGCAGCATCGTTGGCCTGGTCTTCTTCGGGTCGCTCGCGGCGTACGTGCTTGCTCGGAGCACTCGCCGCTGGGGGACGCTCGCGTTCTACCTGTTCCTGATCGCGATCATCCTGCCGGCGCAGCTCGGACTCATTCCCGTCTACATCGGTGCCCGGCAAGCGGGACTGGTCGGATCCCTGTGGGGCTTGACCATCATCTATGTCGGGACGCTGATGCCGCTCTCCGTGTTCCTCTACGCGGGGTTCTTCCGCGGTCTCGGCCGGGACTACGAGGAGGCGGCGGCGATCGACGGCGCAGGTCCTGCCCGAGTCTTCTTCGGAATCGTGCTACCGCTCATGGCGCCGGCGACCGGAACGGTGGCCATCTTGACCGGTCTCATCGTCTGGAACGACTTCTTCACCTCCCTGATCTTCCTCGGTGGATCCGACAACCAGACCTTGCCGGTCTCGATGTACTACTACATCGGCTCGCTGGTCTCGGCGTGGAACAAGATCTTCGCGATCGTGATCATCTCGATGGTGCCGATCCTGATCTTCTACCTGTTCGCGCAGAAGCGCTTCATCCAGGGCTTCGCCGGCGGCCTCAAGAGCTAGCTGACGTTCCACGACGATCTTCACGACACCGGACAGGATTCGTCCCGACGACTCCTGACGTGCTCGGAGGGCACCATGTCCGACCAGCTGCGCGCGCTTGTCGTCACCGGCATGACCGACATCCACCACGACTGGCGTGCCGTCACGCCGATTCTCGCGGCGACGCTGCGAGACACCGGACGATTCGACGTTCGAGTCACCGAGGAGTTTCGCGGCGCGAACGCCACCACGCTCGAGCCGTACGACGTCGTCGTCCTCAACTGGTTCGGGAGATTCGACGTCTGGGGCACCGAGCCCGAGGAGCGCTGGGGCGACGAGACCGAGAGAGCGCTGCAGGAGTTCGTACGTCAGGGAGGCGGACTCGTCGCCTACCACGCGACCCTGCAGATGAGCCGTGGACCGCAGGCCGACTACCGACGGCTGTTCGGCGGCCGGATGGAACTCGAGATGAGCCGTCGTGCTCCGAACAACGACTTCCGGATTCGGGTGGCCGCGCCGGATCATCCGATCACTGAGGGCATGCCGGCCGAGTTTCCGCACTATGAGGACGACCTCTACGTCAACCTCGACTGGGATCCCGACGCGTCGCGCGAGGTCCTGCTGACCGGATGGGACAACCCGCTGCGCTACACGCAGGTGCCCAGCCAGTTCCACGCGCTGCCCGGCATGGGTCAGGACCATCCGCTGGCCTGGACGAACCGGTTCGGCGACGGCCGCGTCTTCGGCACGGGCTTAGGGCACGGCGTGGCGGCAGCATCGCGACCGACGTTTCAGGGGCTCTTCGCCCGCGGCACGGAGTGGGCCGCGACCGGCACGGTCACGTCCCCGCTGCCGGCTGGATTCGGCCAACCCATCGATGGTGGCGACTGGTGGCCGACGGTGTTAGAGCCGAAAGCGCGGGCGGCGTACGACGCGCGTTGGTCACCATCGGTGTGATCTATTCGAAACATCAGGGATCGTAGCCATCCATCGGGTGGACTTCTTCCGTTTTCAGACGGAAGAATGAGTTGTACGTCAGGAGGAGGAGCTGTGAGCGACGATCGGCGAGCGTTCTTCGAGAAGTTCGTCGACCTGATGTACGGCCAGCAGGACGTGCGAACGGCCTTCGACACCTACGTTGCCGTCGACTACATCCAGCACAACCCGGGCCTCGCCGATGGGCGCAACGCCGCCCGCGACGCGCTTGCGGAGAAGTTCGGCGACCCGGCGTTCGACGTCACGGTCGAGCGGATGCTCGTGGACGGCGACCTGTGCGCACTCCACATCCGGGCCCGTCGAGACGGCAAGCCGGCCGCCGCCGTGGTCGATTTCTACCGCGCCGACGGCGACTACGTCGTCGAGCACTGGGACGTCATTCAGCCCTGGCCGGCTCAGTCCGCCAACGATCACCCGATGTTCTGAGCCGCCGTGCCGACCCTGGGAACCACGCTCTTCTCCCTGACGCCGGATTGGCGCCAGGGTGCCAATGCGTCGTCGCTGCTCGAGCGCGTCGCCGACGCTGGCTGTGGTCCTGCGATCGAGATGATCGGCCACCAGGCATGGCGTGGCTTCCCGGCGCTGGCCGCTGGCGACGAGCGCGACTTCCGCGATGCAGTCGAGCGGCTCGGACTGATCCCCGCGGTTCTCGGCGTCTACACCGACCTGTACCGACGACCGAGTCGACCGATGAACGACGACGAGGCCTTCGACGACATCCAGCCACAGCTCGAGGTTGCCGCTCGGCTGGGCTTCGAGGCGGTCCGCGCCACTCTCGGCATGACGCCCGACCTGTTGCGGCGCGTGGCCGCGGAAGCCGAACGCTTGGGCGTCGTGCTCACGTTCGAGGTGCAGGGCGTGATCCTGCCTGACTCCCCTGCCGTTATCGACGTCGTGGCGCTGCAGCAGGAGACCGGCAGCCCGTACCTCGGCCTGACGCTGGACTTCAGCCTGACGACGCCAGCCCTGCCGGACGCCTTTACGTCGGCGCTACGCCGGCTGGACGTACCCGATGAAGCAGTGACGTCGATTCTCGACGCCTGGCAGCCGGACGCGCCCGCGGGCCAGCGCATGCAGGCGGCGTTCGACGCGGTGGCGGATCATCCGAATGAGCCGCAGCTCCAGATGCTGATCGCCGGGATCTTCGGACGCACCGGTCGCCAGCAGCCTCGGGACTGGGCGCACCTGCTACCGCTCGTTCGCCACGCGCACGCGAAGTTCTGGGACCCTGACGTCGAGTCAGTCCGCGCTCCGCACAGCGCCTGGTTGTCTGCTCTCGACGACGCCGGATACGACGGTGCCGTTGTCAGCGAGTGGGGCGGGCACGAGCTGCTCGACAGCTCTGATGTCGATGCGCTGACCGTCACCCGCGCCCACCTCGACCTGCTCGGCGAGCTCACGCCGACTGACAGAACACGGGTGCCCGCATGACCATGGCCGAGGGGATGGTCCGACCCGATGCACTGTCGGTACGGGACGGGCGGCTCGCGCTGGCAGTCCACCTGCCGTGGTACCGCTCGCTGCCGATCTCGTGCCTCGAGTCGGTCGACGTCACGGTCGACGGGAACGCCGCAGCCGTCCGTTCGCTTCACGTGCCGGGCTTCGCGGGGCGCGTGGACGAGGCCGGCGCCTCGGACGTCGCATGGGATCTGCGCGATCCCCTCGATGTCTCGCTCGACGTCCGCTGCGCAATCCGGCGACACGCCTCCAGCTCGAGGTAGCCGTCGCCGTCCGCATCCCCTACATCCAGCAGGCGCCCGGCGTGCCGCTCGTACAGCGCACCGTCGTTCGTACGGAAGGAACCGTTCAGTGATACGCACGGCTTACCGTCGGCGACACAGCTCCGCCGTTCGAGCTGCCCGATACGGAGGGCGCCGTAGTCCGGCTCGAGCCGAAGGACCACGCGGCCACGGTCGTCGTCTTCACGGCGAACAGCTGCCCGTTCGCGCGGGCGTGGCATGACCGCATCCAGGCCGTCGCTCGCGACTACGCCGATCGCGACGTTGCCGTCCTGCAGCTCATCAGCAATGACGAGACCGACCACCCCGAGGACTCGGTCGAGGCCATGAAGCGGCGTGTCGATGCGGGCGAGCTCGCCGGGCCGTTCCTTCGCGACGAGGAGCAGTCCGCCGCCCAGGACTATGGCGCGACAGCGACGCCCGAAGTGTTCGTGATCGACCACGAGGGCGTGGTCCGCTACCACGGCGCGCCCGACGGAGACCACGACGATCCGGCGGAGAACGCCCGCTTTCTCCGGGAGGCGCTCGACGACGTGCTCGCCGGTCGCGAGGTGCAACGACCCACCACCTCACCAGCCGGCTGCTCGATGAAGTGGCGAGTCGAGCTGCTCTGGTGGGAGGGCTGCCCGACGCACGACGAGGCCGGCGACGTGCTCCAGGACATCCTCGATGAGCTGGGCCGCGGCGAGGTCAACGTCGTCAAGCGCGAAGTGCGTACCCGCAAGGATGCACAACAGCTCGGCTTTCCCGGCTCCCCCACCTTTCAGGTCGGACGGCGGGACCTCTTCCCGGTGGAGGCAGCGCCCGCCCTCACCTGCCGCGTCTACACCCGGCCCGACGGCCGCATGTCTCCCCTGCCTGACGCCACTGAGCTCGCCGAGCGGTTGCGCCAATCCTTGGCGCGCCCCTGGGATCTGCCGGGCTGGGTCGACTCCCGCAAACCACGGAGGACCGCATGACTACACCGGCCCACAGCATCAAGCGCGGCGTCAGCCTGTACTCGTACCAGGACGAGTACTTCCTGCGGAAGATGACGCTCGAGGACTGCATCGCCGCCGCCAGCAAGATCGGCGCTAACGGCATCGAGATCATCCCCGAGCAGTCGATCCCCGGCTTCCCGGACCTGACGGACGAGTTCGTCGAGAACTGGTTCGGCTGGATGGACAAGTACGGGACGACGCCGGTCTGCACCGACCTCTTCCTCGACACCAAGCTGTACCCGGACCGCTGGCTGACCCTCGACGAGCAGGTTGCGTCGTTCCACCGCGACATCGACATAGCAGTGCGGCTAGGCGCAAAGAACATTCGCGCCATCATCAATACCCCGCCCGAGGTGATGGAGGGCGCTGCTCCGTACGCCGAGGACAAGGGTGTTCGGCTGCTGCTCGAGGTGCACGCGCCGTTCCACTACAGCCATCCCGTGGATCGTGCAGCACCTCGAGGTGATGCACCGGACGAGTTCGCCGGCGCTGGGCTTCATGCCGGACATGGGCACGTTCGTCAAGCGGTTCCCGCGCGTCGTCAGCGAGCGGGCGCTGCGCGACGGCGCGAAGCCCGAGCTCGTCGATCTGATCGTGAAGACGTACGACGACCAGGGCGATACGCACGCGCTCATCGACACCGTGAACTACCGCAACGGCGGGCCGGTCGACGTGGGGCTCGCGCGCCAGGCGACGCACTACATCTGGATCGAACCGAAGGCGATGCTCGAGCACATGCACCTCATCGGGCACATCCAGGCCAAGTTCTACGAGATGACCGAGGACGAGGTCGAGTACTCCATCCCGTACGACGAGATCATTCCCGTGCTTATCGAGGGCGGCTTCGACGGCTACCTGTCCAGTGAGTACGAGGGCAACCGGCACGTCCAGGACGCCTTCCAGGTCGACAGCGTCGAGCAGGTCCGCCGCCAGCACGCCATGTTCGCTCGGCTGCTCGGCGAAGGGAGCTGAACGTGTTCGACAAGTACATCGTCTGCGAAGAGGATTCCGCAGCCTGACGCGATGGCGGCGGCGTCGTCGAGGTGCGGATGCCGTACTACCGCGGGCTGACGCTGTCGATGGTCGAGGCCGTCGACCTCATCCTCGACGGCACGCCGATCCCGCCGGAGCGCACCACGTTCACCGTGCACGGCAACACCTACACCTTCGACCAGCTGCCACAGACCATCGACGACCGGTGGGAGATGGGGGAGCGAGCGCAACTCGCGTTCGAGACCGACGAGCCGCTAGCTCCGGGCGAGCACGACGTCACCGTCGTCGTGCGGCTGCGC
Organism: uncultured Actinomycetota bacterium; assembly: GCA_963801015.1. Taxonomy (GTDB): domain Bacteria; phylum Actinomycetota; class Actinomycetes; order CAWDCV01; family CAWDCV01; genus CAWDCV01. The sequence continues at coordinate 1,775,587 of CAWDCV010000002.1, read as the reverse complement.
ATCTCGTACATGCCCGTGCCAGGCGGCGGTCGGGACAGCAAGCGACTGACGGTCGCCGCCTGAGAGAGGAACAACGATGGGACCGCTCGACGACCAGGTAGTGCGCGACGACTCGCTGACCGCCACCACCGACGGCCTCGACATCGCCGTCTACTCGCACTGGTATCGGGCGCTTCCGCTGCCGTCGCTGGCGAAGATCGAGCTGACCGTCGACGGCACGCCGGTCGAGTCGGACTCGCTCTCGGTGACGGTCAACGACCACCGGTACGCCTTCGCGGAGCTGGCAGAGAAGGGCGACGAGTACTGGTTCACCACTGACCCGGTGGTGCTGCACGTGCCCGTCGACACCGCGTCCGGAAAGCAGCATCGCGTGCAGCTGCTGCTCGGACTGTCGATCCCCTACATCCTCACCGGCCCCGACCGGGTGCCGCTGCTGGCCCCGAGCTCGACCGACAAGACGCTGACCGCTGCCTGAGCTGAGGAGCACTTCGTGACCGACACCGCGCCGGGGCTGCCCCGCCTCGGCATCACCCTGTTCAGCCTCTCCTCGAGCAGCGCAAGCCGGGCCGCGACCTCGCCACGCTGCTGCGCGAGGTCGCCGCCCGCGACCTCGGCCCGGGCGTGGAGATGGTCGCGTTCCAGAGCCTGCGCGGCTGGCCGCGGCTAGACGACGCAAGCACGCGAGAGGTCCGCGGCCTGATCGAGGACTCTGGGCTGACGCCGTCGTGCCTGGCCATCAACCTCGACCTCGGCCTGTACCCGGGGCGGCTACTCAGTGACGACGAGGCGTACGACTACGTCGCCGTGCAGCTGCGCGGCGCTGCAGCACTCGGCTTCCCCACCGTTCGGGTAGGCATCGAGTCCACCCCGCCGATCCTGTCCCGGCTGCTGCCGCTGGCCGAGGAGCTCGGCGTGAAGATCGGCGTGGAGATCCATGCCCCGCTGACGATCGAGGCACCACCGGTGGCCGCGCTCAAGGAATTCTTCACCGACATCGATACTCCGTGGCTCGGTTTCATCCCGGACTTTTCCGCGAGCATGCGCGCCGTCCCGGACGCCATCGACGACGCGCACCGGACGGCCGGCATCTCGCCCGAGCTGACCGCGCTGGGGAAAGCGGTCTGGGCCGAGCCCGGGCCGACGATGGCGAAGTTCCCCGAATTGGAACGCCGAGCCGCCGAGCTCGGCGCGAATCCGGCGCAGGTCGGCAACCTGAAGATGATCTTCACGATGCACGGGCGGATGGAGCCTGGGCGCTGGGCCGAGTTCTTCCCCCACGTCGTACACGTGCACGGCAAGTTCTACGGCGTCGTCGACGGCGAAGACCCCTCCATCGACTACCCCGCGATCGTGCGGGTGCTACGTGAGCAGCACTACACCGGCTTCATCTCCAGTGAGTACGAAGCGCACGCGTACAGCGACCGGTACAGCGCCTTCGACCAGATCCGCGCGCAGCAGGACATGCTGAAGCGGCTGCTCGAGCTAGAGCCGGCGAGAGTCTGATGGTCGCCCAGGACAACATCGAGTACGACGTCATCGTCGTTGGCTCCGGACCCGTCGGGACCGCCGTCGCCCGCGAGCTGGCCGACCTCGACGAGTCGCTGCGGGTGATCGTCCTCGAGGCCGGCCCGGTTCTGGGCGAGACGCCTGGCGGACATGTCAAGAACATTGCCGACCCGGCGGTCCGCGACGCCGCTCTGGCTGAGCTGGCGAAGGGGGCGGAGCCGCCGCCTGGAGGGACGCCGGCGCGACCCGGTACGGCGCTCGTCGGTGCGGCGGCCATGCCACTCGCGGCGATGTCCACGAATGTCGGCGGGATGGGCGCGCACTGGACGGCGGCCTGCCCGCGTCCCGGCGACGACGAGGTCCCCGACTTCCTGGACGCGTCGGTGCTGGACGATGCCCTCACCCGAGCCGAGGAACTGCTCGCCGTCACCACGCACGCCTTCGACCGACGCACCGCTGACGGGTGCTGTGCAAGGAGTGCTCGGCGAGCTGTTCGACCGGCCGCACCGGCGTCCGGCTGGTCGCGATGCCGGTCGCGGTCACCGTTGCGTCCGACGGCTCGCTGCACTGGACCGGGCCGGCGATCATCGCCGGTGACCTGTGGGACCGGCCGACCGTCACCCTGCGCGCGAACACGCTCGCCCGACGCATCCTCATGGACGGTGACCGGGCCACCGGCGTCGAGGTACTCGACGTCGCGTCGGGGCAGCGCGAGGTGCTGGAAGCGCGGACGGTCGTGGTCGCGGGCGACGCGTTCCGTACCCCGCAGCTGCTGTGGGCGTCGGGCATCCGGCCAGCGGCGCTCGGTCGCTACCTCAACGACCAACCGCAGATCATGCTGGCGTCGCTGCTCGATGAGAAGTACGTCCCCGCGGACGCTCCCGTGGGTGTCGACGTGCCGCGCTCGGCGACGACGACACCGGGCGGTGGAGCGATCGTGCCGCTGTCCGGGGTGTCCTGGGTGCCGTACGCCGCCGATCGCCCGTTCCACGGCCAGGTCATGCAGCTGGATGCGTCGCCCGTACCGCTCGATCCGGGAACCACGGTGCGTCCCGGCCAGGTCGTCGGCCTCGGCTGGTTCTGCCGCAAGGAGCTCTCCCCCGACGACCGAGTGTGGTTCGACGAGACCGCCGCCGACGAGCACGGCATGCCGGGCATCCGCATCGACTACACGCTCACCGCCGGCGACGAGGCGTCGATGGCGGCAGCCTTTGACGAGATCGGCGTAGCCGCCAAGGCCCTGGGCCGGCCGCTCGGGGAGCCGTTCGCGCTGCCCGCGGGCGGTTCGCTGCACTACCAGGGCACGACCCGGATGGGACCCGTGGACGACGGCACCAGCGTCTGCGACCCCACGAGCCGGGTGTGGGGGACGGCGAACGTCTACGTCGGCGGCAACAACGTCCTCCCGACGGCCACCGCCTGCAACCCGACCCTGACCGCGGTCGCGCTCGGCGTGCTCGCCGCCCGAACCATCGCCGCGGAGGTACGCACATGAGCGCCCGTGTCCTGATCGTTGGCAGCGGGCCGACCGGCTCGACGTACGCCCGGCAGCTGATCGAGCAGACACCCGACGTCACCGTGCTCATGGTCGAGGCCGGGCCGGTCGTCAGTACGCCGCCCGGGATGAACGTGAAGAACATCCCCGATGCCGAGGGGCAAGCGGCGGCGCGGCTCGCCTCGCAGGGACGCGCGTCGGAGAGCGGCGTGTCGGGCATTCCCGGTGGAGTCGTGCTCGAGGGCACGGTCACCGCCCGGCAGGGCACCCACCTGATCGGACGCGCCGCCGACGGGTCGCCCGGAATGCCGGCTGCAGCTGGCTCGACGTGCGTCGGCGGGCAAGGTGTCCACTGGACGTGCGCGACGCCGCGTCCCGTCGGGCAGCGAGCGCATCGCCGTTCATCGACGAGCGCGAGTGGGACGAGCACATCGCGGCCGCCGAGGGGCTGCTGCACACCACCCGCAGCGCATTCGAAGACTCGCCGCAGGTAGCGGCCGTTCTCGAGCGCGTGCGTGACGAGTTTGCTCCCGACGGGATCGCCGTCGGCCCGCTCCCCATCGCCGCCGACCCGCGACCGGACGGGACGCTGCGCTGGAGCGGGCCCGATGTCGTCCTCGGTCCCGTCAAGGACGACCCACGCTTCACCCTGCGCGCCGAGACGCTATGCGTCCGGCTCGTACGGGAGGGCGACCGCGTCGTCGGTGCCGTCCTGCGCGACCTTCGTACGGGCAGCGAGGAGGAGGTGCGCGCCGACACCGTCGTCGTCGCCGCCGACGCGCTTCGTACCCCGCAGCTGCTCTGGGCGTCGGGGATTCGACCGGACGCGCTCGGGCGGTACCTCACCGAGCACCCGCTGCTGTTCGGCGTCGTCGCACGTCCGCGAGGGCATCGTCCCGCCGAGAGAGGACGACGGTGCGCCAGTCGACCCGATCCGGGGACTCGTCGCCGTCGGCTTCGACGAGGAGCGGCACCCGTACCACGCGCAGATGATGTACACGCCGGTCTCCCCCATGCCGCTGCGGGAGAGCAGCCCGCACTACAACAACCGCAGCGGGCTACGTGGGCATGGGCTGGGGGATCCGGAAGTGGCCGCGGCCCGAGGACCGGCTCACCTTCCACGACGACGAGCCCGACGAGAACGGCCTCCCCGGCATCCAGATCGCCTACGAGCTCACCGAACGCGAGGAGGCGGAGTTCGAGCGCGCGCGCAAGCACCAGGCGCGCGCGGCCGCTGCTCTGGGTGAGTTCGTCGAGGGCATGCCCAAGGTGATGCCGGCCGGCAGCTCGCTGCACTACATGGGCACCGTCCGGATGGGCCCGGCCGACGACGGCACCAGCGTGTGCGACTCGTACTCCCGCGTGTGGGGCGTGCCCGGACTGGTGCTGGCCGGCAACGGGCTCATCCCGACAGCGAACTCGGCGAACCCCACGCTCACCAGCGTCGCGATTGCCATCCGTGGCGCCGGTGCACTCGTGAGGGAGTTGGACAGTGCCGATTCATCCTGACGTCGCTGCCCGCTTCCACTACCTCGACGGCATCGCATCGATCCGGGAGGCGTACACCACGCCGGCCGGGCTGGAGCGAATACGGCAGTACGAGGCGTGGGAGCCGGCGATCGCCCCACCGGACGTTGACATCCGCGACGACGCCGCACCCGGACCGCACGGTCCCGTCCCCGTCCGCATCTACACACCTCCAACAACGGATGGGGTTTCGACCACCAGCGGGCCACATCCCCATCCGTTGTTGGAGAAACGGCCGGGGTTGGTGTGGCTGCACGGCGGCGCCTTCATCGGTGGTGACCTCGACATGCGCGAGGCCGACTGGACCGCGCGCGAGGTGTGCGCCCGGGCCGGGGCGGTCGTCGTCAGCGTCGACTACCGGCTCGCGGTCGACGGCGTGCACTACCCCGTGCCGCACGACGACACCGTCGCGGCCGTGACCTGGGTGCGCGACTGTGCGGCAAAGCTTGGCATCGACAGCACCCGCATCTCCATTGGCGGTGCGAGCGCCGGTGGGAACCTCACGGCTGGCGCGGCGCTGAAGCTGCGGGATCGCGACGGTTGGCGGCCGGCATCCCTCGTGCTGGCCTACGCGGTCTTTCACGCGCTCACCCCACCCCCGTCACCGTGGCTGGCGGCCGCTCTCGCTGAGCTGCCTCCGGTGTTCCAGCACGAGCCGCAGGCCGGGAGCCCGTTGCACGAGAACTACATCGGCGGACCGCTCAGCGCTGGCGACGGCTACGCCTTTCCCGCGTCCGCCGTGCTTGGAGGTCTGTGCCCGACCCTGGTGATCAACGCCGAGTACGACGAGCTGCGCGCATCGGGTGAGGCGTTTGCCGCCGCGCTCGCGCTTGCCGGTGTCGACGTTCGCCAAGTGCTGGCCCGCGGCGTCCTGCACGGATTTCTCAACCAGCCGGCCGAGGTGGAGCCGATCGACCGCTGCCTGGATCTCATCGCAGAGGCGGTCGCAGCGTGACCGTGCAACGGCCGGTGCTCCCCGGCTTCCATCCCGACCCGAGCATCTGTCGGGTTGACGACACCTATTACCTGGTCACGAGCAGCTTCGAGTACGCGCCGGGCGTGCCCATCTTCCGGTCGACCGACCTGCGGTCGTGGGAGCAGATCGGCAACGTCCTCGACCGGCCGTCGCAGCTGGACGTGACCAGCGCCGGGCCGTCCGGCGGGATCTTCGCGCCGACATTGCGCTACCACGACGGCCGGTTCTGGATGATCACGACGAACTGGGCGGACGACGGTGGGCAGCTGCTGGTGTGGGCCGATGATGCTGCAGGCCCGTGGTCGGAGCCGGTTCGAATTCCATCGGCCGTCGGCATCGATCCCGACCTCGCCTGGGACGACGACGGCACGTGCCTGATGAGCTATGCCGGCTTCGGGCCAGACGGCAGCGAGGGCATCGTGCAGTCGGCCATCGACCCACTCACCGGCAAGGTGCTCACCGAGCGCCAGTGGCTGTGGTCCGGCACCGGCGGCAAGTTTCCCGAGGGACCGCACCTGTATCGAATCGGCGATTGGTGGTACCTGCTCATCGCCGAGGGCGGCACCGAGCGCGGGCACGCCGTCACCATCGCCCGCGGACCGACGCCCGCAGGACCGTTCGACAGCAACCCCGACAATCCGATCCTCACCCATCGCGGCACCGACGAGCCGGTGCAGAACACCGGCCATGCCGACCTGGTGGAACGGCCGGACGGGAGCTGGGCGATCGTCTACCACGGCGTACGTCCGCGCGGATCGAGTCCGGAGTGGCACGTGCTAGGCCGCGAGACCTTCGCCGACGAGGTCGTATGGACGGACGGCTGGCCGATCCTCGCCCGACAGCTCGAGCCAAAGGACGTACCGGCCCAGGAGAACCTGACCGGCCCTGAGCTCCCGCCGTCCTGGGTGGCGGCGTCGCGCTTCCCGTCCGAGATCGCCGCATGGCAGAGCGGCGCCTGGCACGTGAGCCGACCCGCATTCCTGGGTCGTCGGCAGGAGCACCTGCACGCGAGGGTCCGTGCCCGGCTCGCCGTTGAGGGAGTCGGCGGGCTCTCGATCCGGATCGACCCGCGGCATGCGCTCGACCTCGAGTGCGCCGGCTCGACGGTACGAGCGGTCTGGGCAATCGGGGACGCGCGACACGTCCTTGGCGAGCAGGACCTGCCCCTCGACGGCGAGCTGGAGATCCGGACGCTGCCCGCCGAGGGTCACGAGTTCTCGTCGGCACGCGGTCCCGACATCGTCGTGGCCGGAGTCGTCGACGGCGGCGAGTTCACAGAGCTGGGCCGGCTCGACGGCCGGTACATCTCCACCGAGGTCGCCGGTGGCATGACCGGGCGGATGATCGGCGTCGTCAGCGCGAGCGGCAGCGTGCTGATCCGGTCGTTCGAGTACCTGGGCTCGGTCGCATGAGCGGCCCGCTGCCCTTCTTCCAGGACACTCCCACGGGCAAGCAGTTCGTCATCGACGGGCGTCCCGGCCTGCTGATCGGCGGTCAGCTGCACAATTCGAGCGCGTCGGTCCCGGCCTTTGTGGAGCCGGTGTGGGAGCGGCTGGCTGCCATGGGCATCCGCACGGTCATCGGCAGCGCTAGTTGGGCGCAGGTCGAGCCGGTCGAGGGGACGTTCGACTTCGCCACGGTGGACGCGCAGATCGCGGAGGCGGGAGCGCGGGGTATGCGCCTGGTGCTGATCTGGTTTGGCGCTTTCAAGAATGCCGCGTCGACGTACGCACCCAGCTGGGTTCGTCGGGATGTGCGCCGATTCCCCCGGGCGGTCGTACGCACGGAGACGGCGGCGGCGTTCAGCTACCCGGGCGCGATGCCCAAGCCGGTGCTGACCGTCTTCTCCTCCGAGCTGCTGGACGCCGACCAGCGCGCGTTCGTCCGGTTGATGCGCCATCTCGTCGCGGCGGATCCCGAGCACGTCGTGGTCATGGTTCAGGTGCAGAACGAGGTGGGGTTGCTGCGGGACAGTCGGGACCGGTCCGCGGCAGCCGAGGGCGCCTGGCGATCCGCGGTGCCGGCTGCTCTTCTCGATTACCTGCAACGCAACAGCGAACAGCTCCGGCCGGAGCTGGCTGCCCTGTGGGCTCGGCAGGGACACCTGCGATCGGGCACCTGGTCGGAGGTCTTCGGTGACGACTGGCAGGCCGACGAGGTGTTCATGGCCTGGCGGTTCGCCAGCTATGTCGGCTCTCTGGCACAGGCGGGCAAGGCCGTGAAGCCGCTGCCGATGTACGCCAACGCGTGGCTCGGGCCGCAGCCGGGGCAGCCGCAGGCGGGGAACTACCCCAGTGGCGGGCCGGTGGGCCGGGTGATCGACGTGTGGAAGGCCGCGGCGCCTGCCCTGGACCTGGTCGGTCCGGACGTCTACGTCCCCGATGTGAAGTCGGTGCTCGCCGACTACGCCCGGCTGGACAACCCACTGTTCGTCCCCGAATCTCAGTTCCGAACCGGCAGCCTCTTCTGGGCGCTCGGGCACCACCGGGCGATCGGGTTCTCGGTGTTCGGCGTCGACGACGCTCGACCCGACAGCCTGTACGGGCGTGCATGCGCGCGGCTGAACTCGGTGGAAGACGTCGTCACCGCCGCGCAGGCTGAAGCGCGGATCGCCGGGATCCTGCTCGAGGAGGACGAGACCGAGCAGCGGTTCGCGCTGGGCGGTTACGACGTTGTCGCCAGGAACGCTCGTGCGCTGTTCGGGCAGATGCTGCTCGACGCTGGGCTGGGCGAGCCACCGGTGCCGCCGCCCCCGCCCAGTGAGACCGAGAGTGCCACCGTCGGGCCGACGCCGGCCGACCGGCGGCCTTTCGGCGTGCTGATCGCGGAGGCGGCCGATCAGTTCCTGCTCATCGGCCAAGGGATCGGCCTTGACTTCAGTTGTGGCGCGGACGTGGTCGAAGTGGACTCCGTGGAAGAGGGGCTTTTCGAGTCCGGCCGGTGGGTCCCACGTCGTGTTCTGAATGGTGACGAGCGCCTCTTCCTCCTGCCCGCTGACGACATCGGAGTCGTGCGGATCCACCTGCTTCACATCTCTGCGCAGGACGACGCATGAGCTCGCGTCCGTCGCTTGCCCTCTCGCCACGGTGTCGAGTGATCGTCGACAACGACTTCTCGGGCGATCCGGACGGATTGGTGGGCCTCGCGCATCACCTGCTGTCGCCGACGAACCGCGTGGTGGCGATCACCAGTTCCTTCCTCAACCCGAAGTTCCCCGTGCCCGCGCCGCGGGCGGAGGACGGCGCAGTGGCGGCCCGGGAGCTGCTCGACGCCGTCGGTGATTTGCAGCGCCCGCCCGTCCATGCTGGAAGCGAGCACGTGTTCGGCAGCGCCAGCGCGTCCGCAGCAGCAGCCGACGCGATCGTCGAGGAAGCGCGCCGCGACGACAGCCTGCCGCTGTACCTCGCCTGCGGTGGGCCGCTGACCAACGTCGCCCAGGCGCTGCAGCAGGCGCCGGGCATCGCCGCCCGACTGACCCTGGTGTGGATCGGCGGGGCGCTGGATCCGACTGCCTTCGAGTACAACCGCGACGGAGACCCGGACGCCGCAGCTTTCGTCTTCGCGCAGCGGGAGCTGGAGATTCACCAGTTCCCGCTCGAGGCGTACCGGCAGTGCGCGTACTCGGTTGCCGAACTCGAGCACGACATCGGCGGCGCCGGCGCCCTCGGGCGGTGGCTCTGGACGCGCTTCACCGGCCCGCACCCTGACTGGGTTCAGATCGGCGGCGTCTGGCCGCTCGGGGACAGCCCGCCTGTCCTCGTGACAGCGCTGGACGTCGAGTCCAGCACATACGAGACGACCGCCGCTGACGGAGCCGCACGCCGGACGTACACCCGCGTCGACTTCCGACTCCTCGTGGGCGACCTGCTGGCAAAGCTGCATGTGCACAACAAGGAGGCGTGACCATGCTCGAGTACAACGTGATCCAGACGCGCGGCTTCACCAACGTCGTCGAGGACGGCCGGGTGACTGGCTTCCAGCTGCTGCTGCGGATGCCCAACTACCGAGGTGCGTGGGGCAGCCTGCTCGAGGGCGTGGACGTCACCGTCGACGGACGTGCGTTCTCGCGCGAGTCGACGTTGTGGACGCTGCAGGGCCGCACGTTCACCCTCGACGAGCTGCGCCGCTCGACCGACGTGCACTGGGCCCTCGACGAGCTCGCCACGATCACGGTGCCGTTAGACGGCGGTCTGTCACCGGGCGTCCATGACGTTGCCGTGACGGTCTACCTCCGCTCACCCTACGTCCCGGCGTTCGCACTGCCCCTGAAGTTCGAGGCTCACCGCCACTGCACGCTGGTGCCGCTCGAGCAGGGCCAGGACGCAAGTTTCCGGTACGGCGTCTCGCTGTACAGCTTCACCGGCGACATGCACACGCTCATGACGCTCGAAGATGCGATGGCTGACATCGCAGACCTCGGCGCGACCGGGATCGAGATCCTGACCCAGAGCCACATCCCGAACTACCCCGACCCTCCCGCCGATTGGATCGATACCTGGCAGCAGCTGCTCGAGACGTACCGGCTGACCCCCACCGACCTCTGCTCGTGGGTGGACAACCAGATGTGGCTCGACCGGGACCTGACCGCCACCGAGGCGCACGAGCAGCTCGCGCGTGACCTCCGGTTGGCGTCGCGTCTCGGCTTCAGCTTCCTTCGCCCGAAGTTCGGCGTCGTCTCTCCGGAACTCGATCCGCACCCGACGTGGGAAGAGGCGGTGCTGCGCACGCTGGATCTCGCGCAGGAGCTCGATGTCGTCGTGTGCCCGGAAGTTCATAGTCCGACGCCCATTCAGCATCCGGTAACGCAGAACTACATCCAGTTCATCGAGAAGACGGGAACGGACCACTTCAAGCTCATGATCGACACCGGCATCTTTCAAACCGTGCCGGTCGACGAAGGTCATCCCGGCTTTGACGATGACGAGCGCCCTGCGTTCCTGGAGCCGCTCAAGGTGCCGATGGCCGACCTGGCCGAGGTGCTGCCACACGTCGGCTTCATCCAGGCCAAGTTCTTCGAGATCGACGAGACGCTGACCGATCGGCACGTTCCATGGCCGGAGATCCTGCAGACGCTGCGCGATGGCGGCTACACCGGCTGGCTGTCCAGCGAGTACGAGGGCCGCCGGGAGCCGTACCGCGGCCGCGAGCAGGTGCGCCGCCAGCACGCCTTGCTTCGCACTTTGGCGGAGGTGACGTAGTCATGAGCTGGACGAAATGGTCGTACATGGATCACTGGGTGACGGAGACGCCGCAGGGCCCGCAGCCGCCGTCGTTCAACCGCGCCTACATGGACCGGTACGTCAAGCAGCTGGCAGCGCTCGGCTTCACCGGCTTCGACACCTTCTTCTTCTACCTGCCCGATCTACGCCGGCATGTACGGCTCGGTGCCGGGCTTCGAGTCGTTCCTGCGCGATATCGGCTTCGACAAGATCACCGGCATCTTCTCCGCCTACCCATCGGCGACGAGAGTTCACGGCGCCCCATGTCCGCGGAGACCCACGACCGGATCTTCGCTGACAGTGTCGCGAACCGTCCGCGACGTCGAGGGCCTATCGGCGTCGAGAACTTCATCGTGATGCCGAGCAGCACCTACTACCAGACCGAGCCGGTCACCGACGAGAAGATCAAGATCATGGCCGACCTGTGGAACCGGGTCGGGAAGCTGACACTCGAGCACGGGCATGCAGACCACCTGCCACTTCGAGTTCTGGGGCGCGATCCGCACCCGGCGAGCAGCTCGACCTGTTCTTCGACTATACCGACCCGGAGTACGTCTTCTTCTTCTGCGACACCGCGCAGCACACGATTGCCGGCGTCGATCCGGTGCAGATGTTCCGCGACTACCGCGACCGCTGCACCGGCTTCCACTTCAAGGACACGCACAACGTCGACGACCACGAGGCCTACCGCACGCCGCCCGACCCGGAGCTGATGGCACCGCAGGTGACGCGCTGGTTCTACGAGATGGGTACCGATGGCGGCCTGGTCGACTTCCCGGCGCTGATGCAGGAGATCGTCGCGTCGGGCTACGACGGCTGGCTGACCGTGGAGCACGACAAGGCCGAGCTCGGCGGCGGCAGCTACGCCGAGGCGACGTGCGTCGCGAAGTGGTACATCGACAACGTCCTCGCCGAGGCCGATGGAGGCGGGGCGAGCTGGAGCGCGCGATGAAGGACACGCTGCGCTGGGCGTACGCCCTCAATCAGTGGAACTTCCGCCTCGATGTGTTCGTGCGGCACGAGGACCAGCAGCGGGCACTCAAGACGATGGCGGCATGCGGCTTCGACCATGTCGAGCTTGCCTCAGGCACGGGTCGATGGGACAACATCGCCCGCCCTGAAGTCATCCTGCTCAACCACGGCAGCGCCGACGCCTTCCTCGAGTTCCTGCGCGGCTGCTCGGTGCAGGGCGTCTCGAGCATGTTCTGGGATCCCGGCCAGCCCGTCGAGGAGGAGGGCTGGGCGTTCCGGTCGACACGCAACCGCGACGACCACGATGCGATCGTCGAGTCGGCAAAACCGTTCGTCGACTTCCTCGCCGCCATCGGAGCAGAACAGCTCGTCGTCCGGCCAGTCGGCTCGGCCTGGATGGCCCCGCCGCTATCTGGCGATGACATCGCCGCTGTCGGCGCCGTGTGGAACCAGGTGGGTGAGCTGGCCGCGGCATCTGGTCTCGGGCTGGCCCTGCACTACGACTGCCTGGGCGCCGTGCACACTGAGGACGAGCTGAAGCAGCTTCTCGCCGCGACCGATCCCGCGCTTGTCGGGCTCGCTCTCGACACCGCCGAGTTCACCATCGGCGGCATCGACCCCGTCGCGTTCTACGAGCACAACCCCGACCGCGTCGCGCACGTGCACCTCAAGGACACCAGGTACGCCGACACCGGCGAGGAGTACCGCATGCCCGGCGCGGAGAGCACATGCTCGCGGAGGTGGCGGACGGCACATCGAGCGGTGGTTCTACGAGCTCGGCACCGACGGCGGCCTGGTCGACGTGCCCGGCTTCGTCGCCGCACTGCGCAACCACGACTTCCCCGGCTGGGTCGTCGTCGAGAGCGACCACGGCGGCAATCCCGCGGAGCTAGCAATGCTCAACAGCTGGTACCTGCAGCACGAGCTTGCGGTGGTGAAGTGATGACGTGATCAGCGCATCAAGTGGAGCTACATGGACCACTGGCGCAGCAACGGTCCTGCCGGACCGATCGACCAGTGGCACTCGCATCAAGCACGATGTCGGCGTTCCTCAAGCAGATCAAGGCCGTCGGGTTCGACGCCATCGATACGTTCGACTTCCGGCATCTGGCAGATGTACGGCGACTACGGCGGCCCGGCGAAGTACCAGGAGATGGTGCAGGACCACGGCCTGGAGCGGATCGTCAACACCTTCCACGCCGCCGACTACGACGTGCGCACCTACGCCCCGCACATTCCGGAGACGCACGAGAACGATCCTCGAGGACTTCCGCGTCACCATGGGGCACTGGTCGGAGATCGAGCTCGACAGCATCATCGTGATGCCGGCGACGCTGTACTACGACATGGAGCCGGTCACCGAGGACAAGCTCAAGAACACTGCAGAGCTGTGGAACAAAGTCGGCGAGATCACCGCGGGCTATGGCGTCAAGCTCACCTGCCACCATGAGTTCTTCTGCGGCATCCAGAGCGAGCCGGACATCGATACGTTCTACTCCTACACCGACCCGGAGTACGTCTCATCTCTTCGTCGACACCGCGCAGCACTGCATCGCCTCGGTCGACCCGGTAGCGCTGTATCGGCGGCATGCCCACCGCGCGAGCGGCTTCCACTTCAAGGACACCCGCAACGTCGCCACCGGCGATGACCACCGGCACCGCCCCGACTCCGAGATCATGGCGCCGACGACCGGCAAGTGGTTCTACGAGATGGGCACGCCGCACGGGATCGTCGACTTCGAAGCCATGATGACTGCGGTCCGGGACAACGACGTACCGCGGCTGGATCACCGTCGAGCACGACAAGGCCAACAAGGATGGCGGCGACTACTCCGAGAGCACGGCGATATCGCGCTGGTACGCCGCCAATGTCCTCGAGAAGATCTACCGGTAGGCGCGGATCATGACCGATATTCGGTGGGCCTACGCACTCAACCAATGGAAACCGCAGTTCGACGACTTCGTCCGGCGAGAAGACCACGAGCGCGCGCTGAAGACGATCTCGATCGCCGGCTTCGAGGGAATCGAGCTGACCGCAGGGACGGGTCGGTGGGAGCCGCTGGGCAACCCGCAGCAGATCGAAGCGAACTTCGGGTCGATCGACGGCTTTCGCGACTTCCTCACCAGTTGTGGCATCGCAGCGGTCTCGAGCTACTTCTACGACCCGCAGCAACGCTCCATGGAGCACCTCACCGGTCCGCTGTCGCCGCTGTCCGAGGCAGACGTTCCGGCGATCGTGCAGAAAGCGGAGTGGTTCGCTGACGCCCTGTCGCGGCTCGGTGGTTCGGTGCTCGTCGTACGGGCCGCACCATCCGCCGGCGACGTCGAGGACGGCGACGCTGCAGACGACAGCACGTTGCAGCGGCTGGCGGACTGCTGGTCGGCCGTGGGTCGGGCAACGCTGCAGCACGGTGTACGGACGGCGCTGCACGTCGACTTCCTCTCCCTGCTGCGACGGCCGAAGGCTCTCCACGGTGTCCTCGCCCGAACCGATCCGGATGTCGTCGGGCTTGCCGTCGACACCGCAGAGTTCACGGTTGCAGGAGTCGATCCGTTCGAGGTCATCGAGAAGCATGCTCGACCGGATCTGGCACGTGCAGTTCAAGGACGCCCTGGCAGTCGACGACGCCAACGAGTACCTGCAGCCGCACGCCGAGTACGCAGTTCGGCAGCGCGGAGGCGCCCGTCAGATTCCCCGCTGGTTCGGCGAACCCGGCATCGACGATGGGATGGTCGATTTCCCGACGATCACCCGCGCCCTGATCGATGCACGCTACTCGGGCTGGATCGTGTTCGAGAGCGACCAGAGCCCGCACCCGTCCACGAGCGCGCTGGTGGGCGGCTACCTCATGCAACGTGAGTTGCGCCCGATCGTCGAGCAGGCTTCGGAGGTGAGCGTCTGATGGCAACCGGTGACACCGTCCTTCGTGAGGACAGCCTTGTCCGCAGACCCGACGGTCTCGGGATCTCGCTGACGGTTCCCTGGTATCGCAGCCTCTGGCTGTCGAGCGTGAGCGACATCGCCGTCACCCTCGACGGCCAACCGATTCCGCGCGAGGACTTGCGCGTCGAGCTGGGCGATCGCACCTATGCCGTCGACGAGCTGCAGGATCAGTGGGATGTGCTCTGGTTCATCCAGGACCGCCTCGTGGTCGTTGCACCCCGCCGAGCCCAACCAACGGCGAGCAGGTCGATGTCGAGGTCACCGTCGACCTGCGCCTGCCGTACATGCAGATCGCCCCGATGAAGTACGTCACCAATCACGCAACCAACCGTCGCTCGCTCGTCGCCTCCGGAGCAGCCGAGCCGCCGAGCGAGGAACGAGCGAGAAGGGGAGCGCGACCATTAGACGCCGGAGCGGCCGCTTCCGCGGTACCAGGCAGCGACATCAAGCTCGGGCTCTCGCTGTATTCGTTGACCAGCGAGTGGGCAGCCGGACGCTACGACCTGCATGGCCTGCTCGACGCGGTCGCCGACGCCGGCATCGGACCGGGCATCGAGATCGTCGCCTCGCAGACCGTACGGACGTATCCGGTGGTGACCGACGAGTTCGTTCGCGAGTGGCGCGACGCCTTCGACCGGCACGGCTTCGTGCCCAGCTCGTTCGGCGCGAACCTCGACATGGGCCGCCGGCGCGATCGCGACATGACCCTGGACGAGGAGTACGAGTTCACGGCGACGCAGTTCCGCAGCGCGCACGCGCTCGGCTACCACCTGGTGCGGATCCAGAGCGCGAAGCCGGAACTCATCCGGCGGCTCATGCCGCTGGCGGAGGAGCTCGACCTCACCCTCGGTTGGGAGATCCACGCTCCGCATGGCCCGAACTCGCCCAAGGTGATGGAGATCCGCGAGCTGTACGACGCAATCGACTCGCCGCGGCTCGGCTTTGTCGCCGACTTCAGCGCAACCATGCGCCGCATGTCGCCGACGCTGCTGCGAAAGTTGGCCAAGATGGGCCTCGCTACCGAGGATCTGGAGCGCCTGCAGGAGATCTGGTCGACGGATGCGGCGATCGACCAGCAGCACGGTGAATTCGTTGCGTACCTGAACTCGCGCAACATCGCACCTGAGAGCCTCGGGTCGTTCGCGCGGCTGGCGTTCAACATGCACGGGCATCTCGACCCGTCGGAGTGGGCCGACATCATGCCTCGGATCGTGCACGTGCACGCGAAGTTCTACGACATCGACGATGACGGCAACGAGCCCGCCATCGATTACCCCGCACTCGTCCGCGTGCTGGTGAACGGCGGCTATGCCGGGTTCATGTCGAGTGAGTGGGAGGGCCACGCATTCGCCGACGTCGACGAGGCCGACCCCATCGACCTCATCCGCAAGCAGCACGCCCTCATCAGACAAGCAATCTCGACCGCACTAGCTGAGAGAAAGTAGGCGCAACGTGTACCAGTTGGCACCGAACATCGACCTGCTGTTCACCGAAGCCGGGCCGGATCACGGGGACCGGGTAGGTGCCGCAGCCGCCGCAGGCTTCGACGCCGTCGAGATGTGGGGCACGTCCACGGTCGACGTGGACTCCCTGGGCAAAGCGCTGGCAGACACCGGCGTGACGCTCACCGCGATCCTTGCCGAGCCGCGGACGAACTTCACGCTGCCCGGAACGGATCTCGGCCCATTCTTCGAGGGGCTGGATCGCGGTATCGAGCACGCCCGCCAGCTCGGCGCCTCGCGCATCGTTGTCGGCTCCGGCATCGGCTTCCCCGGCATGAAGCGGGCGCAGAACCTCGACCGGCTGGTCGACGTGTTCACCCAGGCCGTCGAACGCACCCAGGGCTCCGGCGTGACGTTCGTGCTCGAGCCGGTCAACACCCGGGTCGACCATCCGGGCGCGCTGCTGGACCGCACCGCCGATGCTGTCATCGTCGCCCGCGGCGTCGGCTCGGAAAGCTTCGGAATCCTCTACGACATGTATCACTCGATCACTGAGGGAGAAGATCCGGCGACCGAGCTCGCCAACGCGGGAGATCTCATCAGGTACGTCCAAATCGCCGACGTGCCGGGCCGAGGTGAGCCCGGCAGCGGAAGCGTCGACTGGACGGCGCAGCTCGCCGTGCTCCGACAGTCGGGCTACGACGGGCCGATCGGGCTGGAGTACTACCCCACGATCGAGTCCGGCTCGTCGACGGCGTCCATCCGATCGATTGCGGAGTCAGCATGACCAAACAACCACTGCGGGTGGCGATGGTGGGCTACGCGTTCATGGGCGACTTCGAGGACATGAACGTCCTGGAGTTCTACGACGCGACCGAGTCCTCGGATACCGCTGGCTTTCGCCGCATCCTCGCGACCGAGCCTGACCATCCGTACGTCGAAGCATGGTGGCCACCCGGCCATGGGCTCGGGTACGAGCACGGCTTCAGCCACCAGGTCGTGGATCTCGTCACGGCGATCGCCGAGGGGACGGACCCGGCGCCCTCGTTTGCGGATGGGCTGCAGGTGCAGCGGGTACTGGCCGCGGTGGAAGCGAGTTCTGAGACCGGACAGCGGACACTTGTCGAAGGGAACTGACATGCCTCGACCGATCACCCTGTTCACCGGCCAGTGGGCGGACCTGCCATTCGAGGAGGTCGCCCGCCTCGCTTCGGGCTGGGGCTACGACGGCTTGGAGATCGCCTGCTGGGGCGACCACCTCGACCCGTGGCGCGCCGCCGAGGACGACGCGTACGTACAGAGCAAGCTCGACCTGCTCGCGAAGTACGACCTGCAGGTATTCGCGATCTCCAACCACCTCAAGGGTCAGGCGGTGTGCGACGACCCCATCGACGGTCGGCACAAGGAGATCCTGTCGCCGAAGGTGTGGGGCGACGGCGACCCCGAGGGGGTACGGCAGCGCGCCGCCGAGGAGATGAAGATGACGGCCCGCGCCGCGCAGCGCCTGGGAGTCAAGACCGTCGTCGGGTTCACCGGCTCCGCGATCTGGAAGTACGTCGCGATGTTCCCGCCGGTGTCCGCGGACGTGATCGCCGCCGGCTACCAGGACTTCGCCGATCGCTGGAACCCGATCCTCGACGTCTTCGACGAGTGCGGTGTCCGATTCGCCCACGAGGTGCACCCGTCAGAGATTGCGTACGACTACTGGACGACGGTCGCCGCTCTCGACGCGATCGGCCATCGCGAGGCGTTCGGGCTCAACTGGGACCCCAGCCACTTCGTCTGGCAGGACCTCGACCCAGTCGGCTTCCTCTGGGACTTCCGCGACCGGATCTACCACGTCGACTGCAAGGACGCGAAGCGCCAGGTCGGCAACGGCCGCAACGGCCGGCTCGGATCTCATCTGCCCTGGGCCGATCCCCGCAGGGGCTGGGACTTCGTGTCGACCGGACACGGTGACGTGCCGTGGGAGCAGTGCTTCCGGATGCTCAACTTCATCGGCTACGACGGCCCGATCTCCATTGAGTGGGAAGACGCCGGCATGGACCGACTCGTCGGCGCGCCGGAGGCGCTGGAGTTCGTCCGCCGCCTCACGTTCGAGCCACCGGAAGCCGCCTTCGACGCCGCGTTCTCTTCCTCCGGGGAGACCGAATGACGTCGACCACAGAGCAGAGCCTGATCGACCGTCTTGCCCACCTGGAACAGCGGCTCGACGCGGCCGAGCGTGGCGCTGACCGGGGCGCCGTCGAGAACGTGTTCTCGCGCTACATGCACTACCACAACGGGTATGAAGACGAGCGCATCATCGACGAGCTCTGGGTGAAGCCGGGTACGCCCGGCATCCGGGCGCGCTACAACAACGTCGGCGCGTATACGACATGGGAGTCGGTGACGGCGTACCACCGCGGCCGGCCCCGACCAGTCGGCAAGCTGCTGCTGCACTACACCAGCACGCCGGTTATCGAGGTCGGCCAGGACGGGACGACCGCCAAGGGCCTGTGGATCATGGCTGGGCTCGAGTCCGGACTGACCGACCCCGACGTCGCGGAGAACGTGCCGGACTGGGTCTTCTCCGGCGGCAAGGTCGACGACAAGTTGGTCTGGGCGCACTGGGTGTGGTGCAAGTACGGCGTGGACTTCCTCAAGCAGGATGGCCAGTGGCGGATCTGGCACTTCCGCTGCTACGAGATCGCCCGGGCCCCGTTCAATCGGGACTGGATCAGCTTTGCGTCGGACAACCAGGAGAGCCACGACTCGCAGCTGGCCTGGTTCGGCGACGACGGCGTTCCGGTGTTCCTGCCACCCGTCGACGAGCCGGTCGACACGCACTACGAGCCGTACGGTAACGACCGCGCACAGACCCTCGACCCCGTACCGCCACTGCCCTACCGCGAGTTCGAGGACACATTCCGCTGACAGCCGGATCTCGACACGACGACGAGGAGCACTCATGACGGTGAGCGACCGGGTCGAGGAGCTGCTGTCGTCGATGACGCTGCCGGAGAAGGCCGGTCAGCTGATCCAGTACTTCTCCTTCGGTCCGACGGACGCGGCAGTGGGGCCGGCCGAACAGGAGCCCGGCGAGGTGGAGGGGGCGCTGGCGCGCGGCGGTGTTGGGTCGCTGTTGTTCATGACCGACCCGGCCGAAATCAACCGGCTGCAGCGGCTGGCAGTAGAGGGAAGCCGCCACCAGATTCCGGCACTGTTCGGCTACGACGTGATCCATGGCCTGCGCACGATCTTCCCGGTGCCCATCGGGATGGCGGCATCGTGGGACCCCGAGATCATCGAGCGCGGTCAGGCGGTCGCGGCCCGCGAGGCCCGCGCGGTCGGCATCCACTGGACGTTCGCCCCCATGGTCGATATTGCCCGCGACCCGCGGTGGGGGCGCATGGTCGAAGGCGCCGGCGAGGACCCCTTCCTCGGCGCTGCGGTGGCCGCGGCCCAGGTGCGCGGCTTCCAGGGCGGGTATGTCGGGGCGCCCGAGCACATCATCGCCGGGCCCAAGCACTTCGCCGGCTACGGCGCCGCCCTGGGCGGGCGCGACTACGACGAGGTCAACCTGTCGGACTATGAGCTCTGGAACGTGCACTTTCCGCCGTTCCAGGCTGCACTGGCGGCGGGTGCGGGCAATGTGATGACCGCGTACATGGACCTCAACGGGATCCCCGGGTCCGGGAACCGGTGGCTCTTCACCGAAGTGCTGCGTGAGCAGTGGGGGTTCGACGGGTTCGTCGTCAGCGATGCCAATGCGGTGCGCAACTTGGTCACCCACGGGTTCGCGTCCGATCTGCCCGACGCAGCGGCGCGGGCGGTGGGCGTCGGCGTCGATCTCGAGATGGCTATGACCGATCCTGCGTACGGCCACCTGGCAGACGCGGTCGCGGCCGGGACGGTGAGCGTCGAGGAGGTCGACGCCTGCGTCCGGCGCGTCCTGGAAGCCAAGCTACGGCTCGGCTTGTTCGATGACCCCTACGTCGACGAGGAGCAGGCCCGGACGGTGCTGGCGGATCCCGGGCACCGGGAAGAGGCGCGCGTGGCCGCGCAGCGCTCGGCGGTGCTGCTGCGTAACGAAGAGATAGACGGCAGCCCGGTGCTGCCCCTGAACGCTGCACGGCTCGGCTCGATCGCGGTCATCGGCCCGCTGGCCGACTCCCGGCGCGACATCTTGGGTCCGTGGGCCTTCGACTTCGACCTCGACGAGACCGTGACCGTGCTCGACGGACTGCGGGCGCGGCTCGACGGAGCGACCGAGGTTCGCTACGCCGCCGGGATCCGTCCCGCGCAGCGGTTGTTCCCCTCGATGTTCGACATGTTCGCCGGCAATACCCCGCCCGACCCGCATGACTTCGATGACGAGGCCGAGCTGCAGCGGGCCGTCGACCTGGCCCGGGACAGTGATGTTGCCGTCGTGGTGCTCGGGGAGTGGCAACAGATGATCGGTGAGGCCGCCTCGCGGTCCTCTCTGGAGCTACCCGGCAATCAGCTCGAGCTGCTCCATGCCGTCGTCGCCACCGGCACGCCAGTCGTTCTGCTGCTCATGAACGGACGGCCGCTGGACCTCCGCTGGGCCGCCGCGCACGTGCCGGCGATACTCGACATCTGGTACCCGGGCACCCAAGGCGGCACCGCCGTCTCCGACCTGCTGCTCGGCGATGTTTCCCCCGGCGGCAAGCTGCCCTTCTCCTGGCCGCGGACCGTCGGACAGGTGCCGATGATCTACACCCACACCATCTCGCACGAGCCGGAGAACCAGGCCAAGCGCTACTGGGATGAGGAGAGCACTCCGCTGTTTCCCTTCGGCTTCGGCCTGAGCTACACGCAGTTCGATTACTCCGACCTCGCGCTCGACAGTGAGACGGTCGGCGTGAGCGACACGGTCTCCGTCTCAGTCACCGTGACCAATACTGGCGACCGGGACGGCGACGAAGTCGTCCAGCTCTACCTGCACCAGCGGCACGGCTCGGCGTCTCGGCCTGCACGAGAACTCAAGGGCTTCGAACGCGTCCACCTATCGGCGGGAGCGTCGCGCACACTGCAGTTCACCATCGGACCGTCCGAACGGCGCTACTGGAACGCCGCCGTTCGTGACTACGTTCTCGACGCCTCCACCTTTGACGTGTGGGTCGGCGGCGACTCGAAGGCGCAGCTGACCACGTCCTTCACCACCACCACCACCACCTAACCGACCAGTGCCGTTTCGCGGGGCCGCTCGTGATCGCCGGCCTGCACTGCCTCGCCGCGGGCAACCATTCCCGCCACCTTCGATAGCGGGACCTCCTTGAGCAGCAGCGCAAGCACCAGCGCGACACCAAGCGCCGGCAAGAGGTAGCCGAAGACCGGGGCCAGTGCATCCGCGTACGAATCGACGATCGCCGACCGCAGCGGGTCGGAAGCCGCCTGAACCGCGCTGGGCACCAAGCTGTCAGGAGACGTAATGCCCGCCGCGACGGCCTGGTCGGGGTTGGCCTGAAGCGCACCGCCCAGGTTCTCGGCCAGACGGCTGGTGAACAGCGTGCCGAAGATGGCGACGCCGAGGGTGGCACCGACCTCCCGGAAGTAGTTGGTCGTCGATGTGGCGACGCCGATGTGCTCGGCCGACAGCGCGTTCTGAGCCGCGAGCACGATGTTCTGCATGATCAGACCGAGC
This sequence comes from uncultured Actinomycetota bacterium, assembly GCA_963801015.1. GTDB lineage: Bacteria > Actinomycetota > Actinomycetes > CAWDCV01 > CAWDCV01 > CAWDCV01. Next base: position 1,753,856 of record CAWDCV010000002.1, on the reverse strand, counting down.
CCTGCACCGAGGGCGAACAGCATCGACCCCACAATCCACAGGTCACTACTGCCGGTGAGGGTCGTCATCCACGCCATGGTGGCCGCAATGACCAGCACGCCCGTCACGACGAAGATCTTGTAGCGACCGGTCCGGGCGATCGTGCGAGCCGTCCCCTGAATGCTGACGATGATCCCGCCGACCATGGGCAGCATCAGCATGCCCGCGCCCGCAGCGGACAGGCCCGAGGCCATCTGCAGGAACGTGGGCATGAAGGCGATCGCGGAGAACATCGCCAGCCCGACGAAAGCACCGAGCGCAACGGTGACGACGAAGGTGCGGTTGCGGAAGAGGGACAGCGGGAGGATCGGCTGCTCCGCCCGGAGCTCAACGCCGATCAGCGCTATCACCGACACCACGAACGCGGCCAGCAGGCTGAGCGTCGTCCAGTGCGTCCACCCCGTCGTACCGCCGATGTCGGTGAAGAGGATCAGCGACGTGGTGGCCGCCGAGAGCAAGGCGATCCCGGCGTAGTCGAGCCGAGCGGTCGTGTGCTTTCGGGGCAGCGTCAGCGCAAACCAGCCAATAAGCAGCGCGGCGACCCCGACCGGGATGTTGACCCAGAAGCACCACTGCCAGCCGAGGCTCGGGGAGTCGGTGAAGAAGCCTCCGACGAGGGGGCCAACGACGGCGGACAGACCGAAGACGGCTCCGATCGGCGCCATGTACTTCGCGCGTTCCCGAGCGGGGACGATGTCGGCGATGATCGCTTGAGAAAGAATCATCATGCCGCCGCCGCCGAGCCCCTGGACGCCGCGCCAGGCGACGAAGGAGGCGAAGTTCGGGGACAGGGCCGCGCCGATGCTGGCGACCGTGAACAGTCCGATGGCGACGAGGAAGAGCGTGCGCCGGCCCCACAGATCACCGAACCTGCCGTAGATCGGCATCACGATCGTGCTCGCGAGCAGATAGGCCGTGGTGACCCAGGCCATGTGTGAGACGCCACCCAGGTCGCCCACGATGGTCGGCATCGCCGTGGCCACGATCGTCTGGTCGAGGCTCGCCACCAGCATGCCGGCGAGCAGGGCCGAGAAGATCAGGTTGACGCGCCGTCGGGTGAGGACGAGCGGTGGTGCGGTGTGCATGAAACTCCTCGTACGTGGGTGAGGCAGAGCGGTGAGCTCAGCTCGTGGGAGCGGGCAGCCCTGCTGATAGCAGCGCCCAGGCCTCGTCCACGACGTCGGGGAGCGAGACGAGAAAGTCGCCGGCGCGCCAGCGCGAGAGCGACGCTCGCATCACGGCGGACTGCACGGCCGCGAGCAGGTTCGGGTACAGCGCGCCGGCGGGCAGGCCAACGCGCTCGGCGATTGCCGCCGACAGCGCGCGCTCGGATTCGGCGAACCCGGCCATCAGCCGGGCGAGCAGCACCGGGTGGGCCTCGATGACCTGGATGCGTAGCGGCCACAACTGCGGTTCGTCCGCCATGTCCGCTGCCCTCGCGAGAAGCACCGCATGGAGCGCCTGGATTGGCGACTCGTCGGCGGGTCGGGCAGCAAACGCCTCAGCCAGGCGGCCCGGCGCATCCGGATCGATGCCGATCACGGCGTCGTCCTTGGACGGGTAGTAGTTGAAGAACGTGCGCGGCGAGACGTCGGCTCGAGCCGCGATGTCGTCCACGGACACCGCGTCTAGCCCGCGCTCCGCCACGAGCTCGAGAGCGGCCTGATGCAACGTCAGCCGGGTAGCCAGCTTCTTGCGCTCCCGCAGTCCCGTCGTCATGTGTCGAGTCTATCAAAAATTGCAGTGTCTGCAAATTTGCGCTCAGTGCAGTTCGAGCGGCAACTCGATCTCGTGTCAGAACGTGATGCGGTCATGGCCGCGCCAGGATCTGACACGAGGCCGGTCAGGGCTCGCGCGCGGTCGTCAGATGCCGCGGCGGTTGGTCTCGGGCACGTAGCCGAAGATCAGCCACAAGGTCACGAACAGCATGAGCGCGACCACGACAGCCATGACGACGACGATTCGGCCCGGGTGCTGCAACCCCACCGAGCGCTCGCCCGGCAAGGATGTTTGCCCGTCCCGCCGAGCAAAGATCAGGGCGGCGACTCCGAACGGCAGAGTCAGTCCGAGGAGGACGACACCAACGATCGCGTTGGTCGACCGTTCGACGGTGTCCCAAAAGTAGATGCTGTCCCGGCCGATCGAGCTGAATACCCAGAGCAACCCGAAGACGAGCACCGCGTACATCAGGGTCGCCATCACCTGAGCGCGGCGGGCCCGCAGCTCCGTACGCATCTCGGAGCGCCGGTCGCTCATGCTTTCAGGTGATCGAGCGAGACTGAGCCAACCACCTCGTTCCAACTCTCGTCGATGAACTTCCCCGCCTCGACGAAGACGTCCCGCAGCCACGCGTGCTCCGGGTCGGCGTTATAGATCGGATGCCACCACATTGCGTCGACGAGAGGCACCACGTCGTACGGGCACGGGAGGGCACGGACGTCACCGGCTGCCGTCAACCGCGGAACGAGGTGCGACTGCACCAAGCCGATGCGGTCCGTGCCGGAAATGAGGAATGGCAACGCGAGGAAGCTCTCGACGACCATCTGCACACGCGGCTCGATCCCCAGCGTTTGCAGCTGTCGCCCGGCCGCCGTGAACGCCGTCGCCGAGTGATACGTGAAGACCCAGGGCAGCTCGCTCAGGTGCTCCATGGTCAACCTGGATCCGACGTGCGGGTTGTCGCTGGCAATCAGACACATCCAGGTGTCGGAGAACAAGTCCAGGTGCGGCAGGTCGCTGATATAGCCATGCGGCAGTACGAGGGCGTCGACGTTGCGCAGGCTGTCGGGAACCCCATCGACCACGTCGTTAGTGAGGCGCTCGAACCGCAGCCGGAGCCGTGGCGCTCGCTCAGCAAGGATTCGACCCACCTGGCCGGCGAGAACAGCCATGGGATAGTCCGATCCGATGACGCGGTACTCCCGCTGTGACGTTGCGGGATCGAACTGAGGCGTCGTGACGAAGGCGCGCTCGAAGCTGATGAGCGCCGCTTCTGTACGTTGCCGAAGCTGCACGGCCATCGGCGTCAGTTCATAGCTGTTGCCGACGCGGGTCAGGAGCTCGTCATGGAAGTGCCGGCGCAGCCGCGCCAGGGACGAACTGAGCGAGGGCTGGCTCAAGCCGAGGGATGCGGCAGCTCGGGTCACGCTGCGCTCTCGGAGCAGGGCATCCAGGGGAACGAGCAGGTTCAGGTCGAGGTTGGCCAGATTCACGGCGCCACGTCCTCATTGTCGCGGCCGATGACACAGGCAGGGGCTTCGGTGTGATCTATACCCGACGGTAGATCACCGCCATGTCCCCAGGAAGTCCGAAGACGTAACGATCCGTATATTATGCAAGCGGATCTACGTATTATGTGGAGCAGCATCTATAGTATGGTGATGGCGTCCATTCAAGCCAAGGTCACGCACAATGGCCAGATCTCCTTGCCTGCTGAGCTCCGACATCGCTGGCGAGTGGCCTCCGTCCTGGTGATCGACCGCGGTGACTACGCGATCGTGCGGCCCGTACCCGAAGACACGATCGCGGCATTACACGGAGTGCACGCTGGGCCCGGCCCCACCTCGGATGCGGCGCGACGGGCTGAACGTGATCTCGAGGGGACTCGTGAGGAAGAACGCAGCGACGAGTCGTGACAGTGCTTGACGCGTACGCCGTCGTGGCCTACCTGCGTGGCGAGCCCAGCGGAGAGGAGGTTGCCAGCCTCCTGCGTACTCCGACGAGTCTCACGGCCGTGAATGCCGGGGAGGTTGTGGATCAATTGGTCCGGACCTACGAGCGCGACCCCGACGACGTGCACGCCGACCTCGCACTGCTGGCCAATGCCGGCATGGGGATCCTTCTCGTGACGCCTGACGATGGCCTTGCCGCCGGTCGGCTACGAGCTCGGCACTATCACCGGCAGCACTGCGCCGTCAGCCTCGCCGATTGTGTCGCCGCCAACGCGGCGCTGGCCGGAGGCGTCCCGCTGGCGACCTCCGACCAACCCCTCGCTGCGTTGGTGCGGCGCGAAGGCGGGAAGATTCACCCGCTCGCCGACAGCAACGGCGTTAAGCCCTAGCGCTGGGCGCTACGTTGTTGTTGATGCGGAACACGTTGTCGGGATCGCATCGATCCTTGACGGCGACGAGGCGAGCGCGCACGCCGGGGCTGTATGCGTCCGAGACCTCACTGGTGTCGTCGGCGATGAGGAAGTTCGGGTAGCTGACCATGTCGCTGTAGGTCGACATCGTCTCGGCGGCCGCCCGGGTCCATGCCTTCTGCTCGGCGTCATCCTCCTCGCGCTCCGACAGGCCGGCACGGTGCGAGCCGCTGCGGACCTGTGGTGGGGGCATCGCGTAGCGATGGTCGCTGGCGTGGAGCTCGCGATGTCGGTTCCCGAGGTCTACGAGCAAGGCATGGCCGACGTAGCCATGGTCCGCGCTCCGACGGTCGAGCTGTTGCGTCGCTACAGCCGCGTGCCCGAGGCCGGCGATCCCGAGGAAGCTGAACGTCTCGTCACCTCGCTGATCCTCATGAGTGAGCGCAACTTCTATGACCTCGCGCGCCGCGACTCGCCGCGAGGAGCACGACGCCCCTCGCTGCTCGGCTGGCGCGCGTCGGCAGCGGGCTTTCGGGCTCACGGGTGAGGAGGTGCGCCCGGGAGGACGACCGACCAGCCGCCGTCGATAACGAGGTTCGCGCCCGTCATGTATGACGACTCGTCACTGGCAAGGAACACCGCGCACGGAGCGACGTCGTCGGGCGTGCCGATTCGGCCGAGCGGAATGTGCTTACGGATGCCGTACATCGGATGATCCGGGTTGCCGAAGATGTCGTCCTGCGTCGCCGGTGTCATCACCATGCCGGGACTGATGCAGTTGACGCGAATGCCGAACCACGCGCCTTCGGCAGCAAGCTGTCGGGTGAGCGCGACAATGCCGCCCTTGGTTGCGGTGTGGGCGCTGCGCATCAGCGTCATCGAACCGGTCAACCCCGATGTGGAACCGACGAGGATGATCGAGCCGCCACGCTGCTTGAGATGAGGCCACGCGTGCTTCGTGGCGAGGAAGACCACATCGAGCTCGTTGCGAAGCGTGAAGAGCCAGTCCTCGTACGACTCGTCCTCGATCCGATCGAAGCGCGTCGCGCCCGCGTTGTTGTAGAGCACGTCGATGCGACCATGTCGCTGCGCTGCAGCGTCGATCCACGCATGACCGGCATCTTCGTCGGTGAGGTCGAGCGGTGCCATGCTGTCCATCCGGCCGCCAGCGGCGCGAACGAGTCCCAGCGTCTCGGCAGCCCCGTCTTCCTTGAGGTCGCAGCCGACGACGGTGGCACCTTCGGCCGCGAACAGCAGTGCGGCGCTGCGCCCCTGCCCTCCACCTGTACCCGTGATGAGGGCGACCTTGCCGGCGAGCCGACCGTTCCCGCGGTCAGCCGCGCCAGCCGTCACGCCGGTTGGCTGATCAGACCCATGACTCGGCCCATGAGGCCGGGCACGTCCGCGTCCCGCCTACCCTCGAGCAACCACGTCGCCAGTTGCATCGAGCCTTCGACGACGGCGGTCGCGCGCGGCATACGCCGCTGTACGAACGCGTCGAACAGGTCCTGGTCAGCTCGTCGTGGGCAAGAAGCACCTCGGCGAGGACGGCAGCGTCCTCCAGCGCCATCGCGGCCCCCAGGGCAAGGGTCGGCGGGCAGGCGTGCGCAGCGTCGCCGATAACGATCGCGCGACCGCGGTTCCATGGCCCCTCGATCAGGAGGGACTCGAACAGCGCATAGTTGATCCGATCCGCGTCGGTGATGTCATCGCGGATCGCGTCCCATGGCCCGTGGTACGCCGCTGCCAGCTCGCGCATGGCCGCGACCTTCTCATCCGGCTGGGCGAGCCTGAGCTCGAGCGTCCTCGACGAGGTAGGCGTACAGGATGTCTGATCCGGTGGGGCAATACCCCGCGATGTAGCAGGGACCGTCGTAGATCAGGTCGGTACGGACGACGTCCTCGGGACGTCGCGCGTGCACTCGCCAGATCCCCATCCCCAGGGACCGCGGCTGCACGTCGATGCCGAGCTGCGCCCGCGTCCTCGACCGAATGCCGTCGGCTCCGATCAGCAGGTCATAGCGCCCGGTGTCGCCGTGGAGAAAATGACGTCGACACCGTCGGCATCCTGATCGATCGTTTCGACCGTCTCCCCGAGGCGTACCTTGGCGCCCGCGCCGACGCCTGCTTCGGCAAGGAGCTCCGCCAGTTTCGGCCGGTAGGCGCCGAGCGTAGCGGGAAGGTCCGGCCCCCCGGTGCGGGCATCGGGGATCTCCGCCAGCATTCGTCCGTCTGCGGATCGGAGGCCGAGTGAGTTGAACTCGTAGCCGTACCGGCGTAGGTCGTCCCATACACCGACCTGCCGGAGGACCCGCAACGCCGCGCCCTGCAGCGTGATACCGGACCCATACGTGGTGAAGTCGGGCTTGCGCTCGACGATCTCGACCGCCACGCCGGCGCGGCCCAAGAAGGCCGCCAGAGCACAACCGGCGGTGCCGCCTCCCACGACAAGTACGGACTGGACGCTCGTCATCTGTGACTCCAGAAGATCAGTGACCCCAGAAGAATTGGCCTGCCGTCGCCGGCAATCAAACGACGAGCGCGGTCTTTCAGGGAAGTCGAAGGTTGCTATGACGTGGATAGCCGAGAGCTATCACGATGGAGCCCCGGGTATAGATCCGCCCGATGCTGCCCATAGCAAGGTTGGCCTTCCCATGCCCCGGGTGGCTTCCTAGCGTCGGTACCACCAACTCCCGGGAGGATTCGTTGGCTCGCTCCGCCCGCCATGCGGGTCCGTACGCCCTGGGCACTTTCCGTGCCGACCCCGACTTTGCCGGGCTGGTCGTGGGATCGCGGGTCCACCCGATCGACGAGACCGCCGGCCTGCGCCAGCCGTCGGTGCGGGACCTGATCGAGCGCTGGAATGACGTACGACCGGAGCTTGCGGCGAGAGCGGAGCAGCACTCTGACGACGCCCTCGATCTGGATGCTCTACAGGTGCTGCCGCCGGTGCAGCCGCGACAAATCTTCCAGAGCGGTGCAAACTACCGCACCCACGTGATGGACCTTGCTGTCGCGGACCGCCAACCCGGCGACACTCGTACCGACGATGAGATTCGAGCCGAGATCGGACGGCTGCAGGATGAGCGATCCACGTCCGGTGAGCCGTACGTCTTCACCGGGGTCGTGTCCGCGATGTGCGGTGCATACGACGACGTTGTGCTGCCCGAAGGCACGAGCAAGAACGACTTCGAGCTGGAGCTTGCCGCGGTCATCGGCCGGCTCGCACGGCGGGTACCTGTCTCCGACGCGCTCTCGCATGTCGTCGGCTACACGATCGTCAACGACATCACCACGCGGGAGTGGGTCTGGCGCCGCGACTTGCCGGAGCTTGGCACCGACTGGTTCAAGGCGAAGAACTCCCCCACCTTCTTGCCCACCGGCCCGTTCATTGTGCCGGCGGAGTTCGTCGGCGACCCGATGAACCTTCAGGTCACGTTGCGGCTCAATGGCGACGTCACGCAGAACGAGTCCACCAAGGACATGATCTTCGACGTCGCCCAATTGGTGGCGTATTGCTCGCGGATTGCGACGCTACTGCCCGGCGACCTCGTGTTGACCGGCAGCCCGGCCGGCAACGGGATCCACTGGGGACGCCTGCTGCGGCCCGGCGACATCATGGAGTCGGAGATCACCGGGCTCGGTTTGCAGCGCAACACTTGCGTGGCAGAAACGGCGGTGTCGTGACTGGGTCAGACGCTCCCGCCGTGGACGTGCACGCCCACGCCCTGTTTCCAGCGGTCGAGGCCACGGCCGCGCAACTACCGGGCCATGCCAAGCAGCGCGAGCTGGACCTGCGGGGCTCGGGCGCCGCGTCCGCCGCGGTCAACCAGGCGCAGCTTGCACAGATCGGACCACTGCTGACCGATCCGGCGCAGCGACTCGCGGCGATGGACCGTGCCGGCGTGGACGTTCAGGTTGTCAGCCCGATGCCGCTCTATCACTACTGGGCGGATGCCTCCGTGGCGCAGCGGATCACCCGGCTGACCAACGAGGGCATGAGCGCACTCGTCGAGCAGCATCCGCATCGACTTGTGGGAATGGGCACGGTGCCGCTGCAGCATCCGGAGCTCGCCGTCGCCGAGCTCACTCGCGCCGTCGACGAGTTCGGCCTGCGTGGCGTGCAGATCGGGACACTTGCGGGGGCTCGCGAGCTGGCCGACGATGCGCTGGACGCCTTCTGGGCACGAGCGGAGGAGCTCGGCGCGGTGGTGTTCGTACACCCGTGGGGGTGCTCGCTCGGCGAACGGCTCGACCGCTACTACCTGTCCAACATCGTCGGCAACCCGGTTGAGACCGCCGTCGCGCTCTCGCACCTGATCTTCTCCGGGCTGCTCGACCGTCATCCGGGAGTACGGATCGTCGCCGCGCATGGCGGCGGCTACCTGCCCACGTACCTCGGCCGCTCCGACCATGCCTGGCAAACACGGCCGGAGGCGCAGCTCGCCGTCGCGCCGCCGAGCACGTACATGCGGCGGATGTGGTTCGACTCGCTGGTTTACACACCGCTGGCATTGCGCCAGCTCGTCGAAGCCGTCGGTGCCGATCGCGTCGTCCTCGGCAGCGACTATCCCTTTGACATGGGTGTCACCGACCCCGTCGAGCGACTCGCCGCCGCCGCGCTGGAGTCCGAGCAGGAGCAGGCGATCCGCGGCGGCAATGCAGCCGCCTTGTTCGAACTGCCGCTCTCCGTACCAGCACCATAGGGAGTTCCCCATGCCCAACCGACTCATCACCCACGTTCGCCACGTCGACCTAGCCGTACCCGACTTCGAGAAGGAGCGGGAGTTCTTCAAGAACACGTGGGGGCTCACCGAGGTTGTCGACGAGAGCGGCATCAGCTTCCTCGCCGCCGAGGGATCGCCGGAGCAGTACATCGTGCGGCTGCGTAAGGACGCCCAGAAGCGGTTGGAGCTGCTGGCGTTCGGTGCAAAGGACGAGGCGGCTGTCGACGCGCTCGCCCAGCGACTCGGCCAGGGCGGCGTGCAGCTCGTCAACGAGCCGGGTGCGATGCAGACACCTGGTGGCGGCTATGGGTTCCGGTTCTTCGACATCGATGGCCGGACTGTCGAGATCTCGTCCGACGTCGATGCTCGCCAGCATCGCAAGATCGAGGAGAAGGAGGCCATCCCTGTCCGGCTGTCCCACGTGGTCATCAACTCGCCACAGCCGGAGCAGACGGTCGCGTTCTACCAGAAGTGGCTGGACTTCTCACTCAGCGACACCTTGATGAGCCCGCACATGGGCGAGGTGATGTGGTTCCTGCGCTGCAGCACCTGGCATCACAGCATTGCCGTCGCTCGCTGCCCGCATGTGTCGCTGCATCACGCGTCGTTCGAGATGCGCGGCCTCGACGAGTACATGCGCGGCACCGGCCGCCTGCTGCGCGCCGGTGTGGAGAAGATCTGGGGCCCGGGCCGGCACCTGGCCGGCAGCAACACCTTCTCCTACTTCCTCGATCCGCAGGGGAACACGGTTGAGTACACGACCGAGTTGGAGACGATCGACGAGGACACCTGGCACCCACATCTGTACGACTTCTCCGACCCCGAGGTCACCGACCAGTGGGGAACGGCCAACCCGATGAACGAGATGGTCGCGAAGAAGTCGTTCAACGACCCCGACGCGGTCTTCGTCGCGCCTCCCGTCTGAGGAGGCGGTCTGATGGTTGCCGCTGCCCCCACGCTCCCTGCCGAGCAGGCGATCGCCGAGGCGGCAGCGCGCTACCGAAATTGGGGACGCTGGGGACCCGACGACGTCCTCGGTACGGTCAACTTCATCGACGACGCGAAGCGGCGCGAGGCTGCCGGTCTCGTACGTCGCGGTGTGTCCATGTCTCTTTCGCAGTCGTTCGATACCGACGGCCCGCAGCACGGGTGGCGGCGGCGCACCAACCCGGTCCACACCATGACGGACACCGGCACCGACGCAGCTCTTGGCAAGCAGGGCTTTCCGCACGGTCTCGGCGGTGCTGATGATGTGATCGCCATGCCCCTGCAGTGCAGCACGCAGTGGGACGGCCTCGGCCACATCTTCGACCACGGCCTGGCGTGGAACGGGCGGCCCGCGCAGGACGTGGTCACCTCCGACGGCGACCTCGTCACCGGCATCGAGCATTTGGCCTCGCCGCTGGTATCCCGCGGCGTGCTGCTCGATATCGGACGTGTCGTCGGCGACGATGGGGAACTCCCCGATGGCTTCGCCATTACCGAGGACCACCTGACGGCAACGGGTGAGGCACATGGTCCTACCGCTGCTGTGGGACGCGGCGACATCGTCCTCGTCCGTACCGGGCGGCTGGCCCGAGCGCGGCGAGAAGGGTGGAACGACTACGCCGGCGGTCCAGCACCCGGGTTGTCGTTCTCCACGGCCGGCTGGTTGCACCGTACCGAGATCGCTGCCATCGCCACGGACACGTGGGGATTCGAGGTCCGGCCGAACGAGTTCGCGAACGCGTTCCAGCCGCTGCACCAGGTGGTCATCCCGAACGTGGGGCTGCTCATCGGCGAGATGTGGGACCTCGACGCGCTCGCCGACGACTGTGCCGCAGACGGCGTCTACGATTTCTTGCTCGCCGCTGCTCCGTTGAAGGTCACGGGTGCCGTCGGCGCTCCCCTCAACCCGCTTGCAGTGAAGTAGCCATGCGGATTGCGGCGTTCGACGACAGGGGCGAGCGCCGCCACGCCGTGCTCGTAGGCGATCAGATCCATCCGCTGCCCTCAGGCATCGACCTGTTCGCCGTTCTCGACGACATCTCCGACCAGGATCGGATGCTAGCTGCGTGCTCCGCACCGGTGTCGCTGACGCAGGTACGACTGCTCGCTCCAGTACTGCCGCCGACGGTTCGCGATTTCGTGACGTTCGAGGAGCATGTCGAGGGCGTACGACGCAGCGTTGACAACGCGAGCGGGGTGCCGGAGCAGTGGTACGCAGCACCGACGTTCTACTTCGGCAACCCCTACTCGATCCTCGGGCCTGCCGACGACGTCCCGGTGCCGCCCGGGTCACGGATGCTGGACTTCGAGCTGGAAGTCGCCGCGGTCATCGGCCGCCCCGGGCGCGACCTGACACCCGAGGAGGCCCGTGACGTCATCGTCGGCTACACGATCTTCAACGACTGGTCCGCGCGGGATCTGCAGCAGGCGGAGATGCGCGTCGGGCTCGGACCCGCGAAGGGTAAGGACACCGCGACGACGTTGGGCCCGTGGCTGGTCACTGCGGGCGAGCTGGAGTCGTACCGAGATGACGACGGCTTCCTCGATCTGGAGTTGACGGCGTCCATCAATGGTGAGCAGGTCGGACACGACCGGCTGTCGCACATGGGCTGGACCTTCGAGGAGATGGTCGCCTACGCCTCCCGCGGCACCTGGGTCCGACCGGGCGACGTCCTCGGCTCGGGCACGTGCGGGAACGGCGGTTGTCTGGCTGAGTTGTGGGGTCGCAACGGTGAGCAGGTCCCACCACCGCTACAACCCGGCGACGTCGTCACCCTCGCTGTGGAAGGAATCGGCGAGCTCACCAGCACCGTCGTCTCCGGAGTCGCGCCCGTCCCCATTGCGACTGCACGGCATCTGCTCGCGGAGCGGCGCACATGAGCCTTGCGGGCAGAGTTGTGGTGGTCACCGGCGCCGCCCAGGGCATGGGAGCAGCGCAAGCCGCTGCATGCGCCGCAGAGGGCGCCACAGTGGTCGCTCTCGATATCCAGCCCGGTCCTGACGTGCGGACACACGACGTCACGTCCGAGAAGGACTGGGCGCGACTGCACGATGACCTGGCCACCGAGTTCGGCATCGTCCACGGCCTGGTGAACAACGCGGGCATCACCCATCGCGGCCGGCTGCTGGACGTCGCAGTCGCAGACGTGCAGCGGGTGCTCGCAGTGAACCTCGTCGGGCCGCTACTCGGCATTCAGGCGCTCGCCCCGCTGATGTCGGCGGGCGGTGCCGTCGTGAACATCGGATCGGCCGCCGGGCTCACCGCTCACTACCCCGTTGCGTATACCGCTAGCAAGTGGGCGCTGCGCGGGCTGTCCCAGGTCGCCGCGATGGAGCTCGGACCCTCCGGGATCCGGGTCAATACCATTCATCCGGGCTTCATCGAGACACCCATGACCGCGTCGGCAGCACCAGACTTCCTCGACGCGAGCGTCGCCCTGATCCCCCTTGGTCATCCCGGCACGCCGGAGGACGTCGCTCGCCTCGTCGCCTTTTTGCTCTCTGACGCCGCGTCGTTCATCTCCGGCGGGGAGATCCCGATCGACGGAGGTCAGACCGGACACGGCGGCGCCAAGTCGATCTCTGATGTGCTGCGCTCTGCACTTCTCCGTCCCGAAAGGACGCAAGCCATGCCAGAGATCCGGCTCTCCGACGAACTGCTGTCCCGGCTCACGACTGTTGCCGAGAACGACTATGACGGCGCTTCCGTCGATGAGGCCCTTGACCGACTACTGCGGGAGCACCAGGAGTACGTCATGCTCGAGGCCGCCGGCGAGTTGGGCCGGGCGTCTGAAGCGCCGCAGAACGAGTAGGTGTGCCATGCGTACGCAGGTGGGCATCATCGGGGCTGGTCCGGCGGGACTGTTGCTGTCCCATCTCCTGCACCTGCAGGGCATCGAGTCGGTGGTCCTCGACAACCGCACGCGACAGACGATCGAGGAGACCGTTCGCGCCGGCGTACTCGAGAACGGCACCGTCGACCTGCTTGTCGAGACGGGTATCGGCGACCGGCTGAAAGCAGAGGGCGCCGAGCACGGCGGGATCTACCTACGCTTCGACGGCGAGACACATCACATCGACTTCCGCGCGCTCACCGGCCGATCCATCACGGTCTATGCCCAGCACGAGGTGCTCAAGGATCTGATCGCGGCCCGGCTGGCCGCGGGCGGCGATGTTCGGTTCGGCGTCTCGGACGTGACGGCAGAGGACGTGACCAGCGACCGACCGCGCATCCGGTTCGTGCAGGACGGCGAGGAGCAGGTCCTCGAGTGCGACTTCGTTGCCGGGTGCGATGGGTCGCAGACTCGCACGCGTTATTTGATCCCGGAGGACGTACGCACGCAGTACTTCCGCCAGTACCCGTTCGCCTGGTTCGGCATCCTCGCGGAGGCGCCGCCCACCGCGGACGAGCTGATCTACGCCCATCACGATCACGGCTTCGCGCTCGTGAGTACACGCTCCCCAACCGTGCAACGGATGTACTTGCAGGTCGACCCGACCGACTCCGTCGATGACTGGCCCGACGACAGGATCTGGGAGGAGTTGACGATCCGCGCATCCGGTGACGGCATGCAAGTAGTTGAAGGGCCCATCTTCTCCAAGTCGGTATTGCAGTTCCGCAGCTTCGTCTGCGAACCCATGCAGCACGGCCGTCTGTTCATCGCGGGCGATGCCGCCCATACGGTTCCGCCGACGGGTGCGAAGGGCATGAACCTTGCCGTGGCTGACGTCTACGCGCTCAGTCGCGCGCTCACCGACCACTACCGCACCGGCGACACCCACGGGCTGGAGTCGTACACGGCTACGGTGCTCCCCCGCGTGTGGCGCGCGCAGCACTTCTCCTACTGGATGACCAGCATGCTGCACCGGTTTTCCGATGCCAGCGACTTCGACCTGCGCCGGCAGAGCGCAGAGCTGCGGACCGTCACGAGCTCCCAAGCCGGATCGCGCTTCCTCGCGGAGAACTACGTCGGGATGCCGCTGCCGTGACCAAAGTGCTCCTCCAGCCATCTGCCCAGCACCTGCGCGCTGGAGTCGACGCGCGCGGGCCAGTCCAGGGCGACTTCGTCGGCGTTGTCGGAGACATGCTTGACCAGGCGCACCGGGACACCGAAGCGTCGGCACGCGTACGCCACTGCGTAGCCCTCCATGTCGACGAGGTCGGCACGCCGCGCGAGCGCATCTCGAACTGCCGGGTCCGCGACGAATACGTCGCCGGAGGCAAGCACGGTCGAGTCTCCGCCGTCGATCTCGAGCATCTCCTCCGGGTCGTAGCCGAGGGCCCGGATGACCTCGGCGTTTATGTCGTGGTTGAGGACCACACCCGGCAGATGCAACCCGCTCAACCCCGCCCGCAGCGCTCCTGCAGTTCCGACATTCACCACGGTGAGGCTCTCCAGGTCGGCACCGGCCAGTGCTTGGGCAGTCCCGACCGCGGCCGCCGTCTTGCCCAGGCCAGTGATCGTCAGCGGCAGCTCACTCGGTACGTAAGCAGCCTCCGCCTCCGTGGCCGCCACAACCAGGCAACGGCGGCGAGTCACCAGCCAACCCTAGGGTCGACGACGAGGAGGAGCAGATGACGACGGCATTCCTCGTCGACGGGATACGAACGCCATTCGGGCGGTACGGCGGCGCGCTGGCGCCGGTGCGTCCCGACGACCTCGCGGCGCATGTGCTTACAGCGCTCGGTGATCGGCTGCCCGATGTCGACTGGGGTGCGGTCGACGATGTCGTGTTCGGCTGCGCGAACCAGGCCGGTGAGGACAACCGCAACGTCGCCCGGATGGCCTGGCTGCTCGCCGGGCTGCCCACTGAGGTGTCCGGCAGCACGGTTAACCGGCTCTGTGGCTCCAGTCTCGATTCGCTTGCGATCGCGGCGCGCGCAGTCCGCGCGGGTGATGCTGACCTGATGGTTGCGGGCGGCGTGGAGTCGATGTCGCGAGCGCCGTTCGTGCTCCCGAAGGCGTCGTCCGCCTGGTCGCGATCGACCGAAATCCACGACACGACGATCGGCTGGCGCTTCATCAACCCGCGCATGCAGGAGCTGCACGACACCGACTCGATGCCGCAGACAGCGGAGAATGTTGCTCGCGAGTTCGACGTATCCCGCAAGGACCAGGACCTGTTCGCGCTGCGCTCGCAGGAGCGTGCCGCAAAGGCGATGGCGAACGGGCGGCTGGCGCGCGAGATCACGAGCGTCCCCGTGCCTCAGCGCAAGGGCGACCCCGTCGTCGTCGACCGCGATGAGCACCCACGCGAGACGTCGATCGAGGCGCTATCCCGGCTGCGTCCGCTGTTTCCCGGTGGCTCGGTCACGGCAGGCAACTCCTCCGGCGTCAACGACGGCGCCGCTGCCCTGCTGGTCGCGTCCGAGCGGGCGGTGGCGCAGTACGGTCTGACGCCGCTGGCGCGCATATCGGCAGCTGCCGCTGTCGGCGTACCACCGCGGATCATGGGCATCGGTCCCGAGCCCGCTACCCGCAAGCTTCTCGATCGCGCCGCACTCGACATCGACGACATCGACGTCGTCGAGCTCAACGAGGCGTTCGCGTCCCAGGCGCTCGCCGTGCTGCGCGGACTGGGACTGCCCGACGACGCCGAGCAGGTCAATCCGAACGGTGGCGCGATCGCGCTTGGGCACCCACTCGGCGCCAGCGGCGCTCGGCTCGCGCTTGCGGCCGCGCTGGAGCTGGGCGACCGCGACGGGCAGCGAGCAGTGGCGACGATGTGCATCGGGGTCGGGCAGGGCATCGCGGTCCTGCTCGAGGCGCCCTGATGGCCCGCCTCTTGACGCTCCAGAATGCGGTTGCCGATCTGGTGCACGATGGCGACACGGTCGCGCTGGAGGGGTTCACGCACCTCATCCCGGTCGCCGCCGGGCAGGAGATCATCCGTCAGGGCCGGCGCGACCTGACCCTCGTCCGGATGACGCCGGACATCGTCTACGACCAGCTGATTGGCGCCGGGTGCGCGAGGAAGCTGATCTTCTCCTGGGGTGGCAATCCGGGCGTCGGGTCGCTGCACCGCTTCCGCGACGCGGTCGAGAACGGGTGGCCACAGCCGCTGGAGATCGAGGAGCACTCTCACGCCGGCATGGCGAACAGGTACGTCGCGGGAGCGTCAGGCCTGCCGTTCGCGGTACTGCGCGGGTATGTCGGCACCGACCTACCCGAGGTCAACCCGACGATCCGCCCGGTGACGTGTCCCTTCACGGGCGAGGTGCTGACCGCCGTACCCGCCATGAACCCGGATGTCACCGTCATCCACGCGCAACGGGCTGATCGTGCCGGCACCGTCCAGCTGTGGGGCATCGTCGGCGCGCAGAAGGAGGCGCTCCTCGCTGCCCGACGATCCCTCGTCACCGTCGAAGAGATCGTCGACACCCTCGAGCGGCGTCCCGGCGATGTGATCCTGCCGTCGTGGGCGGTGACCGCCGTGGCCGAGGTGCCGCGTGGGGCGCATCCGTCGTACGCGCAGGACTACTACGACCGGGACAACTCCTACTACCAGGAGTGGGACGCCATCAGCCGCGACCGCGACCGGTTCACCGAGTGGCTCGAAGGGACCGTGCTCGAGCCCGCCGGGAGCCGCGGATGAGTGCGGAATGGACCGCCGACGAGATGATGACCGTCGCCGCGGCACGGTCGCTGCGGGACGGAGCGGCCTGCTTCGTCGGCATCGGGCTGCCGTCCACCGCGGCCAACCTCGCACGGCGGCTGCACGCGCCGAACCTGGTACTGATTTACGAGTCGGGTCCCATCGGCGCGAAGCCGAACCAGCTGCCGCTGTCGATCGGCGACGGGATCTTGGCCACGACCGCGGACGTTGTTGTCAGCGTGCCCGAGATGTTCAACTACTGGCTGCAGCCGGGCCGCATCGACCTTGGGTTTCTCGGCGCGGCGCAGCTCGACCGCTACGGCAACATCAACACGACCGTCATCGGCGGCGACTACGCCCACCCCAAGGTGCGACTGCCCGGTGCCGGCGGTGCGCCCGAGATCGCCGCTTCCTGCCGCGAGGTCAACATCATCGTCCGCCAATCGCCACGTACGTTCGTCGAGCGACTGGAGTTCGTGACCTCGGTGGGGTATGGCAGCGGTCCGGGTGACCGCGACCGGCTAGGCCTTCGAGGCGCGGGACCCACCCGGGTGATTACCGATCTCGGCGTCCTCGAACCCGACCCCGAGACGCGCGAACTCACCCTTGTGGCCGTTCACCCGGGCGTCGACGTCGACACGGCCCGGTCGAAGACTGGCTGGGAGTTGCGGGTTGCGGATGGGCTCGGCATCACCCCGGCGCCCACCGACGAGGAGCTGCGCGTGCTGCGGGGACTCACTGGTCGCGGATCCGCGAAGGAGGGCGCCGCGTGACTGCGACGGAGTCGCGCAGCGGCCTGTCTCTCCCGCACTATCCCCTGCCGGCGGACGTGCACCCGCCGCACCTGTTCCCCGACTATCGCTCGACCGTGTCCCGGTCGCCGTCGCAGCCGCCGCTGGCGCTGCGGCAGGAGCTGACGGAGGTCACCGGGCCCCTGCTCGGGCAGGAACGAGTCGGACCACTGGATTCCGATCTCACCCAGCAGCACGACTACGAGCCGATCGGGCAGCGCATCCTCGTCAGCGGGCGGGTGCTGGATAGCGACGGCCGCGCCGTCCCGGACACGCTGATCGAGATCTGGCAAGCCAATGCTGCTGGCCGGTACCGGCACGAGGTGGACCGGTGGCCGGCGCCGCTCGACGCGAACTTCTCCGGGCTCGGTCGCACCATGACGGACAGCGAGGGCCGCTATCGATTCACCACCATCAAGCCTGGCGCGTACCCGTGGAGCAATCACTACAACGCCTGGCGTCCGGCGCACATCCACTTCTCGCTGTTCGGGCACGCGTTCGTGCAGCGCCTCGTCACCCAGATGTACTTCCCCGACGACCCGCTCTTCCCGTACGACCCGATCATGAACAGCATCCCCGACCCGAGGGGACGCCAGCGGCTCGTCAGCAGCTTCTCGCTGGAGCAGACCGAGCCCGATTGGGCGCTCGCCTTTTCCTGGGACATCGTGCTGCGTGGGCATGATGCGACGCCGTTCGAGAGCGAGGTCGATGAC
Source organism: uncultured Actinomycetota bacterium (assembly GCA_963801015.1). Classification (GTDB taxonomy): domain Bacteria; phylum Actinomycetota; class Actinomycetes; order CAWDCV01; family CAWDCV01; genus CAWDCV01. The sequence continues at coordinate 1,735,921 of CAWDCV010000002.1, read as the reverse complement.
GAGTGAGTCTCGGACTGTCGCCGTCCCAGACCGTCGGACCGTACCTCGCAATCGGGTTGCTGTGGCCGGACGGGTCGGACGTGGTGCCGAAGGGCACGCCGGGGGCGATCCGGATCTCCGGTCTGCTGTTCGACGGCAATGGCGCGGTCGTACCGGATGGGCTGATCGAGACCTGGCAGGCCGACCCTGAAGGCCGCTTCGACCATCCGGATGATCCGCGGGGTGCTGTACGACGGGAGGGGTTCCGTGGATTCGGCCGCTGCCCGACGGCGCCGGATGGATCCTGGACGATCCGCACGCTCAAGCCCGGGCCCGTCCCGGCGTCCGACGGCTCCGTCCTCGCGCGACACATCGATGTGTCGATCTTTGCCCGCGGCCTGCTCGATCGAGTAGTGACTCGCATCTACTTCGGCGACGAGCCGGAGCTGAACGCGGCCGACCCGGTCCTCGCCGCCATACCGGCAGAGCGGCGCCACACGCTCATTGCGCAGCCCACGGACATCGGATACCGGCTCGACCTGCGGCTGCAGGGCGAGGACGAGACCGTGTTCTTCGCGGTCTGAGCGTGACTCTGCTTCCCGGCTCATGACCGATTCCGGGCTCTTCGCAGGCGTGCTCGCGCGCGGCCCCGTGCCCGCGCTCGCGGCCGATGCGGCCTGGATACGTGCCATGCTCGCGGCCGAGGTGGCGCTCGCCGCGGCCGAAGCCGAGGTCGGGATCGCGCCGGCAGAGGTGGCCCAGGCGATCGCCGCCGCCGCTGCCGACGCGTCGGCATTCGATACGGCTGTTATCGGCCGCGATGCCGTCGGCGCGGGCAACCCGGTCGTCCCCCTCGTCCGTGCGCTCACCGCTCGTGTGCGTCAGGCGGCGGGCGACGAGGCGGCCGGATGGGTTCACTACGGCGCGACCAGCCAGGACGTCCTCGACACCGCGACGGCGCTGGTGATGCGCGACGCGTTGGGCGCCATCGAGCAGGACCTGCGATCCGCCGCTGACGTTGCTGCTGCACTCGCGGACGATCACCGCGGCACGCTGATGGCCGGCCGCACGCTGCTGCAGCAGGCGCTGCCGACCACGTTCGGACTCAAGGCTGCGGGCTGGCTGCTGGCGCTCGACGATGCAGCTGAGGCGGTGCGAACGGGAGCGGCGTCGCTGCCGGCGCAACTGGGTGGCGCTGCGGGAACGCTGGCCTCGCTCGAAGCCAACGGGTTGGACGTCGTTGGCGTCTATGCGCGCCTACTCGAGCTGGCCGAGCCGGTGCTGCCCTGGCACACGAACCGGGTGCCGCTTGTGACCGCCGTGCTGCCGGTGGGCGTCGCCGCTGGGGTGGTGGGGAAGGTCGCTCTCGACATCGCGTTGCTGGCTCAAACGGAGGTGGGTGAGGTCGCCGAGGTCGCTCCCGGCCGTGGCGGGTCGTCGACACTGCCCCACAAGCGAAACCCGGTGGCCGCCATTGCTGCCCGTGCGGCGGCTGCGCAAGCGCCCGGACTCGTCGCCACCCTGCTCGCCGCGATGGCGCAGGAGCACGAGCGCGCCGCCGGTGCCTGGCACGCCGAGTGGCGTCCGCTGCGCGAACTCCTGGTCATTGGTGGTGCGGCGGCGTCGTGGCTTGGCGAGTCGTTGCGGACGCTCGTCATCGATGCAGATGCCATGCGCGCGAACCTCGAGCGCACTGGCGGACTGCTGCTCGCCGAACGCCTGAGCACCGCGCTGCAGCCGACTCTCGGTCGTCTGAAGGCGCACGATCTCGTCGAGGAGGCGAGCAAGATCGCAATGGCAGATGGGCGACCGCTCGTCGACGTGCTGCTCGACACGCCAGCGGTGACCGAGGCTCTCGGCGTCGACGGCGTACGCAAGCTGTTCGATCCGAGCGACTACCTCGGCAGCGCTGACGCGATGATCGATCGTGCCCTGGCCAGGCATCGCTCGTGACCGCTACCGATGTCAACGCCACTATCGATGGCGACCCCGACGCGCCGCCCATCGTGCTGTCGCCGAGTCTCGGCACCAGCATCGCGATGTGGGATCCGGTCGTCGTCGCTCTCGCTGAGCGCTTCCGGGTCATCCGCTACGACCCGCGCGGTCACGGCCTGTCGCCCGTACCGCCAGGTCCGTATGAGATCGACGACCTCGCGGCTGACCTGCTCGCACTGCTCGACCGGCTGAACATCGTCGCGACCCACATCGTCGGGATCAGCATCGGCGGGATGACCGCGATGGCGTTCGCGGAGGCCCATCCCGATCGAGTCGACCGGCTGGTCCTCGCCTGCACCTCCGCGAAGCTTGGACCACCTCAGCAATGGGCCGACCGAGCTTTCACCGTCCGAGAGAGCGGCACGGTCGCGGTGGCCGATGCGGTAGTCGCCCGCTGGTTGACACCGGCGTACGTCGCTGTCCATCCCGAGGTCTTGAGTGGACTGCGAGACCAGCTCGTCCACACTCCCGCAGACGGATACGCAGCATGCTGCGGAGCAATTGAACGGATGGACTTGCGCGATCGGTTGCCCTCCATCACGGCGCCGACGCTGGTCGTCGCTGGCGCGCAGGACGCTGCCACCCCGCGCGAGCACGCTGAACGCATCGTTGCGGGCATCCCAAACGCCAAACTGGCGGTCCTCGACCCCGCCGCGCACCTCGCGCCGGTGGAGCAGCCGGCAGCGTTCACTGACCTGGTCGTCTCGCATCTATCGAAGGACGTGCCGTGACTCGTTATCCCGCCGACGACGATCGCCATACCGATGGCATGCGCATCCGGCGCGAGGTACTGGGCGATGAGCATGTCGATCGAGCGGTCGCCGCGACGACGCCGCTGACGGAGCCATTCCAGGACTTCCTGACGCGCTATGCCTGGGGCGACGTGTGGGCGCGGCCAGGCCTCGACCGCCGTACGCGAAGCGCCATCACACTCGCCGTGCTCACGGCCCTGCACTGCCGAGGCGAGATCGGCATGCACGTGGCAGCGGCGCGGCGCAACGGCCTCAGCGAGGAGGAGATCGGCGAGGTGCTGCTGCACACGGCGCTCTATGCGGGCCTGCCCGCAGCCAACGAGGCGTTTGCCATCGCCCGCGACGTCCTGGCGACGAAAGTCATCGGCGACGCATGACCGTGGCCCTCGTCAGCGGCTGTGTAGATCGTCGTGAAGCATTTGCACGTTCTCACACGCGGTGCTTTGACGCGACGATCTCCACGACCGGGTGGTACCGCCGGATCTGGACGGTCGTGTAGATCGTCGTGTAACCAGGCGAGCGCGGCGATCGTGCAGACGTTGCACGGCGATCTTCACAGGTGGGGACCGCAGCCCGGCCGATGATCTGGGTCGTCCCGCCGGGCGATGGTTGACACGATGTGCTCGTGACACGTGCCCTGGTGCGACGCCCCAGCCGGCATCTGGCCGACGGTCTCCTGACCCATCTCGAACGGCGACCTGTTGACGTCGACCTCGCGCGGCGGCAATGGGACGGCTACGTCGACGCCCTGGCCGCGGAGGGGTGGGACATCGTCGAGGTTCCGCCCGCTGACGACTGCCCGGACGCCGCCTTCGTCGAGGACACGGCGGTGGTGTACGGGGACCTCGCGGTGATCGCGCGGCCCGGTGCGACCGAGCGGAGACCCGAAACGGCCGGCAGCGAGGAGACGCTGCGCGGCCTCGGCTATCGCATCGCGCGGATCGAGAAGCCGGGCACGCTCGATGGCGGCGACGTGCTCAAGCACGACGACCGAGTGTGGGTGGGACTGGGAAGTCGGACGAATCACGCGGGTCTCGAGCAGTTGGCCGCGCTGCTCGAGCCGGTCAGGGCCACGGTGCGCGCAGTGGCGGTCGAGCGCGTGCTGCACCTGAAGTCTGCGGTCACCGCGCTGCCCGACGGCACGATCATCGGGTACGAGGCCCTGGTGGGCGACCCGGCTGGATGGCCGCGGTTCCTCCCCGTACCGGAGGAGGCGGGCGCACACCTGGTGGTCCTCGACGACGCATCTGTCCTGATGTCGACGTCGGCGCCTCTGTCTCGGGCAATGTTCGAGAAGCGCGGGCTGCGCGTGGTGGCCGTTGACATCGGTGAATTCGAGAAGCTCGAAGGGTGCGTGACCTGCCTGTCCGTACGGCTGCGCTGAGCTCAGCCGGAGTCACCGTGGCGGCAGTCGGCGCAGCGTCCGAACAGGGCCACGTGCGTCACGTCGGTCTCGAAGCCGTACCGCTGCGACAACACCTCCACCATGCTGTCGGCCACCTCGACCGGCGTCTCGATCACGCGACCGCAGTCGCGGCATACCAGGTGCAGATGTCCAGCGTCCTCGCTGACGGCGTGATAAGTGGGTGCGCCGTGCCCCAGGTGAGTGTGCGTGACGAGTCCGAGCTCCTCGAGGAGCTCGAGGGTGCGGTAGACGGTCGAGATGTTGACTCCGCTTGCCGTGCGCTGGACCTCGGTCAACACCTCATCCGGCGTGCCGTGGGTCAGGTGCTTGACGGCTTGCAGCACGAGCTCTCGCTGCGGGGTCAGCCGGTAGCCCTTCGACCGCAGCACCGCCTGCCAGCTCTCGGTCATCGTCACACCCGCCGGAGACGCGCAGACAGGTGAGGCTGCAGCGGGTGGCCCTCGGCGGCCATGTCGTACGCCCAGAGGAGCTCGCCGTCGACTAGGCCGTACAAACGATGCCCAGCGGTGACCTCCTTGGCAGTGGTCGTGCGCGCGACGACGTCCGTCTGCATTTCGATCTTGGTGCCGGACAGGTCGCCCAGCCAGATCTCGATGATGCCGGTGGGATGGGCAAGCGTGACCTCGACCGAGCCGTCCGGTTGCGGACGCCAGTAGCCGCTTTCCCGAGCCGCCGGCGCCACCCGATTGCCGTCGGCGTCGAGCCGCCATGATCGGCTCTCGTACGCGAGGTAGGGCTTGCCGACGTGGGTGAAGAAGACCTCCTGGCCGAACTGGAACTCCTCGATCGTCGGGTAGCCGCCGACGCCGACGCCGGCCCACGTCCCGAGCAGGAACGAGTACGCAACGACGTCGGGATGAAGCTGCGGAGTCTCCTCGACGGCGGAGGTCATCGCTCGCCCTTGTACAGCTTGTAGACGATGGAGAAGGCGAAGAAGCAGATCACGGCAGCGACCACGATGAGCACGCCCGCGGACAGCAGCTCGACCACCCTGGGAGTGTAGGGGCCATGCCTCGATCGCTGGTCGTCAAAGCCACCGCCGGACTGGACGCGCCGGAGCGCTGCAACCAAGCGTTCACGGTCGCGTCGGTGGCGGTGGCCAGTGGTGTCGACGTGTCGCTGTGGCTTACCGGAGAGGCCGCGTGGTTCGCGCTGCCCGGACGCGCCGAGGAGTTCGTCCTGCCGGAGGCGGCGCCGCTTGCGGACCTGCTCGCTGCGGTGCTCGCGGATGGCACCGTCACGGTCTGCTCGCAATGCGCGGCTCGGCGCAGCATCGACGAGGACGACGTCATCGTCGGCGTCCGTATCGCCGGCTCCCAGGTGTTCGTCGCCGAGGCGATGGCCGACAACGCCCAGGCGCTGGTCTATTGAGGATGCGTCAGTGGTCGTCGCCTTGGCGGCCGAGGGTCGCCACGGGAGTCGCGCCTGGGCGGGTCCACTGCGGCGTGGGCCGGCTGGTCGGGCCCCAGGTGGCGACGCCGTCGGCGTCGGAGCGCCAGTACCAGCAAATTTGCGCGCCGTGCCCGCCGATCGGCGAGTCGACCTGAGCAGGCTCGGGCCAGCCCTCGGGGTTGTCCTCCCACGCCTCGCGGCGGCCGTAGGGCGTCATGTCGAGCAGGCCCAGGGCCGTGTCGGCCGGCTCGTTGCCCCGGCCCGTCGTGGAGTAGGTCAGGAACACGCGGTCGCCGTCGCGCAGGAAGCAGATGATGTGCCCCTCTTCTGTCAGTAGGGGCGCCTCCACGCCTCGCACCGAATACCAGGGCTGGGTGTAACCCATGAACTCGACGTAGGAAGCCACCTCGTCCCACGAACCCGACGTCAGGACGGCGAACGAGACGCCGCGAGCGTTGAGGTAGACGGCGTCCCTCATGTGCCAGAGATTGAACGTGCAGCCCTCGCACTGCCCCTGGTGCGGCGCGCCGTCGTACCACATGGAGTGATAGACCACGAGCTCGTCGCGACCCTGGAACAGATCCAGGAACGGGACCGGGCCATCGGATCCGACGACCTCGACCGTTCCGTCGAGCTCCACCATGGGCAGCCGACGGCGGGCCGCGGCGAGGGCGTCGCCCTCGTGGGTGTGAGCCTTCTCGCGGACCAGCAGCTCGTCACGGGCAGCCTGCCAGGTGGCGAGGTCAACGACGGGCGGTCGGCCGGGCAGCGCGGTCGACGGGTCGTACGGCCTGGTCGTCATGGTGTCCTCCGTGCTTCTACGGTCACCACACAAGACTCGCAACCCGGCCGGAACTCATCGCGGCAGGGGGTCAGCAGACCCTTCTTGTGCCTCCACGACGCGACTCAACGCATCGTGGATCGCGCGCAGCTGGCGATCGTCGAGATGATCGGTGAAGTGCTCGGCGATGCCGTGCAGATAAATCGGTTCCGCGGATCGGAGCGTGCTGCGGCCTGCCGATGTAATGACGGCGTAGGAACCGCGGCCGCCGTCCGGGTCAGGATCTCTGCAAGTCAGGCCTGCTTGGCTCAACTCCTCGACGATGCGGCTGACCCGGCGTGAACCTCGTTGTCGACGACGTTTTAAAAAAGACCAGGCTGCGGCACTGCTTCCGGACAAGGACGCCGCAATCGTCACGTACTGCTCGTCTCATGCCTGAACAGCGGTCAGGTCGCTGCGGCACTCGAGGGGCTCGGGTATACGAACGTGCGCAAGTACGCCGAAGGCATTCAGGACTGGGCTGGGGCCGCGCTCCCCACCGAGAGCGAACTGGTTCCGGACGCCGCTAGCACGACGTAGCGAGCTCAGGCGGGAAGCGCGACCTCGACCTCGGACACCGCACCAAGCTGCGCAACGACCGCACGGTCGACCGGCACGGTCTGCGGCGCGAGCGTGCGCAGCGTCCAGCGTCCGGGCGCGGCGAAGAATCGGAACTGGCCGGTCGCCGACGTCGGCACCTCAGCGGTGAACTCGCCACCGCGGTCGAGCAGCCGGACGTACGCACCAGCCACCGGGGAGCCGTCGCGAACGACGGCCCCCTGGATCACGGCCTGGGTGTCGAGGTCGATGCCCGCGGTGGACGCTCCCCCGACGGGTGCGCCGCACATCAGGTGCGACCCGAAGCGTCGCCCGGCTCATCGCCGAGGACGACGGGCACGCCGACGAGGGAGCCGTACTCCGTCCACGACCCGTCGTAGTTCTTCACGTCGGGCTGACCGAGGATCTCGTGCAGCACGAACCAGGTGTGGGCAGAGCGCTCACCAATGCGGCAGTACGCGATCGTGCTGGTTCCGAGGTCGACGCCCGCGCCCTCGTACAGCGTGGTGAGTTCGTCGTCGCGGACGGAACGTGCCGTCGTCGTTCGCGGCCTTGGACCACGGGATGTTCTTTGCGGTCGGGATGTGCCCGCCGCGCTGGGCTGCTTCTTGCGGTAGGTGCGCCGGCGCGAGCAGGCGGCCGGCGTACTCATCGGGTGACCGCACGTCGACGAGGTTCTTGCTGCCGATGGCGTCGACGACCTCGTCACGGAATGCGCGGATGCTCAGGTCGGGGTCATTGGCGGTGTAGGTCGTCGCCGCGCGCTCGACGGTGTCGTCGACGAGCTCGCGTGAGTCGAGCTCCCACTTCTTGCGGCCACCGTCGAGCAGCTTGACGTTCTGGTGGCCGTACAGCTTGAAGTACCAGTACGCGTAGGCCGCGAACCAGTTGTTGTTGCCGCCATACAGGACGATCGTGTCGTCGTTGCCGATGCCGCGGCTGGATAGCAGCTGCTCGAACGCCTGCTTGCCGATGAAGTCGCGGCGTACCGGGTCCTGCAGGTCCTGCTTCCAGTCCAGCTTTACGGCACCGCGGATGTGGCCCTTGTCGTACGCAGTGGTGTCCTCGTCGACCTCGACCAGGACGGTGTTCGGATCGTCGAGCTGGGCCTCGACCCAGTCAGCGTCGACGAGTACGTCGGATCGGCTCATGAATGCTCCTCGGGTTGCACAGGGAAGGATTTTGAGGCAGACGCTGTGGTCTTCATGAAGAAGGGCGCCGAGCAACCGGCGAGAGATACGTCGAGGGTGCTGGCGCCGTCAGCGCATGCGACACAGGCAGGCGGCCACGCGGCACAGGTCGACCGCGCGCCGTTTCGTGAGCTCTGTGGTCAGGAGCACGTGGTCGAGTGTACGTGCCGTCCAGAACGTGGTCAGTCCGGTGACCGGATAGCGAGACAGGGGTGGTGGTCAAGGCAGCGTGAGGTTGCTCCCCGCCGCCGTGACGACGATCCCATCGGGACCGCCGCGGGCCCCGGTCAAGCCGACGTTCGCCGGCAGGCCGCCGGCTTGGAAGACCAAGCGGCCGGCCAGCAGGCGCTCCGCGGCAGCGTCGAGGTTGTCGTTGCCCGTGCTGATCTCCTGCGGCACGACGGTGACGGTGTTGCCCTGCGCCTCCAGGGCCGCGATCCCGGTCACCTCGAACTCCTGGCCGAGCGCCTCGAGGGTCCCGCTGACGGCGACCGTGCCGTTCCCGCCGTCGGCGTACGTGATGCCGGGGACGGGTGACGCCGCTTGCAGATCGGCGTAGGTGAGCACCGCCGTTCCATCGACCGACGCGACCTGAACGGAGGTGAACCCGCTCGCAGGCGTCACGCCGCTCAGCTGGAGGTCGACATCAGTCAGCGGCACGCCCTGCGCGGTCAGAGCGGGCACGCTGACGTACACGTCGCCGAACTCGCGCGCGAGCACCTGGGTGAGGAAGGGGAAGCCGCCAACGTTGACGTCGGGCTGGCCGACCACCTCGGGACGCTCCGCAAGCCGATCGGCGGCGGCCCGACCCGCGAGGTACTCGGCGCCCCGGTCGACGACAAGCAGCAGGGCGACGAGGACCAGGAGCCCGATCAGGAGCCGACGCATCACAACACCAGCATTCGACTCAGGACGTACGCCACGGGCGCCGCAAGCACGACAGGCAGCAGCGCCGGAACCGCGAGACGCAACACGGGCTCCACCGGCTTGTCCGCGATGTCGTACGTCGCGAATCGCGCCACCGTCGATCCCAGCAGCGCGAGGATGGCGCCCCCGGCACCCAGTGCTACGCCCGCCCCCAGACCCACGGCGTTGTCGGTGGCGCCCACGCCGCCACCGATCACGGCGGCAACGACCGGCGCTGCCGCGGCGGTGAGCCAGGACAACGGCCGCAGCACGGCAGTCATGGCCACCAGCGCGGCCCCCACAACCACGGCCACGACGACAGCAGGCGACCCGTCGTTGCCGGCGGCGGGAAGCAGCAGCGAGGCCAGCACCGCGATGGTGGCAATCGTCAGTGTGGCGGTTATCGACGCGACGACATCCGGGCGACCGCCCCTCCGTGCAATCTGGTGGACGAAGGCCGCGAGGAAAGCCATTCCCAGCGTCGCAGCCACGGGCAGCAAATCGATCTCGTCGCCGCGCAAGGTCTGGGTGAGCAGCAGCGCATCGGCGGCGACTGCGCTAAGCACCGCAACAACGGCTCCGCCACGCCCACCCGGCACGTCGAGCACGGCGAACCAGCCGACGACGAGGACGACCTGGACGAACGCGATCGCGAGCGCGAGCGGTACCGGTCCGGCGTACGCGGCGATCGCCAGCAGCCCCGTGCACGCGAGCACGAGCAGGGCGGCCATCCGCGCATCGTGCCAGACACCGTCGTCCCCCTGCCTCGTGTCAGAACGTGACGCGGCTATAGGCGCGCGTCGTTCTGACACGAGCTGTGCGCCCCCGACGGACAACTCGAGATAGGTGGGGGTCAGCCGCCGGCGAAGGGGGGCAGTACCTCCACGACCGCTCCGTCGGGCAGCGCCGTTGACGGTCGTGCCTGCGCGCCGTCGACAAGGAAGGAGCAGCGTTGCAGCACCCGATCCAGGGCAGACCCGTGCCGATCCCTCACGACAGTCAGCGCCTCCTCCAGCGTCGAGGCCGCGACTTCCTCCGAGACGACACCCGCTGCCGCCCGCGCCGCTGCGTAATAGCGCATCGTGATCATGTGTGTCCGACCACCCACGCGCCGATGCGGTCCACCAGATCTCGCGACGCCGCTCCCTCAGCGTGGCCGAACCCTCGCTCCTCCCAGAATTCAGCCCCAGGCGCCGCCAACTGACGTCCGTGGTACGGCGGGAAGTAGGCATCCCGGTCGCCGTGCACGACGAGGTACGGGATCGGTGCAATCTTCAACGCGGCCTCACGCGGAGAGATGGGCCACGTCTCTGGGCGAGACGCGTCCCAGTGACGCGGGTCCACGCGCGTCCGGTACCCGTACCTCAGCACGGTCCGCCCGTGCGGGCGTTCGAACGCCCAGTGCGCCCGAGCCGTGGGCCGGGTGCCGCGGTAGTACCAGTGCGCCGGCCCGCTCACGCTGACCACGGCATCTACCGTGCGCTCGATTGCGGCGTGCCGCACGGCGACCGCAGCGCCCATCGACCAGCCGACACTCGCTACCCGCGGATAGCCCAGCAGTCGAGCCCACCGCACCACCGCGTCGACGTCGAGGATCTCCCGATCGCCGACCGTCGACAGACCCGCCGATCGGCCGTGGCCTCGGAAGTCGAACGACAGCACCGCTGCGTACGAACGCAGCCAACGCGTCACCCGTCGGACGGCCAGCTGTCGCCAACCTCCGGTGAACCCGTGCGCCACCACGATCGCGAGCCCGTCCGACGCCGACGCGCCGACTCCTGCCTCGTACGCCGCCTCGATCCGCACGCCATCGCGCGTCAGCAGCCGGACTGGCCTTGGCAAGGGGGTGGCGATGTCGGATCCGTCACGTCCGTTCGACCTGACCATCCGACGCATGTGTCCTATCCTTATCAGCGAGGGATCCGGGCGATGTCGCCCCAGGGTCCCTTCGTTGCTTTTGTCGTACGGGAAATGGGGATCCCATGAGTCAGCTGCTCCTGCTGACGAATGCGATGGCGCCGTCGGGAGAGGTGCTTCCGGCGCTCGGCCTGCTCTTGCACCAGGTACGCGTGGCTCCCGCCGAGGGCTCGGCGCTGCTAGACGCACCGCCGGCCGACACCGTGCTGGTCGACGGGCGGCGCGACCTGCCGCACGTCCGCAGCCTGTGCCGTCTCATCCGAACCACCGGCATCGCCTGCCCGCTGGTACTGATCGTGACCGAGGGTGGCTTGGCGGCGGTCACCGCCGACTGGGGCGTCGACGACGTCCTGCTCGACAGTGCCGGCCCAGCGGAAGTCGAGGCGCGGCTGCGGCTGTCGATCGGGCGCCTCGCCGCAGCAGTCGGCGAGGACGCGGTGCCGGACGTGATCCGCTCTGGCGAGGTCTCCATCGACGAGGCGACCTACACCGCTAAGGTTCGCGGCCGCGTGCTCGACCTCACGTTCAAGGAGTTCGAGCTACTCAAGTTCCTCGCCCAGCATCCCGGTCGGGTGTTCACGCGCGCCCAGCTGCTGCAGGAGGTCTGGGGCTACGACTATTACGGCGGCACCCGGACGGTCGACGTCCACGTTCGCCGCCTGCGGGCCAAGCTCGGCACCGAGTACGAGGCGCATATCGGCACTGTGAGGAACGTCGGGTACCGCTTCGTTCTCCCCGCGCCGATGACGGGACTGTCTGAAGACATCGACACCGAGGTGCCCGTACGGTAGCTCGCGTGTCGTCCGCGGCCAGTGACGTCGAGATCGTTGTCACCGGCCGTCTCGAAGCCTCGACGATCGTCGAGGTCGTTCGGATCGTCGACGCAGCCACCAACGTTGACGGCGTTAGCCCGCTGTCGGAGCACGTCATGCTGCACCTTCGGTATGGCGGCGACGCCGACGACGTGAACCTCGTGGCGGTGCTCGACAAGACCATCGCGGGTTACGCGCATCTGGACGCAACCGACCCGGTCGAGGGGCCTAGCGCCGAGCTCGTCGTCGACCCGGCGTATCGCAGTCGCGGCCTCGGGCGGGCCATGGTCGCCGAGCTCCTGAGCCAGGCAGACGGTCGGTCACTTCGGTTGTGGGCGCACGGCGAGCACTCCGCCGCGCGCCGGCTCGCCGAGGGCATGGGGTTCCGCCGCATCCGGGCGCTGTGGCAGATGCGTCGTTCGCTCTTCGCGCCGCTCCCCGACCTGGTGCTGCCCCCGGGCATCGCGCTGCGGACGTTCCAGCCCGGGGACGACGACGCGGCGTGGCTGGCGCTGAACGCCGCCGCGTTCGCCAACCATCCCGAGCAGGGACAGTGGACGGCGGACGACCTCGCGCGCCGGATGGCGGAGGCCTGGTTCGACCCCGCCGGGTTCCTACTTGCCGAGCGGCCCGATCAGCAGGGCCGCCTCGTCGGCTTTCACTGGACGAAGGTCCACGGAGACTCGGGCCCTGCTCATGGCGCCGAGTCCGCGCATGGCCACGACCCGATCGGTGAGGTCTACATCGTCGGCGTCGACGCCGCCGAGCGCGGCAACGGTCTTGGGCGGGCACTCACCATCGCGGGATTGCAACACCTGCGGTCGCTCGGGCTCGGGACGGCGATGCTGTACGTCGAGGAGGACAACGAGGCCGCAATCCGGCTCTATACGAAGCTCGGCTTCACTCACTGGGACACCGACGTCATGTACCGGCACGAGGGGACAACGACCGCCCCCCTGTGACAGCGGCGTCGTTCGTCTCGCGGTGCCACTATGTGGCTATGAGCGCGGACGCGACCGACATCGCCATCGAGTCCGGCATCGACCCCGACGACGCGCAGGACACCGATGACGCCTTAGACGTGGAGGAGGCCGACGAGGTCGACGCGGACCGGGAGCCGCTGCCAGACAACCGCTTCCTCGATCGGGAGCTGTCCTGGCTCGCGTTCAACAACCGCGTCCTCGAGCTCGCCGAGGACACGAACATCCCGCTGCTCGAGCGGACCCGCTACCTCGCCATCGTGGCGAACAACCTCGACGAGTTCTTCATGGTGCGCGTTGCCGGCCTCAAGCGGCGCATAGCGACCGGTCTCGCCGTACGTGCCGCGAGCGGCATGCAGCCACGCGAGGTCCTCGACGCGATCTCGACGACGGCTCACGAGCAGATGGAACGGCACGCCAAGGTCTTCTCGAGCGAGATCCAGCCGGCGCTGTGCGCGGAGGGCATCGAGATCGTCCGCTGGGAGGACCTCGACCGCGACCAACGCAGCCGCCTATCGAACCTGTTCGCCGACCGCATCTTCCCCGTGCTCACGCCGCTGGCCGTCGACCCCGCGCACCCGTTCCCGTACATCTCCGGGCTGTCACTCAATCTCGCCGTTGTGGTTCGCAACCCGCAGACGGGGCAGGAGCACTTCGCCCGCGTGAAGGTGCCGCCGCTGCTGTCCCGCTTCACCGACGTCGGTGACGCGCACTTCGTCCCCCTCGAGGACGTCATCGCGGCGCACCTCGAGGAGCTGTTCCCTGGCATGGAGGTGCTGCAGCATCACACCTTCCGGGTGACCCGCAACGAGGACCTCGACATCGACGAGGACGAGGCAGAGAACCTGCTGCAGGCGCTCGAACGCGAGCTCATGCGCCGCCGCTTCGGGCCGGCCGTCCGGCTCGAAGTCGAGGAGTCGATGGACCCGCACGTCCTCGAGCTGCTCACGAGCGAGCTCGGCGTCGATACCGGCGACGTCTACGCGCTGCCCGGACCGCTGGACCTCACCGGGCTCAACGCGATCGCCGACCTGGATCGCCCGACCCTGAGCTTCCGCCGTTTCGTCCCGGGGACCCATCCCGACCTGGCCGACGTCGAGGCGGGGAACCGGAGCATCTTCAACGCCATCCGGCAGCGCGACATCCTCGTCCACCACCCGTACGACTCCTTCGCGACCAGTGTCCAGCTGTTCATCGAGCAGGCCGCTGCTGACCCGTTGGTGCTCGCGATCAAGCAGACGCTCTACCGGACCAGCGGCAAATCGCCGATCGTCGACGCGCTCATCGATGCCGCCGAGGCAGGCAAGCAGGTCCTGGTACTGGTTGAGATCAAGGCGCGCTTCGACGAGGAAGCGAACATCTCCTGGGCGCGCAAACTGGAGCAGGCCGGCGCGCACGTCGTGTACGGCCTGGTCGGGCTGAAGACCCACTGCAAGCTGTCGCTCGTGGTGCGCGATGAGCCGGAGGGCATCCGCCGCTACTGCCACATCGGCACCGGCAACTATCACCCGCGGACGGCGCGCCTTTACGAGGATTTCGGCCTGCTGACGTTCAACTCCGACGTCGGCGAGGATTTGAGCGACCTGTTCAACCGCCTGTCGGGATTCTCGCTCAACCCGTCATACCAGCGGCTGCTGGTGGCACCCGCGGCCCTGCGTACGGAGCTGATCGAGCGCATCGACCAGGAAGCCGCGAACGCTCGCGACGGGCGGCCTGCGTACGTGCGCTTCAAACTCAACAGCCTCGTCGACGAGGAGATCATCGACGCGCTGTACCGCGCCTCGATCGATGGCGTCTCCGTCGACTTGTGGATTCGTGGCATCTGCGCGCTCAAGCCGGGCGTTCCTGGACTGAGCGAGAACATCCGAGTCCGCAGCGTCCTCGGCCGCTTCCTCGAGCACTCGCGGGTCTTCCTGTTCGGCCGCGGCGGCAATCCGGAGGCGCTGATCGGCAGCGCCGACATGATGCACCGCAATCTCGATCGCAGAATCGAGGCGCTGGTCTCCCTGAGCCGCCAGGAGCAGGTCCGCGAGCTCGGCCAGCTCATGGATCTCGGCATGGCCGACAGCAGCGCGTCCTGGTGGCTCGGTCCCGACGGGAGCTGGGAGCCGCACCGCCACGACGGCGAGGGACACCCGCTGCTCGACGTGCAGGACTACCTGATCGCGGCCAAGCGCCGGCCGGGCAGTCGTGCCGCAAGCACCTGAGCCATGCCGGCCAACCAGTCTGAGCCGGTATTGGCGGCCGGTGCCGTGCTCTGGCGGGTCACCCCGTCCGCGGGCCTCGAGATCGCGCTCATCCACCGGCCGAAGTACGACGATTGGTCGCTGCCCAAGGGCAAGCTGACCGACGGAGAGCACGTGCTCACCGCCGCCGTCCGGGAGGTCGAGGAGGAGACCGGCGTCGCGGCCCGCCTCGGCCGACCGCTCCCCACGCAGCACTACCTCGTCGAGGGCAGCCCCAAGGAAGTGCGGTACTGGTCCGCGCAGCCGCGCTCTGCGGGGGACGGGGCGTTCTCAGCCGGTGACGAGGTCGACGAGCTGGTCTGGCTCGCCGTCGGCGACGCCGAGCGGCGGCTGACCCATGCCCGCGACAGCGGGGTGATCGCCGCCTTCATCACTGCCCCCATCGCCACGACGCCGCTGCTCCTGTTGCGACACACGGCCGCTGTCAAGCGGTCGGAGTGGACCCAAGCCGAGGCGGTGCGACCACTGACCGAGAAGGGCGCCGTCGAGGCTGAGTCGCTCGCGCCGCTCCTGGCGGCGTACGGCATCGAGCAGCTGGTGTGCTCGAACACGCGCCGATGCACCGACACGCTGCGCCCTTACGCAGAGACGTCCGGCGTGCGCTGCGACGAGGAGCCGCTGTTCTCCGAGACCGGCTACCAGCAACAGCGCGACGAGGCACTCGACCGCGCCGTACGGCTGCTGACAATCGACCGCCCCACCGTGGTCTGTAGCCACCGGCCGGTCCTGCCCGATCTCGTCGTGTTGCTGTGCCGGCGGTCCGGCATCGACCCGCCGACGCGCGGGCTCAAGGTCGGGGCATTCTGGGTGCTGCACCTCGCCGACGGCCGCGTCGTGGACATCGAAGAGCACGACCCACGGGGGGCTCCACCCCCCGTGTCCCCCCGAAGCCCGACCGGGGCTCCGCCCCCTAACCCCGACCGGGCTTCGCCCTGAAGCCCCACGGCGGCGCTGCCGCCGTGGGGCTGTTCACGTCTGGTTCACCTCGCAAAGAGTGTCGATTCACCTCGTCTCTTTAGCGTCCGACGTGTCAACGACGTCCTATTTGGCCGCCGCCGATGAGCGCGGCCCTCATCCGAGGAGTCCCCCGACTGTGAACCGTTCTGTCCTGGGTCGGCGAGCCGCTCCGGCCGCCGTCGCGCTCGCCCTCTGCCTCGGCCTCGCGGCCTGTGGCGGCGGCGACGCTGGTGAGTCGACGTCGAGCGGAAGCGGCGAGGGCGAGGCCCTCAGCGGCTCGATCAACGTCGACGGCTCGAGCACCGTCTATCCCCTCGCCGAGGCCGCCGCCGAGCTGTTCCAAGAGGAGCAGCCCGACGTGCAGGTCACCGTCGGTCAGTCCGGCACCGGCGGTGGCTTCCAGAAGTTCTGCAACGGAGAGACCGACATCTCCACCGCCTCCCGCCCGATCAAGGACGAGGAGATCGCGGCCTGCGAAGCCAACGGCATCACGTACCAGGAGCTCCAGGTCGCCAACGACGCACTCACCGTCGTGGTCAACAAGTGAGAACGACTGGGCCACCTGCCTGACGGTCGACCAGCTCAGCGCTATCTGGGCGCCGAACTCGACGGTGACGAACTGGAACCAGGTCGATCCCAGCTTCCCTGACGAGGCCCTGCAGCTGTTCGGTCCCGGCACCGACTCCGGCACGTTCGACTACTTCACCGCCGAGATCAACGGCGAGGAAGGTGCGAGCCGCACCGATTACAGCCCGTCGGAGGACGACAACGTCATCGTCCAGGGCGTGACCGGTTCACCGGGCGGTCTCGGCTACTTCGGGTACACCTACTTCGAGGAGAACGCCGACAACCTCACTGCCGTGGAGATCGACTCTGGTGAAGGCTGCGTGGCACCGAGCGTCGAGACGTCGCAGGACGGCACCTACACACCGCTGTCCCGCCCGCTGTTCATCTACCCATCGGCCGAGGCGGTGGAGTCCAAGCCCGAGGTCGCGGCACTCCTCGAGTACTGGGTCGGGGACAACCAGACCATCGCGGAGGAGGGTCTGTTCATCCCGCTGAACTCCGAGCAGGAGTCCGAGCTCCAGAGCTCACTCGAAGAACTCCTCAGTGGGGGCGGCGGAGCGTCGGCGGAGCCGACATCGTCATGAGAGTCGGCGAGTCGTGACCGTCACGACCGAGACGAGGCCGCAGGCCGCCCCGGGGGATCCCTAGGGCGGTCGAAGCCTCGCTGGGGTGAGCGCGTCATCGAGGCCATCCTCGTCCTCGCGGCCCTGGTCTCGGTCCTGACGACGGTCGCCATCGTGGTGGCGCTGCTGCCCCCCACGATCGAGTTCTTCTCCGAGGTATCCCTTTCCGAATTTCTCTTCGGCACCGACTGGGCGCCCCTGTTCGCGGACGCGAGTTTCGGCGTCCTGCCGCTCGTCGTGGGCACGCTGGTCATCACCGTCATCGCGGTGATCGTGTGCATACCGCTCGGCCTCGGCTCCGCGATCTACCTCAGTGAATACGCCACCGACCGGGTACGAAAGACGGTCAAGCCCATCCTCGAGGTGCTGGCCGGCATTCCCACGGTGGTGTACGGCTTCTTCGCGCTGCAGTTTGTGACTCCATTCCTCCAGAACGTGCTCCCGTGGGAGATCGAGATCTACAACGCGCTGTCCGCGGGTCTGGTGATGGGCGTCATGATCATTCCAACGATCGCCTCGCTTTCCGAGGACGCGATGTCGGCGGTGCCGAACTCGTTGCGCGACGGGGCGTACGCCCTGGGCAGCACGAAGCGCCAGGTGGCCAGCGGGGTCGTGGTGCCAGCGGCGCTGTCCGGCATCGTCGCCGCCTTCGTCCTCGGCATCTCTCGGGCGATCGGCGAGACGATGATCGTGACGATCGCAGCCGGTGGTCGGCCCAACCTGACGCTGAACCCGCTCGAGGGCATGCAGACCATGACGTCCTTCATCGCCTCCGCGGCAGGTGGGGACCTGCCGGTCGACTCGGTCGGCTACCGGACCATCTTCGCCGTGGGCACGCTGCTCTTCCTGATCACCCTCGTCATGAACTTGATCAGCATTCGGCTGGTCCGCAAGTACCGGGAGGTGTACGAGTGACCTTCACTGCCACTGCGCCATCTCCTGCGCCGCCTGAGCCACGGCTCGACGAGTCGAATCGCTCGACGTTCAAGGACACCGCGTTCCGGCTGCTCCTGTTGTTCTGTCTATCCGTGGGCCTGGTCTTTCTCGTCCTCCTGCTCGTCTCGATCTTCTGGAGTGGGCTGCCGCGCTTGAGTTGGGACTTCATCACCAACATGCCCTCCCGGCGCCCAGAGCGTGCCGGCGTGCAATCGGCGATCATGGGGTCGATCTGGGTTACTGGTTTCACGGCACTCTTTTGCATACCGACCGGCGTGCTCGCCTCCATCTACCTCGAGGAGTACGCCAACAAGGAGCGGTGGTGGAACCGGCTCATCGAGCTGAACCTGCAGAACCTAGCCGCCGTGCCGGCGATCGTCTTCGGCATCCTGGGCCTCGGCATCATCGCCCGCGCCCTTGGCTTCGGCTTCACCGTCCTCACGGCGTCGCTCACCCTGTCCCTACTGGTCCTCCCGACAGTCATCGTCGCGAGTCGGGAGGCCATTCGCGCCGTTCCGGGGTCGATTCGGGACGGGTCATTCGCCCTCGGCGCGACCCGATGGCAAACGGTATGGCGGCAGGTGCTGCCCGCCTCTGTCCCAGGAATGGCCACCGGCAGCATCTTGGCGCTGTCCCGGGCCTTCGGAGAGGCGGCGCCTCTCATCCTTCTCGGCGGCGTCTCGTTCATCACGTTCAACCCCACCGGCCTGGACAGCCGCTACACCACACTGCCGATCCTCATCTACAACTGGACCCTGCGCCCGCAGGAGGAGTTCCGGGTGGCCGCATCGGCCGCGATCGTCGTGCTCCTGGTCATTCTGCTTGCCATGAACTCAGTCGCGATCTTCCTGCGCAACAAATACCAACAGCGGTGGTGACCCCACGATGACCACGACCCCCATCTCCCACGCCGACGACCCGCCGCAAGGAACTGACGCCGTGGACGAGTCCCCCGTGCCCGAAGCCGTACAGATCCACGGCCATGCGCCCACGCCGGAGTTGCAGGAGCACCGTGACCGCTCGGCCAACGTGGTCGACCCCGTCTTCGCGGTATCCGATCTCAGCGTCTTCTACGGGTCCTTCGAGGCCGTGCGCGGTGTGTCGATGGATATTGGACGCAACCAGATCTCGGCTCTCATCGGGCCGTCTGGGTGCGGCAAGAGCACGGTGCTCCGCTGCTTCAACCGCACCAACGACCTTGTCCCCGGCGCGCACATCGCCGGCAAGATCCTCTACCACGATCAGGACCTCTACGGCGATGAGGTCGATGCCATCGAGGTACGTCGGCGGATCGGGATGGTGTTCCAGAAGCCGAACCCCTTCCCGAAGTCGATCTACGACAACATCGCGTACGGCCCGAAGGTCAACGGCATGCGCCTGTCGAAGGGCAGGCTCGACGAGGTCGTCGAGGAGGCGCTAACCAGTGCAGCGTTGTGGGACGAGGTCAAGGACAAGCTGAAGCAGAGCGGACTGTCTCTGTCGGGTGGCCAGCAGCAGCGCCTGTGCATCGCCCGGGCGATCGCGGTCAAGCCTGAGGTCGTGCTCATGGACGAGCCCTGCTCGGCGCTGGACCCGATTGCGACCGCGAAGATCGAGGACCTCATGCAGGAGCTGGTGCGCGACTACACGATCGTGATCGTCACGCACAACATGCAGCAGGCCGCCCGGGTATCGGATCGGACCGCGTTCTTCACCGCCGACGTCGACGAGAAGGGCGAGCGGCACGGCCGGCTGGTCGAGGTCGACACGACCAAGAAGATCTTCTCCAACCCGAGCGACCGGCGCACCGAGGACTACATCAGCGGCCGATTCGGCTAGGGCGTCGAACGCCGTTCAGCTGACGCAACCGGTCGATCGCGTCGAAGGCGTCGACCAAGCCGAACCATGCCACGAGGCCAAGAGTGACGATGCTGAGGACCAGCGCGACGACTGCCTTGCGGGTCTGATCCGGCTCGCGCAGCGGAACGTCGCGAGCGATGACCATCGCGGCACCGGCGAGCGGCAAGGTAACCCCGAACCGGAAGACGAGCAGGCTCAGGACCGCCGCGACGGCGAGCAGCACGGCGGTGCGGGCATCGGCGCGCGGCACGATGATGCCGAAGAGCACCGCAGTGCTGACGAGCGTGATCGGGATGGTGAGGACGAGCCAACTGATCGGAAAAGCGCTGCTCGTTGTCTGTCCGGGCAGTGCCACGAGCAGCTGGCCAATCGTGGCGAAGACGGCGACGCCGAGCCCCCGAAAGTGGCTGGGTCGGTCCGGATCTGGGCTCCGTCCCCAGCGGCGTACCACGCCTTCACCCTGTCACGATGGTCGCGACCGCCCACGCCCGGAAGGAGACTCGACATGCGTGTCATGTTGCTGATCAAGGGAGATCCGGAACCGGGCGCGGCTCCGAGCGACGAGCTCCTGGTCACGATGGCCAGATACAACGACGAGCTCACCGAGGCAGGCGTGCTTGTCGACCTCGCTGGGCTCCTGCCGAGCGCCACAGGGAGGCGGGTGAGGTTCTCCGGTGGGAACCGCACTGTCCTCGACGGGCCGTTCCCCAAACCGAAGGAACTCATCGCGGGCTACTGGATCCTTCAGGTGCCGTCGATGGACGAAGCCGTCGAATGGGCCGAGCGTCTCCCCTTCGAGGCGTTCTCCCGGATCTATCCGGGCGAGTATGGCGCCGAGGTCGAGGTCGAGATCCGTCAGCTGTTCGAGCCGGAGACCGGGTAGTGATAGCCATTTCTCAGCCGACGAATAGGTGCACGATCGAGTAGGTGACCGCTGCGGCCAACGCCGACATCGGGATCGTCAGCACCCAGGCCCACAGGATGTTCCCGGCAACGCCCCAACGCACCGCCGATAGGCGCCGGGTCGCGCCCACCCCCATGATCGCCGAAGTGATCGTCTGCGTGGTGGAGATCGGCGCATGGAAGGCGAACGCAGCGACGTACAGCACCGAGGCCGCGGTCGTCTCGGCCGCAAACCCGCGCGGCGGGTCGAGCTCGATGACGCGACGGCCAAGCGTGCGCATGATGCGCCAGCCGCCGGCGTACGTCCCGGCTGACAGCGCGCCGGCGGATAGGAGGACCACCCACCAGGGGATATCGAACGTGTCCTGGTAGCCGGCCGTGACCAGCGCGAGGACGATGACGCCCATTGTCTTTTGCGCGTCCTGCAGCCCGTGCCCCAGCGCCATGCCAGCGGCCGATACCGTCTGCGCCAGCCGGAAGCGGCGAGTGAGCGTCCCGGGATGGGCGTGGCGGAACGTCCACAGGATCGCCACCATCAGCAGGTAGGCGAGGGTGAAGCCGACGAGCGGCGAGATGACCATGGGCAGCAGCACGCTGTAGACCACGCCGTCCCACTGCACCGATCCTGACGACGCCAGCGCAGCGCCGATCAGGCCGCCGATCAGGGCATGCGAGGACGAGGACGGCAATCCGAAGTACCACGTGGTGAGGTTCCAGGCGATCGCCCCGATCAGAGCGCAGAAGACCACGACAAGACCGCTGGTCCCAGATGGCGCCTCGATGATGCCGGAACCCACGGTCTTGGCAACGCCGGTGCCAAGGAACGCCCCGATCAGGTTCATCGCGGCCGCAAGCATGAGCGCGACGCGAGGCGTGAGCGCTCGGGTGGACACCGAGGTGGCGATCGCATTCGCTGCGTCGTGGAACCCGTTGGTGTAGTCGAAGGCCAGGGCGGTTGCGATGACGAGGATGATCCCGAGGACCTCCACCCGTCACGACTCCTTGAGAACGATCGTCTCGACCGTGTTAGCGACGTGCTCGAACGCGTCGGCTGCTTCCTCGAGCGCGTCGACCACGTCCTTGAGCTTGAGGACAGTGAGCGCGTCGTACTCGCCGTCGAACAGCTTTGCCAGCAACCGTCGATAGAGCCGGTCGGCATCGTTTTCCAGCCGATTGATCTCGATCCAGTAGTCGTCGAGGTCCTTGAGCGTCCGCAGCCGCGGCATGGCCTGCGCGGTCAACTCAGCCATCCGCTGCAGGACGGCGACTTGATCGGCCATCTCGGGCGGCAGGACGCGCAGCTTGTAGAGGACGACGAGATCGACCGACTCCTCCATGGCGTCCACGATGTCGTCCAGCCGGCTCGCCAGCGAGTAGATGTCCTCGCGGTCGAATGGCGTAACAAAGGTGGAGTTGAGTCGCCGCATGATGTCGTGCGTGACGTCGTCGCCCTGGTGCTCGATGTCCCTCATCTTCTCGACCAGCGCGTCGTTGACGTCCTGGCTGAAGAGCTCGTCGAGGAGCTTGGCCGCGGCGACGATGTTGTCCGCCGCCTGGACGAACATCGGATAGAAGCTCGTCTCCTGTGGGGTCAAACGAAAGCGCACGGCGTACTCCGAGTGTCCCGAAGGCGAAACCGTTCGAATTGCTAGGGGGATGCTAGGGGCACGGTGGATAACGATGTGGCCGCAGCAGGCGTCCCAGCCCTAGGCAAGAATGCCGCTGACGTGCGATTCTGCGCCCGCGGGCCCTCCGCCATGCCCGCACGGCTGATCGCGAACACGGGGACCCGACCGCGGTGGCCGACCCGCTGATCGGCGGACCCGCGCGGGAGGCGAGCGGGAGATGCGGCGTTCCAACGCGCGAGCGGGCAGCTCCGACGGCCAGCCGCGGGCGCCGCGCCTTGCCCGGGGAACGCGCAACTTCGACGACTTCACGGTGCGAGACGCGGCCGTCCAGGACGTGGAGCCGGTGGCCACGCTGCTGCGTGAGGTCTACGTCGGCGAGGGTCTGATCCGGGCAGATCGGGCACCAACGATCGACGGTGTGCGCCTACAGGTCGCTGTGGGCGGGCTGCTCATCGCGGAGGAGCTGTCGACGCCGACGCTGCTCGGCACGGTCGCGCTCGTCACGGCGCGCAACCCCTTTGCCGAGCTGGCCAGCCCGGTCCGCGGCGAGATCTCGGCGTTGGCCGTACGGGCGGCGGCGCGTGGTCGGGGGGTGGCCCGGGCGCTGCTGCAGGAGTGCATGCGCCGGTCGGCGGACATGGGCCTGGACGAAGCGGTGTTGACGACGGCGCCCCAGATGGAGGAAGCGCAGCTCCTGTACCGCCGGATGGGCTTCCGCCGGCGGCGCGATCTCGACTTCACCGTCGACCGCAGCCCGCGGATGGCCTACGCGGTCGCCCTCTACGAGCTCGCGCGCCGCCAAATGTAGCTGGCCTGCCGCCCCTCCGTTCGACCTGTCCGAACGCGCCCGTCCCAGAACGCGAGCACGTTCGGACAACTGGTCTTTGCCGAGGACGGCCCAGCACGCGCGAGTAACGATCCGGCCACTGCCACTTGCGCCAAAGGCGTTCAAAGGATTGAGTGCCTTACAGGAGCGACATCAGGGTCGCCGTCGAGCGAGGGCGGGAGACAGCATGGCACCTACCTGGCACGGACGATCGACGCGCTGCGCGGCTGGGCTGGCCGCCAGCGCCCTCCTGCTCACGGCGTGTGGTGGCGGCGACTCCGCCTCCCCACAGCCTGGCGAGGAGGGCGGCAGCCAAGAGGGTGGCGTCTTCCGATTCGGCATCACCGAACCGACCGCCATCGATCCGTACAACTCCCAAGAGTCGGAAGGTCAGCAGGTCACACACAAGATGTTCGTTGGCCTGACCCGCGTGGACGACGAATCGCAGCTCCAACCAGGGGTGGCCACGCAGTGGGAGACCAACGCCGACTGCTCGCAGTGGACGTTCAACCTGCAGCCGGGGACGACGTTCAGCAACGGTGAAGTGGTCACCGCAGAGTCCTTCATCGCCGGCATGACGCGGGCAGCGAAGGGCAGCGCGGCCTCCGACGTGGCGTATCACATGGCCGGGATCGCCGGCTTCGCAGAACTTCAGGCTGGCACTTCTACCACGTTCTCGGGATTGTCAGCCCCTGACGACAACACGTTGATCGTCGCCATGGCGGCGCCCGACTGCGAGTTCGACACCAAGACCACGCACACGGTAATGAGCCCGGTGCCGTCGACGGCGGGCGAGGCCGACAACGCGGAGTACAACGACATGCCCATCGGCAATGGGCCGTTCCAGATGGCCGAGCCGTGGCAGCACAACACCAGCATCACGCTGGTGCCGAACGACGCCTACTCATTCGAGCCGAAGCCGACGCTCGAGCGAGTGGAGATCTCCATCCTCAACCCGGCGAACGCGGTGGAGCTCGAGTACCAGGGCTTCCAGTCCGGTCAGTTCGACTGGGCCCGCATGCCCACGCCCCAGCTGTCCGCAGCGAAGGAGCGGTACGAGCCCGAGGACAAGTGGATCGAGCAGCAGACCAATGGCATGAACTTCCTGCTGCCGATCGACGACGCCGGGCCCACCGGCACGCTCGAGGCGCGCCTCGCGATCTCCTACGCCATCGATCGCCAGGCGATCATCGACAGCGTTCTGCAAGGGCTCTACACGGAGTCGACGACGATCGTCCCGCCGGTCTTCACCGATGCCTACCAGCAAGGCCTGTGCGAGTCCTGCGCCGAGCACGACCCCGAGCAGGCGCAGCAGTACGCAGAGCAGGCCGGTCTCCCGTCGGGCTCGACCATCAAACTGCAGTACAACACCGGCGCCGGCCACGAAGAGTGGGTGCAGGCTGTCGGCCAGCAGTTGCAGGAGACCCTGGGCTGGCAGGTCGACCTCCAGGGGACGCCGTTCACGCAGTTCCTCGACTCGCAGCAGGACCCGGGCGCAACCGGACTGTTCCGCTTCGCGTGGGGGGCCGACTACCCGACACCGCAGAACTTCCTGTTCCCGCTGCTGTCCACCGAGTCGATCAACCGCGACGAGAGCGGGCGTGTCGTCGGTGACAACCGCAGCCGCTACAGCAACCCCGAGTTCGACGCCCTGCTCAGCGAGGCGTCAGGGACGACGGATCGAGCTGCACGGATCGAGCTGCTGCAGCAGGCCGAGCAGGTCGCCATGGAGGACATGGCGCTGATCCCGCTGTGGAACCGCAGCGCCTTCCGGCTGTTCGACTCATCCAAGTTCAGTGGCGGCAAGCTCGACTTCTTCGAGGAGGTGCCGCTCGACCGGATCAGCCTCAAGGCCGGCTCTGGCTGATCCCGCCAACACATTCTCGGTTCGACCGAAGCCACAGGACCGTGGAAGCGGCGGTGAGAGCTCCTGCCTCCCAAGGCGCTGCCGCTTCCACGAGTCCTGTTCCTTGAGGAGGACTCCATGGGTAGGTATATCGCCCGCCGGCTCTTCCAGCTCGTGCTCGTCGTGCTCGGCGCCACCCTGGTGCTCTTCTGTTGTCTGTTCCTGCTGCCCGGCGACCCGGTGGGCTCGCTCGGCGGCGATCGGGTTCGTGACCCCGCAGTCGTCGCGGAGTTGCGCGAGCGGTACGGGTTGGATGACCCGCTCGTCGTGCAGTACGGCAACTACGTCTTCCGCACACTGCGGGGCGACCTCGGCGAGGACTACACCCAGCGCCGCCCGGTCAGCGAGGTGCTCGCCCCCAAATTCGTGAACAGCGCCAAGCTGGCCGTCGTCGCGATCACCTTCGACGTGATCATCGGATTCAGCGCGGGAATCATTGCAGCGCTGCGGCGATACAGCCTCACCGACGTCGTGGTCACCATCTTGACGACGTGCGCGATCGGCTTTCCGACGTTTGTCATCGGGTTGCTGCTGCAGAACATCTTCGCCGTACAGCTCGGGTGGCTGCCGCTGTTCGGCATGAACGATGGGTTCGCGTCGTACATCCTGCCGGCTCTGACCCTCGCGCTGGTCGACGCGGCGCTGGTGGCGCGCCTCATGCGCAGCACGATGCTGGAGACGCTGCGCGCCGACTACGTCCGAACGGCCACGGCGAAGGGGCTGGCACGCAGTCGCGTCGTGCTCAAGCACGTCATGCGTAACTCCGTGATTCCAGTCCTGACGTATCTCGGCATCTCGTTCGGAGCCCTGCTCGGTGGCGCCATCATCACCGAGTCGATCTTCAACTGGGATGGCATCGGGCTCGCGCTTGTGGTCGCCATTCAGCAGCAGAACAACCCGATCATCATCGGCGTGGTGACGTACGGCGTCCTCATCTTCGTCTTGCTGAACTTGTTCGTCGACCTCGCCTACGCCGCCCTCGACCCGAGGATTCGATTGCAATGACGACCGACTTCAAGACCGAGGAAGTCACGGCTCAATCGACCGCCGAGGCCGGCGCACCAGTCGATGTCACGCCTGCGGCGAGCTCCTGGCGTGAGGTCTGGCGTCGTTTCGCCGAGAACAAGCTGGCCCTGCTCGGCCTCGTCATGATCTTCGTCCTGTTGATGACCGCTGCATTCGCCCCACTGCTCGCGCCCTACGACCCGTACGACCAGGACCTTGCCAACACGCTGGCGCCACCCTCGAGGGAACACTGGCTGGGTACCGATCCGCTGGGACGTGATCAGCTCTCGCGCTTGATCTACGGCTCCCGTATCGCGGTGATCGTCGGACTCGCTTCGATCATCATCGCCACGATCATCGGTGTGACGCTCGGGGCCTTGTCTGGGTGGTACGGCGGCCGCACCGATTCCGCGATCATGCGGATAGCCGACGTGTTCTTCGCCTTCCCACTGCTCATCGGCGCGATCGTCATCATTCTCGTTCTCGGCCGGGGAATCCTGCCGGTGGTGCTGTCGCTCGCCATCTTCTCGTGGGCGACGGTAGCTCGGCTGCAGCGCTCGTCGATCCTGTCCGTGCGCGAGTCCGACTACGTGATGGCGGCGCGAGCACTCGGCGCCGGCGGCTGGCGACTAGTGAGTCGGCATGTCCTCCCGAACTCGTTTGCCCCCGTGCTCGTTTTCGCGACGTTCAGCGTCGGCGTGGCGGTCGTCGCGGAAGCGTCATTGTCGTTTCTCGGGGTCGGCGTCAAGGCAGACGTCCCCGAGTGGGGAAACATGATCTCGGTCGGTCGCAGCTTCGTTGGCTCCAACGACTACCTGTGGCTGTTCCCGTCGCTCGCCGTGGTGCTGACCGTGCTCGGATTCGTCTTCGCGGGTGACGGGCTGCGGGATGCGCTCGACCCGCGGCTTGCGTAACACATCGGGTTCGTTCCCAAACGACTCGCGCCGGGTCGGGAGCCAGGGGATAGCCTGTGCCAAGGAGGTTTCCCCTGGTGATCAGCATCATCGGCAGCGGCACGCTGACGCCACGGTCGGACGCCCTGCTGGACCTCGTCGTCGACCTCGCCAACCGCGACGACCTCGAGGCTTCCGGTCGTGACGACGCGTCGGCGCTGGCAGCTGCGCGGGATCTCCTGTACGGCCTCGACTACGCCGTCGACGAGCTCGACGCCCTCGACCTGGCCACGTTGCGCTGGATGCGAGGCGAGCTGCGCCGGCTCTTTCTGCAGCCCGATTTCGACGACGCAGCTCGCCTCATCACGCTGTTCCTCGAACGCAGCGATGCTCGCCCAGTTCTGGTCACCGATGATGACGGGCAGGCCGAGCTGTCGATGACGTCGGGGAACACCTCGGTCAGCGACGCGGTCATGGCAGATGCCGCCGTGGCTCTGGCATCTCTGGTGTCGCGCGGAGGCGTCGGCCGACTAGGTGTCTGTGCCGCCGAAGGCTGCGGGCGCGCGTTCTACGACCGGTCGCAGGCGGGCAATCGTCGCTACTGCGACCCACAGACGTGCGGCAACCGCGTGAACGTCGCGGCCTACCGCCGCCGCCGCACCCGCTGACGCGATCCGGCCCCGCTCCCACCGGTTGTGTAGATCGTCGTGTGAATCCTGCACGACTACGAGCGGGCCCATTTTCACGACGATCTACACGACGTGCAGGTGGCGCTGGCGGCTGCATGTGAAGCGCTTCACGTGAGCTGCACGTGCGCTGCACGCGGGTGCGATGAAGCTCACTTCCCGGAGCCCTTTGGCACGACCGGGGAGGACACGTGCTACGCACTACCGGGGCCTCGACTACAACGGACGTAGGCCGAGGCCATCGCAAGAATCGACTCGCGCCGGAGCGATCGGCGGACGAGCGCGCGCTGGTGGCGCGTTTCGCGGCAGGTGATCACGATGCGGTTACCGAGCTCTATACCCGGTACTCGCGTCCGCTGTACACGGTCGCCATGAGCGTGCTGCGTGACTCGGAGCGGGCGCGTGACTGCGTCCAGGAAAGCTTCGTCAAGGCCTGGCAGGCGGCGGCGACGATTGACCCGACACGGCCGATCAGCCCGTGGCTGTACGCGATCGCCCGACGGACGGCGATCGACATCTTGCGCCGCGAGTCGCGCGTACGACCCACCGGCGACCAGGATGACGTCGACTCATCGGTTCTGCCGGTGTCGTTCGAGAGCACCTGGGAGGCGTGGGAACTGCGCCGGGCGCTGGACGAGCTGCCGCCGGACGAGCAGGAAGTGCTGCGGCTGGCGTACTTCGAGGGCCGCACGCACAGCGATATCGCGGCCCGGCTCGGCGTCCCCCTCGGCACGGTGAAGTCGCGCTCACACCGGGCGCACCATCACCTCGCGGTGCGGCTCGAGCACCTGGCGGCGTGAACCATTCTCGGTGCTGTCACGTAGAAGCTGACACGGGGGCACGGCGCACGAC
This sequence comes from uncultured Actinomycetota bacterium, assembly GCA_963801015.1. Classification (GTDB taxonomy): domain Bacteria; phylum Actinomycetota; class Actinomycetes; order CAWDCV01; family CAWDCV01; genus CAWDCV01. The sequence continues at coordinate 1,707,327 of CAWDCV010000002.1, read as the reverse complement.
ACGGCGAGGAGCGCCCATGAGAATGCCGGACGAGCCAGTCCCCCGTCCCGAGCACCGCCAGTCTGTCGACCTGGGCGACCTCCTCGTTCAGGAAGCGATGTGGGCATCTCCCCCGGCCAACATCCTCGACAGCGTGCTCGCCGCGATCGACCAGCAGCGGCACGCCCCCAGCGACCCCGGCCTCCAGCACCAGGAGCCACTGGAGGCCGGGGTTTTCCACCCCGACAACGACGCCAGCGCCTAACGCCTGATGACGGCAGCGACGCTTCTCTGTGTTGTGAAGCGGGGTCCCGATCCCGTAGGCCGCCTGGTGTCACCTTCACACGTCGCAGGCCCAGTTTGGCGTCGGAATCGGCGGTGAGAGTGGGCCTGCGCCGTGCGAAGCCGCAGATCCCGCCGTCCTGAGAGCGGAACCCACGGCCCGGCTAGGCGCGCACCTGATCAGTCGTTGCGCGATCCACCGGCGTTTCCGTGACCTGGGCGCCGGTGGAATGCGCATCGCCGGCTCCATGCGGGGACTAGCCAGCAGCATCGGGCGTTGGCGGGACAGGCCGGGTTTGCGTTTGCCTCGATCCAAGATCGGGCGGGAGACTGCCCACACCGACGGTCGGTGGGGAGCGAGCGCCTATGGAGTTCCGGGTGCTCGGCCCGCTCGAAGTCCTCTCCGCGGGCCGGATCGTCGACGTCGCGAGCCCCAAGCAGCGCGCTCTCCTCGCCCGGCTGATCATGAGCCATGGGACGGTCGTCCCCGTCGACGACCTGGTGACAGCGCTGTGGGGGGAGGAATCGCCCACCTCCGCGCGCAATTCGCTGCAGAGCCACGTCTCTCGCCTGCGGGAGACGCTGAAGCCGATCGGCGCACCAATCGAGGCCGGTCCGGTGGGCTATCGGTTGAGCATTCCGGACGCCGCCGTCGACGCCGTTCGCTTCGAGCAGTTGATCGCCGCCGCACGCGCAGAGCCTGGGCCCGCGCCCTCCGTCGGGCTGTTCGACGAGGCTCTGGCCCAGTGGCACGGCCCCGCGTACGCCGAGTTCGCGGACGAATTCGCCCGCCCTGAGGCCGTACGGCTGGAAGAACTGCGCGTCACCGCCCGCGAGGATCGCGCCGAGGCGCTCCTGGCCACCGGACCTTCCGGAGCTCAGGAGGCGATCGCCACGCTCGAGGCGCTCGCCGCCGAGCATCCGCTGCGCGAGCGGCCACCGACCTTGCTGATGCGCGCGCTGTACCGGGTCGGCAGGCATGCGGAGGCGCTGTCGGTGTTCCGTGCCTACCGCGAGCGGTTGGACGAGGAACTCGGCCTCGAGCCGTCGGAGGCCATGCGGACCGTGCAGCAGGCGGTCCTGCGCCAGGCGCTCGACGCGGAGCTCACGTCGCCACCAGAGCCGCCGCCCGCCACCGCGCATCGGGGCCCCCGCCGCGCGGAACGAGTCCCCTCCCCGCGCACCTCCTTCGTCGGCCGGGACGAGGAGCTCGCAACCGTCACCGCCGGACTGGGTGACGCCCGCATCGTCACCCTGCTCGGGCCGGGGGGCGCCGGGAAGACGCGGCTGGCCGCCGAGGTGGCGCGCCGGCACGGCGGCGCATTCGCGGGCGGCGTCGAGTGGGTGGGCCTCGCTGCCGTCCGCGACGAGGGCGCGGTGGCGTACGCCGTGGCGGACGCCCTCGGCATCCACGATCTCGGCCGTGGACCTGTCGAGGACGGCCTGATCACCGCGCTGTACGACCGGCGCGCGCTCGTCGTCTTCGACAACTGCGAGCACGTCCTCGACGCCACAGCGCACCTGGTCGAGACCCTGATCGCCGCCTGCCCCGACATCGCCGTCGTCGCGACCAGCCGCGAACGACTCGGAATCGATGGCGAGCAGGTGGTCGCCCTCCGGCCATTGGCGTCGACGCCCGCCCTGGACGCCCCAGCCGTACGTCTGTTCCTCGACCGGCTGTCGAGCGCCAGCCCGTCGACGTCGACTCCCGAGTCCGATCTCGATCAGGTAGCCGCACTGTGTACCCGGCTCGACGGGCTCCCGCTCGCGCTCGAGCTGGCCGCTGCCCGGGCGTCGACGCTGGGCATCGAGGTCGTGAGCGACCGCGCATCGGGCGGCCTGCTCGACCTCCTCGACCGTGGCCGCCGCACCGCTGACGAGCGGCACCGCAGCCTGCGGGCGGTGGTCGACTGGTCGTATCGCCTGCTGGACGAGCCGGAGCAGCGGCTGTTCGAGCGGTTGTCGATCTTCGTCGGTGGATTCTCGCTGGAGCGCGCCGAGGTCGTCTGCGGTGATCGTGCCGTCCCCGCGCGCCAGATTGGCCGATTGCTCGCGGAGCTGGTCGAGAAGTCCATGGTCGTATCCAGTGGGCACATCGGGGATGACAGGGACATGCCGGTGGACGGCGACGTACGGCATCGCATCCTGGAGACGTTGCGTGACTTCGCCGAGGAACGACTCGTCGAGCGCGGCGAGCAGCCGCGGTGGGCGCAGGCCCATGCCCTGCACATGGCCGATATCGCCCAGGTCGCAGCCTCCGGCATCGAGAGCCCGGCCGAGGGCGCGTGGATGCGACGGTTGGCGTCCGACGTCGACGACCTGCGGGCCGCACACGTGTGGGCACGGGATCGAGGCGCCTCGATCGGCGCGGAGACAGCGCTGCGGCTGTCGGCGGCGCTGCACGATTTCGCCCAGCATCAGATGCGGCACGAGATGCTGCTGTGGGCTGACGTCGCCGCAGCACTCCCGGATTCCGCTGATCACCCGCTGCTCCCGGCGGTCCTTGGTTCGGCCGCAAACGCTGCTTGGTTGCGCGGCGACCTCGCCGGCGCCGTCGAGCGGGCGAGGCGCGCACTGAACGCTGCGACGGGTCCGGATGATCCGCACCTCAATCTGGCCTTGCACGCCCTCGGCAACGTCGCGCTATTCGAGGGACGGTTCGACGATGCAGTCGCCGTGTTTGACGAGCAGCGTGCCCTCGCGAGCCGGCACGACCTGCCCGGCGCCGTCATTGACGCGCTGGGCGCGACTGCGCTCACGCACACCGACGCCGGGCGGACAGAAGCTGCAGCGGCAACCGCCGACGAGGCCCTTGCGCTTGCCGGGGACCACGGCGTCCCCAGCCGCCTAGCGTGGGCCCTGTACACCTCTGGACGAGCGCGTGCCGGAGCCGATCCAGAAGCCGCCATCGCGCTGTGGGACCAGGCCCGTGAGGTCGCGGCCGCCGTCGACAACCCACTCACCGAGGCATCCGCGCTCGTACGCGCTGTGGCCCTGCGCGGCCGCATCGGCGACACGACCACCGCGCTCACGGCCACGAGGGACGCACTCGAGCGGCTCAGGAACAGCGGTAGTCGCGCGCTGGTCTGGGTCGTCCTACGCGGGCTGGTGCCGCTGCTGGTCCGGGTCGGGGTGGACGCCGATGCCATGACGCTGTACGGCGTGGTCACGGCGAACCTGCCGCCGACAGGTCGCGGCGAGGCCGAGCACGTGCAGCATGCGGTTGCCGCCGCTGGGGAGCGTCTCGGTCCGGGTGCAGCAGGCGCTGCGCGGACGCTCGGAACGACGATGAGCGGAGACGAGGCGATCGCCGCGGCGCTGAACGCGATCGACCGCGCCCTGGCACCCGTCTAGACCGGGGCTGCACGGTAGGTTGCGGCGGTGGCCGACCGCGTCTATCCGTCAGTGATTGCGGCGGCTCGCCTGCTGTTTAGTGTTCAGGGCCTGCGCTTTCGGGTGGAAGGCGAAGCGAACGTGCCGCGCACCGGCGGCGCGGTCATGGCCATCAATCACATCGGCTACATGGACTTCACCTACGCTGGGTTCGCCGTGCTGCCCGCCGGGCGGCTGGTGCGCTTCATGGCCAAGCAGGAGGTGTTCACCAATCCCGTCTCCGGGCCCTTGATGCGCGGCATGCACCACATCCCGGTCGACCGCGCCGCGGGGGCGGCGTCGTACCGAGCGGCGCTGCAGGCGCTGCGCGCCGGAGAGATCGTCGGAGTCTTCCCCGAGGCGACGATCAGCCGCTCCTTCGAGCTGAAAGAGTTCAAGTCGGGCGCCGTCCGGATGGCCACGGCCGCCCGCGTACCCCTGCTGCCCACCGTCATTTGGGGCTCACAGCGCGTCTGGACCAAAGACCGCCCGCGCCGGATGATCCGTCCCGCAGTGCCGATCTCGGTGTATGTGGACGAGCCGCTGCCAACTTCTCGCAACACCGTCGACGACGTGACGCAGGTGTTGTACGAGCGCATGGAGAAGCTGCTCCATCAGGCGCAGGAGGAGTACGGAGATCGGCCGCGCGACGCGACTGACACGTGGTGGCTGCCTGCTCGGCTTGGCGGTACAGCGCCGACCCCGGAACGAGCCGCCGACCTTGATGCGCGGGAGCAGCAGGCGCGCGCACAGCGCCGGGACCCGGATTCGCCTGCCTAGCTCCAACGCGGCTTAGGCAGCACGCGGGCCGGGCACCGCTTGGGTACCCGGCCCGTTGCCGCGCGAAGCAGCTAGAGCGAACGGTTCCGTCCGCGCAGCGCTGCAACCGCGTAGACGCCGACCGCGGCCAGCAATACCTGCACGAGGAGCTCCACCCAGTCGATGCCGTCGGTGTCCCGAAGCGACCCGACAATAAACGAGCCGATGAGCGCCGCGACGATGCCGACGAGGATCGTTAGCCAGATCGGGATGTTCTGCTTGCCGGGGACGATGAGGCGTCCCAGCGCGCCGATGATCAGGCCAATGATGATGGCCCCAATGATGCCTTCGATGGTCATGAACCCCTCCTGATTCGTCGAGCCGCGGGATACCGGGCCCTTTCTTTCGGAAACCTACGCCTCTCAGGTGTTAGGACTGCGTTGCCCCGGGGAATCCACGCCGACAGATCCATAACGGTCTCGGGAAGGAGAACGGGGATGGCCACCGCGCGAGAGATCATGACGAGCGGAGCAGAGTGCATCGGGGAGCACGAGACCCTGGTCGCCGCAGCTCGCAAGATGCGTGATCTTGACATCGGCTCGATGCCGATCTGCGGCGACGATGATCGCCTCAAAGGAATGATTACCGACCGCGACATCGTGGTTCGATGCGTCGCAGAAGGGAAGGATCCCTCTGAGATGCACGCCGGCGAACTTGGCCAGGGAAAGCCGGTCACCATCGGCGCAGACGACCCCGTGGAGGAGATCCTCCGCACCATGGCGCACCACAAGGTCCGACGGCTACCCGTGATCGACGGCCACAGCCTGATCGGCATCGTCAGTCAGGGGGACGTTGCCAAGAACCTGCCGGAAGAAAGCGTTGGCGAACTTGTCGAGGCCATCTCGTCCGGCCCCTGAACGTTCCGTACCCGAATCCGTATCTCAGAAAGGAGATCGAGGAACTCATGACACAGTCGGACACCGGCCTCACCGATCGCGGCAGCGAGGTGGCGTCGAGCACCAAGCAACATGCAAGTGATGTCGCTTCCACGGCGACCGAACAAGCCAAGGGCGTGGCCCAGGAGGCCAAGGAGCAGGGCCGCAACCTGCTGACCGATGCGCGCAGCACGGTGAGCACGCAGGCCTCCGGACAGAAGGATCGCGCTGCCGGTCAGCTGCGCTCGGTCGCCAGCGACCTGCGGACCATGCAGGAGGGCGGCGGCGCCCCCAGCGGGCCGACGGGTGAACTGGTACGTCAGGCGTCCCAGCAGACCGAACGCCTGGCCGGCTGGCTCGAGAGCCGGGAGCCGGCGGACATCCTCGACGATGTCCGCGGCTTCGCCCGCCAGCGGCCGGGTGTGTTTCTGCTGAGCTGCCTCGCTGCCGGCTTCGTCGTCGGCCGGCTGGTCAAAGGTGCGACCTCGGGAGATTCGTCCTCGTCACGCGCCAGCCAGTACCGGTACCGGACCTCCCCGTCCTCGACACTGACCGGTGACTACACCACCGGTTACAGCGGCGCCGGCACGGTCGGATCCGACCTCGGTACCGGAACCGGTAGCGCATACGCCACGACCGGCACCTATGCCGCAGGCGACGTCGCTGCAACCCCCCTGTACGACGAGACGACCACGACGTACGACGCAGGCGCAGAGGACGCGGCCACGAGCACGGCGGCGTACCCGGACCAGGGCACCGGCGACCCCTGGCAGGACGATGACACCCGCCGCTCCACGCAGGGAGGCAGCGGTGTCTGAGCAGCCAGACATCGGCAGATCTGACGCAGACGTCTCCGATACCACGGTGTCCGACTCGGGACTTTCGGACAGCGGCAACGTTGACGACAACCCCAGCGGCGCGGATTACCCCAACGAGGACAGCAGCGATCCCTGGCAGAGCGAGGGTGCGCGCCGTCCCACCCAGGAGGGAGGACCGAATGTCTGAAGCGATGTCTCCGCCTCCGAACTCTGAGCAGAGCGTCGGGGAGCTGGTCTCAGGCATTGCCTCGGACCTCTCGACGCTGATGCGCCAGGAGCTCGACCTCGCCAAGGTCGAGGTTAAGCAGGAAGTCAGCAAGGCAGGCAAGGCGGCCGGCATGCTCGGCGGTGCCGGGCTGGCCGGCTGGATGGTCGCCCTGTTCCTGTCGTTCACCCTGCTCTACCTGTTGGACTCGGCCATCGACGCCGGCTGGGCAGCCCTCATCGTCGCCCTGATCTGGGCAATCATCGGTGCGGTGCTGTTCGTCATCGGACGCAACCGGCTGAAGGCTGTAGACCCGACACCGCATCGCACCGTCGAGACCGTGAAGGAGGACGTGGAATGGCTCAAGACCCGGAACAGCTAGAACGTGAGATCGAAGAGACCCGCCGAAACCTCGGCCAGAACGTCGACGCCCTGGCCGACAAGGTCACTCCCAGCCGGGTTGTTGAGCGCCGCGTCGAGGGCGCGAAGAATTGGGTCTCCAATACGAAGGACAGGATCATGGGAAGTGGATCGGATGAAAGACCGTACGGCACTGGTGCATACGGCGACGACTACGCCAAGAGCGGTGGGAGCCTGTCGGATCGGGCGAGCGGGGCGGCGTCGACTGTTGGCGACCGCGTGAGCGACGCGCCACAGATGCTGCGCCAGCGCACCGAAGGCAACCCGCTGGCCGCCGGTGTCATCGCCTTCGGCGTCGGCTGGCTGGTGAGCACGCTCATCCCCTCGAGTCGCGTCGAGCAGCAGGCGGCGACCCAGGTCAAGGAGAAGGCACAGCCGTTGGTGGACCAGGCCAAGGAGCAGGCTCAGCAGGTGGTGAGCGACGTCAAGGACGACCTGCAGCCGAAGGCACAAGAGGCTGCGCAGTCGCTCAAGGACTCGGCCTCGTCCGCCGCGACCTCGGTCCAGGACCAAGCGAAGGAATCAGGGCAGAAGGCAGCCGACGACGCCAAGTCCGGGGCCAAGCGCAGCAGCAGTTCATCGGGATCCACTTCGTCGTTCAGCTAGTCAGCAGTCATCGAGAGAGCCGGCCGCCGACGCGTGGCCGGCTCTTTCGCGTCGCGTGCGAATGACGGTGCGTTCCCGCGGGTAGGGCGCAGCCATGCCGGGAACCGTTGCCCCTTTCACCGCCATTCCTCGCCTCGAGGAGCTGTCTGTTCTCGACCCGTACATCGAGGTCGTCGTCAACGCGGTGCAGACCACCGTGCCGCAAGCGGCTCGTGACGTTCTGCACGGTGTCCCGGCCGGACACCCGCTCCACCCGGTGCTGGTCCAGGTCCCGGTCGGGGCGTGGACCAGTGCGGCCGTCCTCGACCTCCTGCCCGGCGCCCGACGAGCGTCTGGCGTGCTGATCGCGACCGGCCTGGCCGCCGCGCTCCCTGCCGCTGTCGCCGGTCTCGTCGACTGGGCGGCGACTCACCATCAGCAGCGCCGGGTCGGCGTCGTGCACGCCGCGGCCAATCTCGTCGCGGTTGGTTTCTACAGCGCGTCGCTCCTGGCTCGGTTGCGGGGCGGGCGCATGCGCGGTCGCACGCTCGCGTACCTCGGCTTTGGCGCCGTCAGTGTCGGCGGCGTGCTCGGCGGCCACCTGGGCTACCGGCAGGCGGCCGGCACCAACCACGCCGAGGAGATCCCGCACATCATCCCGGAGGGCTGGCACGACGTCGGTTCCATCAACGACCTCGTTGACGGCACGCCTACGCAACTGCAGCTCGGCACCGTGCCGCTCGTCGCGATCCGGGACGGGGAGACGGTGCACGTTCTCTCCGACCGGTGCGCCCACTTGTCCGGTCCCCTGCACGAGGGAGAGCTCCGGACGGAGGACGGCGAGGCGTGCATCGTGTGCCCGTGGCACGACAGCGTCTTCCGGTTGCGTGACGGCGAAGTCGTCCACGGCCCCGCGACCGCTCCGCAGCCCTCGTTCGATGCCCGAATCGACGACGATGGACGGCTGCTGGTCCGGCTGCCCGGCGCCGACGGCTGACCCAACAAATCGAGAGTGAGGAGACGACCGTGCCTGACGTCGTCGTACGAAACGATCCTGTGCAGTCCCGCTTCCATACAGAGGTGAACGGCTTTGGTGGTGAGCTCGCCTACCGGCAGCACGGCGGCGTCATCACGTTCCTGCACACCAGCGTCGACGACGAGCTCGAAGGGCAGGGCGTGGGCTCGGAGCTGGCTCGAGCCGGGCTCGACTACGCGCGCGACCAGGGGTTGCAGGTCGTACCGCAGTGTCCCTTCGTCCGCAGCTATATCGAGCGACATCCCGAGTACAACTCTCTGGTTCGATGACCCCTCGCACGAGTTGTCCGAACGCCATGAACCTGGGCGCCATGACATTCGGACAAGTCGAGAGGGGGGCCTCCTAGCCCATCCCGGTGATGCCCCACGCGCTGCGGTGGGTCTCGCCGGGCGCCAGCGTGATCAGGTCGACGCCGGACCGGAACGCGTCCGGCGGGCAGGTCATCGGCTCGATGGCGAGGGCCACGCGGTTCTGCGCTGGGTCCGGGCGATCCGTGGTGTAGAGCTGCACCCAGCGATGCGTGGCGTCCCACCACAGCTGGACGCCGTCGTCGGTTTCCGGGTTCGTCAGCGTCGCGCGGCCGATGCCGTCGTCGTCGTAGCTGAGCCCGGTGAATGCGGTGTCCATGGTGAGCTCACCGATCGCCTTGGCCGCACTGAAGTCGTACGGCGTCCCGGGGACCGGAAGACGATCGACCGGCAGCATCCGCTGGTCGACCTCGAGCCGCTCCTCGGCCGCGAACTCCAGGACCGACTCATCGACCGTCGTCGTCCCCGCGGTGAGGTACGGGTGCGCGCCGCAGCCGTAGGGCGCATCGGTCGGGCCGGAGTTCGTCGCCTCCAGCGTGATGCGCAGTCCCCCCTCGCTGAGCTCGTACGCGATCTGCAGGTCCAGCCGGAACGGGTAGCCCCGCGTCGGCTGCAGCCGTAGGGCCAGCAGCGCGCTCGACTCCGTCTGCTCGACGACACGCCACTCGATCGGAAACACCAGGCCGTGCATCGCGTTGCCACGCGCGACCTCGGTGATCGGCAGCTGATGCTCGGTGCCGGCGAAGCGGTAGTGACCGTCGCCGATGCGATTCGGCCACGGCGCGAGAACGATGCCGCGCGAAGCCGGCGGTAACTGGTCGGCGTCGTACCCGGACAGCAGCGGCCGTCCTTCGTACGCCAGCAGCCGCAAACCCGCACCAACGGACACCACGGTCGCGGTGTAGCCGCCTGCGTTGAGGACGATCTGCTTGCCGGTCGCGGTGTAGCCGGACACTGTCGCGACTCAGCTGCGGTCGTACGACGTAGGCGGCATGTCCTCGACCCCGTCCTCGAGCAATACCTCGCCTGCCTTGGACTCGCGCCGCGCCTCGGTGAGCTCCTCCTGATAGACGTCGGTCTCGGTCACGTCGGTCGGCACTGGGTCATCGGTCGCGGGCGGGACGTCGTCGGGGTCGTAGTCGATGAGCCCGGCGTCGACGCGTTCCTGCTCGGTCCGCTCGGCGAGCGCATCGTCATCGGGATGGGACGGCGCACCGCCGTGGTCGCGACGGTCGCGGGTCACCTCGGGCGGGCCGGGAGCAGACATCACGTCGTCGACCCCGGGTGTCTCACTCATGATCAATCCTCTCGCGCCACGATTGTGTCAGCCCAGCTGGGTGCTGCCGGTGAGCCCGAGCTTGCGCCGGGCTCGCTCGTAAAACGTGGTCCGGCCCAGCCGGACGACATGGCCGGCGTCGACGTGCACGACGATGTCGACCTCGTCACCCTCGCACACCTCTCCGGCGACCTCGCCGTCGACCTCGATCACAAGACGCGAGCTCGACGGCAGCACCTGCAGCGTCAATGACTCATCACAGCTGAGGAACAGCGCGCGGTTGAACGCCGAGTGCGGCGCAACCGGGACGACCAACAGCCCCTGCGTACGCGGGGAGACGATAGGTCCACCAGCGGCGAACGCGTACGCAGTCGATCCGGTCGGGGTCGACACGACGACCGCGTCCGCCGCGTAACGCACGAAAGGCTGTCCCTCGACGCGCAATCCGACAGCTGCGCTGCCGTGTCCTGGCACGCGGATCAGTGCGATGTCGTTGAACGCCATCTTGCTGTGCCCGAGGAAACAAGCCTCCACGGCCGTGCGTCCCTCGACGCTGTAGTCGTGGGCGTCGACGGCGGTCAGGGCGGCGGGTAGATCCGGCACGTCGACTTCAGCAAGGAACCCGAGCCGTCCAAGGTTGACGCCGAGGACCGGTACGTCGCTGTCGATGGTCAGGCGCATGGCGCGCAGCATCGTGCCATCGCCACCGAGGCTCACGATCAGCTCGCTGCACTTCGCCAGTTCGTCGGCGGGAACAGCGGTCGCGGTGGCGTCGATGCGCGCAACCTCGTCCGGCAGCGCGACTACGTCGACGCCGCGGTCGGCAGCCCAGCGCAGAATGCTCTCGATTGCCTCGCGCGCATCACGACGCGGATGCAGCACCAAGCCGACCGTACGGATGTCGCCCACCCGCCCATTCTGACTGGGTTGTCAGAGGATGGGGCGCCCACCGGTGACCGCCACTCGCGCGCCCGAGATGTAGCTGCCATCGTCCGACGCCAGCAGCACATACGCCGGTGCGAGCTCGGCCGGCTGACCCGCACGGCCGAGCGGAGTGTCCTTGCCGAACTTCTCCACCTTCTCCGGCGGCATCGTCGACGGGATGAGCGGCGTCCAGATCGGGCCCGGGCGCAACGCTGTTGACGCGGATGCCCTTGTCGCCGAGCAACTGGGCCAGGCTTGCCGTGAAGTTGGCGATCGCGGCCTTGGTGGCGGCGTACGGGGCCAGCGTCGGGGACGGCATGTCGGAGTTGACCGACGAGCTACCGATGATCGACGACCCCGGCGGACATGTGCGGCACTGCGGCCTTGCACAGGTGGAACATCGCCTCGACGTTCGTCCGAAGGTGTAGCCCCATTCGTCGTCCGGGATCTCGTCCAGCGACTGATAGGTCATCTGGTGGGCGGCGTTGCTGACGAGGATGTCGACCTTGCCGAACTCCTCGACGGCCTTGGCGATGATGTCGCGGCAGTGCTGGGCTTCGGATATGTCGCCGCGGATGAGAACCGCCTTCTGACCCGCCTTCTCGACATACCCGGCGGTGTCACGGGCATCCTCGTCCTCGCTGAGGTACGAGATGAGGACGTCGGCGCCTTCCCGGGCAAACGCGATGGCGACAGCGCGCCCGATGCCGCTGTCGCCGCCGGTGATGACGGCAGCCTTGCCCGTCAACTTCCCGCTGCCCTGGTAGGTCTCCTCCCCGCAATCCGGCGTCGGGGTCATCTTCGACTGGACGCCGGGGGGCTTCTGCTGCTGCGCCGGCTGGCTCATGGCTGTCCTCGCGTTCGTACGGCGGATCAAAGCAAAGGAGTGCACGCCACAGGTACCCGCCGTTTGGCGCATCCGAACGTGTGCCCCGAGGTTCCAGGTCCACCACGTTGGACACAATGGGTAATCGTGAACCCTTCGACCGACTCGGTGCCGCCCCAAATCAAGGCCGCGGCCGGCTGGGCCTGGCGGCTCATCGTTATCGCGATCGCTGCAGCGCTCGTCGTCTACGCCGTGCTCAGGCTCGAGCTGCTGTTCGTCGTGCTCTTCGTCGCGGTAGCGCTGACCGCGATCCTCGTACCGCTGCGGCGATTGATCGAGCGCACCGGCCTCAACCGCGGTCTGTCCACCGCCGCCACGCTCATCCTGAGCATCGCGCTGATTGTCGGCATCTTCTCCCTGCTGGGACGTGCGCTGGCCGGCCAGGCGAACGAAATCGCCACCGCGTTCACCCAGGGTGTCGACGACGTCCGCACCTGGTTGCGCGAGGGGCCGCTGCAACTCAGCGACAGCCGGATCAACGACTACCTCGAGCAGGGCACGCAGGCCATCAGCGACAACCAGGGTGAGCTGCTGTCCGGGGCAATCGGCTTCACGTCAACGGCGGTCGAGGTCGTGACCGGCGCCTTCCTCGTGCTCTTCACCACCATCTTCTTCCTGCACGATGGACGCGGGATCTGGAACTGGTTTGTCAACCTCTTCCCACGCCGCGCGCACGAGAGCATGCACGAGGCCAGCGCGCTCGGCTGGGCATCGCTCACCGGCTACGTGCGGGGTACGGCGATTATCGCGCTCGTCGACGCCGTCCTCATCGGGATTGGCATCGCCATCGTCGGTGTGCCGCTGGCGCTCCCACTTGCCGTCATCGTGTTCTTCGGCGCGTTCATCCCCATCGTTGGTGCCCTCATTGCCGGCTTCATTGCTGTCGCCGTCGCGCTCGCCACCGAAGGTCTGGTCGCCGCGCTGATCGTGCTCGGCATCATCATCGCCGTCCAGCAGCTGGAAGGGCACATCCTGCAGCCGCTGGTCATGGGCAGGCTCGTCAAGGTGCACCCGCTCGGTGTCGTCCTTGCTGTGACCGCTGGCTCGCTACTGCTGGGGATCCTGGGTGCGGTCGTCGCAGTTCCGATCCTCGCCGTCGCGACCACCGTGCTCAGCTACTACGGCAGCCGCGCCCGAGCACGCAACGACGCCCAGGAAGCTCGAGAGAGTCGACTCACGGCACCGAGCGATACTCACGATCGGGCAGCCGACGCCGCCGGGCGCGCCGAAACCGCGCAGGGCGATGCTGAGACCGGTACGACCGCGGACGAGCCGCGGGACACGCTGGCGCCGAATGACCAGGCACCTCGACAGGCAGCCACCAGGCGGTCAGCGCGCTGACCGCCTGGTGGCGGCTACCTGCTCGCGAACTCCCGACAGTAACGGCCCGCCGTTAGCGGCGAGTCTGGCGGTTCTCGGTCACATCGATCGCGTCATCGACGTCGATGTTCTCCTTGCGGACCTGCTCGGTCACCTCGACCTGCTCGGTCTCCACGTCCTTCGCCAGGCGAACCCGCTCGACGGGCACGGTCTCCTTGGCGACCACGGGACGCTCCTCGGTCAGCACGATCTCGTGCTCCTCCTCGGACATGTCCGGGCCGGACAAGGCATCGCCCACATTGGCGTCCGTGATCGACTCGCGCTCGAGACGTACGTGCTCACGCGTCACCGGGACCGTCTGCGTGACGTTCTCTGTCGTGACGTACTTGCGCAGCTTGACGCGGCCGGCTTCCCGCTGCTCGGTGCCGACGCGCAGTTGCTCCTCGGAGACGGTCATCGCGTCGTCAGTCGTCGGACCAGAGGTGTCGTACCCCTCGGTGCTGCGCTCCGTCGACTCGGCACGCCAGCTGCTGTACGAGTCGTCCAGGCCGTAGTAGCGGTAGAGCTCGGCCTCTTCACTCTCGGCGATGTGCCCGCCGGAGACGTCGACGTTCGGCGCACCCTTGACGGTCTCCTTGTCGAACGCCACGGCGACGTCCTCGCCGCGGGAAGTCAGTCCCGGGATGGGGATGAACGTCTCGTTCGAGCCGAACAGACCGGTGTTCACGGTCAGCCACTCCGGCTGGCCCGTCTTGTCGTCGAGGAACACCTGTCCGGCGGTGCCGATCTTCTCGCCGTCGCTGCCGTACACGGTGCGACCCATGAGGTCCTGCGGGTTGTTGTCGAAATCCATGTCGTCCTCCTGTGGACGGGTGGGGGTGGGACGGGCTGATGTCGTACGAGTCAGCTGAGCTGCACCGCTGCGGCGTGCACCGCGACGTACTGACCTTGATCGGCTAGCTGCTGCGCTCCCTCCTCTCGGGTGAGGCCAACGTCCTCGGCGAAGGTCGTCGGCAGGGGACGGAGGATGCCGACGAGCGACACCGCGTCTCCCGTCTCCACCCGGAACGGCGACTCCGCGCTCACCGCGAGCTGGACCCAGACGCGGTCAGTCGCGCTGGTACCGACCCAGAAGCCCTCGTCGGCTGGCACCGACTCGACCAGCACTGCATCGGCCCTGACCTGCTGGCCGCTGTAAGGGGCGAGACTTCCGCTGGGGTCCGCGGCCGCTGAGAGCGGCAGCAGCGACACCTCGCCGGCGACGAGCCGGCCACTGTGCCGCTGTTCGGTCGCAGTAACCGCGCCCTGCGAGGTCGCAGGAGAAGCGGTCACCATCTCCCCACGACGAGACAGCGCGAACAGGCCGACCAGCACCAGGGCGGTGACCAGCAGGAGGAGCAGCCACAGGGCACGTTGCCGCTGTCCGGTCGTGTCCTCACGCACGGTGGTGAGAACGACGAGCTCTGGCTGCGGCTCCTCGACGTGGCTCATGAGCACCGCTCCTCGGGACACGTCGCAGCAGGTGGGCGGCCAAAGCCCGGCTGTCCCGCCCCTCCGTCACGGGACAGCCGGAGTTCGTGGCTCTCAGAGACGGTGCGCGCCGGCCCGGACGCGGAGACTGTCGTCGTCTCTGAGGCGGTCGGCCGCGCTCCTCGCCTGATCCATGGGGATGGGCGCGTTCTTCGCCTGCTCCTTGATCTTGGGCGCTTCTTCCTCGGCCCTGTACAGGTAGCTCTCCCAGCGCATCTGCATGGGCTTGATCAGCCCACCGCCGGCGCCGACGATGATCACGCCGGCCACGGTGGCCAGGATGGCGATCAGCAGCGGGGTGGTCACCGCGGTCGCCACCCCCACCTGCTCCAGCGCGGCGACGACGCCGAGAAAGAGGATGAAGATGCTGGCGATGTTGGCCAGGACCTTGCCGTAGGACAGCCCGCCGAGGGTGCCCTCCACCAGGGTCTTCACGCCGGCCGCGATCGCAGCGGCGACCACGACGATGATGATCGCGACGATGAGCTTGGGCAGGAATGCGATCACAGCGGTGATCAGCTCGCTGATCGGGTTGGGACCGAAGATACCGAAGGCCAACTGCAACACGAAAAGCAGCAGGGTGTAGTAGACGAGCTTGCCGACGATGTCGCTGGCATCGAACTTGGACCTGTCCAGCGCCTTCTTCACGCCACCGCGCTCGACCGCCCTATCGAAGCCGACCTTCTCCAAGACTGCGTTCACCGCCTTGGCGACCAGCTTGGCGATGATGATCCCGATGATCAGAATCAGGATGAACGCGAGGAACTTGGGGACGAACGCCACCACCGTTGCTAGCGCGTCTTCCAATGCGTTACCGATGTCCATGGAGGGGGTATCCCTTTCGGATGGGTGGACGAGGAGTTCGACCTCGTCATCTAGGAAGACACCCCAGTCCCGACCTCATGACGCAGGAATTTTGATGTGACTTCCGAGACCGGCACGACCGATGTGCTCGACCTCATCGACCCGCTGCGCTCGTACGTCGGGGCACACACGCGAAATCGGCACGAAGCAGAGGACGTCGTCCAGGAAACCCTGGCGCGCGTGCTGGACGCGCGGCCCGAACTCGACGAAGGCGCGACGCTCGGGTACGCGATCGTGGTCGCACGCAACCTGCTCGCCAATCGCGCACGAGATGCCGACCGCGCGGAGCGCCATGCCCCTCGGCTCATCGACCGCGCCGAGCCCCGGCGGCCGGACGAGCTCGTTGTCGCCGCCGAAGAGCGCGACGCGTTGAGGGTGGCTCTATCCGCCCTGCCCGAGCCGCAGCGGGAGCCGCTGCTCGCCCACGTCCTCGACGACGAGCCGGTGACCGTCCTGGCTAGTCGGCGAGGCGACTCTCCCGGGTCGCTAGCCGCCCAGCTCGCCCGGACCCGGGCCCGGCTGCGCCTGGACTTCGTTCTCGCCCTACGGCGAGCGGAGCTGCCAACCAACCGGTGTCGACCCATCCTGCTGGCCCTAGCTGCGGGCGACACCCGACGCCAAGAAGCGCTACGTGCCGGCTATCACCTGGTGAACTGCGCGACCTGCTCTGAGCTCAGCGATCCACTGCTAAGCCGTGAGCGTGCCCTCGCCGGCGTCGGGCCCTGGGCGGTTCTTGGAGCGGTTGGCGAGCAACTCCTGGGTGTCGTGAAACGGCATCCGTGGCAAAGCACCGCCGCAGGAACAGCGGTAGCCGGTGCTGCTATCGCGGCCGCCGTACTCCTCCCGGCGGACCCTCCCGCGCCGGCGCCGCCACCTCCCGCGGCCGCTCCCGCGGCGCCTGCGACGACCTCGCCCCCTGCGGACCTGCGTCGCTCCGACGACGGCCAACCGCTGCTGCCACCGCCTGCCAACATGGCGGTTCTCTCCGGCGCCCCCGTGACAGCCGAGAACGTTCCCGTCCTCGAGGTGAGCGCCAACGAGGGCTTCTGGATCGGGGACGATGCCCGCGGTCAGCTCTGGGTGCAGCTGACGATCGGCGCTGAGTCACCGCAGCAGGTGGAACCGGGCCGCCGAGTGAGCTTCACCGGTGTGATCGAGCCGCACGACGCCGCGTTCCCGGCGCAAGTCGGGGTCGGTGAAGCGGAAGGGGAAGCCCTTCTTGCCCAGCAAGGCGCGCACATCGCCGTCGATCCAGCGACGGTCGTCGTGACGGGTTAGGGCCGTAGTCTCCAGCGGCCTGAGGCGCTACCAGGAGCAGATCGTGCCGGTCGCCGGGTCGGCCCGGCCGTCGACGGCCTCGGTCCATGCCGCCGCGACATCGGAGGCACCACGCCGACGTACCAGCGAGATGGCCGATCCCGGCCCGCGCTCGAACCCCCGCTGCGCCGATTCCAGCCGCTCGACGAAACCGGCGCCACCCCACTCGGCCGCACGACGCTGTATGTGGTCAGGGGCGAAGAACATCTCGGCAGCGGGGTGAGCCGGCAACGAGTCGTGGTGGGTGAAGCCGACCCTGACGATGCGACGCAGGCGATCCGCGGCGCTCTCCTGGATCCTCGCCAGCACATCGGCATCGCCGGCGATGTCGACGTAGATCAGCGACTCGCCCTCGAGCCCTGCGCTCACATCGTCGTAGGCAACCACGCGATTGAACGCGCCGGAGCGCGCCACGAAGTCGACGTGCGTGCGCGAGGTCAACCCGACCACGTCCCCGCGTCGATGCTCTCGGAGCAGGTGGCCGAGGGCGAGCGCAGTCTTGCTCGACGCGCTCGAGACGACGGTCACCTTGGCGCCGAAACTGTCGTGCTCACCGAGCCAGTCGTCGAGCACGAAGGACGTCACGAACAGCGGCCGTAGCAATGAGCTACGCGCTTCTGCATCCGCGTCCACCGGCGAGGCGGCTCGCTGGTATCGGTTGTAGGTCACTGACAGCCCGGCGCGATGCCGGGCGCTGTCGACGAAGCCGCGCGGACCCACGTCCACCGGCTCGAGGAGCAGGTGGCTGGACATCGGCCAGAAGCCAAAGAACCGCTCCCCTGGATCGATGCCGGGATGTGCGGACGTCACCACCTCGCCGTAGCCCCAGGCGGGAACGCGCCCCCATCCCTCCTCGGTGGCAGGAAAGCAGTCCCAGTACCCGAGCTCGTCGCCGGTCACGGCGTACGTAACGTTGTTCGCGGTGAGCGCGAAGGACTCGATGCGACACAGCACCCTGTCCACGCCCAGCTCTTCCGAGAGCGGGCGTCCCGGGACGATCCGGGTCCGACGCAGGTCGGCGCGAGCGACCTCCAGATCCACGTCGTGAGAGTAGGTGTCTCGCTAGCCGGTCTGCTCGTTGGGGAACTCGGCGGCGAGCGATCCCACGAAGGCAACGGACATTCTGGATGCTCGTATCCACGAGTCGAACCACGGTGAAGCAGCCGAGAAGAAACAGTGTCGGCAGGACGGCCGCGGCGAACGGGGCGAACACGCCCTCTGCTGCCTGAGCAAATCCAAGTGCGACCAGGCTGCTCGACAGGGACAACAGGTATAGCGACCGGGCTGCTGCTCTCACTGATCGTCGCTGGCCGCCGACTGGAGCACGAACTGCTCGGTCGTCAATGCGGTGAGGAGGGCGTCATCGTTCGGAGTCGTCACTCACGGCGCCGCACGCTACTCGCGGCAACGCATTCGGGCCTCCCGGCGGTCACCGCTAGCCTTCGCGCATGCGGTTGTTGCTGATCGGAGCGCCAGGAGCCGGCAAGGGCACCCAGGCCGCCGCACTGTCCGAGCACTTCGGCATCCCGCACATCTCCAGCGGCGACCTGCTGCGCTACCACGTCACGAACGGCACCGTCCTGGGCAAGCAGGCGCAGGAGTACGTCTCCCGCGGCGACCTCGTTCCCGACAAGCTCGTCATGGACATGCTCTACAAGCCGGTGAAGACGGCGAGCGCCGAGGGCGGGTACGTCCTGGACGGCTTCCCACGGACTGTCGAGCAGGCCGAGGCGGCGTACGCGGTCGCCGGGCCGATGGGGGCTGCCGTCCAGGTTGCCGTGCACCTGGACGTCCCCAAGGAAGAGCTCGTACGGCGTCTGCTGGCGCGAAAGCGCGGCAACGAAGACACCCCCGAGGTGATCGAGCATCGCATCGAGGTCTATCTCGAGCGCACCGTCCCGCTGCTTGACTACTACACCGAGCGCGAGGAGCTGGTCACCGTCGATGGCGCCCGCCCGCCGAACGTCGTGAGCGAGGACCTCATCGATCAGCTCCAGAAGGTCCGCGCTCTCCTGGATTAGCTCGGCGAGGTACCAGGTCGCTGGTGCGCAAGGAAGAAGCGAACGAACTCATTCGAGGCATTCGGTCCCTGCGTGTCGGTGTAGGAACCATGAGCACTGCCGCCGAACCACGCATGTCCGGCCCCGTTGACCGTCCAGTGTTCAACGACTGTTTGCCCGCCGCCGTCGTGGTAGGCCACCTGAGTGAAGTCGCGGCCCGCGATCTGTCCTTGGCGAGTCGCCGTCTGAGCTCCGTCCGCGCCGTTCGCGCGCGCAGCTGCCTCGACGAGTTGATCGGCGTTCACGCTCGCGACCGTCGCATCAGCGGCACCGTGAAACACGATGTGCGGCACGTCGCCCGCGGCCACGACTCCTCTCGGCGCCCCCCGGTCCATCGCCTGGTAGGCAGACGGCACGTCATGCGCCACGCCGAAGGGCAGACCCGAATGCACGCCTGCGGCGGTGTACAGGTCGGGATAGGTAACGGTCATGACCGCTGCCATGGCGCCCCCGGCGGACAGGCCGGCGACGTACACCCGACTCTCGTCGACCGCAAAGTCCGCCATGATCGCTCTCGTTATCCCAGCCAGTAGGGACGGCTCGCCAACGTCTCTGCGCTGATTCTCGGGCTGAAACCAGTTCCAGTAACCCATCGGATTCGCGCTTCGAGCCTGCTCGGGATACGCCACGAGAAAGGTGTCGCGCTCGCCGAGCTCATTCATCCGGGTGCCAGCAGCAAAATCAGCCGCAGTCTGGGTTCCTCCGTGAAGCATGACGACAAGCGGGACGTCGTGTCCGGTGTAGCCGGTGGGAACGTACAGACGATACGAGCGAGTGCCGGCAGCGCCGGTGTACGAGCGATGGAGGAATTCGCCGCCCGCCCTCGACGCCGCCCTCTCCTGCTCCACGGCACGCCGCGAACCGCGCTTCGTCCCGCCGAGTCGTCCGGGTCGCCGGGGAACAAGGCGCCGCAGTGGCCCCGAGGCAGGTCTGGAATCGGCCGGGCGTTGCGACGACGGGGCAGCGTCGGGCGCCGTTGCGCCGGCGAGGGTGCGCTGGATCAGCGCGGTCGCCTCGGAGAGGCGTCCCAGCCGAGTCAGTCTCGTCGCCTCTGACATGGCAGCGGGATGTCGCACGTCCACGGGTCTCACCTTTCGTCGGTGTCAAACGATTCGTTCGGCTAGTGCTGCCTTTACTGCCGGGCTGGCGCGCAACGCCCCGAGGACCTCGACAGACGCGATCGTCGCCCGGGCCAACTCTGGGGAAACGTCATGGGCGATGCTCGCCAGGCCCAGCACGCGGATGTGGATCGTGCGTCCGGCGTCGCGAACCTCCTCCAGAGCCGCACGCGTGTAGTGCTCGGATCCCAGCACCAGCGTGCGCCTGGCGACGGTGTGCGAGATGGCGTCGCCGCTCGTCGTGAGCTGGTTGCGGATGGCCGTCCGAATGAAGTCCGTGCGATTGGCGTAGAACCCTTCCCGAACCAGCAGGTCGATCGAACCAAGATCGACCAAGCCCAGGTTGATGGTGATCTTCTCTGATCTATCTGCCTGCGCCATCCGGTGACCATCCCTCCCCCATCCAGATGGATGGTATCAGGACAGTGTTGGCGTGGCATCCTCCGCAGGGCGCGAAACGAGTGCCGTGGGCCCGTTGCCGGGTAGATTCACCTCACCGGGACCGCGGAGGTGGTGGCGTCATGAGCGAGTCGTCGTGGGACGTTGCCGACCGCGCGGCGAACGTCCTCGCTCCCGAGTCCGGCGAGTTCTCCGATCCCGACGTCGCCGGCCTCGGCAAGGCGCTCGCCCAGGCAGTGCGCGGCTCGTTCGCCGACGGCGGCGGCATCGACGCGACCGCTCGCTTTCTCACCCGGATGACGATGATCCCGAGCCTCGCGCTCGGGCGCTGGTTGGGCCAGGACATCAGCGCCGCCGTGGACGTCGACGCGAAGGACCGCCGCTTCGCCGATCCGACCTGGACAGGCAACCCGGCGTTCTACTCGCTGCGCCTGTCCTATGCCGCCGCCGTGGCCTACACGAACGAGGTCGTCGAGTCGGGCGGTCTCGATCCGCGCACCCTGGAGAAGGCCCGCGTCACCGCCGGCTTGTTCCTCGATGCGCTCGCGCCTACCAACTTCCTCGCGCTCAACCCGGCCGCGCTGAAGAAGGCCTTCGAGACCGGCGGTCGCAGCATCCTCGACGGGACACGCAACCTCCTCGACGACCTAGCCCACAACAGCGGCCGACCGCGCCAGGTCGACACCACGCCATTCGAACTCGGCCGCAACATGGCTGCCACGCCGGCCAAGGTCGTCTTCCGCAACGACCTCATGGAGCTGCTGCAGTACGAACCCTCAACGCCGCAGGTCCGCGCCGTACCGATCCTGTGCAGCCCGCCGTGGATCAACAAGTACTACGTCATGGACCTCTCGCCAGGCCGCAGCTTCGTGGAGTGGGCGGTCAACCACGGCCGCACAGTGTTCATGATCAGCTACCGAAACCCGGGACCCGAGCAGTCCGACATCACCATGGACGACTACCTCATCTCCGGGCCGCGGCAGGCGATGGACGTCGTCCAGGAGATCACCGGCGCCGAGACGATCGACTTCGTCGGCCTCTGCCTCGGCGGAGCGCTCACCGCAATCACGGTCGCCTACTTGACCGCCGCGG
The DNA here is from genome assembly GCA_963801015.1 of uncultured Actinomycetota bacterium. Classification (GTDB taxonomy): domain Bacteria; phylum Actinomycetota; class Actinomycetes; order CAWDCV01; family CAWDCV01; genus CAWDCV01. The sequence continues at coordinate 1,685,842 of CAWDCV010000002.1, read as the reverse complement.
GCGACACTCGCATCGGCAACATGACGCTGCTCAACACACTGCTCGATTACAGCGAGCCGGGCGTGCTCGGCGTGTTCACCGACGAGGCCACCGTCACCCGGGTGGAGCAGAAGTTGGCCAAGGAGGGCCATCTCAAGGGTGAGTCGATGGCGGGGACGTTCGACATGCTGCGCGCGAACGACCTCATCTTCAACTACGTCGTGTCGAACTGGCTCATGGGTCAGCAGCCGCCCGCGTTCGACATCCTCGCGTGGAACAGCGACAGCACCCGGATGCCGGGGAAGATGCACGCGTTCTACCTGCGGCACTTCTACGTGGAGAATCAGCTACCCAAGGGCGAGCTCGAGATCGCCGGATCGCTGATCAACCTGGGCGACGTCAAGCAGAACACCTACGTCGTCGGCGCGGAGAACGACCACATCGTCCCGTGGCGATCCAGCTACGCCGCGACCCGCCTGCTGTCCGGTCCGGTGCGGTTCGTCCTGAGTAGTGGCGGGCACATCGCTGGGATCGTCAACCCGCCCGGCCCCAAGGGCTGGTACGTCGCGATGGACGGCGTTGGCGATACAGCCGCGGACATAGACAACAACGAGCTGCCGGAGTCTCCGGACGAGTGGCGCCAGCTCGCCGAGCGGCACAGCGGCTCATGGTGGGAGGACTGGGCGTCCTGGTCCGACGCGCTCGCCGGTGACATGGTCGACCCGCCGAGCATGGGCAGTGACACCTACCCGGTCCTGTACGACGGGCCCGGCGAATACATCCGCAGCTGAGGATCCCAGTGATCTCCGTATTCGTTCTCAACGGTCCCAACCTCAACCTGCTCGGCACCCGCCAGCCCGAGGTCTACGGCAGTGCGACGCTCGCCGACGTCGAAAAGCTCTGCCGCCAGGAGGCCGATGCGCTCGGACTGGATGTGGTGTTCCGGCAGACCAACGCCGAGGGCGAGCTGATCGACTGGATCCACGAGGCTGGCCGCGACGTTGCCCGCGGCGCGTCGATCGGCGCCGTACTCAATCCCGCCGCCCTCACCCACACATCGATCGCGTTGCACGATGCGATCGAGGGGGTGGAGCTGCCCGTCGTCGAGGTACACATCTCGAACGTGCACCGGCGCGAGTCGTTCCGGCATGTGTCGTACATCTCTTCAGTTGCTCGCGGCATCGTGGTCGGTTTCGGCGTGCAGGGGTACGTCCTCGCTGTCCGCGGGTTGCACGAGCTGAGTGAGCGAGGACGTGCATGACAGAAGCTGTCGGTGTCGTCGGCGGCGGCATCATGGGTGCGGGCATCGCCGAGGTGGCAGCCCGTAGCGGCTGCTCGGTGGTCCTGCGGGAGATCGACGAGGCAGCGTGCTCAGCCACCCGGGAGCGGATCACGGGCTCGCTGCAGCGCGCCGTCGCCGCAGGCAAGATCAGCACCGACGAGTACGACGCGGTGCTCGAGCGACTGACGTTCACGACCGATCTCAATGACCTCGCCGATCGCAACGTGGTCGTCGAGGCCGTCGTCGAGGACGAGCACGAGAAGGTCAAGGTCTTCCAGGCGCTCGCGAAGATCGTTGACAACCCAGACGCAGTGCTGGCAAGCAACACGTCGTCTATACCGATCATGAAGCTGGCGGCCGCGACGGACACGCCTGAGCGCGTCATCGGCATTCACTTCTTCAACCCGGTGCCGGTGCTGCCGCTGGTGGAGCTGATCCCGAGCCTGCTGACGTCCGATGCGACGCTCGAGCGCGCGCAACACTTCGCCGACCTCCTGGGTAAGCAGAGCGTCGTGTGCAAGGACCGCGCCGGCTTCATCGTGAACGCCCTGCTCATCCCGTACCTGCTCGCCGCGATCCGCATGGTCGAATCGGGAGTTGCGACGGCCGAGGACATCGACACCGCCATGAAGGCTGGCTGCGCGTATCCGATGGGTCCGCTCGCGCTGATCGACTTGATCGGACTGGACACCACGGCTGCCGTCGCGCGGTCGATGTATGCAGAGTTCAAGGAGCAGCTGTACGCGCCGCCACCGCTGCTGCTCCGGATGGTCGAGGCTGGGCTGCTGGGCCGCAAGCGCGGCCGCGGGTTCTACGAGTACGGCTAGTGCGAGCTAGTCAGCGCAACTGGTCCTTCATCGCGCCCAGGTAGAGCTTGGACATCTCGCGCACGAAGTCGGCCTGCGTGGTCGCCATGGTGTTGATCCACTCGACCTGGCTGCCCTTCGCGGCTTGCTCCTGGAAGCGCAGCATGCTCTCCAGCGCCCGCTCGTAGCCCTCGAGCCAGGCCAGCCCGTTCTGCTTGCTGACCTCGATCATGCGCTCGCTGAGTTCGCGGACGCGCTGCACCGTCTGCTCAGTGTCGGTGAAGCTCGGCATATCCGTCATTGCTGGCGTCCTCTCGGTTTGAGATCGCAGCGGGCTCGAGGCATTGTTGCGACCGAAGACACCGACACGCCAGTGACGTGTCGATGTCCGCGGGTCGGTCTTCGCGTCAGTCCTGAGTGGGGCTGGACTTTGCGATGCGATTGGCCAGCATGGAGACGACGCCGGGTCGGTTGCCGTGCTCCAGCTCGTACGCGTGCAGCGCACGCAGCGTGTCGACGTCCCAGCGCCGCAGTTGCGCGCGGATGGAGCCGAGCGTCAACTCGTCCCACTGCGGAACAGGCGGTCCGGCCGGTGCCAGCGCGTCACGTGTGTCGACGTCGACCAGGAGCTCGGCGGCGGCCGCGAGGGTCTGCGCGCCGTACTTGGCGGACAGGGCAGCGACCTCGAACGCCTGGGCGCCGGCGTGTAGCGCGGTTGCCCACGCGAGCGACGCCTGGACGGCCGGGACAGTGACGAAGGATCTCTCCACGACGACAGCTCAGTTGTCGGCGGCGACGCGCTTCGTCCAGGCGGTCGTGGTGTCGGCCGCCTCGACCGCGTGCGCGAGCAGGCTCTGGACGTAGCTGCGCTGAACGTCGAGCAGCTTCGCGGCCAGGTCGTAGGCGGAGTCGACGGCGGACTGGACGTCCACGCGACCCACGCCGGGCGCCTGAGTGAAGGCGTCCTGAACGGTGCGGGTCCAGGTCTCGACCGCCTTCAGCGTCGCCTCCTGGCCCTGCTGAACGAAGTCGCTGTACTGCTTGGCAGTGTCGGTGGGGGTGGTCATGGTGTTCTCCCTCTCATGCGTACTGGCGTGCTTGAAATAGTACGCACAACGGGGAGTTTGTCAAGCAGCGCTGGTCAGGCGCCTGTGCGACGCTGGCGATAGCTGCGATAGACCGCAATCAACGCCTCGCGCTCGTCGTCGGTGAGATCTGGATCGCTGCGGATGGCGGCCTCGGTGTCCGCGGAACCATCTGCGGGCGGTGCGGTGGTTGGGCCATCGACCATGCCGGCTTGCGCGAGCAGGGCATCCGCCGACAGGTTCAGCGCATCGGCGATCGATCGGATCACCCGCAACGACGGCTGGTGCAGCCCACGTTCGATCTGGCTGAGGTACGCATTCGACACGTGCGTCATATCCGCCAACCGGCGCAGCGAGAGGTCCGCCAGCTGGCGCTGGACACGGATGTACTCGCCGAGCTGCTGCAGGCGCGGATCCCACTCCTCGTCCGCCGTCATTTCGGACTCCGTCTCGGGTCATCCTTGGCCGCCGCGGGAGGCCGGGTGAAGCCGAGCGGATCCGTCGCCGCCACGAGGCGAGTCCAGCCGCGACTCCACTCGAGCATCGGGCCGAGCGTGCGCTCGAACGCTGCGAGCTGCTCGTCGAACGCCGTCAGCTGAGCGATCAGAACTTGGACCTGCTCGCGGCGGGCCGCGACGTCACGCGCCATCGCCTCCAGCTGAGCCACCGGCTGCATCGAGGCGCCGGCAGTGGCGCCGGCCGCGGCCGCCGAGAACTGCGCGGTCATTGCCGCCATAGCCTTCGCCGCTTCGGCCAGCGGATCCTGTCGACTGCCTGACTCCGCCACCCTGGCACTCTAGGACTCACGTCCGTCAGCGTGTCGCGCGGCACGTCCCCGCGGACTTCTTCCGGATAGGTCACTATTCGAACACACGTTCGACTTTTCGGCCGATCTGTCGCATGCTTAGGGCATGGCGTCGGGGCTCCTCCTCGTCAACGTGCAGCGCCACATGCTCGAGGGCAGTGCGCCGGTACCGGCTGCCCGACAGGTACGTACCGCGATCGCGCGATTGCTGGGTGAAGCGCGAGCCGCTGGCGCGGTGGTCGTCCACATTCAGAACGAAGGCATGGTCGGCGACCCGGACGAGCCGAATACGCCGGGATGGGAGTTGGTCTTCCCGGTGGAGTCGCGTGACCTGGTCGTCCGCAAGACCCAACAGAACGCGTTCGTCTCGGCCGTCCGGCTGGCCCCGGCGCTGCGGCGGCGCCACGTCGATCGGGTCGTCGTTGCCGGCCTGCTCAGCCAGTACTGCGTAGCCGCGACGTGTCACGGCGCGATGGATCGCGGCTTCTCGGTCGTCCTCGCGTCCGGCGCGCATGCGACGTACGACGAGAAGGAACCCGCTCGGCAGATCTCGGCGGCGGCGGAGCGCGACCTGGCGGCAGCGGGCGTCGTCATCAGCCGACCCGATGCGATCCAGTTCGCGGCCTGACTGGTTGGAGGAAGTCCCGCAGCATCGCCCCGAGCTCGCTGGCTTGCTCGAGGATGCACAAATGGCCGCCGCCACGGACGACGTGCAGGCGCGCGGCAGGCAGCAGCGCCGCCAGTAGGAAGGAGTTGACCGCCGGCACGACCGTGTCCAGGTCGCCGGTCACCACCAGCGCCGGCTGCCGTACCTGCCACAGCCACCACGCGCTCGACCACGACACGGCCGTAGCGGCTTGGAAGAACCGTCCGCGGCGATCGGCGATCGGATCGCGATGGGCCATGTAGGGCGTGGACGGGAACCGGTCCGGCGAACCGAGCCCGAGCAGCGCCGGCAGGCTGCCCGGCAGGCTGCCCCACCCGTACGAGGTCGATGCGAGAACCAGTCGCTCCACACGCGCCCGGGCGGAGAATGCCAGCTCCTGGGCGACCAGGCCACCGAAGGAGAAGCCCAGCACCGCGGCGCGTGGGCAGTCCAGCGCGTCGAGGACATCGAGGGCAAGTTGCGCATGCCCGCGCATCGTTAGCGGCCACGACCCGGAAGCTGTGCGGCCACTACCCGGAGCGTCGAAGGCGATCGCCCGGACGTGTCCCAGCTGGGGCAGCAGCGGCTGCCACATCTCGACCGGAGCGCCGATGCCGTTGAGGAGGAGCAGCGCCGGCCCATCGCCGCTCGTCGCCACCCGGACGCGCCGATTGCCCAGCCGGAGGATGCCCTCGTGCTCAAACGCCTTCATGGCGCCGCCTCCCACGAGGCCGGGTGTTTCGCTGACGTTAACCCGTCGGGGAACCTGCCCGCGATTCGATCGCCGACACTCCGGCATCGCGCAATAGGCCAACCGGCACGTCGTACCCGGTGAACAACCTCACCTGAAGTCGGGCCTGGTGCGCGAGGAAGTCCATGCCAGCGATGACCGTGCCGCCGGCGTCACCCCAGGCTCTCGCGAGGGCAGTTGGCCACGGCGCGTAGACCACGTCGAGCAGAACGCCGGGCCGGGTCGGTACGGAATCGGCGAGGTCGTCGGCGACGCCAGCGGGTGTCGTACTGATGAGGAGCGGCGCCGCCAGGGCAGCTCGTCGTTCCTCCCACGACCGCACGTCGAGCCGAACGCCGACCGCGTCCGCGACATCGTGCAGGGCAGCAGCCTGTGCCTTGGTACGCAGATAGACGGTGATGCCGTCGTTGCGATCCCGTAAGGCGGCGACCGCTGACCTGGCGGTGGCGCCGCCACCGAGGATTGCCGCAGCGCCCGTAGCGTCAGCGCCGCGTTCGACGAGAGCGTTCGTCATACCGGGAACGTCTGTGTTGTCCGCGAAGCGTCGGCCATCGTCATCGAGGACGATCGTGTTCGCGGCCGCGACGACGCGGGAGAGCACGGAGACCTCGTCGACGCAGGTCAACACGGCCTGCTTGAGCGGCATCGTCAGGGACAGGCCGCGCCAGGTCGAATCGAGGCCGTCCAGGAACGGACCAAGGTGAGTCTCGTCGACGTCATAACGCCCGTACTGCCAGGCGTCGAGCCCAAGGTGTGCGTATGCCGCGGTATGCAGGACGGGCGATAGCGAATGGGTGATCGGCGCGCCGAGGACGGCGCAGTTGCGTACCAACTCGAGCTCTCCGCGGTCGCGAGGGACAGCTCAGCTCGGCCGCTTCTTCATCACCTTGTCGCGCAGCTCGTCGATCTTCTGCTTGTTCTTGGGATCGGACGCGTAGCGCTTTGCCTGCTCGGTCAGCCGGCGGCCCTCCGAGCTCTTGGCGAAGTCGCTCAGCTTGCGTAGCAGGGACATCGGTACTGCTCCTCGACGTTGTGTGGCTCTCCAGCCTATGTCGACCATTTACACGGTGATGACGACCTTGCCGTACACATGGCCTCGTGCCAGGTGCCGGACGGCCTCGGCGGCATCGATCAGGTCATAGGTCTTGCCCACTACCGGGGTGACCTTGCCCGTCTCCATGATCTCGGCCAGCGCCTGGAGGTCCTCCAGTTTCTCCGTTTGGACCAGCGGGCGCAGCTTCTGACCCACGACCATCGACATCAGCGGCGCGCGCAGGATCTGCCGAAAGAAGCCGCCGGTCCAGCGGCCGCCGCCGTCCCCGCCAACAATGACAAGGGTCCCGTCCGGGGTCAGCGCGCGCCGAAGCTCGCGCAGCGAACGACGACCGGCGGTGTCGACGATCACATCCCAGTTCTGGGTGCCGTCGGTGAAGTCGTCTCGCGTGTAGTCGATGACGTGATCGGCGCCGATCGACCGGACCAAGTCCACCTTCGAGGTGCTGCACACACCAGTGACCTCGGCCCCGAAAGCATGGGCCACCTGCACCGTGAGCGTGCCTACGCCACCCCCGGCCCCGATGACCAACACGCGCTGCCCGGGACGGACCTTCGCGACGTCACGAATCGCCTGCAACGCGGTGAGACCGGAGATCGGAGCCGCCGCGGCCTGCTCGAACGTCAGCCGAGCCGGCTTCGGGACGAGCTTGTCCGGCCGGCCGAGGGCGAGCTCGGCAAACGAGCCCTCGACGACGCCCAGCACCTCGTCGCCCGGACGGAAGCCCTGGACGGCCGAACCGACGGCCTCGACGCGCCCGGCGACGTCCCTGCCTCGCACTCCGGCCCGCAGCTTGGAGAACCCGGGCATGACTCGGACGAAGTACGGCAGCCCGGTCATCAGGTGCCACACATCGGGTCCACAGCCAGCTGCGTGCACGCGGACGAGCACGTCGTTCTCCTGGGCGGCAGGATCCTCGATGTCGCGGTAGTCCAGTACGTCGGGTGAGCCGAACCGGTCCTGAACGATTGCTTTCATGACGCCCCCTCTCGAGCTGGTGTACGGCGTACACCTGAGAACGACGCTAGGTGTACGCCGTACACTTGTCAAGCCCACGTAGCTCGGGCATAGGGAGACGGATGACCACCAGGACCGACACGACCACGAGGCGCAGAGACCCCCTGACCAGGGATCGGGTGCTGCGCGCCGCTGTCGCACGGGCGGACGAGGACGGTGTGGAAACACTCAGCATGCGTCAGCTCGCCCATGAACTCGGCGTCGTGCCGATGGCTCTCTACAAGCACCTGTCCAACAAGGACGAGCTGCTCGACGCCATGGTCGACGCCGTGATGGGCGAAGTGAACGACGCAGTGAGCCAGATCGACGTTCTGTCCCGGCCGTGGAAGCCGACCCTCCGTCGGAGGATCCTGGCGGCGCGGGACGTGTTCCTGCGCCACCCTTGGGCGCCGGGTCTGATGGTGTCGCGAAGCACCATGACTCCCGCGGTATTGCGGTACTTCGATTCCTTGATCGGGCTCTTTCTGGCGGCGGGATTCTCGATCGACCTGACCCATCATGCGATGCACGCACTAGGGAGCCGGGCCCTTGGCTTCACTCAGGAGCTGTACGACGACTCTGGCGAACTCGATGCCGACGCGACGGCGATGCTCGAGCAGATGGCCGGCGCGTACCCCCACATCACCGAGATGGTCGCCGGGATCGCCCATGACGAGGACACCACCTTGGGCTGGTGCGACGACCAGGTCGAATTCGAGTTCGCGCTCGATCTGTTGCTGGACGGGCTAGAGGCTCTGAGGGCCCAGTCCCCTGGACCCCAGTCGGGTTCGGCCGGACCCAGCTCGTGAGCCTGGCGGAGCTACCTCCGTATTTCTGAACTTTGAGCGTGCTCTGAGCACGCTCAAAGTCTGCGAAACCTCACGAGGTGCTCCGAGTCTCAGGAAGGCGGACGCCTGAGCCGGAGCTCAGGTCCGCCGAGCGCGGGAATGGTGACCGATGTGTTCGGTGGGCCCGCCTGGGACGGCCCGAAGAGCATGCTCGAGCGCAACCCGCGTAGGCCGGCGAGCCTGGCCGAGGACGCGAGTTGTGAGACAGCAAGAGCGACCAAGAAGCTCGTGCCGCGTGCCCCCGTGAGCGTTCTGTGAGCACGACCCCGAATCCGGAAGCGAACGCACCGACCGAGGAGCGCGTTCATGCAGGTCAGAGAAGTGGGCCGCCTGGGACTCGAACCCAGAACCAACGGATTAAAAGTCCGCTGCTCTGCCAATTGAGCTAGCAGCCCTCACGTGATGACTGTAGTCAGCGCTTCGTGGCGTTCTTGCTGCCGGCAAGGATCATCTGGGTGACCAGGTAGCGACTGACGGCGAGTCGGCGGGCGATCTCGTCGGGGCGCACTCCCTGCTCGTTGTAGAGGAGGGCACGGCGCTGTTGCTTCACCGACCACGGGTTGCGGCGCGGCGGCGTGGGTCGCGATGGGGCTGGTCGGCCTGCGGCTGGAGCGCCCGTCGCCGCTGGCGGTGCGCCGTACGACGAGCGGCGCTGGTCGTGGAACTTTCCCTCGGCCATGTCGTCGCGGGTGCGCTCGTCGAGGATCTCGAACTGCTCGGCGCTCTTGTTCACACCGACGGCCACCATGACGAGGCCGCGCGCGTTGGCGCGCTGGCACTCGTCTGCCGTGCAATAGGCGTACTTCTCCGCCCGATCCGGATGCAGCTCTGTGCCGCAGGTCATGCAGGTTCGCACGTTATGTCAACAACGGCGCCAGCAGCGGTGTTCCTCGCTCCCTCGAGCTGAACGCCTCGCTATCGGCCGACCGTAAGATCACCTCCACGGCTTCCACCCCGCCGAACTGGAAGTCGAGTTGGGTCGCGTACGCGCGGCAGGCCGCGATTTTGGCGTCGCGAGCAGACGGCAGAAGCGGTACGGCCTTGGCGGCGTCCGCGACGTCACATCGCAACGCATAGGGCATGTCGTGCCACCAGTACGCCGCGATGGCAGGTTGAGTTTGTCCGCTAAGATAGATACAAGATGAATACCGAAGTACGAGAAGAGCTCCCCGCGGCCGAGCGGGTCTACCAGCACGTTCGGCAGGCGGTTCTCGAGCGGCGGGTCGACGTCGGCACCCTGCTGACGGAGGGGCAGATTGCCGCAGAGGTCGGCGTCTCGCGCACGCCCGTGCGGGAGGGCCTGCTGCGCCTGGAGGCTCAGGGTCTGCTCCGGCTCTACCCCAAGCGTGGTGCCCTCGTCCTGCCGATCAGTGGCCGCGAAGCCGACGACGTGTTCGAGGCGCGAGAGCTGATCGAGACCTTCGCCGCCACCAAGGTGTGGCCGCGGCGCGCCCGCCTGGTCGAGCGACTCGAACCGGTGCTCGCCCGCATGCGCGAGCACCGCGCGGCCGATGACGTTGGTGCGTTGATGACTGCCGACCGCGAGTTCCACGCACTTGTCGTCGAGGAAGCGGGCAATGGCGTACTCGCGAAGCTGTACGAGTCGCTGCGCGACCGGCAGATGCTCATGGGCGTCGCCGCGCTTCGCGTCGATCCGGAGCGGATGGATCGCGCCGTCGATGAGCACGCCGAGATGCTGGAGGTGCTGCGCGGCGGCGACGAACGACAGTTCCGCCGGCTCGTGCATCGCCACGTGACAGACGCTGCCCGCCACCTGAGGACGGCGCGATGAGCCGGCGGCGGTGGTTGATCTGGACCGTCGGTGTGCTCGCGTACGCCGTTGCGGTGTTTCATCGCTTCTCTCTCGGCGTCACCGGGCTGGAAGCGGCGCAGCGGTTGCATGTCACCGCGGCAGCGCTTGGACTGCTGTCGTTGGTGCAACTCGCCGTCTACGCGGGCCTCCAGGTGCCGGCGGGAATGCTGCTCGATCGGCTGGGCTCACGCCGCCTTCTGGTCGCAGGCGCAGCACTCATGTCGGTCGGCCAGTTCATCTTCGCCTTTGCCGACGACCTGCCTACTGCCCTGCTCGCCCGCATCCTGCTCGGCAGCGGTGACGCACTGACGTTCATCAGCGTGCTGCGCATCATCGCGATGTGGTTCTCCTCGCGACGGAACCCGTTGATGCTGCAGATGACGGCCATCATTGGACAGCTCGGCGCGGTCGTGTCGGTGGTCCCGCTCATTGGTGCCGTGCGTACGTATGGATGGACGTCGAGTTTCGCTGTCGCGGCAGGCCTTGGTGCTGTTGTCGGCGTCCTCGTGTGGATCGTGCTGCGGGATGCGCCCCGTTCTTCCACCGTGACGCGCCCGCCCGTTCGCGAAAGCTTGCTGTCTGCATGGGCCGAACCAGGTACCCGCCTCGGCATGTGGACGCATTTCGTCACGCAGTTCCCGGGCGTGGTCTTCGTGTTGCTGTGGGGCTACCCGTTCCTTGTGCAGGCACAAGGGTTGGCACCGGACACCGCCGGTGTCCTCCTCACGCTTCTCACGCTCGTTGGACTCGTGTGCAGCATCGGAATCGGGTCCCTGGTGGGCCGATATCCCTTTCATCGCTCACGTCTGGCTCTCGGCATCGTCGGCGTTTCCGTTGTGGCGTGGACGGTCGTGCTGGTGTGGCCCGGTCAGGCCCCGCTGTGGCTTCTCGTTGTCCTCGTGCTGTCCATGGCCGCCAACGGGCCGGGATCGGCAATCGGCTTCGACGTGGCGCGCACCTCCAATCCAGCCGGCCGGCTTGGCACGGCATCGGGCATCGTCAACGTCGGCGGCTTCACGGCGTCTTTTGTGACGATCGCCCTCATCGGCATCATGCTGACACTGCTGGCGGATGGTCCGACGACGTACGACGAGAGCGCCTTCCGCTGGGCGTTTGCGATGCAGTACCCGATATGGCTGCTCGGCGTCGTGCAGGTGCTGCGCTACCGGCGGCGAGCGCGCGCCGCTCTTGCCGAGCGCGATCCTGCGGCGTACGCCGCATTGCGCCGGGGTGTCGCGCTGGTGCCCGCGGGCTGAGAGGGTCGGCTCGCCCGGTTCGGTATCAGCGAGAACCTGGGAGACTCCCTGAATCAACGACGATGCGAGGGGGAGACATGACCACCAGCGCCACGATCAGCCCGTTCCCGATCGTCCGGCAGGGCGATCGGAACCATCCGGTGAAGACGCTGCAGTACCTGCTGCGTGAGCGCGGGCACAGCGTCGACGTGGACGGCATCTTCGGCCCGGCAACCGACGCTGCGGTACGCGCCTTTCAGCAGGAGAAGAACCTCGCCGTCGACGGAGACGTCGGTCCGAAGACGTGGACCGCATTGATCGTCACGGTCCGCAGCGGCAGCCGCGGCGATGCAGTACGTGGAGTGCAGGAGGAGTTCCAGTTCCGCGCGGGAGAGCCCGGTCAGGGATTGCAGGTCGACGGCATCTTCGGACCGAAGACGGATGCGGCAGTCAGGGGTTTCCAGCAGGCACTGTCGCTAGGTGCCGACGGCATCGTCGGTCCCAAGACGTGGCAGGCACTCGTCAGCGGCATGCTGGCGGGGTGACGACAGCAGACGATCGGGTCGAGATTCAGGCGCTGCCACTGGATCATCCCGCCGTCGAGCCTCTACGCGCCGGGCTCGCGGCCGAGTACGAGCGGCTCTACGGGCCCAACGACGAGATGACGGCGTTCGACGCACGCGATTTCGACCCACCGTCGGGTGCCTTCGTCGTCGTGTGCCTGGATGGCCGGGTCGTTGCCGGTGGCGGTGTCCGTCGCTGGGCCGACGGCATCGGCGAGATCAAGCGGATGTGGGTTGCGCCCGACCAGCGTCGGAAGGGCCTGGGCCTGACGATCCTGCACGCGCTCGAGGACGCCGCGCGGCGACTCGGCTATCGGGTGCTGCGACTGGAGACGGGCGCGCCGCAGACGGCAGCCATCGCGCTCTACCAGGCTGCCGGCTACGTCCGGATCGCGGGGTACGGCCGGTACGCGGGAATGCCGCTCGAAGTGTCGTTCGAGCGCCGACTGGACTAGGGCTTGTCGAGGAAGGTCAGCACGACATCACGGACCAAATCGGTGCGGGCGAGCCCGAAGAAGTGCGTGGTTCCGGGAAAGACCGCCAGCTGCGATGCGGGAACTCCGACGAAGTCACCGTTGACGTCGCCGCCGCGCAGCTGCAGGAACCGAACGGCGTGCTCGAGCTTTACGGCGTCGCAATCGCCCACGGTGATGAGAGTCGGCGCGGCGATGCCGCGGATGTCGTCGTCCGACCAGCCGGGGAAGCCCGGGCCGGAGCTACCGAGCTTGTCCAACAGACCCTGCAGCCGGTCCGGATGCGGAGACTTGGCGAGGTACTCCTGCTCCATCGGCGTGCCGGCGATCATATCGACGGTCATCTCTGCCACCGCGTCGGCATTCTCTTCGCGATCTCCGCTCGGATGGAACGTCACCGACGAAATGATCGCCTTGCGGATCAGTTCCGGGTGCTGAACTGCCAACTCGATGGCCACTGCCCCGCCGATGCTGAAGCCGAAGACGTCGACCTGCGACACGTCGAGGTGCTGCAGCAGTCCAACGACGTCGGAGGCCAAGTCAGCGGCGGTCAGCGGACGGTCGATGTCGTTGGTGCGGCCGTGCCCCTGAAAGTCAGTGGCGATGACCTGGCGTCTCGCGGCGAGACTCGGTAGCAGCTCGCCGAACTGCAGGTCGATGTTGAACAGGCCGCCGTGCAGCAGGAGCAATGGCGTTCCGCCGTCGCCGTGGATCTCGTAGTACATCTGTAGCCCGTTCACCGGGGCGTACCCGGTCTGCGGCGCCTGAGTGTCGTCGGTCATGCCAGTGGGACTCCCTTTCGCGTTCGAACTCATCGCGGGTGCTGCGTCGGACATGATGATCTCCATGCGGTCCACGTGGAAGGCGCTGACTCAGGACCTGTCGCCGGAGGACCTCGAGCTTCTCACGCTGTATCGGGACTTCTGTCGCGGACTTCCCGAGACCGAGGAGCAGGTGCACAGCGCGCAGGTGCAGTACGTGCGGAAGCGCATCTTCACATCCGGCTACGTGAAGAGCCACTACCTCGAAGTCGGCCTGGAACTGCTGCGCGAGGCGTCACATCCGAAGTTGCGGACGGCCTTCTCGACGTCCAAGCGTGTCGTCATGCATCGGATCACGCTGCGCGAGCCCTCCCAGTTCGACGAGGAACTGCGGAACCTCATCAGGGAGGCGTGGAAGTCGGTGGGTCCGGGACTGCGCTGACCGGCGTGGAAGACCTCGCAATGGATTGGCCACGAGCGCAGTCCGTGGGCGACCATCGTCACCGTGAGCGACACGACGATGTGACACTGTTGCTCTCATACGGTCAAGAGTTGTAACATCCAGAGTTCGGGGACCTGGAGGCAGTGAGTCGTGGATGACCAGGAGCAGCAGCGCGAATTCGACCGGATGGTCGACGCCGACGAGCGGATCGAGCCGCGCGACTGGATGCCGGAGGCGTACCGCAAGACCCTGATCCGCCAGATCGCCCAGCATGCGCACTCCGAGATCATCGGCATGCAGCCCGAAGGCAATTGGATCACTCGTGCCCCCAGCTTGCGCCGCAAGGCCATCCTGATGGCCAAGGTGCAGGACGAGGCCGGTCACGGTCTGTATCTGTACGGCGCGGCCGAGACGCTGGGTGTGAGCCGTGAGGAGCTGCTCGACCTGCTCCACGAAGGCAAGCAGAAGTACTCGAGCATCTTCAACTACCCGACGCTCACCTGGGCAGACATGGGCGCCATCGGCTGGTTGGTGGACGGTGCGGCGATCGTCAACCAGGTGCCGCTGTGTCGTTGCTCGTACGGACCGTATGCCCGGGCCATGGTGCGCATCTGCAAGGAGGAGTCGTTCCACCAGCGGCAGGGTTTCGAGATCCTGAACACGCTGTCGCACGGCACACCGGAGCAGCATGCGATGGCCCAGGACGCCGTCGACCGTTGGTGGTGGCCGTCGCTGATGATGTTCGGTCCGCCGGACACCGAGTCGACGCATTCCGAGCAATCCATGGCGTGGCACATCAAGCGCCACAGCAACGACGACCTCCGGCAGAAGTTCGTCGACATGACGGTGCCGCAGTCGCAGGTACTCGGCCTCGACATCCCCGACCCGCAGCTGCGCTACGACGAAGAGTCAAGTCACTGGCGCTTCGGCGAGATTGACTGGATGGAGTTCTACGCGGTCGTCAAGGGCAACGGCCCGTGCAATCGGCAGCGCTTGCAGCATCGTCGGAGCGCACACGAGGAAGGTACCTGGGTACGAGACGCGGCCGCCGCGTACGCCGCGAAGCAAGCACAGCGTCGACCCACCGAGGCCGCGGCGTGAGTCGTCCCACCGGCACTGACTTCCAGGCCGAGGGTGGCCACGGAGCGGTGCCGACAGCTGGAGTCCCGGCGACGGGGCCTGAGGCGAGCCGCCGCGAGGAGTCGCCCCTGTGGGAGGTCTTCGTTCGTAGCCGTCGCGGACTGTCGCACCAGCACGTCGGATCGCTGCACGCTGCCGACGCGGAGCTCGCGCTGCACAACGCTCGTGACGTCTACACCCGGCGTCAGGAAGGGGTTTCTATCTGGGTGGTCCCGGCGGCGGCCATTACGGCGTCGAGCCCGGACGAGAAGGACGCGTTCTTCGATCCTGCGGGCGACAAGCCCTACCGGCATCCCACGTTCTACGACATCCCGGCCGAAGTGCAGCACCTGTGAAAGCGGTCGCCACCTATGCGTTGCGGCTGGGCGACGATGCGCTGATCCTCTCCCACCGACTCGCCGAGTGGGCCGCGCGCGCGCCGGGCTTCGAGGAGGACATCGCGCTCACCAACATCGGGCTCGACCTGCTCGGGCAGGCGCGGATGCTGCTCACGTATGCCGCCGAGGTCGAGGGCGCCGGCCGCGACGAGGACGATCTTGCCTACCTCCGCGGCGAGCGTGACTTCCTCAACGTGCAGCTCGTCGAGCTTGTCGGCGTCGAAGATTTCGCCTTGACGATTGCCCGACAGCTGCTGTTCTCGAGCTACCAGTGGGTGCTGTACGAGAAGTTGCGGAAGTCGACCGACGACACGCTCGCAGCCGTCGCCGCGAAGGCCGTGAAGGAAGTCGCTTACCACCGCGACTATGCAACGCAGTGGACGTTGCGCCTCGGCGACGGCACCGACGACAGCCATCGCCGGATGCAAGATGGCCTGGATCGCACCTGGCCGTACGTCGCCGAGCTGTTCGAGATGGACGATCTCGTACGCGACCTCGCCAGGGATGGCGTCGCCGTCGACGTTGCAGCATTGCAGCCGGCTTGGGGCGACACCGTCGACGACGTGCTGCGCGAGGCAACGCTGACACGTCCCAACACGTGGCGGGCGCCCGGTGGTGGTCGGCGCGGGGTTCATACCGAAGCCATGGGCTACTTGCTGGCCGAGATGCAGCACTTGCACCGCTCGCATCCGGGGGCAACGTGGTGAGCGCGGTTATGCACGATGTCCGTGCGGTGGTGGCCAGTGTCCTGGATCCCGAGGTACCAGTCCTCACCATCGAGGATCTCGGCATCCTGCGTGACGTGCGAGTCGACGAGGACGGACACGTCGAGGTCGTCATCACACCGACGTATTCCGGCTGCCCCGCCCTCGAGGCGATTGAAGTCATCCATCGTCGAGACGCTGCACGCGGCTGGACACGACGACGTAGCTGTTACCGCCGTGCTCGCTCCCGCATGGACGACCGACTGGATGAGTGACGAGGGGCGCCGCAAGCTGCTCGAGTACGGCATCGCGCCCCCGGGACCCGCTATCCATGCCCACGGCGGTCCGGTGCTCGTATCGCTCGGCGTTCGCTGCCCGCAGTGCGGCTCGGTGACGACACATGAGGTGAGCCACTTCGGGTCGACGGCATGCAAGTCGCTGTGGGTCTGCGACTCCTGCCAGGAGCCTTTCGATCACTTCAAGGCACTCTGACCGATGACTGTCGCCGATGCGCCGCCGCGGCGGCACCATGCCGTCTTTCACACGTTGCGCGTCGCCACCGTCGAGCCGTTGACCGACGACTCGGTCGCCATCACCTTTGATGTCCCGCCAGAGCTTCGCGACGACTACGCCTTCCTTCCCGGTCAGCATCTGACGGTGCGGATGCCCGGGGAAGCGGGCGACGTACGCCGCAACTACTCCATTTGTAGCAGCGCAAGAGCAGATCGGTTGCGTATCGCCGTGAAGCGCCTGGAGGGCGGCGTCTTCTCTGCATGGGCAACGTCGACGCTGCGTCCGGGTGACGAGCTCGACGTGATGACACCGACCGGGCGCTTCACCGTTGCCCTGGATCCCGCTCAACGCAAGCGATACGTGGCTATTGCCGCAGGCAGCGGCATCACGCCAGTGATGTCGCTGGCGAGCACGATCCTCGAGGTCGAGCCGCATAGTTCGGTATCGCTCGTCTACGCCAATCGGACGACGAACAGCATCATGTTCCTCGAGGAACTGCTCGACCTGAAGAACCGCTATCCCCAACGATTCGAGATCGTCAACGTGCTGTCCCGCGAGGCTCAGGACGTCGAGATCCTGAGCGGACGGCTCGATCGAGAGCGACTGTCGATGCTGCTCGATGCCCTCATCCCTGTCGGCAGCGTTGACGAGTGGTTCCTCTGTGGCCCGTACGACTTGGTCCAGAACGCGCGGACGACGCTGCTGGAGCACGGCGTCGATCGACGTTACGTCCACGTCGAGCTGTTCCACGTCGAGGGCACGGCGCCGCGACCGGTGAGCACGGCCGCGCGAGAGGAGCAGGGCGAAGGCAGCGAGGTCACCGTCATGCTCGACGGTCGATCGACGACGTTCACGCTGGCACATGACGCCGAGTCCGTACTCGACGCGACTCTCAAGCAGCGTCCTGACGCACCATTCGCCTGCAAGGGTGGGGTGTGCGGCACGTGCCGCGCCAAGCTGGTCGAGGGAGAAGTCGACATGGATCGCAACTTCGCTCTCGAGCAAGCCGAGATCGACAGCGGCTTCGTGCTGGCCTGCCAGTCGCACCCGCGCAGCGTCCGCGCCGTTCTCGACTTCGACCAATGATTCGCGTCGCCCTCGTCGGCTATGGCCTGGCCGGTCGACTGTTCCACGCGCCACTCATCTCGGCATGCGATGACCTGCAGCTGACGACCATCGTGACCAGCAACCCCGAGCGCGGCGCCCAGGCGCACGACGACTATCCCGGCGCGGCCGTGGTGCCGGACGTCGAGACACTCCTGGGCCACGGAGATTCGTGCGACTTGGCCGTCGTTGCCACTGTCAACAGTGCACACGTCGAGGTCGCGTCAGCGGCCCTTGACGCCGGGCTGCCGGTCGTCGTCGACAAACCTCTGGCGATCACGTCGGCCGATGCCCAGCTTCTCGTGGATCGGGCGCGGGGCAACGAGCTGCTGTTGACCGTCTTCCAGAATCGTCGGTACGACTCCGATCAGCGGACGCTGCGTCGACTGCTCGGAAGCGGCGAGCTGGGCGATGTGCTGCGCTACGAATCACGCTTCGAACGCTGGCGGCCGACGCTGACCGCGGGAAAGTGGCGAGAGACGACACCGGCGTCCGAGGGTGGTGGATCACTGCTCGATCTCGGAAGCCACGTCGTCGATCAGGCGATCACGCTGTTCGGCCCGGTGAGCCACGTTTACGGCGAGGTCGAAGCGCGCCGCGGGGGCGCCGACGACGACGCGTTTCTCGCGCTGCAGCACGTGTCGGGGGTGCGTAGCCATCTTTGGGTGAGCTCGGTGGCAGCCGCGCCGGGTCCGCGACTGCGCGTCCTCGGCACGGAGGCCGCGTACGTCATCGATGACCTCGACGGGCAAGAGGAAGCACTCCGAGCCGGCCGGATGCCGACAGACCACGGCTGGGGCGAGGAGCCGGCCGACCGGTGGGGACGGTTGGTTCGCGGTGACGAGCAGGAGCCGGTGCCAAGCGAGAGAGGGGCCTGGGACGCGTTCTACCCGGCGGTCGCGGCGGCGCTGCAGGACGGGGTGCCGCCACCGGTCGACCCGCAGGATGCCGTCGAGGTACTGCGCGTGCTGGAGGCTGCCCGAGCGAGTACGAGCGAGGGACGAGTCATTACCCTCACGTGATGCATGCCCGGCCGCACCTCGCCATTGCTGCGGCAGCGCTGGCGATGCTGAGCGGATGCTCGCTCGTCGTCGATGACCAGACGGATCGCCCGGCTGGCACCGTGACGATCGCTCCCGACACTCCCGACGACCTGCGCGAAGACGAGCAGGCCGCCGTTCAGGTGACGGCTAACTTCTGGCGCACGGCGTTCCCGGAGGAGTTCGGTGGTGGGTACCAGCCGCCGGTCGTCGTGGGCGGGTACATCGGTGAGAACGGGCCGACGTGCAGTGGTCAGCAGTCCGTGCCGTTCAACGCGTTCTACTGTCCGAGCGAGGACTTCATCGCCTGGGACGAGAACCTCCTGGCCGTCGGCTTCGAGCAGATCGGCGACGCCTGGATCTACTTGATCATCGCCCACGAGTGGGCGCACGCCATCCAGGCGCGCTTGCAGCGCGACCAGGTCTCGGTGGCCGCGGAGCTGCAGGCCGACTGCCTTGCGGGAGCGACGCTGATAGGCGCGGCACGGAGCGGTGATCTGTTCTTCCAAGCCGGCGACGAGGAGGAGTTGGAACAAACGCTGATCGCGGTAGCCGACGAGTTCCCGTGGACGGACGTGCGCGACCACGGCAACGCGCGGGAGCGGATCGGTGCCTTCCAGACCGGGCTACAGAACGGCGTCCCCGCCTGTATCGCCTAGATCAGTCGGCGCTCGACCTGGCCCACAGGTTGATATCGCTCTCGGTGGCATAGCGGTCGATCTCGTCGAGCTCGTCATCGCTGAAGTCGCGGCGCTGCAGAGCAGCGACGTTGTCCTCGAGCTGCTTGACGCTGCTCGCGCCGATCAGGGTGGACGTCACTCGCGGATCGCGCAGCGTCCAGGCCAGCGCAAGCTGCGCCAGCGACTGACCGCGCCGCTCAGCGATGTCATTCAGCGCGCGGACCTTGCCCAAAGTCTGCTCGGTGAGCATGTCCGGTGACAATGAACTGTCCCTCGCTGCACGCGATCCTTCGGGAATGCCCTCGAGATAGCGATCCGTGAGCATGCCCTGGGCCAGCGGCGAGAACACGATGCAGCCGGCACCTTCGTCCTGCAGCACGTCGAGGAGCTCGGCCTCGATCCAGCGGTTGAACATGCTGTAGGACGGCTGATGGATGAGCAGCGGCGTGCCCATGCTGCGCAACATCTCTGCGGCATCGCGGGTGCGTTCTGGCGAGTACGAGGAGATGCCCGCGTAGAGCGCCTTGCCCTGCCGTACCGCGGTGTCCAACGCGCCCATCGTCTCGTCGAGCGGAGTCTCCGGGTCGAAGCGATGCGAGTAGAAGATGTCGACGTACTCGACGCCCATCCGTGACAGCGATTGGTCGAGGCTTGACAGCAGGTACTTGCGCGAGCCCCACTCGCCGTACGGGCCGGGCCACATGTCGTACCCGGCCTTTGTCGACAGCACGAGCTCGTCGCGATACGCGCGAAAGTCGTGAGCCAGAATGCGCCCGAAGTTTTCCTCCGCGGAGCCGTACGGAGGTCCGTAGTTGTTCGCTAGGTCGATGTGCGTGATGCCGAGATCGAACGCGCGACGCACGATTCCCCGCTGGGTTTCGAGCGAGCGGTCGGTGCCGAAGTTGTGCCACAGACCGAGCGAGATCGCGGGCAACTTCAGACCGCTGCGTCCGCAGCGCTGGTACGACATCGTGTCGTAGCGATCCGAGGCTGCGACGTACGGCTCGACCATGGCGCCCCCTTCGAAAGGAGTCGAGCCTAACCACCAACGCAGGTCTCGATTCGATACGTCCAGGTTTCCCCGGCGACGCCGTCGGGGACGTTCCCACCATGAACGCCGCCGTATTGCTCGCTCCGCTCCTGTTCCTCGTGATGCCGCTGGTAATGGCCCGAGTGGAGAGCCGCTTGGGCAACGAGCAGGCAGTTCCGGAGGCCCGCTCGGACCGGCGCGAGACGCGCTAAGTGAACGTGGGGTAACCGGCTAGGTCCGACGCGTGACAACTTGTGTCACAATCGCAACAATTCCAGCACATGCATCGCAACGGTCTCAATGGCACCATGTCCTGTGCGGGATCCGGCCTTCCCTGGCGACACCGCCGGATCCAGGGGGAGCTGCGATGCTGGTCGGGATCGTTTTGGTCGTCTTCGTGCCCGCGATCTTTGCGTTTCCGCTGGTCATGGGCTGGGTCGAGGAACGCCTCTACCAGGTAACACCGGTGCGCGCCGCGTTGCCGCCGCTCGTGCCCGCGCCGGCGCCCGTCGCTGTAGAGCGGGAGGGCGCAACGGTCTCCACGATGCCCAGCCACCGCCGTTCACGCGTTCCCCGCTTGCGCAACCGTCGCGCGGCCGCCTGACTACGACGCGCTCGCAGGTCGACGGACGAAGGATGAGCCGTTGTGGGGCGGCTTGCCGCTGACATCGCTGATGAGATCACCAGCAACGTCGCGGAGCTTGCGGTTGTTGTTCTGTGATTGGGCGCGCAACAGGGCGAATGCCTCGTCAGCGGTACACCGCTGGTGTGCCATGAGGATCCCCAGCGCCTGGTCGATGATGGTCCGGGACGCCAGCGCCTGCTCGAGCTGCTCGCTCTCCTCGGCCTGAGTGACATTGCGCAGCACGAGGGTGAGCCCAGCAGCCGCCTGAACGGCGAACGTCTCGGCGTGATGGCGCACCGCAGGCGTGAACGTGTGCCGGGCGAAGCCGTACAGATTCATGGCGCCAACGGTGCTGTCCTCGACCGTCAACGGGAGCGATAGCGAGGACAGGATCCCCTGCTGCAACGCATGTGCGCGGTACTCCGGCCAGCGCGACTCCGCGCGGAGATCCGGCACATCCATGATCGCACCGGTGCGCATACTTTCCAAGCAGGGACCGCTGTCCGCGCCGTACTGGACCTCGTCCACCTGCTCGGCTCGCTCGTCGCTGCTTGCGACCGTGAGTGGACGGCCGTCCCGGCGGACAGTGATCCCACAGGAGGCGGGTGGGTGCACGACGTCGGCGGCCAGCCGAGCCAGCTCGACGAGGAAGGTGTTGACGCTTTGCGTGCGCAGGAGCAGCGATTGCAAGGCGCTGAACGCCTCGACGAGATCGGGGGTGGACTTGCCATCGAGTGAAGAACGATCCATGCCAGCCATGGACGACAGCCGATCCGGGCCTGAGCCGGTGAGGTTGGAACCGAGGACGGCAAGCGCCGTGGCTGACGATGCGCGACGAATCGACGGCAATCCCAGCCTACCCCGACGACGGGCAGCCGAATCGGCTCACATTGGGAGGTGCCGATCCGACTGCCGTGACGTACCCTTCTTGCGGGGTTGGGACAACAGCTCCGGTCGTGACGTCGTGACGTTGTCCCACCTCTGGGTTCGCCGAGGGCGTGGGCAAGAGGCTCCTCGGAGGGACGAATGCCTTCGACTCCTCACCGTGCTGCGGGGTCGCTTTCGGACACGGCTGGCCTGATGGTCGACGTGGATGCGAGCAAGCCGCATAGGCGACTTCGACTCCATGGAGAGCTGGACCTTGCCACCGCTCCGCTTCTCGATTCGATGCTCGATCATCACGCCGCGGACAGTGAGACGCTCGAGCTCGACCTGAGCGATCTGCGTTTCTGCGACCTCGTCGGGCTGACCACTCTCGAGCGAGCTCAGCAGCGATTGCGTTACCGCGGCTGCCGCCTGACCGTGCACGGCGTCCACGGTCAGGTGCGGCGGCTCCTTACTATCGACGGGCTAGGCAGCCCGCTCGCCGTGGATGACTTTCGCGCGGACGGCCACGCATCACACGATGGCTCGTCCCGAGCCTCGTACGCTGTCAGCTAGGCGAAGGGCCTAGTCGTACCCCAGCTCGTGCAGTCGCACGTCATCGATGCCGAAGTGGTGGGCGATCTCGTGCACGACGGTGATATGCACCTCGTCGACGACGTCCTGCGGGTCATGACAGGAACGCAGCGTCGGGCCCATGAAGATCGTGATCCGGTCGGGCAGGACGCCGCCGTACCACTCCCCTCGCTCGGTCAACGGCACGCCGTCGTACACGCCGAGCAGGTGGGGATCTTCCTCGGGCGGCTCATCCTCGACGAGCACCACCACGTTGCTCATGAGGCTGGCGAGCTCGGGCGGGATGGCGTCGAGCGCATCGGCGACCAGGCCCTCGAAGTCGCGGCGACTCATCTGCAGCACGATTCCCCACGGTAGGGGCTCGACGGGCGCATCGAGCACGCACAATGAGGCGACTGTGTTCTCCCTGCCCACGTTCCGCCGGCTGGTGACCTCGACCGGACCGCCGCTGCTGCGATATGCCGCCCTGGTCGTCATGGCCACCATCGGTGCCTGGATCGGGCTGGTTCTCGGCGCCCAGGTGGACGAGCAGGTGGGGCCGTTCCATACGCACCTGTCGCTCGTGCCGTCCTGGACCGGGGACACGCGGGTCGACATCCCGCCCCTGGGCTCGCTCACGGTGGACAGTCACGACGGTCCGCTGCAGCTGCGCGTCGACGTGGTCGAGATCGATAGCGACGCTGCGCGGGACATCGTGAACAACCCGTCGTCGCTGCACGGTGTCGGTGCCAGCGTGACGAGCGAGCTGCGCGGCGGTGTCATCGTGCTGCTCGTTCGTGGGCTGGTCTCCGCCGTCTTTGGCGCCGCAGTCATCACGCTGCTCGCGTGGCGAATGCGGTGGCGCGCCCTGCTGGCGGCTGGCCTCGCTGCGGCGACATTTCTCGGCGCGGGCGGCGTCGCCTGGCTTTCTCTCGACGAAGGGTCCATCGCCGAGCCGCGCTTCGAGGGTCTCCTCGTGTCGGCGCCGGCGGTGGTAGGGACGGCGCGCAGCGTTGTGTCCGACTTCGCGCAGTACGAAGCGGAGCTCGCCAAGATCGTCACGAACGTGAGCGAGCTGTACCAGGCAGCATCGACGCTCCCGACGTTCTCGCCGGACGACTCGACGATCCGGATCCTGCACGTGTCCGACCTGCACCTGAATCCGTCGGCGTGGGGGGTGATGCACTCGGTCGTGCGGCAGTACTCCATTGATGTTGTCGTCGACACCGGCGATTTCACCGACCGTGGTCTGGCGCTCGAGGGTCAGCAGTACGCCCGCCAGATCCCCACGCTCGGAGTGCCGTACGTCTGGATACGCGGCAACCACGACTCGGCTGCGGTGCAGGCCGCCGTCGCGGCCCAACCGAACGCGGTCGTCCTCGACGACGGCTCGACCGCCGAGGTCGCCGGCCTGCGCTTCGTCGGAACCGGAGACCCGCGGTTCACGCCCAATCGCACGGAGGGCCGGCGGGACGAGCAGCTGCTCGAACGCGAGGCGGAGGCGCTTGCCCGGGCCGTACGACGTCAGGAGCCGCCGCCCGACATTGCTTTGGTCCACGACCCGACGCTGGCGCCATCGCTTGCCGGGCTGGTGCCGCTCATCCTTGCCGGCCACGTCCACGAACGGTCGGTCGAGCAGTTGGAGTCCGACACTCAGCTCATGGTGCAGGGATCGACGGGCGGCGCAGGGCTGCGCGGCCTGGAAGGCGAGGAACCGAAGGAGCTGCAGATGTCGGTGCTGTACCTCGACCGGTCGAGCCGGCGCCTCGAAGCCTGGGACGAGCTCACCCTCGGCGGCATCGGTCTAACGTCAGCGGAGATCGTGCGCCGCATCGCCCCCGACCCCGCGGACGGCGACGCCGCCACGTGAGTGCTTGGGTTGAACGCGTGCCCGCACTTCCCTCACTCACCGCCGCCGAAGCCGCCGAACGCAGCCGCCTGCTGTCCGTCGAGCGCTACGACGTCGACGTCGACGTCGACGGACTACGGACCGGACCCGAGCTGCGGGCGATCGCCACGATCCGCTTCTTGTGCCGCGAGCCGGGCGCGTCGACCTTCGTCGACTGTGCGGCCGACGTCGCGCGGGCAGCACTGAATGGGACCGACCTGCCCTCCTCCGCCGTCACTCCCGGTCGGATCGCGCTCGACAGGCTGGCGACGAGCAACGTGCTCGTCGTCGAGAGCGTCCAGCGCTCGACCGACCAGCGAACCGGCATCCACCGCTCGCTCGATCCGGCTGACGACGAGGTGTACGTGTGGACCTCGTTCGAGCCCGACGACGCACGGCGCACGTGGGCCTGCTTCGACCAGCCCGACCTCAAGGCGCCGCACGTCTTCACGGTGACCGCGCCGGCCGACTGGACTGTGCTGTCGAGCAGCGGCGACCCAGAGGTCTCGGACGTCGCAGCCGGTCGGCGGTGGGCGTTCCCCGCCACGCCGCCGCTGTCAACCTACGTGCCGGCGCTGGTGGCCGGGCCGTACGCAGGGCTGCACGCGTCACGCGGAGACTACGACCTCGGGCTGTGGTGCCGGCGCTCGCTGCTCCCGTTCCTCGAGCGAGACGCCGACGAGCTCTTCGACCTCACCGCGCGTGGGCTGACCTTCTTCGGCGAGCGGTTCGCCATGCCCTTCCCGCAGCGGACCTACAACCAGGTCTTCGTTCCCGACATGGGCGGGGCAATGGAGAACTACGGCTGCGTTACCTGGACCGACGCCTTCGTGTTCCGCACACCGCCGACCGCCGCCGACCGCGAGCAGCGCGGCCGGGTGCTGCTGCACGAGATGGCGCACATGTGGTTCGGCGACATCCTGACGATGCGCTGGTGGGACGATCTCTGGCTCAACGAGGCCTTCGCCGAGTGGGCGGCGTACTGGGCGGCGGTCAGGACCGGGTCCTTCCCCGACGCGTGGGCCGTGTTCCTCGCCGGTCGGAAGCTCAGCGGCTACGCCGCGGACCGCGCGCCGACTACTCACCCGATCCGGCAGCCAGCACCCGACGTGGCCGCGGCGACCGCGGGCTTCGACGCGATCACCTACGCGAAGGGGGCCAGCGTGCTCAAGCAACTCGCGGCCCTGGTCGGCGAGGAGGCCTTCGTCGCCGCGCTGCGGTCGCACTTCGCCGCCTACACGTGGGGCAGCGCTACCCTCGCCGACCTCATCGGCGAGGTGGAGGCAACGAGCGGCCGCGACCTCCGCCGGTGGACGCAGCAGTGGCTCGACACGGCACGGACCGACACCGCTCGGCTCGTCTTCGGGCCGGGCGGACCGGCGCTGGAGGTTGACGGGTACGACGGTGCGGAACCGCGCGAGCACCGGGTGGACGTCGGGGCGTACGTGCGGCGCGACGACAGGCTTTCCCTGCTCGAGCGCGTGGAGGTCACGACGAGCGGCCGGCGAACCCCGCTGCCCGACCTGCCGGTGCCCGCCGACCTATTCCTCGTCAACGACACCGACCTCGACGTCGTGGCGGTGCATCCCGACCCGGAGTCGCGCGCCGCGCTGCTCGACCTCGGTCACCTTCTGCCCGATGCCGTCGCCCGGGCGGTCGCGGTGTCGACGGCCTGGGAGCTCATGGTCGGGGCCGAGGTCCCGCCGGGTGCCTTCGTCGACCTCGCGGCCCGGACGGTTCGGCGGGAGACCGCCGAGTCGCTGGTCGAGCCGTTCCTCGGGCTGGCGCTGCAGGCGGCGGAGCTGTGGGCGCCCGAGGGGCAGCGGCCGGGGCTGCTGACGCAAGTGGCGGACGTGGCCCTCGAGCTGGCTGCGACCGGGCGTGCGGCGCCCGGGGCGCTGCGTGCTCTCGCCCGGGCGGCATCGACCGAGGCGCATTTCGACGCGCTGGCCGGGTACGTCGGTGAGGACCTCGACCTGGGCTGGCGGCGACTCGTGCGGCTGGCCGCACTGGGTCGGTTGCCGTCCGGTGAGGTCGCGACGCTGCAGGCTCGCGACCCCGACCCGGACGTCTGGGTCCGGGCCCTCAGCGTCCGCGCCGCCCAGCCGTCGGCCGCGGCCAAGGACGAGGTCTGGGATGCCGTCGTGGTGACGCCGCGCGTTCCGCTCGGGGACGTGAGCGAGGTGGCGGCGGCGTTCTGGCAGCCCGAGCAGGCCGAATTACTGCGGCCCTTCGCCGAGCGCTACCTCGATGTGCTGCCCACCCTCGGCGACGCCGGCATGATCCAGTCGCTCGCCGTTGGCAATCGAATGTTCCCGGTCGTGGGAGCCGACCGGGCGTTCGTCGAGCGCGCCGACGAGGTCGCCGCCGCGATCCGAGAGCCGGTCGTGGCCCGGATCCTGCGCGAGCGCAGTCACGAGCTGCGCGCGATGCTCGACGTACGGGAGGGGGTGCGGGTCGAGGAGAGATGAACCCGAGTGGCAGGTCGCCGATCGCCCAGTCAGGCGGCCGTTTGGCCGGGCTCGGAGGGTCCCCTATGCTGGCGGGGCCACCAGCGGTCTGGTCGTTGTGGGAGGCCGTTCCCCGGGCGCCCCCATCGTCTAGAGGCCTAGGACACCGCCCTTTCAAGGCGGCGGCACGGGTTCGAATCCCGTTGGGGGCACGGCATGAGATGGTCCTGTGGAGCAGCTTGGAGTGCTCGCCACCCTGTCAAGGTGGAGGCCGCGGGTTCAAATCCCGTCAGGACCGCTGCGGGCACGGGTCTGGATCGCGGCCCGATCGCTTCGGACAGGTAGCTCAGTCGGTAGAGCGTCCGCCTGAAAAGCGGAAGGTCGGCGGCTCGATCCCGCCCCTGTCCACTCACGTTGACGGCGTGTGAAGTGTGGGCCGGTAGATGAGCTCTTGGATGTTGCCGTCGAGTGTCCGGTTCACGAGCAGCTCGAGGTCGAAGTCGGCCGCACCCTGGAAGATCGGGTCGAGCCCGGTCGAACCGGTGATGACAGGGAAGAGTGTTACCTGCACGCGGTCGACGAGGCCGGCGGCCATGAGCGCCCGGTTCATCGACAGGCTGCCGTGCGAGCGCAACGGCACGTCGGACTCCTCCTTGAGCCGGGCGACGACGTCGACGGCATCGCCGCTGACGACGGTCGCGTTCGGCCAGTCGAGGGGTTCTTCCAGCGTCGTCGACACCACTGTTGCCGGCATGTTCCACATCCGAGTGACCCATGGATCACGCACGTCGGACTCCTCGGTGCTCGAGGCCAGCATCTGCACGAATAACCGATACGTGTTGGCCCCGAAGACCATCCGCTGCTCCTCGCCGTACAAGGCAAGGCGGCGGTCGAGCAACTCGGGGCCTTGCTTACCCCAGTAGCCGGTCCAGTCGCCGCCGGCGGCCCCGTAGCCGTCGAGACTGGAGAAGACATCGAAGGTGTAGGTCGCGGTCATGTCGTCCTCCTCGGGTGCGGCTGATCGGTATGGGTAGAGACTCGGGACCACGGCGAGATTCATCGCAGTGGGCGCGCTCAGCAGCCGGCGAGTTCCTCGTAGCGGATTCCATCAAGCGCGTTGCCTCAGGGGTTGGCGAGGGTTGCGTCGTAGTCTCCTTTGTGCACCAGTTCCTCGCCGGCGGAGACTGAGCGTCCGACCTACTCCGGACCCAGCTCCTGGTCGAGGCGGTCGCGCCAACCAGCTGCCGCGAGCTCAGCGGCAACCAGCACGTCCCGCCAGTCCGTCAGGGCCAGCTGCCTGGCGTCCTCGAGCTGGGATGGGTCACCCTGCGCGAGGAGGACGACGGCCGCCTGAACGCGCTCTGACCCATGCTGTGGATCGGTCGACGACGCGGCCATCTCGTCCAATCCGTCGATGACGCCGTCGGCTGATGCGTCGTCGAAGTCGTTGCGAATGCGGCGTACGAGTCGCATCGTCGGCATGGGCGACAGCATGCCAAGCACCGACTCAGCGATCGCGTCCGATCTGCCACAGTGTCGTGGTCCCGGAACCCTCGTTGCCGACGATGAGCAGCGTTTCGTCGATCGGACCGAGGTGAACGACAGGTGGCCAACCGGCATCTGACCGGTTGCACGTCGGGAGGGCGTTAGCCGCCGCTCTTGCGACGGAACGTTCGCTGCTGCTTCGCCGGGCCGGTGGAGCCGTGCGGCTTACCACCCTGGTCGTCGCTGGATGCTGCCCCGCCACTCGCGCCACTCTTACGCTTGCGGTCCAGCGCCTCGCGGAAGCGCCGGTGAAGCTCGTCGTCCTTGCGGTCGGGCGGTGGTGATGTCATGACTGTCAGCTCCTCGAGCTGCGCCGGTACTGCGATCGCCTCGAGGTTGTCACGCGCTGCGGCGTACGCGCCAGCCCGTTTGCCCGAGCGCCCCGCAGTTACCCGGGCGCCGCGTATCCGTAACCGACCGCGGGCCGGCGCTCCGGTTGGGACAATCGTCGTTTGCTGGTTCCTCCGGCACGCGACACGCCGATCGAGTGGACAGGATGAACCAGTAGATGATGCAAGTCAGCGCCCGAGGGTGGCGGCGAAGCCCCACGTGGACATGCTGGACTCAACGACAGCGGTTCACGTCCAGTAGAGCAATCGCGCATCCGGCAGCTGCTTGGAGATCCGACCCCTCGAACCACGATCGCAGCTCGCTCATCACCGGCCGCGGATAGACGTGCTTGACCGAGCCGTACTTGCCACGCTTGATCGAGCGCAACTCCTCGTGCAACTCGAGCTTGGTCCGCGGATACCAGTCGAGGAGAACGTCCTTGCTACGCGGCGTGAATCGGTGCGTGATGCACTCAACGGTCAGGTCGACGTCGGGAATGTCGTCGAGCGCCATAGCAACGTCGTCGAGCAGCGTTCCGTACGCCGCTTGCCAATCGTCGATCGGCATGATGGGGGCGATGGTGAGACCCACGGGATAACCGGCGTCCGCCATCCTGCGCAGCGCCGTGAGTCGGGCAGGCATTGATGCCGTCCCACCTTCGAAGCGGCCGGCGACGTCGTCGCTGTTGACTGAGGAAACGCACGCGCGTACGCCCGGCATGCGGCACTGCGAGCAGGGGCTCGACGTCGTCGTACTTCGTCGTGAAGCGAAGCTGCACGGGTCCACCGAAGTCGTGCGCACCGAAGCGCTCGATCGTGGGTGGCGAGGGAGCCGGTGAGGTGCTCGATACCGAGTGGATCGGTGAAGCAGGCCGCCTCGAACGTCGTGCCTTCCTCGTCGCGGTCAGAGGTGCCGGTTGTCACGTCCCCACGGCCGATGTAGTCGTCGAGATTGGCAAGGATGCGCGGCAGGTCGGCGTACACGCGCGTGATCGGCGGTCCGGAGAGCGAGCCAGCGAGATAGCAGTACTGGCAGTGCGCCGGGCAACCCTCTGCCAGCGAAAACGACCAGTCGGCGCTGGGCGGGATCCGCTGCAGCTTCCGCTTGGACGCCGAGCTCGTCACCACAGTGAGCGTGGACTTCGCGCTGGCGTACGTCTCCCGCTCGGTGTCGCCGCGCAGTGGCGGCAACCGATCGCCGGACAGGAGCTGGATGTCGGTGCCGCCTGCGGCCTCGCAGCGTGTAACGATCGCGCGGCCGTGATCCTCTTGCTGAGCGCTCCCGGTGACGAGGACCCGCTTGGCCTTCCACTGTCGACTCCATCTGTCCACCACAACGCCCGAAACGCCCGCATCCATCCCCGGCAGCTGTGCGACACAATGACCGCGTGTTCGAGCGCTTCACCGACGAAGCACGTCGCGTCATCGTGATGGCGCAAGACGAAGCTCGGGCGATGCCACACAACTACATCGGCACCGAGCACCTGCTGCTGGGATTACTCCGGGTGGACGAAAGCGTCGGCTTCTGGGCGCTCAACGACGCGGGCATCACACTCGACAGCGCCCGACGGTCGGTGCTCCGCATCGTCGGCCCAGGCGAGCAGCCCTACGCCCATATCCCCTTCGCCGAGCGGGCCAAGAAGGTGCTGGAGAATGCCCTGCGCGTTTCGACACAGCGCAGCAATCCGACCATCGGCAGCGGCGACATCCTGCTCGGTGTCCTACAGGAGCCCGAGTCGGTGGGCGTTCAGGTGATTCGCGACCACGACGTCGACGTGGCGGTGCTGGAGCAGAAGGCCAGGGCGGCGATGAATCACCGCAACGAAACCCGCACCGTCGAGGAACCTCCGGTGGTCGCCGTCGAGCAGGGGCACATGGAGATCGCGATGCGCCTCGGCCAGATCGAGGCGAAGCTGGACGAGGTGCTGCGTCAGCTTCGCCGATCGAGCTGAATCATTCCTCGGTGCGCTGCTGCGGGATGCCCGCGAGCAGCGCGCGTACCTCGGTCTCCCGGTAGCGACGGTGACCACCGAGGGTGCGGATCGAGGTGAGCTTGCCGGCCTTGGCCCAGCGGGTCACGGTCTTCGGGTCGACCCGGAACATCGTGGCCACTTCGGCAGGCGTCAGTAGTGGTTCAGACTCAGGCGTGCGGGCTGTTGTCATGACAGCCTCCCCCCGTACGCGGACCGTGGGCTTATCTGTCCATAGTGCACCCTTATGGCCCTTTGTCGGAATGGCGTATCGGCAACAATCGGTCCGTCTTGGCGTCAGTTGGCACGCTCGAGGGCCCGAATGGACCGCCACCGCTCGTCCAAGCGGCGGAGTAACGTCTGGGCGCGTTGGCGCTCCACGACCCAATCGGACTGCCGCAACGCCGCGATGGCCTGGCCCACTTCGGCGGCCGAGCGGTCCTCGCGGAGCACGTCCCCCGGCACCAGGTCGGCAAGCCCGCCGTAGTCGAGCTCGACCATGGAGTGGGGGTGGAACGCTTCGAGCCAGCGGGCCAGGTGAGTCTGCCCGTCGAACTCCGGCGGTCGCTCGGTGCTTCGACGCAGCGCGTGTACCGCTCGAGCGCACCGACGACGAGCATCGGCCATAGCCGTACGGAAGAGCACGGTGCGCGGCGAGACCAGGTCGACCCGGCGTTCGTCCTGGGACACCAGGACGAACCAGCGCGGAGGGACGTGCCAGCGCTCGGTGAGCGTGTGCGGGGCGATGCCGTCGCCGTGATCGGTACGCCAGCGGGCCAGGTCAGCGGCGGCCTGCGCCCGGACAACCGGCGGCAGGACTGAGTCGGCGAGCGAGCTGGGCAGGCCGGTCGGGAGATCCTCCACCGCCCACCAGGAGCGCAATCGCACCTCGCTCGGGCAGATCCGGACGTCGTCGCCCTCGACGAGGACCAACCCGTGCCCGCTCTCGTGAACGGGAGCCGGTAGTGGCGGGCGGGAGACGAGCCGGGCAAGCGCGGCGGTGTGCTCGCGCGCTGCCGCCTCGGCGCGCGCGTGCCGACCGTCGAGGACCTCGTGGGCGTACGCGGACCAGTGCGAGCGAGCGGGCTCGGGGAACGCCGCGAGCGGCTCGTACACCCGCAGATAGGCCGCGTACGGGGCGCGTGCGAGACCGTTCACGGCGGTCGAAGCGGGAGGCCGGGCGCGATCACGGCGTGCACCCTACGCACCCGCGGCGGGTCCGTGATCATCCGACGCGCCGAGCCGTAGGCTGAAAGCCCCGACACCCGGTCGAACCACCCACCCCGCGGCCCGGCCGGACCCAACGACGAGGAGTCACCACCGTGACTTCGGTGTTCAGCCGGCACTCCGGCCACGAGCAGGTCGTGTACTGCCAGGACGAGGCATCCGGGCTGCGCGCGATCATCGCGATCTACTCGACGGCGCTGGGCCCCGCGCTCGGCGGCACCCGGTTCTACCCGTACACGAGCGAGGCCGACGCGCTCGACGACGTGCTCAACCTGGCGCGAGCGATGGCGTACAAGGCGGCGATCACCGGGCTGGACCTCGGCGGGGGCAAGGCGGTCATTCTCGGCGACCCGACGCGCGACAAGAGCGAGGCGCTGCTGCGGGCGTACGGCCGGTTCGTGCAGTCGCTCGGCGGCCGCTACATCACCGCGTGCGACGTGGGGACGTACCCGCCAGACATGGACATCGTCGCGCGCGAGTGCTCGTACGTCACCGGACGCTCGGTTGAGGGGGGCGGCGCGGGCGACTCGGCAGTGCTGACGGCGTATGGCGTGTTCCAGGGCATGCGCGCGTCGGCAGAGCACCTGTGGGGCGTCCCGACGCTCGCTGGCCGCCGCGTCGGGGTCGCTGGTGTCGGCAAGGTGGGCCATCCGCTCGTCGCGCTGCTGATCGAGGACGGCGCGTCGGTGGTCGTCACCGATGTGAGTTCGCTGGCGGTCGACCGGGTGTTGTCAGACTTCCCGCAGGTGTCGGTCGTCGATGATGCTGCGGCGCTGGTGCGTACTGACCTTGACATATACGCGCCGTGTGCCCTCGGTGGAGCCTTGGACGACGACACGGTGTCGGTTCTGTCCGCACGGATCGTCTGCGGGGCGGCGAACAACCAACTGGCGCATGGCGGCATCGAGAAGGTGCTGGGGGACCGTGGCATCCTCTATGCACCGGACTACGTCGTGAACGCGGGTGGCCTGATCCAGGTCGCCGACGAGGTCGACGGATTCAGCGAGCTGCGCGCCCGCGCCCGAGCGACACGCATCTACGACACGACGCGGCGGGTCTTCCGGGCGTCGATCGAAGACGGCGTCCCCCCAGCGGTGGCGGCCGACCGACTAGCGGAGCGGCGGATGGCGGAGGTGGGTCGGTTGCGCAGCCTCTGGCTCCGCTGACGGGTCGACGCCACCTGCGCGGTGTGATGCCAGCTGGCGCAACACGCCGCGGGTTCGCCGTGTCTTGTATCACTCGATCACGAATTTATCGTAGGGACATACTTGTTCTCTACGTAGGCCCTAGCTAGAGTACGAGCATGGCTGGATCGGGCTTGCGTATGACGATTCCTACGCAGCTCGTCCTGAGCGCGCTGCTCGACGATCCAACGCAGGAGCGGTACGGCGGGGAGATCGCTGCCATGGCCGGACTGGCCAGCGGAACGGTCCACCCGATCCTCGCTCGCCTCGAAGGTCTGGATTGGGTGGAATCGGCGTGGGAGGGGATCGACCCCAAGCAAGAGGGACGTCCTCCCCGCAGGTACTACCGGCTCACCGCCACCGGTGCCGAGCAGGCCGGGCAGGCGCTTTCCCGCGCGCGGCAGAGCTCCCTAGCGCGGCTGCGATGGCGTCCCGGTGAGGGATGAGCGATGACCGTCCACGCCGTTCGTCGTGCGCCCCGGCAGCTGGTCATCTGTCGGTCCGGATGCAACCGCGCGCGCATCGCGACCGCTACCTGCGCGAATTGATGGCCGAGCTGTACGTGCTGCCAGGCTCGCAGCAACTCGGCTACGCCACGCGCGTGCTTGCTGAGTCCTGGGCGCTGCGATCAGCGCTCACCGAACCCGCACCGGCATCGAGCGGAGGCGCGACCGTGATCCGCACACCCGCCCCACCCCTCAGCTGCCGCCTCCGCCTCTGGCACAAGTGGCAATGGGTGACGACCGAGGACGGCGGCCGCTACGACGCATGCATGCGATGCGGCAGAGACCGGTCACGCCCCACCAGGCCGACGCCGGACATGTCCGCTGGGGAACGACGATGTGATCCGGATCATCGAGGGGTTGGCGTGACTAGCGCACCTGTACCACCACTGATCTCCGGCTGTGGCACAGGTTAGGACGCGTGCGGCCGGCGGAACTCGGCCCGCCAGCGATGCTGGTCGGGCTGCCGCGGATTGGTCACGATCTCGACGCCCCCGCTGACCACGCCTTCCGTGGCGAAGTCCTCGACCTGCTCGCGTGTGAACGGCCACGGCGGTCCCACCGGCGGAGGTTCTCCCTCGTCGTGGATCGCCTCCACGACGAGAAGCGTGCCGCCGGGCGCGACCAGCCGCGCCACGTTCGCCGTGGCCTGATGCCGCAATGACAGCGGAAGCGCTTGGACGGTGAAGATCTCGACGACCAGGCCGAAGGCGTGCGCCCACTGGTCGGGCAGTTTGAGCAAGTCCGCTTGGACGTAGTCCACCGCTCCGGGGAAGCGGTCGTGCGCTATCCGTACCGCTGTCTCGGACAGGTCGAACGCCGTGGTGTCGAAGCCGAGGTCCGCAAGGTAGGCAGCGTCGGCTCCCAGTCCGCAACCCACCACAATGGCGCGCCGGCCGGTGCCGTCGAGCCCGCGTGCCTCCGCCCACGTCGCCAACGTCCAGTGCGGCAGCCGACGATCCCACGGCATCGGTACCTCTCCAGCTGCCGCCCCGGAATAGAGCTGCTCGAACCAGCCAGTCGCATCGTCCGCGGCGAGCGACGCAGCAGCGAGCCGGTCACCCTGCTCGTCCCACCCACCCGACGTGTGCTTCAAGATCGCTGGCACCACGACGTCCCACATCTCCCGCGGTGGCATCTGGTGGCCGACACCAGGCATGGGGACGAGTACGGCTCCTGGAATCTCGCGTGCGGAGGCTTCGGCGTGGCCGTACGGGAACAGCGGGTCGTCGGTACCGTGCAGGATGAGCGTCGGCCCGGTGATCGTCCCGAGCTTCGGTCGAACCGGGTCCCCGCCGTCGATGACGTAGTGGTTGGTCATGCTGGCGGCGATGTTTTTCGTGCGGTCGACGACCCGGGCCGCCAAATCGCGCAGCCGAGGCTCGTCGGTGCCGATGGACCCAGCGAACGCCCGCTCACCATCGACGATGTGATCGATGACGGCGTCGCGATCGGACCAGTCCGGCTCAGCGGGCGAAGTGGCGAACCTCTTCTGAAGGTGACTGGCCATGGGTGGCAGATCGGGATGGTCCGGACCGCCCGGACCGCCGGGACTCGTGGACAGAAGAGTCAGCGACGTGACTCGGTCGGGATAGTCGACCGCGATGCGCTGAGCAATCCCGCCACCCATCGAGATGCCCACGATGTGCGCTGCGGGCACGTTCAGCGCATCGAGGAGGCCGACGGCATCGCGGACCAGGTCGGGCTGACCGTAGTCGGGTGCTCCCGCCGGCGACGTCGTGGATTGCCCGGTGTCTCTGAGGTCGTAGCGCACGACGAATCGCAGCCCTGCCGCCAGCCGCTGGCAGAATGCGTCCTCCCACCAGTCCATGGCACCCGCGGCGCCGCCGATCAGGAGGATCGCCGGATGCGTCCGATCGCCGAATGTCTCCAGGCAGAGATCGACCCCGTTGACTCGTTTTCGCTCGATACTCACCGTCCCAGCCTCCCTCGACGCCCGAACGCGGGCAGGGCCCCCTCGACTCCCGACTTGCCCGAGTAACGAGGTACCGTGTGGGCAAGAAATACCCGACCGGCAGGAGAGTGCTCTCAGAGCTTCTCCGCCGGTCGATCCGACATGTAACGAGCGTGGGACTGCGCGTCCCGTTCGAGGGGGTCGAGCCATGGGGCGCGGCCGAGCCAAGGCCAAGCAGACAAAGGTCGCTCGCCAGCTGAAGTACAACTCTGGCGGCATCGACCTCGATCGGCTTCGTAACGAGCTGGTCCATGATGACGGCGTCGACGGGGAGTCCGAGGTCGCCCACACCTCGGTCGATGACGACGACGACGATCCGTACGCCGCTTACGCGGACGACGATGACGATCCCTACGCGCAGTACGTCGGCGACGACGAGGACGAGGACCGCCGCTGAGCGCTAGCGCTGGTAGTCGCCGACGAGGTGTACGCCAGCATTGCCCGTCGTCTCGACGATCTCGCCCGCAAGCCATGCCGGCACGCCACGATCGGCGAGCAGACTGATTGCCGACCCTGCCGCATCCACGCCAACCACGGCGACCATGCCGACGCCCATGTTCAGCGTCCGTTCCAGTTCGTCAGCACTGACCTCGCCGAGCGACCCGACGTGGGCGAACACAGGATCCGGGCGCCAGCTCGAGCGCTCCAGGACCGCCTCGACGCCCACCGGCAGCACTCGAGCCAGGTTTGCGGCCAAGCCGCCGCCCGTGACGTGCGCGTACGCGTGTACGTCCACGGCGCCGGCGAGCTCGAGGCAGTCGCGGGCGTAGATCCGCGTGGGCGTCAGCAGCACGTCACCCAGGGTTCGACCGGCGAACGATGAGTCGTAGGACACTCCGGACGAGCGCAGCACATGCCGGACCAGCGAGAAGCCGTTGGCGTGCAAGCCGCTCGACGCCATCGCGATGACGACATCGCCCGCACGCACGCGCTCCGGTCCGAGCAGCGACGACGCCTCGACGACACCGGTGACCGCGCCAGCGAGGTCATATTCGTCTGGGTCCAGGAGGCCCGGATGTTCGGCCGTCTCGCCGCCGATCAGGGCACAGCCGGCCTGTTGGCAGCCCTCGGCGATGCCCGCAACGATGGCCGCGATCCGTTCCGGCACGACGCGCCCGCAGGCGACGTAGTCGGTGAGGAAGAGCGGCTCGGCGCCGCACACGACGATGTCGTCCACGACCATCGCCACGAGATCGATGCCGATGGTGTCGTGCCGGTCGAGCGCCTGAGCTACCGCGACCTTCGTCCCCACGCCATCGGTCGACGTCGCGAGGAGCGGTCGCTCGTACCGTAGTAGCGCACTGGCGTCGAACAGCCCGGCGAACCCGCCGAATCCGCCGATGACCTCGGACCGCGTCGCGCGTGCTACCGACGCCGCCATGAGGTCGACGGCGCGATTGCCCGCCTCGATGTCGACGCCGGCGGCGGCGTAGTTCACGGACGGACGAGCAGGGGCTCGGTACGACTATCCACGAGGACCGGCACCTCGGTGTCCGCACTGACCACTGGCTCCGCGAGCGGAACCGGATAGATACCGTCGAAGCAGGCGCGACATAGCCGCTCTGTCGGGCAGGGTGGTCGCGGCCACGAGACCCTCGAGCGAGATGTACCCGAGCGAGTCGGCGCCGATCGATGCCCGGATCTCGTCGACGGACAGTTCGTTGGAGATCAGCTCGGTACGAGACGCGAAGTCGATGCCGTAGAAGCACGGCCACTTCACCGGCGGGCTGGAGATACGGACGTGTACCTCGCGCGCGCCTGCCTCGCGCAGCATGCGCACCAGCGCGCGCTGGGTGTTGCCACGCACGATCGAATCGTCGACGACGACCAGCCGTTTGCCGGCGATGACGTCACGCAGCGGGTTGAGCTTGAGCCGGATTCCGCGTTGCCGGATGGTCTGGCTGGGCTGGATGAACGTACGCCCGACGTAGGAATTCTTCACCAGACCGGTGCCGTACGTGATGCCGGACGCCTCGGCGTAGCCGACGGCCGCGGGCGTACCCGACTCGGGAACCGGGATGACGATGTCGGCGTCGGCCGGCTCCTCGATCGCCAGCCGGCGGCCGACCTCGACGCGGGTCGAGTGCACGGAACGCCCAGCGATCGTCGTGTCGGGGCGGGCGAGGTAGACGTACTCGAACAGACAGCCCTTCGGCGCCGCCGCCGCGAACCGCAGGGAGCGCAGCCCGCCCTCGTCCATCGCGACGATCTCTCCGGGCTCGACCTCGCGCTCGAACGTGGCGCCGACGATGTCGAGCGCCGCGGTCTCGCTCGCGGCCACCCAGCCCGTGCCGAGCCGACCGAGAACGAGCGGGCGGATGCCCTGCGGATCGCGTGCGGCGTACAGCGTCGACTCGTCCATGAAGACCAGCGAGAACGCTCCGCGCAGCAGCGGGAGCACCTCGAGCGCCGTCATCTCCAGGGGCACTTCCGGACGGGAGGCCAGCAGCGCACAGATGAGATCGGTGTCGCTGGTCGAGCGGATGTGGTGACCCGGGATCGCCATCTCGCCGCCGGCCTCGAGTCGCTCGTCGACGATGCGGGCGAGCTCGCGGGTATTGGTGAGGTTGCCGTTGTGTCCAAGGGCGAGGCTGCCGGTCGCGGTGGAGCGGAACGTCGGTTGCGCGTTCTCCCAGACGCTGGCGCCAGTCGTGGAGTAGCGGCAGTGGCCGACTGCGAGGTGCCCGCGCAAGGACGACAGCACGCCCTCGTTGAAGACCTGGCTGACCAGGCCCATGTCCTTGTAGACGAGGATCTGGCCGCCGTCACTCGTCGCGATACCGGCCGACTCCTGGCCGCGGTGCTGCAGCGCGTACAGCCCGAAGTAGGCGAGCTTCGCGACCTCTTCCCCGGGAGCCCAGACGCCGAAGACGCCGCACGCGTCCTGGGGGCCCTGCTCCGATGGATCCAGATCGTGGGTCAACCGTCCGTCGCCACCGGGCACGGTGCGAGTCTACGGTTCCGGGGTGACGGCGACCTCGAGGACGGCGACGAGTCGCCGAACCACATCGTCGCTGTGCTTCTCATCGGCGTCGAGCAGGCCGAGGACTGCGTCGATGCCGGGCAAGTAGGGCGCGAGCGCAAGGTGGGGCGCGAGGAGCAGGAGGTACGCGAGGAGCACGTCAACATCGACGTCCGCGTTCAGGTCACCACGATCACGGAAGCCGACGACGAGCGGGCGTAGCACCTCGAGGTAGGCCGCATTCGCGACGTCGCGCACCGCCGCCCGTACCTCGGGATCCATCTCGAGATTGGTCGCGGCGACGATGCCGCGCTCGACCGGGTGCGTGCGGAAGTAGGCGATCCAGGCGCTGAGCATGTCGCTGAGCCAGGGGCCGAACGGCCGGGTCGGGTCGAGCGCGATGAGCACGGGCACGAGCTCGCCGCGGATCCGCTCGGTCGCGCACGCGCAGACGTACACGTAGAAGTCGAGCTTGTCGGTGAAGTACTGGAACAGCGACCCCTTGGCGACGCCGGCCTCGCGCGCGATCACGTTGAGGCTACCGCCGGAGTAGCCGTGGGTGCCGAACTCGCGCTCCGCGGCGTCCAGCACGCGGTCGCGACGCGACGTTGGCACCTTGTCCCAGGTGTCGGTGGGCACCTGAATCCCCCTCGTGGTCGCGCGCGCCACAACCCGGCGGCCGCCAGGGACGGGGGACCCTGACGACCGCCAGCAGGGGGTTGTGACCACCCGGTCATACGACCAGATGGCCGTAGTCTGCCTGATAGGAGGCGCTCGATGTCAAATGGGCAGCGGGCGTGTCCTATGAGCGGCGAATGTCTGGTCGGTGGCGCACTGCCGCGCGGTGCGTCGTGGTGCGACTGCACTCATCTGGTGACCGACATCGAGGGTACTTTGTCCTATTTTGCTCGTGCACCTAGTGAGTCATGTCCGTGCTGATCAGCCGGCGGAGCTGGTCAAGCCGGCGGGCGTCGTGGATCGTGGCGTTCTTTCAGTCGTGTAGATCGTCGTGTCGCCGGGCGAGCGTGGCGATCGCGAAATTTCGCCACGACAATCTTCGCGACCAGGCCGCCGTCACACGCCGATCTTCACGACTGCGCGAGCGTCACACGACGATCTTCACGATTGCATCAATGCCGCACGGGGATCATCACGACTGCGTCGGCGTCGCCACAATCGACCTGCGCCCATCACGGCACACAGTTGCAGCCGGTGAGTCAGGTGCCCGGGTCGTCGATCTGCTCGCTGCGGTCGGCCGGGGGCTCCTCGGTGACGGCCGCGGACGCGGGATCGTCCGGCAGGCGTCCGCCCGACGTGGGCTCGCCGGCGCCCTGCGCCCCGGTCTCCTCGACCGTCGGTTCCTCTACCGGCTGGGTCATTGGCGCGCTCGCCTCCTCGTCTCTCGCTCGAGTAAACGCGTCGTACGATCCGCGTCGAGTACGGGCGATACGCCCTCTACAACAGGCGTATCGCCCGAAATGATCACGTATACGTGATCATTTCGGCTGGGTCTGGGGCGGGTGGGGCGGGGTCATTGGAGGTAACCCTCGACCTCGTCGGTTGGACGCTCCCTGACCTGCGCCGGGTCCTCGCCGAACTCCTCGCGCGCGCGCCGCTGCCGTAGCAGATCCCAGGCCTGGTCGCGGCGCTCCTCGATCCCGGTCAATCGTTCCCGCTCGTCGTCGGTGAGCGCCCGCCCCACGGCGCCGTCGCGGAGCTGGCGTTCCTCCTCGGCCAGCTCGTCGATGGTGTTCAGCACGTCACGGTCATCCATCGGTGTCCTCCGCACTCTCGGTCAGCGGCTCGACCAGCGGCAGGTAGGGCGACAGGTCGCTGCGCTCCCCGCTCGCGGTCACTGTGCCACCCGCCACGGCCTCCGACCAGGTGAGCCGGCCGACAGCCAACTCCAACCAGGTCCGCGCATCCGTCTCGACCACTGCCGGCGGGGTTCCCCGGGTATGGCGGGCGCCGCCGATGCACTGCGCCGCGGCGTACGGCGGCACCCGGACTTCCACCGCCGAACCTGGCGCACGCGTCGCGAGCCGATCGAGCAGGCCCCGCGTCGCCACCCGGACCGCCGACTCCTCGGCGACACCGGCAGCCAGCGCGTCCAGCACGAGCCGAGCCACGCCGTCAAGGTCGCCTGGGACGTCCTGCACGCCAGCCCGAGCCGCCTGCGCCTGCGCGGTCGCCCGCAATCGTTCAGCGGGTATACCGCGTCCGCGGGGCATGACGGTGACGGTAGCTACTCCCTACGTCAGGATGGCCGCATGTCCCGATACCCCACCATCACGCCGCACCTGGCGATCACCGACGTTGCCGCAGCGCTTGATTTCTACCCGAAGGCGTTCGGCGCGCGGGAGCGGCTGCGGCTCACGCTGCCGGACGGCACGATCGCGCATGCCGAGATCCTGATCGGCGACGACGGCTTGGTCACGCTAGGTGCGGCGATTCCCGAGTACCAGCTCGAGGCGCCCGACCCGGAAAAGTCCGTGCAGGTCGCGATCACCTACTTCTGCCCCGACGTCGACGCGACGTACGAGCAGGCTGTCGCCGCAGGAGCGACCTCGATGAGCGAGCCCGCCGACCAGTTCCACGGGGACCGTACGGCCGCGGTGCGCTGCCCCTTCGGGCACAAGTGGATCATCGCGACGCACCTAAGGGACGTCTCACAGGAAGATCAGCAGCAGGCACTGGACGAGATCATGAGGTCGGGCGACGGCTGAGGTTGGGCAGGTAGCGCGACGCGAGGGCCGCACACCACCCTGGGTGGTAGCAACGCCGGGGCGTTGTCGAAAGGGCAGTAGTGCGAGGAGACTGCCGCCATTGCGTAGGCGTCCGACCAAGGGGGTGGCGGCGTGACCGAGACGGCCGGTAGATCCGCTCACCGACTCGACCCACGCGTCAAGACTGCACTCCAAGCACTGGTCTCGCTGATCCTGCTGGGCTTCATCTTCTGGTTCGTCTTCCGCCAGTTCGCCGACTTCTCCTCCGTGCTCAAGGTCCTGAAAACGCTGACCTGGACCGAAGCGCTCATCCTTGCCGCGATCGCGGTCTGGAACCTCGCGACCTACTGGATCGTGGTCGTCGTCGCGACGCCCGGGTTGACGATTCCGCAAGCTGCGGTCCTCACGCAGACGACCACGGCGGTGGCCAATACGGTGCCCGCTGGCGGCGCGATCTCTGTCGGCCTGACGTACACGATCATGTCGTCCTGGGGATTCTCGAAGTCCCGGACCACCCTGTCGGTCGTCGTCACCGGGATCTGGAACAACTTCCTCAAGCTCGGCTTGCCCATCGTGGGGCTCGCGATCGTGCTGATGCAGGGACAGTCGGGCGGTGGCCGTCTTATTGCAGCGATTCTCGGATTGGCTGGCCTGGTGGGCGCGATCGTTGTGTTCGCCCTCATCCTGCGCAGCGAGGAGTTCGCGCGCCGAACCGGTCTGGTGCTGCAGGGCTGGGCATCCCGCGTGATGCGACTCTTCCGCCGCGGGCCGGCAGAAGGCTGGGACATCGCCCTCGTCACCTGGCGCCACCGCGTCATCGGGCTGGTCCGGCACCGGTGGCTGTGGCTGACGCTGAGCGTCGTCGTCAGTCACGTGTCGCTGTACCTCGTGCTGCTCATCTGCCTGCGGGCCATGGGCGTATCCGCGAGCGACGTCGGCTGGGCGCAGGTACTGCTCGTGTTCGCGTTCGCCCGCCTCGTCACCGCCATACCGCTGACTCCGGGTGGCGTCGGAGTCGTCGAGCTCGCACTCATCGCCGGCCTCACCAGCGCGGGCGGAGAAGCAGCGAACGTCGTGGCGGGCGTGCTGCTGTACCGGCTGCTCACGTACGTGCTGCCGATCTTGGTCGGCGCCGGGACGTACGTCTTCTGGCGTCGCAACCACTCCTGGCGCAACTCCGCTCCGCCACTTGATCCGGCCATTGCGGGTACGACTCAGGCGAGCGTGCCGTGACACGGCGCTGGCTCGACGTGGGCTGGCTCGTCGGCGGGCTAGCGCTGTTCGTGCTGTCCGGGGCGCTCGCGGCGGGCGGCCTCGTGGGCGGGGAAGGCGCAGTTTTCTTGGCCATCAATGGGCTGCCAGACGCACTGATGCCGGTCGTCTGGCCGTTCATGCAGTACGGCGTATTTCTGACCATCCCCGTGCTCTGCCTGGTGGCGCTGGTGCTGCGACGTGTACGGCTGGCGGTCGCCATGGCTATCGCCGGGGTCGGGGTGTACTTCCTCGCCCGCGTCGTGAAGGAGCTCGTCTCACGCGGTCGCCCGGACGAGCTGCTCGACGGCGTCATCGAACGCGAGACGTTCGCTGCGGGCAGCCTCGGGTTCCCGTCCGGCCATGCTGCCGTTGCGGGAGCGTTGACCGTCGTCGTGACGCCGTACCTACGCGGGCGGTGGAAGGCCGTGCCAGCCGCGCTGCTCGTCATCGTCCTGCTCGGTCGGATGTACGTCGCCGCGCACGTGCCGCTGGATCTCATCGGCGGTGCAGCCCTGGGATTCGCAGCCGGCGGGCTGGCGAATCTCCTCGTGGGAACGCCCGTTGCGCGCGTCAGTCGGACGGCGGCGGCAGCGTCGAAATGAACTCGACCACGGCTGGGTGCGCCGGATCGATGAGGTGACCGCCCTCGACGCGCACCTGCCGGCTGTGCGAGAGGCCGGCAGCGAGCCGGTCGTTGATGAGGCGAACCACTGGCGAGTCCGTGGCGGACACAAGCAGCGTGGGCTGCTGAAGTCTCGCGAGATCCTCATTGCTGAGCGCCAGCGGGTGCATGCTGAGGTCGAGACCGTGGCCTCGAACCTCGGCAAGCACCGCGGGACTCGCGGACGTGAACATCGCGCGCAGCGCCGGGGTAGCGATTCCCACCCGTCGTTGCCCAGCGCCTCCCTGATGACCACTTCCGCGGCAGCCGAGGGATCGCTCGCTGCAGTCCCAAGGATCTGCTCGCGGAGGTGCTCTGCGGATACTGCAGCAACCGGATCGATGCTGAACAAGGCCGGTTCAAGCAGGCACAGAGCGGACACCAGGTCAGGGAAGCGCCGCGCGAGCTCGAGAGCGATCTGGCCGCCGGTACTTCGTCCGATGACGATCGCCGGAGCTGCCCTCAGCGCCTCGAGCAATGCGACGGCATCGTCGACGTGGTCGACGAGGTCGACCTCCTCGAACGGTTCCGGGCGTTCACTGCGGGAGAAGCCGCGGCGGTCGTAGATGATGCAGCGGCCGTGTTCCGCGAGCTTCTCGGCCGTGTCCACCCACAGCAGGCCGAGCTCGGCGTTCCGTGGATACCGAGGATCGGCGTCCCCTCGCCGTGTTCCTCGTAGTAGAGATCCACCCCGTTGACGTGCGCAATCGGCACGGCAGCAGGTTAAAGGAGCATCAGTCGAAAAGCGCCGGTAGCGTCGACGACCAGGCGTCACGCAGCTCGTCGAGCGACACCGAGAACTGCCCGTCGACGGCCAGGCTCTCCCCGCCCGCGACGCCAAGCCTCGTGACGGGGCAACCATGTTCGCTGCACAGCGACAGGAAGCCGGTCTCGGTTGACGTCGGTACAGCCACGACGGCGCGCGCTGCTGACTCAGCGAAGAGCCACACAAAAGCATCAGCGCCGTACGGCAAGGTGATCTCGACACCGCATCCGCCGCGCAGGCAGGACTCGACCAGCGCCTGCGCCGCACCGCCGTCCGACACATCATGGGCGGCCGACACCAAGCCGTCGAGCGCCGCGGCAATCAGTACGGATGCGAGCGCCCGCTCGGCATCGAGATCGGCGGCTGGCGGCTGCCCGCCGAGGTGGCCGTGGACGACGTTTGCCCACTCCGACCCGCCGAACTCGTCACGCGTCGTACCGAGCAGATACACGACGTCGCCCTCGCGCCGGAAGCCCATCGGCGT
Source organism: uncultured Actinomycetota bacterium (assembly GCA_963801015.1). GTDB lineage: Bacteria > Actinomycetota > Actinomycetes > CAWDCV01 > CAWDCV01 > CAWDCV01. Next base: position 1,641,729 of record CAWDCV010000002.1, on the reverse strand, counting down.
TCGCAGCGAGACGTCATCGAGCACACCGAGAACGCCCACGACCGGGGTCGGATGGATAGGCGTTGCATCGGTCTGGTTGTAGAAGCTGACGTTTCCCCCGGTGACTGGTACGCCGAGGGTTTGACAGGCGTCGGCCAAGCCGCGGACGGCCTCGGCGAACTGCCACATCACGCCCGGATCGGTGGGCGCACCGAAGTTGAGGCAGTTCGTCACCGCCAACGGCCGAGCACCGGTGACAGCGACGTTGCGGTACGCCTCGGCGAGGGCAAGCTGTGCGCCCGCGTACGGATCGAGGCGGGCGAAGCGACCGTTGCCGTCGACCGCGATCGCGACGCCCCGGCCCGACGCCTCGTCGATCCGCAGCACACCGGCGTCCTCCGGCTGAGCAAGCACGGTGTTGCCACGTACGTACCGGTCGTACTGGTCGGTGACCCAGGTCCGATCGCACAGGTTCGGCGCGGCGGTCATCCGCAGCAGCGTCGCCCGGAGTTCGTCGGCGGTCGACGGGCGCGTCAGTTGGTCGGGTGAGTCCGCGCGCAGCACGTCGAGATCGGCCGGCGGGTAGTGCGGCCGGACGTACACCGGCGCATCGTCGGCAACCGTGCGCGGCGGTACGTCGACGACGACGTCGCCGTTCCAGCTGATCTCGAGCCGGCCGGTGTCGGTCACCTCGCCGATGACCGTCGCGAGCACCTCCCACTTCTCGCACGCCGCGAGGAAGGCGTCGACCTTGCTCGGCTCGACGATTGCGCACATGCGTTCCTGCGACTCGCTGACGAGTACCTCGTGCGGCTCCATCGATGGCTCGCGCAGCGGCACCCGGTCGAGGGCGATGCGCATGCCGCCGGTTCCAGCGGACGCAAGCTCGGTAGTGGCACACGCAAGGCCCGCGCCGCCGAGGTCCTGGATGCCGACGACGAGGTCGGCCGCGAAGATCTCCAGACAGCATTCAATGAGGACCTTCTCGGCGAACGGGTCGCCGACCTGCACCGACGGCCGCTTGGCCTGCGACGTTGCGTCGAAGGTTGCGCTCGCGAGCACGGAGACACCGCCGATGCCGTCGCGTCCGGTGCGGGCTCCGAAGAGGATGACCGCGTTGCCGGTGCCATCAGCCCGCGCGAGCTGGATGTCGTCGTGACGCATGACGCCGACGCACAGCGCGTTGACGAGCGGGTTGCCGAGGTAGCTGTCGTCGAACACGACCTCGCCGCCGATGTTGGGCAGACCGAGGCAATTTCCGTAGCCGCCGACACCGGCAACCACGCCCGGCAGCACACGATGCGTGTCGGATGCCGTCGCTGGACCGAACCGCAGCGAGTCCATCACTGCGACGGGGCGCGCACCCATGGTCAAGATGTCGCGCACGATGCCGCCGACACCCGTCGCTGCACCCTGGTACGGCTCGACGAACGACGGATGGTTGTGCGACTCGATCTTGAACGTGACGGCGTATCCCTGACCGACGTCGACGACACCGGCGTTCTCGCCCATGCCCACGAGGAGCGCACTAGACGGCGGCACCTTCTCCGCGAACTGGCGCAGATGCACCTTGCTGCTCTTGTACGAGCAATGCTCGCTCCACATGACGGAGTAGAGCGCGAGCTCGGTAGCTGTCGGCAGACGCCCGAGGATGCTGCAGATGCGCTCGTACTCGTCGTCGGTCAAGCCAAGCTCGGCGTACGGCTGAGCCATTCAGTCGCCCGCGAAGCTGGTGACAGAAAGGCGAATCGTGATGGCCGAACCACCGGCGGGAGCCTCGACATCGACCGCAGTTCCGTCGTCTTCGTACTCGTACAGGATCTCGCTGCCGACGTACCCGACGGCGTAGACGTCGCCCTTGCTGCCGCTGACCTCGAAGTCGTAGTCGACATCGCGAGGCTCGAGATACTCCGTCACCGTGACGTACTCGTAGCCGTCCTCCTGCAGCAAGCTGGCGAGCAGGTCCTTGGTGCGCTCGGTTCCGCTCGAGCTCGAGTACAGGCGCGCCGCCCACTCGTTGTCCAAGCTGGCGCCGCTCAGCGTCTCGGCCTCGGTCCACGACGCGCTCTCGTCCAGCCTGTCGAGATCGCTGACGAGATCGGCGTTCAGGGTCGGGAACAGAGTCGAGTCATCGCCGTTTTCTTGAGCGGCGTCGCGTGCCACCAGGACGCCCAGCACAGCGGCGCCGGCGACCAGCAGCAGGGCGACGACAACCGCTCCGACGATGAGCAACGTTCGGGTGCGACGGCTCATCGGTTGTCGCGGCGGCGGTGGGGCAAAGGGGCCGGGCCACGGCTGCGGCGCGTACGGCGGTGGCGGCGCGGTAGGGGCGGCAGTGCTGCCCGCGGTCCACGGTGCTGCGTTGCTGGTCGTTGAAGCGCCGCTGGCGGATGCAGGGTCGGGAGCCTGCCAGGGATCCTGCTGGGTCATGTCATGGTCACCTGTCTCGACAGGACAGAAGTAAAGAAGCCAACACCGTCGATGCCGGGTCCGGTCAGCGGGTCGACGGCATGCTCGGGATGGGGCATCAATCCGACGACATTGCCGGCAGCGTTGGCCACGCCGGCAATGTCGCGGTACGAGCCATTGGGATTGCCGCCGACGTACCTCACGACGATGCGGCCCTCCGCCTCCAGCTCGTCAAGCGTTCGCGTGTCGGCGACGTACCCGCCCTCGCCGTTCTTCAGCGGGATCACGATCTGCTGGTCTACGTCGTACGACGCCGTCCAGGACGTCGTGGTCGAGCAGATTTGCAGCGACTGATCGCGACACACGAAGCGGCGCGATGCGTTGCGAATGAGTGCGCCGGGCAGCAAGTGCGACTCGCAGAGCACCTGAAAGCCGTTGCAGATGCCGAGCACCGGCAGCCCGTCACGTGCTGCGACAATCACCGACTCCATGACCGGCGAGAACCGGGCGATCGCTCCGCAACGCAGGTAGTCGCCGTAGGAGAAACCGCCGGGGAGGACGACGGCGTCGACACCATGGAGGTCGCGATCGCGATGCCACAGCGCGACCGCCTCACCGCCAGCGACGCCGACCGCGCGTCTCGCGTCGACGTCGTCCAACGATCCGGGGAAGGTGACGACCCCGATTCGCGCAGTCACTCGACTAGCCGGACTCGGACGCTGCGAGGCGGGGACCCGGCGCACCGTCGTCGAACTGCAAGCCCTTGCTCAGGTGCACGACCGTGCCGCCTTTTATCCGCGGCTCGAAGCTGACGCTATCGACGAGCCCGCGCATCAATTGGATGCCGCGACCGGTCTCCGCATCGTCGACGGCGTCGGCATGACCATGCACGGTGTCGTCGAAGCCGGAGCCCTTGTCCACGACCTCGAGGACGCAGTTCTCCTCATCGATGCGCGCGGTGACGTGGTAGATCTCGCCCGCCTGCACATGATCCAGGACGTTCGTACACGCCTCGCTGAGTGCCACCTGGATGTCGTCGATGCAGTCGTCGACGACGCCGAGCGTCCGCAGCGCGTCGCCGAGCACCCGGCGAATGACGGGAACGCTGAGCTTGTCTCGCGGCAAATCCAGGTCGAGCTGCAGCTGCATCAGTCGCCGACCCGGACCGTAAAGTCCTCGATCACGGGGTTGGCGAGCAGGGTCGCGGCAATCCGCGTCACCCGGTCGGCCGCATCCGCATCGTTTGCTTCTTGTGCGATCTCGAGCTCGAAACGCTTCCCCTGGCGTACGGAGGTGACGTCGTCGAACCCCAGCTTCGGGAGCGCGGCGAGGATCGCCTGTCCCTGCGGGTCGAGGATCTCGGGCTTGAGCATCACGTCGACGACCAGGCGGGGCACGGCGTCAGCGTATCTTCACCCGCTCACCGGAACGGGTGGCCGGTCAACAGCTGATACGCGTCGGCATACCGCTGGCGGGTCTGCGCCACGACGTCCTCGGGGAGCTCGGGTGCGGAGCCTGTGCGGTCCCAGCCGGACGCCGGCGATGTCAGCCAGTCGCGGACTGGCTGCTTGTCTAATGACGGCTGCGAACGTCCCGGCTGCCAGTCCTGCGCCGACCAGAATCGGGACGAGTCAGGGGTCAGCACCTCGTCGCCAACGGTCAAGACGCCCTCGCGGTCGTAGCCGAACTCGAGCTTCGTGTCGGCCAACAAGATTCCACGCGCCGCGGCGAGATCACGGGCTCGCAGGTAGACCGCCAGCGTGGCGGTCTGCAGCTCGTCGGCCGTCCGTGGACCAACCGTCGCGACGACGTCGTCGAGCGACACGTTCTCGTCGTGCTCCCCGCGCGCGGCCTTGGTGGCCGGCGTGAAGATCGGCTCGGGCAGCCGGCTGCCGTCCTCGAGGCCGGGGGGCAGGGTGATGCCGCAGATTGCGCCCGTACGCCGATAGTCGACCAGCCCCGATCCCGCGAGGAAGCCGCGGGCTACGCACTCGACGGGCAGCATGGACAGCCGGCGGCACAGCATCGCGCGACCGCGTACCTCCGGCGGGATGCGACCGTCGTCGAGCGAGACGAGATGGTGCGGAACCAGGTCCGCGAGCCGCTCGAACCACCACGCGGACAGCGCCGTGAGGATGCGACCCTTGTCGGGGATCGGCGTCGGCAGCACCTGGTCGTACGCAGAGATGCGGTCACTGGCAACGATGAGAACGAGCTCGTCATCGACGTCGTACAGCTCACGGACCTTGCCGGAGTACGCCAGCGGATAGTCAGCGAGCTGCGCGGTCATGTGCCGATCCTGACAGCTCTCCATCGCGGATCTTGAGACCTGACTGCTGCGAGCGACGATTCCGAGAGTTGCGATCAGGCCGTGGGCGCTCAGCTGGTCTGAGCAGCCGTTTCCGTGCTGCCCAGCGTCCACAGCCTGCTCGCCACGTAAAGATCACCGGGATGGACGCACCTTCGTCGGACCACCGAACTCATCAGTGCCTCCGTCGAGCGACTTCGCCAAGCAGCGCGCCGTGTCGTCGCCGGCCCACTTCCCGAACGGCGGTATCGGTGTGAACCCAGCATCGGTGTAGAAGCGCATCGCCTCGGGTTGAGGATCGCCGGAACGCAGCAGGACCCGCGACACTCCCGCGGCGCGCGCATGGTCCTCGAGGGCGGCAAGCAGCGCCCTGGCGACGCCACGGCGGCGGTAGTCCGGCGCGACGTACATGACGTCGAGCTCGGCCGACTCGTCGTCGATAGAACTCAGAGCGACGCTACCGACCGGACGATCGTCGTCGATCGCCAGCCAGAACGCGCCGAGTCCGCCTGCGTACGCGGTCGGGTCGAACGGATCGTCAGCAATGAAGCCGTACCGTCGTTGGATCTCGCTCCACAGCGCGCCGGCCATGGCCCGCGCGTGTTCGGAAGCCGGGTCGGCGCGAACGACGGCGACGGTCAACGACGGCGACGGTCAACGACGGCGAACAGCCTGACGCAATCGTTCGCGACGCGTTGGCGGCGGCTGCTGCTGCCGTTCCTGGTAGACCTCCCATGCCTTGCGGCCAAGTGCGAACAGGGCGCTGACGATCGCCGTACGTAGAAGTGCCTTCATGACCGGAAGGTCTACCCCATTGCTCTCACTCTGACGCTAGGTAAGCATCGCCAGCCTGTCGAACATGTCGCGCAGTCGCTCGACGTACCGCTCGGGCCGTTCGATCTCGTCCAGCGCCGCCTCCTCGAGGTCGATCCCCTCTTTCTCCGCCCGGCGGCGCAAGCCCTCGCGAAACGCCGGCCCGCGCTCCCAGGCGTCCAGCGCTGCCGCCTGCACCAGTGCGTACGCCTGCTCGCGCGACAGTCCCGATTCCACGAGCTGCAGGAGAGCCGCCGAGCTGTAGACGAGCCCGCCGGTGGAGCCGAGATTGGCGCGCATCCGGTCGACGTCGACGACGAGGCCGGTGACCAAACGGTGGGTGAGCCAGAGCAGGTAGTCGAGCCCGATGCTCGCGTCGGGAAGCGCGATTCGCTCGACGGAGGAGTGCGAGATGTCGCGCTCGTGCCAGAGCGGGATGCCTTCCATGACGGGCACGACCTGGGCGCGGACGATGCGGGCGAGGCCGGCGATCCGCTCGGACAGGATGGGGTTCTTCTTGTGCGGCATGGCCGACGACCCCTTCTGCCCGGCGCCGAAGGGCTCCGCGAGCTCGCGCACTTCGGTGCGCTGCCCGTGCCGTACCTCCAGCGCGATCGCCTCGCAGAGCGTGGCGTGGATGGCGATCGCGCTGACCCATTCGGCGATGCCGTCGCGCATGACGACCTGGGTCGACACGGGCGCGGGAGTGAGGCCGAGTGCCTTGGCGACGCGGCGCTCGACGTCAGGGTCGATGTTGGAGTAGGTGCCGACGGCTCCGGCCAGCTTCATGACGGCGACGGCATCCCGGGCCCGGTGCAGGCGATCGCGCGACCTGGCGGCCGCGTACGCGAAGTCGGCGACCCGGTGCCCCCACACGTCGGGCTCGGCGTGGATGCCGTGCGTGCGCCCGACTCGGATGGTGTCGCGATGCGCGAGCGCGTGGTCGCGCAGGGCGGCGACCAGCGCGGTGCCGCGGGCGAGGAGAAGATCGGTCGCCTCGACGAGTTGCATGGCAAGGGCGGTGTCGAGCAGGTCCGACGACGTCATGCCGAAATGCACGTACGCCGCCGCCTCGCGAGGCTGGGTGTTGTCGGCCCAGGCGGTGAGGAACGCGATGACATCGTGCTGGGTGGTGGCCTCGATCTCGGCGACGGCTTCCGGGGTCGGTGGCTTTGCCCTCCGCACGGGTTCGACAGCGTCGCGCGGCACCCGGCCGGCGTCCGCGTGCGCCTCCAGGACGAGGGTCTCGACCCGGCACCACAGCTCGTACTTGTGCGCCTCGCTCCAGACGGCACCCATCTCCGGCAGCGTGTAGCGCTCGATCATGGACGCCATTGTCGCGCCCGACCTGTCCGAACACCGTCGCGTCCTCAGACGGACGGTGTTCGGACAGAGGAATGAGCTACGACGGTTCGCGGATCCCGAAGCGCTCCCATGCACGCAGCAGCGGCGCCGGCGCCCACCAGTTGGCCCGGCCGAGCAATCGCATGGTGGCGGGCACGAGCAGGCCACGAATCACGGTCGCGTCGAGCAGGATCGCGAACGCCAGGCCTGCGCCGATCATCGTGATGAAGCTGATCCCGCTCGTCGCGAAGGCACCGATCACCACGACCAGCAGCAGTGCAGCGCTGGTGATGATGCGCCCGGTCCGCTGCAGCCCGATCGCAACCGCCCGGGTGTTGTCATGGGTACGGTCCCACTCCTCGCGGATGCGCGAGAGCAGGAATACCTCGTAGTCCATCGACAACCCGAACGCGATCGCGACCATGATCACCGGCTGCGTCGCCTCGATCGCCCCGGTTGGTGTCACGCCGAACCATGACGCGAGGTTCCCCTCCTGGAACACCCAGACGATGACGCCGAACATCGCGGACAAGGACAGCGCGGCCATGATCACCGCCTTGACCGGCAGCAGGAGCGACCCGAACGCGAGGAACAGCAGCACCATCGTCACGATGATCACGAAGGCGGCAGCCCAGGGCAGCCGCTCGCCGAGCGACGCCAGCGTGTCCGCCTGTGCAGCGGCCGCGCCACCGACCAGGACCTCCGCGCGGTCGGGCACCGGCACATCGCGAACAGCGCCCACCAGCTGCTGCGCCGGCTCCGCCGACGGGTCACCGGTGAGCCCCACCGAGACCAGCGTGGTCCCGTCAGCCGTTCCCACCACTCGAGCACCCGTGGCGCCATCGAGCGAGCCCAGCTGCTGCGCATAGCGCTCAATGTCGGCGCCGGACACGCCGGTCACGACGACGTCGAGATTGCTCGTTGATGCCAGCGGGAAGTCGGTGCTGATGCGCTCGCCCGCGATCCGGCTCTCTGTGCCTTCCGGCAGCACGCGGTAGTCGACGCCACCCCAGGCGATGCTGAGGAACGGCAGCGCGAGGACGATCAGGAGCGCCGTTGTGCTGGCCGCGATGATCCCGGGACGCCGCATGACCGCGCGGGCCAGCCGCGCCCACACCCCGTTCTCCTCCCCCGCCTCATCCGACGAGGTACGGCGCCGCCGGCGGATCCGCAGCGCGTCGACCCGAGGACCGAGCAGCGCGAGCAAGGCAGGCAGGACGGTCAGCGCAGCAATGAGGGCCACGAGGACGGCGGCAATGGCGCCGTACCCCATCGACTGCAGGAAGCCCTGGCTGAAGAACAGCAGCGAAGCGAGCGACACCGCAACGATCACGCCGGAGACCAGCACGGTCCGGCCCGCCGTGACCATCGTGCGGCCGAGCGCCGCGGGCACCACGTCTCGGGTGTTGCCCAGCGCCCGCATCTCCTCGCGGAACCGGCTGACGATGAACAGCGCGTAGTCGATCGCGAGCCCTAGGCCAAGCATGATCACGATGTTGATCGAGTAGACGCTGACGTCGGTGAACTGCGAGATCACGTTCAGCGTCGTGAACGCACCCAGGATCGCGATGAGGCCGATCGCGAGTGGCAGGCTCGCCGCGGCGAGGCTGCCAAACACCAGGACCAGCAGCACGAGCAGGATCGGCGCTGACAGCGTCTCCGCACGCGCAAGGTCCTGCTCGATCTGCTCGTTCACCTCGAGGAACGTGGGAACCGCACCGCCGCGGTAGGTCTCCAGGTTGTCGGCGACGAGGAGGTCGGCAAGCTCCTCGTACAGATCCTGGCGACTCTCCTCATCGGTGGCCGCGAGCTGGAGGAGCACGAGCGTCTGCCGGCCGTCTTCGGAGACCAGGGCGGGGGAACCACCCTCGGACCACACGGTGGTCACCTGCGAGAGATCCTGCGCGGGTACGGCCGCAAGGGTCCGCTCGACCTCCGTACGGAACGCCGGGTCGTCGACTGTAAGCGTGTCGGAGGCGTACACGATCGCCACATCAGCGTCCTGCCGACCGAAGCTGCCCTCGATGCGCTCCGCCGCCTGCGCCGACTCGCTGTTCGGCGTATCGAAGCCGCCGCCGCTGAGCCGGCCGAAAACGCCGGTGCCCCAGACGATGCTGACCGCGAGGAAGAGCACCGCTGCGCCGACGATCGGCCAGCGCCACCGCAGGAAGCGCCGTCCCAACCGTTCGGTCCGGGACGGCTCCGCCGGGGGGGCCGGGAGGAGCGGTGTGTCGGTGGAGATACTCATCGCGGCGTCCTCACATCGGAGACGAGTGACTAGTGCTGACTCTTGTGAACACTGTGTACGGTAGCGGTCAGACTGCTACTGGTGTTAACTCTTGTCAATACCCGTAACGCAGAGTTTTCCTGTCCTTCAGAGCGACGACGGAGGAGGTGGCTTCGTGACAGCTCAGGTAGACGCCGAGCCGGTCGCGCCCTCCCGACGCGAGCGGCAGCGGGCGGCCACCATGGCCGAGATCCGTGGCGAAGCCCGCCGGCTGCTCATCGGGGGCGGTGAGGCGGCGGTCAGCCTGCGAGCGGTCGCCCGCCAGATGGGCCTCACGCCCGCTGCGCTGTATCGCTACGTCGACAGCCACGAGGAGCTGATGCGCCAGCTCAGCGTCGACATTCACGACGACCTCACCGCTGCCCTCGAAGCCGCTCGCGACGAGTCCCCGTCCCCCGGCGCCGCTGATCGGCTGCGCGAGGTTTCGCGACGATTCCGTAACTGGGCGCTGGATCATCCGATCGAGTTCGGCCTGGTCTTCGCTAATCCGATGCAGGCCATCTGGGAGCAGCCCTGCAGCGACCTCGAGGCCGCCGGTCAGCGCATGGGCAGAGTCTTTGCCGAGCTGTTCGGACAGCTCGTGATCACTGGCCAGCTGCCGGTTCCGGCGGTCGACGAGGTCGATGCCGAGCTGCTGGCGGCGGTACTTGCTCTGGGAGAGCAGCATCTCGGGGCGGGTAAGGACGAGCTGCCGCCCACGGTGCTCGTCCGATTCGTCCAGTGCTGGACCCGGTTGTACGGGTGCGTGGCACTCGAGGTGTCCGGACAGCTGCACTGGGCGCTGACGGACACCACGCCCATGTTCGAGCTCACGTTGCGCGAATGCGCCGAACTCCTCGGGGTGAGCGACCTCTACGTCCCCCTGGAGCGGTGAGCAACCGGGCTCAGCGCGCCGCCTTCTTGACTAGTGCGGCGATCTCTTTCTCCACGGCGGCGGTCAGCTTCGTCACTGCGAAGGCCGTCGGCCACATGGCGCCTTCGTCGAGCTGCGCATTGTCGTTGAAGCCGAGCGTCGCGTACCTCGATGAGAACTTGTCCGCGCTCTGAAAGAAGACGACAACCTTGCCGTCCTTGGCGTATCCGGGCATGCCGTACCAGGTCTTGGGCGAAAGGTCGGGCGCGCTGGCCGTGACGATCTCATGCAGCCGCTCCGCGATCTTGCGATCGGCGTCCGGCATCTCGGCGATCTTCGCGAGTACGTCGCTCTCGCCGTCGGCCTTACCCGATCGCGAGCTGCGTCGCTCCTCGGTCTTCAGCTCTTGGGCGCGCTCCTTCAACGCGGAGCGTTCCTCCGCCGACAGCCCGGCGGACTTCTTCTTCGTCGCGCTCATGGTTCCTCCGTGGAGGCTCGGTTGCGATGTCGGCCACGCTAGCCGGGGCTCGGCGACGTGCGCTTCTCGGTTCCTGATCGGTCGACTGCTCGATGGGCAAGCAGCAGGACCGCTGCCAATACACCAAGCGCGACCGTGGCGAGGCCGGAGGCGCCGAGCGTGGCGCGCGGGCCCAGCACCGTGGTGAGTGGCCCGCCGAGCGCGGTGCCGAGCGGTGCGGCGGTGAGCAGCACCGCGCTGCGGGCGGCGAGCATCACAGCGAGGTACTGCGGTGGTGAGGTCGCCTGCATCAGCGTCACGGAGATCGCGACGAACGGTCCGTAGATCACGCCACCGAGAGCGAAGCACGCCACGGTGACTGCCGTCGAGGCGCCGAGTCCGAAGGGCAGCAGCGCGAGACCCCAGGCGATCACGATGACAACCGTCACTGGCCACAGCGGAAGCTGGCGGAGCGCACCGATCGTGAGCCCGCCGAGCACCGCGCCGATGCCGAACAGAGTCCAGTAGAAGCCGAGCAGCGTGCCTGGTGCGTCCAGGTCGTTGGTCACGTGGAGCGGCAGCGCGACCTCGACGGGTCCGTACAGGAAGTTGAAGAACCAGGTGAGCGTGAGCAGCCCGAGCAGCTCGGTATGGGACCGCAGCAGCGCGAGTCCGCCGCGGGCAGCTTCCTGGTCGACGGGAGAGACGTGTCCCGACCCCGTGAACCGTGTCCGTGCGACGAGCACCGCCAGGAACACGAACGTGAGCGCGTCTAGACCGATGACGGGCGCAGCGTTGACGTATGTCACGAGCACGCCGGCGATCGCTGGTCCGGCGATCGTGGCAGCGAAGTTGAGTGAGCTGACGAGAGTGTTCGCCGGAAGCCGCTGCTCGTTGGGCAGCAGCTCGGCCAGCATCGTGTATTGGCCGGCACTTCCCCACGCGTGCAACAGCGACGACACCGCGAGCAGCACGACATACAGGGGCAGCGTCAGCACCCCAGCGAGCCACGCGAGCGGCACGGCACCGAGGAATACGCCGCGCACGACGCTGTCGACGAGCACCAGCCGCGAGGCCGGCAGCCGGCGCAGCCGGCGACCAAGCACCAGCGCGCCGACCACGCCAGGCAGCGTGTAGGCGGCCACTGCGCCGCCAACCCACAACCCTGCCGTGGCCGGCGGTGCGAGCTCGATGGCGAGCCACGGCACCGCGACGAAGCTCATCCCGTCTCCGAGGTAGGAGACGGCGAAGCCGAGGATCAGTCGCCGGAATACCCGATTGGCGAGCACCGGCCGATAGGCGGCGGGCACAAGACGTTCGAGCACCACGCACCTCGTCAAGCTGGCACCGAGATCGATCTCGGCTCAGCCCTCGGTCAGCCGCCGACGTACGCCGCGAGGTGCTCGCCGGTGAGGGTGGATTGGTCGGCGACGAGGTCGGCGGGCGCGCCCTCGAAGACGATCCGGCCGCCGTCGTGTCCGGCACCTGGACCGAGGTCGATGATCCAGTCAGCGTGCGCCATCACCGCCTGGTGGTGCTCGATGACGATCACCGATTTCCCGGAGTCGACGAGCCGGTCGAGCAGGCCGAGCAGCTGCTCGACGTCGGCGAGGTGGAGGCCGCTGGTCGGCTCGTCGAGGATGTAGACCTCGCCCTTCTCGCCCATCTGGCTGGCCAGCTTCAGCCGCTGCCGCTCGCCGCCGGACAGGGTGGTGAGCGGCTGACCAAGACTGAGGTAGCCGAGTCCGACGTCGCCCAGCCGCTCGAGGATCGCGTGAGCGGCCGGCGTACGTGCCTCGCCGTCGTCGAAGAATTCCTCGGCCTCGGTCACCGACATCGCGAGCACCTCGGCGATGTTGCGGCCGCCGAGGGTGTACTCCAGCACCGACGCCTGGAACCGCTTCCCCTCACAGTCCTCGCAGACGGATTCGACGGTGGCCATGACGCCCAAGTCGGTGTAGATGACCCCGGCACCATTGCAGGTCGGGCAGGCACCTTCGGAGTTGGAGCTGAACAGCGCTGGCTTCACGCCGTTGGCCTTGGCGAATGCCTTGCGAATCGGGTCGAGCAGCCCGGTGTACGTCGCCGGATTGCTTCGCCGCGAACCACGGATCGCTCCCTGGTCGATCACCACCACGCCGTCGCGGCCGGCGACCGAGCCGTGGATGAGCGAGCTCTTGCCGGAGCCGGCGACGCCGGTGACCACGCAGAGCATCCCGAGCGGGATGTCGACGTCCACGTCTTGGAGGTTGTGCGTTGACGCGCCGCGCACGTCCAGCGTGCCCGCCGACGACCGCACCGACTCCTTGAGGGTCGCGCGATCGTCGAGGTGGCGACCGGTGATCGTGTCGCTCTCCCGCAGACCTGCCACGGTGCCCTCGAAGACCACTTCTCCACCGGCACTGCCCGCCCCGGGGCCGAGGTCGACGACGTGATCGGCGATCGCGATCATCTCGGGCTTGTGCTCCACGACGAGCACGGTGTTGCCCTTGTCCCGCAGCTGCAGCAGCAGGTCGTTCATCCGCTCGATGTCGTGGGGGTGCAACCCGATCGTGGGCTCGTCGAACACATAGGTCACGTCGGTGAGCGATGAGCCAAGGTGGCGGATCATCTTGGTGCGCTGTGCCTCTCCCCCGGACAGCGTGCCCGACGGCCGCTCGAGGGAGAGGTAGCCCAGCCCGATCTCCGCAAACGAGTCGAGGAGATGCTGCAGCCCCGCGAGCAGTGGCGCCACTGAAGGCTCCTCGAGGTCGCGGATCCAGTCGGCGAGGTCGCTGATCTGCATCGCGCAGAGATCCGCGATGTTCTTGCCTTTGATCTTCGACGACCGCGCCTCGGGGCTGAGTCGAGTGCCGTCGCATTCGGGACAGAGCTGGAACGTCACCGCCCGCTCGACGAAACGACGCACGTGCGGCTGCATCGAGTCGACGTCCTTGGACAGCATCGACTTCTGGATCTTCGGGATGATGCCCTCGAAGGTGAGGTTGATCCCCTCGACTTTGATCTTGGTGGGCTCGGCATAGAGCATCGTGTCGAGCTGTTTCTTGGTGAACGTGGCGATCGGCTTGTCCATGGGCAGCCCGACGCCCTCGAAGAGCCTGCCGTACCAGCCGTCCATCGAGTAGCCCGGCACGGTCAGGGCTCCCTCATTGAGAGCCTTGGACTCGTCGTACAGGGCCGTCCGGTCGATGTCGCTGACGCTGCCCATGCCCTCACACCGGGAGCACATGCCGCCGAGGTAGACCGCGTTGCGCACCACGTTCTTCTCGACCCGGTCGCCCTTCTCGGTGCTCATCACTCCGCTCGCCGTGCGAGTGGGAACGTTGAACGAGAACGCCGTGGGTGGCCCGATGTTGGGCTTTCCGAGCCGGCTGAACAGGATCCGCAGCATCGCGTTGGCGTCGGTCGCGGTGCCCACGGTGGAGCGCGGGTTGGAGCCCATCCGCTCCTGGTCGACGATGATCGCGGTGGTCAGGCCATCGAGGAAATCGACCTCAGGCCGTGACAGCGTCGGCATGAAGCCCTGCACGAACGCGCTGTAGGTCTCGTTGATCATCCGCTGCGATTCCGCGGCGATCGTGTCGAAGACCAGCGAGCTCTTGCCCGAGCCGGAGACGCCGGTGAACACCGTCAGCCGCCGCTTCGGCAGCTCGACGCTGACGTCCTTGAGGTTGTTCTCGCGCGCGCCCTGCACGCGGATCAGGTCGTGACTGTCAGCAGCCCGCAGCTCGGGCGACTTCGCGTCTGTCCTTGTGGCCGTGCTCATCGTTTCTCCATCTGTTGCGGCTGCTTCGATAGAACCAGCTTCGAGCAACCCAGTGCTTCTCGATTCCTGACCGGTCACGCCAGTGGGCTAACCGGCTCTCGAATCTCGCCGCGCTCGGCCGCCAGCGCGATGTCGGTGCGGAGATACGAGCCGTCCAGTCGGATCAAAGCGGCCGCCTCGTACGCGCGTGCGCGGGCCTGAGCGACGTCCCGACCGGTGCCGACCACCGACAGCACCCGCCCACCGGCGCTGGCAAGCCGGCCGTCCGCGTCACGACGGGTGCCCGCATGCAGCACGTAGGCGTCAGGTATCTCCGCGGCCTCGTCGATGCCGTCGAGAACGTCGCCGGTGCGAGGCGATTCGGGGTAGCCCGCCGCGGCAACGACGACGGCAACGGCAGCACCGTCGCGCCAGCGCAGCGGCGGCAGCGACTCGAGCGTCCCGATCGCGGCGGCATACAGGACACCGCTGAGCGGCGTCTGCAACAGGGCGAGAACGGCCTGCGTTTCCGGGTCGCCGAACCGAGCGTTGAACTCCACGACGCGCACACCGCGGGACGTCAGCGCGAGCCCGGCGTACAGCACTCCCACGAAGGGGGTGCCACGGCGGCGCAGCTCGTCGACAGTCGGCTGCAGGACCAGCCGGGTAACGGACGCGGCGAGATCCGGCGGCGCCCAGGGCAGCGGGGCATACGCCCCCATGCCGCCGGTGTTGGGCCCCTCGTCACCGTCGAAGGCGCGCTTGAAGTCCTGCGCCGGCAGCAGCGGAACGACCGTCGTCCCGTCGGTCACGCCAAACAGGGACACCTCGGATCCGTCGAGGAACTCCTCGATCACGACTCGGCGGCAGCGCTCCGCGTGCGCGACGGCAGCGTCCCGGTCGGATGTGACCAGGACGCCCTTGCCGGCCGCGAGTCCGTCCTCCTTGACGACGTACGGCGCACCGAACGCGTCGAGGGCGATGGCGATCTCGAGCGGAGTGTCGCAGACGTGCGCGAGCGCCGTCGGCACCCCGGCCGCCGCCATGACCTCCTTGGCGTACGCCTTGGATCCCTCGATCCGCGCAGCCGCCGCCGACGGGCCGAAACAGGCGATGCGACGCTCGCGTAGGGCGTCCGCGACGCCCGCGACCAGCGGGTCCTCCGGGCCGATGACCACGAGGTCGCTGCGTAGCTGCTCGGCCAGAGCCACGACCTGCGCGGGGTCGGTCGTGTCCAGGTCGGGTGCGGGATTGTCAGCCAGCAGGTCGGTCCCGGCGTTGCCCGGCGAGCAGGACAACTGCGTGACGGCATCGTCGCGGCTCAGCGCGAGAACGAGCGCGTGCTCACGGGCCCCGCGACCGATGACGAGCACTCTCACGACGGTCGAGCGTAACGGGGCAGGCATGAGTGCCTGCTCAGCGGGAAGGGCTGTGGCGCCTATTCCCGAACCCACTGGGGAGCGCTTTCCATGACGCAGACAGACGCCCGGCCGTTGGCCGTCGTCACCGGCGCATCGAGTGGCATCGGTCTCGAGCTCGCCAAGCAGTTCGCGCAGAACGGGTTCGACCTGCTGGTCGTGGCTGAAGACGAGGCGATCAACGGCGCGGCGACCGAGCTCGAGTCGTACGGCGTGGCCGTACAGGGCAGCCAGATCGACCTCGCGACGTACGACGGTGTGGAGCACCTGTACACGCTGGTGAGCGCAGCGGGTCGGCCGGTAGACGCGATCGCGCTGAACGCGGGTGTCGGCGCGGGCGGCGGATTCGTCGGCGGGACGGAACTGCAGGACGAGCTGCAGGTCATCGATCTGAATGTGAAGTCGGTTGTGCATCTGGCCAAGCGGGTGCTACCGGACATGGTCCGGCGCGGTAGGGGTCGCGTGCTGTTCACCTCGTCGATCGCGTCCACGATGCCGGGTCCGTACCACGCCGTGTACAACGCGTCGAAATCATTCGTCCAATCGTTCGCCGAGGGAATCCGCTACGAGCTCAAGGACACCGGCGTCACCGTGACCGCGCTCATGCCAGGCGTGACCGACACCGAGTTCTTCGAGCGCGCCGACATGGAGGACACGAAGGCCGGCGCCGGAACCAAGGACGATCCCGCTGAGGTTGCTAGGCAGGGCTTCGAAGCGCTGATGGCCGGCGACGAGAAAGTCGTCGCGGGCTCCTTCAAGAACAAGGTGCAGGCGAAGCTGGGCGCGGTCACGCCTGACTCCACGAAGGCGGCAATGGCGGCCAAGCTGCAGGAGCCTGGCGGCGGCGCCGACTGACGCGCTAGGTGGTGCGGCGGGCCCAGAACAGGCGGACCCGGTCCACGCGGTCCAGCCGGCAATCAGCGCCAGCACACCCCCTCGTGCGAGCCAGTCCGCGACCGACGGCACGCCGTTCCCGCAGCCGATGTCGAGCACTCGGCTGCCCGACTCGAGCACGCAAAACAGCTCATCGATCCACGGTGCGAAGAGATCGGGCGTTGCGTCGTCGGTGCGGTAGCGCAGCGACAGCGCGTCGACCCGCGGCGAACTGTCTCTATCGGATCGGTCATCAGCTTCTGGTGGACGGCTGCCACCGTCCGAGGTCGGAGTCCTCCTCGCGGCTCGACGCCTCGACGACACGAAGTGGTTCCGCCGGCACGCCATTCTCGGCCTGGGTTCGGGCACGAGGAACCACTTGGCGGGCCCACCCTCGGCACGAGGGGTCACACGGCCGCGCGTCACGACGACAGGACCTGATCGGCAACGTACTCGCCGATCGCTAGTGAGGACGTTGCCGCGGGCGAGGGCGCGTTTCGTACCGCAACGACTGGACCGAGGCGGCGAATCCGGAAGTCGTCGACCAGCGAACCGTCCCGATCGACCGCTTGGGCACGGACTCCCGCGGGCGCTGGCTCGACGTCTTCGGTGCGGAGCGAGGGCACGTAGTCCCGGGCCACCGCGAGAAACGCCGACCGGGACAGCGAGCCGTGCAACTCCGCCAGCCCCATCCGCCAATGGCGTCGCGCCAGCGACCGCATCCCCGGCCAGCGGACTGTCTCCCAGAACTCTCCGAGGCGAATGTCCTGCCAGCGATAGCCCTCCCGCGCAAGCGCCAGTACGGCGTTAGGCCCGACGTCGACGCCGCCGCCAATGCGTCGAGTGAAATGGACGCCGAGGAACGGATAGCGCGGATCGGGCACCGGGTAGATCAGCCCACGCACCAGCGAACTGCGCTCGGGAATGAGCCGGTAGTACTCGCCGCGAAACGGCACGATGGCCGGGCCTGCATCGTCACCGGCGAGTCGCGCCACGTGATCGCTCTGCAACCCCGCGCAGACGACGAGCCGGTCGACGGCGAACGCCTCGTCGGTCGAACAGACCACCACTCCCCCGCCGAGCTGGCGACGCACGCCGGTGACCTCGAATCCCAGCCGGATCTCATGACCCTGCTGCACGAACTCATCGGCCATCGCCCTCGCGATCGCTCGGAAGTCGACGATCGCGGTGCACGGAGAGTGCAGGGCCGCCTCGCCGACCGCCGCCGGTTCGATCTCTTGCAGCTGCGGCCCTGACAGCCAGCGCAGGCCAGGGACGCGGTTGGCCGTGGCCCGACGCTCGATCTCGCGCAGCGCGGGCAGCTCGTCCGGTCGACGGGCGACGACGACCTTGCCGCACTCGTCGTACGCCAGCGCGTGCTCGGCGCAGAACTCGCGCAGCAGCACCCGTCCGCGAGCACAGAACTCAGCCTTGAGGGAGCCCGGCGCGTAGTAGAGCCCGGCGTGGACGACGCCACTGTTGTGGCCGGTCTGGTGGACGGCGACGTCCCGCTCCTTGTCCACGACCGTGATGTGCCGGTCGGGGCGAAGCTGCGCGAGCCGGCGGGCGACCGCCAAGCCCAGGATTCCGGCGCCGACCACACCGATGCTGCGCGTTCGGACGGTCACGTCAGGCCGACTCTCGTGTGCTCGAGGATCGGCGGGCTCGACGTTCCTCGCGCGACGGCAGGGGCGATGTGGACGCCATGCGTCCACTCTCGTCGACGTCAGCCCTGCCCGCCAGAAGTCGCCACAGGCCGGCGATACGCGGCGAGTTAGGGCGATACGCCTTCTACAACAGGCGTATCGCCCTCAATGATCACGTATACGTGATCATTTCGAAGCCGCCGGCAGTGGGGGAGGTCGAAGTCGTCGTCGCTCGTTCGCAGCAGCGCCCAGCTCGCGCCGGCGAAGCCGACCGCCGCGACGAGCAGACCGAGTCCGGCCAGCACATGACCAGGCAGGAAGGGATGGGTGAAGCCGCCCAGACCGAGCGCGATCCCCGTCCACGCTGGCGCCACCCGGCTGCGCCACAACGCGATCCCGAGCAGCAGCAGGCCAAACGTGATGCCAAGGATGAACAGCAGACCGCCGAGCACAGTTATGGGGTACTCGGCCATCGCTGTCTCCAGAGCGATATCGAGGCGACGACGAGGCTGTCCCGGACGCGAGGGCTTCAGGCGAGCGGGTGATCAGCGGCCGCGAGGAGGAACGCCGGCGGTTCCGGCGCGACCTCCATGACGGGCTGGAGCCGGTGCTCACCGGCGTGGTGCTCAACGCCGAGGCCGCGCGCCGCCTGCTCGACACCGGCCGCGATCGCAGCGCCGCCCTGTCAGCGGCCTCCGCGACCAGACCATCGGGGCGATCGAGGAGATCCGACGCCTGGTCTACGATCTGCGGCCCCGGGCCGAGGCGATCGTGCGGGCGCGGTCAGCCGGCCTGGGCGGACCGGCTACTGGTAGCTAACGAAGTACGGCACGGGATCGATCGCCAGCGTCTGGGCTGGCGTGAACGTCGGTGAGTCCTCGTCGATGAAGTTCTTCCAACCCCACCAGACATTCGGCGGCGGATCCTCGCGCAGCACGTTCCAGGTCGCGAACTTGGCTCCTGGCGGGCCGAATCCATCGACGTGAATCAGCACCGCGAGCTCGTCCCGACTGGTGTCGACGGTGGTGCGATCGCTGATCATCGTGGACTTGAACTGGTGCAGGAGAAGCAGCTTCTGCGGCAGGTTGTTGGCACGCGTCAGGTCGGCGAGCCAGGTGGCGACGCTGTTGATCTCGGCGGCGGTGACGGTACCGATCTGACGAAGGTGGACCTGGTTCGATCCGAGCCGCCACTCCGGGTCGAGGGCCAGCCCGACGTGCGGCTGCTTCAGGAACTGTTCGTACAGCTGAGCCTGGGTGAGGAAGTCCGTGCGGCCCGGCTGCAGATCGAGGACGACGTAGACCCCCGCCTTGGCGGCGGCGTCGATGTACGGGCGGATGTCCGACAGCGCCGACTCGGTGGAGTAGTTGCCGTCGTCGTCCGGGACGGCTGACGCGACCGTCGTGATGATCTCGAATGTCGGCACCACCGTCGTGTCGGTGAGCTGCTGGTACTCCGCGGCAAGCCGCTTCACGCGAGTGATGGCTTCAGGCAGCGGCTGCTCCCCCAGCGAACCCAGCGCGCCGGTCGTCGGGTTGCCGTACAGCGCGATATGCCGGCGGTACGGGTACAGCACCTGCCCGCCGCCGGGCAGCTCCACGCCAGTCGCAGCCACGCTGACGCGGGCGGCGAGCTGGTCGGGTGGGCCGAACTCGCTGCCGAGCGCGACCACCCGTGCCGGCTTCGAACTCGCGAGCGCCTGGATGAGGTCGCGGTCTGTTCGTGGATCGGGCCCGGCTACGCGACGTACCTCGGCGCCCGCGGCCCGCGCGGTTGCCTCCGCTGCCACGCCCGACGCCGGTGTTGCCAAGGCGAGCACCGACGCACTCGGCGTCGCGGGTTCGGTTGCGGGAAGCTCCACATCGGAAGGAGCGGCTCCGGCCGGGGCCGCAATGCTCGACACCCCATCGCCCAGAGCATCGGTGACTCCGACGGCGCCGGTGCCGTATGTCACCACCGTCGTCGCGCCGAGGCGCTCGATCTCGCCGACAACCTGACTCACCAGCCCATCGGCAACAGCAGTCGATTCCGCAGAGGGGGTGGTCGCCACTGGGCTCGCCGTCCCCGAGGGCGCCGGTTCGCTCGCCGGCCCGGCTGCCAGGAGCACTGGCGCGCCGACGTCGCCGGCGAGCGTCGTCGCCTGCTCCTGCGCCGCCGCGTCCCCCGCGTCCGCGACGACGACCACCGGCGCCTGCGAGAAGAACGCCTGGCTCGTGGCAAGGGCGATGTGTGTCGGCGATGCGCCATCGACCACGCTCGTGGGCGAGCTCACGTCAACCAGCGTGGGCGTGAGGGGAGCCGCCTCCTCTGCGTCGTCGGTGGACGACTCGCCCGTGCAGGCGGCAAGCAAGAACGAGCAGGTCAGCGCGGCGATGAGCGCTGAGCGCAGCTTCATAACACCTCGTGTGTGGAGCCGGGGAGGGCGCCGGCCCACTGTAGCCACACCGGTACGCGGCCCCCTGCGGCGAGGGCTAGGCCGGATGGCGGCGGGCCAGCCAACCCCCGAGGTCGTGCAGTGTGGTTGTCAGTGCAGGAGGCGCGACGACGTCGAAGTCGATGTTGAGATAGACCAGGTATCGCGCGGCCCAGTCCAGGTCATCAGTCGCGAGTGTCAGCAGGCAGCTCGAGCCCTCGTCGTCGATGGTCGCGGTGGCCGGACCGACCAGCTCGCGGGCGAGATCGGCTGAGGTGTGTAACCGGACCCGCACCTGGTGCCGTCGAGGCGCAGTAGCCAGCGACGCTCGGGCGAAGTCAGCCGCGTCAGGCGGCGGTGGCGGTGTGGGAAGCCCGGGACCGGCAGGATCGACCCGGGTGATTCGGGCCAGGGCGTACAGGCTCCAGGCGTTGCGCCCCTGCGCGCATGCGACCAGGTACCACCGGCTGCCCACCTTGACCAGGCGATGCGGTTGAACGCGCCGCCGCTGCCCGTCTCCGGGGCGCCCGAGATACACCGAGGTGCGCTGGCGGCAGGCGTGCGCGAGGGCAAGCAACACCCGGGAGGAGGCCTGCTGGCGATGATCAGGTGCCGCCTGAGCGCTGGCTCCTACCGCGGTCAGAGTGCCGCGGGCCCGGGCCGGCGCCGCCTCGGACACCTTGGCGAGCGCGGTGCCTGCCGCCAGCTCCAGCCCGAACACACCGAGGTCTGCCGTCAACCCGAGGGCCACTGCTGCGGCCTCGTCCGCGTCGAGGAGCAGCGGGGGCAGCTTGGTCCCGCCCCTCAGCGTGTAGCCGCCGTAGCGACCCGTGTCGCTGTCGATTCCGTAACCGATCCGGCGCAGGTGCTCGACATCGCGGCGTGCGGTGCGCTCGGAGACACCCAGGCGCTCCGCCAGGGCCACGGCAGTGATACCCGGCCACGCCTGTACAACAGCCAAGATGTCCAGCCGGCGTTCGGTGGGCGTCACAATCTCTTGATCGTACGTCCAATGCGGTCAAGAGACTGACCGGATTTGGGTCTAGCGTGTCCGTCATGACATCCATCGAGCTCCTCAGTCCCGCTGATCTCGTTCAGAGCCCGGCGTTCAGCCACGTCGCGGTCGTCCCGCCGGGTGCTACCCAGATCTACGTCGGCGGCCAGAACGCCGTCGACGCTGACGGCAACCTGGTGGGCGGCGACGACATCGTGGCCCAGGTCGAGCGAGTGATGGCCAACCTGGAGACCGCCCTCGAGTCCGCCGGGGCGAGCATGACCGACCTGATCAGCGTGACCATCCTGCTGGTCGAAGGAACCGATCTGCAGGCCGGCTACGGTGCTGCGGCGCCCAAGCTGGCCGGCAACCAGCCACCGCCCCTGGTCACGGCGGCCATCGTCTCCGCGCTGGGAGTGCCGGGAGCCCTGATCGAGCTGTCCGCCGTAGCAGCGGTCGTCCGATGACCTCGCGGCCGACCGGACATACGAAGGGGGCGGGCTGGGAGATCGGCGTCTCGCGCACCGTGCCCTACCCCATCGAGCAGGTCTGGGACTTCCTCACCTCCGCCGCGGGGTCGCACGTATGGCTCGGCGACGGGGTGCGCTGCCTGGACGAGCCCGGCACGGCGTACGAGACCAACACGGGCACCGCCGGGGAGATCCGCAGTTTCCGGCCACGCGACCGGGTCAGACTCACCTGGCGGCCGGTCGACTGGGACCACGACAGCACCGTTCAGGTCGCCGTCACCCCAGCTGCTGGGGACCGGACGATGCTGCGGTTTCACCAGGAACGCCTCGCCGACGCGGCCGAGCGCGAGCAGCAGCGGGCGCACTGGCAGACCGTGATGGACGCGGTGGAAACCGCGTTGGCGCAGCGCCCAGTCCGCTGAGCCGTCAACTAGAGCTTGGGGAGGCCACGGCGCAGGTTGCGGCAGGCCTGTGCGATCCGCTGCTCGTTCTCGATGAGCGCGAAGCGCACGTACCCCTCACCGCCGGGCCCGAAGCCCATGCCGGGAGAAACCGCAACCTGCGCCTCGGAGACGAGCATGCGCGAGAACTCCAGCGAGCCCATCTCCTGGTACGCCTCTGGCAGCCGCGCCCAGACGAACATGGTTCCGCGCGGGGGCGGCACCTCCCAGCCGATGCGGCTCAACCCATCGATGAGCGCATCGCGCCGTGACTGATAGATCGTGTTGACCTCGATCGGATAGTCCGCCGCCTCGTTCATCGTCACGGTGGCCGCGATCTGGATCGGCTGGAACGTACCGTAGTCGAGGTAGCTCTTGATCTTGGTCAGAGCCCCGACCACCGCCGCGTTGCCAACCAGGAAGCCCACCCGCCAGCCGGCCATCGAGAAGCTCTTCGTCAGCGTGTAAAGCTCGACGGAGCAGTCCTTTGCCCCCGGCACCTGGAGCACCGACGGCGGCTGGAAACCGTCGAAGGCGGTGTCGGAGTACGCGAAGTCGTGCACCATGACCATGTTGCGCTCACGAGCGAACTCGACGAGAGCCGTCATCTCCTCGAGATCGACGCAGGTCGTCGTCGGATTGTGCGGGAAGCTGCACACGAGGGCACGCGGCTTGGGCCACTGCGAGTCGTACGCCTTGCGGCAGCCCTCGAGAAAGCTGCCCTCTCCCACGCGTACCTGCTGCACCTCCGCGCCGGCGAACAGCGGCGCGTACAGGTGGATCGGATAGCTCGGTGTCGGAACGATCGCGGAGTCCCCGGGCCCGAGCAGCACCCACATCAGGTGGGACAGCCCCTCCTTGGCGCCGATGGTCGTCACGACCTCGGTGTCGGGGTCGAGCTCCACGCCGAAGCGCCGCTGATAGAGGTCGGCGACGGCGCGGCGCAGCTTGGGGATGCCCTTCGACGCGGAGTAGCGGTGGTTGCGCGTGTTGTGAGCCGCCTCGGCGAGCTTGTCGACGGCGATGGCCGGGGACGGAATGTCCGGATTGCCGAACCCCAAATCGACGACGTCCGCGCCCTCGCGCCGAGCCTGCGTCTTGAGGTCGTTGATGATCGTGAACACGTACGGCGGCAGGCCGCCGATGCGACGGAACTCGTAGTCCTTCATGACAACAGGAACCTCCGGCGAAGCAGCCTAGGGCGTGTCTCCCAATCCGCGGTGGATGCGGACGGCGTTCAGGCGTCGTCCGGCAAGGCGGAGGAGGAGCCGATAGTGGACCTATCGGCGACGACGACAACGCAGCCGGTCGGCGTCTGGGCGCCGGCCCGCGCCGCCAGTGGGTTGGGAGACACGCCCTACGTGGGCGGTTCAGCCCCGGAGCAGCGTGCGGGCCAGTTCCGTGATCGTCTCGCGGGTCTGGCGCAGCGAGAGGCCGTGCTCCCGGCGCAGCATGAGGAACGACTCGAGGCTGGTCAGCATGTGGAGCGCGGCGATGGCACGAGCCTCGCCGAGCCCTGAGCGCAGCAGCCCCGCGCGGGCCAGTCGACGGGTCAGCCGTTGCAGGTCATCGCGTTGCTCGTTGCGTTGCTGATCCACCAGGGCGCTCAGGTCCGGCTCGAGGATGACGATGGCCTGGAGCTGCTCGTGAATGAACCCGTGCGCCTCCCAGGTAACGCAGGCGGCGTCGATAACTGCGTCTAGCGCGGCGAGGGGATCCTCGATGTCGAGCGCCCCCTGGAGGGCGGTCATCTCGGGACTCTGCATGCACCGCGTGAACAGCGCCTGCAGCACCCCCAGCTTCGATCCGAACCGGTTGAAGACCGTGGCGCGCGACACTCCGGCCGCCGCCGCAAGCTCTTCCATCGTGGTCGAGGAGTAGGCGTCCTTCCGAATCAGGGCCTCTGCCGCCGACAGAACGCGATCGCTGCTCGACGTGCGTCGCCGAGGAGGGGCGTAGCTACGCGTCATGCTGCCCAAGCTTAGCGGCGGACTTGACGATATGCAGATCCGTAATCTAGATTGGAAGTCTAGATTGTGAGTCCAGGAAGGAGCTTGCCATGTCGAGTGGTCCAGGGCAGGTGCCCGTGCTCGATGGGACCGCGAGGACAGGACGCCGGGTGGTCGCGGAGCTTTGCGAGCTCACCGGCCTGCGCTCACTCACCTTCGCCGATGCAGCGGACGAAATCTCGGCGGCGGCTGCAACCGGAGTCTGGGACGTTCGATGACCGGCGTTCTTGCTGGCGTAACGATCGTTGCCGCACTCGGTTGCGCGCTCATTGCCGGCGTGTTCTTCGCGTTCTCCAACTTCATCATGAGGGCGCTCGCTCGCCTAGAGCCGCCGGTGGGCGTGGCCGCGATGCAGTCGATCAACGTCGTGGTGATCAACCCCCTGTTCATGATTGCGCTGTTCGGAACCGGCCTGATCGGAGCCGTCCTGGGCGTATGGGCGGTGGTCGGTGACGTCGGCGGCAGCGCGCCCTACCTGCTCGCCGGGGCCGCGCTGTACCTGGTCGGAACGGTCGGCGTGACGATGGCCTACAACGTTCCGCGCAACAACGCACTTGCCGAGCTCGATCCGCAGCGCCCAGCCACCGCGGCGCGCTGGTCGGAGTACGTCTCCTCGTGGACGGCGGGCAACTCTGTCCGCTCAGCGTGCGCGCTCCTCGCCGCCGCGGCGTTCATCGTCGCCCTCCTCGTTGCGTAGCCGCGACCCTTCACCAACTGGTTCCCGCGGTACGCGAAACGTCGCGCGAGGTGTACGCGAGGAACCAGCTGCGGGCTGTGGACGGATTCCTCCGCGCCGCCTCTTGATCCGGCACGCTCCTGCAATGACTAACGCCGGCTGGGGAGGTCCGGTCACCATGGCCGAGGCGCGAGTAGCCGGACTCTCGCGGCGGCACCTTGACGGCCCAATGTGGGCGGCACCCACGCGAGGAGTACGCATCCGACAGGTGCTTCTCGAGTCCGATGCCCGGCAACGGATTCGCGCGATTGCCCGCGCCCTGCCTGCCGACGCTGTAGTCAGCGGCCGAGCAGCTGCCAGCCTGATGGGCGTCCGCTGGTTCGACGGCGACCAGAACGTTCTCGTGATCCGCGCGCTCGACACGTCTCGCGTTCGTCGACCCGGCGTGACGACGCGCCGAACCAACCTCGACGAGGGCGAGACCATCACCATCCACGGCGTCCGAGCTACCAGCCCGCAGCGGACGGCCTTCGAGTTGCTGCGGACACCACCACTTCCCGATGCCGTCGCCGCTGTCGACGCCATGCTGCATGCCGGCCTCGTGACAATCGAAGAGCTGGTAACTGCCGTCGATGCTCGCCCACGTTGGCGGAGCGTGCGGCTTGCGCGGCGAGCGCTCCCTCTCCTCGATGCTGCGGCGGAATCGCCGATGGAGTCGCGCCTGCGGCTGATTTGGGTGCTCGGTGGGCTTCCACGTCCGCTGGTCAACGTGCCGCTCTACGACAGCCACACCGGTGCTTCGCTCGGTCGACCGGATCTGCTGGACGCGGAGGCGGGCGTGGTTGTCGAGTACGACGGCGCACATCACCGAGATCCCGTGCAGCATCGCGCCGACAATGCGCGCGAGCACCGGCTGGAGGAAGCGGGCCTGATCGTCATTCGCTTCGACGGCCACGACACACTCGTAACCCAGAACAGGACCCTTGAAGTCATGCGCAGTGCACACCGCCGCGGTCTGCAACGAGATCGCCATCTCGATCGCTGGTCGACGACCTGGACGCCCTGGTGGGAGTGACCCGCACCCTCAACTACTGGTTCCGCCTGTACACGACACGCCGGGAGCCCTGTGCGGGATGAACCAGCTGATAGCAGGGACGGGTCAGGGGCTGCCAGCGGCCGGGCAGCGGGGGCGCGGGGCCCGAACGGTCAGTTCCGCAATCGGTACTGGGCAGCGGGGGGCCCAACTCAACGACTGGTTCCTCCGGTACATGACACGCCGCGAGGGCGTACCGGAGGAACCAGCTGCGGTGTAGGAACGGCGTCAGTGGGCGTGGCGCGCCTCACGGGCCGAGCAGTGGGCGAATCACCACCGTCTCCTCGCGGCCGGGACCGACGCCTACTGCTGAGATCGGTGCGCCCGACATCTCTTCCAGTGCCCGGACATACTGCTGCGCGTTCGTCGGCAGGTCGTCCAACGTCCGAGCGTCACGGATGTCGTCGTGCCAGCCGTCCAGATACTCGTAAACCGGCACGGCATGGTGAAACTCGGTCTGCGTCATTGGGAGCTCCTCGACGCGCCGACCGTGAACGTCATACGCCACGCAGACCGGGATCCGCTCCCAACCGGTCAGCACGTCGAGCTTGGTGAGCACGAAGTCGGTGACGCCGTTGACGCGCGCGGCATAGCGCGCGATCGGCGCGTCGTACCAGCCGCACCGCCGGGGCCGTCCCGTAGTCGTCCCGAACTCCACGCCCGCCTCGCGCAGCCGCTCGCCGTCTGCGTCGAGCAGCTCGGTCGGGAACGGGCCCTCGCCAACTCGCGTCGTGTAGGCCTTGACGACGGCAATGACGCGATCGATTCGCGTCGGCGGGATGCCCGATCCGGTGCACGCGCCGCCCGCGGTGGCATTCGACGACGTGACGAACGGGTACGTCCCGTGGTCGACGTCGAGCAGCGTCGCTTGGCCGCCCTCGAGCAGCACCGTGCTACCCCGATCGAGCGCGTTGGTGAGCAACAGTCCGGTGTTCGCCATCATCGGCTGCAGGCGGTCGGCGTACGACAGCAGCTCGTCGACCACCTCGCCCGCATCGACAGCGCGACGGTTGTAGACCTTGACGAGCAGTTGGTTCTTCTGCTCGAGAGCGCCCTCGACCTTCTGCTGCAGGATCTTCGCGTCGAGCAGGTCCTGGACGCGGATGCCGATGCGGCTCATCTTGTCGGCGTACGTCGGACCGATGCCCCGCCCCGTCGTACCGATGCGCCGGCTGCCGAGAAAGCGCTCGGCCACCTTGTCGAGCATGCGGTTGTACGGCGGAATGACATGCGCGTCGGCACTGACGACGAGACGGCTGGTGTCGATGCCGCGGCTGTCGAGGAGATCGATCTCCTCGAACAGCACGCCAAGGTCGATGACGACGCCGTTGCCGATGACGGGAACGACGCCGGGCGTCAGGATGCCCGTCGGCAGTAGATGCAGCGCGTACGTTTCACCATCGATGACGATCGTGTGCCCGGCGTTGTTGCCGCCGTTGTAGCGCACGACGTAGTCGACATCCCCGCCCAGCAGGTCGGTCGCCTTGCCCTTGCCCTCGTCGCCCCACTGCGCGCCGACGAGCACGACCGCAGGCATGGTCACGAACCCTACGCCCGGCGCTCGTCAGCAGTCGCCATCATGGTGCTGTGACCGCGTTCCTGGCCGTGACGAACGCTGCCGCTGGACAGGGCAGCGGCACCGGCCTCGACGACGCGCTTGCCGTCCTTCGCGAGGCCGGCGACGTCGAGGTCTGCGCCACCGACAGCGCAGCCGAGACGGCGGATGCACTCAGCCGGCGTGGCGACCGGCGTGTCGTGGTTTGCGGTGGCGACGGGTCACTGCACACCGTCGTGGCCGCCCTGCAACGCCACGGTGCGCTCCATGAGGCTGGCCCGATCGGCGTGATCCCCCTCGGCACTGGTAACGATCTGGCCCGGTCGGCTGAGATCCCACTCGACCCGGTGGCGGCCGCACGCGTCGCCGTCGATGGACAAGCCCGTCCACGCGAGCTGCTCATCGACGACGAGGGCGGCATTGTCGTCAACGCCGTCCACGTGGGGATCGGCGCGCAAGCCGGTCGAGCCGCTCAGAAGTGGAAGCCGCGCATCGGCATGGCCGCATACCCCGTCGGATCCGTGATCGCGGGTGCCCGATCGCCCGGCTGGCGGCTGCGGATCGAGATCGACCAGCAGCTCGTGTCCGACGTCGACAGCCCGATCCTCATGGTTGGCCTCGCCCTCGGGACGTCGATCGGCGGCGGTGCGCAGCTCGCACCCGACGCCGAGCCGGACGATGGGCTGGTCGACGTCGTCATCTCCTACGCCGTCGGGCCGGTCGCCCGACTCGGGTACGCGCTGCATCTGCGCCGCGGTGACCACGTGCAGCGCGACGATGTCCACGCGACGCTCGCCAATACGGTGACGATCTCGGGCCAACCGTTCCCATGGAACGCCGACGGTGAGCTGGGTGCGCCGATTCGCCGCCGCACCTGGGTCGTGCAGCGCCGGGCGTGGCATCTCCTCGTTCCGCGCTCGAACAGCTCAGGGTGAAAGCCGCTCGACGAGCGCGTGACCGACCGCCCGCCCGGACAGAAAGGCGGCTTCGACGCGAGGCCGGGACGATTCGCCGGTGCCGACCCAGCTGTCTCCGCACAGACCAATCCCGGACTCACCGAGGTGGTACGCCTCGGGATGCGGCGCTTCGGGCGCGGCAAGTGACCAGCGTTTGACGTACGCCCACTCCGGGTCGACCGGGATCTCGAGTAGCTCGCACGTCGAGCGCAGCATGGGCGCCGCAGCGGATGTGGGATCGTCGAGATAGCGCGCCGCGAACGGTCCCGTGGAGTGGGCCACCAACACCGGAACGTCGTCGCCACGGCGCCGCCCGTCGTCCACGACCAGGGCCAGCACGTCGTTGTCGTTGACGAAGGCGCCATCGAGGGCCGGCCACAGCCGCTGCTCCCAGCGCGCGTACAGCGCGAGCACCGGCCTCCAGTCGCGGTCAGCGACGATGGCACGCTCTGCGGCGAAAACATCCGCAAGCAGATCAAGAGCCTGCGGGTCCGGCATGGCGAGGACAACCGCCTCGGCTGCGACGCCGTCAACGCGCGGACCGTCAGCGACCTCGGACACATCGAGCGGATGGCGGATCTTCAGGTCGCCGGCGAGTTCCTCGACAAGGCTGCGCAACCCGTAAGCGGTGGCAAAGCGCATCGGACCGCTCGTCGTGGTTTCCAGCCGGTTCCCCGCCGCAACGGCGAACGTGTCCGTCCATGGCCGGGCAAGTCCGGCGGACTCCCAGCGATCGACCACCGCACGGAAGGCCGGATCGGAGGCGGTGAAGTAGGCCGCCCCCACGTCGATAGGCCGTCCCGCCACGGTGCGAACACCCATCCGACCGCCGATGCGATGCCCGCGGTCGTACACCTGGACAGGCAGCCCCGCGGCGTTGAGCTCGCGGGCCGCGGCGACGCCGGCTATGCCCGCACCGACGATGATCACTACGGGTGACTCCTCGGCAGGGGCCACGACGAACCTCATGACGCGCTTATCCCCTCGACTCGCCTGATAACGCGTCGACTCCGAGGCCTGCTGTCCGATAGCGTTACGCGGAGTAAGCGTCTGTCGCCCTGGTGGAAGCGGCCGGAGCCCCGCAGGGGAGGGCTCCGTTCAGCTTCCGCGCTGGGCGGAGGCAGCCTCGGTGACGGCCCGAGGACTGCTGTCTCGCAAGAACGTCGCGCAGCGCTCCGCCTCCTCGTTCTCCCCGATGGCACCCGCCGCCCGACCGAGTGCGTGCAGCGAGCGCAGGAACCCGCGATTCGGTTCGTGCTCCCAGGGCACCGGTCCGGATCCCCGCCATCCGGCGCGGCGCAGCTGGTCGAGTGAGCGGTGATATCCGGTGCGCGCGTACGCGTACGACTCGACCACCGCGCCACGCGCGTATGCCTCGTCGGCGAGGGCGGCCCACGCAGCGGCGTACGTGGGGTGCGCTGCGGCGACCGATGCCGCATCGGCATCGCTCTCCATCAGTTCGCGTGCTTCGGCGTCGTCGGGCAACAGGGTCGGCGGCGGTCCGCCGAGCAGGTCTCGGTGGGTGTCGGGTGCTGTCACGATGGCAAGTCTGCCGCGCGCACAACGACGAGCCCAGGCGGCGCCACTGGAACGCTGAGCTCCTGCTGGTCGCCGCCTCGCAGGGTTACCGCGACGGTGACGCGCCCGTTGTCGGCGCGGCTGTCGAGTTGCAGCCACGCGCGCGTGACGCCGTCGTCGCGCAGCTCCAGTCGGCGCCGTTCGGTTTGCACGGCGATGGCGCCGGCCGCGAGGTCCGGTTCCAGGACGAGCGACAGCAGCTGGGCGCCTCGCCCCGGGGTCAGGTTGGTGAGGCCGGTGTTCCCGTCGTACGACACGACGAGCCCGCCGACGTCGTCTGGCTGCCCCGGCAACGAGTCCACCCGGTCGAGGACGATCGTGGCCGGCTGACCCCGATCGCTGACCTGCGCCACCGCGCGAGTGCCGTCGGCCTGGACACCCTGGAGGACCGCGACCCGACCGTCGCCGATCACGCCCGCCCAGACCACGTACACCTCGTCCACCGGGCCGCCGGGTGCCGACTGCCAGACGCTCATGGCGGCCGGGACGAACTCTGTGTCGGTGCCGACGTCGACTCGCGGCGTCCAGGACAGCAGTCCGGAGTCGGCGGGCGGCGGGCTGGGTAGAGGAGCGGGCTCGGCAGCCGGCGCGCGGCTGCTGACGACGTACGCCAACGCGACGCCAGCCACGGCGAGGATGGCGACACCAGCGGCGACACGCATTCCCCGGCGTCGGCGTCGAATCTCCTGTCGAACCCAGGCCACGGGGTCGGGCGGAGACGGCACGGTTCGACTCGGATCGGCGAGCGTCTCCCGCAGCTTCCCGTCGAGCGGCCCGAGCGTTGCCATTGTCTTGGCACATTGCGCCCTGACCGATGCGGGCGTCACGGCGAGGGCTTGCGCGATCTCGGCGTCGGTGAGCTGCTCGCCATACCGCAGCACGAGGATCGCTCGGGACCGCGGTGGCAACGCCGCGAGGGCTGTCCACCCCGCGTCATCGTCGCGGTCCGCGGGCGTGGGCCGACGACGCACGAGGCGCCGCAGGCCCAGTTGATCGCGCAGAATGCGCGCTTTCACGTATGCATCTGGGCCGTCACGCTCGGCCCGATGCCAATCGGCGTGCAGGGCCGCCAGGGCGCGCAGCACCGCATGGCGGGCAGCATTCGGGTCGGCGGCGAGCAAGTAGGCGTACCGCAGCAGCGCGCCCGTCCGCGCACCGACATAGTCGGCGTACGCGCGCTCATCCTCCGCCCGCATGACAGGCCTATCGTGCCCGTATGTCGGAGTGGCACGAAGTGGGCGATCAGGTGTACGTGCGGCGGCACCTGTCGATGGACCTGAACTGCGGACTGATCGTCGGCGACGGTGCCTGTCTCGTTGTCGACACCCGTAGCCACGACGCCGAGGCGCGCAACCTCATCGAGGCGATCCGGCACTTGACGCCGTATCCGTGGACTGTCGTCAACACCCATGCGCACTACGACCATGCGTTTGGCAATGCCACCTTCCGTCCCGCCCCCATCTGGGGTCATCGCCAGTGCGCTGATCGGCTGGCGAGTGAACGAGGACCAGCCGACCGAACCCGGATCGCCGCGAACGCTCGTGCGGATCCGGATCCGCTGTGGCAGGAGTTCGCGGGCTTCATCGAGGCAGTAGAGATCTCCCCGCCCGACCAGGTGTTCGACGACACCGTCACGCTGGATGTCGGCGACCGGTCAGTGGTACTGGCTTATCACGGGTTGGGACACACCGACGGCGATGTCGTCGTCGCGGTGCCGGGCGCTGGTGTGCTGTTCGCCGGCGATCTGATTGAGGAGGGTGCACCGCCGCAATTCCACGACGGCTACCCGCTGGACTGGCCCGCCACGTTGGACGGCGTGCTCGGCATGGTCACCGGTCCGGTCGTCCCAGGACACGGCGCAGTCGTCGACGCAGCTTTCGTCCGAGGGCAGCGAGACGAGATCGCGGTGCTCGCATCGCTGGCGCGCGGCATACGCGATGGCGTCGGGTCGATGACCGATGCGCTTGCTGCGGCACCGTTCCCGCCGGAATTCGCACAGGTAGCGCTCGAGCGCGCTCTGCTCCAGCTGGAGGGAGCGGTCCACTGAAGCGCGCGCTTACTGCCCTTGTCGCCGGCTTCGCGCTGGCCGGGTGCGGTTCGGGCATGCCGTCGACGTACGCCGACGGTACGGGGACAGCGGATGTCGAGGCGTCGGCGAGCCCGAGCGCGTCGCCGACGCTCGCCGATCCACTCACCGCATGCACGACGCAGCTGACCTACTGGGCCGGCGAGATCCTGCGCGGCGCACCGGATCAGGGCGGCGACTACCAGCACATGGGCCTGACGAGCACGTCCTACGAAGAGCTGCTCGCCCTGGTCGGCAACGCACGACAGCAGCCGAGCGTGTCGCCAGGGTGGCTGGAAGAGCAGGCTCGCGTCGGCTGCCAGCGCGTCGTCGCCGCCCGTGCCACCGCCACCAGCGCCTGGCCGTGAGCCCCCCACTCGCGTATGGCCTGGCGAGCGATCTGCTGCATGGAGCGACCCTCGAGTCGGGCGGGCCTGCGTTAGCTGGTTCCTTGGGTACGCGACTCGCCGACAACGGGCGCGCGGGAGGAACCAGTTCGCGAGAGGGCACTGCTTCGCGAGGGCTCGCTACTTCGCGAGGGTCGTTCCCGTCGAGCGCAGGTCTTCGCAGCCCTCGACCACTCGCGCGGACATCCCGGCCTCGGACGCCTTCCCGTAGGTCCGCGGGTCGTACGCCTTCTTGTTGCCGACGTCGCCGTCGACCTTGAGCACGCCGTCGTAGTTGGTGAACATGTGGCCGGCTGTCGGCCGGGTGAAGGCGTACTGCGTGTCGGTGTCGATGTTCATCTTGACGACGCCGTAGTCAAGCGTCTCTCGGATCTCCTCCAATGCCGAGCCGCTGCCGCCGTGGAAGACGAGATCGAACGGCTTGTCCTTGCCGACCTTCTCGGCGACGACGTCCTGAATCTGCTTCAACACCGACGGGCGCAGCTTCACGTGCCCCGGCTTGTAGACGCCGTGCACATTGCCGAACGTCGCCGCGAGGATGTAGCGGCCGTTCTCTCCGGTGCCGAGCGTGTCAGCGACGAGCAGCGCGTCTTCCGGCGTGGAGTACAGCTTTTCGTTGATCTCGCCGACGACGCCGTCCTCCTCACCGCCGACGACACCGATCTCCATCTCCATGATCAGCCGCGCCTTGGCACATGCGGCCAGGAGTTCGCGGGCGATCTCGAGGTTCTCGTGCAGCTCGACCGCCGAGCCATCCCACATGTGCGACTGGAAGAGCGGCTCCTGACCGCGGTCGACGCGCTCCTGCGACACCGCGATCAGCGGTCGCATGTAGCCGTCGAGCTTGTCCTTGGGGCAGTGATCGGTGTGCAGCGCGACGGTGATCGAGTACTTCGCGGCCACCACATGCGCGAACTCCGCGAGTGCCACTGCACCCGTGACCATCTCCTTGACGCCCTGCCCGGACAGGTACTCCGCGCCGCCGGTAGAGATCTGCACGATGCCGTCCGATTCGGCGTCGGCGAAGCCCTTGAGCGCGGCGTTCAATGTCTGCGACGACGTGACGTTGATCGCTGGGTAAGCGAAGGCGCCGGCCTTCGCCCGGTCGAGCATCTCGGCGTACACCTCAGGCGTGGCGATCGGCATGGGAACTCCCGCTGCTCGTACTGCTCGGCGCCGCCGATCCTAGGACCGCGCGCTGGGGAAGCGTGAGTCAGCTCCGAGACGTCATGATGCCGCCATGACCGGAACCGCGACCGAGCCCGCGATGTCCGCGTACCCCCATCTGTTCTCACCGATCACGGTGGGCACGATGAAACTGCGCAATCGAGTGATGCTTCCCCCGCACGCCTCCGCTATCGGCAACATCTTCGGCACCGACGAGGACGCCGAGCGCAATATCGCCTACTTCGAGCAGCGGGTTCGCGCCGGCGTCGCCTGGGTCGGCAGCGTCTCGACGCATCTGAGGAACACGGTCATTCCCGGCTTCGAGCCGACCGGTATCGGTGCAGCGACCACTGGCTTCTTCCGGCTGCCGTTCTTCGTCGAGCGCATCCAGCAGCTCTCCACCTCGATGCACGCTCTCGGCGCGAGCGTGACCGTCCAGATGGTCCATCAGGGCGGGATGCCGCACGGTGCATCGCCCATCATGAGTGCTCCGGTCATCAACCTGATGCCGCACGTCATGGACGACGACGACATCGCGGCGTTCGTGCAGGAGTACGCCTTCTCGGCGCAACTCTCGCGAGACGCAGGGGCTGATGGCGTCGAGCTGCACTTGAACCACGACGACATTCACGAGTGGTTCCTGTCACCGCTGACCAACGCTCGCGAGGATCGGTACGGAGGCTCGCTGGAGAACCGGGCCCGGTTCAGCGTCGAGGTGATGCAGGCGATCCGGGAAGTCGTCGGCAGCACCATGACCCTCGGTATCCGGCTGAACGTGCGCGAGGAGGTCCCAGGCGGGTACGACGTTGCCGGCGGCGTGGAGCTCGCGCAGTACTTCGAGTCGACGGGTCTCATCGACTACGTGCACGGGGTCATCGGGAGCCCGTGGGGCAATCCGAGCTACATCCAGCCGACGTACTTCGAGCCGGCACAGTGGTCTTCGCTCGTCGGACAGCTGAAGGAGGCACTGCACCTTCCGGTGGTCTACACCGGCCGGGTCATCGATCCGGACGTGGCAGAGAACCTCCTCGCCGCCGGCCACGCCGACGTGGTCGGGATGGCACGCGCACACATCGCCGATGGCGACCTGCTCATCAAGGCCCGCGAGGGAAGAACGCACGAGATCCGGCCGTGCGTCGGGGGCAACGAGTGCATCAGCCGCCGCTACGTCGAGGGGTTGCCGTTCGGCTGCGCCGTCAATCCGCAGACCGGCCATGAGGTCGAGGGCCCATGGCCGCACGTCGCGCACAGCCGCACCGTCCTCGTCGTCGGCGGGGGACCAGCCGGGATGGAGCTCGCGGCATTGACCCGCGAGGCTGGTCATGACGTGCAGCTGTGGGAGGCGGCGGGCGAGTTGGGCGGTCAGCTGCGGTACGCCATCTGCGCGCCGCGCCACGAGGGTTATGCCCGGTACCTCGACTGGCAGCGCCGCCGCCTGGCGTCAGTCGGCGTCGACGTCCAGCTCGACCGGCGCGCAGCCGCTGACGACGTCGCCGCCGCTCATGCCGACGTCGTTGCGATCGCCACCGGAGCGACGCCGCGGATCCCTCAGATCCCGGGCGCGACGCTCGAGCACGTACTCGACATCCGCGACGTCCTCGCTGAACGTCGACACCCGGCCCGGCGGGTCCTGGTCGTCGCCCAGGACGACCACGTGGCACCGCTGTCGGTCGCCGACTTTCTCTCATCGCGTGGCCACGACGTCAGCATCGTGTACGCGACGCAGGGGCCGGCGCCGCTGCTTGGCCGCTACATCATCGGCGGGATCCTCGGCCGGCTGGACGAGCAGGGCGTCCAGATGCACTTCATGCAAGAAGTGGTCCAGATCGGTTCCGACGGCGTGGACGTGCGCAACGTCTACTCCGGAAGACGGCGCACGATCGATGCCGTGGATTCGGTCGTGCTTGCGTGCGGAAGCGTCTCCGACTCTGCCCTGTACGACTCGCTCAAGCATCAGGTGCCCGAGATCCACATTCTCGGGGACGCGTACGCGCCACGCCGCCTGGTCTTTGCCACCCGGCAGGCCTATGCACTGGCGGAGAGCCTGGTCAAGCCCGCTTAGTCTCCGGCCACACAGCCTCCGCCGCCTTGCGTGCGGCAATAAGCACCGGGTCCCACACCGGCGAGAACGGCGGCGCGTACGACAGGTCGACCGAGGTCAGCTCCTCCACGGTCATCCGGTTCCACAGGGCGACCGCGATGGTGTCGATGCGCTTCCCGCTGCCCTCGCTGCCGACGATCTGGCCGCCGAGCAGCAGCCCGCTGCGACGCTCGGCCAGCATCTTGACGGTCATCGGCTTCGTGCCAGGGAAGTAGCCCGCCTTCGTCGTCGACTTGACGGTGACGGCTTCGTACTCGTACCCGGCCTTCTTCGCGTCGGCCTCGAGCAGCCCGGTGCGGGCGATCTCCAGGTGGCACACCTTGCTGACCGCGGTCCGCACGATGCCGGGGAAGGTTGCGTAACCGCCGCCGATGTTCGTACCGATGACCTTGCCCTGCTTGTTGGCATGCGTGCCGAGTGGGACATGCAGATGGGTCCCGGTGATGCGGTCGAGGACCTGCACGCAGTCGCCGCCGGCCCACACCTCGCCATGTCCCTCACAGCGCATCTGCACGTCGGTACGGATCGCGTCCTCGGTTCCGAGCGCGAGACCGGCCTCCTTCGCGATGTCGGTGTTGGGCCGGACGCCGATGCCGAGGACGACGATGTCAGCCGGGATCACGCCTCCCCCCCGAACCGCGACCGCGCGGACATGGCCGTCGTCATCGGTCTCGATCCCCTCGACCTCGGAGCCGGTCTGCACGTCGATGCCGAGCCCCTCCATGGCGTGATGCACGAGCCGGCCCATGTCCGGGTCGAGAGTCGACATCGGCTCGTCCACCTGCTCGACGACCGTGACGTCGAGCCCATGCCGAAACATCGCCTCGGCCATCTCGACGCCGATGTAACCGGCGCCGACAACGACGGCACGTTTCGGCTTCGGCTCGTCGTCGAGAGCGTCGAGAACCGCTTCGCCGTTGTCGAGCGTCTGCACGCCGAACACGTTGCCGGCGTCGACACCTGGCAGGTCGGGGACGATCGGCAGCGCACCCATGGCGAGGACGAGCTGGTCGTACGGATGCGTGTCTGCCTTGCCGGTCTCGAGATCGCGGACGTGCACCCGGCCGGCATCGAGGTCGATGCCCTCGACCTCGGTGCGCATCCGCAAGTCGATACCGTTCTTGCGGTGCTCCTCCGGCGTGCGGGCGATCAGCTGGTCGGCACCGTGCTCGAGGTCACCGGCAATCCAGTACGGGATCCCGCACGCGCTGTACGACGCGAACCGGCCGCGGTCGAACGCGAGGATCGACAGGTCCTCGGGATCGCGTCGGCGCTTGCGCGCCTGCGAGGCGGCGGTCATGCCCGCCGCGTCCGCACCAATAACGAGCAGCCGCTCCGCCACGAGCTCGAGCCTAGGCCAGGCCGCCACCAGGCCGCGCTTCATGATCGATGACGACGTCGGGGACCGCGCCGGGCGCCAGGAACTCGAGGAGTCGACCTGCCTCGTCTTGCACGTCGCCCTGCTCGCGCCGCGTCAGTGGCGGCGTAGCCCGGACGATGAGCGACGCCGCATCTCCACGTCGGGCAAGCTCCCAGGTGGCGCGAAAGTCGCCGTCGACGAGAACGGTGCCGACCCGGCCACCGTCGCCTGGTGGCAGCGGCACGGGACGCCGGTTCCGGATGACTCGGGTTCGGTCGTCGTGCGAAAGCAGCACGTTGTCGTACTCAGGCAGGAACCGCACGGGAGCTGGGACGCCGGGATCTGGGCGCGGCGCGTCCGGCGCGTCGAGCAGCTCGCGGCCGCTGTCGTCGAGGAAGACTCGTAGCTGCGGTCGCAGTCGGTCGGCGACCTCTCGCAGGGCCGGCAGCCCCGACCAGGTCCGCATGTCCGCCACGGACGCGGGTCCGAACGCGCCGAGGTACCGCATCACGACCTCGTCGATACTCGCTGCCGTGTCGGCCTCGGCGCCAAGCCAGCCAGGGAACGTCTGCCACCGCACGGGACCGCGCTTACCCCATACGCCGCGCGGCGGTACCTGCACCATCGGCTCCATGTAGGTGACCGCATAAGCAAGTGCGGCCTCATCGACGCCTGGAAACTGCTCACTGAGGCGGCGGCCGAGCTCGACGCGGCCGACGGGTGCCTCCGTGGCGATCCCGCGACCAGCTCGGCACACCGCGGCCAGGTCGACGCCGGGAAGCAACTTGGGGAACGGCGAGGACGCGAAGCGGGCCGCCAGCATCGGCCGCATGAGCGCACGCAGCTGCAGCGCGTCGCGGCGGGAGAACAGGTGCACGGTGGCACGCATCGCATGCGTTCGGACGAGCTCCTTGCGCTCGAACGCGGCACCCGCTGCAACCGGGTCGAAGCTGTCTATCCGACTCCAGAGCGCGACGTAATGCGCGAGCGGAGCCTGCGACTGCACGCCGACCAGGTGCTCCAACGCGTCAATCGTCGAGATGCGGGCGCGCTCCAGCAGGAGTTGCCGAGCCAGGGTCGACCGGTTCAGGGTGCGGCGATCGAGCCGATCCGGCCTCATGTCCGCCGCGCAGGCTGCTGGAAGATGTGGCGGCGTACCCAAGCGTGCAGAGCAATGGCCGCCGCCGCCCCGGCGTTGATCGAGCGGGTCGAGCCGAACTGGGCGATCGATAGCACGACATCGGCGGCTGCCCTCGCCTCCTCGGACAGGCCGGGGCCCTCCTGACCAAACAGGAGCAGGCTGTTTCTGGGCAGGTCGTACGTCTCCAGCGGCACGGCACCGGGCAGGTTGTCGACACCGACGATGACGAGCTGCTCGGTGCTCGCCCATGCGGCAAGGTCGTCCACGCTCGGATGGTGATGGACGTGCTGGTAGAGGTCGGTGACCATCGCCCCGCGACGGTTCCAGCGCCGCCGACCGACGATGTGCACCTCACGCGCGAGGAACGCGTTCGCGGTCCGCACCACTGAGCCGATGTTGAAGTCGTGCTGCCAGTTCTCGATGGCGACGTGGAAGTCGTGCCGGCGCGTGTCGAGGTCGGCGACGATCGCATCGGTCCGCCAGTAGCGGTATCGGTCGACTACGTTGCGTCGATCGCCGTCGGCGAGCAGCGCCGGGTCGAGGCGCGCATCGTCCGGCCACGGCCGCGAGCGCGGGCCGACCCCTACCTCGATCTCGGGCACGAGGCGCCACGCTACGGCCCCCGGTTACGCACACTGTCGACGGGAAGGAGAGGAGCATGCAGATTCCCAAAGAGCAGATCCTCGAGTTCCTCCGTTCCCGCGGCGACACCACCAAGGCCGAGCAGGCCGACCGCGAGTTGCCGGACCAGGTCGACACCGACAAGCAGTCCGGCCTGCTGGACAAGCTCGGCATCAACCTCGGCGAGCTAGGTGGGCTCGGCAACCTGGGCGACATCGGCAAGAAGTTCGGCCTCTGACGCCATCTCCTCGTCAAGGATCATGGGCTTACGGGAAGCGCCGCCCGGCGTGTCGTGCCCGTAAGCCCATGATCGTTTCGAGAAGGGGTCGGCCGGCCACCGCCCCCGTAGGCTCGCTTTGCGTATGGGGATCGACCTCGACCCGGATTTCACGACGCTGGCCGCGGCAAGCGTCTATCTCGTCGTATTCGGCTTCGTGTTCATCGAGTCGGGGTTACTGGTCGGGTTCTTCTTGCCCGGCGACACGATCCTGTTCGGCGCCGGTCTCGCGGCCGCGGCTCCGGCGAGTGGCGTCAACCTCAGCGTCCTCATCGTCGGCGCTCTCATCGCTGCCGTCGCTGGCGACGCCGTCGGCTATTGGACGGGGCGCCGACTCGGCCGTCCGTGGCTGCTGCAGCGAGCTGGCAAGCGCGGCATCAACGCCGGCACCGTGGCTCGAGCCGAACGCTTCTATGCCGACTACGGCTGGTTCGCCGTTGTCGCCGCCCGGTGGATCCCGTGGGTGCGTACGTTCACGCCGATCGTCGCCGGGATCGGGCAGATGTCGTACCCCCGCTTCTTGTCCGCGAACTTCGTAGGCGCACTTGCGTGGGCCGCCGGGCTGATCGTGCTGGGCTACTTCGCGTATCAGCTCCCGACGCTGCGTTACACCGCGTATGCCGTCGGCGCCTTTTTCGTGCTCCTGTCCATCGTCGGCGGCGTGGTCACCGTGATGCGTCGACGCCGAAGCCGAACCGCTGACCCGGCGGGCCGGTAGCCTCGTCCGGTGCTCGTGCATCTCCAGCAGTCGGCGCTCGACGCCGTCGCGATCGGCCCGTCCTGGCTGGACCCTGAGCGCCTGATCTCCGCATTCGGCCTGCTCGGCATCCTGCTCATCGTCTTTGCCGAGTGCGGGCTGTTGATCGGGTTCTTCCTCCCGGGCGACTCGCTGCTCTTCGTTGCCGGGCTGTTCGTCGCCGAGGGCACGATCGGCACGCCGCTATGGCTGGTGTGCCTGCTCATCAGCGTGGTCGCGATCGCCGGCAACCTCGTCGGTTACGCCATCGGGCGGCGCGCGGGACCGGCGATCTTCAACCGGCCCGATTCACGCCTGTTTCGGCAGGAGTACGTCGACAAGACCAGCGCCTTCTTCGAGAAGTACGGCGCGCGGGCGATTGTGCTGGCGCGGTTCGTTCCCATCGTGCGGACGTTCATCACCGTGATGGCCGGCGTGGGCCGGATGAACTTCCGGACCTATGCGATCTTCAGCGCCATCGGCGGCGTCCTGTGGGGCACCGGCGTCACCGTGCTCGGCTACTGGCTCGGGCAGATCGCCTTCGTCCGCGACAACATCGAGTACATCCTCATCGCGATCGTCGCGGCCTCGATCGTGCCGATCGCGATCGAGCTGCTGCGGGCACGTCGCGGGCGCGGCACGCATGCGACGCCGGAGGCCGTGCACCTGCCCGATTCCGTACCCACCGACGACGAGGTGGCGCGCTGATGCGGCCCGGGGTTCGGGCGACGCTGTCCAGCGCCGCTGCCGTCACCGCGACCGCGCTCGTGGGTGGCGTTGGCACGACGGCGGGCAGTCGGTGGTACCGCAAGCTCGACAAACCATCGTGGCAGCCACCGCCCGAGGCGTTCGGCCCGGTGTGGACGTCGCTGTACGTGCTGCTGGCGTATGCGGGCGCTCGCGCGTACGTGCAGACTCGTGGCACGGAACGGCAACGATTCGTCCGCGTCTTCGGCACCAACCTCGCGCTCAACGCCGGCTGGACTTGGCTGTTCTTTCGCCTGCGCCGGCCTGATCTCGCTCTGGTCGGAATCGGCGCGCTGAACGCGTCGAACGTGGCCCTGCTGCGCCAGGCCTGGGAGGCCGACCGCAGCGCCGGCCTCGCCGTCGCGCCCTACGTCGCGTGGACCGCCTTTGCCACTGCGCTCAACAGCGAGATCGTGCGCCGCAACCCCAAGGCGATCGGTCGCTGATCACAGCTCCAGCTGCCAGTTCTGCCCCACCAGGTCGACACCGAAGCTCGAATGGGGCGCCTCGTCGATGAGCCGGAAACCCGCGGC
Organism: uncultured Actinomycetota bacterium; assembly: GCA_963801015.1. Classification (GTDB taxonomy): domain Bacteria; phylum Actinomycetota; class Actinomycetes; order CAWDCV01; family CAWDCV01; genus CAWDCV01. The sequence goes on along the minus strand of CAWDCV010000002.1, from coordinate 1,600,258 downwards.
CTCGTAAATCCGCCGCGCCGCGACCAGCACATCGTTCGTCCACAGCGTGATGCGCTGGTAGCCAGCATGCCGGGCAAAGTCGATGCACGCGTCGACCAGCAGTGAACCGACGCCCCGTCCGCGAGCGTCGGGCTCGACCAGCAGGAGACGAAGCTGCGCCGTCGCGTCGTCCTTGTGAACGCAGAACACGCACCCTGCGTTGTCGCCGTCGATGGTGGCGATCCATGCCGCTTCTCGCGTCGCGTCGTGCTGGTCGACGTAGTCGGCAACAATCCGCGCGACGAGTGCCTCGAAGGTCGCATCCCAGCCGAACTCGTCCGCATAGATCGCGCCGTGGCGTGCAACGACCCAACCGAAATCGCCCGGACCGGGTGCCAGCAACGCAACCGGTGCGGCCGACGATGGCTCCAGCGCTCGGCGCACTGTGGCCATCGCGGCGATGAGACGACGCTGGCTGTCGTCGTCAAGTGCGGACAGCAGCGCCCGAGCCTGCTCCGCCGAGCGTGCATCCAGCACGGCGAACACGTCCCTGCCGTGCGGGGTCATCTGCAGCACCTGACGTCGAGCGTCCACTGACGAACGCCGCTGGATCACCAGACCGTCGACCTCGAAGCGACGGACGATTCGACTGAGGTAACCAGCGTCCAGGCCCAATTCCCGCCGCAGCGCGACAGCATCCATCACGTCCAGGTGGGCGAGCTCGTAGAGGATCCGCGCCTCGGTCAGGCAGTACGGGCTATCGAGCAACCCCTCATCGAGGACGCGGAGCACACGGGTGTACGAGCGAGAGAAAGCGCGCAGCGCGTCGACCCGCGCTTCTGTCGTCGCATTCATTGACTGAGTCAAACATCTACCGGCTGGATCTGCCAAGGCGATAGACCGCTGGGCCCGCAGGACAGCTAGGAGGAAGGACCAAGCGCAGCTGCGGGTTCCGGCGCAGCTCGCTCACCCTTGAGTTCGATGAAGAACGCGTGTGAGGGCGTGCTGCCGATGTTCTCCCCCGCATGCGTCTGCGCGTCGAGCCACCGCGCCTCGCCGGCACGTAGCGTGACGTCGCGGCTCCGAGCGCCGTGGGAGACCCGGCGGTCGAATCCGGTCAGCGTCACCATCACACTGTCGCCGTGATCATGGGGGCTCGTCCGCCCTCCCGGCTCATCGCGATACTCGAGCACGCGGACGCGGTCGTTCTCGAAGACGACGACGTACTTGTCGGGATCCGTCTCGGTGGGATCAGCCATGCTGCCCTCCTTTCAGCTCAGGTTGAGGTCGGCGAGCTCATACGCCGCGACGTAGGGCAAGCCTTCGCGCTCGATGGCCGCCCGCGCGCCGCGCTCGACGATCACCGCGACACCGACCACGTCGGCACCCGCTTCCCGCAGCGCTGTCACAGCCGCAAGCACCGACGCTCCCGTCGTTGACGTGTCCTCGACGGCGAGCACTCGGCGGCCGGCAACTTCCGGGCCCTCGATGCGCCGCTGCAAGCCGTGCGCCTTGCCCTGCTTGCGAACCACGAACGCGTCGAGCTGCCGACCTTTCGCGGCCGCAGCGTGCAGCATCGCTGCGGCAACCGGATCGGCGCCGAGCGTCAGGCCGCCGACGGCGTCGTACTCCAGTGCCTTCGTCGCGTCGAGCATCACCTCCCCCACGAGAGGTGCCGCAGCACCGTCGAGCGTGATGCGCCGCAGGTCGACGTAGTAGTCGGCTTCCCGCCCCGACGACAGCACCACACGTCCGTGAACGATCGCCTTGCCGCGAATCTGCTGCAGCAGCTCGTCGCGTTCGCCCACGGCTGCCTAGCCTCGCACAGTGATCGCCCGCTCGTACGTGCTCGTCCACAGCCCGCTGACCGGCCCTGCCGCCTGGGGACAACTGCCGGATCGACTGCGAGACGAGCAGATCGACGTCGTGGTCGTCGACGTCGATGACGACGATGAACCACCGTTCGCCGACGGGTATGTCAGGCAGGCTGTTGCGCAGATCGTCGACGCCCAGCCGGCCGCACCCATCGTGCTGGTTGCTCACAGCGGCGCCGGGGCACTCCTGCCCCCGATTGCCGCGGCCCTGCAACGCAGCGAGCAATCCCCTGGTGCTTACGTCTTCTTCGACGCCGTTCTGGCGCTGCCTGGACAGCCGTCGCGGCTGGACCTGCTCCAGGAGGAGGGCGGCGGCTTTGTGGCTGCGTTCGCCGCGTCGCTGCACGCTGGTGCGTGGTTCCCGACGTGGACCGTGGACGAGCTCGCTGACATCGTCCCGGACTACGAGGACCGGGTGGCGCTGGTCCGGTCGCTACGTCCGCGCGGCCATGCCTTCTTCACCGAGCCCCTGCCGGATATCGGCGGCTGGCCGGACGCACCGTGCGGCTACCTGCGCACCTCAGCGGCCTACGACCACTGGGTCGGCGTCGCCGAGCAGCGCGGCTGGCCCATCGTGGCGCGCGATCTCGGTCACTTTGCGGCACTCGCCGACCCGGAGGCGGCGCGCAACGCCCTGCTCGAGCTCGCAGCTCGCCTCTAAGGTCCTGCGGCCGTTATCCACAACCCCAGCTCATCCACAGAATTGCCTCGGCCAGCCCTTCGGCCATCGCTGCCCGTCACACTTCTGACATGACGACATATATACACAACGCATGGATTGCTCTCTATTCTGGATGGGTGGGATCGCTACTTCAGATTCGCGATGTGCCCGACGAGCTCCGCCGCGTCTTGAAGGCTCGGGCGGCTGCTCGAGGACAGTCCCTCAACAGCTTCTTGCTCGAGGTCCTGTCGCGTGAATTGTCACGACCCAGTGTCGCTGAGGTGCTCGACCGGGCGGCCCAACGCAGCGAGCAGGCAACCGGGTCATCTGTCGAGGCAATTCGCGAGGCTCGTGAGGAGCGAGATCGCGAGATGGACGGCTGGCTGACGTGATTGTGGTCGATGCATCGGCCCTCGTAGATGTCCTTACGAGACCTACCGACGCCGCTCAGCTTCGGTTGATGCTGGCGAAGGCGGATCTCCACGCGCCCGCAATGCTCGACTACGAGGTCGTGTCCGGTTTGCGACACAGAACGCTTCGACTGGAGCTGAGCGCGACGCGAGCGCAAGACGCGTTGACGGACTTCGAGGACCTTTCGATACGTCGGTGGCCGTTGCTCGACGGTTTGCGACGACGGGTGTTCTCGTTGCGGGACGTGTTTACGGCGTACGACGCGTCGTACGTGGCCCTCGCCGAGGCGTTGGAGTGTCCGCTGGTCACTCGGGACCTGAGCCTCGCGCGGGCAGCGCGCGACCTCGTGGAGGTGGAGGTGGGCTAGCAGCTAACCGGCTGTCGGTCGATCAGCTGCGACGGCACGCAGGATCGCCTGCTCCTTGGCGGGATCGATGCCGGCTGCAGGCAGGCCGCGAGGCGGGGCATCGTCGGTCTCGGGTTGGGTCCGCAGCCACGTCCAGGTGTCGGCCACGGTGTCGGCGACTGGCCGGCACCGCAGACCGGCCGCCTCGGCGCGTGCCGTCGATGCCGCCCAGATGCCGGCGTACTCCGCGGTGTCGGGCGCCCAGAGCGGGAGCTCACTCCAGGGCTCGACGTCATGCGCGAGCAGCAGGTCGTCGTTCGCCCAGACGAGCCGGGCCATGCCGCTGGTCACCTCGACGCAGGAGCCCAGCCAACTCCCCATGGTCGCGTTGCCGGTCGGACCAGAGGCGTTGCATGTGCCGCCGACTCCAGCCGCCGCGCAGTCGAGCATCCATACCGCGAGGTCGCGAGCATCGATGAGCTGCATCCTGCGGTCGGGATTTCCCGGCGCGAGCATGTCGCCGCCGCGGGCGGCGCGGCGCAGCCACCACGGCAACCGGCCGACGTTCTCGTACGGTCCGAGGATCAGGCCGGCGCGGACGAGGAGCGCCCGGTCGCCCAGCGCGTCGGTCACGGCCCGCTCCGCGCCCGCCTTACCCGCGCCGTACTCAATGCCCGGACCCGCGTCCGGCGGGCAGTCGAATACCGGAGACTTCTCGTTCACGAGCTCGCCCGGCCAGTCCTCATAGACCGAGATGCTCGACACGAAGGTGTAGTGCCCGACGTCGGCGAGAACGTCGAGCCCCGAGCGCACGGTGCGCGGGTCGAAGCCGCTGGTATCGACGACCGCGTCGTACGTACGGCTCCGCAGCTGCTCGAGATCGTCCCGTGACATGCGATCCCCATGCAGGGCCTCGACTCCATCGGCGTCCGGACCGGACTGGCCGCGGTTGAACGTGGTGACGTGGTAGCCGCGGGTCAGCGCCTCCGCCACGACATGCCGACCCAGGAACGCGGTGCCGCCCAGCACGAGGACCTTCATCCCCCGACCCTGCTGCACGCACCGAACATGTCGCCAGCGGATTCGCTTCTGGCAGACGGAATGTCGCAGCGCTGTGCCAGGCTCCGGGGCATGGCGGAGATGAAGACGCAAGCTAACGACCGCGACGTCGACGCCTTCCTCGACAGCGTCGAAGACGCCGAAACGTCGCGCCGACGCGAAGGCCGTACGCGAGCTGATGGCGGAGGTCACCGGCGAGCGTGGGCAGATGTGGGGCGACTCGATCGTCGGCTTCGGCACCCGGCACCTGCGCTACCCGAGCGGGCGCGAGATCGACTGGTTGGTCGTCGGCTTCTCTCCGCGCAAGCAGAACACGACGATCTACCTCACCGAGGGCTTCGAGGCGCACGAGGAGGTGCTGCACCGCCTGGGACCGCATTCGCTGGGCAAGTCCTGCCTCTACGTCAAGCGGCTCGACGACGTCGATGCAACCGTGCTTCGGGAGCTCGTGACCGCGGCCGTGGCGCGCGCCGACAGAGCCTGACCGACGGTTGGGCCGACCCTTACACAGCTCGAACAGGCCACGGCCATGCTGTCGCCATGCCGCGCAGCGAGGTGGCCCACCTGCTGCGCCGCACCGGCTTCGGCCCGCGCGCGGACGAGGTCGGGGCCGCCGAGCGGGCCGGGTACGACGCCACCGTCGACGCGCTGATTGCGAGCGTGACGGCACCCGAGGCCGTCACGCCTCTGGAACTGGCGCCGTTGCCCGAACGGCCCAAGGGCGCGAGCATGCCGGAGCAACGGCGCGCCTACGGGCGACGGTGACCTTGCGGTGACGACAGATTTCCGCTCCGTCTACGCAACCCTGCTCGAGGACGTTCTCGGCACCGATGCTGAGTCCGTACTCGAGGAGGCGCCGGATCGGCTCCCGCTGATCACGTCCTGACGCCGTCGAGACCGCACCGAACAACAGCTGGTTCCCCGCGTACGCGGTCGTCGGCGGGTCGCGTACCGGAGGAACCACTCGTTGGACCGCGGCAGAATGAGGGGCGTGCCGGACGACTTCGTCATCGCACGTAACCCGGATCCTGACTCGTCGCTGCCCTACCTCATCCGGGTTCCGCTGCCGGGTCGCCCTATCGTGCTCAAGGCCCGCGACACGTGGCCGCGGACGAGCAAGGTGTATTGCCATCGGGCGGACGCGTGGCCCGAGGAGCCGGACATTGTCGAGCGCGTTCCAACACGCGCTTGCGAGCGCCGGGGCGCTGCCATCGATCTCGTGCTCCACCGGTCGCGGGAGTACCGCTCCCAGATCGTGCTGACGTACGTGCGAGGCCGGGAGGCGATCTTCTGGCAGTCGCAGCGCACCGCGAAACAGGCGCGTCCCGCGGTGCGGCCACCGACGGCTGTTGCCGGCGGCCGTCGAGAGATGACGATCCTCATCGACACGCACGAGCGGTATCCGTATCGCTTCGCCGATCAGCAGGTGCACGTCGAGCGTCGTACTTTGACCGCCGGTGACTACGCGGTCGAGTCGGACGGCCTCATCGTCGCTGCGGTCGAGCGCAAGAGCCTCGATGACTTGGCTGGCAGCATTGCCAAGGGCACGCTGCGGTTCGCGCTGGGCGAGCTCGCCGGGCTGCCGCGGGCAGCGGTAGTTGTCGAGGATCGCTACTCCGCCGTCTTCAAGGTCACGTTCGTACGCCCGGCACTCCTCGCCGACGGCTTGGCGGAGATTCAGGCACGCTGGCCCTCGGTTCCCATCGTGTTCACGGAAACGCGTCGACTCGCCGAGGAGTGGACCTATCGCTGGCTGGCCGCGGCACTGACGGCGTACGAGGACGAGGTGGGCAGCGACCAGCGGTTCGCGACGTTACGCCGCACCGAGCCGCTGCTCGAGGAATGACAGCGTCGCATCCCACGCCGTCCGCGCGCCGGCCGCGTTGCCGGCAGGCGTGCCGCCGGAGATGAGCGAATCGTTGCGGTCGACCGTTGTGGGGATGAGCGGCGGCCGCAGGAAGTGTCCGGCCTTCGCGACCACGATGACCCGGTCGTCGGCGCCGGCACCGTGAGCGCGGCGCCGGTCGCGCAGCGCTTTCGCCATCCGCGCGGACGGCCACATGGCGTCGGCGCCGCCGGCAAGGGCGAGGATGGGCGCCTCGATCCGCTCCACCGGGATGGCCGCCGCGGCCGCGGCGACGCCGTCCTTCAAGCCGGCGTCGAATGCCGGCCCCATCTTGAGCGCGTGGCTCGTCGGGTGCCGCGACACCCGGCTGCGGAGGGCGTTCGCAGCGACCTGGCCGAGGAGGCGCTCCCCCTTGATCGGCACGTACGGAAGGTCCTTGTCGCCGCGCGTCAACGACGACACCGGCGGCGGCCGCCCGCCCTTGGGCAGGGCCTGCCAGACCACGTGCGTCGGCGCGACGAGAACGATGCCGTTCGGCTTTGGTGCCTCGGCCGGGGTGAGCGCCGACAGCGCCACGCTGGTACCGACGGACGATGCGTGGACGACGACGCGCTCGGCGTCGACCTCGTCGAGCGCGGCGAAGCTCATCATGGCGGCCGTCACGGACTCGAGCGGGATGCGCTCGAACGACCGGGGTAGGCCCGGCTCCTGCATGTACGCGAGTACCCCCGCGACGTAGCCGTGCGTGGCGAGCAGCGCCGCGGTCGGTGCCATCGCGGACAGTCCGGTCGATCCCGGCACGATGAACACCGCCGGTTGGGGTCCGCTGACCGACCGCGGACGATAGACCCGCAGCAGCCAGCCGTCACCGCGATGTTCGCGGGAATCGACGTCGAGGGACCAGCGTCGGGCGACGTCCAACTTTCCATCCAGGCCGGCGATCTCGGTACCTATGCGAAACGTCAGCACATCGTCCGGCGCCGTGAACGCCACGGGTGCCGCGTCCTCGTCGACGAACTTCATCGACCACCACGGGCGTTCCGGGTCATCGGCCCCGACAACGCCGTCATCATCAACCGGGTAGTCGCCGCTGGATCGCCAGCCGTGGCCTGCTGCATCGACAGTGCTGATCGTCAGCGTTGCCGTGCTCCCGGGAGTGGCTCCCGTGAGACGCACGGTGGGAACGACGTCGACGGTGAGCGGTTCCGGATCGACGGAGAGTTCCATGCGTTCACCTTCGTCTCAGAGATGCGGGTCGGCGCAGCGCGGCACGAGGCAGCAGGTCGACCAGTGTCACCAGCGCTTTCCACTTCAGGCCGGGCACGGAGATGGCTTTGCCGCGACGCAGGTCGCGCAGTGCTACAGCGACAACATCCTGCACGTCAAGCCACACCCACGACGGGCCAGGCTTTCGGACGCCCATCCGCTCGTGCATTTCGGTGTGGACGTAGCCGGAGCACAGGGCCATGACCCGGACGCCGGTGTCCTGAAGTTGAGTGTGTAGGCCCTCGCTGAACACGGTGACCCACGCTTTCGCTGCGGAGTACGTACCGCCTGGCAGGAACCCCGCAACCGACGACACGTTGATGATCGCACCGCGACCACGCGCGACCATGCCCGGGAGTGCAGCATGCGACAGGCGCAACACCGCGAGGACGAAGACGCGCAGCATCGCCTCCTCGTCATCGACCGCCGACTTCAGGAACGATGTCGGCAAGCCGAACCCGGCACTGTTGACGAGCAAGTCGATGGGCTGGCTCTCGTCGCTGAGTCGGTGTTCGACATCAGCCATCCCCTCATCGGTGACGAGGTCCACGACGATGACGTCGCAGTCGATGTCGTGGGCAGACCGCAATTCGCGCGCAATGCTGCTCAGCCGTTCAGCATTCCTCGCCACCAGCACGAGATCGTGTCCCGCAGCCGCCAGCTGTCGGGCGAACTCAGCGCCGATCCCGGCCGTCGCGCCGGTGACCAGTGCAGTGCTCACGTCAGGACGACACCCCCGTCGATGACCACGGTCTGTCCAGTGATCCATGAAGCCTCGTCGCTGAGCAGGAACGCGGCAAGCGCAGCGGTGTCCTCCGGGCGTGCCCAGTCTCTTCAGGGGATAACCGGCCGTGACACCTTGCTCGTCGTGCGCGTACAGCGCGGTGGCGAACTTCGTCTTCACGATCCCGGGCGCGATGGCATTGACGCGCACGCCGGGGGCCAGCTCCAGCGCCAGCTGCTTCGTCAGATGAATTAGCGCCGCCTTGCTGATGCCGTACCAGCCGAGAAACGGTCCCGGCCGGACGCCGGCGATCGACGCCACGTTGAGGACCGCGCCACCGTTGTCACGCAGCCAGGCACGCCACACCCGCTGAGTCCACGCCAGCGCAGAGGTGACATTGACCTCGACCGTCTTGCGTACAGCATCGAGCGGCATGTCCATCAGCGGCCCGGCGACGGGGTTGATGCCGGCGTTGTTGACGAGCACGTCCAAGCGCCCGAACTTCTCCAGCGTCTGGTCGATCGCATCCGCCTGATGGGCTTCATCGTCGGCTTTGCCCTGCACAGCAATGGCAAACTCCGAGCCGCCGAGCGACGCGACGGCTTCCTCCAACCCCTCCGGCTTGCGTCCGGTGACGGTGACTCGAGCACCACGTCGAACGAGCTCGGCGGCAATGCCGAGACCGATGCCCCGAGTGGCGGCGGTGACGAGGGCCACCCGACCCTCGAACTGCCGGTCAGTCATGCGGTCGTACGACGCCGGCGCTGCCGCCTCCGCGCCGCACCGGCTCGGCGACGGCGAGGAGCTTCCCGTTGTCCAGCAGCTCGATGGCCGTCACCGCACCGATCTCGGCGGTGTTCGTGCCAAAGACGTGTCCCAGTGCCTGCAGCGGTGGTCCGTCCGCGGCAATGAACGCGGCCTCGGCCTGAACGGTCGCGGCGTTGCGCTGCGAGGCCCGAGGCGCAGCCACCGCGTCCGGCAGGGAGAGTCCGAAGTCGAGGCGATTGAGCAGCGTCTGCAGCACCGTCGTGATGATGGTCGCGCCGCCGGGCGAGCCGAGCGCGAGCAGCGGGCGGCCGTCCTGCGAGCACGATCGTCGGCGCCATCGAGCTGCGCGGGCGCTTGCCCGGCGCCGGCAGGTTCGGGTCAGGCAATGCACCGGGCGCCTGCACGAAGTTGAAGTCCGTCAGCTCGTTGTTGAGCAAGAAGCCGCGATTGGGCACGACGATGCCGCTGCCGCCGGTCGACTCGATCGTCAGCGTGTACGACACGATGTTGCCCCACCGGTCGGCCGTCGTCAGATGCGTCGTCGACGTGCCGCCGTCGCCGACACCGGATGCTGCACCGACCAGCTCGCACGCTGCGTAGTCGCCGTCGGGGTTGCCGGGTGGCACCGGCTTGACCGCTGCGGCTGCGGGATCGATGAGGCAGGCGCGCTCGGCCGCGAACCCGTCCGAGAGCAGCTCTTCCAGCGGTACGTCGACGTAGTCGGGATCGCCGACGTAGGCGTTGCGGTCGGCGATACGCGAGTGCGCTCGCCTCGAGGTAGTGGTGCAGCGCCTGCGTGCGGTCGAGGCCCGCAAGGTCGAACTGCTCGAGGATGTTCAGCGCCTCGCCGACTGTCGAGCCGCCGCTCGACGGCGGCGCCATGCTGTAGACGTCGAGTCCGCGGTAGTCGATGACCGTGGGTGCGCGGAATGGTGCGTCGTAGGCGGCGAGGTCGGATCGTTCGAGTAGGCCAGGTCGCACGATCCGATTCGCGCCCTCGACGACCGGTGGCTGCTGCGCTGTCCTGACAACGTCGCGGCCGAGGCGGCCCTCATACAGCCAGTCGACACCGCGGGCGCCAAGCTGCACGTAGGTGCGGGCCAGGTCGCGGTTGCGGAATACCGTCCCCACAGCCGGCGCGTCACCGTTGGGGAGGAACAACTCTCGCGTCGACGTGAAGTCGTCGAAGCGGTCGAGGTTGTCCAGCGTCTGCTGGCGGAAGGTCTCGTCGACGACGAAACCGCGCGCTGCGACCACGATCGCTCCTCGCAGCGCCTGCAGCAGTGACAGCGTGCCCCACTCGTCGAGTGCTCGCTGCCAGGTCAGCGGAGTGCCGGGCGTACCGACGGAGAGCCCACTCGTCACCGCCTCGGCAAACGGGATCGGCACGCCGTTCTCGACGAAGGCGTCCGGCTGCATCGCCGCCGGCGCAGTCTCCCGGCCGTCGATGGTCGACACCGTGCCGCTTGCAGCGTCGTAGTAGACGAAGAAGCCGCCCCCGCCGATACCGGCGGAGTACGGCTCTGTCACCCCGAGCGTCGCCGCTGCGGCCACCGCAGCATCGACTGCGTTGCCGCCGCGGCGCAGGACGTCGAGACCGACCCGAGTGGCTTCGGGGTCTACCGTCGACACCGCGCCGCCCCTCCCGATGGCCACCGGCACCTTCTCGGTGACGTACGGAGAGTCTGCAGCTGCGGGCGCGACGAAGGTGAGCGTCAGCAGCAGCGGCGTGACGACGAACAGCAGGCGTCGGATCATGGGACAGGACTATCGCGGATCCGGTCAAAGCACCAGATCTTGGGCGCCCTCTGACGTCAGCGAATGGTGATCGTCCACGGGCCGACGGCTTCGATGGCGAACAGCCGCGACTCAGAGTCGATGTCGACCGTGCCGGAGTACACCTCGGTCGTGTTGACCAGACGCATCCGCGCTGCAGCATCCCTCCCGTCGCCGAGTTGACGGACGGAGAAGTAGCGGCCCTCAGCATTGCCGGTTATCTCGGCACGCGAACCCACTCCGGTAAAGCGCAGCACCGTGTCGCCGCTTCCCTCGTACGACGAGTCGAAGGTCGGGATGGCTGCCTCGGGAATGACCTCGATCGTCCAGTCGCCGATGGCGCGCACCTCGAAGCCGGTCGACTCGCGGCCGTCCCAGTCGAGCGCGCGGACTCCTTCGTACGGGTCGAGAGTATTGAGCAGGTCGCTATCGCTGCCGAGCGCGCGGACGCCGAAGAAGCGCGCCGCTGCGTTCCCGGCGATGGCCACCGCACTCGGACCGGCATCCTTCTTCTTGCGCAGCGTGACGACACCATCGCCGTGGCCGCGCAGCACGATCGGGGCCGCTGGTCGGGTATCGGTTGCCAGCCGGCCCGATGGCTGGGTCTTGCCGCTCGCCGCACGCGTCGACGTGGAGCCGCTGTCCGAGAGCAAACTCGCGAGCGGCGGGCCCACGGCCGCCCGTGGTCGCTCGGTCGTGAACAGTGTTGCGTCCGGCTCTGGAGCCGGAACTGGCGCTGGAACCGCCCCGCTCACTGCTGCAGGCGACCGCCGGCGGGCCAGGACGATCCCGAGTCCGATCAGCGCGACGACCAACAGGCCCAGCAGCAGCACGAGAAAGGCGCCAGGTCCGCTGGTTGCCACCGTGCCATCGCGCACCGCGGACGCGCCGCCCGGCGCAGGATCGGGGATCCGTACCAGCGTCCGGTTAGCCGAGCCGGTGTCTCCAACACCGACCGCCGCAACGGCCGGGAGCGCGGGTGCGTCGAATGCGACGAGGTACTGGTCCTCGAGGGTTGCGGCCAACTCCTCGAACGACATGACCACGTCCTCGGTCTGGCTGGCAACGATGGAACCGCCAGCCCGATCGACGACGCGCGTCCAGAAATCAACCGGTTGGGTTTGCACGACGCAGGTCAGCACGCCGGCCCGGACGAGCTCGTCGCTGAGCCGCGCCACCGAGGGATCCCCGTTGTCGGCGCCGGTGGTGAAGACCACGATCTGATGGGGACCGGTTCGTGCGGTCGACAGTTCCCGCGCCGCGAGCGATGCTCCGGCCGCGGTCGATCGATCGCCGTCTGGGCGTAGCGCACTGACGGCGGACAGTGCCGGTCCTGGCCCGGAGCGCAGCGGTGCGACCAGCCGCGCGGAACCGCCGGAAGCGACGACCGCACTCTGCGCGCCCGGCGGCAGCCGCAACAGGAACTCGGTAGCGCCGCTCTGCACGGCCTCGAGCTCGTCCGGCGCCATGCCACCCGAGGTGTCGATGACGAGGACGACGGACAGCTGGCTCGAGGCCAGCGGGGTCACCGTGGTGGACACGGGCTCGCCGCCGATCGTCACCGAGAGGTCGTCCTCGGACAGGTCGTTGCCGCCGGGCAGCGACCCGTCCGTCTCGAGGACCATGGAGACCTCGGAGTCGGACCCGGTGTGGACGGCCAGCACAAGCGGGCGCGCGCCAGAAGCCGCGGCGGACGGCGCGAACCCCACGAGCAGGACGACGGCGAGGAGGCTCAGCACCACGCGGCAGGCTGCCGTGGTGCGGTCGCGACGAGCCAGGCCAGACATGCCTACGCCGCTGCATCGGCAAAGACCACGACGTTGTCGCGGTAGTGCCCGGTAGAGGGATCGAACGGTCCGCCACACGTCACGAGGCGCAGCTGCGGCTCGAGCGTCGGATAGTAGATCAGGTCGCTCGGGAACAGTGCCTTCTCGTACCGATCGAGCGACGTCGCGACGAACCGCGCGGTCGTACCGTCGGCACGATCGACGAGCACCTCGTCGCCGGGCGCGAGCTCACGCAGGCGGTAGAACACCGCAGGGCCGGTTCGCGAGTCAACATGCCCGACGAGCACAGCCGGGCCGGGCGACCCCGGCCGCGGACCGCCCGCCCACCACCCGGCGGCGCCCGGATCGACAGGGACCTCGATCGTCTGGTCCGGTGCCCGGCCGAGAAGCTGCAGCTCGGTGTCCACCTCGATCGCGGGGATGCGCAACCGGGTGGGCGCTGCCACCGGTGCGTACGTCCGAGTCGAGCGGTACGAGGACAGCGCGTCCACCGCGTCGGTCGACTGGGCGGCCGGCGGTGCCGACGCAGCTGTCCGCTCGGTCCCGCACGCGGGAAGGACGAGCAGAGCCGCGATCATCACGAGCGCGAGCGAGCTCAGCCGCCGAGGCGGTGCCGTCACGTCACCGCCGCCCTATCGCCGCCGTCCCGCCCAGGCCCGTCTGCATGCCGCCTTCCGGGCTGCGCGCGGCGACGGTGTCGCCAATGGCCGTCGCGAGTTGCGCAGCCAGCGCGAACATGTGCTGGTAGGCATCGAACGACAGTTCGTGGGCGGTGATGTAGTCCCGCGCGGCGTACGAGTCGATCTGGCGCAGCAGGAAGTCCTCGTGCGCGACGAAGGCTTCGTCCAGCGACGAGGCGCCCAGACGGTCTTGGACTGCAGTGGCGAGGAACGCGGAGAAGCTGGCGTTGAACTGCTCTAGGCGCGCGCGGGACTGGGTCTCGAGTGCCTCGTCGCCCGACGCCAGGGCCGTGGTGTAGCCCACGAACGCGTCGATGTGGTCGGCCCACAGAGCCTGGAACGCGGTGGCTGCCTCCGCGCCGAAGATGCTCTCGATGACGCCGGTGATCTCGCGGGTGTTGGTGTCGAGGGCGCCCGCGGCGGCGGTGAAGTCCGGCTGTCCGGCCAACCCGGAGCGCATGGCGTCGACGGCGAGCTCCGCGTGCTCGCCCAGCGCCATGCCGAGCTGCGACTGCATCTGACGGGCCGGGCTATCGAAGTCCTCCGGCAGCGTCCCGCCGGTGCCGGTAACGATGCCAGCGGCGAGCGTCTTGCCGAGCGGGAACATGTGCGCGTAGCTCTGCCGCTCGAGCTCGAATGCGCGCACGTAGTCGCCTGCGGCGTACGCATCGGTCTGCTGGATGAGCTGGTCGACGTGCATCTGCAGCTCGTGATGAACCGTCGAGGCCGGTAGGGCGTCGTTCGTCGCCTCGGCCAAGAACGTGCTGAGCCCATTGAGGTACCCGTCCAGCTCCTCGACGGCCTCCGCCTGCACCTCCGGGTCGTTCTCGGCGACGCCGCGGGCGTAGTCGAAGAGATACGTGACGTGGTCGAACCACACCTCCTCGAACTCCTCCGCGGCCGCGGCGCCGTACACGGTCTCGATCAGCGCGCCCATGTCCTGGGTGTTCTTGCTGAGGGCGGCGTCGGCCGTCTGCGCGAGATCGCCGTCGTCACGCAGTCGAGCACGCGTCAGCCGCACGGTGAGGATCGCGTGCTGGCCGAGGTACTGCTCGAGCTGAGCGCGCAGATCGACCGCTGAGGTGCTGGCCTGCTGGGCAGCGTTCGCATGGCCCTCGTGCGCCGCGGCCGCCTGAGTTTCCGCGGCGGGCGTCGCATGGTCCTCGTGAGTGGAAGGCGACGTCGAGCACGCGGCGAGGCCCGCGACGGTACACGCGGCTAGGGCGATGCCGACGACGGATCGTTGTCGAATCAATCTGAGCACGAATAGAGGGTAAACGGGTCCCGGAGTGCCACGTGACAGTTCCCGGACGTGCAGACGAATGGTCCACGCAACGTGCCCGAACGGCGTTTCCCCGTAGTCAACATGCGGGCGGGGCTACGGCCCAGCCGACTTGTCCGAACGTGGTGACGCTATATAGGTGCACCACGTTCGGACAAGTTGACTACCTGGATGTGACGGTGAGCGTGTCTTTCTCCTCGGCCAGGTCGACGACGACCTCGTCGCCGCCGCGTACCGCGCCGGACAGCAGCCCCTTGGCCAGCTGGTCGCCGATAGCCGACTGGATGAGCCGGCGCAGTGGCCGCGCGCCGTACATCGGGTCGAAGCCGGTCAGCGCCAGCCATTCGCGCGCCGCCGGCGTGACTGTCAGCGTGAGTCGCCGATCGCGCAGCCGGTGTGCCAGCCGCTCGACCTGCAGGTCGACGATCTCTGCCAGCTCCTCGCTGCCGAGCGCGTCGAACACGATGGTGTCGTCGAGGCGGTTGAGGAATTCCGGCTTGAACGTCGATCGGACGACGTTCATGACAGCGTTGCGGCGCTGCTCCGGGTCGAGCTGCGGGTCGATGAGGTACATCGAACCGAGGTTCGAGGTGAGGATCAGGATTGCGTTGCGGAAGTCGACAGTGCGACCCTGACCATCCGTCAGGCGGCCGTCGTCGAGCACTTGCAGCAGAACGTCGAACACCTCGGGGTGCGCCTTCTCGACCTCGTCGAGCAGCACAACGACGTACGGCCGGCGGCGGACGGCCTCGGTGAGCTGGCCGCCCTCCTCGTAGCCGACGTAGCCGGGCGGGGCGCCGACCAGGCGAGCGACGCTGTGCTTCTCGCCGTACTCGCTCATGTCGATGCGCACCATCGCGTGCTCGTCGTCGAACAGGAAGTCGGCGAGCGCCTTGGCCAGCTCGGTCTTGCCGACGCCCGTCGGGCCGAGGAACAGGAACGATCCGGTCGGCCGATCCGGGTCGGCGATGCCGGCACGCGCGCGGCGCACGGCGTCGCTGACCGCGCGAACAGCGTCGCGCTGGCCGACGAGTCGCTTGCCGAGCTCGTCCTCCATCCGCAGACAGCTTCGCGGTCTCGCCCTCGAGCAGCCGGCCGGCCGGGATACCGGTCCAGGCGCTCACGACATCGGCGACGTCGTCCGGGCCGACCTCCTCCTTGACCATGGTGTCGGTGCGCTCGGCGTCCTCTGACGCTGTCGCGAGGTCCTTCTCCAGCTCGGGAATGCGGCCGTACAGCAGCGCTGACGCCGTGCCCCAGTCGCCATCGCGCTGAGCACGTTCCGCTTGGCCACGCAGGTCGTCGATCTCCTTCTTGAGCTCGCCGACCCGGTTGAGGCCAGCCTTCTCGCGCTCCCACCGCGCCAACAGCCCGGTGAGAATCTCCTGCTTGTTGCCCAGGTCTTCACGCAGTCGCTCGAGCCGGTCCAGTGATGCAGCATCTGACTCGCGTTCGAGCGCAAGCTCCTCCATGCGCAGCCTGTCGACGGCGCGCTGCAGCTCGTCGATCTCGACCGGACGGGAGTCGATCTCCATACGGAGGCGCGACGCCGATTCGTCGACCAGGTCGATCGCCTTGTCGGGTAGGAACCGAGCGGTGATGTAGCGGTCGGACAGCGCTGCCGCAGCAACAAGCGCAGCATCGGCGATCTGCACCTGGTGATGCGCTTCGTAACGGCCCTTCAGTCCGCGAAGGATGCCGATGGTGTCCTCGACGCTCGGCTCGCCAACCAGTACCTGCTGGAAGCGGCGCTCCAGCGCCGGGTCCTTCTCGATGCGCTCGCGGTATTCGTCGAGCGTCGTCGCGCCGACCATGCGCAGTTCGCCGCGCGCGAGCATCGGCTTGAGCATGTTGCTCGCGTCCATGGCACTGTCGCCCGTCGCCCCGGCACCAACGACGGTGTGCAGCTCGTCGATGAACGTGACGACCTGTCCGTCGGAGTCCTTGATCTCGTTGAGTACGGCCTTGAGTCGCTCCTCGAACTCACCGCGGTACTTCGCGCCGGCAACCATCGCGCCGAGATCGAGGGCGACCAGGCGCTTGCCACGCAGTGATTCCGGCACGTCGCCCGCGACCATGCGCTGAGCGAGCCCCTCGACGACGGCGGTCTTGCCGACGCCGGGCTCACCGATCAGGACAGGGTTGTTCTTCGTCCGGCGCGACAGCACCTGCACAACGCGGCGGATCTCGGTGTCGCGACCGATGACCGGGTCGAGCTCGCCGTCCCTGGCGCGTGCGGTCAGGTCGACGCCGTACTTCTCCAGCGCCTGGTATGTGCCCTCGGGGTCGGGGGACGTGACCCGCGCCGATCCGCGTACGGCGGCAAAGGCGTCCAGCAGCGCATCCGGTGTGGCGCCGGCGTCACGCAACAGGTTTGCGACAACGCCGCCATCCTTGGCCAGGCCGACGAGGAGATGCTCGGTGGAGACGTAGTCGTCGCCGAGCTCGCGCGCCCGCTCGCCCGCGGTCTGCAGTACGGAGTACGACGGACGGGACAGCTGCGGCGAGGCAACGGTGGAACCGCTGGCGCTCGGCAGCCGGCGCAGCGCCTCCTCGGCTCGGGCGCGGACCGCGGCGCGGTCGACACCGGCAGCGTCGAGCAAGTGCCCGGCGGTGCCGTCGGGCTGACCGAGCAGCGACAGCAGCAGGTGAACCGGCTCGACGGCCGGATGCCCGGAGCCGGCTGCCCGGCGCACGGCCTCGGACAGCGCCTCCTGGCTCTTGGTGGTGAGCTTGGCGGCGTCCATATCTATCGATGCTTTCTAGTGATCTAGTGAAGGTGTTGAGCTGTGCGCTTCTTCGGGCGCCAGACGACCAGCGCGGTGCTGGGTGGCGCCGACTGCGCGATCTGCTGCAGTTCGTCCTGCAGCTCGCCGACGCGTTGACGCAGCGTCGACACGCGCACCTCGAGCTCGAGAATGCGCTTGATTCCGGCGAGGTTCACGCCCTCGTCCTGCGACAAGCGCTGCACTTCGCGCAGGAGCGCAATATCGCGCAGCGAGTAGCGACGGCCACGACCCGGCGTGCGGTCAGGCGACACCAGGCCGAGCCGGTCGTACTGTCGCAGGGTCTGCGGGTGCAGCCCGGACAGCTGCGCGGCGACGGAGATGACGTAGACAGGGGTCTCGTCGTCGATCTGAAACTCCATCTGCGACATGTCAGACTCCGCGCGCTCCGTCGACCAGACCCTCCCGCGGGTCCTGGCCGGCGGTCGCGTCCTGGAACTTCTGCAGCGCCTCTCGGGCTTCATTGTCGAGTTTCTGTGGCACCCGAACATCGACCGTGACCAGCAGGTCGCCGCGCGAACCGTCCTTGCGGGTCGCACCCTTACCGCGCACGCGCAGCGTGCGACCGTTCGACGTACCCGATGGCAGCCGGACAGTCACGGGCGAACCGCCGAGCGTCGGCACCTTGACCTCGGCACCGAGCGCCGCCTCCGGGAACGTCACCGGAACGGTGACGGTCAAGTTGTCGCCCTTGCGGCCGAAGACCGAGTGCGGCGTGACGTGCACCGTGACGTAGAGGTCACCGGACGGGCCGCCGCGCTCACCGGCAGCGCCCTTGCCCTTGAGACGGATGCGCTGCCCATCGCTCACACCACCGGGGATGCGGACCTGCATGGTGCGCGTCGACAGGCCGCGACCGCTGCCATGGCAAGTCGGGCACGGGTCGTCGACCACGAGCCCGCGACCGCGGCACTCGCGGCAGGGCTCGGAGAAGCCGAAGCCGCCCTGGTTGCGCATGATCATGCCGGTGCCTTCGCAATTCGGGCAGATGCGCGGCGTGGTGCCCGCGCGGGCACCCGTGCCGCGACAGGTTGCACACGGCGCATCGCTCGATAGGCGGATCGGCATGGTGACGCCGTCGACCGCTTCGGTGAAGCCGATCGTGACCTCAGATTCGAGGTCGGCGCCACGGCGCGGCTGCATGGTCGACGACGTGCGCTGCCGACCGGTGAAGATGCCGCCGAGGATGTCGCCGAGGCCGCCATTGCCGGCCGTCGTTCCGCTCTGCTGGTTGAGCAGGTCGCCGAGGTCGAAGCCGAACCCGCCCTGCCCCGTTGTCGTGCCGGTGCCACGCGATCCACCGGGGAAGCGGAAGCCGCCGCTGCCGAACAGCGCACGTGCCTCGTCGTACTCCTTGCGCCGCGTGCTGTCGGACAGTACGTCGTACGCCTCGGAGATCTCCTTGAAGCGCTCCTCGGCGCCCTTGTCACTCTTGTTGGCGTCCGGGTGGTACTTACGGGCGAGCTTGCGGTACGACTTCTTGATCTCGCCGGCCTCGGCGTCCTTAGGGACGCCGAGCACCTTGTAATAGTCCTTCTCGAGGTAGTCCTTGGTGCTCATCGGCGTCCCTCCTCTCAGGCCTGCTCGGTGTCGTCAGTGATATCTCTGTCGTTTGCGGAGACGCTCTCGGCCACGGTCTCGGCGGTTGGCTCGTCGGCGTCGGCCACCACGACTCGCGCCGGGCGAAGGACCTGCTCACCCAGCTTGTAGCCGGGCTGGTAGACCTCGATGACCGTCGGACCGTCGACGTCGCTCGACAGCATGTGCACCAAGGCCTCGTGCACGGTCGGGTCGAAGACGTCGCCGACGTCACCGAAAGGCTCCAAGCCCAGCTTCGTGACAGTCGCTTCCAGCGAGTCAGCGACGGCCTTGAAGCCGCCCTCGAGCTCGCCGTGCGAACGTGCCCGGCCGATGTCGTCGAGCACGGGGAGCAAGCCCACCAGCAGGTTGCCGACGGCCCGCTCGCGCACGACCTCGCGGTCGCGCTCGACGCGACGCCGGTAATTGGTGAACTCCGCCTGCAGGCGCTGAAGGTCAGCAGTGCGCTCGGCCACCGTCGCCTCGAGCTCCGCAACCCGCTCATCCGAGGCCGCGTCGACGGCGGTCGCTCGTGCGTCGGCTGTCGCCGACGCGCCAGGCCGACCCCACGCGGGGCCGGCCTGATCGCGAAGCGCTCCGGTCAACGGATCGATGCGGCGCTTGTCGCGCACGATCGGTGTCTCCTGTTCCTCTTCATTCACTTGCGCTCGTCCTCATCGACGATCTCGGCCTCGACGACGTCGTCGTCTGACGTGTCGCTGCTGCTGCTGGTGCCGCTTGCAGCATCGCCTCCACCCGCGCCGTACGCGTCAGCACTCGACGGACCGGCGTCAGCCGCCTGGGCGTTGGCGTACATCGCCGCACCCATCTTCTGGCTGGTCTGCGCAACCTTGTCGGTGGCGGTGCGAATCGCCGCGGTGTCGTTGTCCTTGAGCGCCGTCTTCAGCTCGTCCACTGCTGACTCGACGTCACTCTTGAGGTCGCCCGGCACCTTGTCGGCGTTGTCGGCGAGGAACTTCTCGGTCTGGTAGACCAACTGCTCCGCGGAGTTGCGGGTCTCCGCCTCCTCGCGACGCTGCCGGTCCTCCTCGGCGTACTGCTCGGCCTCGCGCATCATCCGGTCGATGTCCTCCTTGGGGAGGGCGGACCCACCGGTCACTGTCATGCGCTGCTCCTTGCCCGTCCCCAGGTCCTTCGCGGAGACGTGCATGATGCCGTTGGCGTCGATGTCGAAGGTGACCTCGATCTGCGGAACGCCACGCGGCGCCGGGGGCAGGCCGGTCAGCTCGAACATCCCGAGCCGCTTGTTGTAGGCCGCGATCTCGCGCTCGCCCTGGTAGACCTGGATCTGCACGGACGGCTGGTTGTCGTCGGCCGTGGTGAAGATCTCCGAGCGCTTCGTCGGAATTGTGGTGTTGCGCTCGATCAGCTTGGTCATGATGCCGCCCTTGGTCTCGATGCCGAGGGACAGCGGGGTCACGTCGAGCAGCAGAACGTCCTTGACCTCACCCTTGAGCACGCCGGCCTGCAGGCTCGCGCCCACAGCAACGACCTCGTCCGGGTTGACGCCCTTGTTGGGGTCCTTACCGCCGGTCAGTTCCTTGACGACGTCGACGACGGCGGGCATCCGGGTGGAGCCACCGACAAGGACGACGTGGTCGATCTCGGACACGTTGATGCCAGTGTCCTTGATGACCTGGTTGAACGGTGCCTTGGTGCGCTCGAGCAGGTCAGCGGTCAGCCGCTGGAACTCCGCCCGCGACAGCGTCTCGTCGAGGAAGAGCGGGTTCTTCTCGGCGTCGACGGTGATGTAGGGCAGGTTGATCGAGGTCTGTGCGCTGCTCGACAGCTCGATCTTCGCCTTCTCCGCGGCCTCGCGCAGCCGCTGCATCGCCATCTTGTCCTTGGACAGGTCGATGCCGTTGGCGTTCTTGAACTTCATGACGAGGTGGTCGACGACCCGCTGGTCCCAGTCGTCACCACCGAGGTGGTTGTCACCGTTGGTCGCCTTGACCTCGACGATGCCCTCACCGATCTCGAGGAGGGACACGTCGAACGTGCCGCCACCGAGGTCGAAGACGAGGATCGTCTGGTCCTTCTGGCCCTTGTCGAGGCCGTACGCGAGCGCGGCCGACGTCGGCTCGTTGATGATGCGCAGGACGTTGAAGCCCGCGATCTCACCGGCCTCCTTGGTGGCCTGGCGCTGCGCGTCGTTGAAGTACGCGGGAACCGTGACAACAGCGTCGGTCACGGTCTCGCCGAGATAGCTCTCGGCATCCCTCTTCAGCTTCTGCAGCACGAACGCGCTGATCTGCTGGGGGTTGAAGTTCTTTCCGTCGATCTGCACCTTCCAGTCCGTGCCCATGTGGCGCTTGACGGAGCGGATGGTGCGGTCAGGGTTGGTGACGGCTTGCCGCTTGGCGACCTCACCGACGAGCACCTCGCCGTTCTTGGCGAAAGCGACGACGGACGGCGTCGTCCGGGATCCCTCCGCGTTGGCGATGACGGTGGGCTCGCCACCCTCGAGCACCGAGACGACGGAGTTGGTCGTCCCGAGGTCGATACCGACCGGTCGTGCCATGTGCATGTCCTCTCGCTGGGTGAAATGAGCAGAGTTGACTCTCAGTGTGGGACGTCAGCCTGGTGGCTGCCATTCCCAACGTCAACAGGGTTGAGCCACAGTGACTCAGCTTCTGAGAGTCCCAACGAGGCAAAGCTTCCGACGATTCCCGTTCTCCGGCCCCCGAGTGTGATCTGTGTCACGTCATCTCGGAGAGTTGTCCGAACGTGGTGACGCTGGAGCGTCAACGTCATTCGGACAAGTCCCGGCCCACGAGCCGCAGCATGAGTGGGCGGCGCGGGATGGGGACCGGCCGGCGCGTCATGGCCGGCATCGGCAACCTGTGGGCCAACGAGATCAGTTTCCTTCGGGCCGTGAGCCCCTGGACGCGCGTCGGCGACACCGACGTCGAGGCGCTCGTCGATCTGGCCGCGAGCGGGCGGTCGGGATCGGCACGCATTCGGCGGAGGCCCTCGTCGCGCCGCCAGTCGTCCCGCAGCGGATCGGGGCGCGAGGTGGCCGAACTCGACGGGTTCCGATCTCGCCCCGACCGGCTCGACCCGTTGCCGCCGAGGCGAATTCAGCCTAACGTTCGCGTGCTGCTGCGTACGGACGAGGGCGCCATCGGCGGCGTACGGCCTCCTGCTTCCCGTCGTCGAGCTCGTGCGTACCTCGCAGGAGCGCGAGGTCGCCTGGTCGAGCAGGGCGGCCGCGACGGCGCTGCGCCGCTCGATTCGCGGAACGGGCCGGGTCACGACCGGCGACACCCCACGGGGCGAGCCGCACTGGGTGTCGGGCCGGGCCGGCCGCCCGTGCAGGCGCTGCGGCACGACCATCCGCGTCGTCAAGGAGGTGAGTGGCGACCCGGAGCGCCGGCGCACCTGGTGGTGCCCGCACTGCCAGCCCGGGCCCACCCCGATCAGGGGCTGATGGCGAGAAAGACGAACGCGGCCAGCAGCACCAGATGAACGACGCCCTGCAGCCGGGTCGCTCGGCCGGGAGCCACCGTGAGGGCAGCAGCCACCACCGTGACGGCGAGCAGCACTATCTGGGTCGACCCAAGGCCAAGGACGAGCGGGCCTTCCAACCAGATCGTGGCGACCGCGATCGCGGGAATGGTCAGGCCGATGCTGGCGATGGCCGATCCGAACGCAAGATTGAGACTGGTCTGGATGCGGTCCCGGCGCGCCGCCCGCAGCGCCGCCAGCGTCTCCGGCAGCAGCACCAGCAACGCGATCACGACGCCGACGAAGGAGTGCGGGAAGCCGGCGGCGTCGACCGCTTCCTCGATGGCCGGCGATTCGACTTTGGCGAGACCGACCACCGCGACAAGCGCCACGAGTAGCAGCGCAAGGCTCATCAACGTGTCGCGTCCGCTCGGTGGAGCGGCGTGCTCTTCGGCGTCGATGACGTCGCCCTCCGACGTGACCGGCAGGAAGAAGTCGCGGTGCCGGACGGTCTGGGTCAGGACGAAGGCACCCCACAGAACCAGCGAGGCAATTGCGGCAAAGGTGAGCTGCGACGGCGAGAACTCCGGACCGGGGACGCTCGTGGTGAACGTCGGCAGCACCAGGGTCAGCGTCGCCAGTGTCGCGACGGTCGCCAACGCCGCGCCGGTTCCCTCAGCGTTGAACACCGCGAGTCGAAAGCGGACGGCACCGAGGAAGAGAGACGCCCCGACAATGCCGTTGCAGGTGATCATCACGGCAGCGAAAACGGTGTCGCGAGCGAGCGACTGCGTGCCTTCACCGCCGGACACCATGAGCGTGACGATCAGTCCGACCTCGATCACCGTGACCGCGACAGCGAGAACCAGTGAGCCGAACGGCTCTCCGACGCGGAGCGCGACGACTTCGGCATGGTGGACAGCCGCCAGGACCGCCCCCGCCAGAACAATGACGATGAGCACCTCGAGAAGGGGTGCGATGCTTCGACCCCAGGTGAAGGCGAGCACCACGATGCCGAGTAACGGGGCAACGGTGGTCAAGCGAATCCGTCGAATGAGGTTCACTCGCGGCATGCGATCACCCTGTCAGACGCGCCCCGGCCTGAGTTGGACGTAACCTGCAGCCGTGCTGCGCAATCTGCGTGACCCGTCGGGGCGACCCGCTCTCCGCACGCGCGCCATCGCGGCCCTGACGCTGCTTGGCCTGCTCGTACTCAGCGCGCCCCTCGTGCTCGTGCCGCTTCTCGGCTGGCTCGTCGACCTGCTCGGCTGAGTACGCTCGCGACCATGGGCGAGGCCGTTGATCGGATGATGGCCGGCGTCACCGACGCCATGAAGGATCGGACCGGACGCGACCTCGATGAGTGGGTCGCCGTCGTCCAACAATCTGGATTGAATCCGCTCGATCAGAAGGCCGTCCGCACCTGGCTTCGCACCGAGCACGGTGTGAAGCTGAACTCGCAGTGGGCGATCGCGGATGCTGCCGCTAAAGCAGCCGGTCACCGCGATCGGACTCTCGAGGAGTACGTCGCCGAGCAGTACGCGGGACCCAAGACCGCGTTGCGATCCGTCTACGACGCTGTGGCGCAGGTCGCGATGGGCCTCGGCGACGACGTCAGCGCCGAGGGTCGCGCAACCTACATCCCCTTTGTTCGCCGACGTCAGTTCGCAGCCGTCGCCGCAGCAACGCGTTCCCGCGTCGACCTGGGCCTTCGCTACACCGACCCTCCCGCCAACAAGCGCCTTCTGTCGAACGGCGTGCCAGGACAGGCAACGCACCGGGTAGCGCTTGAATCAGTAGGCGACGTCGACTCGGACCTGGTGGACTTGCTCCGCGCCGCGTACGAGCAGAACGGCTGAACGATGCAGGCTATTCAGATCGCGGCGATCGTCGTCTGCCTCGCCGTCACCGTCGTAGGCGTAACGCTGGTGACGCGCACCGTCATGCGCATGGTCAGCGTCATTCGGCTGGGCCAGCCGGCACTCGGACGCAGCGGTGCGGCCGGCGCACGCACCAAGGCGATGCTGTCGGAAACGCTTGGGCATACCCGGATGCTGCAGTGGACTGCCGTCGGCGCTGCGCACTGGTTCGTGATGATCTCGTTCGGGGCGCTGTTCTTCACACTCGTTACGGCGTATGGGCAGCTGTTCGATCCCGAATTCGCGTTGCCGCTGATCGGTCACTGGTGGCCGTACGAGTTCGCCATGGAACTGATTGCGGTTACTGCGCTCGTGTCGGTGGTGGCGCTCATCACGGTCCGGCTGCTGAGCCTGCCGACGCGTGCCGGACGCAAGTCGAGATTCGCCGGCTCGACGATGTGGCAGGGCTACTACGTCGAGTGGACGATCCTCGTCATCCTGGTGTGCGTCCTGACGCTGCGCGGACTCGAAGGGGCGCTGCTCGGCGAGACGTCGTGGAACCTGCACTTCCCGTTCTCGTGGCCACTCGTGCAGCTGTTCTCGTCCTCGACACCGGCGTCGCTGGAGATGTCGATCGTCGTCGTCGCTGCCGTCAAGATCCTGGTGTCGATGGCATGGTTCATCACGATCGCCCTCAACGTGACGATGGGAGTCGCCTGGCATCGCTTCCTGGCGTTCCCCAACATCTACTTCAAGCGTGAGCCGCAGCACGGCACCGCGCTCGGCCCGCTGCAGCCGATGGTCAGCGGCGGAAAGCCCGTGGACTTCGAGGATCCTGACGAGGACGACATCTTCGGTGTCGGCAAGGTCGAGGACTTCACGTGGAAGGGACTGCTCGACTTTTCCACGTGCACCGAGTGCGGGCGCTGCCAGTCGCAGTGCCCCGCGTGGAACACCGGCAAGCCGCTGTCACCGAAGCTGCTCATCACGAACCTGCGTGACCACGCGTACGCCAAGGCGCCGTACCTGCAAGCTGCAGAAGCCGTCCGTGCCGACCTGCCGACAGACGTCCTCGCCGAAGCGGAACGCCTCTTGGTGGGTTCGGACGGTGGCGTCATCGACCCCGAGGTCCTGTGGTCGTGCACGACATGCGGCGCTTGCGTGGAGCAGTGCCCGGTCGACATCGAGCATGTCGACCACATCGTCGACATGCGTCGCTTCCAGGTGCTGATCGAATCGTCGTTCCCGTCCGAGGCGGGAGTGATGCTGCGCAACATCGAGAACAAGGGCAACCCGTGGGGGATGAACGCGTCGGCGCGCAACGCGTGGATCGATGAAGTCGACTTCCCGATCCGAGTGTTCGGCGCCGACGGCGAGGACACCATCCCGGCGGACGTGGAATACCTGTACTGGGTCGGCTGCGCCGGCGCCCTCGAGGATCGTGCGAAGAAGACGACGAAGGCGTTCGCCGAACTGCTGCACGTTGCCGGTGTGGAGTTCATGGTGCTCGGCGAAGGTGAAAGCTGCACCGGCGATCCTGCGCGGCGGATCGGCAACGAGTTCCTGTTCCAGATGCAGGCAATGCAGAACGTCGAGGTGCTCAACGAGATATTCGGCGAGACACCGGTCAAGCGCATCGTCGCGACCTGCCCGCACTGCTTCAACACGCTCGCGAACGAGTACCCGCAGGTCGGCGGGACGTACGAGGTCATCCACCACACCCAACTGCTGTCGAAGCTGGTCGAAGACGGCCGCCTCACGCCGGTCGTGCCGGTCGACGAGCTCGTGACGTACCACGACCCGTGCTATCTCGGTCGGCACAACAAGGTCTACACACCGCCGCGCGAGGTGCTGTCGACGGTGCCGCAGCTCCGGTCGGCGGAGATGCATCGCTGCAAGGAGCGCGGTTTCTGCTGCGGTGCGGGTGGTGCTCGCATGTGGATGGAGGAGCGCATCGGCAAGCGCATCAACACCGAGCGTGTCGACGAGGCGCTGTCACTCGACCCGGACACCGTCGCCACCGCGTGTCCGTTCTGCATGGTGATGCTGTCGGACTCGGTGACCGCGAAGAAGCAGGCCGGCGAAGCTCGCGACGGCGTCGAAGTCGTCGACGTCGCTCAACTGCTCTTGCGCTCGGTGCAGAAGCCGGCGCTCGTCGGCGGCGACGATGTCACGTCAGAGCAAGGCGCCCGACCCGTACTCGACACCCCGGACGAGACCGAGGTCGCCGACTACCCGCAGCTCGCCGAGGAACGCGGAGACACCCGGCACGTCTAGAGCGTAATCTCGCTCCACGACGTCGCCCTCTGCGAGCTGCCCGTCCACCCGCGCGGTCATTAGGCCGTGGAAAGCGGCCGAGGATGCAGCACTAGGTCTTGCTGCGGTGGAAATTGAGCCACGACTTCGACGGCGTCGGGCCGCGCTGCCCCTGGTACCGCGATCCGTACACCGCCGAGCCATACGGATGCTCCGCCGGCGACGACAGCCGAAACAGGCACAACTGCCCGATCTTCATCCCCGGCCACAGCTTGATCGGAAGCGTCGCGACGTTCGACAGCTCGAGCGTGACGTGGCCGTCAAACCCGGGGTCGATGAAGCCGGCCGTGGAGTGCGTGAGGAGCCCCAGCCTTCCCAAACTCGATTTCCCCTCGAGTCGACCAGCAATGTCGTCGGGCAGCGACACCACTTCATACGTCGATGCGAGCACGAATTCTCCGGGATGGAGGATGAACGGCTCCTCGCCGTCGGGCTCGACGAGACGAGTCAGGTCCGCCTGCTCGATGGAGGGGTCGATGTGCGGGTACCGATGGTTCTCGAACACCCGGAAGAACCGGTCCAGCCGCACGTCGATGCTCGACGGTTGCACCATGTCGGCGTCGTACGGATCGAGCCGTACCCGCCCGGCCTCGATCTCGGCTCGGATGTCCCGGTCCGACAGCAGCACGAGCGCAGGCTATCGGCCGCATTCGGCTACAGTCGCGGTGACCGCGGGTGTAGTTCAATGGCAGAACATCAGCTTCCCAAGCTGACAGTGGGGGTTCGATTCCCCTCACCCGCTCCACACCATCCGCGCAGGTCAGGATGGTCTTACCGAGCTTGGGCATCGGTTTCCCGCACACACTCTTCGTTCGTGGGCCATTCACGGCCCTGCACCTCGTGCTCGCGAACCCGGCCGCCTAGAGCCCGCCGAGTTGTGGGCATTTCGCCACGCCCGATCGCGCCCTGGCGTACTGTCACCGGCCGAGCGGCCCGCTCCTACCCCCGTGAGGGCGGGTCGCTCCTAAGTGTCCAGATTCGGAAAGCCGGGACGGGAGCTGGCCGGGTGGCTAGCTGCGTGCTGACCGGGCTCGGTGACGTCGAGATCGTCGTTGCTCCATTCGAGCGCTGGCAGGACGGCGTGGGCATGAGTGATGGGCAGGGCGGACCTCCACCGCGGGAGGCCGTAGAGGCACGGACATTGCGGCGATCCACCTGAACATCCTGCAACAGTTGCGCCGCTCGCCGGCCCAGTGGTCCGCCGGCGGTCAGTCCTCCGCGCCGCAGTTGAACTTCACCACGCCGGCCGCCATGCGGATGCCGCCGAGGAGGTGGGCCAGCAGCAGCGGTTCGGAGTAGTACTCGGCCTTGTGTCCCATGGCGGTGTAGAAGGCGCGGCCGCCGTCGTAGGGCTGGCACCAGGAGATCGGGTGGTGCTGCCCCATGCCGGGCGAGCCGCCGGGGACGCTGTAGCCGCGGGGGTCGTAGGTGCTCTCGTCGACCTCGGCGAGGACCCGCACGGTGTGCCGCGGGTTGGTGCGGAAGTTGTACCACTCCTCCTCCCGCTGCCAGCGATTCGGCAGGGGCGCGGTGGCGGCGGTGCCGCCTCCGACGACCTTCACGGTCGCGACCTGGAACTGGGGGTTGACCGAGCCCGGGTGGTCGCGGAAGTAGGCCGCGACCAGCCCGCCGTACCAGGGCCAGTCGTACTCGGTGTCCGAGGCGGAGTGGATGCCCGCGTACCCGCCGCCGGCGCGGATGTAGCGCTCGAAGGCCGCCTGCTGCGTGTCGTTCAGCACGTCGCCGGTGGTGGACAGCCAGATCACGACGTCGTACTGGGCGAGGTTGGCGTCGGTGAACGCCGCGGCGTCCTCGGTTGCGTCGACCGTGAAGTTGTGCTGGGCGCCGAGCTGCTGGATCGCTGCCACCCCGGCCGGGATCGAGGCGTGTCGGAACGCCGCGGTCTTGGAGAAGACCAGCGCACTGAACTCCGGCGCCCCGGCTCCCGCCGAGCCGGCAGCCGCCGGCCCGGCGACCGGACCAGCCAACCCCAGGACCACTGCCACCGTTACGAGGACCCTCGCCAGAAGCTTCATGGCTCTCCTCAGCGTCCGTCGCCCATGCCCGGAGTTTCACCGGAACCATACTGACTTCCGTACGATTCGGGAAGATGTCTGCGTGCCGTCCGCGTCGGTGAGTTCCCGGACCCTTCGCGATGCCCTCCTCGCCGCGCTCGGCTACGACGTCGGTAGCGCCGAAGTCGCGGCTGCAGTCGGTGCGGTCCTTGTTCCGGCGCCAAGCGGCTGCGTCATGGGTGGGCTCGCTGGCTATCGGCGTCGACCACCACGACTTTGCATGACTGGGTGGACGAGTCGATCCCGGCGACGAGTGTCATGGTGCTCCTTCGCTGACCTAGCGGGCGGCGCTCGTTCGGAGGCCGAAGTAGCGATGGCTGCGACCGGCGGCAGGCGCAGATTCGAATCTTGCCCGGCGGCGGCGGTCTTCCCTTCGTCCGGCGAAGGGGCCGCCGGGTCCACGTCACTCTTGCCGCAGGGCGGAGCGACGTCTGCCGTCAGCGTCGGACAGCTTCATCGCCTCCGTTGACGGTGTCCGCCGAGGACACCTGATGCAGCACGCCGCGCTGTCGTCCGGCAGCGGAGCCGACACCTCGTCCCCGACGTAGTGGCCAGTCTCGAAGGGACAATGTCTTGCCGACGGGGTCAACGTCGGGTCAGACGGGTAGGGACGCAGTGGTCCGCATCGTCGGTCGCGCGAGACCGCTGCCGCTTGAGGAGGAGCCGTGACACCGCAGCCCACGCGTGAGGACAAGTTCAGCTTCGGTTTGTGGACGGTGGGGTGGCAGGCCCGGGACGTCTTCGGTGAGGCGACCCGCCCGGTGCTGGCCGGTGTGGAGGCCGTGCACAAGCTGTCGGAGCTCGGGGCCTACGGCATCACCTTCCACGACGACGACCTGATCCCGCCCGGCACCAGCAGCTCGGACCGGCAGCGCATCATCGAGGAGTTCAAGGCCGCACTCGCTGAGACCGGCTTGGTCGTCCCGATGGTGACGACCAACCTGTTCGGTGACCCGGTGTTCAAGGACGGCGGGTTCACCAGCAACGACCGGTCCGTGCGCCGGTACGCCTTGCGCAAGGTCATGCGCAACATGGACCTCGCCGCGGAATTCGGTGCCCAGATTTACGTGTTCTGGGGTGGCCGGGAAGGCTCAGAGGTCGACTTCGCCAAGGACGTCCGGTCCGCGCTGGACCGCTACCGGGAGGGCCTCGACCTGCTGGCGCAGTACTCGATAGACAAGGGCTACGGCATGCGCTTCGCCATCGAGCCGAAGCCGAATGAGCCGCGCGGCGACATCCTGCTGCCGTCGATCGGCCATGCGCTGGCGTTCATCTCCCAGCTCGAGCACGCCGACATGGTCGGCATCAACCCCGAGACCGGGCACGAGCAGATGGCGAGCCTGAACTACACCCACGGCATCGCGCAGGCCTTGTGGCAGGGAAAGCTATTCCACATCGACCTCAACGGGCAGAAGGGGCCGCGCTACGACCAGGACTTCGTGTTCGGCTACGGCGATCTGCTGCAGGCGTTCTCCACCGTCGACCTACTGGAGAACGGCGCGCCCGGCGGCGGCCCGACCTACGATGGCGACCGCCACTTCGACTTCAAGCCGCTACGCACCGAGGACATGGATGGTGTCTGGCAGTCCGCGCAGGCGAACATGGAGCTGTACCTGACTCTGCGGGATCGTTCGCATGCGTTCCGGGCCGACTCCGCGGTGCAGGAGGCACTGTCGGCCGCCGGCGTCGGCCAGCTCAGCGAGCCGACGCTCGACGAGGGCGAGGGCCACGAGCAGCTCGTCGCCGACCGGAGCTCGTTCGAGGACTACGACCTCGACGCCGCCCGCACCAAGGGCTACGGCTTCGCGCAGATACAGCGGCTGGCCCTGGAACACCTCCTCGGCGTCCGCTAGCCGCACAAGCGCCGGCTAACCAGCGGGAAGCAGCCGCACTGGTAGGGCTGCCGGAGCTGACGTGCTCCAAGACACACATACGAACCTCCTCGGCTGGTGGGCCCCGTGGCTAGGCGTCGGCGTCTTCGGTGTCGCGACCGCGCACTACCTCTCGGCGCCCGGCGGGACCCTGCACAGGCTGCTCGTCGTGCTACTCGCCGCCTGGGTCGGTCAGGTGATCGGGGGCGCCCTCGTCGGCGCCAACGTCAGTGGCTTCTTCGGGGCGATGACGATGACCCCCATCGCGCTCACCGTCTCCCGCCTGCCCGAGGGCCGCCATCGCAGGTCACCTTCCTGCCCGCGTTCTTGCTGCTCGTTCCGGGCGCAATGGGCCTCATCGGCGTCACCGAGATCGTCGGAAATCCCGCCACCGCGGGCCTCGAGAACCTCATCCAGCCGGTGGCGCCCTCGGCGTGCTCTGCGGGCATCGGCCTACCGCAGCCTGGCGGCTGCCGTCGCACGACGCCGGTCGCCGGAGCGCCCGGATTGGACGCCATGACCGACCAGCAGCCGACGACGTGGAGTGCATCTGGCGCGCCCATGGTGCCGGCTGAGCCAGACGTTCTCCGCATCCGAAAGTAATGGGTGCACACGCCCGTCAGAGCCAGGAGTGTTCGACTGAACACGAGTGGCAGCCATGTACCGCTTGACGGTGCCGGCCAGCCGTTCGCCCGGGGTGCGGGATCCCCCGTGAAGGATGAGGCCGGGGGTGACCCGTGCGCGGTCGAATGGAGGACGGAGATCATTTGCTCTAGCATCGCCGACGCAGTCGGCGACAACATGGGAGGGTGCTGACCGTGTTCGACGACAACGGGTCGTTCCTGCTGGCATTGTTCGAGTTCTTCATCTTCTTCGCCTGGTTCATGTGCCTGTGGTGGATCTTCGGAGACCTCTTCCGGAGCAGGGACCTGGGCGGCATGGCGAAGACGTTGTGGGCGCTGTTCATCATCGTCCTCCCGGTCCTCGGAATGCTCGTCTACCTGATCGCCCGCGGCAATGGGATGACTGAGCGCGGGATAGAGGCCCAGGCCGAAATGCAGAAGCGGCAGGACGCGTACATCAGGTCGGTCGCAGCGTCGAACGGAGGCAAGAGCAGCGCCGCCGACGACATCGTGTCGGCCAAGTCACTGCTCGACTCAGGAGTCATCAACCAGAGCGAGTACGAGCAGCTCAAGGCCAAGGCGCTGGCAACCAGCGGCGCCTAGCGGTAGGGACGAACCTCGCCCACCGTCGGCCACGAGCGAGGTCAGCTGTCCCGGGTGGCTGAAACAGCACCGCCTTGTTTCAGGGTCCGCCCCTGCCATTCACGTTCCATTACGTGAGGCGGAGGCAAGGTGCTCCAGGCCACTCGGGGCCCAGCGCGCCAAGCACGAAGCAGGATGGTTCAGGGCTCTTCGGACAGTTCCCAAGCTGACAGTGCGAGTTCGATGCTCGTCACCCGCTCATCCTCGAAGGCCCAGGTCAGGACCATGATCCCTCCGCGCCTCATCTTTCTCGATCGGCCGTTCTGCTTGGTCCGTGCGCGCCGCTTTGCACGCCAGAAGCCCGCCTTTCGGTCGAGGCGTTGCCGAGAACGGGCTTCCGGGTTCTAGGTGAGCAACAGGGCTAGCCCGATCGATCCCGTGTAGGTGTGAGCCCAGAACGGCGGGTTGAACGGTCCTGCGAATCGTGTGGTCACGAAGCCGGCCGCGAAGACCAGCCCCCATGCGATACCGGCGTAGCCAAGCCACGCAGGAAGCGCGTCGGTGAGCAGAACCGCGATCCCGAGCACAGCGGAGGCGAGGTAGGCGGTAAGCATCTGCACGATGTACAGCGCACCGGCCCACTGGTCGTAGGCCGGGAAGGCGTCGGGTGGAGCGCCGTCGGCGACGGTGCGATCCGCCGCCCAGGGCACCACGGTCAGTCGGAAGGCCAACGACGCGATCAGACCAACGGCGCCACACAGATAGGCCGCGGTCGCCATCGCGGAAAGCACGGCAGCGGTCGGTTCCGTCAGCGCTACCGTCAGGCCGGCCAGACCAGCTGGTGTGATGACCAGTGCGGCGATCATCCAGGTGTGGATCCAGGCCCGACGGCGACGATCACCACTGATGATGGGCAAGGATTCTTCGAGTGGACGCTGGTAGTCCAGCCGCCAGGCAACAGCTCCCACCAGGAAGATGACGAGCCCGGCGAACAGGACGCCACCCACGAGCGCGGAGTCGTTCACGTTGGCATAGTTTCAGCATCCAGTGGTCCTGAAGTTGGTTCACACGCGCTCCTCGCTCGCTCAGCGAACCGACGTGAGCCGGGCGAGAAGCTGGGGTACGTCGACAAGCGCGACCCTGATCGTGGCGTCGCTGCAGCCGTAAGGCAGGACCAGCGTGTTGTCGTGGAGCAGGGCACCGCACGAGTAGAGGACATTGGGCACGTACCCCTCGCGCTCGTCGGCCGTCGGCGTGAGCAGCGGCTCGTCGAGCCAACCGATCACTTTGCGCGGGTCCTCGAGGTCGAGCAGCAGCGCACCGATGCTGTACTCGCGCATCGGCCCCACGCCGTGCGTGAGCACCAACCAGCCGTCCCGAGTTTCCACTGGCGAGCCGCAGTTACCGAGCTGCACGAGCTCCCATGGGTGCTGCGGGACCTGCAGTGTGGTCACGACCTCCCAGCGCACACCGTCGTCAGACTCGGCAAGTGAGTTGCTCTCACGGTCGTGGCGGGACAGGGCGAAGGCGCGGCCGCCGACCGGTCTCGGGAACAACGCCATGCCCTTGTCCGCGGCTGCCGTCCCGCTGAGCTGCGAGAAGTCGAACGTGCGGAAGTCACCGGTACGGAGCAGCTGCGGCGCCACCCTGACCCCGTCGAAGGCGGTGTAGGTGCCGCGGTACTCCACGCTGCCGTCGTCTTCGGTGTGTCGTACGAGCCGGACGTCCTCAATCCCGTGGCTCTCCGAGGGACTGGTCGGCAGCAGGACGCGCTCGCCGAGCCCCCATGCCGGCTCGAACTCGACGGTGTAGTTGGATGCGGCAATCCATTCCAGCCGCTGAATGGACAGCTGCAGCCGGGTTGCGCCCATGGCGCCGGAAGCGCGCAGCAGGCTCATGGCGCGATCGAGCTCCTCGCGCCCGAAGCGCTCGGGCAGCGCGGCGACCAGCACCTCGGCCTCGTCGTCGTCACCCTCCAGCTCCGCGAGCTGCTGGGCGAAGACCGCGCGTCGGTAGGTCGTCGGGACGAGTTGCGGCCCACCCACGAGCACCCCGGGATCGTCGAAGAGGACCAGATCCCCGTCGAAGGTGCCGGTCCGGAACTCGACGCTGGACACATGTCCCTCGCCCACGGCGCGCACGGTCATGACGAAGCGGACGGCACCGGGCGGCAGTCCTAACTGGTCCGGGTGCGCGACCATGGACGGGTTGAAGAGCGCCGCGGCTTCGAGGGCGTACTCGCTGCTAAAGGTGGCGCCGACGAGTCGTCGTCGGGCCCGGGACAGCGAGTCCGCATCGTCGACCAGGTGGGCCACCAGCTGGAAGCGCGCATCGAACGCCGCGGCCAGGTCACGGTGCCGAGAGCCGTACGAGCGAAGGGTCCGATCGACGGTCTCGTCGACCTCGGTATCGGACAGCGCCAGAACCCGGTCGAGCACGGCCGACGAGCGTGAGCGTCGTCGCGCCCCGACGATCTCTTGGCCGGGCAGGAACGGTCGGCTGACCACTCGCGCCGGGTCCGGGCGCAGGACGCCGTCGATGCGACGGACCAGCGGCCCCGCGGGCGGAACGGTCAACGACGGGCCAGCGCGGCGGGACGCAGTCCCAGCTGCAGGGTGGACAGGGCCGCCAGGGTGGACTCGGCACCCTGATTCTCGTTCACCCTGTCAGGATGCAGCCCGTCCCGACCTCCACCCGTCACCGGGTCGTAGAGGACGAGGCCGATGTCGTTGGCCCCGGCGAACCAGGCGACGCAGCGCTCGAGCGGCGGGATCCACTCGGCGTCGCCGGTCAGCTCGTACGCCCGCCAGCATGCCTCGGCCAGCGCGGCGACCTCGATCGGCTGCTGGTCGAAGCCCGGGCGTGGCTCGCCGGTTACCCAACCGCCGACGGGGGTGACGGACAGGTGCTCGCCGCGCGTCTCCTGCTCGATCAACCAGTCGAGCAGCCGCAGCCCGTCATGCAGGGCGACGTCATCCTCGAGACCCGCGCCGACGGCGAGGAGCGCCTCCGGGATCACCGCGTTGCCGTACGTCAGGCGTGGCTCCGGCCACGGCCAGACCGGGTCGGGACCCGGTCGTCCGAGCAGGGTCCGCGCGTCACGCAGCAGGTCTAGGGCGTTGCGGTCACCGGGCCGAGCCTGCAGGACCTCGAAGGCGCCGAGGGCGGCGTACGACGTCGCCCGGTTGTGCGGCGACCGCACCTGGAAGCCGACCGCGGCAGCGTGCAGGGCGGCATCGCGGATGGCCCCCTCGGAGCTGAGCGCGGCCAGCGTCCCGAGTCCCCAGAGCGCGCGTCCCCAGTGGTCGTCGACGCTCGGCTCGTCGAGCCACCGACCGTCCGCCGAGCGGCGGTTGTGAAAACGGCCCTCGGTGTCCTGCGCCTCGAGGACGAAGCGCAGGTAGGTGCGGGTCAGTGACGTCACCGCGGCTGAGGGCGACGGTTGCCGGGCAGTAACGACGAGCCCGCGGGCGACGTCGTCGAGGCAGTACCCGTGCTCCCGCCGCGGCGTCGTGAGCAGCGCGTGCTCGAAGAGTCCGAGCCGGCTGCTCAGGTTCAGCAGCTGGGCAAACGACAGATCGGCGGGGAGCACGGTCATGCGACCGCCTCCGCCCGGGAGTCGACAAGGGCGTCCGCGAGCGCGACGTACTCGTCGGCCACGGCTGGCCACAGCAGACGCGGCGCCAGAACCCGTGCAGTCGCGGCCATCCGGTCGGCGAGACCCGGCTCGGTGATGACGCGACGGAGCGCCGCCGCGGTCGCCATTGGGTCACGCTGGGGGACGAGGAGCCCGGCTCCGCCCGACAGCAGCTCCACCGCGTGCGGGAAGGTCGTGGATACGACCGGCTTACCGGCGACCACCGCCTCCGTCAGCACCCCGGAGGTGACCTGGTCCCGCGAGTCGTAGGGCAGCAGGACGACGTCGGCGTCCGCGACGATGCGGTGCAGGGATGCCTGGTCGAGGTAACGAGCGTCGAAGTTCATCATCGGGGCGATGCCGAGGTGGTCCGCAGACGCGACCAGGCTGTCCCGATAGACCTCGCCATCGCGCTCGAGCACCCGTGGATGGGTCTGCCCCACCACGTGGTAGCGCGGCTGCGGATCGAGGTCGGTCAGGCTGCGCATCGCCTGGATGGCCCACTCGATGCCCTTGCCCGGACCCAGCAGTCCCCAGGTGAGCACCGTCGGAGTCGAGGACGGCGGCCGGCGGCGTTGCACCGGTACCCGCCCGTCCTCCGCGCCGTGGGCGATGACGACGACCTTCGCTGGGCTGACGCCCCAGCCGCGGATGAGGCGCTGCCGAGCGGTCTCGGTCATCGTCACGACCACGGCCGACGCGTGGACGACGCGCGCGAGGATGCGGTGCTGGTTGGGACTCGGGTCAGTGAGCACCGTGTGCAGGACGGAGACGACCGGGACCCGGACGTGCGCGAGGACGTCGAGCACGTCGGCCCCGTCGCGGCCGCCGAAGATCCCGTACTCGTGCTGGACGATCGCGACGTCGAACCGGTCGAGTGCTGCTGCCGCCGCCAGCGGCGCCCGAGGGTCACCGATGACGAGCTGGTGGGCCACGAGGGGGACGGCAGGCTGGCGCGCATCGACGACGCGGACGATGCCGACCTCGACACCGCAGCCGTGCAGGTGCCTGGCCAGGGCCTGCGAGAAGGTGGCGAGACCGCACTGCGTCGGTGGGAACGTGCTGAGTACGCCGAAACTGAGAGACATATCCGTTCTTTCTGCTGGTGCGCAGCGTGCGCAGCCGTCCTAGAGGCTGCTGTCACGGTCGAGCGATGCCGGCAGAGAGACTGCCGGTGCGCACCTCGAAGAGGTGGGCGCTGTACATGTCCTACCCCGGTCACGCGGCGACAACCGGGTACGGTGCGCGGACCCGAGCCTGGAGGCCAGCGTGCGGATCGCCGTCCTGGCATCGATCGCCCACCGCACGCCACCACGGTCGTACGGGCCGTGGGAGCAGGTGGCCTCGACGATAGCCGAGGGACTGGTCGGGCGCGGCCACGACGTCACCCTGTTCGCCACCGCCGACTCGGCGACCTCGGGGCGGCTGCACGCCGTGGCGCCGGCTGGCTACGAGGAGGACCCGTCCGTCGACGCGCAGGTCGCAGGCAGCCTGCACATCGCGGCCGTCTTCGAGCGGGCACACGAGTTCGACCTGGTCTCCAACCAGTTCGACTTCCTCCCGCTGACGTACAGCCGGCTCACATCGACACCCGTGGCCACGACGATCCACGGCTTCTCCTCTGAGCGGATCGTGCCCGCGTACGCCGCGTACGACGACATCGCCCACTACGTCGCCATCAGCGACGCCGACCGCCATCCCGCACTCACCTACGCCGCGACGATCTACCACGGCATCGACGTCGACGCCTTCACACCGGGCAGGGGCGACGGCGGGTTCCTCTTGTTCCTCGGCCGGATCCATCCCGACAAGGGCGTTCACGCGGCGGTGGAGGTTGCCCGGCGGGTCGGGATGCCGTTGGTCATCGCCGGAATCGTGCAGGACGCCGCCTACTTCCACGAGCAAGTCGAGCCGTACGTCGACGGTCGCGACGTGCGCTACGTCGGCGCGGTCGGGCCGGCCGAGCGCGACCGCCTCCTCGGCAGCGCCGCCGCGCTGCTGCACCTCATCGACTTCGATGAGCCATTCGGGCTGGCGGTCGTGGAGGCGCTCGCGGTCGGGACCCCGGTGATCGCCACCCCACGCGGCTCCCTGCCCGAGCTGCTGGCGCATGGACGTACGGGCTTCCTCGTCCATTCCACCGACGAAGCCGTGCTTGCCGTTCAGGAGCTGGGCTCGATCGACCGAGCCGAGTGCCGCCGCGAGGCGGTCCGGCGGTTCAGCGCCGACCGCATGGTCGACGACTACGAGCGCCTGTTCCGGCGGATCGTCGGCCAGTGACCGGGTCAGCGCGCAGACTCATCTCTGGTAGCAACGAACTGCTCGGCGAACTCGGGCCCGGGCTCGATCGGGGTGATGACGTCGACGAGGACACCATCGGGTCCGGCGCTTGTACGCAGACGGTCGCCTCGGCGACGTCGACCCTGCTGCGGTCTCGATCCTGCTATCGGGCGCGATGAACGAGGCGGTGTTGTGGTGGCGACTGCAGGCGCTCACCTCGAGGCCGCCTATGCCGTCCTGCTGCGCTTCATCGACTCCGTCGTGACATGACTCGCTGCCCCCGCGGGCCCTGCCGTATCGCGAGCTGGTTCCCCTTGCCCGGTCGACAACGGAGTTTCGTGTGCACGGGGAACCAGCTGTGGCGGTCGACCGGGTCGGATTACGGGCGAGCCTCGTAGACCAGGTTGAACGGCGTCTCGGCGACGCGGCGGAAGCGGGTGAAGCCGGCGTCGGTGACGACCTGGCGGATCGCAGCTTCGCCGGCCTGGGCGCCGAGGGCGTAGCCGCCCGGCTGCGACATCGCGCTGGGGACGCACAGGAACGTCGAGAAGTTGTAGAACACCCGCCCGACCGGGTTCAGGTTCGACTCCACGGTGTCGCCGGCGGCGGGTTCGACGATCATCCAGGTGCCGTCGGCTGCCAGGCTGCGCCGGATCTGCTGAGCGGCGCCGAGCGGGTCGCCCATGTCGTGCAGGCAGTCGAACGTCGTCACCAGGCCGAGACCGTTCTCGTCCAGCTTCTGAGCGCCGGACACCTCGAACCGAACCCGATCCTCGATGCGTGCCTGCGCGGCCCGCTCCCTGGCGGCCTCGATCGATCCGGTGTGGTAGTCCGTGCCGACGAACGTGCTCGCCGGGAACGCCTCGGCCATCAGCAGCGTGGACGCACCGTGGCCGCAGCCAAGGTCCGCCACCTGGATCCCCCGCTCGAGCTTGGCGGTGACGCCGTCAAGCGCCGGGATCCACTCGGTCAGCAGGTGCATGAGGTAGCCGGGGCGGAAGAACCGCTCGCAGCCGGTGAACACGTCATCGTCATGCTGATGCCAGCCGTAGCCGGCGCCGGTACGGAATGCCTGCTCGATCTCGTCCTGCGCCTTCAGCGCGCCGAGCGCCAGCTCGAAGGCCCCGGGCAAGAACACCGGCCCCGACGGGTCAGTGAGCGCAAACGCCTGCTCCGGCGTCATGGAGTACGTCGCAGTATCGGCGTCGTACTCGATGTACCCACCCGCCGCCTGGCCGCGCAGCCACTCGTCCACGTACCGCGGGTCGGTCCCCGTGGCCTGCGCGAGCGAGCGCGCGTCGCTCGGCTCCTGGGCGAGGGCGCGGTAGAGGCCGAGCCGCTCACCTAGCTGGACATTGCCGGCGCCGATGGTCGCGCCGAGGTCACCGACGAACTTCCCGACGAACGCCATCAGGGCGTCCATGTCGATCGCAGGCGCCGGTGCTTCTTCGATCGTGGTCATCTGGGCCTCCCCGGCCATGTCTATCTCGGCAAGGCATCCCGGGTGGATGCTGAGGCCACACGCTGCGCCGGCCCCCTTGCAGAGCGATTGCAACCCCGTTGCAAGGAGCCGAGGCCAGGGTGGAGCGTCACCGGGGAGGAGACGGCCATGCGGGGTCGGGAGCCGGACGAGCAGGGGTACGTCGACAGAGACGGCGTCAAGATCGGCTACGAAACGTTCGCGTTCCACCAGCACGGGAGGCAGCGGCCCACCGTCGTCTTCGTACCAGTCGACTCGATCGTGCACAGCCGAGCGTGGAAGGCCCAGGTGCCCTACCTGGCGCAGCACTACCGGGTCATCACGATCGATCCGCGCGGCAACGGACGGTCCGACAGGCCAGCCGATCCCGCGGCGTACGACGACGTGGCGTTCGTCGACGACACCATCGCCGTCATGAACCATCTCAGCGTCGATCGAGCGGTGCTGGTCGGCATCTGCGTGAGTGCTTGGCATGCCCTTCTCGTTGGCTCGCTCCACCCTGACCGGGTGCTCGGTGTGGTGACGGTGGCACCGTGGATCAAGGACCAGACGCCGCCGATGCCCTACCGGTTGGAGGCGGCGGAGCATTTCGACGAGGAGCTGGACTCCTACGACGGCTGGTACAAGACCAACCGGCACTTCTGGCGCGACCACTGGCCGGAGTACGCGCAGTTCTTCTTCGGCGAGATGCTGCCCGAGTCGCACTCCACCAAGCAGCTCGAGGACGTCGTCGGTTTCGCCCTCGAGACGAGCGTGGAGTGCATGCTCGCCGAGCACGGCAGCGCGCGGTATGTGGACTCCGCCGAGGAGGGCGAAGCGCTACTGGCTGCGTTGACACAGCCGGTGCTCGTGATCCAGGGCACCGACGACCGCTGCCAGCCGCAGGCGCGGATGGAGAACCTGGTGCGCCTTACGGGCGCCGAGCACCTGGTGATCGCGGGCTCCGGACACCTGCCGATGGCGCGCACCCCGATCGTGGTGAACCGGGCGATCAAGCGGTTCGTCGACCGGGTGACCGCCTCTCCGGCACCGTCACGGCGCTGGACGACCAGCTGGCAGCGGCGGCCGCGCTTGCTCTACCTGAGCTCACCAATTGGCCTGGGACATGTCCGCCGCGACCTCGCCATCGCCGACGCGATCCGCATGCATCGGCCCGACCTCGAGATCGCGTGGCTGACCCAGTCTCCGGTCGCCGATTTCCTCGAGCGGCGCGGCGAGACCGTGCATCCCGCATCTCGGCTACTGGCCAATGAGTCGCGGCATTTCGAGTCCGAGTCGGGTGAGCACGACCTGCACGCCTTTCAAGCCGTACGCCGGATGGACGAGGTGCTGGTCAACAACTTCATGGTGTTCGACGACCTGGTCGAGCGGGAGGCCTTCGACCTCTGGGTCGGCGATGAGGCGTGGGACCTCGACTACTTCCTGCACGAGAACCCGGAGCTCAAGCGGGCGCCGTTCGTGTGGATGACGGACTTCGTCGGCTGGATGCCGACGTCCGACGGCGGCGACGGAGAGGCGGCGCTCACGGCCGACTACAACGCCGAGATGGTCGAGCACGTGGCCCGGTTCCCGAGGCTGCGCGACCGATCGGTCTTCGTTGGCGACCCCGAGGACGTCGTGGAGCGGCCGCTCGGACCGGGACTTCCCAGCGCGCGGACCTGGACCGAGAAGCATTTCGACTTCGCCGGGTACGTCATGGGCGAGCGCCCCGATCCTGCTGGCCGGGACGCGCTGCGCCGGCAGCTCGGGTACGCCGATGACGAGGTGGTCTGCGTCGTCAGCGTCGGCGGCTCCGGAGTCGGCGGGCACCTGCTGCGCCGCGTGATCGCGGCGTATCCGGATGCCCGCGACCGCATCGCCGGCCTGCGAATGGTCGTCGTGGCCGGGCCGCGCATCGATCCGGCATCACTCGACGCCCCGCCCGGCGTGGAGGTGCACGGCTTCCTGCCCGACCTCGACCTGCACCACGCGGCCTGCGACGTGGCCGTGGTCCAGGGCGGCCTCAGCACGACGATGGAGCTGACCGCGGCAGGGAGGCCATTCCTCTACTTTCCGCTCGGACACCACTTCGAGCAGCAGGTCCACGTGCGGCACCGACTCGAGCGGCATCGC
The DNA here is from genome assembly GCA_963801015.1 of uncultured Actinomycetota bacterium. Taxonomy (GTDB): domain Bacteria; phylum Actinomycetota; class Actinomycetes; order CAWDCV01; family CAWDCV01; genus CAWDCV01. Next base: position 1,559,132 of record CAWDCV010000002.1, on the reverse strand, counting down.
GCCGGCCGGGCCATGGACTTTCGCGACGCTGCGCCGGAGCGAATCGCCGACGAGCTGGTCGCGGCGCTGCGAACGCCCACGGACTACCTGCCGGTGCCATACGACGGCGCTGCACGCGCTGCTCAGCTCGTTATCGAGTTGCTGTAGGGCATCAGCCGGTCTCTTACGGCTGCCCACGTATGCGTGGTGGCCCCCTCGAGCGGAGCGATGACCCGCGCCGCCTCGTCGGCGTCGCCGCGGTCGGCAGCAGCCTGCGCGACGAGGAGATAGCTGTCCGCTCCGAGCACCCAGGCTTGACCCGGTGGGCAGTCGACAGCGCCAAGCAGGCGAGTGGCCTCGACAAGGGCGTCGTCGTCGGCAAGCGCGGCGAGCGCTGCGACGCAGCCCAGCCGTTCCGCCGGAGCGATCGACGGATGCGCGGCCAGGCCGCGACGGGCCACCTCCTCGGCCTCGGCGCACTCGCCCGTCTCGATCAAGGTGGCTGCGAGCAGGCCAGCAGCGCTGGCGTACCACCACGGGTGGCCGACCGACTCAGTCACCGCGACCGCCAAACGCCCCAGCCAGCGCGCTCGGTCGAGGTCCCCGGCCAGGCGAGCGAACCAGCCCTCATAGGCCTGCAGGAACCCGGCATACGCCGGGAAGCCGCTGCGCCGGTTGAGTTCCCTCGCGTCGGCCATGCGCGCCGCTGCCTCCGGCCAATCGTCGCGGGCCGCCGGGACGAACGCCGCCTCGAAGACCACCCATTGGAGTAGCCAGGTCTCGCCTCGGTCGCGCAGCAGCGGCTCGAGTTCGGCGATCACGGCAGCCAACCGTTCGGGGTCGCCGAGATACCACCAGACCGTCTTGAGCCCGTCGAGGGCGAACACCACGCCGTCCGCCGAGCCGGCCGAACGCGCGCGGGCCACCGCCTGCTCGGCCCGCGCGAGTGCCGAGGTCAGCCGCAGGTGACTGGCTTCGAGCACGCTCAGTCGGCCGGCGAAGTCGGCCTCCGCCCGACGGTCGCCCAGTCCCGCCGCCAGCTGCAATCCATCTTCGATGTGGCGGGCGAGCTCATCGTCCGGTCGTCGCGCTCCCACTGCCGCATCACCACCGCGAGCGCGCAGGGCCGCCATCTGCAGCCGCCTGTCGCCGACCCCACGAGCCAGGCCGAGAGCCGCGTCGATGTCGGCGATCGCGGAATCCCACTCCATCCCCGCCTCGTGGACGCGCGCATGGGCGAGGAGGCCCCGGGCGCGCACGTCCGGCGATGCCGACGACACGCTCAGACTCCGATCGAGCAGGCCCCGAGCGTCCTCCACCGCCGAGCGGCGCAGCGCCGTCTCGCCGGCGAGCAGCCAGCCCTGCGCGGCACGAGCCTGGTCGCCGGCGGCATACGCGTGCTCGGCCATGACCTCGGGCTGGTCGCTCGTGAGGTCGGCGGCCCGGCGGTGGTATGCCGCCGCGAGGGCCGGCGGTAGCGCGGCGTAGACGCACTCCTGCAGGAGGTCGTTGCTGAACTCGTAGCGGTCGTCGCTGCGGACGAGCAGCCGTACTCGAGCCAGCTCCTCGCAGCGGCGAGTGGTGGCGAGCTCCGACGCCTCGACCAGCGCCGCGACCATCCGCGGGTCGAGGCGGTGCCGCAGCACGGCAGCAGCCTCGACGACGGCGCGGGTGTCCGCGTCCAGCCGACCGACGCGGGTAAGGACGGCATCCGCCAGCGAGTCCGGGACGCCGGCATGGCCAGCGGCGAGGGCACGCAGGTACTCCACGACACTCAGGGAGTGGCCGGCAGTCCGCGCCATCACCTGCTCGCCACGCCCAGCCAGGCCGGCGGCCGCGGCGAGGGCGTCCACCGCCGAGCGCGGCAGCGGACTGAGCGGCAGTCGGGTGCTCCGGTCGGCCAGCTGGTCGGCTAGCGCAGCGTTCTCGCTGCGCAGCGCGGCCACCAGCAACACCCGGGTCCCGACCAGCCGCCCGGCGAGGTAGCCGAGCAGGTCGATGGTCGCCGCACCGCCCTCCTGGAGGTCGTCGATGGCCAGGAGGACCGGTCGATCGCGAGACAGTCGGCGCAGCACGGCGGCTACGGCGTCATACGCCTGCCGGCGCTGGAGGTCGACGTCGGCCGGCAGCGGCGGTGTCCCCGGCAGCACGGTCGCAAGCTCGGGCACCAGCGACACCCAGGCAGCCGCATGGTCGCGGACCAGGTCGGCCAGCGCGTCGGCGGACGTTCCCAGCAGTCCCGGCCGCAACGCGTCGACGTACGGCTGCAGGAACAGGGAACGTTCCGTGGGATGGCAGCGCCCGCGCAGCACGGCGCCGCCGGTTCGGTCCGCGAGTTCGGCGATCGCGTCCAGCAGCCGGGTCTTGCCAATGCCGGCTTCGCCGACGACCAGCAGCAGGCCCTGCCCGTCCGTACCTCCGACCGCCGTCCACGCTTGCTCGACGCGGCTGAGCTCGGGTTCGCGGCCGAGCAGCATCACCCGCTCCTCACGCGGGGCTCGCGCGGGACGTTCTTGCGGCAGGTCGCTCTCCCGAAGCAGGGCGACGTGCAGCTCGGACGTCCCGCGGTCAGGGGCGGTACCGAGCTCGTCGCGAAGCCTTCGGACCAGCCCGTCGTACACGGCAAGACCGGCCGTCGACCGACCGTCGGCCACGAATGCCCTCATCAGGTCACGTACCGCGCGCTCGTCGAATGGGTCCCGAGTGGTGCTGTCGGTGGCGACTCGCACGGCCGCCGCCGGGTCGAGCACGGTGAGCGCGACGGCGAGGTGATGCGCCGCAGTCCGGCGCAGCCCATCGGCCTCGCGCCGGACCGCCGCCACCCAGTCGGCATCGTCCTCGTCGACCAGGGCCGGCTGGGTCCCCAGCAGGTCGAGAGCGGCGCGCGCCGCAGCAGCGCCGAGCACGTACTCACCCGCCCCGACCCGGGTGGCCGCCTGGGCACCGAAGCGAGCCGCCTCGTCGAGGTCGACCCGCCATCGCCCGCCGTTCGTCAGGCCGTACATGCGGCCCGAACCGGTGATCACGTCCGGGCCGAGGAGCCGGCGGGTTCGACTGACCAGTGTCGCCACGTTGGCTGCAGGGTCGGCAGGTGGTCGCTCCGGCCACAGGGTCTCGACGATCCGGTCGATCGGTACCGGACGTCCGCGCTCGGCGGCCAGCAGCGCGAGCAGCGTCCGGGCTTTGCGGCTGCCCAGCGCCTGTCCGGTGAGCGTCCCCGCGGCCAGGTCAACCGCGACGGCCGAGCTCAGCCGGATTCGCACCGTGGGCTGGCCCTCCATCACGCTGCGAGTATCGACAACCCCACGATGTTTCGATAGGACCGGACGCGACACCGATCACCGGCAGGAGCGGTTGACGTGGCGGCGAACACTCGCTACGAGGGGCCGGCCGAGGCGCTGGCACTCTACGAGACCCTCGTGGCTGGGACTCCCGGCGCCCAGCTCAAGGGCGCGACGATGCCGTACACGTCCCGCAACGGGCACATGTTCAGTTTCCTGGATCCCGGCGGAGCCATGGCTCTGCGCCTGCCGCCCGACCGCAGGGCCGATTTCGTCGCGACCTACGCCACCGGAGCGGTCGAGCAGCACGGCCGGGTCATGAAGGAGTACGTCGAGGTCCCGGCTGGGCTCCTGGCGAACACCGACGAGCTGCGCGAATGGTTCGACCACGGCTACGCGTGGGTGGGCACCCTGAAGCCGAAGGCGACCGCGCGGTCGTAGCGGCGCATGCCGGTCCGCGTCACGTGCGATCCAACGTCGTGCAGATGCAGACGCGGTTGCCGTCCGGGTCGGCGAGGACGGTAAAGGATGGCGCCGACGTGTCGTCGACCACAGCCCCGCCGGCGTCGACAGCGGTCGCGATTCGTTCGTCCGCAACCTCGGGAGCCAGCCAGAGGTCGAAGTGCCACCGCTGGCGCGGGGTTTCGTGCTCGTCAGTTGGCTGAAACCACATGGCGGGCACGCGACCGGAGGGGTCGAGGACCGCGTCGTGGATCTTGTTGCTCGGGTCGCCGGTGAGCAGGGCCGCCCAGAAAGGTCCGATGCGGTCCTCGTGTGCCGTATCGAGCGCGATCTCGAGCTGGGCGACGGCGGTCGGCTCGGCGGCGAGCCCACTGTCGCGGGCGAGCTGGCTGATCTGCTGCGCCAGCGTGACGTCTGTGGGCGTGACCCAGAGCCCGTCCTGCCGGGTCCCCACGATGACGTCGACGAAGCCCCGCGCCAACCGCAGCTCGAGGTGCTGGTTCTCGGCCTCGACCAGATCGGTCACCGCGGTGACGAACGCCGCGCCGGCGGCGTAGTCCGGCGTCCGGAACGTGGCGTAGAGCGGCTGCGCCAGCTTGCGCCAGTCCGTCAGCCCCGCCTCGCGAATCTCCTCGTTGGTCAGCGTGTCCACAGCCCGATCCTGCCACCGAAATGATCACGTATACGTGATCATTTCGGGTGATACGCCTGTTGTAGGGGGCGTATCGTCCGTACTCGGGGCGTATCGCCGTCACTCACGGGACGGTGACGACGAGCTTTCCGCGAACCGAGCCGCTCTTCAGGTAACGAAGGGCCGCTGGCGCGTCGGGCAGCGGATACGTGCGATCGACGACCGGGGTGACCTTGCCCTCCTCGATGAGCTCGCTGAGCGTGCGCAGGTCGTCGCCCCTCTCGGTCGCGACGAGCACGCGCAGCCGTTGCCGGACGAACAGTGACAGTGCAGCGGCCCGGAATCCGCGCCCGAAGCCGCCGGTCCAGCGCCCGCCACCTTCGCCGCCAACGATCACGAGGGTGCCGCGAGGGGCGAGTGCGCGCCGCAGGTGCGATACCGAACGCCGACCGCCGCAGTCGAGGATGAGGTCGTACCGACGCCGCGCGTCGACGATGTCCTCGCGGGTGTAGTCGACGACGTGCTCGGCGCCGAGCGATCGGACCAGGTCCATCTTGGCGGTGGAGCAGACACCGGTCACGTGCGCGCCGGACGCCTTGGCGAGCTGGACGGCGAACGTGCCGACTCCACCCGACGCGCCGATGACCAGCACGCGATCGCCCGGCTGCACGCGTCCCTTGTCGCGAAGGGCCTGCAGCGCCGTGGTTGCCGAGATGGGGACAGCCGCGGCCTGCTCGAAGGTGAGGTTGACCGGCTTCGGCGCCAACTTGTCCGCACGCACACTCGCGTACTCGGCGAAGGTGCCCTCGCCGATCCCCATGACCTCGTCGCCCGGGCGGAACCTCGTCACGGTCGCGCCGACGGCCTCGATCCGACCGGCGACCTCGCGACCTCTGACCGGGTTCTTGGGCCGCCGCAGCCCCAGGATGGGTCGGACCAGGTAGGGCAGGCCCGTCATGAGGTGCCAGACGCCGAGGTCCACGCCAGCTGCATGCACGCGAAGGAGCACCTCGTCGTCCGCGACCTGCGGACGCGCGATCTCCCGCAGCTCGAGCACGTCGGCTGAGCCGTACCCGTCCTGGACGATTGCCGGCATCGTCACGCCCTCGTTCATGCCGACCTCCACCCGCATGGTGCCCCGACGTGCTTCCATCCCATACTCCTCTGCGTTAGCCTTACACGGTAAGTTAACCATACACCGTAAGGCTGTCAATGCGACGTGGGAGTAGACCGCTCACCCGAGAGCGGGTCGTGGGCACCGCAGTGGCGCTGGCTGACGAACGCGGCGTCGGGTCGCTGAGCATGCGCACGCTCGCCCAGCAGCTCGGCATCGAGGCGATGTCGCTCTACCACTACGTCACGAACAAGGACGACCTGCTCGACAGCCTCGTGGACGCCGTCTTCGCCGAGATCGTCCTGCCCACCTCTGACATGGACTGGGCTGACGCGATGCGGGCGCGGGCCAGCTCTGTGCGTGAGGTGCTGCATCGTCATCCCTGGGCGCTCGGCCTGCTGGATTCACGGGCCAGCCCCGGTTCCGCGACGCTGCGGCATCACGATGCTGTGATCGGAGTCCTGCGAGATGCGGGCTTCTCGGTGGAGATGGCCGCGCATGCTTTCTCGCTGATCGACAGCTACATCTACGGGTTCGCACTGCAGGAAGCGAGCTTGCCGTTCCAATCACCAGACGAGGCAACGGCTGTTGCCCAGAACATTCTCGACTCGAACACCATCGACGCGTTTCCGCACCTCACCGAGATGGCGACGGAGTACGTCCTCCGGCCCGGGTACGACTACGGCAACGAGTACCTGTTCGGCCTCGACCTGATCCTCGACGGCCTCGACCGGATTCGGTCGCGCAGCTAGCGCACGCCCGTCATGCCACCGTCGACGCCGAGCAGAGTTCCCGTCGTCGAAGCGGACAACGGACTCGCGAGGTACGCGATGGCATGCGCGATCTCTGCCGCAGTGACGAGGCGACCCATGGGCTGTCGAGCGCGAAGCGCCGCCGCTGCAGCATCGGGATCGTCGGCCGCCTCCAGCAACCGGCCGACCCACGGCGTGTCAGCGGTTCCGGGTACGACGGCGTTGACGCGGATGCTCTGGTCGATGCAGTCGGCTGCCATCGCCAGTGTGAGCGCAGCGACTGCTCCCTTGCTCGCGGAGTACAGCGCCCGCTGACGTACGCCTACCACGGCCACGATCGAGCAGGTGTTGACGATGGTGCCGTGTGGTGAGGCGGCGAGGTACGGCAGCGCAGCACGCGACAGACGAGCCATGCCGACGACGTTGACGTCGAACACCCGGTGCCACTCGTCGTCGGAGTTGGCGGCGACATCGCCCACGGCGCCAATGCCGGCGTTGTTCACCAGGATGTCGAGCCGACCGAACCGGTTGACAACCATCGCGACCGCATCGCGTACCGACGCGTCGTCGGTCACGTCGCAGGGAACGGCCAGGTCGGCTCCATCGTCTGCTTGCGCACTGACGTCAAGGCTGGCGACTGTCGCGCCGCGCTCGCGCAGTGCTGCCACGGTCGCGGCACCGATGCCGCTCGCGCCGCCGGTGACGGCAGCGACCAGTCCGTCGAATTCCCTCATTGCCGCGGGTCCACGTGGATCTTTGGCGCGTCGCCCCAGTCGGGTCGCCGCTTCCCGGCGAGGACGTCGGCGACGTCTTCGAGTCCGACAGTCGCAGCGACCAGCGGTCGTGGGTCGACGGCGCCGGAGGCGTAGAGATCGATCGCCCCGGACAACCCTCCCGAAGCGCTGAGCACGCCGACTGCCGTGACGTCCTTGAGCGCGATCGTGCGGGTGTCGACGAGGCTCGGCTCGCCGGCGAGACCGATGTAGACGACGCGCCCGCCGGGCTCGACAACATCCAGGGCGTGCGCGGGCAGCGCGGCCGCGTTGGACGCCTCGACAGCAGCGTCGTACGCCACAGCCGGCAGCGTCTCCCGCGTCCAGACGTGCTCGAACCCGACCGACCGAGGGAAGGCCAGCGACTCGGGCGAGCGTCCCAGCAGGTGCACCTCGACTCCCTGTGCCGCGGCGATGAGCCCGACGAGCAGTCCGATCGTGCCCGGTCCGAGCACGAGCAATCGATCGCCCGCGTTCAGGTTGGCGCCGCGGACAGCGCGCAGCGCATTGCCACCGGGTTCGACGAGGGCGCCGCTCATCGGGTCGACCGTGTCCGGCAACGGGTGCAGGCCGCGGACGGGGACGGGAAGCTGCTCGGCCAGCGCGCCCGGCCAACCGTTCCGGATGCCGATCTCGAACCGGTCGGCGCACAGGTGCTGCCGTCGGCGCAGGCATCGCTGGCAATGCCCGCAGCCCAGCATGGTGTCGCCGGTGACCCGCCGGCCGAGCCAGGATGGATCGACGCCCTCGCCGACGGCAGCGACCACCCCCGACCACTCGTGGCCGATTCGGATCGGGTAGGCCGCCTGGCCGCTGTGCAGGTACGACATCTCGCCGGTGAAGAATTCGACGTCCGTGCCGCAGACTCCCGCGCGTTCGACGTCGACGACCACCTCGTCGGTTCTCGGCTCCGGGCGCGCGACGTCGCGTACCTCGGCGCGGCCCGGACCAGTGATGACAAACGCGCGCATGCTCATCGCGGTGACAGGACCACTTGACGTTGTGTCCCCAAGCCGTCGATGCCGAGCTCCATCACGTCGCCGGGTTGCAGGAAGACCGGCGGCTGCTGCCCCATGCCGACGCCGGGCGGCGTGCCGGTGTTGATGAGGTCGCCCGGCTCCAGCACGAGGAACTGGCTGAGATAGCGCACCAGCTCGTACGGATCGAAGACCATGGTGGCGGTGCTGCCGGTCTGGCGGCGTACCCCGTTGACGTCGAGCCACATGTCGAGCTGCAGCACGTCCTCGATCTCGTCGACCGTCACCAACCACGGTCCGGCCGGGTTGAACGTCTCGGCGGACTTGCCCTTGACCCACTGGCCGCCGCGTTCGAGCTGGAACGAGCGCTCGCTGACGTCGTTGCAGACGACGTAGCCGGCGATCGTGTGGCGGGCAGCGTCGGTGTCGGCGAGGTAGCTCGCACGCTGACCGATGACGATGCCGAGCTCCACTTCCCAGTCCAGTTTGGTGGAACCGCGCGGCTGACGGACCGGATCGTTCGGGCCGATCAGCGTGTTCGGCGACTTGGTGAACAGGATGGGCTCGTCCGGCACCGGCTGCCCAGCCTCCGCCGCGTGGTCGCGGTAGTTCAGCCCGATGCACAGGATCTGATGCGGCCGCGCGATCGGCGCCCCGATGCGCTCACCGGCGAAACGCTGCACAACGCCGTCAGCGACGCGCTCGGCCACGATGACGCGCAGCACGTCGAGGCCGTCGGAGAGCAGCGCACCATCGATGTCGCCAGTGACGTCGGACACGTCGACGTACGTGGCATCGTCGATGCGGACCACGGGCTTCTCGACGCCGACCGGCCCGATGCGCATGAGGTGCATGAGGGGAAATGATGCCCCGTTGGCTGGCTACTCGGGGATGCCCGGCCCACGACCTGAAGCCCGTAGCGGGGCCCGACCTCGGCCCACTTGGGGAACTCGACCTCTGCCGACTGACCATCGGAGCCGGGAAGTCGACGCTCGCGTGAAGGGATGCCGACCTCGTCGTACAGGCTCATCAGGCCGCCCGGAGCGGTGAAGGCCAGGAAACGCGCGGGAGCGTCGCCGCGGATGCGGAATGCGTGCGGTACTTCCCGGGGGAGCCAGATGAAGAAGCCGGGGCCCAACTCCGACAGCTCGTCCCCGGCGCGGTAGCTGACCGGTCCGTCCAACATGTAGAACGCCTCGGCTTCGTGGGTGTGCTTGTGCAGCGGCGTCGCGATCCCCGGTGGCTGCGTGACCAGTGAGACATCGAGCCTGCCCTCGGTGGCCTCGGCGGAGACGAGGTGCTCGAACAGGGAGCCCATGGCCCATGTTGCGGGCCCCTCGCCCGACTGCCGGACCACAACGTTGCTGTGCTCGCTCATGTCGCACGTCGCCGCATTTCATCCGAAGTGTTTTCGGATGACTGTCGGTACGGTAGGTCTCATGCCACAGAGCGTCAAGCGGCGCTACCACTCTCGGGTCCGCAGCGAACAGGCGACGGCGACGCGGCAAGCGGTGCTGCGTTCGGCGCGGGAGCACTTCACCACGCGTGGCTACGCCGCCACCGGCGTCGCGGACATCGCGGCCGCCGCCGGGGTCAATGTCGACACCGTGTATGCCTCGGTCGGACGCAAGCCGCAGCTGATGCTCGCGGTGATCGACATGGCGCTGGGGTCATCGGACGAACCCGTCGGTGCCGACGAGCGCGACTACGTACGGCCCATTCGGGCGGCTGGCTCGGCCCGGTCGAAGCTCGTCGTCTACGCCCAGGCGCTCGGACGCATCATGCCCCGGGTCGCTCCACTGCTCGACGCACTCGGGCAGGCCGCCCTCGCCGACCCAGAGTGCGCGCAGCTACACGACCACCTGGCCCAGCGCCGCCGCGCCAACATGACGCTCTTCGCCGCCGATCTGCGCTCCACCGGGCAGCTGCGAGACGAGCTCTCCGACGAGGACGTGGCCGACCTGGTCTGGGCGACCAACGCACCGGAGTTCTTCTCGCGGATCACCGCGCAGGGCTGGACGCCGGAGCGGTACGTCGCCCTGCTAACCGATCTGTGGATCCGCACGCTTCTGCGTACCCCCGAGAGGTGATGATGCCGACTCTTCGCAGCGCACGGTGGTACGGCGGCTCGGACCGCAACTCCTACATCCATCGGGCCTGGATGCGGCGCGGGCTGCCGAATTCTGCGTTCGAGGGACGTCCGCAGATCGCGATCGCCAATACCGCGTCTGATCTGACCCCGTGCAACAGCCACCTCGATGACATTGCGGCGGCGGTCAAGAACGGAGTCTGGGAGGCGGGTGGCGTACCGCTGAACCTGCCGGTCGTGTCCCTCGGCGAGACGCAGGTGCGGCCGACGTCGATGCTGTGGCGAAACATGGCCGCGATGGCGACTGAGGAGATGCTGCGCGCCAATCCCATCGACGGCGTGGTGCTGCTGGGCGGCTGCGACAAGACGATTCCTTCGCTGCTCATGGCAGCAGCGTCGGTGAACCTGCCAGCGGTGGTCGTTCCCGGTGGACCGATGCTGACAGGGACGTTCCGCGGTACGCCGCTGGGCTGCGGCACCGATGTCTGGCGGCTCAGCGAGGAGGTGCGCGCCGGCACGCTGTCGGAAGCGGCTTTCCTCGAGTCGGAGTCCGCGATGATCCGCAGCCGCGGGCACTGCAACACCATGGGGACGGCGTCGACGATGGGGTTGCTCGTCGAGGTGCTCGGGATGACGTTGCCGGGGACGGCTGGGTTACCGGCTCCCGACAGCCGGTTGCTCGAGCGGGCACACGACAGCGGCCGCCTGATCGTGGAGATGATCGCGTCGGAGCGGCGGCCCAGCCAGGTCATGACGTCGGGCTCGTTCCGCAACGCCATCGTGGCGCTTGCAGCACTCGGTGGATCCACTAACGCGATCGTGCACCTCCTCGCGATCGCCGGCCGGCTCGGTGTTCCGCTCACGCTCGACGACTTCGATCGCATCGGCACCGGCGTACCGCTGCTCGTCGACCTGCAACCGGCCGGACGGCATCTGATGGAGGACTTCCATCGGGCCGGCGGGCTGCACGCGGTGCTGCGCGAGGTGAGAGATCTGCTCGACGCCGAGGCGCTGACCGTGACGGGCCGGCCGCTGGTTTCGTCTGTCGTGGACGCGCAGATCTGGAACGAGGACGTCATCCACGTCCGCTCGCAACCGCTGCAGCCAGAGGCGGGCATCGCGGTGCTGTACGGCACGCTTGCGCCCGCCGGCGCCGTCATCAAGCCGGCCGCGGCGACACCGCAGCTGTTGCAGCATCGCGGGCGCGCGGTTGTGTTCGACTCGATCGAAGACGTGCACGCTCGTATCGACGATCCCGATCTCGACGTCGATCCTGATTCGGTGCTCGTGCTCCGAGGCTGCGGGCCGCGCGGCTATCCGGGCATGCCCGAGGTCGCCAACATGCCGCTGCCGTCGAAGATCCTGCAGCAGGGCGTGCGCGACATGGTGCGGGTCTGCGACGGGCGCATGAGCGGCACGGCGTACGGCACGGTGGTGCTGCATGTCTCACCCGAGGGCGCGACTGGCGGCCCGCTGAGCCGCGTGCGCACCGGCGACCCGATCGTTCTCGACGTCGAGCGACGGCGTATCGATGTCGACGTACCGCCATCAGAGTTCGATCGTCGTTCGCCATCGCAGGCGATGACGGACTCCGTGGCCCGGCCGGCGCGCGGCTGGGAGCAGCTCTACGTGCGCACCGTCATGGGCGCGGAGACGGGCGCAGACCTGGACTTCCTCGTCGGCTCCACCGGCGACCGAGTAGCCCGCGATTCGCACTGAGGGAAGGGAAGCTCACCCCGGTCATCCCCAACGGGTGATTCGAATACGCACATCTCCCGATGTGCTGACGTCAGCCGAATGGAAGCGGGGAACCATGTGTCGATGGATGGCGTACTCCGGCGATCCGCTCCTGGCCGAAGAGCTGCTCTTTCGACCCAAGCATTCCTTGATCGACCAGAGCTTGCACTCACGGCTCGGCGTCGAGACCACGAACGGTGACGGGTTCGGCATCGGTTGGTACGGCGAGGGAAACACGCCGGCAGTCTTCAAGAGCATCGAGCCCGCATGGAACGACCGAAACCTGCGCGAACTCGCGACCCAGATTCGGACCCGACTTCTCTTTGCTCACATTCGTGCGTCAACCGGAACCCCGGTCCAACAGAGCAACTGCCATCCGTTCCGATATGGCCAGTGGCTGTGGATGCACAACGGCGCGATCACCGGTTTTCACGAGGTCAAGCGCGACCTCATGTTGGCCATCGACCCATCGCTGTATCTCGACATCGAGGGTTCGACCGACTCGGAAGCCTTCTTCTTTCTCGCCCTCACCCTGGGATTGATGGACGATCCACCCAAGGCCGTAGAGGGTGCGGTTGGCGTCATCGAGGACGTCGGTCGCCGACACGGCATCGAGCACCCGATCCAGATGACGGTGGCAACGACAGACGGTGCGTCGATCTGGGCATTTCGGTACTCGAGCGAGGGCCGGTCACGATCGCTCTTCTACTCGACTGCGGTGACGGCACTGCGAAAGCTCCATCCGGACCTCGCTGTCCTTGCGCAAGTCAGCGATGAAGCGCGGCTGGTGGTTTCCGAGCCGCTCGGCGATGTCGAAGATGCGTGGAACGAGGTCCCAGAGTCCAGCTGGGGTGTCGTGCGTCCCGGTGAGGACGAGCTCCACCCGTTCCGGCCAGCGTGAGATGAGGAGCGCACTGCGATGGCCCTGAGCATCCCGAGGGACCGAAGCCCCCGACCGACCTCTTGCGCCACCACCGATCTTCAGGCTCGAGACGGAAGGCATTCCGCGGCATCACCTTCTCGACGACGAGCTGCCACCGGACGTCGCGTACCAGATCATTCATGACGATCTGATGCTGGACGGGAACGCGCGCCTCAATCTGGCGACGTTCGTCAGCACGTGGATGGAACCGCAGGCCGAGCGGCTCATGGCCGAGTGTCTCGACAAGAACATGATCGACAAGGATGAGTACCCGCAGACTGCCGAGCTGGAGCTGCGCTGCTTCAACACCCTGAGCCGGCTGCTGCCTGCCTGGCGAGGAGCGGTCCGGTCGACGACCGCCCCAGCGCGAGCTGGCTAGTGCGATCAGCTCGTAGTCGGCGTCCGGTCTCGTCTCCAACGCCAGACGTACTCGCCGTCCTCGTCGTCGTCTCCGTCGAACCGGAACCCGGCCTTTTCGAGGACGCGCGTCGAGGCGTTCCGTTCCGGCAGCGTGTGGGCGATAGCTGAGGTCACCTCATTCGTCGAGAACGCCTCGGCGAGCATGGCTCGAGTTGCCGCGGTGGCCAGTCCACGACCGCGTCGGCTTTCGGCGATCTCGTATCCGAGCTCGACGACGCCATCCTTCGGCGGTCCCTTGAAGCCACCCCAGCCGACGAGTTCGGCCGGATGGCCCGCGAGGAAGAACCGAGCGCCCCAGGCCGATGCATTGGGCTGTGCCGCAAGGTGATCCCGAGTGTGCTGCAGCGCCTGGGGGAACGTCACCCACCCGGGCACGACGACGGATCCGATTGCCCGGGCCAGCGCATCGTCTCCCGTGAGGGCCGCGTCCATCAGCGGCAGCTCGGCACGAACGAGGCGGACCGCTTCGTCCGTCACGTCTGTGCGCCCTCGTCGAACTCCACGCGATTATTGTGCTCGACCAGGCTCACGCAGCGTGCTCATGACGGCGCCAGGGCCTGAATCTCCTGAGCAATCGCAAAGACCTGCGGGCCCAGCTCGACCTGCGTGAGAAGGATGCCGATCGTGCCGTCGGGGTCGACGAAGAAGTCGGTGCCCTGACCACCGGACCAGCCGTACCGCCCGGCATGGTCACCCGAGGTCGTGATGCCGAGGCCGAAGCCCCAGGCGGTCTCGTCCCAAAAGCCCGGGAAGAAGCTGTCCGCCGCCTTGCTGGCCACGGGCACCTGATCGGTGGTCATCAGCGCGTGGTGGGCCGCCGAGATCATCGGCGTCCCGTTGGCACGGCCTCCCGCGGCCAGCATGCGCGCGAAACGCAGGTAGTCGCCTGCCGTCGAGACGAGCTCGCCGTGGCTCACGTCGAACGCCGGAGCACCCGCGTAGAAGCCGCCGCCGGCCGGCTCGATCTCGATGAGGCCGTCGTCGCCGAGCCGGTACGCCGGCGGGAGGCGATCGAGCTTGTCCTCTGGCACCCAGAATGCGGTGTCGACCATTCCGAGCGGCGTGAATACGTCGTCGGCGAGATGCTCGCCGAGCGGCCGTTCGGTCACCCGCGCGAGCAGGATCCCCAACACGGCGTACGAGTGGTGGTACCGCCACCCCTTCCCCGGCTGGAAGGCAAGTGGAAGCTCCGACAATCGTCCGAGCCATTCGTCAGCGCCCAGTGCAGGCGGCTCGGCCCCCGCCTCGGTGCCGTTCTCGGCCATAGCGCGCTGCAGCGGAGAATCTCCGAGCACCATGCCGTACCCGCTCGTACATGTCAGCAGGTGGCGCAGCGTGATGGGCCGGTCGGCCGGCACGGTGTCGTCGAGGTCGGCTGTGGGACGAGAGAGCACCCGGCGGTCGGCGAGCTCCGGCAGCCACCGCTCGAGGCTCTCATCGAGCTGGAGCTGTCCCGCCTCGACCAAGCGCAGCGCGGCGACGGCCGTCACCGGCTTGGTCATCGACTGGATTTGCATGATGGCGTCAGCACGCATCGGTTCACCGTCGACCGACGCGAGGCCGACGGCAACGACCTCGGCGTCGTCCGATCCCAGAACGGCGACCGCGCCCGGAATCGTGCCGGCCGACACGTGACGGGAGAGGAGCTGTTGTAGCGCTTCATTCATGTAGGTAAGACTCGGTGCGGGTGGCGAAGTCATCGCTGGAACGCGACTGGGGATCGCGATGTCGCAGCACGTCGACGACGATCACGATGAGCCGCCGGTCCACCCGGTCGGCGATCCCGTCGCAGAGGTTGCTCGCCGACGACGAGGCCAGCAGCCAGCGGAACCCAACGCCCAGCCGAGCGGGAGCGACGGCCGCAGCGACGCGATTCACCGGGCCAGGGTAGACGTGGCAGCGGGCACCCCGGGTAGCGATTAACCTCCCGGCACGAGGACCTGCGGCGATGCAGGGCAGGAGCTAGCGTGTGCACCGCGTGCGGCGCGGGGACACGGAGGTTGGATGAACCTCGAGAAGGTGGTGTTCGGCTTCTTCGTGCTGCTCGCAGCAACGTTGAACTTCGGCTTCTTCATCGGCGACATCTCCGACCCAGAGCTCCACAACGTCTACGAGCTCTTCGCGGCGATCATCGTCAATCTCATCGCGACCGTACTGAAGTTCGGCGACCGCACGCAGATCGGCGCCGTCCACTTGGCTACCAGCCTGGTTGCCGACCTTCAGCTCATTGCCGCCGCACTGGTGTGGGGGTACGCCGTGTACATCACTTCTGAAGGTCTCACGGCCGAGGCAACGGCCAGCGTGGTCTCCCTGTCCGGCGGCGCTCTCGTCGCCAACGTCGTCTCGGTCATCTTGCTGGTCGTCGAGACGGTGTCGTACCAGCGTCGATAGCGGGAGGCGCAGTGGCCAATCCCCTGCTCGCCTACTGGTTGCACGTCCTCGGCCGCGACGCCGGGCCGCGCCGCCGCCGACCGCCGGATGTCCCGGCCGCGACCGAATCGACGGCCATCTTCCTGATGATGCGGCGCATGCGGACACCGCTGATCATCCTCATCGTCATCTTCGCGGTCAGCGTTGTCGGGCTCACGATGATCCCTGGCGTGGATGGGGAAGGGCAGCCGTACCGCATGGGGTTCTTCGACGCGTTCTACTTCATGAGCTTCACCGCGTCGACGATCGGTTTCGGCGAGATCCCGCACGCCTTCACCTACGGGCAACGGCTCTGGGTGACGATCGCCATCTACCTCACGGTCATCGGCTGGGCGTACGCGATCGGGTCGCTGCTCGCACTGATACAGGACCGCCCGTTCCGGCAGGCGCTGGCGCTGCAACACTTCCGGCGGAAGGTGGCGCGCCTGCGTGAGCCTTTCCTGTTGATCGCTGGGTACGGCCGTTCGGGCAAGCTGCTCGGGCGGTCGTTCGACGCGTTGGATCGGCGATTCGTCGTGCTGGACATCTCCGACGTGCGCATCGACGACCTCGAGCTCAGCGGTTTCCGCGCGGATGTGCCGGGCCTGGTGGGTGACGCCCGCGATCCCGGCCAGCTTGAACACGCGGGCTTGCAGCATCAGTGGTGCGAGGGAGTCATCGCGCTCACCAATGACGACGAGGCGAATCTCGCCGTCAGCATGACAGCAGCGCTGCTGCGCCCAGACGTGCCGGTGATTGCGCGTTCGACGTCACCCGCGATCAGCGAGCGGATGCGGGCATTCGGTACGCCGAGCGTGGTGAACCCGTTCGACCGCTTCGGCGACCGACTGCGTCTGGAGTTGCACGCGCCCGCGTCATACCAGCTGCTGAGCTGGCTGGAGAGCGGACCCGGGGCCGAGCTACCACCTCGGGGGCGGCCACCACGCGACGGCCGCTGGATCGTGTGCGGGTACGGACGATTCGGCCGCGCGCTGACCGAGGACCTGCGCGCCGAAGGGCTCGAGGTCACGATCATCGAGGCGGAGGCGCCGGAGGATCGCGACGACGCGGTGCTCACCGGCGACGCCTCAGAGCCGGGCGTCATGGCCCGCGCGAATCTCGAGAGTGCGGTGGCGTTCGTCGCGGGAACGGACAACGACACGACCAACCTGTCGCTCGTCGCCGCCGTACGCCGCATCAATCCGACGCTGTTCATCGTCGCCCGGCAGAACAAGCTGACCAGCACACCGCTGTTTGCCAGCGTGGACATAGACACGCTGCTCGAGCCGACGCAGGTCGTAGCGCGCGAGGTCTACGCACAGCTCAGCACCCCATTGCTGCGACGCTTCCTGCGCGAGATGCCGTCGCTGGGCGACGCGTGGGCAGCAGACCTGATCGGCCGAATGACACAGCGCTGCGGGATCCACCTGCAGTCACCCTGGAAGGTGCGGCTCACCGCCGAAGAGGCGCCCGCGGTCTACCCCTGGGTCGAGGCGGGAGAGGTTCAGCTCCGCGATCTATTGCGCGACCCCGTCGACCGCGATGAGCGACTGTCTGCGGTCGCGCTCCTGGTGCTGCGCGGCGACGAGAGCATGCTGGCGCCACAGGACGACTTCGTGGTCGAGCCGGACGATGAGATCCTGCTCCTCGGCTGGTCGAGCGCCCGGCGCTCGCTCGACTCGACGCTGCTCATGGACGACGTCGGCGCGTACGTCGTGGCCGAGCAGCACGTGCCAGCCAGCTGGATCTGGCGCAAGTTCAGCCACGGACCCAAGGCGCTGGTCGGCGACCGATCTCCATGACGGCGGCGGCCTAGAAGTTCTCGATGCTCCACTCCTAGGGTGCCGGCATGGCCGAGACGCGGTCGGTCGGCACGCTCGGCGACGTGCTGACGTCCCGCCGGGGGCGCCGCTTCGTCGGGCGGGCAGCCGAGATCGAGCTGTTCCGAGCTGCGCTGGCAGCCGACGAACCGCCGTTCTCGGTGCTCTACCTGCACGGGCCGGCGGGAATCGGCAAGACGAGCCTGCTCGACGTACTCGGTCGAATCGCGACGCGGGCCGATGCCACAGTCGTCCGATTGGACGGACGCGACCTCGTCCCCACCCCACCGGGGGTCCTCGACGGGTTGGGCGGCGTGCTGCATGTGCCTGCCGGCGACGGTCGCATCGACGGCGCGCCGACGGATGGTCGGCTCGTCGTCCTGATCGATTCGTACGAGCGGATCGCGCCACTGGACGACTGGGTGCGTATCCACCTGCTGCCGCGCTTGCCGTCGGATGCCGTGACGGTGCTCGCTAGCCGGAACCCGCCAACCGCGGCCTGGCGCGCCGACCCGGCCTGGCGGGAGCTGCTGCGGGTGGTCTCCCTCCGCAATCTCAGTCCCGGGGAAAGCCAGCAGTATCTGGTCGCCTCTGGCGTCGATCATGCGCGCCACGAGCAACTCGTCGCACTCGCGCACGGCTATCCACTGGCCCTTTCCCTGCTGGCCGACGTCGTCGTGCGTGGCGGCGAGGCAGCGACCGCTGATCCGATGACCCCCGACCTGGTGGGCACGCTGCTGCGGCGACTCGTCGAGGTCACACATCCTTTGCAACGCCGGTCCCTCGACGTCTGTGCAGTTGCCCGCGTGACTACTGAGGCGCTGCTGCGTCATGCGCTCGAGCTGGACGATGCGCTTGACCTCTTCACATGGCTGCGCGAACTGCCCTTCATCGAATCCGGACCTGACGGGCTGTACCCCCATGACCTGGCCCGTGACGTCCTGGTGACCGATCTGCGCTGGCGAGATCCCGATGGCTACCGGCGGGTGTTCCGCAGGATCCGCGACCACATCAACGATCGGCTGCAGACGAGCCTCGATCAGGAGCAACAGCGCGCCATTGCCGACGCCAAGTACGCCTTCCGCCATCTCCCGGGTGTCGTGTCACCCGTCGACTGGGACGTCTGGGGACGGCGATATCCCGAGCCTGCACACGTCGACGATCGGGACTCGATCCTCGATCTTGTCCGGACCTGGGAGGGAGAGGCGTCGGCCGGGCTTGCGGCGCGATGGTGGGATCGCCAACCCGAGGGGTTCTTCGTCATCCGCGGGGACGGGGATGCTGTCGATGGCGTCATTGCTCTCCTTGACCTCACCGCAGCGTCCGGCGATGACGTTGCGGCAGACCCCGGCGCTCGAGCAGCGTGGAACTACGCCCAGCAGCATGCGCCGCCGCGGCCTACCGAGACGGTCACCCAGACCCGATTCCTCATCGATCGGATGGCGTACCAGGGACCGTCAGCGACGATCAATGCCACACCCCTCCTGACGATGCAGCGCTACCTGGGTATGCCCCTGCTGGCGTGGGACTTCCTCACCATGGCGGAGCCGGAGCGGTGGGACGCCTACTTCGCCGTTGCCGACCTGCCGCGAGCCGTCGGTGCTGACTTCACCGTAGGCGGCCGCCGCTACGGCTTGTTCGGGCACGACTTCCGCCAGGTCCCGATCCACGCCCTGCTCGAGCTGGTCACCGAACGAGCGTTGACCCAGGACGTCACGCCTACCGCACCGACGCAGCGCACGCCGATTCTCGTACTGTCCCAGCCGGAGTTCGACGATTCTGTCCGCCAGGCGTTGCGGGATCTGCGCCGACCCGACCTGCTGGGACGCAACCCGCTGCTGCAGACGAGAATGGTACGAGACCACTCCGGCGCCGCGCCGCCGACCGCAGCAACGCTGCAGGCGCTGGTGTCTGCAGCTGTCGAGACTCTTGCCGAGCACCCGCGCGACGACAAGCTGTGGCGAGCACTGGAGCGGACGTACGTGCGTCCGGCCGCCACGCAGGAGCGGGCCGCTGCCGCACTAGGGCTCCCGTTCAGCACCTACCGCCGCCATCTCACGCAGGGCGTGAGTCGGATCGTGGCGTGGCTCTGGGACCAGGAGGTGTACGGCAGTAGCGCAGCAGTGAGCAGCACCGAACAGCACTGAGCAGCGTCTGGACTGGAGACCGAACACCTGCCTCGCGCAGCCTCCTCGTCATCGGGAGGTGTCAGCGATGAGTAGACGCATCGGAGATCGCGCGGTGGTGCTCGGCGCCAGCATGGCGGGACTGTTTGCCGCCCGGGTGCTCGCGGATCGCTACGGACAGGTCACGGTGATCGAGCGGGACGAGCTGGCCCCGGCAGCGGCGCACCGTCGCGGCGTACCCCACGCCCGGCACATCCATGTGCTGGCGGCGCGCGGTCAGCAAATCCTCGAGGAGTTGTTCCCCGGGATCACGACGGAATTGATTGGCCAGGGTGCGCCGGCCGGGAGGCTGCTCACCGATACCCGCATGTACTTCAGCGGCGCCCGGCTACAGCAAACGGACGCCGGGCTGGCGATGCTCTGCGCCAGCCGACCCCTTCTGGAAGCTCAGCTACGCGCCAGGGTGCAATCTCTGGCGAACGTACGTCTGCACGACCGATGCGACGTCGTTGGACTGACGAGCACCCGCGATGGTCGCCGCATCATCGGAGCTCGGATCTTGCGCCGGGCCGACGGCAGCGCCGAGGAGGTGCTGGATGCGGACGTGGTCGTCGATGCGACCGGCCGTGGCTCGCGCACGCCCGTGTGGCTTGAGGGCTTCGGCTATCAGCGGCCGAATCGGGATCAAATACGGATCGATCTGGGCTACACGACGCGGACGTTCCGGCTTCCCGCGGAGGCTCTCGACGGGAATCTTGCCGTCCTCGTTGCGCCGACGCCCGAGCATCCGCGGGCCGGCGCACTGCAAGCGCTCGAAGGAGGCCGGTGGATGCTCACGCTGGCGGGCATCCTCGGAGACCATCCGCCCACAGACGCCGCCGGCTTCCTCGCCTTTGCCCGATCTCTTCGATTCCTCGACATCTATGACGCGATCCGGGACGCCGCACCGCTGGACGATCCGGTCACCTTTCACTTCCCGGCCAGTGTCCGGCAGCGATACGAGCGGCTCCCCCAGGTCCCGGCCGGCTTGCTCGTCGTCGGCGATGCGCTGTGTAGCTTCAATCCGATCTACGGCCAGGGCATGAGCGTGGCGGCCATCGAAGCGATGACCCTTCGCCGACTCCTCGAGCGGGACGGCGAGCCGACGCCGCACCGCTGGTTTCGCGACGTCGCTCGCGTGGTCGACGTGCCGTGGGACATGGCGGCCGGCGGCGACCTGGTCTTCCCCGGCGTTCCGGGACGCCGAACACGCAAGGTTCGGGTGCTCAATGCCTACCTCGCCCGGCTCCAGACCGCGGCCGAGCACGATGCCGCACTCGCCAGCGCGTTCATTCGCGTTGCGGGCCTGGTCGATCCGCCAGCGTCCCTCATGCGCGCCGGCGTCCTTCTCCGCGTACTGCGAGGAGGCATAACCCGCAACGATCATGGACTTACGGGCACGACACGCCGGAAGAAGGTGCCCCAAACTCCATGATCGTTGCTAAGTGCGCATGGCTGGACGTGCGCCAGCTCGATCTCCGGGCCTCCGGCGCGTGGACGCATTCCTGCTCGCGGACGCTAGCGACAGTGCGCCGACCAGCAACGCTGTCAGGGCAACAAGCCACAGCGGACGCGTCGACCACCATGCCGCCGAACCCACCGCAGGGAAGGGCATCCGGAGCAGCAGCATCGTCCCGATGACCGCGACCAGCAGCGGCAGGTGCCACAGATAGGCCGTCATCGATCTGCGGGAAACGGCATCGAGGATCGCGACAGCACGAGGGCGCTGCAGCAGCGGCACGACATACGGCCGCAGCAGTATCACGATCGGCACTTGGACAAGCAGCAAGCAGAGCAGTGGGATGCCGGGCGGGGTCATGTTCGACGGCTCACCCGGCAGGCCGACCATCGATGTCGGCCACACCGGCGACATCGTCGCTGCCGTGAGCGCGATCAGCGCGCCGGCTGCCGCGAGCACCAGCCAGCGGCGGCGGACGTTCAGCAGCCAGCCGTCGCGGTAGCAGAAGCCGAACTGCTGCGCGAGCGCGTACAGGAGCAGCATGTTGGGCCAGCCGAACTCGATGCGGCCGGTTATGTGCCGGGCCAGGTCCAGCAAGGCGATGACGGCCGCGAGCAGCATGAGCACCTGGGGGCCGAATCGATCGTGCAGCCGCAGCAGCCACGGCGCGAGAGCTGTCAACGGTACGTAAACGGCGAGAAACCACAGCGGCAGCAGGACGAACACGAGGACGCGTAGCACGAGGCCCGCGGGCACACCAGCGAGGACCAGGATTGCCGCCCCCGCCGGTGCGCTGATGAGCAACGCAAGCGCGGGGCGAAGCAACCCGCCAAGACGCCGACGCAGGTAGCTCCGTGGACTGCGATTCGTCAACGCCGCGGCATTCGCGACACCACCCACGAAGAAGAACAGCGGCACTAGCTGCAGCATCCAGGTCAGGACGTGCAGTGACGGTGGCAGGGCGGCGAGGGCGTTGCTCACTGCGACGCGGCCGCTTGCATCAACACCGACCGCTGCCATACTCCAGTGGCCGATGACGACTGCCGCCAAAGCCACCGTCCGCAGCAGATCGGCATACCTGTCTCGCCCGGTCATGCCGTCGCCCCCACCGAGGATCGACGCGCCGTTGCAGGTGCCTGCACGTTCGCGGCGGCGAGGCCGAGAGACGTCGCGACCACGACCGCAACACCGGTCCCAGCCAACCAAGGCAGTGCCGGCTCGGGCAGCGGCGGCCCGTACCGTTGCCGCCAGCTGTTGGCGGCGACCGCTCCGCTGTAGAGGCGCGCCGCAATCCGGCAGCCGATGGCGTCCAGTCCCTCTCGGGCGTCGCATTGCGCATCGAGACGCGCAGCGAAATCCGCGTCGGCCGCGCGCCGCGCGCTGGGGGCCAGCGGTGTTTCGCGCGCCGCCGCTCGCCGCAGCAGGTCGTAGCGATGATCGTGCAGCTCACACGCAGACGCGAACCCCCACCGCGTTCCGCCGAACGGCGACGAGCAACCCCCGTCGCCGGAGTGCGCGCCGATCGGTGCTCTCGCGATGGTGCCGTCAGCTTCGCGCGGCAGGTCCGACGCTGCCGCGACAGGCACGGGCCAGAGCAGCATCGCCGTGACAACGAGCAGGACAGCCGCCACGCAGTGAAGGAGGGTCCGCCGGAACACTGCAGTCATGGAGCCGGACGCTAGGAACGCGGACCCGCGGCCTGCGTCCCACCGGCGTGCTCTTCTCGAGCGCTACCGCCGTACCGGGCTGTTCGCACAGGTCGATACCTGAGGGTGAGGCGTGGGTACGGCTAGTCGGCCTAGCCTCGACGCCTGATGCGGCTGCGCATTCCTCGACCGCGGGCTCCACGAGTCTGGAGCCGCCTGCGGCGTGCCACCCAGACGGCTAGTCGACGTATCGATCCACGGTTCATGCTGCTCGCCGGGTGGGTCATAACCGCGGGTTTCGTTGCTGCAGATGCGGCGTACGTCCGCGAGAACTCCTCCCTGTCCGCGGTCTCGGTTCTTGTCGGGGTCGTCACGATGGCACCCATCGCGCTGCTGCTTCTGCGAGCACCGCCACTCCTCGCCTGGGTGGCATCGATGGTGAGCGCGGTGGGCTACCCGCTCCTCGACACGGCGTTCATCGTGACGGTCCCCTGGACCCCGCTCCAGCTGATCGTCGGGGGCGTGGTCCTCGCCGTCGTCGGCTGGCGGTACCGCCCGATCGTGCTCGTCCTGGTCCTCGTCGGCACGGTCATCGGGATTTCGGTCGGCGGCCTCTACGCCACCGATGCGCCTGTTCCCGGACTCGCCTTCGGTGCCGCCGTGGCCCTCGTCGTGGGTCGGCTCGCCGGGGCACGGCGGCGGGCGGACCGGCGCGCGTCCGAGCGCGAGGAGCAGCTTGCTGAGGAGTCGTCGCGGCGCGTCGTCCTCGAGGAGCGGGCGCGCATCGCTCGCGAGTTACACGACGTCGTCGCCCACCACATGTCCGTGATCGCGGTCCAGGCCGAGACGGCGCCGTACCGCGTGGGGCCGCTGCCGACGGATGTGCGCGATGCCTTTGACTCGATCGCGTCAGATGCCCGGGCGGGGCTCACAGAGATGCGCCGGTTGCTGGGTGTCCTGCGCTCCGACGCCGCGACGAGCGCACTCACCGAACCGCAGCCCACGCTCGCCGACCTCGACGCGCTGGTCGATTCGACTCGCCGAGCCGGAGCTGACGCCGAGTTGATCACCACCGGCGAGTTGGATCACCCGTCCGCGGCGCTGGGGCTAACCGTGTACCGGCTCGTGCAGGAGTCCCTCAGCAACGCCGTCCGGCACGCGCCCGGTGCGCATGTCCTCGTGCAGGTCTCGCGTTCGGGAGACGAGCTGCACGTCCGTGTAAGCAACGACCCGCCGGCTCGCCCGCCGGACACGCATGCTGCGGCAGCGGACGGTGGTCACGGCCTGGCCGGAATGCGCGAGCGGGTGGCACTGCTCGAGGGCACGCTCGCCACTTCACGCGAGCCGCACGGCGGCTTCCTCGTCGAGGCGACCTTGCCGTACGAGACCGGCCCGGCAGGGGCAAAAACATGATCCGGCTGGTGATCGCCGACGACCAGGTCATGGTGCGCGAGGGGTTCTCCGCGCTGCTCGATGCCCAGCCCGATCTCGAGGTGGTGGGGACGGCCGGCGAGGGCGCGGAAGCGGTCGCGCTAGTTCGCCGCGTCAAACCGGACGTCGTGCTGATGGACATCCGGATGCCGGTGATGGACGGACTCGAGGCCACCCGTCGGCTGCTGGAGCCATGGCCCGGTTGGCAGCAGCCGCCTCGGGTTCTCATGCTGACGACGTTCGATCTGGACGACTACGTGTACGAGGCGCTGCGCGCTGGGGCAAGCGGCTTCCTGCTCAAGGACGCGCCCGGTGCGGATCTGGTGCGTGCGGTGCGCGTCGTCGCCTCTGGTGACGCATTGCTCGCGCCCTCGGTCACTCGGCGGCTGGTCGAAGAGTTCGCCCGGCGCCCGCGTCGACCTGCGTCGTCGTCGCTGCGTCAGCTCACCGCGCGCGAGACCGACGTGCTGCGCCTGCTCGCGCGCGGCCGATCCAATGGGGAGATCGCTGAGGAGCTGTTCCTCGCCGAGCAGACGGTGAAGTCTCACGTCAGCCGGCTGTTCGCCAAGCTGGGTCTGCGTGACCGCGCTCAGGCGGTCGTCGTAGCGTACGAGTCCGGCCTCGTCGTCGCCGGCGATAGCTGATCGCCCTCGCGAGTACGTGCCCAGCGAGCTGCGGCAAAGGCAGAGAGATTGACCGTCGCGTGCACCAGGATCGGCGCGACGACGCTGCCGGACCGTCGACGCAGTTCGGCAAAGACGATGCCGCCGACCGTCGTCGCGACTACGGCGCTCGCGACGGCTCCCGCCCGACCGACGCGACCGCTCATTCCGGTCAGGGCAGCGCTGTCGGACATGGTCGCCATCGACGGCAGCACGTGCCACACGCCGAACAGCGCGGAGCTCCACGCAGTCGACGACACCCATGAACGCTCATGCAGCGACAATCCGAGCAGCGCCGAGCGAAACAGCACCTCCTCAACCACTGCAGTGCCAACCGGGATACGTACTCCCACCTCGTAGGCAAGCGTGACGCCGTGCGGATGGACGACACGGTCGTCGGCGTAGAACCGTCGTGTCGCTGGAATGGCAACGCCAGTAGCGATCGCGGCTGCCGCCACAGTCGAGGTGATCGCGCCGACGCGAACGCCGTTGCTGATCCGCTCACGCTCGAGTCCCAGCTCCGCCAGACTCGCACCTCCGAGTCGGCTCAGGGCGACGGCGGCAACGCTGCTCGCGAGTCCGTACGGCACGTACGCCCAGCGCGGCAGCACCCGGTTGCTCACCCAGTTGTGCTTGGCGAGCAGGGAGACGAGGGCTAGCTCTGCTGTTGACTTCACAGTTCAGCGAGCTCGATGAACGGTGCCAACGCATCGGGGTTGTGCAGTGCTCCCCTGCTCACCGCCTTGTCAGGGTCCACACCGGCGAGGATCTTCTTCACGGGCACCTCGCACTTCTTCCCGTTCAGTGTGCGCGGGATGGCGTCGACGACAATGAAGCGGTCGGGCACGTGTCGGGGCGACAGCTCGGTTCGCAGCACCTTGCGCAGCTGGGGCTGGATGCTGTCGAGCGTCGTTCCCGGTGTGAGCACGAGAAAGCACAGGAGCGCCCCTTCGTCATCCGCGCCGAGCTCGGTGGTGTCGATGACGAGCGAATCGGCGACCTCGTCGAAACCCTCGACGACGGCATAGAAGTCGGCGGTACCCATCCGGACGCCGCCGCGGTTGAGCGTCGAGTCGCTGCGGCCGTAGATGACGTATGAGTCGCGCGGCGTCTGGCGTACCCAGTCACCGTGCCGCCAGACACCGGGATACATGTCGAAGTACGCCTCACGGAGGCGCACTCCATCCGGGTCGTTCCAGAACGACACCGGCATGGAGGGCATCGGTCGGGTGATGACGAGCTCACCGACCTCGTCGACGAGCGGCTCGCCCTTCTCGTCGTACGCCTCGACTGCCGCGCCCAGGCAGGCGCACGAAAGCTCACCGAGCCACACGGGAACTGTCGGCGCTGCACCGAGGAACGCCGTGCACATGTCGGTGCCGCCGGACACCGAGCAGATCTGGATGTGCTCGCCGACCGCCTCCCTGATCCATGCAAACCCGTCGACTGAGAGCGGCGCCCCGGTCGAACCGATACCGCGCAGCATCGATAGGTCAACGTCGTCGCGCGGACGCAGACCTGCCTTGAGGCACGCGGTCACGAACGGTGCAGACGTGCCGAAGTACGTCACCCGATGCCGTTCCGCCAACCGCCACAACGCCCCGAGATCCGGGTAGCCCGGATTGCCGTCGAACAACACGATCGTGACGCCGACCAGCAGCCCGGACATGAGGTAGTTCCACATCATCCAGCCGGTCGTGGTGAACCAGAAGAATCGATCGCCCGGCCCGAAGTCGTGCTGGAGGCGCAGCGCCTTCATGTGCTCGAGGACGATGCCGCCGTGCCCGTGCACGATGCCCTTCGGCAGCCCGGTGGTGCCCGATGAGTACAGCACCCACAGCGGATGGTCGAAGGGCACCGCCTCGAACTCCAGCGGTCCGGCTTCGCCGACGAATGTCGCCCAGGGAACAGTGCCGCCCATCTTCGCGGTGTCATCGACGTACGGGACGAGCACAGTGTGCTGCAGCGTCGGCAACTGCTCTTGCAGCGTCGCGATGTTCGCGCGGATGTCGAAGCGCTTGCCGCCGTACACGTATCCGTCGACAGCAAGCAGTGTCGTCGGCTCGATCTGTGCGAATCGGTCGCGCACCGCGCGTGCACCGAATTCCGGTGAGCAGGACGACCAGATCGCGCCGAGACTGGCGGCGGCAAGGAACGTCACGAGTGTCTCGATGCTGTTCGGTGCCAGCGCGACGACCCGCTCGCCGCGGCTGACGCCCTGCCGTACCAGTCCTGCTCGCGCGCGAGCGACGAGATCCCGAAGCTCGGCGTACGTGATGCTGCGCTCCGGACCGTCTTCTCGGACGAACACCACGGCAACGTCGTCATCGCGGCCAGCCCCAGACGCCAGCGCGTGCTCGGCGTAGTTCAGCGTCGCGCCGGGAAACCACTGGGTGCCGGGCATGGCGGTCGAACCAAGTGCAGCACGGGGAGCATCGCGGAACCGCACGCCGAGGAACGTCGCGGCCGCGGACCAGAACCCAGCCGTGTCCGTGACGGACCAGTCGTGCAGCGCGGCGTAGTCGGTGTCGCCGACGTCGACGTCATGCTCCTCGCGCACGAAGCGGGCGAACGCGGCGATGGCGGTTTCGCGCGATCGCTCGGGGTCGGGAGTCCACAGGACGTCGGGCTCAGGACTCGACATGTCGTGCGCTCCTTGTTCAGGGGTTCGCGGGGACACGGGGGCAGCGCCCCCGTGGGTGTGCTACGACACGACGATGCGGCTGATCAGCATCGACGGCAAGACTCCCACGGTTGCGAGCTCCGCGTGGATCGCGGCAACAGCGACCGTGGCAGGTGACGTCCGCCTCGAGGAGGACGTGAGCGTGTTCTACGGGGCCGTGCTGCGCACCGAATACGACCGCATCGTCGTCGCGGAGGGCAGCAACATCCAGGACGGGTGCGTCATCCACGTCGACCGCGGCCACCCGGCGATGGTCGGCAGCAACGTCACGGTTGGCCATCGGGCGATCCTGCACGGCTGCGCGGTAGAAGACGACGTCCTCATCGGCATGGGCGCAATCGTGATGAACGGCGCCACGATCGGGTCCGGCTCGATCGTGGCCGCAGGCAGTGTCGTCCTCGAGGGAGCTCGGATACCGCCGAACTCGCTGGTCACCGGCGTCCCCGGCGCAGTGCGCCGCGAGACAACCGATGAGGAGCGGCAGCGGATAGCGAACGGCGCCCGCACGTACCGGCATCTCGCTCGCCTGCACGCGTCCGGCACGCCGGCGGGCTAGGCGCAGCCGGAAAGCACGTCGACGGCGTCGAGGTCGAAACCGTCCCGCAGGCCGGGAGAGCCGGTTGGGGCGGAGCGGTCGGTCACCCGCACATATCGAGCCGCAGGCAGCGACCCGAGGTCGAACGACCCCTCGTCGAGATTCGACAGCCGCCCCAACTCGACGTAGGTAACGCCGTCAGCGGACACGGAGACGTCTGCCTGGTCGCCCCGATCGAGCAGCAAGCGCGGGCCAGCCGGGACCACGCGCAGGTCGGGACCGGGCAGGTTCTGAATCGGTCGTTCGAACCCGAGCGTGATCTGTCCGCCAATGCCGAGCGAGACGGCCTCCAGCAGGCCGCGATCCGATGCCGCCGTGCCGAGAGCTGCCGTCGGGTTGTCGCGCAGCCGACCGATCTGCGATCCGTTCGCGCGTGTTCCCGGCTGGTACGACGTCACGGTCTGGGCGCCGCCCGCATAGCAGGTCGACGGTGCCGCCCGGGTGAGGTCGAGCCCGACGAGCACCGGGTCGTGGTCGGCGGAGCGGAATGGATCCGGCGCATAGAGCTCGTCCTGCGCCGGGGACTTGAACGTCGTGTCGTAGTCGAGGAGATCCGGTTCGTCCGCGTTGATGTGCCACTCCGCGGCGCCGGTGACCTGCGACACCAGGCTCGGCGAGGCCAGGGCGTGGTCGAGGTAACCGACCTGACCGTCGAAGACATACCCGTACGCCAGCTCGCCGCCGAAGCGCTCGATCTGGTCCTGGTAGCCCGCCGTCTCGAGCGCCCGGATCGGGTCTTCCTCGTCGTAGGAGTTGAGGTCACCGATGATGAGCCGGTCGGGGTCGCCGCTGCCGGTGGGATCGGTGGCGAGGTAGTCGGCGAGCGCCTGCGCGGCCTGCGTCCGGGTGACATTGCAGTTGCCCTGCCCGTCACCGACATCGGGATCGCCAACCGCGTTGCAGTCCGACCCTTGGACTTGAAGTGGTTGATCGTGACAGGTCCTGCGGCAGTCGCACGCGCATCCCCTCGTACGCCTCCAGCGCATCGAGCGAGGGCAGCGGGAACATCACCTCGACCGGCTAGGCGATCGCGTGACCGTGGCACAGTACGGACGTGATAGAAGTCCCGCCGCTGGCACAGCTACGTATGCGGCGCAGCGAGAAGTGGCGCGGCTACCCGCCCGACGTGCTGCCGCTGCCGGTCGCGGAGATGGACGTCACGCTCGCCGACCCGATTCGCGAGGTCCTGGCCACCGCACTCGAGCTGTCCGACACCGGCTATCCCGGTCTTGGGCCAGAGCTGGGCGACGCGCTTGCAGCATTCGCAGCGGGGCGCTGGGGATGGCAGCTCGACCCGTCGTCCGTCATCGCTGCGGCAGATGTGAGCGTTGCCGCGGTCGAGCTGCTCCGGGTGATGTGCCGAACCGGGGGCAACGTGGTGATCAGTCCGCCGGTCTACCCGCCGTTCTTCGGCTGGGTACCCGAGGCTGGTGCGCAGTTGGTCGAGGTACCGCTGCTGCGCGGAGACGACGGTGCGTGGTGCCTGGACCTCGCCGGCCTGGAGCGCGCGTTCCGGGATAGCCCGGCGGCGTACCTGCTCTGCAACCCGCACAATCCGGTCGGTCGCGTGCACGAGCCGGATGAGCTGCGCGAGCTGATCCGGCTCGCGACGACGTACGACGTGACCATCATCAGCGACGAGATCCACGCACCGCTGGTGCTGCCCGGGGCCACATTCACGCCGCTGCATACGCTCCCCGGTGCAGCCGAGGTTTCTGTCGCCCTGGCGTCTGCGAGCAAGGGATGGAACCTCGCCGGGCTGAAGTGCGCGGCCATCGTGCCCGGCTCGGGGCGGATGCGGTCGCTGACCGAGAAGCTGCCGGTGGAGATGCCGCTGCGGATCGGCCACTTCGGCCTCCTCGCGACAGTGGCGGCGTGGACGGATGGCGGCCCATGGCTGGACGAGCTGCTCGTCACCCTCGACGATCGCCGCAGTCTGCTCGGCGAGCTGCTAGCGGAACGGGTACCGGGCGTGAGCTGGCATCCGCCGCAGGCGACGTACCTCGCCTGGCTCGATTGCCGGGCCGTGGGCCTGGGCTCTGCCCCGGCGGAGCTGTTCCTTGACCGCGGCCGGGTCGGCCTCGTGCCGGGACCTCAGTTCGGAGCAGTCGGCAGTGGCTTCGTCCGGCTCAACTTCGGTACGAGCAGGGAAATCCTCGACGACGCCATCGCTCGGATGGCCGCCGCCGTCGATGTTGGCGCTCGTGTTACTCGCGGGTAGCATGGCGTTAGTTACCGGCGAGTAGGAGCGCGTCCGCATGGGCCACTACAAGTCCAACCTGCGTGATCTCGAGTTCAACCTGTTCGAGGTGTTCGGTCGCCAGGACGTGCTGGGATCCGGGCCGTTCGCCGAGATGGATCCCGAGACGGCGCGCGAGGTGCTCACGCAGGTCGAGCGGCTCGCGTGCAACGAGTTCGCGGCCAGCTTCGCCGATGGCGACCGCAATCCGCCGGTCTTCGATCCCGAGACGTCGAGTGTGCGGTTGCCGGAGGAGTTCAAGAAGAGCTTCCAGGCCTTTCGCGACGCGGAGTGGTGGCGCCTCGCGCTGCCGGAGGAGCTCGGCGGCACGCCCGCACCGCCGTCACTGCGGTGGGCGGTCGCCGAACTGATCCTCGGCTCCAACCCCGGCGTGTGGTTCTACTCCAGCGGCCCGGACTTCGCCCACACGATCTGGGTGCTGGGTACGGAGGAACAGCGCAAGGTCGCGCGCTGCATGGCCGACGGGCTGTGGGGATCGAGCATGGTGCTCACCGAGCCGGACGCGGGCTCCGACGTCGGCGCCGGCCGGACCCGTGCCGTACAGCAGCCCGATGGGACGTGGCACCTCGAAGGGGTCAAGCGGTTCATCAGCTCCGCCGAGCACGACCTCGCCGACAACATCGTCCACCTCGTGCTGGCGCGCCCCGAGGGTGCCGGCCCAGGCACCAAGGGCCTGTCGATGTTCATCGTGCCGAAGTACCACTTCGACTGGGACACCGGCGAGATCGGCGAGAGGAACGGCGTCTACGCCACCAACGTCGAGCACAAGATGGGCCTGAAGATCTCGACCACGTGCGAGCTCGCGCTGGGGCAGGGCGACCGGCCCGCCGTGGGCTGGCTCGTCGGCGAGGTGCACGACGGCATCGCGCAGATGTTCAACATCATCGAGTTCGCCCGGATGATGGTGGGCACCAAGGCCATCGCGACGCTGTCGACGGGCTACCTCAATGCCCTGGAGTTCGCGAAGTCGCGCGTCCAGGGTGCCGATCTGACGCAGATGACGAACAAGTCGGCGCCGCGGGTAACGATCACGCACCATCCCGACATTCGCCGCTCGCTGATGCTGCAGAAGTCGTACGCCGAGGGGCTGCGCGCGCTCGTCCTCTTCACCGCATCCATTCAGGACAGCGTCATGATGAAGCGGACGTCGGGCGAGGACGCCGTGCTCGACGAGAAGGTGAACGACCTGCTTCTCCCGATCGTCAAGGGCTACGGATCGGAGAAGTCGTACGCCATCCTCGGTGCGGAATCGCTGCAGACGCTCGGCGGCTCCGGCTACCTGCAGGACTACCCGCTGGAGCAGTACGTCCGGGACGCCAAGATCGACACCCTGTACGAGGGCACGACGGCGATCCAGGGACAGGACCTCTTCTTCCGCAAGATCGTGCGCGATCGTGGAGAGGCGATGCGGTCGCTGCTCGGGCGGATGAACGAGTTCGTCAAGAGCGAGGCCGGTAACGGGGCCCTGCGGACGGAGCGCGATCTGCTTGGCCAGGGGATCGAGGACGTACAGGGCATCATCGCCGCGATGGTCGGCTTCCTCGAGGCCACGTCATCCGAGCCGACCAGCGTTTACAAGGTCGGTCAGAACACCACGCGGCTGCTTTTCGCGCTCGGCGACGTGATCGTGGCGTGGCTGCTGCTATGGCAGGCCGAGGTGGCGCTTGCGGCTCTTTCCGCGGCGGAGGTGTCTGCTCGGGATCGGGCTTTCTACGAGGGCAAGGTCGCCGCCGCGCGCTTCTTCGCGCGTACCGTGCTGCCGGCCCTCGCCGCCGAGCGCGCGATCGCTGAGACCACCGACAACGCGCTCATGGAGTTGCCCGAAGAGGCGTTCTGAGCGAGCAGCTTCCGCGGGATCGGGCGGCTTCTCATCGCGGCGGGAACTTCGAGCGACCGCGCGCGACGCTCAAAGTTCGCGCTGCAGACGCAAGCGGCTGCTCCGGCAGGCAGTGACCGGCGAAACGGTAGGCGTGGCGCGACTGTGCCCTGACCGCACAGTCGCGGCGTTGCAGTACCGTGGAGGTGAACTGGGCGTCCGCTCGAGTGGTGTCCGGTCGGCACGGGAAACGCCGTGCTGAGTTCGAGGACGCCTCGTCCTCTCGTCTGGGAGGTCATTTCCCATGGGTATCGGCGTCAGCATCTTCCTCATCGCCGTGGGCGCCATCCTCGCGTTTGCCGTCGAAGTGCAGGTCAGTGGCCTCGACATCGCCGTCGTGGGATGGATTCTTATTATCGTCGGGCTGGTCGGCCTGGCTCTGACCCTGTTCATCTGGGGCCCGCGCAACCGGCGCGCCAGTGTGGTCGAGGAGCAGCGCGTCTACCGCGACGACTACCCGCCGCAGGTCTGATCCCTCGCTGCTGCTAGTCCCACCGCGGCTCGCCGCGCCCGCTCGCTCATGATCGAGTGATGCCAGACACGAATCCCGCCCGGCGAGTCGTTTCGAATGGCATCACTTCCTGGCGACAGCCGCGCCAGGACGCTGGCCCTAACTACTGCGCCGTGTGAGCTGAGCCGGACGCACCACTCACCATCTGCTGGTTCCTCACGCGCGCCCGCGTGCGGCGTGTCGTGTACCGGAGGAACCAGCAAGAGCGAGGCGAGGTCAAGGACGAGGCGATGCGAGCAGCCCGCGTGCGCTGGGCTCGGCTGCCTCGACGATGACCGCGGTCAGACCCTCGTCGCTGCCGGAAGCGTGCTCCTCGCCGGGTTCCCAGACGGCGCCCTGCCCGGGACCGCGGGGTAACGGACAACGTCCGACCCCCTGACCCAGCCACTGCCGGACATGACCACGAACAGCTGCCCTATGGGTGCCGCGTGCTGACCGAGGATGCCACCGGGTTCGATGTAGGCGATGTCCACGGCGGCAACGCCGGACTCGCTGACCACGAGGGGTACGAGGTCGACCCCTCTACTGCCGAAGCGGTCGACCGACAGGCGTTCTACGCCGGCAAGGTCGACGAGTCGCACCTATCACTCCAGACGTTCGTAGTCGCGCCTGGCCCTGTCCAGGGCGCGCATCGCTGCTTGTTCGGCCTTGGCAGCCTCCCGAGCTGCGGCTGCCGCCTCACGCGACGCGACCCGCTCCTCGGCCAGCCGGCGCTCCAGGTCGGTGACCCGGGCCGCGCTGTCGGCTACCGCGGTGTCGGCGTCCGTGCGATCTTGCCCAGCCTGCTCGGCGGAAGCTTCCGCCCGCTCCAGGTCCTGCTTCGCCGCTGCCCGCTTGCGGAGCAACTCCCGATCGGGCTTGGGCGGCGCAGGCGACCGGGCCCCGGCCTCTGAAGGCCCCGGGACCAGGCGCAACGTCGTCGAGCCCATGCCGACGTACTCCCGGGGCTTCACCAGTCGACCCGAGCGAATCTCGTTGGCGGCGTCCGGCTCGGCGAGCCCGGCTTGCAGTGTCGTCTCGACCTCGGCCTGTGCGGCCGAGTTCAGCGGGTGGTCGGCAGCTGCCGCCAGTTTGCGAGCCTGCGCCACGAGTCCGCTGACCAGTTGCTGGCGTTGCGCCGCCAACCGGCGCAGCTCGTCGCCCTGCAACGACTGCTGGGCCGACCGCAGGCCCTCCCCGAGGGCGAGGAACTCCTCGACGACGTCGGGCTTCTCTCGAACCAGCAGGTTGATGGCCCACGCCGGGAGCGTGGGGCGGCGCAGCTGCTTGACCTCGGGCAGCTTCTCGTCCTTTGCTGCCTGGTCGCGCGCCTCGATGAACTGCTCGGGCGGCAGCCCGTACAGCCGATCCGCAATCTCGTCGACGCTTGCCATGGCTGCTCAAGCTAACCGCGAGGTAGCGTCCGCCGAAACGGTATGGAGCAGTCGAGCCGACGAGCGCATGCGCGAGGAGGCGAGCGCGACCATGATCTTGCGGAGGTACCGATGCCTGACTTCGAGTTGACGCACCCGGGAGGCGAGCTCGCCCTCGATGTGGCCGAGGCGAGTGAAGCCCCGTCTGGCCTCGACATCTCCGGTCTCCTCAAGACCACGGGGTACGTCACGCTCGACCCCGGCTTCATGAACACCGCGGCGTGCTCATCGGCGATCACCTACATCGACGGCGACGCCGGCATCCTGCGCTACCGCGGCTACCCCATCGAGGAGCTCGCCGAGCGCAGCTCGTTCCTCGAGGTGGCGTACCTGCTCATCTACGGCGAGCTTCCGACCGAGGACCAGCTGGCCGACCTCACCGAGCAGATCCGCATTCACACGATGCTGCACGAGGACATGAAGCAGTTCTTCGACGGCTTCCCGCGCGACGCGCACCCAATGGCGGTGCTGTCGTCCGGCGTCAGCGCGCTGTCGACGTTCTACCAGGACAGCCTCGACCCGTTCGACGCCGACGATGTCGAGCTATCGACGGTACGGCTGCTCGCGAAGGTGCCAACGATCGCGTCGTACGCGTACAAGAAGTCGATCGGCCAGCCGACCCTCTACCCCGACAACCGACTCGACTACGTCGAGAACTTCTTGAACATGACGTTCGGCGTCCCCGCGCAGCCGTACGAGGTCGATCCCGAGGTGGCACGCGTCCTCGACATGCTGTTCGTGCTGCACGCCGACCACGAGCAGAACTGTTCGACGTCGACCGTGCGGCTCGTGGGTTCGGCCCAGGGCAACCTGTTCGCATCGGTGTCGGCCGGCATCCATGCGCTCTCGGGACCTCTGCACGGCGGCGCCAACGGTGCCGTCATCGGCATGCTGCAGCGCATCCAGGCAGACGGTGGTGACGTGCGGAAGTTCGTCCAGCAGGTCAAGGACAAGCAGGACGGCGTCAAGCTCATGGGATTCGGCCACCGGGTCTACAAGAACTACGACCCGCGAGCCGCCGTGGTGAAGGCCGCCACGGACGAGATCCTCGCCAAGCTCGGCAAGGAGGACTCACTGCTCGACATTGCTCGCCAGCTCGAGGAGATCGCGCTCGGCGACGACTACTTCGGCGAGCGCAAGCTGTACCCGAACGTCGACTTCTACACCGGCATCATCTACAACGCGATCGGCTTCCCGATGCGCATGTTTACGGTGCTGTTTGCGCTCGGCCGGTTGCCCGGCTGGATCGCGCAGTGGCGGGAGATGATGGGCGATCCCGCGACGAAGCTCGGCCGTCCGCGGCAGGTGTACGTCGGCCCGACGGAACGCCACGTCCCCACGGCCTGACATGACGCGTTTCGTCGACCAGGAGCTCGCGACCGCCGGCGCGGCAAGCGTCATCGTCGTGCTCACCGACGAAGCGAGGGCGATTCCGGAAACACAGGCGGCGGCCGACTCGCTCGTGCCGTACTTCACGACGGACGGCAGCCAGCTGGCCGCCGTGGCGCTCGCCGAGGAACTGCCCGTCGAGACCATGCGCTACTACCCGAACCTCGGGGTTGCGTACGGCAGCGTCGACCGCGACGGCTACGCCGCACTGCGCTCCGATCCCGCTGTCGACGAGGTCGTCGGCGCGCCACAGCTCAGCCTGATCCGCCCGGTGCACCGGGCCTCCGCGCGCGCCGCGACGCGAACGTGGGGCATCGACCACCTCGGCGTCCCCGAGCTATGGGCGGATGGGCTCACCGGTGCAGGCGTTGTCGTTGCGCATCTGGACACCGGCGTCGACGCCGACCACAAAACGCTTGCCGGCGCTGTCAGCAGCTTCGCCGAGTTTGACCCGCTGGGACGTGTGATTTCCGGGGCACCAGCGCGGGATAGCGATGACCATGGCACGCACACTGCGGCCACCATCGCCGGTCGGAAAGCCGGCGGCAAGGTCGTCGGCGTCGCGCCTGGTGCATCGCTCGCGAGTGCCCTCGTCATCGAGGGTGGCGACGCGGTTGCACGCGTTCTCGGCGGCCTCGACTGGTCGATCGACCAGGGTGCGCGCGTGCTCAGCATGTCGCTGGGATTCCGTGGCTGGTGGCAGGACTTCCTTCCGATCATGCGCATCCTCCGCTCGCGCGGGATCCTTCCGATCATCGCCGCCGGTAACGAAGGAGCCGGCACCAGCCGCTCTCCCGGCAACTACACCGAGGCGCTGTCGATCGGCGCTCATGACGACAGCGGTGAGATCGCGTCGTTCTCGTCCAGTCAGCGTTTCGTACGCCGCCGCGACGCACTCGCTCCCGATGTGGCGGCGCCGGGTGTCGACGTCGTCTCGGCCAAGCCCGGCGACGGCTTCCAGACCATGTCGGGCACGTCGATGGCGACCCCACATGTCGCCGGTCTTGCGGCGCTACTCGCCGAGGCCGACCCCACGGCAACCGTGACGCGGCTCGAGCGGGCGATCCTCGCGTCGTGCACACCGGTCGAGCGTGGACCCGCCGATCGCGTACGAAAGGGAATCGTCAACGCGCCCGCTGCCCTGGCAGCGCTGCGTTCAGGAGCGCGAGCGCGACGTGCCACCAGCTGATGCCGAGCTGACGCGCCAGCTCGAGCATGCCGCAGCAGCCGGCACTCCTGTCGAGGCCGTCGTCGTGCTGCGATCCCGTCGGGACGCTCCGGACCCGGCGTTCACAGAAGCACTGGCGCGCGAGCTCGTCGATCGCGTACAAGATTCGACCGGCCGGGAAGCCGTGGACGTTCACGTTTTCCGCAACCTAGGTCGGTTCGTCGTAGCCGCCGATGCTGACTTCCTGCGCGAGCTGCTCGCGCAGCCGGAAGTCGACTCCGCGTTGGCCAACCGTCGGCCACAGTGACCGATTCGAGCCGGCCGACGACAGCTCGGGTTGTCGCCCACCCGGACGTCCTCGTGGCTCCCGTGCCACGGCGACTCTTCGGATCCTCTGGTGCGCGAGCTCGGGGTCAGCGTGGTGCGCTACCCGGGCGGCAGCATCGTCTCGGGCTACGCCTGGGAGGACGGGGTGGGCCGGCGCGAGGAACGGCCGACGCGGCTCGATCTGGCCTGGCACAGCGTCGAGACCAACGCGTTCGGACTCGACGAGTTCGTGCGGTGGACGAGACAAGCCGGCGTCGAGCCCATGCTCGCGCGTCAACCTCGGCACCCGAGGCCTGACCGAGGCCGTGCGGCTCCTCGAGTACGCCAACCACCGAGCGGAACCGCACTGTCGGACCGACGTCGTCGACAGTTGCTGAACGTGCCCACCCGCTCCTCCTGACCGGGCGGCGTGAAGAGGACGAGCACGACGCTGCGGTCCGGCGGCGCCACCTCGATCCAGCGCGCGGCCTGCGGATCCGGCCCA
The DNA here is from genome assembly GCA_963801015.1 of uncultured Actinomycetota bacterium. GTDB lineage: Bacteria > Actinomycetota > Actinomycetes > CAWDCV01 > CAWDCV01 > CAWDCV01. The sequence goes on along the minus strand of CAWDCV010000002.1, from coordinate 1,521,698 downwards.
CGGGCGCCTCCTGCAGCAACTCGAACCCGAGTGTCTTGGTCCAGAACTCGACCGCGAGGTCGCCGTTCGTTTCTGCCGGGCTGGTCCTCGAGGAGTTGCTCAGTGCGCCGCGCATCGCTGTCCTCGCCTCCTCGCATCCGCTTGCCCAGCGCGATTGCGTCGCCGTACGTGAGCTGTTCGAGGAGCCGTGGATCTACGCCGACACCGACGACGAGGTGTGCCGGTCGTACTGGCTCGCGATGGAACACCGCACCGGTCCGTCGATCCTCGGCGAGGGCACCCGCACGATCGACCGGTTCATCCAGCTCGCCATGGCGGGCGAGGTCGTCGGGCTCGCCGCCGACTGGGTACGTACGGCATTCACCAGACCGGGATTGACCTTCGTTCCCGTATCGGATGTCGCACCCGCAACCACTGCGCTCGGGTGGCGGGCGGACAGCCACAATCCGCTCGTCGATGCATTCATCGACATCGCGCGCTCGGTTCGAGATGCGCCGCCGTCGTGATCGCGGGCTGTGGATGAGCCGAGATTCTGTCGGCGGGTTCGACTAGAATCGAACACATGTTCGAAGGAGTGCCCGGTCCGGATCTGGCGGCTGCGCTGGCTGAAGCCGACGTGGCCACCCTGACGGACGACGGCGTCGTGGACACGATGACGGGTTGGGAGCGCGTGTCCCGGTGGGCCGCAGCGATGTCGCTGGCTGCGGTGGATGAGTTGGAGCAGCGGCGTCCCGGCCGGGACGCGGAGTTCGTTCAGGATGAGATCGCGCTGGCGTTGCGCATCTCTCGAATGGCCGCCGGGGGTCGGCTCCTCCTGGCCAGTCAGCTGCGAAGACTGCCGGGGGTGCGCGAGGCGCTGCAGGCTGGAGAACTGGACATGACCAAGGCGCGAATCGTGGCCGACGCGGTCCAGCCCCTCGACGATGCTGCAGCCACCCGGGTGGAGCAGCGGATACTGCCGCGAGCTGCGGAGCAGACCCCCGGGCAGCTGCGCGCCGCCTGTGAGCGCGCCGTGGTGCACGCCGATCCGGCTGCTGCGGCTCGCCGGCACGACCACGCCCTACGGGACCGGGGGGTACGGCTGATAGCCCTCGGCGATGGGATGGCGGAGTTGTCGCTGCGGCACACCGCCGACCGCATCACCGCGCTCTACAACGCCGTCGACACCCTGGCCCGGCACGCTCGCAGCGCGAGTGACGATCCTGGTGATCGTTTCGGCGACGGTGGCAGTGGCGGTGACGGGGACGGCGAGTCGGATACGCGCACCCTCGATCAGCGGCGCGCCGACGCCATGGTCGACCTGGCGGAGCTTGCCCTCGACGATGCCCGTCTCTTGCCCACCGGACCCACCGCGTCCGACCCCGAGGCACCAGCCTCGGTGAGCGGCGCGCGGTCACCGAACCCAGCCGGCGGGCCGGACGCGTTCGTCCGGCCGACGCCACATCGAGCAGGACGGTTGCCCGGGCGGCGGCGAGACGTCCTCGTCCACGTGGTCATCCCGGTGGGCACGCTCCTCGGCGTCACCGATCAACCGGGCGAGCTGCCCGGGTACGGGCCGATCCCCGCACCCCTTGCTCGGCGCATCGCCGCAGACGCGACCTGGCAGCGCATCTTCACCGATCCCCTCGCCGGCCGCCTGACGCATGTCGATCGAGGTGCCTACACTCCGCCGCCCTCGGTCGCCGAGCACGTGCGCACCCGTGACCAGACCTGTCGCTTCCCCGGCTGTCGTCGTGCGGCCCGCTGGTGCGACCTCGACCACCGCGTCCCCTATCCGCATGGCCCGACGTGCGTGTGCAACCTGTGCTGCCTCTGCCGACATCACCATCGGCTGAAACAGCATCCCCAGTGGCGCTTCGAGGAGACGGCCGACGACGTATATGTCTGGACGTCGCCGACAGGAACTCGCTATCTCACCGAGCCGCCACCCCTTCTCGACGTGCCGGAGTTCCTTCCCGCGTGACAACCCGCGCCAATCAGCCGCAAACCTGAGACGATTCCGCGCGGAGGTGACCACGATGGCGAAGAACGAACGCACGCTCAAGGTCGCGGATGAGCCACCGGCACGGGTACCCAAGAAGGCGTACGAGAAGGAGCTGCTACGCCTGCAGGCCGAACTGGTGAAGGCCCAGGAATGGGTGAAGAACGAAGGTCACCGACTGGTCATCGTCTTCGAGGGACGTGACGCGGCCGGCAAGGGGGGTTCGATCAAGCGCGTCACGCAGTTCCTCAACCCGCGCGTTGCGCGCATCGCAGCGCTCCCGGCGCCGACAGAGCGTGAGCGCGGGCAGTGGTACTTCCAGCGCTACATCGCCCAGCTGCCCGCCGCCGGCGAGATCGTGTGCTTCGACCGCTCGTGGTACAACCGCGCCGGCGTCGAGCGGGTCATGGGCTTCTGCACCGCCGACGAGTATCACCGGTTCCTGCATCAGTGCCCGATCTTCGAGCGGATGCTCGTCGAGGACGGCGTGATGCTGCGCAAGTACTGGTTCTCCGTCAGCGACGCCGAGCAGGAGGCGCGCTTCCACGCCCGGATGGACGACCCGATGACGCAGTGGAAGCTGTCGCCGATGGATCTGGAGTCCATTACGCGGTGGGAGGACTACTCGCGGGCCAAGGACCAGATGATGGTCCACACCGACATACCCGAGGCGCCCTGGATGGTCGTGGAAAGTGACGACAAACGGCGGGCCCGACTGAATATGATCGCGCACCTGCTGAGCACGATGGATTACACCGAGCCGGACCAGCCGCCACTCGAGATGCCGAAGCGACCGAAGTCGTCCGGGTACGAGCGGCCGCCCCGGGACACGCAGTCGTACGTCCCCGACCACGCAGCGAGTCTCACCGGGTAGGGGGATACGCCCTTGGGAGACATGTCCGCGGGGCTGAGCCTGGCTTTCGTCGTCGCTCATCCTGACGACGACGCGTACGGGATCGCGGGCAGCGTTGCCTTGCACACCGCGGACCCGCATTTCCGGTTCACGCTGGTGCATGTCACGGATGGCGAGGCCGGCGACATTCCCGACGGCTTCCCCGCCACCCGGCAGACCCTGGGCGAGATTCGGCGCCGCGAGGATGAGACGGCGTGGCGTGCCGTCGGCCGCGTCCCCGACCGGCACGAGTGGCTGGGCTATCCGGACGGAGCCGTCGACCAGGTGCCGTTCGACGAACTCGTAGACGTCATCGCCGGCATCCTCGAGCAGGAGCAGCCGACGGTCGTGGGAACCTTCGGCCCGGACGGGATCTTCGGCCATCCCGACCACATCGCCGTCGGCGCCGCCACCGACGCCGCATTCACACGCCATGCGGCAACCACCGGCCGCAGCTTTCGCCGCCTCTTGCACGGGGCGATTCCTCAGTCCGTCTTCGAGCGCTGGAACACCCAGCGGGCAACACTTGCCCTGGCGGTGTTCGATCCCACCGCGATGTACCAGATGCGCGGCGTGCCGGACGAGGAGATTGGGGTGGCGGTGGACTGTCGCAGTGTCGCGAGTCGCGTTGTCGCCGGGCTTCAGGAGCACCGCAGCCAGCACCACGTGATCTTCGACGATGCGACCGACACCGAACGGTGGCGGCGGATTGTCAGCCGCGAATGGGCTGTGGTCGCGTGGCCGCCGCGTACTACGTCAACACCGATCTTGACCGATGTCTTCGACGGCTTGCCCTGATTCGGGTCACGGGGTTCCGCGGAGCACCAGCGTCAGCTGGTCAGTGCCGTCCGCCTTGATGCGCACGGGGACGCCCCAGTCCTGCTGATGCACGTGGCAGGCGGGGAACTCCACGGCGTCGGTGTCGGTGCCGGCGACATCGCACGAGGCAGCCATCGCGGCGACGTGCAGCACTCCGTTGCCCACCTGCGGATCGAGCAGCAGCGAACGCGTCAGTGCAGTGTCCCGGCCGTCACCGGCGCGCAGCAGCGACGGCGGCGTCGCATTCACGGCAAGGCGGGTCGCCGGCCCGTACCGTTCGTCGAGCTGCTGCCCCGGCGGCGGCTCGAACACCACCTGGAGCTGAACCTTCCCGGGCGCAACGTCGACGGGCGGCCGCGGGGTGTGCAGCGCGGTCATCGGCACGTCGACCCGACCGGACAGCGGCACGCGGGTGAGCCGATGCGCCGCCGACTCGACCACGATCAGCTCGTCGCCATCGACGACGGCGCCGGACGGCTCACGCAGTCCGGTGGCTACCGTGCTCATCGACCCGGCCGGGTCGTAGCGGCGGAGCGCGTTGTTATACGTGTCGAGCACCGCGACGCTGCCATCGGGAAGGGCGCAGACTCCCAGGGGATGCTGCAGCAACGCCTGCGCCGCATCGCCATCACGGTGGCCGAAGTCGAAGAGCCCGGTTCCCACGGCCGTCGTCACCATTCCGTTCCGCACATACCGCAGCGACGACGTCTCGCTGTCCGCGAGCCAGAGCGTGTCGCCGATGCTCGCACAGGCCGGACGTCTGCGCGAACCAGGCGTCCGCAAGCGGCCCGTCGACGAGCCCCTCGTTCGCCGTACCGGCCGCCACCGCTACACGGCGGGTCAGTGGGTCGAAGGTCCACAGCTGGTGGATGCCGGCCATCGCGATCCAGACGCGATCCTCGTACCACGCCAGGTCCCACGGTGACGACAGATCCGTGACACCGGAACCACGCCGCCAGGGATGTCCCGACCCGGCGAGCGTGCCGACCTCTCCGGTCGTCGAGTTCCAGCTGCGTAGCGCGTGATTGAAAGTGTCCGCAACGATGACGTCGTACCCAGCTTGTGCTGCAACACTGCTGGGTAGGACGAGAACTCCTTGGGGCTCGGAGAATCGCGCAGTGCTCGCCGGACCGTCGACGAAGCCACGCTCACCGTCACCCACGCGGCGCACGACTGTTGTCAGGTCTTCCTGCAACACCGCCAGAGAGTGATGACCGGTGTCGCCGACCAGGAACGAGCCGTCGGCCAAGCGGGCGACTTTCCCGGGGAACAGAAGGGTTCCCTCCGAGACCGCCTCCCGAACGAAAGGCCCCGCTCCGCGTCGGAGCGTTCCGCGTGCCTCGTGCGCTTCCACGAGCTCCTCGATGACGCCATCGAGGGAGTGGGCGTGACCCTCTCCGGACATGGTCGAGACGATGTAGCCCTCGGGGTCGATGACGACCAGCGTCGGCCACGCCCGCACCGCATACGCGTTCCACGTCGCCATCTCCGCGTCGTTGAGGACGGGATGGCGTACGTCGTAGCGTTCGACCGCGGCGGCGAGCGCATCGTCATCCGCCTCATGGGTGAACTTGGGCGAGTGCACGCCAATCGTCACAAGCACGTCTGCCCACTTGTCCTCGAGCGGCCGCAACTCGTCCAGGACGTGCAGACAGTTGACGCAGGCGAAGGTCCAGAAGTCGAGGAGCACAATGCGGCCGCGCAAGTCAGCGAGGCGCAGCTGCTGACCGCCGGTGTTCAGCCAGCGTCCACGGCCGCTGAGCTCGGGTGCCCGAATGCGTGCCGCCACGCTGTCAGTCAACAGTGGGTGCCGGGCCGGCGTTCCCGCGCCCTACCCTGACGGGCGATGACGACCACGGCCGATCAGCTACCCGCGGCGCTCGACTCGTTCGAGCGAGTGGCGGTCGATGTCGGCTGCGGAGATGGCAAGTACGCGCTGCGCCTCGCTCAGCGTGACCCCGACCGACTGGTCGTGGGTGTCGACGCCGAGACCACGCGGCTCGAGCGCACGCTTGCGACGGCGCGCAAGCGACGGCTCGCCAACCTGCTGTTCCTCGGCTGGTCGATGGACTCCGCGCTACCGGTCCTCGGGGACGCTGTCGACGAGATTCATGTCGTCATGCCCTGGGGCAGCCTGCTGGACGGTGTCCTCGGCGGCAACGATGCCGTCCTGTCGCACATCCTCGAGCTCGGCCGGCCCGTTGCCACGTACGAGGCCATCGTCAACTGCCGCCCCTGGGACGCTCCTGCCTCGGTCGACGCGAAGCTGTCATCGACTCCGATGCCGACGGAGGAGACGCTGGCCAAGCTGAGCGAGGTGTACGGCCAGCACCGCTGGCGCCTCGATGAGCCGCGTTGGCTGGACGAAGGCGAGGCGCGCGCCGTTGGCTCGTCCTGGGTCTCTCGCGTCGTCTCCGCGCGCCGAGCGATGCTGCTGCGGCTGTCTGCCGTCAAGGACGTCTGATGCAGGTCTCTTTCCAAGCAAGCTGCTGCAGCGGCTGGAGGTGATGCCCCCATGCAGGTGTCATTTCAAGCACAAGGCCACAAGCTGCTGCGCGCCACGCATGGCAAGTCCATCGAGATCACGGCAGAACCCGACATCTCGACGCGCGCGACCTGTGTCATTGGAGTCGCTGCGGCGCTGCCGGTGGATCGGCTGCGCGAGCTGCGCGGGCGCGTGCAGGTCACCCTCACCATCGACGACTCTGCTGTAGACATCGTCGGCCAGGTCAATCCGTCGTACGACTCCAGCAGCCGCTTCGTAATCCGTCGCAGTGGCACGGACGACGGCCACACCTTCCTCATCGACGCGGACACGACCGCCGACGAGTTGCCACGAGGACTCGTCCAGGCGCTGCGCAGCGCCGACGCAACACTCGAGGTCGACATCGCCGAACTGCAGCCACCGCCCCCTCTGGTCGTGCTCCGGCCGGACCAGGGGCCGCACTGGCGGCGAGCTGGTCGGCTGCCCGCGGACATCAGGACGCTCACGCTGCGGGCCGATCGCATCGACGACATCGTCGATGCACCGGTTGCCGTCCAGTTGCGCAAGCGGCGCGCGCGATGGCTCGTCGAGGGCTATGCCGGGGTCGATGCGCCGCTCGCAGCCCTGCTGCTGTCGGCAGGCGTCGAGACAGCGCCGCTGCTGTTCGCGGGTGACCTGCCCACCAAACGTCGCGAACGCGACCAGCTGCTGCGCGCGGCCGCCGCGTCGCCGTACACCGTGGTCCTGCGCATCCCCGACAGTCACGCCAAGGACGACGAGATCGCCGAGATCCTCGGTGCGCAGCGTCGTGTTCTCGTCGGCGACGGGATCGTCGATCACGGCTGGCGGGCTGAGACGTTGGACGCCAGTGCGCTCGACGTCGACGCGCTTGCCCGGCCGCCGCATCTGATGGTGATTCCCGCAACGGGGAGCGATCCCAGAGCCGTGATCGATGGGTACGTCTTCGCTGAGAGACTGCTCGACGCCGGACTGTCTCATCGCAGTGTCGACGAGCTCCTCGAGGAACTCGGCTTCGGGCCGAAGCTTCTGTATCGCCAGTAGCATCCGGCTCGTGAGCAGGGAACTGAGCGCCCTCGTCGACGCTCTCGATGCAACCTGGTCGTCGCTGCGGTCGGTGTGCGACGAGCTGACGCCCGAGGAGTGGTTGCTGCCAACGGAGTGCCCGGGCTGGACGGTCCGCGATCAGGTGGCGCACGTCGCGGCGGTCGAAAACCGCCTCCTCGGCCGACCCGAGCTGCAGTCCCAGCTCCCGGACGACATTCCGTACATCCGTAACGACTTCGGCCGGCTCATGGAGCGTGGCGTCGACCCGCGGCGGGCCCGAGAGGTGGTCGAGGTCCTCGAGGAGTTCGACGACGTGACCGACCAACGCCTCGCGTACCTGCGCAGCGCGCCCCTGGATCTCGATACCCCCGTCATCGGCGTGCTGGGCCGAGAGATGCCGCTCGCACAGATGCTCGCGATTCGGGTCTTCGACTGCTGGACGCACGAGCAGGACGTGCGCCGAGCGGTCGGTCGCCCGGGCGACCTGGACGGTCCGGGTGCGGCGGTGAGCAGGGATCAGATCGTGCAAAGCCTGCCGTACGTCGTCGCGAAGAAGGCAGCAGCCGTCCCCGGCACAGCGGTGTCCTTCGACGTCGCCGGTCCGCTGACGGTGAATACCACGGTCGCGGTCGGCGACGACGGACGCGGAGTGCTGCGCGACATGTCCGCGACGCCGCCGGCGCTGGCCGGACCGACCGCCCACCTGGCCACGGACTGGGAGACCTTCGCGCGATTGGCGGCGGGGCGGGTCGAGCCGCTGCACGCCACCGTCGTCGTGGACGGCGATCGCGAGCTTGCCGAGCGCGTCCTGGCCGCGATGGCGATCACGCTCTAGAGGAGCGCAACAAATGGCACTCACGCATATCGCTCTTGCCTGCGTTCCGGTGCGCGACCCCGACAAGGCGCTGGAGTTCTACCGGGACGTGCTCGGCTTCGAGGTCCTCAGCGACGACGTACTCGAGGAGGACCATCGCTGGATCCAGCTGCGCCCAGTGGGGTCCTTGACGACGATCGCTCTGGTGACCTGGTTCCCGTCGATGCCGGCCGGTTCGGTGCGTGGGCTGGTGCTCGCGACCGACGACATCGATTCCGACGCCGAGGCACTACGCACGCGCGGGCTTGACCTACCGACCGAGATCGAATCCGCAGCGTGGGGTCGCTGGGTGTCGTTCAGCGATCCGGACGGCAACGGCTGGGTGCTGCAAGGACCGCCCGCTACCACGTAACCGCGAGCGCGGGTTCCTCCAGCACCGCGCCGATATCCGCGAGGAAGCGCGAGCCCAGCTCGCCGTCGACCAGCCGGTGATCGAAGGACAGCGCGAGCGTCGTCACCTGACGGGGGACGACCTTGCCCTTGTGAACCCACGGCTGGTGTCGTACGGCGCCAAAAGCGAGGATCGCGGCCTCGCCGGGGTTGAGGATCGGGGTGCCCGTGTCGACGCCGAAGACGCCGACATTGGTGATGGTGATCGTCCCGCCGGCCATGTCAGCCGGCGCGGTCTTACCGTCACGCGCGACGCTTGTCAGCTCGCTCAGAGCGCGGGCCAGGTCGGGCAGGCTGAGGTCCTGCGCATCCTTGATGTTCGGGACGATAAGTCCGCGCGGCGTCGCCGCGGCGATGCCGAGGTTGACGTACCGCTTGACGACGATCTCCTGCGCCGCCTCGTCCCAGCTCGCGTTGATCTCCGGGTGGCGCTTGACGGCGAGGAGTAGCGCCTTCATCACGAGCAGCAGCGGCGATACTCGCAGGCCATCGAACTCGGGACGCTGCTTGAGCTTCTCGACCAACCGCATCGACCGCGTCACGTCGATCGTGAGGAACTCGGTCACGTGCGGCGCGGTGAAGGCGCTACGGACCATCGCCTCGGCGGTCATCTTGCGCACGCCCTTGATGGGCAGGCGTTCCTCTCGCTCACCGGTCACGGCGGGTGCCGGCGCGACGGTGACGGCGGCCTCCACATCAGCGCGGCTGATCGTGCCGCCAGGCCCGGACGGTGTCACGGTCGTCAGGTCGACTCCGAGGTCGCGGGCCAGCTTGCGTACCGGCGGCTTCGCCAGCACGTGGACCACGCCCACCGATCTCGTGTCAGAACGTGGCGCGGTCATAGCCGCGTCACGTTCTGACAACTCTGCGGGTTGGCTGCGCGGGCGACGTTTTGCGGAGGTAATTTTCGGCCCATACCCCACGAGGACGGACGTCCGACCGCCGGGCGCCGGACCGCCGATCAGGCCGGGCTCGACCGCTTCGCCGTCGCTCGGCGTCGGGATGGCCGGCACCAGGTCCTCGTGCACCGCGGCCGACTGCGCTGGCGGCGACGATTCGGCCACGCCGACCGAGGTTCCGTTGGGCTCGGTCTCGATGGTGATGATCGGCGCACCGACGTCGACGGTCGTGCCCTCCTCGACATGCAGCTCAGCGACCACGCCGGCGTACGGCGACGGCAGCTCGACCGCCGCCTTTGCGGTCTCGACCTCGACGAGGATCTGATTGACCGTCACGGTGTCGCCCGGCTGGACGTGCCACGACAGGATCTCTCCCTCGGTCAGCCCTTCACCGACGTCGGGCAGCTTGAACTGCTTGCGGCTCATTCACCAATCCTCTAGTACGCGAGGCAGCGGTCGACAGCGTCGAGTACGCGGTCGAGGTCCGGCAGGTACTCCTCCTCGATGCGCGCCGGGGGGTACGGCGTATCGAAGCCACCGACCCGCAGCACCGGCGCCTCCAGCGAGTAGAAGCAGCGCTCGGTGATCCGCGCGGCGATCTCGGCGCCCAGCCCCAGCGTCACCGGCGCCTCGTGCACGACGACGAGCCGGCGGGTCTTCTCCACCGAGGCCGCGATGGTGCCGTCATCGAGCGGGGACAGCGACCGCAGGTCGACGATCTCGAGTGACCGTCCCTCCTCCGCCGCGGCAGTGGCTGCCTCGAGCGCGGTCTTGACCATCGGCCCGTACGCCGCAACCGTCACGTCCGACCCCTCGCGAACGACCCGGGCCGTCCACAGCGAGTCCGGCGCGCTGCCGGACGTCTCGAACTCGGCCTTCTCCCAGTAGCGGCGCTTCGGCTCGAGGAAGATCACCGGGTCGTCGCAGGCGATTGCCTGCTGGATCATCCAGTACGCGTCGGCGGGGTTGGAGCAGGCGACGACCTTGAGCCCGGCGGTGTGGGCGAAGTACGCCTCCGGCGACTCGCTGTGGTGCTCGACCGCGCCGATGCCGCCACCGAACGGGATGCGCACGACGACCGGCATCGTCAGCTTGCCCTGGGACCGGAAGTGCATCTTCGCCAGCTGCGACACGATCTGGTCGAACGCGGGGTAGACGAACCCATCGAACTGGATCTCGCAGACCGGGCGATAGCCGCGCAGCGCCATGCCGATAGCGGTGCCCAGGATCGCCGACTCGGCGAGCGGGGTGTCGACGACGCGGTCCTCGCCGAAGTCCTTCTGGAGCCCATCGGTGACCCGGAAGACGCCGCCGAGCTTGCCGACGTCCTCGCCCATGATCAGGACCTTGGGATCGTCCTCCATCGCCTGGCGCAGCCCCATGGTGAGGGCCTTGGCCAGCGTGACCTGCTGGCTAGCCATGTGCGCTCCCCTCTAAGGGCGCGTCGAAGGATGCACGGTACGCCGCGAACCCGCGCTGCTGCTCGGCGAGCTCCGGCGTCTTCTCGGCGTGGACATAGTCGAAGATGCGCGTCGGATCGGGCTCCGGCAGGTCGAGGCAGCCTTGCCTGACGTGCGCGGCCAGCGCGTCGGCTTCGCGGTCGATCTCGTCGAAGAACGTGTGGTCGGCGTGGCCGTTTCGAGACAGGTAGACCTTGACGCGCTCGATCGGGTCCTTGAGCTTCCACGCCTCCAGCTCGCTCGACAGCCGGTAGCGGGTCGGGTCGTCGGACGTGGTGTGGGCGCCCATCCGGTAGGTGTACGCCTCGACCAGCGTCGGGCCGCTTCCCTCGCGGGCTCGGTTCAGCGCCGCCTTGGTGACGGCGTAGCACGCCAGCACGTCATTGCCATCGACCCGAACGCCGGGGAAGCCGAACCCGGCGGCGCGCTGATAGAGCGGGATGCGGGACTGCTTCTCGATCGGCTCCGAGATCGCCCACTGGTTGTTCTGGCAGAAGAAGACGACAGGGGCGTTGAAGACGCTCGCCCAGACGAATGCCTCGTTGACATCGCCCTGACTCGACGCGCCGTCGCCGAAGTACGCGATGACGGCGGTGTCCTTGTCGGGATCGCTGGACCCGACGGCGCCGTCGCGCTGCACGCCCATCGCGTAGCCAGTGGCATGCAGCGTCTGCGCGCCGATGACGATCGTGTAGAGGTGGAAGTTGAACTCGTTCGGGTCCCAGCCGCCGTTGTCTACGCCCCGGAACAGCCCGAGCAGGAACAGCGGGTCGACGCCGCGGCACCAGGCAACGCCATGCTCGCGGTAGGTCGGGAATGCGTAGTCCTGCGGGCTCAGCGCCCGCCCCGACCCGATCTGTGCCGCCTCCTGACCGAGCAGCGACGCCCAGATGCCGAGCTCGCCCTGCCGCTGCAGTGCGGTTGCCTCCATGTCGACGCGCCGGGTGAGGAGCAGGTCGCGGTAGAACCCGCGCAGCTCCTCCGGCCCGATGCCGTCGAGGTAGCCGGAGTACTCGGGGTGGTCGACGCGCTCGCCCTCGGGCGTCAGCAGCTGGACGAGGTCCGGCGACTGCAGCGGCGTCGTCTCCGGCGGCGCAGGTGTAGCCACGCTGGTCATCGACACGAGCACTCCTCGCGGTACGTCTGCCGGCCTGCGGGGTCTCCGCGTCCGGAGCGGACTGCCGCCGGGCGACCGCCCAAACGCGCGGGGTGGGCGCGCCGACCGGTCGTACGGCGTAGCTCGCATGGTGCCACACGGCACCCCGCGCGCTAGCTCGTACGCCGGCGGTACAGCAGGCTGGCCAGGAGCATCGAAGTAACGAGGATGCCGACGCACCAGGCGATCGCCAGCCAGCCGCTCGAGCCAATCGGCGTGCCGAGCAGCAACCCGCGCAGCGTCTCGATGATGGGCGTGGCCGGCTGATGCTCGGCAAAGCCGCGCAACCAGGTCGGCATCGTCGCGATGGGCACGAACGCGCTGCTCGGGTACGGCAGGAACATCAGGAACACCGCGACGCCGTTGGCCGCCTCCGGCGACTTCACGAGCAGCCCGAGGGCAGCGGCCAGCCAGGAGATCGCGAAGACGAACAATCCGAGCAGGCCGGCGACGCCGAGCCATGCCAGAGGGGTGGCGTCCGGCCGGAAGCCGATGAGGTACGACACCGCGAAGACGAGCGCCGTCGAGATCGCATTGCGCGCCACGCTCGCCACGACATGACCGCCGAGCAATGCGACGCCGGACACGTCCATCGCTCGAAATCGGTCGACGACGCCATTGGTCAGGTCGAAACTCACACTCACGGCTGTCGTCGAGGCACCGAGGCACGTGCACAGCAGGATCACGCTGGGCGCGACGTAGTCGACGTAGGCCGTGCCGGTGTTGATCGCGCCGCCGAACAGGTAGACGAACAGCACGAGGATGACGACGGGCAGCATCACGGCCGTGATCAGCGCGTCCAGGTTGCGCCACGAGAGCCGAGTGCTGCGCAGCGAAAGTATCGAGAGATCAGACATGAGTGCGCTCCGTCAGGGCGAGGAAGACGTCGTCGAGGGTCGAGCTGTGGACGGCGAAGCTGCCAATGGCGGTGCGGTCCGGATCGAGGTCATCGAGGAAGCGCCGGACCTGTTCGGCCGTGCCGTCAGTACCGATGCTGAGCGACATTCGCATGGGATCGGTCCGCAGGACCCGGCCGTCGAGCAGGTGGACGGCGGACTCGTACACCGTCGCGTCGACGAAGGTGACGTCAAGGCGGTGGCCTGCGATCCGCTGCTTCAGCTCGGCAGGTGATCCCTGCGCGACGATGCGGCCGTCGGTCATGACCGCCACCTGGTCGGCGAGCCGGTCAGCTTCCTCGAGGTATTGCGTCGTCAGGAAAACCGTGACGCCGGAAGCCGCAAGGTTGCGGATCGTCGACCACATGGCTTGCCGGCTCCGCAGGTCGAGCCCCGTCGTCGGCTCGTCGAGGAACAGCACCTGCGGTGTCGCCATCAGGCTCGCTGCGACATCGACTCGCCGCCGCATGCCTCCCGAGTACGTCGCGACGCGCCGGTCGCCGGCGTCGGCGAGATCGAACGTCTCGAGCAGCTCGCCGGCGCGTCGCTGGGCGGCCTGCCACGACAGGCCGCCCAACTGGCCGACCATCCGGAGGTTCTCGCGGCCGGTCTGGAGTTCGTCGAGGGCGACGTCCTGCGACACCAGGCTGATCCGGCGCCGGACCTCCGTACGGTCGCGGATCACGTCGAACCCGGCCACGAAGACTTGGCCGGCGTCCGGCTCCAGCAGCGTCGACAGGATGCGCACCGTGGTGGTCTTGCCGGCGCCGTTCGGACCCAGCAGGGCGTAGATCGTGCCGCTCGGAATGCGCAGATCGACGCCGTCGAGCACGCGCGCGTCGCCGTACGACTTCTCCAGGCCGATGGCCCAGATCGCTTCCAGATTGACGGTCATGCAAGGGACCGTACAAGCGTCTTGGACGATTGTCTAGTACGTTTGTGCAAGACGTTTGTGTGACCGACTCGCTAGGGTGCGGATGTGGGCAATCGTGAGGCGCTGCTGGACGCAGCGAAGCGTTGCCTGTTCGAGAAGGGTTACGCCAACACCACCGCGCGCGACATCGCCACGTCTGCCGGCACGAGTCTGGCGGCGATCGGCTACCACTACGGCTCCACCGAGGCGCTGCTCAACGCCGCCATGATCGAAGCGATGGGCGAGTGGGGTGAGCAGCTCGCGGTCACGCTGGCGCAGGAGGCGCCCGACGAGAACGCCGCCGATGCCGATCCATTGGCCGGCTTCGAGCGATTCTGGACTCGGGTGATCGAGTCGTTCGAGGGTCAGCGCAAGATCTGGGCCGCGAGCTTCGAGCTATTCGCCCTGGTCGACCGCGTCCCCGAGCTCCGGCAGCAACTCGCCGAGGCCAACGAGGAGGCGCGCCTCGGTCTCGGCGAGATCTTCGGCGGGCTCGACCCCGCCACCGATCTGGCTCGTACGCGGGCGGTTGGCTCCTTCTACCAGGCACTCATCAGCGGCATCGTCGCCCAGTGGCTGATCGACCCGGAGCGGGCGCCCACCGCTGCCGAAATCACCGAGGGACTGCGCATCGTCGCGGCTACAAGCCGTACTCCTCCAGCAGTCGAAGCCACACCTCGCTGATCGTCGGGAACGACGGCACCGCGTGCCAGAGCCGGTCGAGCGGCACCGCGCCGACGATGGCAACGGTCGCCGAGTGGACCAGCTCCGCAATGTCTTGTCCCACGACGGTGAAGCCGACCAGACGTGGCCCGCCACCGGCTGACTCGTCGACGAGCATCCGCGCCTTGCCGCGATAGCCGCGGGCAAGCAGGCCGGCGCCGGTGATGCTGCCCAGGTCGTAGTCCACGACCCGGGCGCCCGGCGCCTGTGTCGAGGTCTTACCGACGGCGCCGACCTGCGGGTCCGTGAAGACCACTTGGGGCACGGCGTCGTGGTCGGCCCAGGCGCGCATGCCCGGCTCGTCGTCCGGTCGTCCGGCAGCGCGGGCCGCGATCACATCGCCGGCGACCCGGCCCTGGTACTTGCCCATGTGCGTCAGCAGGGCGCGATGGGTGACGTCTCCGACGGCGTAGAGCCAGCCACCGTCGACGCCGTTCACGCGCATCGAGTCGTCGACGTTGACGTAGTCGCCTGGGGTGAGGCCGACGACTTCCAGCCCGACGTCGCGAGTGTGCGGGGTTCGGCCGAGGGCCGCCAACACCTCGTCGGCCTCGACCGTCGAGCCGTCCGCCAAGTCGAGGCGTACCGACCCGTCACGGCTCACCGCCGTGGTGCTGACCCCGGTCCGTACGTCGACCCCGGTGTCACGCATCCCGTCGGCGACGTACTGCGACACGAACTCCTCGTACCGCCCGAGCACCCGCGAGCCGCGTTCCACCAACGTGACCTGCGAGCCCAAACCGGCGTAAGCCTGCGCGAGCTCGCACGCCACGACGCCGCCGCCGAGTACGGCGAGACGCGGCGGGATGACCTCCGACGTGGTGGCCTCCCGGTTCGTCCACGGCTTGGCGTCGGCGAGGCCGGGGATGTTCGGTATGGACGGCATCGTCCCGGTGGCGAGCACGACCGCATGCCGCGCCTCGAGCAACTGGTCGCCGACCTCGACCCGCCGCTTGCCCACCAGCCGCCCACTGCCGCGGACCACGCCGATCCCGGTGCTCTCTGCCCACGTCATCTGACCGGAGTCGTCCAGGGAGCCGTTCCAGTAGTCACGGTTGGCGAGCACCGGGCCGACGTCGAGGTCGGCCGTCACGCCGGGCAGCCGACGCGCGCCAGCCACCGCCTCCACGGGTCGGAGCAGGGCCTTGCTCGGCACGCAGGCGTAGTACGAGCACTCGCCGCCGAGCAGCCGCTCCTCGACGATGCAGGCGCTGAGCCCGCCGCGGACCGCGCGCTCGGCTACGTTCTCCCCCGGCGGACCGCCACCGATGACCACGACGTCGTACGTCGTCTGAGAGTTCATGCGCTCAGCATCGCCGGGTCAGTAGCGTCCCACCATGACGATCCGCGGAATATCTCCCGTCGTCGAGTCGATCCGGCTCCCGAAGGCGTACGGCACTCCGACGATCACGCTGTCATGGGACGAGGTCGACGAGCGACTGGCGGCAGCGCTGCACTACTGGCTCGTCACGACCCGCCCGGACGGGCGCCCGCACGTCGTCCCGGTCGACGGGATGTGGGTGGACGGCGCGTGCTACTTCGGCGGCGATCCGACGACGGTGCACGCTCGCAACCTGCGCGACGATCCGCGCGCGGCGATCCACCTGGACGACGCCGAGGCGGCGACTATCGCCGAAGGCGTAGCCGAGATCCACACGCCAACGCTGCCGTTCGCCCAGGAGCTGGACGCTGCAGCGAAGAGGAAGTACGGCTACAGCGTCGGGCCCAAGGTGTACCTGGGCGGGGTCTGGCGACTGCGACCAACGACCGTGCTTGCCTGGACCCGGCTCGATCAGGATGCGACCCGCTTCCGCTTCGGAGGGTCCGCCACATGACGACGACGTGGTCGGCGTTGCTCGCCCCGACCGCCGAGTCCGAATCCGGCCGCTTTGCGGTCGATGTGGATGGCACCTGGTCGGTCGGCGGCATCCCCAATGGGGGTTATCTGCTTGCACTGATGCTGCGCTCGACGCTGGCGGCGTCGGCTCATCCACATCCGGTCGCCACGAGCGCGCACTTCCTGCGGCCACCGATTGCCCGTCCGGCCGAGATCGTTGTCGAGACGCTTCGGTCGGGGCGGCTGGTAACGGTGCAGCGCGTGCAGCTCGTGCAGGGCGGTCGGACGAGTGTTGAGGCCCTCGTCACCTCGTCGACCCTGGCGAGTGACAGCGCGCCGCAGTGGTCGGCGCTGCCGCCGACGCCGCTGCCTCCGGTCGAGGAGTGCATGCAGGCCGTACCCGATCTCCCCGGTGGGATCCACGTCGGCCTGCTCGACCATCTCGACCTGCGCCTCGATCCGGCGACGGTTGGCTGGTTCGCCGGGCACCCGGCCGGCCAGCTCGAGATGCGCGGCTGGCTGCGGCTTCGCGACGGAACGCAGCCCGACCCACTGGTCCTCGCGCTGGCGGTCGATGCCTTGCCGCCAACCGTCTTCGGGCTGGGCCGGCTCGGCTGGGCACCGACGATCGAGCTGACTTTCCTCCTTCGTGCGCTGCCCCAGCCCGGATGGCTGTCGGTCCACCTGCGTGGTCGGCTCGTGCAGGACGGCTGGTTCGACGAGGAGGCGGAGGTGTACGACTCGGTTGGCCGGCTTGTGGCGCAGTCGCGCCAGCTCGCCCGGGTGGGCGGGGAGCCGTAGTCAGGCTGTCGAGCTTGGCCTAGCCAGCATCACTGCGTCGGTGTGGGCGGAGGCGTCAGCAAGAGCCGGGCCACCCGCCGGTCTCCGTCGATCACCGTAGGTGGCTTCGACTCGAGCCGGGTTGATGCCGCCCATCAGGTCCACGTCTTCGGCACGGGTCAGCGCAGGCAGCAGTTCCGGGGGTGAAGCCATCCACCCACCGTGCGAGGGCATGTGCTTGCCTCAACGACTGTTACCGATATATCGTTAAGCGTCGGTGACAGTCGCCGACGCACGAAAGGAGGCGCAATGAGCGCCATGAACATGCCGGCCGGCGGATACCGCTGGCGACACGGCACACCCCCATGGATGGGGATGACCGACGAGGAAGACGACTCGAGGCGTGACGGCCGGGAAGGTCGCGAAGGGCGAGAACGGCGTGGACGCCGCTCTGGTCGTCGAGGACGCTTCGGTCCCGGTGGTCCGTTCGCCGGCTTCCCTGGCGGTCCCGGGTTCGGTTTCGGGGCATTCGGTCCCGGTCCCGGTGGCCCGTTCCGCCCAGGTCGTGGGCGCGGTCGACGCGGTGACGTCCGCGCGGCGCTGCTCGTCCTGCTCGCCGAGGAGCCGCGCAATGGCTACCAGTTGATCCAGGAGATCCGCGACCGCAGCGGCGGCGTCTGGCAGCCGAGCCCCGGCTCGGTCTATCCCGCGCTGAGCCAGCTCGAGGATGAGGGCCTGGTCGTCGCGGAAGAGTCCGAGGGACGGCGCACGTTCCGGCTCACCGACGCCGGTCGCAGCTACGTCGAGGAACGCGCCGACACCCTCGGTACGCCGTGGGACGAGGTCGCGGAGCCGTTCGCCCATCTCATGGGCGTACGCCAGGCAGCGGCGCAGATCGCCGTCGCCATCCAGCAGGTCGTCGCGGCCGGTTCGGAAGAGCAGATCGAGCGAGCCGAGCACATCCTCGATGACGCCCGGCGCGCGATCTACCGCATCCTTGCCGAGGATCCGTCGTCGGAGACGCAGGACACCCAGGAGTCGTGATCGAGGGGGTTCCTGCCTCCCGCGACGGGAAGGGGGCGCCCATGCAGACACGTCAACTCGGCAACAAGATCGTCGGCGCGATCGGTCTCGGCGGCATGCAGATGTCGATCGAGGGTCGCCCCGACGATCGCTCCCAATCGATCGCCACCATCCATGCGGCCCTCGACGCCGGCATCACCCTGATCGACACGGCGGACGCCTACCACATCGGCGCGGACGAGGTCGGACACAACGAGACTCTCATCGCAGAGGCACTGTCCACGTACGGCAGCGACACCTCCGACGTCGTGGTGGCCACCAAGGGTGGTCACCTGCGACCGGGTGACGGCAGCTGGACGGTCGACGGGTCATCGCGTCACCTCAAACAAGCCGTCGAGGCATCGCTGAAGCGGCTGGGGGTCGACGCCATCGACCTCTACCAGTTCCACCGCCCTGACCCCAAGGTGGCGTACGACGAGTCCATCGCGGCGCTGCGGGACTTCCTCGACGAGGGCAAGATCCGGATGGCCGGGATCTCCAACGCCGACACGGCCCAGATCCGGGCGGCGCAGGACGTACTCGGTGGGCGGCTCGCCTCGGTGCAGAACGAGTACTCACCGCGGTTCCGGTCCAGCCAGCCCGAGCTCGAGCTCTGCGACGAGATGGGGATCGCCTTCCTCCCGTGGAGTCCGTTCGGCGGTGGATCGAAGGCGGAATCCCTGGGCTCACGGCACTCGGCATTTTCCGACGTCGCTCGCGAGCACGACGTCTCGCCGCAGCGGGTGACGCTCGCCTGGATGCTCGCGCAGTCGCCGGTCGTGATCCCGATTCCCGGCGCGTCCCGCCCGGAGACGATCGAGGACTCGGCCAAGGCAGCCGACCTGGTGCTCACCGCCGACGAGGTGTCCCGGCTCGACGAGAGCTGACGGCATTTCGTCCTTGCACGGCCGAAAACCGCCGGACGGACGGGGCGGTCACGCGGTTGGATGGGTCCGGTGACCAGGCCGGACACCACCCGCACGGCCGCCCGGGCACCGTCTGAGCTCGACGGTCACGCGGCGCGGCCGCGGCTGTCGTACCGCGCGACGGCCCTGGTTCGGCATCCCTGGTGGCGGTCGTCAGCGGCACTGGTCTGGCTGGCGCTGCTCATCGTGTACGTCGTGTGGGGATCGACGTACCTCGCGATCCGCGTCACCGTCGAGACGATGCCGCCGCTGATCAGCGCGGGGACACGCTTCCTGACTGCGGCGGTGTTGCTCGCCGTCGCGTTGGTCGTCGTACGCCGCCGACTGTCGATACTGCGCATCACGCGCCGGGAGTTCTTCGGTGCCGGCACGATCGGCCTCCTGCTCCTCACGTGCGGCAACGGTGGAGTCGTGATCGGCGAGCAGACCGTCCCGTCGGCGCTGGCGGCCCTGCTCGTCGCGTCCGTCCCGCTGTGGGTGGTCATGCTGCGCTTCACCTCCGGTGACCGCCCGGGATGGCCAACGTTGTTCGGCGTCCTCGTGGGGTTCGTCGGACTCGCCGTTCTTGCCCTGCCCGGCGGCGCGGGGGGCGCCACATCGGCAGCAATCACCATCGGGACGGTCGTCATTCTCGGAGCTTCGCTGTGCTGGGCGAGCGGCTCCTTCCTGTCCGCTCGGTTGCCGCTGCCGGTCGACCCCTTCGTCACCGCGGTCTGGCAGATGGCCATCGGGGGCACTGCGCTCTGGGTGCTCGGGGTGGCCCGCGGCGAACTAGCCGGTACAGACGTGCTGCAAGATCCGTTCGGCTTCCTCGCCGACATCTCGACGCGATCGTGGACAGCACTTGCCTGGCTCATCGTCGCCGGGTCGGTGATCGCGTTCACGGCGTACGCCTGGCTGCTGCAGAACGCGTCGATCTCGTTGGTGTCCACGTACGCCTACGTGAACCCGATTGTTGCGGTGGTGCTCGGCGCGCTGATCCTGGACGAGGCGGTGACGACGGCCATCCTTGTCGGCGGAGCGATCGTGGTTCTCGCGGTCGTGGTGGTGGTCAGCACCGAACGGCCGCGCGAACCCGACCCGGAGCCGGAGCTGTCCGGCCCGTTGTCCACAGGATGATCCCGACGAGCCTCGGCTGGTTGCGTGGGATCTGCACGACGACGTCTACGTCGAGGTGGCGAATGTCGTCGGTGAGGAGGTGTTCGAGGCGACGGACCCTTATCCCGTAGTGATCCGACCGGCCGATCTGGTCGCCGAACGCCGCAGGAGCTAGTGCGGCTTGCGGAACTCAGCGGCAACGCGGAGCAGGCGGTCGTTCGCCTCCGGCTCGGCGACGGTGATGCGGCAACCGTCACCAGGGAACGGGCGGACGATGATGCCGGCGGCTTCGCAGGCAGCGGCGAAGTCGAGCGTGGCGTCGCCGAGTCGCAGCCACACGAAGTTCGCTTCCGAGGATGGAACAGTCCAGCCCTGATCACGCAGGCCGTCCCAGACTCGGGAGCGCTCCTTCACCAGGTGCTCGACGCGCTCGAGCAGCTCGTCCTCGGCCTGGAGCGAGGCGACGGCGGCTGCCGAGGCGATGCTCGAGACGCCAAAGGGCACCTGGCACTTACGCAGCGCTTCGGCGACCGGCGTGTGGGCGATGGCGAAGCCGACGCGCGCCCCGGCGAGGCCGTAGGCCTTGGAGAACGTCCGCAGCACGACGATGTTGGGGCGCTCGCGGTAGAGCTCGAGGCCGTCAGGGGCAAGCGGGTCGCGGACGAACTCTCGGTACGCCTCGTCGAGCACCACGACGACGTCGCTCGGGATCGCGTCGAGGAAACGTTCTAGGTCGGCGCGGCGCGCGGCCGTGCCGGTCGGGTTGTTGGGCGTGCAGATGAACACCAGGCGGGTGTGTTCAGTGACGGCCGCGGCCATCGCCGAGAGGTCGTGCTCCTCCGCGGAAGTCAGCGGCACGCGCACGGAGGTGGCGCCGGAGATCTGCACGATGATCGGGTACGCCTCGAAGGATCGCCAGGCGTAGACGACCTCGTCCCCGTGACTCGCCGTTGCCTGCACGATCTGCTGGCACACGCCGACGCTGCCGGTGCCGACGGCGACGTGGTTGTGGGTGACCTCGAACCGGGTCGCGATCGCGTCGATGAGGGCGGCATTGGTCATGTCGGGATAGCGGTTCACCGCGCCGGCCATCTCGGCGATCACCTGGTGCACGCTGGGCAGCGGCGGGTACGGGTTCTCGTTGGACGAGATCTTGTAGGCGACCGCGCCCTTATCGTCGCCTGCGGTCTCGGGTGCGGGCCGACCGGGCACGTAGGTGGGGATGCCGTCGAGCGCGGGGCGCAGCCGCGGTGGCCCAGCAGTCATGAGCCGACCTTCGGCGCGAGCACACAGCCGGAGCGCAGTCGACGAAGGTCGGTGGAGCGCAGAGTCATATTCAGCACGATAACCAGTGCACCGTACGACTAGAGGGATGGTCACGAAGCGGCTACAATTCGCACCCCTCGTTTCACGCACTCGGCGGCCGGGCATTTTCCCGTCATGCTGACAACCCTTCTGTGGATCATCGCCGTCATCCTCGTCATCTGGGGCATCGTCACGGCGGTTCGCGGCCAGCTGCTGATGGGGATCCTGCTCATCGTCGTCGGCCTGCTCGTCGGGCCGGGTGGCGTGAGCATCTTCACCTGACCGGCGCGCTGCCATTGCGGCAACTACAGCGGCTGCGCCCGCAGGAACGTGCCGAAGTGCGGGACGGTGAACGCGATCGTCCCGCGCTCGGCGGAGTAGACGAGCCCCTTCTTGATGAGGCTGTCGCGCGCCGGTGACAGCGACGACGGCTTGCGCTGGAGAGCGTCGGCCACGTCACCAGTAGCGATCGGGCCATCCCCGCCGGCGGCGCCCAGGGTCGCCATGGCCCGCATGTAGTCGCGCTCCGCTGGTGTCGCCCGCTCGTAGCGGCTGCCAAAGAAGCCGACCGCCAGCTCGGCCTCCGCCTCCGGTGCCGCAACCGTGACGTCGGCGGCCGTGATCGGTGACGCGGGCGCCGCGTCCCAGGTCACCTTGCCGTACGCCTGCACGAAGTACGGATAGCCGTCCGCCGCTTCATACAGCGCGTCGAGCGCGCCGGGGGTGAACTCGACGTCCTCACGCTGGGCCGGTGCTGTGAGCGCCAGGTCGGCGGACGCGCGGTCGAGCCGATCGATGCGCACGTAGCGGAACAGCCGCTCGGAGTAGCTCTTGCTGCTCGACAGCACCGCGGGCACGTGCGGCAAACCGGCGCCGACGACGATCAGGGGTGCGCCGGCCTGCGACAGCTCATGGCAGGCCGCGCACAGCGCGGACACGTCCGCGGCCGGAATATCTTGCATCTCGTCGACGAACAGCGCGATCCCCGTGCCGACATCCCTCGCGACGTCGGCGGCGTCGACGAACAGCTCGACCAGGTCGATCTCGAGGTCTCCCGAATCGGCGCGCCCCAGTGCAGCAGGAACATCGATCCCCGGTTGCCACCGATGCTGCCGTGACTGCTTCGGGCTTCGTGCTGGCTCGCCGTCGCGCAAAGCGAACGCCTTGAGGACGCCGAGAAAGGCGTCGACCCGCTCGGGACCGCGATGGCGCGGTGCGATCTCGCGGACGGCCATGTGCAGGGCAGCGACCACGGGACGCCGCAACGACTGGTCGGGGCGTGCCTCGATCTTGCCGGTGCCCCACAGGCGCGCGATGGCTTGGGAACGCAACGCATTGAGGAGCACCGTCTTCCCCACGCCACGCAGGCCGGTGAGCACGAGGCTGCGCTCCGGCCGGCCCCGCGCCACCCTCTCGACGACGACGTCGAACTGTTCGAGTTCGCGGTCGCGGCCGGCAAGCTCCGGCGGGCGCTGGCCGGCTCCAGGGGCGTACGGATTGCGCACTGGATCCACGCATCGGACTCTATGGACCTGTCTAGTGAGAACCGTAGATATCCGTAGAGAACGCGATGCGGCGTGTCGTCGTTGGACCAACCATCAATGGCGTCGGCACCATTCGCTACGGCGCCGACGATTCGCAGACGCTGTATCTGGTCGGCCCGGCGGCGGTCGGGTTCCGGCCGACGGATCCGTACGCCGCGGGCTTCTGGGTCCTCGACGGCTTCCACGTGATCTACACCGCACCGGATCGCGCGTTTCGGGAGATGCGGGTCGACGCCGGGACGGAACGCAACATCTGCGACGACCTGGACTAGGACACGATCGCGCGCAGCACCGCGTTGGCAACCTCCTTGCCGGTCACGCTGCCGTGCGAGGCGACGAACTCGTCTGCCCGGAGGTTGTACAGCCGCCCGGCGTCGAACGCGTACGTCGCGCTCGTGGCGACGAGACGGCCGGCTGGCGCGGCGGCCTCCGGCGTCTTGAGGGCACCGTTGCGGCCGATGCCGCCATACCGATCGTCGGGACCACCGACGCCAGCGCCTTGCTGACCGGCGAGCCGGGATGCAACCGCGTACGCCAGGCCGACGGCGCGGTCGTTCACGGTGTGGGTCACGACGACGGGGCCGGTGAGCTGCCCGCCGGTGAGCAGCGAGCGGAACGCTCCATCGTTCCCGTCATCGTCGTAGTCGCGGGCGAATCCGAAGTGACTGAATGCGCCCTGGAGCAGGGATACCGAGTGGACGCTCGGCAGTTGCGCGCCTGCAGCCGCCATCACCCGGCCGCCGAAGGAGTGACCGACGAGGTTGAGGCGGGCGTCCGGAGCGGCATCGGCGATCGCGGTCGCTAGCGGGGTGACGCCCTTCTCCCCGACCTGCTGCGCACGCTCCTTCATCGTGTAGTAGGTCGTGAGGTTGAGCAGGGCGCGGGCCTTGCGCAGGATCGACCGGCCGAAATCCCCGATTCCTGCTCCCCCACCGGGCAGGGGCTCGGTACCCGACAGATCGTCATCGCCTTCACCCGCCTTGTCGTACGTCTCCTCGACATCACCCTCGGTCAGCGTGTCCGGCGGTGCCTCCTCGTCGTCGGGCAGGTCAGGGAGCAGCTTGCGCAACTCCTCGAGGAATTCCGCGCGCGAGGCCGGCGACGACTCCAGGGTCGGAACCAGCTCGACTAGGCGATCGGCGCGTGCCGGGTCGACGACCCGCTCGCGAATGACGGCAATCAGACTGGCGACTTCGTCGTCGGCCGACAGGCCGCCTCCGGCGAGATCGTCGTCGTCGGCCCACTTCACCGACGGCCACAGGACGCCGACGACGGCAAGCTTGCGGCCGCGGGCGCCGGGGACATTTGCTCGTACGGCAGCAATGTTGTCGGTCAGCCGCTCGTACAACCGCGTGGCCTGGTCCTTGTCGTTGTTCCATCCGTGAGCCAACAGCAAGATGTCGTCGGCGCCCGCATCGGTGATGCTGTCGATGGCGGCTCGCTGCTGTGCAGCATTGTGCAGCTGTCCGGTCGATCGAAACTCGACTTCGGCGTACGGAAACCTCATCTTTCCTCCCCAACTCCTACACAGCCTGGATGGCACGCATCGCGTCGACGAGGCCGGTGCCCTGGAACGCACGGGCCCGGCCGAGATCGGTCGCCGAAGACAGCAGGATCCGCTTGACGTCCTCGGGACGACCGATGAATTCGCGATGCACGGACAGGAATGCTGCGGCGACGCCGGCCACGTGCGGAGCAGCCATGGACGTGCCCGAGTTCTCGACATAGGTCGCCTTGGGCACTTCCTGCCTGGCCTTCTTCAATAGGTCGCCGGCACCAGCACTGACGACGCGCTCGCCTGGCGCCACCAGATCCGGCTTGAGGCGACCGTCGCCCGTCGGCCCCTTCGACGAGAAGTAGGAGACACCGGTGGCATGCGGCCGCCACGAGGTCGCTCCAACGGTGATGCCGTGCTCGGCGTTGCCGGGGTCGTTGATGGTCAGGTCGAACCCGAGCCGCATCTTGCGCCCACTCTGGTCGAGTGCGGAGCCGTAACCGCTGTTGCCCGCGGCAATGACGACGACGACACCGCTGCGGACGAGTCGGTCCACCTCACGGCACACCGGCGTGAGCCCGGCCGCAAACCAGCTCGGATCGAACGGGTAGCCGACGGACAGATTGACACCGTGTATGCGCAGATCACGGCCGTCGTTGTTGAGCTCCTGGATGTACTCCAGTGCGGCAAGCAATGCTGCAACATCGCCGGTGAGATCGTCACGCAGCACCTTGCACGACAGCAGCTTGCACTGCGGTGCCATGCCGCTGATGCGGCGCAGTTGCTGCTGCTCGACGCGGGTGTTGCCGCCGTCGTCGTGGTACCACGTTGCCGCGAGCAGCGGCGCCCTTCCCTCGGCGACCGACTGGGCGCCGGCGAGGATGCCAGCAACATGGGTCCCATGGCCGGCGTTGTCCTTCGTCGCGTCGGCATCGGTCGAGTCGGCAACGAACGTTCGATGTTGCAGGCCTTCGGGCAATTCAAGGTTGGCGTGCTGCTTGAAGTGGCGGTGTCGAGCGTCGATACCGGAGTCCAGAACGGCCCACACGATGCCTTGACCGAGCGCGTTGAACGAGCGATGCACAGCGTCGCACTTCGTCGTGATGATCGTGCGGTGGATGAGTGCGCGGGTCTCGAAGTTTGGCCAGATCCGATGGATGCACCACCGTGGCGCCGTCCGCCCCGTCGTCCAACCTGATTCCTCGCAGGCAGCGACATCGCGCTGGACAAGTTCGCGAATCTGGTCGGCAGTCAGCGACGTTGTCAGGTAGGTGTGCGAGGACGTGACCCAGGTGGGTGTCCCCGGCGCCACCTCGGAAACGAAGTCACGCAGCTGCTCGGCCGCACCCTGGACACCTTCGGGATGCCCGGACCGCAACTCGACGACAATGCCGATGCGCTGCTCGCTCGACAAGGCTGCGGCGTCTGCTTGTGCCATCCGTTCGAGCAGCGGCGGCGAGATGACGCCATCGGTGACCAGCTCGGGTGAGGTGGGCACCGGCTCGCTCTGGAAGCCCTCCGCTCGACCAGCCGGCTCGAGGCCACTCTCGGCCGCAAACAGCTCCGGTGGCGCCTGCGGTGCGTTGTCGCTCGTGGGCTCGGACACTGTTCCTCCCTCGTCCCTCCTTCGCGCCGTACGCAACCTAGAGCCTCGACGATCCCCTCCTGATGCGGGGTGATGTATCTCCGGCGTTTCACCTTGCTCCTCCTGGTAGGACACCAACCTGGGGAGCGCGCCATGCCCATGCTCGTGATCGCCGGCGAATACCGCATCGTGGGAGCCGCCCCGGACGGGGACTCCGTCCGGTTCTATCCGGATGACCCCGACCAGTGGGACCTCATCCCGACCGCAGCCAAGGTCAAGCGCAACACCAGTGGCGGCGCCCAGCTGCGCATGGACGGAGTCGACTCGCTGGAGACGCACTACACCGTGGAGGGGCAGTCGCTGCATCAGCCGCTCGGCCTGGCCCAAGAGGCGGCGGCCGCGCTCCTCCGCTGGCTCGGCTTCACCCGCGTGAGCAGGAACGACCGCGAAACGGTTCTCTCTGCGGAGCCGATGGCGACGCGCGGTTACGTACTCACGCGTCAGGTCGACATCTATGGGCGCTGCGTCGCGCTCGTCGGTCGGGGCGAGGCTCCCGGTGAGAGCGGCGAGTTGCTCCACGTGACACCGACGATGCTGCGGCGTACGGCGAACTACCGGCAGCTGTCGACGGGGATGGCGTACCCGACCTACTACCGCAAGCTGTACCCGGACCTGCGCAACACGATGACCGGCGCGGTCCTGGCCGCTCGCCGGCACGGCCGCGGCGTGTGGCCGCACGACCTCACCCGCAGCGGGCTCGTGGTCAAGGGGCTCGACCACCTCGACGAGGACGCCGTCATCCTGCCGAAGCTGTACCGACGCCTGGCGACGTACCTTGCCCTCGCCGACGGCGACGAGCGCGTGGCGGGCTTCCTCGACTACCTCGACCGCGAAGACGATCGCGTCTTCGTCCGGTCGACAGAGCAGTTCACATCGTTCGACACCGTCGTCCGTGTGGACGTGCGGCGCAACAGTGTCTCGATGATCACCGACCCCGAGGACCTCGTCTTCGAGGAGAAGTAGTCGTCACGATGACTTCGATGCCTCCTCCTCCCGATGGCGCTTGATCTCCTTGGCGTCCTCGTGCACGGCCGACCGCGTCACTTCGTCGGTCGGCTCGGCTGACGATGACGGCTCGCCTACCAGGTTGGCCGGCTGCTCCGGCGGTGGATCGATGACCTCGTACCGACGCACATAGGTGCTGAGGAATGCCTGCACCGCCGCGGTCACGGGTATGGCGATCAGCGCCCCCACGCCGCCGAGCAGTGCGGCGCCCGCAATGACGGCACCAAAGGCAACGGCTGGATGGATATCGACCGTGCGCGACGTGATGCGCGGCTGGATGATGTAGTTCTCGAACTGCTGATATGCCGTGATGAACGCGAGGATCCAGAGCGCGTCGATCGGGTCGTTTGTGAGCGCCACGATGATCGGCAGAGCCCCGGCGAGGTACGTACCGACCGTCGGGATGAACTGCGACACCACCCCGACCCAGGCCGCGAGTGCGAAGGCGTACGGCAGCGAAATGAGCCGAAAGAATGCGTACGTGAAGACGAAGGAGCACAACCCCATCAGCGCGCGTGAGTAGATGTAGCCGCCGGTCTTGGTGATCGCGATCTCCCAGGCGCGCAGTACCTCTCCCTGCTGGTGCGGCGGGAACAGCGAGGTCACAGCACGGCGGAAGGCCGGGCCCTGCGCGGAGAAGTAGAACGTGAACAGAGCAACGCTGAAGAGGGAGAAGATCGAGCCGACGACCGTGGTGCCGAGACCAACAGCGTTGCTTGCCGCGCGTTCGAGGTAGCTCTCGAGGCTGGACCCGGTGAAACGGTCCTCGATGTCGCTGATGGACAACTCCAGCCCGAACGTGGAGTTGGCCCACGCGATCGTGCCCTCGACGTACTCCGGGACGTTCTCTGCCAGGTTCGCGATCTGGCCGACCATGAGCGAACCGACCGCTAGCGAGAAGCCGACGCAGGCGAGCAGGAGCGCGAGGAACACCAGTCCCGTCGACAGGCCGCGACGCATCCCTCGCCGCGCGAGCATGTTGACCGCCGGCTCGATGGCGAGCGCCAGGAAGAGCGACACCACCAGGAGGACGAGCAGGTCCCGGAGGCGACCGAGCACCCAGCCGACAAGCAGGAAGCCGCAGATGGCGAGCAACGTGATGAAGACGGCCCTCGGCAGCCAGGCCGGCATGCGATCGCGGCGGTCGGCCCGCTGAGGGGGACCGTACGAGCCGGTTCCTTGGGGGCTCTCCTCGGAACTCATCGTGTCAGTCTCCACCGCTCACCCGACGAGCGGCGACGACTCGTCCGACTCGGTGGCTGAAGACCGACACGAGCATCGCGACGAATACCACGTCGAAGACGATCTGTGCGGTGACGAAGATCCGTGCCATCTGTCCTACGGCATGCACGTCGCCGTAGCCGACGGTGCCCAGCGTCGTCACCGTGAAGTAGAGCGCATCGGTGCGTGTTTGCAGGTCGGCGAATTCTCCGGGCGCCAAGCGCTCGATCTGCACGTACGCCAGAGAAAAGAACACGATGACGAGATAGAGGATGACCAGCAGGCTGTTCAGACGGACAGATTCGTTGTCCGGCGCACGAAGCTGGTGCCGCGCCTGCCGGAGAACGAGGAGCATCAGCGCCGCCATACCCGCGACGAACAGAAGCACCCCGACAATCGACAGTCTCTCGTCCGGCAGGGGAACGAAGTAGTAGAAGACCATCGCCGCCGCCAGCGTCGCCGCACTGCGTAGTAGTCGCCGTGACATCTTCTGCGAGGCCATGACGCTTATTGTCCCTCCACCGCTGCGCTACGAGCAGCGACCCACTCGCCCGCGAGCAGGGCATACAACAGCTCGTCCTCGAAGACCTGCCCGTCGGCTTGTGGCCGAACAACCGCATGCCGCAGCGTGCCCTCTTGCTGGAAGCCGAGCCGGCTGGCTACGCGCTGGCTACGCACATTGGCCGGTACTGTCCTCAGCTCGATGCGCTCGAGCTCGCGCTGGCCGAACCCGACGTCGAGGAGCGCCGTGATCGCCCGAGTCGCGAGACCACGCCCCTCGTACGCCGCATCGAGCCAGTAGCCCACGACACCGACGTGCCCGCGGATGTCGAGCGCCGCCCAGCCGGCGAGCTCGCCGTCGACGCGCAGGTAGGTCCCGATCCGGCGGCCTGTGACGAACTCATCGATGCACTCCCGCAGCCAGTCGCGTGCGCGCTCAGCCGTGAACGGCTCGGCGACCCAATTCATCCAGGGTGCGAGCCGTTCTCGGTTGCGCTGCACGAGTCTCGAGACCTCCTCGGCTGCCGTCACCGGCAGCAGGACAAGTTCCACCGAGTCGTCGATCGGAACGATGTACATGTCGGCGCGTCTAGCCCTCGACGCCGGTCGCGCTATGCGGCGCGCCAACCGGCTTGGACTCGGGCGAGCCGCGCTGCCGCAGGTAGATCGCGAACACCGCCATCGAGCCGACGGCGAGGAACTCCGACTGCCAGTTCTGCAGCGTGCGGCTCCAGAAGTCGGCGGACGCGAGGTAGCCGAGGTAGGTGATGGGTGGCTGCAGATCGGCCAGCTGGTGCTCGTTGTAGGCCACCCGACCGCTGAGCGACATCACGAACCAGGACAGCAGGAAGATCGCCATCATGACCAGGCCGAGAGATCGCGAGAAGATCGTCCGGCGCACGCCTGACACTCGCGCCCACGCCGGTGAGTCGCCGGTCGCGTGCCGACCGACACGCTGATCCTCGTCCGACTCCGTTCCGATCTGATCCAGCTGTTTCGACTCCGGGGATCCCTGCTGAACCAACCAGACGGTCGCGAAGACATACAGGGAAAACTGCAGGTACTCCGACTGCCAGTTCTCCATCACGTCGACGCCGAAGTCAGACGACGTGAGATAGCGGCCGAGCGACACCGGTTCGAGACCTGAAGACACGAGCATGTTGTTGAGCTCGGCCTGCCCGGCGAATGCCTGCCCGAGGAGGGCAAGCAGGAAAATGAGCCCGAAGAAGAGCGCCAGCGAGTTGTTCCGGATGAACGTACGCATGCCTGCTCCCTAGCGCTGCAACAACGCAAGGACGATGAAGTACACCAAACCGAGCGCGATGACGGTGAGGTAGCCGACGAAGACCACGCGCATCTCAGCCTCCACTGATGCTGCAGTCGTACGGGCGGTCGCGACGTTCGACGCAGCCCGCGGCTAGCAGCTGCCAGCCGGCACCGGCTTGCGTCAGAAAGGCGGTGTCGCTGTCGAGAACGACACGGGCGTTGCGGCCGTACACCTCGATGGTCTCGACATCGGTGATTGATGGCAGATCTTGCTCGAGGATCGCGCTTTCGCAGTCGACCTCGGCATCTCCCTCGAGCTCGCTGCGTGTCTCCGGGACGAGCAAGTCGCAGGCTGCTGCGCCGTCCTCGGCGGAAACGGCGGCATAGAAGTCTTGGACTGCGGACTCGACAGCATCGGTTGAGCGGCTGCCACATGCACAGCAGCACAGCATCGCTGCGGCGCACAGGAGTACGGGACGGATGAGCGGTGACACGGATCAACCCTCGGAGCGGCGCATGGTGTGGCTCTCGCCACGGAACTCGGCGACGACGTCGTTCGCAGCCGCCCTGCTCACGGTGATGTCGTACACGCCGTTGCGGCCATAACGACGACGCTCCTCGCCGATAGCGACGAGCTCATCGCCAGCGCGAGCGGCCGCCACAAACACGATGCTCGCACCGCGGGCGACGACCTGGTCGCCATAGGTGTTGCAGGCGAACGCGAAGGCGGTGTCCGCGAGCAGGAAGACATAGCCACCATGGGCAATGCCATGCCCGTTGACCATGTCCGCGGTGATACGCATCCGCGCCGTCGCACGACCGGGTGCCACATCGGTGATCTCGATCCCGAGGCGTTGCGAGGCGCCGTCGGCGGCGTACATCGCGTCCGCTGACCGTTGCGCGAGGGCCTGCGCGTCCGATCCACTCGTGCTCATGGGCCGTACAGTGGCACATGACAGCAGTCCAACAAGCAAACGCGGAAGTGTCACATCAAGGAGCGCAGATGACCGTGCACCTCGCCGTCGACGACCTGGTCAGCACGCACCGCCCGACATTGGAGGGAGCGCTGACCGCCACCCGCGACCGCGGGTACTGGTCGGCGTACCCGGAGAGTGCGCGGGCGTACGGCGAGGACGGGGAGGCGACCGGACGCGCGGCCTTTGATGCGTATCTCGGCACGTCCTTTCCGCTCGACCAGCCGGGCACCGACGGCACAGTCAGCACGGAGCGCTCGCCGTACGGCATCGACCTCGCCGTGTCCTACCCGCGGGTGACCGCAGACACGGTGGACGGCCTGGTCGCGGCGGCGCAGGCCGGCATGCCCGCCTGGCGTGACGCTGGTCCGGACGTGCGCACCGGGGTGTGCCTGGAGATCCTGGCCCGGCTGAACGCGCGGTCGCACGAGATCGCGCAGGCGGTGATGCACACCAGCGGTCAGGCGTACGGCATGGCCTTCCAGGCCGGCGGGCCGCATGCGCAGGACCGCGGCCTCGAAGCGATTGCGTACGCGTACGCGGAGATGACCCGACAACCGCGCGAGGCGACGTGGGAGAAGCCGCAGGGCAAGCGCGACCCGATCCGCATGGTGAAGCGCTACACCGTCGTCCCTCGCGGGGTCGCGCTGGTCATCGGGTGCAACACGTTCCCGACATGGAACAGCTATCCGGGCCTATTTGCCAGCCTGGTCACCGGCAACGCCGTCATCGTCAAGCCCCATCCGCGTGCGGTGCTGCCGCTCGCCATCACGGTCGCAGTTGCGCGCGAGGTGCTTGCCCAAGCGGGGTTCTCGCCAGACCTCGTCCTGCTCGCCGCCGAGGATCCCGCGGACAAGCTGGCGAGCGTCCTCGCTACCCGCCCTGAGGTGCGCATCATCGACTACACCGGCTCGTCGACGTATGGCCGCTGGCTCGAGGACAACGCTCGACAGGCTCACGTCTACACCGAGAAGAGCGGCGTCAACGTCATCGTCGTCGACTCCACGGACGACTATCGCGGCATGCTGTCGAACATCGCGTTCTCGCTGTCGCTGTACAGCGGTCAGATGTGCACGACGCCGCAGAACATCCTGGTCTCCCGCGACGGTATTCGAGCGGATAGTTCACCAGTCGGCGTCGATCAGTTCGCGCAGGACCTCGCCGACGCCGTCAATGGATTGCTTGGCGACGACCGCCGTGCGACGGCATTGCTCGGCGGCATCGTGAACGACGACGTCAGTGAACGCATCGATGCTGCACCGTCGCTCGGCGACGTCGTCCTCGAGTCCCGCAGCATCGTGCATCCCGAGTTCCCCGACGCCGTCGTCCGGACACCGACCATTATCCGTGTCGATGCAGCATCGGACGCGCATCAGTCAGAGTGCTTCGGTCCCGTCGCCTTTCTCGTCACCACCGACGACACGGCAGCGAGTATCGACATGCTGCGAACGTCGGTGTGCGAGCACGGCGCGATCACGGCGGCCGTGTACAGCACCGACGACAAGGTGCTGCACGCGGTCGAGGAAGCTGCGCTCGATGGTGGTGTTGCGCTGTCGGAGAACCTGACGCAAGGCATCTACGTCAACCAGTCGGCGGCGTTCAGCGACTTTCACGCGACCGGCGCGAATCCGGCCGCGAATGCAGCGCTCACCGATGCTGCCTTCGTGGCAAACCGGTTCCGCGTCGTCCAGTCACGTCACCACATCTGAGCGCTGCCGGCCCCAGCGGGGGGACGGCGCGTCGTCGTGCCGCGCCGAGTGATGCCAATCGGCGAGACACGCCGCGCGCGGTTCTCGTGTCCGGCATCACTCGATCATGGACGTCGGCGGGGCTACCTCGATATTTCGCGGCTAGGTGCGTTTTCGGCGCAGTCGTGTAGATCGCCGTGAAGCTCGTTGCGGTCGTGTAGATCGCCGTGAAACATGTGCATGAGGCCAGCCGGGTGCTTCCTCACGACGATCTACACGACTCGCGGGCTCCACGTTCAAGCGCGAATTAGCTGCGCTTCGCCGTAAGCAGGAGGTACTCCCACTCCATGATGGTCCTGCCGTCGCCGGTGTCGAAGCGGCGAGCGAGGTCGGCGAGGTCGCCGTCCAGCGCCGCGACCCGGTCCGGGTCGTCGGCGATGTAGCGGTACACCGCGATGGTCGGGCCGTAGTTGGCCTTGAAGTAGTCGCGGAACTCCTCGGGCGCGCCGAAGTGCTCGACCTTGAGAACCTGCCGACGAGCCACGACATCGGTCACCCGATCGCCGAGCAGTGTTCGGACGTGCTCCTCGCTGCCCCACAGCGGTGCCGGCTGGGCACCGGGCGGGGGCGGCGGCGCGTACGGCTTCATGGTCGCGAACATCTGCCCGATGAAGCCTTGCGGCGTCCAGCTGAGGAGACCGATGGTGCCGCCGGGACGGCAGACGCGGACCAGCTCGTCGGCGCTCTGCTGATGATGCGGGGCGAACATGGCGCCCAAGCAGGACAGCACGACGTCGAACTCGGCGTCGCCGAAGGGCAGGTTCTCGGCGTCGGCCTCGCGCCATTCCAGCGTGGCACCGCGCTCCTCTGCCGCCTGCCGACCCCTGTCGAACAGCTCGGGTGTGAGGTCGCTCGCGACGACCTGCGCGCCGGCCAGCGCCGCCGGGATGGCGGCATTGCCCGAGCCGGCCGCGACGTCCAGCACGCGATCCCCGGCTCGTACACCCGCCGCCTCGACCAGCATCGGACCTAGCGGTCCCACGATGTCGTCGACCACCGCGGGGTAGTCCCCGAGCGCCCACATCGTGCGGTGCTTGGCCTTGAGTGCGCGATCGGCCTCGACCGCGTCCTGTGTTGCAGTCACGTCAGCTCCTTCGCTGTCGCTGGTTCGTATCTGCACGATGACAGCACAGTCGTGCGGATCCGAGAAGCAGTTCGCCATTCAGGCCGCGGGGCAGCGGTCAGGCGGGCGCAAGGGTGGCAGTGACTGCTGAGAGCACCTGCTCCACCGATATGTCGTCCATGCAGGCAGGTGCCGCGCCGGTGAGCGGGCAGTGCGCCGACCACCAGCACTCCTGCTCGGCGATGGACGTCGGGCGGCGTATCTCGCAGCCGGGCAGGCCCTGCAGCGACACCGCAAGCGCGGGGTCGGCGCCGTAGCGGGATGCGGCGGTCGGCCCGAACAACACGACCGCGGGAGTGCCCGTCGCGACCGCCAGCCGTACCGGACCGGTGTCCGGGCCGACGACGAGACCGCCCCGCACGCCGACCGCTGCGAGTTGGGAGGCCAGCGCCCGCAGGTCGCCGGGCGGCAGGCGCACCGTCCCCGCAATCCGGGGCAGGTCGGGCCCACCAGCGACGAGGACGGGGTGCCCAGCCGCGCGGAGCGCGGACGCAAGGAGCTCCCACCGCGGCGCCTGCCACTGCTTCACCGGCATGCCTGACGCGGGAACGAAGACCACGGGCGTGCCGGTCGGCGCCAGCCGATCGACCACGTGACCGCCGATGACCATCTCGTCGACGCCGAGATGCACGTGCAGCGGCTCGTCGACAAAACGCTCGTCGATGATTCCGTCCCCCGCGAGGACACGCAGGAAGCGGCGGTCGACGCGCTCGTCAGGCGGAGGGTCGCGCCACAGGTCGGTCACGGCCGCCGCGGCCAAGCGCGAACACGCTTCGGGGATGCCGCCGTACGTCGTCGTGGTGACCACGAGGTCGTACGGCGTGCGCGTCAGCTCCTCTTCCACCGCTCGCAGCGGCGCGCCGTCGCTGTGATCGCTCGTCGCCACGGCGTGGGTGACGAGAGGGTCACGGCGGAGCAGCACGTGGCCAGGCGCGAACGTGAGGAGGCAGACTTCCGCGTCGGGGTGGCTGCGCGCTAGGGCGTGGATCGCGGGCAGCACGAGCAGCACGTCGCCGAAGCCGCCCAGCAGCTCCACGACGAGGATCTGCCGCTTCCCTTTCACCGATCCCCGTTCTCCAGCACTGAACGGTAGAGGTCTATGTGAGCCCTGGCGAGAGCCGGCCAGGATCGGGATCGCGCGACGTCCGCTCCGCCGCCCGCGACCCGAGCCGTGAGCGCGGGGTCGTCAAGCAGGCGCGTTACAGCGTCGGCGATGGCTCCGGGGTCCCGGCGCTCGCGGATGGCGATCACGGTCTCCCCGTCGATGACCGCCGGATCGGGGACGTCGGCGAGGGTGGCCAGCACCGGGCGGGCGTGAGAGAGGGCCGCTAGCAGCGCGCCGCTCTTGGTCGTGACGCCGGCCGTGAACGGCAGCACGATCGCGTCGGCCGCGCTCAGCAGCATCGACACCTCAGCCGGATCGAGGTAGCCCGTCAGGGTCACCGCATCGTCGAGACCTGCCGCTGTGATGCGCTGCTCGAGCTCGGCGCGGAAGGCGGCAGCCTCGGCCTCGGGCAGGGCCAGCGAAGTGAACCCTCCCGCGATGACGAGATGCATCGGACGGCCGTCCGCACGCAGCAGCGCGATCGCGTCGATCAGCTGCCGGACGCCCTTGACCGGATGGACGAAGCCGAACGTCACGAGGAGTGTGGTGTCAGCGTCCAGGCGCAGCCGGGAACGTACGACTGCCGGCGCGTGAGCCGCATCCGGGCCGGGTCCGGCGATGTTCGGCCCGATCGGCAGCACCTGCGGGCGTCGGCCCAGCCGGGCGCGCACCGCGTCTGCGTGGGCACCATTCGTGACAACGAGCGCATCACTGCGTGGGCCCAGCAGGCCGCTCTCGCGATCCCACCATCGGCGCCGCTCCACACTGCGCCAGGCCCGGTCCGGGACCCGGCGCGGCCACGACCACCAGTCGTACTCGTGGATCGTGGTCACCAGCGGCGTGCGCAGCCGGGCCGGCAGCAGCCCGATCCCCGGCCGGAAGCCGTACGCCGATGGAGACCACTGGACGTGCACCAGGTCGACGGGCAAGGCGTCAAGTGCACCCGCGCCGCGCCACGCGCCGACAGTCGACCACGTGACGATGACGGGGGTCGCGCCGGCATCCGGCAGGGCCTGCGCGAGCTGCCGGACATAGTCGGCAACCCCGTCGCGGTCGGGCAGGTAGCGTCCGCACACGAGCGCGACTCGCATCGAACTACCCTGCCAGGTCGGTTAAGCATCCGATCAAGGGGGAGAGAGCGACGACGTGGCCGTACCCGGGGAGCATCCCGCCGCGCTCGCTGGGGCGCCGATTGCCTGGAGCGAGCTGCAACGCATCCTGGTGGTGCGCCCGGACAATCTCGGTGACGTTCTGCTGCTCGGTCCCGCACTACGGTCACTGCGGGCAGCGGCGACGGGTGCGCAGCTCGACCTGCTGACGTCCCCGGCGGGCGCATCTGTCGTTGCCCTGCTGCCCGAGGTCGACGACACGATCGTGACGTCACCGAGCTGGCAGGACACGGGCATGGCCGGCGCACCGGACCCGGGGGCCGAGCTCGCGCTGGCGCAACGAATCCGGAGCGGGCGCTACGACGCTGCACTCGTCCTGACGTCGTTCTCGCAGTCGCCGTACCCGGCGGCCAGCCTCTGCCTGCTCGCCGGTGTGCCAATACGCGCAGGCGTCTCGGCCGAGTTCGGCGGGACGGTTCTCTCGCACTGGGTGCCGTCCCCACGAGAGACGCAACATCAAGCCGACCGCGCACTGCACTTGCTCGACCGCATCGGCGTGCCACCGACGCTCGACCGGCGGCTACATGCGGCCGTGCCCGCCGGCGCGGCGGAGGCCGCACGGGGCATCGCCGGCGTCGGCGACAGCCCCGGCTTCGCGGTGCTGCTGCCCGGTGCGTCGTGCTCGTCGCGTCGCTACCCGCCCGAAAGCTGGGCGGCCGTCGCGACGGGTCTTGAGAGGGCCGGCTTCGACGTCGTCGTCACCGGCAGCGCGAGGGAGGAGGATCTGGTCCGCCAGGTCAGCGGGTCGGCCGGCCCGGCGGTACGCGGCGTCGCGGGGGCGCTCGACGTGCCGCAGCTGGCGGCGCTGCTGGCCGAGGCAGCCATCGTCGTCACGAACAACTCCGGCGGGATGCATCTAGCCGACGCCGTCCGCGTGCCGCTGGTGGCGCTGTATGCCGGCACCGAGCTGCTCGAGGAGTACGCGCCGCGATCGACCCACGCCACCGTGCTGCGGCGACCGACGTGGTGTACCCCGTGTCGCACGTTCACCTGCCCGTACGGACAGGAGTGCCTCGACGTGAGCCCGGCCGAGGTCGTCAGCGCGGCAACAGCGCTCGCGCGGCGGTCACCAGCTCGGCGTTCCCCGCGGTAGGCAACCCGTCCACGTCGACCAGAACGTCCTCCAGCCCGATGCGGATGTCGAGCCCGCGTCGCAGCGCGTCGTGCAGGACCGGCCATGCGGCCCGGCCCGCGCCGTGCAGGAGCACCGGGATGTCACCGGCGCCGGCGCCGAGGGCGGTCACCAGCGCATCGGCCAGGGCTAGCCCGTCGCCGACCGGCTCGACGACTTCGAGGAGCACGCGCAGGCAGCCGTGGCGGTGACGAGAAGCCAGCCAGACCCGAACCGCATCCTCATGCCACAGCCCCGCCTCGACGCCGATGCCTCGCTCGAGCAGCGCCGCCGCCACGTCGTCGGCACCGTCCTCGTGCCAGTTGACGGAGGCGAAGTCGGGCAACGTGCTCCACGTCCGCACGGCCGCGACCCGCTGCGCCGGATCGGGCAGCGCCCACGCTCCGGTGGTCACACCCACGGGGGTATCCGGAGCCGCGGCGCGCACCGCAGCCACGGTCCGGTTGACGGTGTCGCCATCGAGGGTGTCGATGCCGCGGGCGTCTTTGGCGTGCACGTGGACCGCCCCTGCACCAGCCGCGACGGCCGCAACGGCATCTGCGGCGATCTCCTCCGGCGTCACCGGCAGCCGCGGATGCTCCCCTGGCCGTCGATTGCCGTTGAGGCACGCCTTGAGCAGTGTCACCGGACAGCCGCGGCGAGGATCTCGCGCCAGTGCTCCAGCGGGAGCAGGTGTCCGGCGCCGGGCACCACCGTCAGCGTCGCGTCGGCGAACCGGTCGGCGTACCAGCGCCCATGTTCGACGCCGATCGAATCCTCCTCGCCGTACCACAGCTGGACCGGAACCCGGACCCGATCGAGCGGCAACGGGTCTTCGCGCGAACCACTAACGACGTCAAAGGCGCTGCCGTGGGGTCCGGCGCGCAGGCCCTCGCGCGTCATCGCGACCAGAGCGGCGAGCACGTCGGGCTGATCGCGCAGCTGAGCATCCGCGGGGCTCGGGTCCGCAGCCGCCATCTCGTCGGGGTGATCGACGATGAACCGCACGGCCTCCAGCACCGTCGGCATCGTGGCCACCGGATCGGCACGCACCTCGGCGGCCATTGCCCGCATGCCGTCGTCGAGCCAGCCGACCTCGTCGTCGGGGGCCGGCGTCGCCACCAGGCTCAGCGATCGGGCTCGATCCCCCAGCGCGGCAGCGGCCTCGACCGCGAACTGGCCCCCGCCGGACCAGCCGACGAGCGCGACGTCGTCGAGCTCGAGCACGTCCAGGAGTGCAACGACATCGTTGGCCGCATCGCGCCGCCACGGGTCGGACACCGGGGACGTCCCGCCGTACCCGGGTCGATCGAGGGTGAGTAAGCGAACGCCGGCCGCGGCCGTGGCGTCGGGATCGGGGTCGAACAGCCGCGAACCAGCCGCCCGATGAAGCAGCACGACCGGCGGCCCGTCCCCGACGCCCCACAACGCGTAGGCGAGCGACCGCCCGTCCGCGAGGCGAATCACCTGGTCATCGAGCGGGGTGTTCCTGCCGGCGGTCATAGCGCCATCCTGTCCGAGGCCACCGACAATTCTTTCTGGAGGCTCATGGGAGGTCATGAGCATGTACGTGCTGGTCGGCGGCGTGCCTGGCTCGGGCAAGACGACGCTGGCGCGGCAGCTCGCGCCGCTGCTCGGGTTGCCGCTGATCGCCAAGGACGCGATCAAGGAGGCGCTCATAACCGCGCTCGGGCCGCCGCACGACGTGGCAGAGTCGCAGCGCTGGGGTCGGGCGTCAGTCCTCGCCATGCTGGCGGTGGCGCAGTCGAGTCCCGGTGCCGTTCTCGACAGCACGTGGTACCCGTACACGATCCCGTACGTCCAGGGGCTCCCAGGGCCGATCATCGAGGTGCGCTGCGTGGTGTCGCTCGAAGTCGCCAAGCAGCGGTACCGCGCCCGGACGCCGAGCCGGCATGCGGGGCACCTCGACGACCAGCGGACCGAGGAAGAGCTGTGGGGCACGGACGCGCATCGGCCGCTACGTCTCGGACCAGTCGTGGAAGTCGACACGACGGGCGCGGTCGACGTCATCGCGACTGCCGCGGCGATACTGCGTGCTGCGAACAGCAGCCGTTAGAGCAGCTGCAGCGGCAGCAGCTCGAAGGCGACGGCGAACCGCGTTCCGAGTCGCGTACCTGCCATCCGCGACAGGCCTTCCATGAACTCATGCGGGTCGGGGGCATCGGGGCCGAGGCCATCGAGGTACACCTTGTGCGCGCGGTAGGACTCGAGGCCGCGGTCGAACGTCTCGGTGACGTCGACCGCGTGCGTGGACATCGGCGACCAGTCCGCCAGGACAGCCTTGACGCCCGGCCACGGCTCGAGTCCTTCGTCGTCCAGCAGCTCTCGAAACACCCAGCGGTTCCCGGCATCGCGCGCGGCGTCGAGCGCGGCGCGTCCCGCGACGATGTGGTCCGGCTGGTTGAGCGCGGTCCCGTCCCAGGTCTCGCGGAAGTTGCCGGTGATCACCATGTCCGGACGATGACGGCGCAGCACGCGGGCCAGGTCGCGGCGCATACCGATGCTGTACTCCAGCATGCCGTCGGGATAGCCGAGGAACTCGACGTCGTGGACCCCGACGATGGCGGCGGCATCGCGCTGCTCCTGCTCGCGCAACGGTCGGCTCTGCTCGGGGTCGATGCCGTCGATGCCGGCTTCGCCGCTGGTGAGCAGGCAGTAGGCGATGTGCTTGCCCTGATCGGTCCAGCGCGCCATCGCCGCGGCGGCATACTCGATGTCATCGGGGTGGGCGACGATCGCGAGCCCGCGCTCCCACTCCTCGGGGACGGGTTCGAGCGAAGTCGGACGAACCTCAGTCACGGCCCGGCGCCCCTGTATTCGGCGTGATGGCGGTGGGGTGGCGAGGTTCATACAGCGCCAGCTCGCCGCCGCCGGGAAGTGCCACCGCGGCCACTCGACCGAAGCCCGCATCCGTGACCGGGCCGCTGAACTCGACGCCCTTCGCGCTCAGCTCCGACCGTGTCGCGTCAATGTCATCGCACATCAGGTAGAGCTCATGGCTGTTCACCTCGGCGGGATGGATGCCCAGCTCGGCGGGCGGCAGCGCGAAGATGAGCCAGCCGCCACCCGCGTCGACCGCCGGGAACTCGAGAACGTCGCGAAAGAACGCGCGCACCTCGTCGGCGGCCGGGGAGTAGACGAGCGCATGGACTCCCGTAATCAATCCGCACCTCCTTCGCGCACCGCAGCTCTACGCCGCTCTCAGCCCAACAAAGGATCGCAGCGGGCCGGGCGTCAGTCGCCGCTGATCAGTCGCCGGGCCACTCGCCCGTCGCGCGCTGGAAGCCCTTTGCGCCGCCGCGATCGATCACGGCCTTGACGACCGCGAAGATTGCGCCCTGCACCGCCGCGGCGATGAGCACGTCGCCCCAGCTGTACTCGCTCTGCAACGCGCCAGGCGGATCTTCCTCGTGCCCGATCCGCTTCCACACCTGCTTGAAGATGGCGCCTGCCACGATGCCGCCGACGATGCCGCTGACGAGTCCCACCGGGCGGTAGAGGATCTTCGCCGGAGTACTGCTCATCGTGCTCTCCTTCGGCGAGCGAGCCACGCGATGCCCAGAACGACCACTGCTGCTGCGGCAGCCGCGGCCCAGGTGACCTGAGGTCGCGAGCGGTAGGTATTGGTGGCAGTGTCGCGCAGCTGCTCCGCACGATTGACCGCCGACGACTGCGCAGACGACAGCGTGGTGGTGGCCTTGTCCTTGACGTCAGTGACAGCACTCTTGGCCTGCGCCTTGACGTCCAGCTTGTTGGCGAGTGCCTCGACGGTGTCGCCGAGCTGCGCGCGTGTCTGTTCGATCTCCTCGCGCAGCGCGTCGGGATCGCTCGGTGGTGAGGTGTCTACGTCCGCTGGTGTGCGCGGTTCGGTCATCAGTGACGTCGCTCCTTCACGGTCTGGATGTCTTGCTTGATGCCCTCGACGGCCTCCGTGGGCAGCGGCGGTGCCGCTCGCTGAACCTGACTTCTGCCGACCAGCGCCAGGATGCCAGCCACGGCGAGCAACACCACGCCGACGATCAGGGCGGCGAGCCAGGCGTCCATGATCAGCGCGAGCGCCAGGATGGCGCACGCCACCAAGCCACCCGCACCGAAGAGCGCGACGAGGCCAGCCCCGCCGAACAAACCGGCGCCAATACCGGCCCGCTTGCCCTTCTCCTGCAGCTCCACCTGCGCGAGTCGTAGCTCGCTGCGAATCAACGTCGATACCTGCTCGCCCAGCCGGCTGACCAGTTCCGCGGTCGATGCGTCGCTGACGGGCTGGCCGGTGTCGTTAGTGGTCACGGCGCCCCTTCACTTGCGGTCGTGATCGTTCGCCCAAACCTAGGCCACGAACGAGCTCAGGCGTCGAACGCCGTCAGGATGACGCCGCGAGGTGCGGGAACGACGACCGGATCCCCAGCAGCGAACGCGGCGGAATACGGGAGCAGCGCCCGCACCGACTCGCCGGAGACCAAGCGGAGCACGTGCAGCGATGCGCCCCCACGAAACTCGACGTGCTCCACCGTGGCGGGCGCGCCGTCGGCGGATCTGTCGGACGCCGCGGCGACGGCAGTGACGTGATGAGGCCGCAGCAGGACGCGTACCGGACCGTTCCGGCCAGCGCCGACGAGGACGGCGCCGAGCACGGTGTGAGCGACCGCTCCCTCGCGCCGTCCGACGAGGAAGTCCGCCTCCCCGAGGAACGCAGCGGCGAACTCGCTCGCCGGCTCATGGAAGACGACAGCCGGTGAGTCGACCTGCACGATCCGGCCCGCCTGCATGACCGCGACCCGGACGGCCACGGCCAGCGCCTCTCCCTGGTCGTGAGTGACCAGCACGACGGTGGCTCCCGCCCGGTGCAGCATCTGCATCGCCTCGTTGCGTACGGTCACGGCCAGCCCACGATCGAGATGGCTGAACGGCTCGTCCAGAAGCACCAGCTTCGGGTCCAGCGCGAGTGCCCGACCGATCGCTACCCGTTGCTGCTCACCGCCGGACAGCTCATGGGGGAACCGCGCAGCCTTGTCGGCGAGGCCCACCAGGTCGAGCATCTGCCCCACGCGGTCGAGGCCGTCGGCGCGCGCTCGGACCCGTCCGTTCCCGAAGCGCAGGCCGAAGCCGATGTTGTCGGCGACGCTGAGATGCGGGAATAGCGCCAAGTCCTGGAAGACGATGCCGACGCCTCGTCGCTCGGCAGGGACGAAGACCGTGGACCCGCTGACCTCCCGGCCAGCCAACGTCACGGTGCCGGCGTCGATGCCGGTGAGTCCGGCGATCACGCGCAGGAGCGTGGACTTGCCGCACCCGCTGGGTCCGATGACCGACAGCGTCTCCCCCGGTCGGACATCGAGATCCACCCGGTCCAGTGCGGTCGTGGTGCCATACGCCTTGGTCACGTCCACGCACGACAGCAGGACCTCGCCGCTCACCCGCGACTCGTCCCGTCGGCCAGGGTGCGCCGGAAGATGACGACGATCGGGACGACCGCCACCGCCACGATGGTCAGCGCCGGCGGCCCCGCCGACTCCCATCGAGACTCGGTTGCAAGCTGGTTGACCCACACCGCGAGCGTCTCGAAGCCGAAGGGTCGCAGCAGCAGCATGATCGGCAGTTCCTTGAGCGCATCCACGGCCACCAGGACCAGCGCCACCCCGATGCCCGGACGCAGCAGCGGCAGGTGCACTCGCCGCACCACCCGACTCGGTCGAGCGCCGAGCGACAGCGCCGCGAGCGTCAGCGACGGAGCCACCTTCTCCAGACCAGCATCGACGCTGCTCCAGGCCAGGGCCAGGAACCGGATCATGTACGCGTAGAGCAAGCCGGCCACGGTACCCGTGACCAGGGCCGCGCCCAGCGAGATGCCGACCGCGTCGAGCGCGGCGTCCACGGCAGACAGCAGGATGAGGACGCCGATCGCCACGACCGGTCCCGGCACGGCGTAGCCGACCGTCGCCGCCCTCGCCAGCCATGCCGTGGACCGGCCGCCGCCGAGCCGGGAGGCGCTGACGAGCAGCACCCCCACGACGACGCACAGCAGGGCAGCGGCAGCTGCGATCGCGGCGGTGTTCGTCACGTAGCCGAGGAAGCGGGCGTCCAGCCCCACGGGAGTCTCACTGGGGCGGCTCCACAGCAGCAGCTGCGTGACCGGGATCACGAACGCCACCGCCAGGACGAGCGCACACGTCCCGGTGGCCAGCGCAGCCGCGCGACCATGTAGCGGGTCCGGCGCGAGGGAGCGTCCGGCGCCGTGCTGGTAGAACCGCGCTCCACCGCGGCCGACCCGCTCCGCGGCGATCACGGCGAGCGCGAACAGCAGCACCACGCCGGCGAGTTCGCTAGCGGCAGCGCGGTCGTACTGGCCGACCCAGACCTGGTAGATGCCGACCGACACGGTCTGCAGGTCGAAGTACTGCACGGTGGCGAAGTCGGTGAGCGTCTCCATCGCCACGAGCAATGCCCCGGCCGCCAGCGACGGTCGGGCGAGGGGGAGCAGCACCCGGCGCGCCACAACCAGCGGGCCGGCACCGAGCGCCCGCGCCGCCTCGTACGTCGTCGCCGTCTGCTCGCGCAGGGCCGCCCGGGCCAGCAGGTAGGGATAGGGGTAGAACGCGACGATCAACACCAGCGCCCCGAGCCAGAACGAACGCACCTCGGGAAACCACACGTCGGGACCGAACACGCGGCGCAGTCCGCTCTGCACGGGACCGGGGTGGTCGAGCAAGCCGAGGTAGACGAAGCCCAACACGTACGCCGGCAGCGCCAGCGGCAACACGAGCAGCCACGAGAACCACCGGCGACCGGGGAAGGTGTGCCTGCCCACCAGCCAGGCGAGGGCGGCGCCGAGCGTCGTGCTGCCGAGCACTACCACGACACCGAGGGCGAGTGTGGTCCACACCATCCGGCCGAGACCGGCACCGACGAGGTACGCCCATACCTCACGACTGGGCGTAACGAGACTGCCCACCACCAGGGCGATGGGCAGGACGACCGCCACGGCGATCCCGGCAACGACCAGCTGCCACCGCCGGCGCCTGTCGTCGCGGCCCCGTACCGGCGCCGGTCGAAGGTCAGGGGCCGTGCTTATCGGGGAGATCGGCGGAGCAGTCACCGGTAGCCCGCAAGCGCGAGCAGCTCCACGGCGTCGGAGTTCAGGTCGGCGTAGGCCGTGGCGTCGATGGTCTGCTCGGTGAAGTCGCCGAACTCGACCAGGATGGGATCCGGCGCTACCTCCGCATTGACCGGATACTCGAGGTTGTCGTCCACCAGGGCCTCCTGCCCGTCGGTGGCCAGCCACTCCAGCAGCCGCAGGGCGCCGTCGGCGTTGTCGGCGTTCGCGGTGACGCCGGCACCGGAGATGTTGACGTGGACGCCCGTCGTGTGTTGGTCGGCCCAGAACAGCTCCACCGGCAGGTCCGGGTCGTCACGCAGCTCACGCGCCAGGTAATAGTGGTTGATGATCCCCACGTCGCAGTTGCCGCTCGCGATGTTCTCGATGA
The DNA here is from genome assembly GCA_963801015.1 of uncultured Actinomycetota bacterium. GTDB lineage: Bacteria > Actinomycetota > Actinomycetes > CAWDCV01 > CAWDCV01 > CAWDCV01. The sequence continues at coordinate 1,476,731 of CAWDCV010000002.1, read as the reverse complement.
TCTCCACATCGTTGCCGAAGATCCGAGCGTTCTGGACCCAACCGCGCACAGTCTCCCGCGCTTCCTCGTCGCCGTCTGCGGCGATCATGGAGGCGACCAGCGACTGCGTGTAGCTCGCGGTGGCCGTGCGCAGGCATAAGCGTCCCTGCCACTCGGGCTGGGCGAGGTTCTCGTACGTGGACAGGGTGGCGGGATCGACGCGATCGGGAGAGTAGGCGATGGTGCGCACCCGCTTGGCCAGGCCGTACCAGCGGCCCTCGGCGTCGCGCAGGGTCGACGGCACTGCCTCGTCGAGGGTGGTGGACTCGACGGGTTGCAGGATGCCCTGGGCTGCGGCCGCGGCCAGGTTGCCTGCGTCCACGGTGATGTAGGCGTCGGCGACGGTGTCTTCACCTTCGGCTGAAATGCGTTCACGCAGCTCAGCGTCGTCGCCGAAGAGGAACTCGACCTCGATGCCGGTCTCCTCGTTGAACTGGACGAACGCCTGCTCGAGGTCGTACTGGCGCGCGGAATAGACCTGGATGGTTCCGTCGCCACCGCCACCGGTACAGCCAGCAAGGGAGGCGGCGGTGATGACCGCTAGAGCTATCGCCACGAGCCGCCGCCGGTGCGAACGAATCACTGCCGTCCCTGCCCTCACAAGTGCCTCATGCGTGAACGGATGGTCGGTCGTCGGTGGTGACAGGCTCTGCAGTCAGTGGGAGGGCCGCAGGTGGAGCCGTGGCCCGCCGGCCGAGCCACACTCCTATGACGACCAGGGCCACCGCTACCGCAACCCAGCCGCCATGCAGGATCCAGTCGACCGTGGCCGTGCGCCGGTAGTCGGGAAGGAGCTGGCGCCAGAAGGCGAGCAGAGCGGGGGGTGGGTGGTCGGGTGCGAGCACCCACATCAGCCGGCCCGTATGCGCCTGCACCAAGACCCACAGGTGGATCGTCACTCCGGCCGTGGCAGCAGCAACCGCCACCGCTCGCACGACGCGGCCGGGGGCCCCGGTCACGCGGTCCAGCGCGACCGCTATCAAGACAGCGAGGACGGGGACGATGACGACGATTTGGCGTCCCGGCCACCAGAAGCCGTGCATGGTGAGCGCGACGAAGACGGCGCTGAGCCAGCCCAGCATCGCGGGCAGCAGCAGTGCGGAGCGGTGCGGAACCCGGGCCGCGAGCACGATTCCTACAGCCAGCGGCAGGAGGAGCCAGGCCGGCTGCCAGGCACCGAGCCCATAGCCGCGGTCGACCAGAAGGCCGATCAGTCGAGTCGATCGGCCCCACAGATCGGGAGCGAAGCCGACGACGCCGAATTCCCCGGAGTCCTGGAAGGTATCGCCGGTCGCGTATGCGGTCCATCCGCCGTACCAGCGACGGTGGGCCAGCAGCCACAGCGCACCGCTGACGGCAAGAGCAGCCGTGGTCACGGCGGCCGCCCTCCTGTGGTCGCGGGCCAGTGCCCACAGGCCGAGCGCGGCGAGGCCGGCCGCAAGCGGGACGTACTTGACCGACAACCACGGGAGCGCGGTGACCGCGGCCACGAGCACGGCGATGCGCCAGCCGGACCAGGTGCGATCGGCAGTGGCTGCCGGTGGGACGACAGCCGCGACGGCCGCCAGCACCGCTGCAGCGGCGGGCAGCTCGGGATAGACCTGATGCGCGTAGACCGCAAGCGGGGTGGTCGCTCCGGTGACGGCGCCCGTAGCCGTGGCCACGACGACCGACACCGCGTACCTCGTCGCGGCGACGTAGACGATGCCGCCGGCCACCAGTCCGGCCAGTGCCACCAGCCACGCCTTGGCAGCGAGGAAACCGCCCCACACCATGGCCGGCGCGATCAGGGCGGGCAGCAACGGGTCGTGCGGGCTGACCAGCCGCCCACCGTCGAGCATCGCCGTCTGCACGGGCAGCCCACCCTCGTGGTATTCCCGGTATCGCTCCTGGGCGAGTTCGTCGGAGATGTCGAGGTCGCGGTCCTCGACGAGCGATACGGCGGTGAGCAGGTATTGCGGCTCGTCCACGGCCGCGGCGCCGACGTCGGCAGCGCGAATGGTGATTCCCGCCCCCGCCACCAGCCAGGTGACCACAGCGGCGACGAGTACGCCGACCTGAAGGGCCCGGCGGTCAGGCGGAGAGGCGGGCATCGCAGGACGGTGTGCGCTCGGGCACGTTCACGGCGCGCCGAACCACGTCATCGAGGTCGGTCCGGGGAACAGTGCCGGTCCACTGCCGCAGTCGCGTGGTGTCGGCGCGGGTGTGCTCACCTCGACCGCGGCGGCGTCCACCACGACCATGCGCAGCGGAGCTCCGACCGCGCGGCAGGTGGCTGCGGCGATCTCGGTCAGGGTGCGGCTGTGCCCCGTGCCGAGGTTGACCACGCCCTGGGCGCCGCGGCGCAGCAGTGCCAGCGTCGCGATGGCGACGTCGCGGACGTCGGTGACATCGCGGCGTCGGGTTGGCGAGCCGTAGATCACGAGCGGATCACCGCGGCGCGCGCTCGCGGCCCAGGCCGCCACCGCCATGTCGTGACGCTGGCCCTCGCCGAGCACCGTGAAGGGACGGACGACGAGGGTCGCCCCGCCGCGGGCGGCCCGGGCGGTACAGATCTCCTCGGCCGCCACCTTGCTGGCGGCATAGCCCCCCTTCGGCGCCACGACGTCGGTCTCGCGGCTACCGCGGATCCGGGTACGCCCCAAGCGCGCGGCCGCGTCGCCGTACACCGACGATGACGAAAAGGCGATCAGCGGCACGTCCGCACGGGTGCAGCTGGCGACGACCTCGGTGGCCGCGACGTTGTCGCGCCGGCGGCGCTCCTCGACGTCCGGTCGGGTGTCGCGCACACCGGGGCACCCCGCCACGTGGATGACGGCGTCCGCCGACCACAGCGCATCCACGACCTGCGGATCGCCGCTGGTGAGGTCTGCGGTGACGTGATCGACTGCCGCGGGGAGCTCGAGAGGAGCCGGGCGACGATCCAGGGTGCGAACCTGCATACCGGCGTCGAGGGCGGCAGAGATCAACCGACGGGCGATGAAACCGGACCCACCGGTGATCAACACCTGCATGCCGCCTCGCTGTCACCTGGGTGCCGAACCTGACTTAGGACAACCTAACCTAAGACACGATGAGTACCCCGAGCCAGGTCGCCGCAGCGGCGCTGCCGACCCACTCCGCCACCCACTCTGGCCTGGCCGCTTCCGCGGCGTCCTGGCGTCGGCGGGTGCGACGTGGCGTCGGGGCAGCCGTCCTCGTGCTGGCGCTGTGGTACTTGGCAAGCGTCGTGGAGTGGGCGCCGCTGGCGTCGATCCTGCGGGCCGTGGCCGCCGCACCGGGCTCGCTGCTCCTCGCGCTCGTGGCATACGCGGCCGCCTCGGGGCTGCGGGCGACCGCATGGACGGCGGTGCAACCGGCGGTGCCCTGGGGTCAGGCGTGGGCGGCCATCCACGTGTCGCTGCTCGGCAACCACGTGCTGCCGTTCCGGCTCGGCGAGGTGCTTCGCGTGTCCAGCGCAGTTCGTCGCTGCGACGTCCCCCTGAGCGACACCGTCGTCGCGACCGTGGCACTGCGGGCCGGGGACCTCGTCACGCTCCTCCTGATCGCTGGCGTCGTCGCGCCGACCGCGGGCATCGCGACGGTGGGGCGGTGGGGCGCGGTCGCCATCGCCGGCGGCCTGCTCGTCACCGCGTGGCTGGCTTGGCGGCTGTTCGCCCCACGGGGGCAGATCGTCGATCCGTCTCCCCGGGTCAGTGCACGCGTGGCGGTTGCCACCGGGTAGCGCGTGGCTGCTCGAGGCCACGGTGCTGTACGCCGTGGCCGCCGCAGCCGGCCTCCCCCTCACCCCGGCCGACGCCGTTGGCGTCACAGCGGTGACGATCCTGGCCCAGGTCGTCGCAGTGACTCCCGGGGGCGTCGGCACCTACGAGGCGGCGGGCACCGCCGCGCTGGTGGCTCTCGGGGTCGCCGCACCGGCTGCGTTCGCGGTCGTGCTCACGACGCATGCGATCAAGACCGCGTACAGCCTCGCCGTCGGCACGGTCGCGCTGGTGATTCCCGCCCCGAGCTACTGGGGGCGGTTTCGACTACCGCGCGTGCTCCCATCCCGACCCACCCCCCTGCCGGTGGCGGCCAACGCGCCGGTGGTGGTGTTCCTGCCGGCGTACGACGAGGAAGCCGTGGTCGCCCGCGTGGTCCGGCGCATCCCCTCCCACGTGGCAGGACGCGAGACGGTCGTGCTGGTGATCGACGACGGCTCGACCGACGAGACGGCGCTGCGCGCGGAGCAGGCCGGAGCCACCGTGATCCGGCAGCCGCGGAACCTTGGCCTGGGCTCCGCGGTACGCCTCGGCCTGGCCGAGGCGGCGACGCGCCGTCCCGCCGCAATCGTGTATCTCGACGCCGACGACGAGTATCGCCCCGAGGACATCGCGGCGGTGGTGGCGCCCGTGCTGGACGGCAGCGCGGACTACGTGGTCGGCAGCCGGTTCGCGGGCACGATCGGGTCGATGCGTCGTCACCGGCGGCTGGGCAATCGCCTGCTCACCGCGTGGATGCGGTGGATGACCCGCCGGAACCTGACCGACGGCCAGAGCGGATTCCGCGCGTTCTCCCCGGCGGCCGGCGCCGCGGCCGAGGTGGTGCACGACTACAACTACGCCCAGGTGCTCACCCTCGACCTGCTGGCCAAGGGCTTCACCTACGCGGAGGTGCCCATCCGGTACTCCTTCCGGAGCACCGGTACGTCGTTCGTCTCGCCTGGCCGCTACCTGCGCACGGTGCTCCCCGCCGTGCATCGCGAGCTCAACGATGGCGCTCAACGGATCGGGTGATGCAGCTCTGTCAGACTTCGACGAGTCAGTCCTCGACGACGTGGCTGCGAAACGACACGCGAGCGCGCGCCCAGGCGTCCTCGTCGAACGCCCCTCCTGGTCCCAGGCAGGCAGCCGCCGCCTGCGCCATGACCAGGGCGTGATGGGTGTTGTCGTGGGCGAACAGCCCCGCTCGGCCGAAGGTGGTGACACCGATCAACTGCCCGGCCCAGTCCTCCAGGCACTGCAGGCGTTGCGCGAAGCCGTGGTCGTACACCGGGTAGACCGCGGGAACCCGCCGCACCTGAACCCCGGCGACGGCGATCGAGGGAAGGTCGTGGCCCGACAGGGTGTCGGTCACGGCAGCGGCCAGGGCCTCGTCGGGGCTGCTCCACAGGTCGTCACCGACCGTGCAGGGGATCTCTGCGCACACCACGCTGCGGTCCGCGGGGTCGTCCGCGCTGTCCCGGTAGTTGGCCGGCTCGCTGATGCGGCTGACCGGGGACCGCGGCGATGGCAGGTAGTGGGCGTCGTACGGCGTCCATCGCACGGGTACGGCGACGGTGCCCGCCGTCGGGCGATGCGTGAGGTAGACCAGCAACATCGCGCGCATCCTCAACCCGCGGGCTTGCGCGACGACGAGGTCGGGCGGGGACGGCGTCACTGTCCGGGCCAGGACGGGGATCGGCAGCGTGGAGAGCACACGTCGTGCCTGCCAGCACCGGCCGTCGCGCGACCGCACCGCGACCGGGTCCCCGGGGACGATCTCGACCACCTCGCTGTCGAGATGGATCCGCGCTCCGCCCCGCTCGGCCGCAGCGGCTAACTCCTCGCAGATCTGGCCGTATCCCTTGCGGGGATAGAGAAACTGCGCACGTCGCACCATCCTGGCCGCCACCTTGACCGCCGAATCGGCGGTCACGCGCACTCGGGCCTGCTCGGCGTCGATCTGATCCCCCGGCAGTCCCCACAGCTTGCGGGCGAAGGGGCCGTAGATCGATTCGTAGGCGGTGGTGCCCAGCGAGGAGCGCAACGCGGCTTCGTACGACGATCCGGCGACTCCCCGATAGGGGTTGTGCACGGCCTCCCGAGCCGCGGCGAGCAGCCATCGCGCCGGCATCCGGCGGGCCAGCTCAGCCGGCCGGAGCGGGAACCCGACCCAGCGCTCGGCGATGCGGACCCGGCCGTTACGAGGCCGCAGCTGAAGGTCGTCACCCAGGAGCTCGGTCAAGGTCCTGAGGACGGGCGCGGGCGCGGCGGGATGCAGCCGGTGGCTGCCGAGATCGACGCGAACCCCGTCGATCGTCTCGCTGCGAGTCAGGCCGCCCACCGCAGCACCCCGCTCGATCACCGACACCCGCATCCCACGACGGGCCGCGAACAGCGCCGTGGCCAGCCCCGCCGGTCCCGCACCCAGGATCAGCACCTCGTCGGTGGGCGCCGGATGGGTGCTGTGCATGTTCCCTCTGTCTTCTCGCGGGGTCTTCTCGCGGGTCTTGCGGTCTTCTCGCGGGTCTTCTCGCGGGGTCTCGGGTTTCTCGCGGGGCAGTGTGCCCCCGGCTGTCGATGACGAGTAAGGTTTGCCTCACCTAAGAGCTTGGAGGCTTGCGTGGGACGGCGTCGATCAGCCCTTCTCGGTGTTCTCGCGCTGACCGGCGCCGTGGCGTTGGGCGCCTGCAGCAGTGACGACGGTAGCGGCGTGACCAATCTCGGTGGCAGCGGTTCCGGCTCCGGCACCGGATCCGGCAGCGGGTCAGGCAGCGGCCTGGGCTCGCAGCTCCAGCAGGGTTCGGACAACCCCCTCGTGACCGAGGCGGTGTCGCAGTACTCGGCGTACGTCAACCAGCAGACGGCCGAGATGGCGACCCTCACCAAGGTCTTCACTGACGCGGTCCGTGCCGGGGACCTCCAGACCGCCCAGCAGGCGTACGCCCCGAGCCGTGTTCCCTGGGAGCGCATCGAGCCGATCGCCGGGCTTGTCGAGGAGCTCGACGGCAAGATGGACGCCCGCGTGGACGACTTCGCCGGCGTCGACGACCCGGCGTTCACCGGCTGGCATCGGCTCGAGTACATCCTCTTCGCCCAGGGCACGACCGAGGGGGCGGCGCCATTCGCCGATCAGCTGGACGCCGACGTCGCGACGTTGCAGCAGCAGCTGAGCACCATCGACATTCCTGCGGCCGCGGTGCCGGTGGGCGCATCGGAGCTGATCGAGGAGGTCAGCCTCGGCAAGATCACCGGTGAGGAGGATCGTTACTCCAAGACCGACCTGTGGGACCTGGGCGCCAATGTCGACGGCTCGCGCCAGGCCATGGACTACCTGAAGCCTGCGCTGCAGGAGGCTGATCCCGACCTCGCCGGACAGATCGATGCGGCGTTCACCGAGCTGAACGCGACGTTGACACCGCTGCGGCAGGGCGACGGATGGCAGTTGTACTGCGTCGAGAACGACGCGTACCCCAGCGACCGGTGCGCGGGCACGACCACGATCACGGCGCAGACCAAGGATCAGCTGGCGGCCCAGACGGCGGCGCTCTCGGAATTGACCGCGCAGGTGGCAGGTGCCCTCAACCTCAGCGGGGGCTGAGTCCTCCGGACGGACGCCGGCGGGCGGGATCGGCCGTCGGGGGTTCCTCCTCGCGGGTATCGGGTCGGTGGGCGTGCTCGCCTCGGCGTGCTCGCTCAACGGCGAGCGAGAGGCCGGCGCCGACTCAGGAGCTGGAAGTAGCCAGCAGGCGCAGCGAGTTCCGTTCGCGGGACAGCACCAGCCCACCATCGTGGCCACTCCGGTGGCGGGTAGGTCAGCGCTGGCTTCGTTCAAGGTTCTCGCGCCTGGCCGTGAAGAGCTGCGGACGATGTTCGCCGACCTGAGCACGACGATCGCCGACCTGATGGCGGGTCGGTTTCCCGAGCAGCGCGGCTCGGCCTATCCACCGGCGGAAACAGGCGTCCTCGGCGCCGAGATCCGGCCCGACCACCTGGGAATCGTCGTCTCGGTCGGGGCGAGTCTGTTCGACGAGCGGTACGGGCTCGCCGATCGCAAGCCCACGGAACTGGTCGAGATGCCGTTCCTCTCCAACGACCGGCTCGATCCCGCGCGTTCACACGGGGACGTCCTCGTCAGCATCGAGGCCGACCACGACGACACCGTGCAGCACGCGCTGCGCCAGGTGATGCGCGCCACCCGGCGGTACCTGCTGCTCACCTGGACGCTGGGCGGCTACTCGCGTGGCGTCGGACCCGTCGAGTCGGAGACGCCGCGCAACCTGATGGGCTTCAAGGACGGCACCGCCAACCTCGACATCAGCGACGCCGACCTGATGGACCGCCACGTGTGGGTGGGTCCTGATGACGATGAGCCCGCGTGGGCGGTGGGCGGCTCCTATCACGTCGTGCGAGTGATCCGGATGCTGGTCGAGTTCTGGGACCGCACCCGCCTCGGCGAGCAGGAGGCCATCATCGGCCGGCACAAGGTCAGCGGTGCTCCGCTCGGCGGTGAGGACGAGTTCGGCGAGATTTCCTTCGCCGACGATCCCGACGGCGTCCGTACCCCACTCGATGCCCACATCCGGTTGGCCAATCCGCGTACGCCGGAAACCGAGGACGACCGGCTGCTGCGCAGGGGGTTCTCGTTCGCCCGCGGCGTCGACGCCGTGGGGCAGCTCGACCAGGGCCTGGCCTTCGTCTCTTACCAGCGACAGCTCCGGCAATTCCTCGCCGTCCAGTCCCGGCTCGACGGCGAGCCACTGGAGGAGTACATCCTTCCCGTCGGTGGCGGCTTCTTCTTCGCCCTGCCCGGACCAGAGGACGAAACGACTTCCCTGGCCGCGGGCCTGCTTTCCTGACCGTCGGACCGCCATACTGCTCGTGGCGCGCGAGGGTGCCACCGGTCCGCGGACAGGGCAACGCCCACCTCGCTGTCACTGATGCCGGTGTGCGTGCCCCGCACCTCCTGCCCGTTCGAGCGGACCCGGGCGTCGAGGAGGAGCCGTGTCCGACCTGCATCACGAACTGCATCCCCGCCGCATCGAGCACTATCGGGCCGAGGCGAAGGCGCTACTGCGCGCTGCGCGTGACGGCGACAATGCCGCTCTGGAGCGGGCCCGCGCAGCGCTTGGCGAGAGAGCCGATACGCGCTTCGTCCTCGCCGATGCCCTGCACGTCGTTGCCGTGGAGCATGGCTACCGGTCGTGGCCGGTGTTCAAGCACGATGAGGAAGCGCGCGCAGACGCTGACGTCCGCACGGTCGGGCGCATCAGTGCAGCACCCGCGGCTGACTACGCCGCGCGAGCGGAGGAGTTGCTCGACGCTGCTCGACGCCATGACGCTGCCGCCATTGCGCGATTGCAGGCTCGGGTGCCGCGCCTCAGCGATCTGGACGCCGACATCCCCATCAGCGCGACGGATGCCGACGCCCGCATCTGCCTGGCCCGCGAGTACGGCTTCCGCACCTGGGCGGAGCTTGCAGAGTCGACCGATCGCGCTGCCGAGACGCACTACAGCCTCCTGCCGGAGGAATCTCCCTGGAAACAGGCGGCAGCCGCGATCCAGGCCGGCGACGCCGCGCGTCTGCGCGAGCTGCTCGACGAGCATCCAGGCCTGGAGCACGACGACCCCGGCATGACGCTGCTGGGCGCCGCCGCGCAACCGGAGGCCGGCAGCGTCTCGCGGGATGTTGTGGACGTCCTCATCGAGGCCGGGTCCGAGTTGGATGTCCCGCTAAACCTCGCCGCCTGCTTCGACAAGGCCGATCTCGTCGGCTGGCTCCTCGACGCCGGAGCCGATGCGGCGGCCACGCCGATCTGGGGTATCACGCCGCTCCAGACTGCGACGTACCACGGCAGCCGCGAGGCCGTCGACCTGCTCGTCGCACGGACCGGCGTGATTCCCGACGCCTTCTACCTCGCCGCCGCCACCGGCGACGTGACCCGCGTCGCAACCTGGTTCGCCCCGGATGGCACCTTGCTGCCAGCGGCTCGACGGCATCGGCCCAACCTGGCCGACGTCGGGTGGCCGCCGCAGCCACCACTGGGCGACGATCCGGCGGACGTGCTCGCCGAGGCACTGTCGCTTGCGGCTCAGCTCGGCCGCACCCGCGCCTGTGCGGCCATGCTCGATCGCGGAGCCGACCCGGCGCTCGGACCGCTGTACGGCATCACGCCGCTGCACTTCGCCGCATCGATGGGCCGCCGCGACACCATCGAGCTCCTCGTCAGCCGAGGCGCGCCGATCGACGTGCCTGACTCGCTGCATCACGGCACGCCACTGGACTGGGCCCGACACGAGGGACACGCGGACGAGGTGACGACTCGACTGCTGAGTAGTCGCTAGCGGCTCAGACCGCCGAGAGGGCGAGGGAGGCCGCGAAGCCGACAACCACGAGTAGGCCGGTGAGGACGCCTTCCACCTCGTAGGCCTCCGGCAGGAGCGTGTTGGCCAGCATCGCGAGCAGCGCCCCGGCGGCGAATGCCTGGACCAGGGCACCGGTCGTTCCGCTGGCCGGGTCAAGCAACGCAAAACCGGAAGACGCCGTCTCGGCGCTGCGCACGATGAAGCAGGACGGTTCGACGCCGTTGCGAACGATGGGGAGCATCTCGCTCAACAAGGCGCTGCTGAGCGAGGGCCTGGTCGACTACCTGCAGCTGATGGTCTTCCCCGTGGTCACCGGCCAGACCGGCTTAGACCCCATCTTCGCCGAGTGGCCCGACCTGGACCTCGAGCTCGTCAGGTCGCGCACCTTTGACGGCCGCACGCAGCTCCTCCAGTACGTGCCGACCCTCCACTAACCCGTATTTAGTCACTCAGGCGGCGGTATCGGTAATTCGGGGTCGTGGAATACCGTGTTGATTCTGGGTCGTTTGGCGGGGTCGACCCACGTCGGTGGGGTGCACCACACCCGCCCGTTGCGGCGTTGCAGTGTCCATTCGCCGAAGCGGTGGTGGTGGTAGTCGCAGCCGAGGGCGAGGTTGTCGATGTTGGTGGGTCCGCCGTTGACCCAGTCGTGCAGGTGCATCACCTCACACCTGGTGGCGGGCACGTCGCAGCCGGGGTAGACGCAGCCCTTGTCCATGACAGTGAGGATCTGTCGTTGGGGTTTGGACGCGAGGCGCTGGGCGTGGCCGAGCCACAGTGGTTCGCCGTCGGTGTCGAACACCGCCGGCACCAGCCGGGCGTGCGCGGCCATGCGGAGCACGTCGCGGATGGGGATGAGCCCGCCGTGCGCGGTCGAGTCACGTGCCCGGTCCGGCGTTCGAGGTCGTCGAGCTGCATCGGTGATGAGCAGGGTGGTGGGCACCCCGGCCTGCGACGGCAGGTCCCCGGAGCTCAGCATGAGTTTCGCGGCGTCGCGGACGGCGTCGTGCATCCGCTGCGACACGGTTCGCATGTCGCGTTCCTGCGCGGTGTGCCTGGGCGCGGCCAGCGGTTCGAGGGCGGCCCGCAGCAGCGCGCCGGTCTCCGGGTCGAGCAGGCCGGTGACGGGGTACATGCCGTGCCGGTCCTGCCGGCCGATCGTGAAGGCCCGCTGCCGCGCTCGCTCGTCGTCGGTGGAACCGAGGGATCCGTCCGGGTCCAGGCACATCAGCATCCGCGCGCACGCGTGCTTGAGCTGGTCCGGGTCGAGGGTGCGCGCGTGGGCGACCAGGTCGTGTTCGGCCTGGTCCCGGGTCGGCTGATCAACGGTGTTCGGGGATGCGGCGCATCGTGTGCCGGATCAGCCGCACATGCTCGGCGCCGACATCACCGTCCGCGACCGCGGCAGCGAGCGCCGGCAGCTTCGGCGGGAGCAGCTCACCCGAAGTCATCGACCGGCCAGGGACGAGGTCGTCGGCCAGCGACAGCCGCGACCCCGCCTCCGCCGCGGAGCAGTTCAGCAGCTGCCGCAGGAACGCCGCCGCCGTTCGGCAGCCGTGCTGCTCCGCCAACCCGCGGGAGACGACATCGGCGACCCGCACCGACCGCGCTGCCGGCAGCCGCCGGATCGCCCGCTCCAACTCAGTAAGCCCCTGCAGCGACTCCCCATCCGACTCCGCCGCCACATCCACCGCGAACAGCCGATCGATGTCGCGGTGCAGATCCCGCAACACCTCAGCTGTTGATTCGCGCACATCCAGATCGGCGGCCATACGGAAATGCTAGACCGCGGCACCGACAATTCTCGGGCCGTCCACAGGAGAATTGCCACGGGCCACGTAAAACAATTCTTGACATTGCTTCTGTGGATAAACTTCCCGACCGCAATTGTTTTGTCAGACCCTCGTGCTAAGCGCGCATGAGCCCCGGCCGCTTGACAAGAGCAAGCATCGGGTAAACACGTCGTGTGACGGACACCGCCGACGTCGTGGAGCAGTGGTTCCTGACCCTCGACGAACGTGACAACTCGGCAACCCGGATGCCGATCTGGCTACGCGGCAACCGGGTACGCGCACTCGTGCACGGAGCGACGTACTTCGACCGGCTCGTTGATGAGGTCGGGGCACTGCAGGCGGGCGACTACGTGTTCTTCACCGACTGGCGCGGTGACCCGGACGAGCGGTTGCGCGACGAGGGGCCGACGGTCGCCGAGCTGTTCTGCGACGCCGCCAAGCGCGGTGTCATCGTGAAGGGCCTGGTCTGGCGCTCCCACCTCGACATGTTCCGCTTCAGTGAGGACGAGAACCGTCACCTCGGCGAGGTCATCGAGGAAGCCGGCGGCGAGGTGCTGCTCGACCAGCGGGTGCGCCGCTTCGGTTCGCACCATCAGAAGCTGGTCGTCATCCGGCATCCCGACAGTCCCGAGCGAGACGTTGCGTACGCCGGGGGCATTGACCTGTGTCACAGCCGACGTGACGACGCTGACCACGCCGGCGACGTGCAGCGTCAGCCGATGTCAGCCGCGTACGGTGACCGACCCCCTTGGCACGACGTGCAGCTGGAGCTTCGGGGGCCGATCGTCGGCGCGCTCGACACCGTGTTCCGGGAGCGTTGGGAGGATCCGACGAACCTGGATGTGCACAACCCGATCGCCCATCTACGCGACCTGTTCACTCATGCGGACCTGCACGCCGGCCCGCTGCCGCCTCAGCCGCCCGATCCTGCTCCGTGCGGACCGCACGACGTGCAGCCGTTGCGCACGTACGCCGCGATCCGCCCACGGTACGACTTTGCCCCGCGGGGGAACGCAGCGTCGCACTCGGCTACACCAAGGCCATTCGTCGCGCGCGTCGCCTGATCTACCTCGAGGACCAGTACATGTGGTCGAAGCAGGTGGCGATGCTGTTCGCCGAGGCGATGCGGGCCAACCCGGAGCTGCAGCTCGTCGTCGTCGTGCCGCGTTATCCCGAAGTCGACGGCCGCTTCGGCGAGCCGCCGCACTACGCGGGCCGCGAGCAGGCCATCGACCTGTGTCGAAAAGCAGGCGGCGACCGAGTCCATCTCTTCGATCTCGAGAACGTGAACGGTACGGCCGTGTACGTGCACGCCAAGGTGTGCGTCATCGACGACGTCTGGGTCAGCGTCGGCAGCGACAACTTCAACCGTCGCTCCTGGACGCACGACAGCGAGCTGTCGAATGGCGTGCTCGATGCGACACGCGACGAGCGTGAACCGCGCGATCCGGCCGGGCTCGGCGACGGCGCACGAGTGTTTGCGCGCGACCTTCGGCTGGAGCTGTGGCGCGAGCACCTCGGTCGAGCGACGGACGGCAGCGAAGACGACGATCTCCTCGACCCGGTCGAGGCCGTTGCCGCATTCGAGCGGGCCGCGCACGCACTCGACGGCTGGTACGCCGGCGGACGCGTCGGTCCCCGCCCGCCCGGTCGGGCCCGCCCCCACGAACCTGAGCGGCTGCACTTCTTGGCGCGATTCTGGGCGGTGCCGATCTATCGCGGATTCCTCGATCCCGACGGACGACCCTGGCGCGAGCGGCTTCGTGGCCGCTGGTGATCGCCGGGTTCGGCAAGCCCCGGGCCGATGACAATGGCGATGTCGTGCAACCGCCAGTCGAGGTCGAGCACCTGCTTCGTCAGTTCTTCAGCCAGAGAGGGAATATCTCCACTGTCCACACGCGGGACGACGTACACCTCGCCGGTGAGCACGTGCCCCTCCTCGCGCAGCCGCACCTCTGACCGCTCGACCCACGGCTCCTCCTCGACATAGGAGCGCAGCTTGTCGAGAATCGGCAGCGGCTGCTCGCTATCGACCGTCGTCGGGCGTTGGTCCATGAGGTCAGCGACAGCACGGCGGACGTTGCCCCACCCATCACGTGTGATGTCGAGCCCGATGACGATAGCAGCGACAGCATCGAGCCACCAGATGCCGGCGCCGATGCCGAGCACACCAACGATGGCTGCCGCTGCGGTCAACCAGTCAGCGCGGTTCATCTTCGCGTCGGCGTACAGCACCTTGTCGTGCAGTTGCTCGGCGAGCGGAATCTTTGCCCGGCCGAGCAGCACCGCCGGAATCGCGCTGTACACGAGCGCAGCGATCATGAGCCAGCCGAGCCAAATCTGCTGGCCGAACAGTTCAATGAGCCCGATCGACGGCCGCTCGCGCGCGATCAGCATCGATGCCGAGTCGTAGAGAAGGAAAACACCCATCGACAGCAGTGCTGCCGACGCGATGAGAAAGCCGATGCTGATGGAGCGGTGGTAGCCGTACGGGTACGCGGGCGTGTGCCCACGATGCCGGAAGCGTGACGCAACGAGGAAGGCAAGCGGCGGCAGTAGGCTCAGCAGGTCCTCGTACCACGCCGCCTTCATGGCCTGAGAGTTGCCGAGAACCACCGCGAGCAGCGATATCGCGCTGACGAGGTAGGCCACCGTCAGCCATTCCAGGCGTACCGCCTTGCGATGCAGCGCCGCCTTGTCCGGTGGCAGCTCGTGTTGAGGGTCGATCATGGCGACGGCTCCTGAGCCAGCAGCTCGCGAATCTGCGTCTGCGGCAACTCGAGGAGGAAACGCTCGACGTGACTCTGCCAGCCGCTCTCTCCAAGCGGCACGGCGACGACATGTTCACTCGTGGTGATCTCGATCTCGCTGGCGTCTACGCCGAGCTCGTCGAGCCGCCAGTCGTCAACGATTACGGGCCCATCGGCACTGTCGACCTCGCTGACCAACCGCGGACGCCCGCCGTGCGACCTGACGTACGCCTCCTCGAAGCTGCCGAGCTCGACGGTGACCTCGAGGCCCTCCAGCGTGCTCGGGACGAGCGTCCCGGTGGGAACGGCGACGACCGAGTGAGTCGTGATGTACGGACGGGTCAACGACGCCTGCTTCGCCCAGGGAGCAGCGGCGTCGAAGCCTCCGATGACGAGATGCAGGGAACGCCCGTGCAGCGCCTCCATCAGGTCAGCATCCGCGCCCTCAACCCAGACGATGTCGGCGTCCAGGTCATCCGCGAGCGCCTCGACCAGACGTACCTCGGCACCGGCGGGTGCGTCATCCTGCAACACCACCCATGGAGGATTGTCAGTGACGCCAACGCGCAACGTGCCACCACGCACATCGTTCAGCGTGCCGGCAGCATCGCGGGGCCAGTCACATCCGCCGAGCAACGCCGACGCCGCGACGAGAGCCACCGCTGCTCGTCTGCCGTCCATATCTGCCGTCCTCGCGATTCCCCGTCGGTGATCATCTTCCCCTTCTTCGGCAGGCGTAGTCCCGGGAAGGGTGGGTACGGCTTACCTCAACAGCCCACGGCTCGAACAGGAGGGATCCCCATGGCGACCGGTGAGACCGGCTTCGACGACGTCAGCTACGACCTCATCTCGGTTCAGTACCACTCTCTCAAGGCCGGGCACGACTACGGGCAGTACGTCCGCGACGCCCGCAACGCCGGGCGCGACGACATCGCGTCGTTCTTCGAGCAGGTGATGAAGGAGGACTCGGACCGTGCGTCGCGCTGCCACGAGTTCCTCAAGGACCTGAGCGGCAGCTCCGAGTCCGGCCCGGCGATGACGTCCTAGCTCTCGCTCAGCGCGCCTCTGCGCTGACGCGGCCGTCCCCTGACAACGCCGCAAAGGCACCGAGACCGAGATAGACGCTGCCCGCACCGAACCGCTGCCATCTCAAGCGGGCGGGGCGGCGGCGCAACCAGGTGCTGATTGCACCTCCCGCGAACGCGTACGCCAGGTCAAGCGTGAACGCGATGGCAAAGAAGACCAAGCCGAGCACGAGCAGCTCCGAGATCGGCGCCGACGGCCCGACGAACTGCGGGAGAAAGGCCAGGAAGAACAGCGCCACCTTCGGGTTGAGAACGCTGATGATGACGGCGTCGCGGTAGATACGCCCGAGCCGTTCCGAACGCGCATTGTCAATCGGGTCGAGCTGGGATGGTTTGAGCAGCGTGCGTACGCCGAGGTAGATCAAGTAGGCCGCACCGGCGTACTTCACGATCGAGAACGCGACGGCTGACGCAGCGATGAGGGAGGACAACCCCACCGCGGCAGCCGCAATGTGCACGAGAATCCCGGACTCGATGCCCAACGTGGAGACGACGCCAGCGCTGCGTCCCTGACCGACGCTGCGGGTGAGGATGTAGACGATATTCGGCCCCGGTATCACGACGAGCACGACAGATGCGACGGCGAAGGCGAACAGGACGCCGGCACTGGGCACGTCACCATGGTAGGTCTGAAGGATGCCCGGGGAGCCGCTGCCGATCGCCTGCCGCGCTGGCAGCGCCTGCACGCACAGGCGCTGGTGAGTACGGCGTTGTGAAGACGGCGTCCAGGTGACGTAGCGCCGCGGGCCCGAACCGCGCCTGCCGCGTGACGCTTGTCTTCTCATCCGGCTGCCGTGGTTGGGTCTGGGTCCATGTTCGTTGAGCAAATCGCGCTCATCGTCGACGAGTACGACGACGCCATCAGGTTCTTCGTCGACGTCCTCGGCTTCGAACTCGTGGAGGACGTGCCCTCGTTAACCAACGACGGCCGGCCGAAGAGGTGGGTCGTCGTGCGACCGCCCGGTGCCACGACGGCGCTGCTTCTCGCCAAGGCGGATGGCGAGCGGCAAGATCGCGCGGTCGGCGACCAATTCGCGGGGCGCGTCGGACTGTTCTTGCGTGTTGACGACTTCGACGCCGCCCATAAGCGGATGTGCCAAGCGGGGGTCGAGTTCGTCACCGAGCCGCGGAGCGAGCCGTACGGCGAGGTCGCCGTCTTCATCGATGTCGCCGGCAACCGCTGGGACCTACTCGGGCCGCGGCCGTCTCGATGAGAGAGAACTCCCAGAAAGATCACAGCGCGCGATGACGTCCCGCTCAGGGACCCGACCGAGTCTCGGGTTCCGAGGCGGATCCGCCGCCTCGTCGAGAGGTTTCTCGAGGAGGAGGACAGACAGTCATGGAGGACCAGACCCCGCAGCGCCAGCCCGGGGAGCCAGAACCGCCGGCAGAACAGGAGCAGCCGCAGCGACGTCCGTGGGTGCGCCGCACGGTGACGCTCGCCGCCGCGGGAGCGCTCGCGGCAGGGGTTGCCGCCATCGCCGTACCCGCGCTCGCCAGCGACACGACGTCACCGACGCCGACACCGTCGAGCGGCTACTCGACGCAGGAGGGCACGCCTGAGGGAACACCTGAAGGCGAGCGCGGCGATTGCCCGGAAGGAAAGGGCGAGGGCCGCGGACCGCGCCCGCCGGGTGAGCGCGGCGATGCACCCGACGGGACGGAGACGCCAGAGACGCCCGAGAGCCCGAGCACCGAAGGGAGTTCAACGACCTCGGACGCCTGACGCGCACGGTCAACGGTGGGCTCCCCGGAGTCGTATCGTTCGCGCTAGGGGGTGTCTCCCCACCAGTGGGTTGGGAGACACTCCCTAGGCACTCGGGGAGGGGCCGTGATGAGCAGTGCTCAGCTGGCGGGTACCGCCGATCGCGGGCAGTGGGGGCCGGTAGAGGTTGGTCTCGTCCACGGCTCGATCGTGACGGTGTGAGGGAGACGATGGCTCGACGACTGCCCACGTGGATCTGGATTGGTTGCGCCGCCTTCACGGTCGGCGCGCTACTTGCGGCCCTCGTTACCTGACTCGCACCGCGCCGTGAGGCCGGCCGCCTCCAGGTCGAGATAGCGCCGTGCCTCGAGCGCTCCGGCGAACTTCGAGCGCCCCGGCGAACTTTGAGCGTTCCCGCGAACTTCGAGCGCCTCGGCGAACTTTGAGCGTTCCCGCGAACTTCGAGCGTTCCCCGCGAGCGCTCAAAGTTCCGGAAAGGTCATGATGTCGGCGCGAGCGCTGCGATCTCGATCGATGTCTGCGTCTTCACGCCGGCATCATGTCGTACAGCGTCGTCCGCTGCCGGGCTTCGCGACCACACGATGCAGCGATCGCTTCGAAGCCGTCGACATCGAGCATTTGACCGTGCGAGGCGCCGGCCGCGCGGCTGATGTTCTCATCCATCAGCGTTCCACCCAGGTCGTTGACGCCCGCGCGCAGCAGCTGCGCAGCGCCGGCCGAACCGAGCTTCACCCACGATGCCTGAATGTTGTTGATGTCGTCGCTGTAGACGATGCGAGCGACAGCATGGACGAGGATGACTTCACGCCACGTCGGCCCGCGGCGCGCACCGCGCTTGAGATACATCGGCGCAGCCATGTGAACGAACGGCAATCCGACGAACTCGGTGAAGCCACCGGTGCGGCGCTGCAGCTCTCGCGTCACGAGGAAGTGGCGCGCCCACGAGATCGGTTGCTCGATAGCGCCGAACATCATCGTGATGTTCGACCGCAGTCCGATTTCGTGCGCTGCCTCGTGGCAGTCCAGCCACTCCTGGGTGTTGATCTTGTCGGGGCACAGCACCGCTCGTACGTCGTCGTCGAGGATCTCGGCGGCCGTACCTGGCAGCGAGCGCAGTCCCGCTTCACGCAGCCGCACGAGATAATCGGGAAGTGCGACGCCGAGTCGCCGGGCTCCCTCGGTGACCTCGAGCGCGGTGAAGCCGTGCACGTGAATGTCGGGCGCCGCCGCCTTGACTGCTTCGCACACGGCCACGTAGAAGTCGCCGTCGAAGCTGGGATGGATGCCGCCCTGCAGGCACACCTCGGTCGCGCCGAGGTCCCACGCCTCGCGGGCGCGCTGTGCTACCTCGTCGAGAGTCAGCAGGTACGGCGCACCGCGTAGGTTGAGCGACAGCGGGCCCTTGGAGAAGCCGCAGAACTTGCAGCGGTACGTGCAGACGTTGGTGTAGTTGATGTTGCGATTTCGCACGTATGTAACGACATCACCGACGCGTACTGCACGCAGGGCATCTGCGACGCCTGCAACAGCGCGCACCTCCCGGCCGCGTGCCTGCAGCAGCGTCACCGTCTGTTCGAGCCCGACGTCCTGTCCGAGTCGCACGCCGCGCAGTACCTCAGCAACAGCGCCGCGAATGCCGTCGACAACATCATCGGGAACATCGGGTAGCAGCTGCGGGGGATCTGGTTCCGCCCCGGAGAACCATGCTGTCGAGCGGCGTCCGACGAGCACGACCTCGGCGCCATCACCGACGTTGCGCGCCTGCTCCGATCGTTCGGGCCACAGCGCTCCAGGATCGTCCCGACCGAGTCCATCGGCATCGCTGCGATCCAGCACCGGGAACCGCACCGGCTCCGCCAGCCACCGCTGCGGCTGCAGTGCGAACTCCGGGTAGATGGTCAACCGTGGCACGAGCGCTAGACCGCGCGCTTCGGCGGCTCCGCGCAGTGCGTCGACGTGCGGCCACGGTCGCTCGGGGTTGACGTGGTCCAGTGTGACTGGTGAAACGCCGCCGAAGTCGTCGATCCCGGCATCGAGCAGCTCGCCCGCGTCGTCGACGAGATTCGGCGGCGCCTGCACATGCACGGAGTCCGGCAGGAGCAGTCGTGCCAGTGCTACGGCCTGCAGCAAGTCCTCACGCGGGCACGGCGGCCAATTGCGCATCGCGGTGTCGTGCTTGGGCAGGAAGTTCTGCACGATGACTTCCTGCACGTGACCATGCTGCGCAGCGCTGGCAGCAATCGCCTGCAGCGCCTCAAGTCGCGCCAGCGGTGACTCGCCGATGCCGACGAGGATGCCGGTCGTGAAGGGGATTGCCAGCCGGCCAGCAGCATCGAGTGTTGCGAGCCGGCGCTCTGGCGTCTTGTCCGGAGCCCCGCGGTGCGCGGCCAGCGTTGGGTCGAGGGTCTCGAGCATCATGCCCTGGCTCGCGCTGACCTCCCTCAGCTGCGCAAGCTCGCCCGCGTCGAGCGCACCCGCGTTGGCGTGCGGCAGCAGGCCGGTCTCCGCGAGGACGACGCGGCAGGCGTCCGCGAGGTAGTCCACCGTCGTCGCGTACCCGTGCTCGTCCAGCCACGCGCGCGCCTGCTCGTACCGGAGCTCCGGCTTCTCGCCGAGGGTGAACAGCGCCTCGTGGCACCCTGCCGCAGCGCCCTGACGGGCGATGGTCAGGACCTCGTCGAGGCTGAGGTACGGCGCGCTGACATGCCGTGGGGGCTGCGCGAACGTGCAGTACCCGCAGGCGTCGCGACACAGGTGCGTGAGCGGGATGAAGACCTTGGGCGAGTACGTCAGGCGCGTGCCGCTGATGCGATCGCGCTCGTACCTGGCCATGGCCATCAGCTCGGGTAGCGGAAGATCGAGCAGGCTCATTGGCGCTGAGGCTAGTACGCGTACGCTCCACGTCATGCGGCCCTCCCGGCCCGGTGGTCGCCTCGTGCTAGCGCTGGGCATGGTGGCGGCGCTCGTTTCATGCAGCTCGGCACCGACGAATGCCCCCGCGACACCGCCACCGGCGGCGGCGGCAGTCGAGGGCATCGCGACCGTAGATGCGATCGTTGAACGAGCCGCGCACACCGCTACGCCGCTCCTCGATGGACGAGTGCTGGTGACGGGCGGCTGCGTCATCGACGGGTGCGGCGAAGCAACCGATACCAGCGAGGTCTTCGACCCAGCGGCCGGCACGTTCGCGCTCACCGCGACGATGACCACCCCGCGCAGCGGCCATTCCGCCACCCAGCTGCCGTCCGGCGACGTTCTGCTCGTCGGCGGCTACGCCGCCGAAGGACAGCCGCCACTCGACAGCGCCGAGCTGTACGAGGCAGCCACCGGTCGATTCATCCCGGCCGGAGCCACGGCGGTCGGCCGCGGCGCGCACGCCGCCGCACTACTTCCCGACGGGCGGGTGCTGGTGTCGGGCGGTTGGATCGGCCGCCGGACGTTCACCGACACCGTCGAGATCTGGGATCCCCGAACTCGTGCGTTCACCTCGGCCGCTCCGCTGGCGAGCACCCGCGGTGGTGCCACGGCCACGTCTTTGAGCACCGGTGAGGTGCTCGTGGTCGGCGGTGAGGACCCGCCGGCGCAAGGGCTGCGCAGTACCGAAATCTACGACCCGCGTACGAATTCGTGGCGCACCGGGCCCGACCTGGCCGTACCCAGGTTCAAGCACGCCACCGTGACGACGCGCGCAGGCGACGTGCTGGTCATCGGTGGCACGACCGACGACGTCATGCTCATCGCCACCGTGGAGCGCTTCGACGGCACATCGTTCCAGCCGGCCGGCATGTTGACCGAGGGACGCTACAAGTTCAGCGACGCCGTGGTTGCCCTGCCCGACGGTCGTCTCGTCGTCGCCGGCGGCGGTCAGCGGCCGGAGGTGTACGACCCGGCTGCCGCGCGCGGCACTATCCTCGACGGCATGCCCAACGCCCGGACGTCGTTCGCCACGGCCACCCTGCTGCCGGACGGCGGCACGCTGGTTGTCGGCGGCTACGACGACGCCATCGACTTGCGGCGCAGCGCGTACGTGCTGCGTCCCTAGTGACGCCGGGAAGAATGGGCTCCGTGACAGACGAAGCGGTTCAGGACAGCCCGGTCGGCTGGGTCAACAAGCACATCCAGCGCTACGTCACGGGTCGGGAGGGCGGCCACGAGTGGCGACCCGGCGTTAATACGCTGCTGCTCACCACCACCGGCCGGCGTACCCGCACGAAACGCAGGACTGCGCTGATCTACGGACGAGACGGCGACGACTATGTGATCGTCGCCTCCGTGGGCGGATCGGCGAAGCACCCGGCGTGGTACCTCAATCTCAGCGCCGACTCGAACGTTGAGATCCAGGTCGGTGATGAGCTGTACGACGCGGTCGCGCGCACCGCTGACGGCGATGAGCGCGCTCGGCTGTGGACGGCGATGAACGAGATCTGGCCGCACTACGACGGCTACCAGAAGAAGACGAAGCGGGAGATTCCGGTCGTCGTCCTCACACCGGTCGGCCCCGCGCGTCACACGGAACAATGACCTCGGCCGGCCCCTGACCGCGCAGCTCCTCCAGCCGCTCCACCGTGCGCTGCATCTCGACGGGTCGGATGCTGCCGGGTTCGTCTTGATATGGCAGGTCGAAGAAGCGCACAGTCAGGAGGCCAGCCGTGACGATCACCGTCAGCGAACCGATCGCGATGGCCTGCACCCAGTACCGCTCCCCACGGTCGGCGTAGCAGCACGCGTACGCGAGCAGCAGCACGGCACCGAGCATCAGGGCATACCACAGCGGCGCCGGGACGAACGGCGTCGATTCGGCGAGCCGGCCGCGCCGACCATCCCGCCGCTCCGACGACTCGACGTTCCACTGCTCGTACCCCACTGCCGTCCGTGGGTCGCTGAGGTCCGCGCGATTGGCGGTGGCTTCCAGGCGAAGCACCCACTCGTCGACAAGGGGACTGGTTCGCTGCTGCTCGCGCATCGCCCGCCAGCCGTCGTCGATGACGGAGCGGGCGTAGCAAATGAGCTGGCCCTCGAGCGCTCTGCGTTGCTCAGGAGCGAACAGCTGAGCTTCGCGGTACAGCTCCTGCACCGACACGGCTTCGATCGACGACGACTCCTTCGCGTTCCCGTAGCTCTCGAACGACAGGAAGATGACGAACGCGAGGAGGACGGCAAAGGACGTACCGAGCACCCCGAAGATGCCCGCCGCGCGATCGGAGTCGGTGAACACTCCCCCGACCGGGAAGATGCGGCGCAGGAAGAAGACCATCGTAAGGATGGCCGCGGTGGTCGCCACGATCACGACGGCGGCGAAGTAAAGATTCACCGTATCCCCCGAACCGACTGCGCCACGCTAGGCGATGATGCCCGGTTCGTTCTCGCGTGCGCAGGGCATTGGCGGGCGCGCCGGTATCACGCGCACAATCTCCTCATGGCTCTGCACCCCCCGACCCCACCCGCCAGCGCCTCGGCATGCGGAGCCGTCTCCGAGGGCGCCACCGTCACCTCGATCGAGCTGTTCTTCGACCTGGTGTTCGTGTTTGCGCTGACTCAGGTCACGCAGGGAATGGCAGACGAGCTCAGCTGGCGCGGCGTGCTTCGCGGTGTCCTGTTGATGGGGCTGCTGTGGTGGAGCTGGGTCGCCTACTCCTGGTTGTTCAACATCGTCCGCGCCGACGAGGGCGTCGTCCGGATCGTGCTATTCGCGTCGATGGGCGCCATGTTCATCCTCTCGCTGGCGATCCCCGAGGCCTTCGACGACCTGCCCGGTGGCCTGTACGGACCCGTCGTCATCTCGCTGTGCTACTTCGTGTTCCGGATGCTGCACCTGGTGTGGTTCTGGATCGTTGCGAAGGACGATCCCGGTTTGCGCCGGCAACTGCTGCGTTGGGCTCCGGCCGTGTTCCTGGCCACTGCCCTGCTGCTGCTTGCCTCGCGCTTCGAGGGCCCAGTGCAGACCCTGTTCTGGGCGCTCGCCCTCCTCGCCGACTATGGCGGCACCTACCTGATCGGCCCGGGTGGCTGGCGCCTGCGCTCCGCCACGCACTTCTCTGAGCGCCACGGGCTCATCCTCATCATTGCGCTGGGCGAGTCGATCGTGGCCATCGGCGTCGGGGTTGCCTCGCTGCCGATCTCGTGGCCGATCATCGCGGCGTCACTGCTCGGGCTGACCGTCGCCGCTGCCCTGTGGTGGGCGTACTTCGACGTCGGCGCCAAGCTCGGCGAGCATGCACTCGAGCAACGAGACGGCGCCGAACAAACCGCCATGGGCCGCGACGGGTACTCCTATCTGCACTTCCCGATGATCACCGGCATCGTGCTGCTCGCGCTCGGGCTGAAGAAGGTGCTCGAGTACGTCGGCGACACCGAGCATCACGACCTCGCCGATCACCTCACCGGCATCGGCCTCTACGCGCTGTACGGCGGGGTCGTGCTGTTCCTGCTCGGGCACATTGGATTCAAGGCCCGGATGGTTCGGGAGTGGAACCCCGTCCGCATCGGCGCAGCGATCGTGATCGTGGCGCTGATCCCATTCGCCGCGTCGATTCCCGCCCTGGCAGCGCTTGCGGTCCTTACGGCGGTCACGGTGATCATGGTCGCGATCGAGACGTTCCGGTTCGCCGACACGCGCGAGTCCGTCCGCCACGGCGAGTCGCACTGACCCGACCGGCACCCGACCTCCCCCCGTCGGCCTCGGGCCGCTAGCGTGCTGGAAAGGCCTCGCGACAGGACGGAGATGCTGATGACGGCTGCGGGAGTCGTGGAGGCCGACCTCGACCTGACCATTTCGACCCTCGCCGAGCGCCCCGAGCTCGAGCCGTCGCTGTGGTCGCTCACCGGTGAGTGGCCGGCGTTCATGCTGCAGGACCCGATCGCCGACCTGTACTTCGCCGACTTCGAGCGCGTCTTCCCCGAGTTTGCCCTGGTGGCGTACGACGAGCGGCAGCCGGAGCGACTCGTGGCGCGCGCGTTCAGCGTGCCGTTCGCGTTCGGTCCGGACGTACGACGCGAGCGACTGCCCGACGACGGCTGGGACGGGATCGTGCGCTGGGCGTGGCTCGATCGCGTGCGCGAGCGGAAAACCACGCACGTGTCAGCGCTCGACATCACCGTTGCGAGCGAGTACCGCGGTTTCGGGTTGTCGTCGCGGATGCTGGCAGCGCTGCGTGACAACGCGCAGCGACTGGGGTACGCCGAGCTGGTCGCTCCCGTACGGCCGAGCGGCAAGCAGCGCGAGTCGAAGACGTCGATGGCCGAGTACGCGCGTGAGACGCGCGACGACGGTATGCCTGCGGACCCGTGGCTGCGGACGCATGTCCGCGCTGGCGGCGAGATCGAGGGCGTCTGCCCGCGCTCGATGGTGATCGCGGGGACGCTGGCGGAGTGGCGCGGCTGGACCGGCCTGCCGTTCGACCGGACGGAGGACGTCGTGGTGCCGGGAGCGCTCGTCCCGGTGCGCGCGACGGTGGAGCACGACACCGCGGTCTATGTCGAGCCCAACGTCTGGGTGCGCCACCGCCTCGCCTGATCCCGCCCACCCCGCCCCCCTTCCGCAACGATCATGGAGTTTGGGGAGTTCTGGCCGGCGTGTCGAAACTCCATGATCGTTGCGGAGTAGGTCGACAGATCTGCCCCCTGGCGGCGCCGTACTGCTGGCCGGCTCCGTCACGATGCCGGCCGGCGACCACTACGAATGGCAAGAGACGCGCCCCGCCGGCGATCTGGTCGACGAGGACTGCGACGTGGCCGGGTCACTCGCCGCGCTCGGCCACCCGGTGCGGCTCCTGCTGCTGCGGGCGGTGCTGCATGGCGCTCGCACGGTCGCCGACCTCAAGGCGATTCAAGGGTCGACGCCGGGCAGCGCGCGGCAGCCGACGAGCAGCTGGCCGAATGCGTCAACTCCGGCAATTCCACCGAGCCGCACGTGCACTTTCAGCTCATGGATCGCGCCCAGCCGGCGTTCGCCACGGGCCTGCCGTTCCGCTTCACCGGCACCGACGCCCCGGACGGGCTGCCGAAGAGCGAGCAGCCGTTCGTAGCCGGCGCAGCAGGTGCCGTCAGCGCCAAGCAGTGGCTAATCCGTGGGACCGGAGAGTCCGATGAGCAGTCCGCCAGGGGCCCGGACCTGCGCGATGCAGACACCGTCCATCACCTTCTCGGGCGGATGGACGCCCTCCGCGCCAGCGTCGAGGGCGGCGTCGTAAGCCTGCTGCGTGTTCTCCACATGCACCGTCGGCGTCGCCGCGGGACTCTCGCCGGGCGCCGTCGCCCGGATCCCGCCGCCGCCGGTGTCGGAGTAGGCGAACAGGTGGTAGTCACCGGCCGGTGACGGGAAGGGCGGCTGGAAGGTCCAACCGAACACCGAGGCGCACCACTCCCGAGTCGCCTGCGGGTCGGTGCTGCTCAGCTCGGTGTGAGTGATCCACCCATACAGGCTGCGGGTGAATTCGTGACTGCGGTCGTCGGGCACGCGGAGCTCCTTTCAACTGATGTCGCTGGGCAGACTCACGGTGAGCCGCGAACTCATCGGTGTCAGCGTGCGGGAGCGACGATCTCTCGCAGGTCACCGTCGATGTCGAGCATCCACGCCCGAGTGTCGAGGACACGCAGCGAGTCCACCGTCGGGTCCGCTGTCCGCATTGTGTCGAGCAGCCACCGGCGGACCCGATCGTTCTCGGCGTCGACCGGGGGCAGGTCGGCAACGTGTGCGGCAGGTATCTCGTCGGCGACCTCCTGAGCGGTACGCGACGCGCCGTCCGCCACCTTCAGCAGCAATGCGGTCATATCCGGCCAGGGCAGCGGTCCAGGGCTGGGATAGCGCTGTTGCAGCACGAAACTGCCGTGCAGCGTGCGATGTCCAGCGACGAGGAAGGCATGCCATCTGTCCGGGTCAGACTCGTTGCTGCCCTCGCTGAGACTCTGGGTCAGCGAGTCGGTGGCCAGGATGAGGTTGTGTCGGGCCTGCCGCAACGTGGTTTCCACGTCCAGAGAGGGCAATCCGGCCATCGACCGTGCGGTCGTGAGAACGTGCTCGCCCATCGAACGCAACGTGCGCTCGGCTGCTCGGCGCAGCTCGCCAGTGCCGCCGCTTGGCCAGACCAGGACACCGACGATCGACCCGACGACACCGCCCAGGACAACGTCGAGCAAGCGCGCCTCCGCCAATCGCCAGTTGGCCGGAGCGACCTGGATGAACAGCGCTGCGACCGCCAGGGTGAAGAAGAACTGGCCTCCCGCCGGACCCAAGACGGGGCCGGCAAGCGGACCGACGGCGAAGGCAGCGATGAGCACGATCGGCAACACGATGACGAAGACGACAGGCTCCTGCCCGAAGGCAAGCAACATCCCGGCCGCCGTCAATGCCCCTGCCACCGTGCCGAGAAAGGCCGGCCAGAGGGCCGAGCGCGTCGCCGTCGCGGTCGTCCGCATCAGCGTCAGCGTGGCGAGCAGCACCCAGAAGCCGTGCGACAGGTTGAAACTGCCGGCGATGTAACGCGCCACCGCAAGGCCGACCGCAAGTCGAAGCGCGTTCTGGAACACCACCGAGTGCGGCGTGAGAAGGCCCCGAGCCCTAATCCACCACAGCAGGAGCGTGGATCGGTCCGCGAACCACAGCGGTGAGGATCGCGGCGGCGGTGCGGCGCCCGGCTGCTCGCGTGTCGGCGTAGGGCACACGAGGCGTACCGACTGCACCACGATGTCAACAGTCTCGCCGAGTTCGGACAGGGCGCTCCCGAGCCGAAGCCGCGCCTCCAGCGCCGAATCCTCCCGGACGATGTCGCCCAGCCACGACAACCGGAGCTGCGCATGCCGGCGATTCGCCGCTCGCACCGGCTCGGCGTCGGGAGCCGGGCCGGCACCCGACAGCGCTGCCGCGCACGCCTCAGCAGCGACCTCGACGGCGTCGAGGAGAAAAGCACCGTGGCGCGGACCGTCCGGCGCGTCCGGACGTCGCAGCGCCTTCTCGACGGCGTAGGCGCGACTGATGAGGAGTCGCAGCAGACTCCCGCACGCGAGCAGCGAGCGGTCGTGGCGGAACGGTCCGGTCGGTCGTTCTTGCGGCGGAAGGGACGTCGGCGCGCTGGCGCGTCCGGCACCCACCGCCCGCATCAGCGCTGCCTCGAGCTCGTCGGCGCTCACCGCGGAGCCGTCCATCAGCGGCCGCATCGCTTGCAGGTACGCCGTCAGCGCGTCGGCCGTGGTTGCCAGCCGGAGCTCGTACGACTGCGAGTCGGGCACCGGCCACAACCATCTATCGGCGGCCGCGATGAGCACCGTGCCGAGCGTCACGCCGATCAGCCGACTGTCGAGGGCTGCCGGGGTGTACGGCGGGAAGCTCGGCAGGATGTACATCAGCAGCAAGCCCGACGACACGCCAGCCAGCCGGGGCCCGCCGATCGCGATGTACGACACCGCGAAGCCCACGACGAGCATGCCGAGGGTAGCCGCCCAGATGTCGGCGGCCGCCCACGTTCCCACGGTGACCAGGACCCAGCTCGCGATGAGCGCGAACACGTACAGACGCAGCCGCTGCCTGGCAGTGCCGGCGATGTTGGACAGCGCTCCGAGGGCGATTGCCGCGAAGCAGGAGTACACGGCCATCTGTGAGTCGCCGACGATGAACCTGCAGGTGTAGAAGGCCACGCACGCGGCCAGCGTGATACGGACCGCCCGATGCAGCACGATGCGTCGCGGGTCGCGCCGCAACAGCCCGGCCAGCGCCGACTCTCGGCCATGCGAGCGCGGCGCGTGCGGGGGAGTCGCAGCGCTGACACGCCCGGTCACGAGCCCTACTCTTCCAGCACGAGAACGGGGGGTGGCGACCGTGCAGGAGACACAGGTACGCCAGGGCGCCAAGGTCTTCGGCGTCTGGTCGCTCGGGATCTTCACGTTCAGCTTCCTCGCGAACGTCAACACGACTCCGGAGCTGGCGACCTTCGGTCTCGGCGCGATCATCCTGACGCTGCTGGCGATCGGACTCTTCCTCGTACCAACAGCAATGTCGTCCGCTGAGCTGGGCTCGTCGTTCCCACGTACCGGCGGCATCTACGTGTGGACGCGGCTGGCGTTCGGAGAGCGGTGGGCGTTCGTCGTCATCTGGATCGAATGGGTCAGCTTCGTCGTCGCATGGCCCGGCATCATGGGCACGATCACGCTGCAAGCGGCGTTCGTGATCGATCCGGACCTGCAGAACAACAACCTCTTCCTCATCGCCATCGTCGTTGCCGTCACCTGGATCGCGGCGTTCGCGGCGCTGCGCGGCCTGCAGCTGGCCAAGGGCTCGGCATGGTTCTCCGTGGTCGTGGGCATCGTGCTGCCGACGCTGCTGCTGGTCGGATTCGCGATCGCATGGATCGTCAGCGGTCGCCGCATCGAGATGGCAACGGACGCCGGCTCCCTCGTGCCCGACCTTGGTTTGGGGAACATCGCGTTCCTGTCCGGGGCGCTGCTGATGTTCAGCGGCATCGAGATCTCCGCGATCCACGCGGGCGACGTCGAGAATCCGGCCCGGACGATCCCGCGCGCCAATGTGATCGCCGTGGCGCTGTGCTTCGTGCTGTTCGTCCCGCTCACACTGGCGCTGGCCACGGTGATCCCGGCCAAGGACATCGACATTGTCACCGGCGTACTGCAAGCTGCCCGCGCCATGTTCGACGCGTTCGGAGTCAGCTGGCTGGTGCCGGTGTTCGCGGCGATGCTCGTGCTCGGGCTGGCTGCCGCACTCGTGCAGATACTCGGCGGGCCGTCACGCGGTTTGCTTGTTGCGGCTCGACAAGGTGGCAACCTACCGCCGGTGCTGCAGCGAGAGAACGGCCGCGGCATGCCTGTCGCGATCATCCTGCTGCAGGCGACGATCAGCTCGGTGCTCGCACTCGGCTATCACCTGCTCGGCTCGGTCGAGAACGCGTGGTTCATGTTCTCGCTGGTGCAGACGAACATGACGTTGCTCCTGTACCTGCTGCTGTTCGCATCCGTCGTCGCATGTCGGCGACTTCGTCCCGACGGTGCACGCCCGTTCCGCATTCCGGGTGGCTGGCTCGGTCTGGTTGTGGTGCTCGGCGTCGGCGCGTGTGTCTGCCTGCTCGGGTTGACGCTGTCGCTGTTCCCGACAGACGACGCCAAGGGTCTGCCACTGTGGACGTACGAGCTCGCGCTCATTGGCGGCACCGTCGGCTTCGTAGTCCTGCCACTGATATTCCGCCTGTTCCGCACGCCCAGCTGGCAAACGGAGCCCGAGGTGGGTGCCCCACGCACGCCGGATGTGGCCGAGGTCTAGAGTCCGGCCGTGCCGGTGCTGTCGGCAGACGAGATCTACGAGGTCGCGCGCGCGGCCGGATTCGCGCCTGACCAGGCGACGACGATGACCAGCATCGCCCTGGCCGAGAGCGCTGGCAACACTGCGCATCGCGGCGTCGGCGAGGACTCGCGCGGGCTGTGGCAGATCAACGTGCAGGAGCACCCCGAGCTTGCCGAGCGCTATGACCTGGACGATCCCCTTGGCAATGCGCAGGCGGCGTACGAGCTGTCGCGGGGCGGCACCGACCTGTCGCCGTGGACGACGACGCACGGCAGCTCGCGGCGAGCGTTGCTGATTGGTGGCGCAGTGGCCGTGGTCGCTGCCATCGTTATCGGCCTCTGGGTCGGTAGCACCCTCGGGGACAGCGAGCAGACATCGACATCGACGCTCACAACACCGGCGCCGACAGCGACGACGGCTCCTCCGACTGCTGCGCCCACGCCGACCGTCAGCACTCCTGCGCCGACGCCTACAGTCATCACCCTTCCGCCGCCCGTCCCGGAGACACCGCCCCCGCCCGAACCACCGCCCGAGCCGCCCCCGGAGCCGGCCGTTCCGGCGCCGACCATCGTCAACGTGCGCGCAGTGTCACGGTCGCCGAACGGGTGCATGCAGCCGTGGACGGCCCAGGTTGTCGTCGCCGTCCAGGGTGATGTCAGCGCAGTAACGGCGAGCTGGGTGCCGGCCACTGGCGGGGATGCGACCGAGGTAGCACTGTCTGCCGCTGGCAACGGCTGGCTGGGCCGGCTCGTCGACCTGCCGCCGGGGACGGAGCTGCAGCTGAGCGTGCGGGCCGAGGGCAGCGGTGGCATCGCCGAGAGCGACGGGCAAACGATCGCCTGCGAACGCTAGGACGTTGCAACGGCCCGGTTGGGGGTAGGTACGTAGCCGTACCCAACTCATCGGAGAGCGGAGAGAGTATGGCCACAAAGGTCGAGAAGACGATTCAGGTCGACGTGCCCGTCAGCGTCGCGTACAACCAGTGGACTCAGTTCGAAGAGTTCCCGTCGTTCATGGGCGGCGTGCAGTCGGTGACCCAGGTCAGTGACCGCCGGATGCACTGGGTCGCCGAGATCGGCGGCGTGAAGCGCGAGTGGGACGCGGACATCCTCGAGCAGGTGCCGGATCAGAAGGTGGCCTGGGCAGCCACGGAAGGTGCCACTAACGCGGGCGCCGTCTACTTCCAGTCGCTCGGCCCGAACTCGACACAGGTGCGCCTCAGCCTGGAGTACGAACCGGAGGGTCTGGTCGAGAAGGTCGGCGATCGGCTCAACATCATCGAGAAGCGGGCCGAAGCGGACCTCGAGAAGTTCAAGAGCTTCATCGAGAAGCGTGGCGGCGAAACCGGCGAATGGCGCGGATCGGTCGACGAGACGCGGTCCGTTGGCACGCCGGACGTCTCTGACGCGGCCGCCTCGCGTGGCGACAGCGGCAAGGCCGGCGTGTCCGGCAAAGCGATGGCGGCTGGCGCCGCCCTAGCAGCTGGCGCTGTCGCAGCGGGAGTTGCCGCTGCCAGGAGCGGGTCGGACGACTCGGACGAGCAATCCGAGGATGTCGTCGTGGAAGAGGTCTACGAGACCACGCCGACGACCGTCGGACCGACCGATGCTCCAGCCGTCGACTACGGCGCGGGGCCGGTTGCTCCTGCCGTCGACGACATCCGCGACGAGGCAGATCGCCCCCTCTAGGCCACATCGCTTCTAATGGCCCCGATTCCACGTCGGAATCGGGGCCGGTATCTGGAAGTGTTCCCTGACGTGTCGTACGTATCAGAGGCTGACGCTCACGTCCCGGACGCGCTTGTCCCGAGCCTGCACCGCGCAGCTCGCGTCGAGGACGCCGTCCACGATTTCTTCGAGCCGCGGCTGCGCCGACGCGGCTGGCGCAACACGATCGTGCCGTACACCTGCTACGGAACGTCATCGTGGGTGCGAGTCATGGCGCGCGTGCTGCTGCGCCGGCCCGAGGGGCGACCGGAGCAGATTCAGGCAGTGCGCGGCTGGCGGAGCTTTGCCACCCTCCCGGTCTCGGACCATCCGATCGTCGTCAATGTGGGCGATCGTTCGCACGAGGTGCAGACGGATCGCGGCGGGTACGTCGACGTGGTCGTCAAGGCGAACATCGAGCCCGGCTGGCGCACGATCTCGTTGACCGGCGATGGCGCCGCAACCGTAGAAGCACCGGTGCGCGTCCTCGATCCTGAGGCTCGCTTCGCAGTGGTCTCCGACATCGACGACACCGTCATGGTGACGGCGCTGCCGCGACCGCTGCTCGCAGCATGGAACACCTTCGTGCTCGACGAGTACGCGCGATCGTCCGTACCGGGAATGGCGGTGTTGTACGAGCGGCTCGTGACCGCGCACCCGGAGGCACCGGTGTTCTACCTGTCGACAGGAGCGTGGAACGTCGCGCCTGCGCTGACGCGCTTCCTGTCGCGCAACCTGTACCCGCCGGGACCACTGCTGCTGACCGACTGGGGTCCGACGACGGACCGCTGGTTCCGCAGCGGGCAGGCGCACAAGCGAGTGACACTCGAACGCCTCGCGCGCGAGTTTCCCGACGTCCGCTGGTTGCTCATCGGCGATGACGGCCAGCACGACCAGGAGATCTACGGCGCCTTCGTGGCGACGCATCCGGACAACGTCGCTGCAGTGGCGATCCGGCAGCTATCGCCGGCGCAGGCAGTGCTGGCCCATGGGTTGCCCGCTCCAGCGGATGGTTCCGAGTCCGCAGCTCAGCACGGCCGGCCGTGGCTGTGCGCGCCGGACGGAGCCGGGCTGTCTCGGCAGCTAACGGACGTCGGATTGCTCTAACCCCAGCTAGTTCGGCCGCGAACGACTCGGCGAGTACGCGCCCGCAGCCTTGCGCCATGCCAGTGGGGCGAGCACCACCCTGTTCCGCATAGGACGCTAGCCGCGTGCACCTGCCCGCTGCATCTCCTGCAGGCGCTTCCCGACGGATGGTGCATCGACAGCCGAGTCAACCGTTTGAGCAGCTGCGACAGCAGCCTGTAGATCGGGCTTGCCTGATGTGAACAGCCAGGCGTCGAACAGGTCGTCGAGCTGCTGACCTGAGACTCGCTCGGCGAGGTCAACGAACTCCTCGGTCGTGACGTTACCGCCCTCGTACGAGCGAGCCCAGCGCCGAAGCAGCCGGAAGAAGTCCTCGTCGCCGATCGTCAGGCGCAGTGCATGCATCGTCATAGCACCGCGGACATAGACCTCGATGGCGAAGAGGTTGTCCGGACCGGGATCGCCGATCGTCAGTTCCCACAGCGGGTCGTCGGCGGGCAGCGAGTAGTTGGCGTCAAAGATCTCCTGCGCCGTGGCAATCCCTTCTCGCTCCAGCCAGAGCCATTCCGCATAGCTGGCGAAGCCCTCGTTCAGCCAGATGTGCTGCCACCCGGCGAGCGCGAGCGAGTCACCGAACCACTGGTGCGCCAGCTCGTGCACGACGACCAGGTCGCCGTTCACGGAGTCGCTGAAGAAATACTTGGAGTAGATCGGGCGCGTCTGGTTCTCCAGCGCGAAGTAGAGCCGCTCCTCGTCGTCGACGATCCCGCCAGCTGCAGAGAAGGGATACCTACCGAAGAGATCCTCCTCCCAGTCAATGATCTCTTGTTGCCGCGCGAGCGATCCCTCAGCGATCTCTCCCAGCGTGCCCGTGTCGGCCGGCTCCGCGAAGAGGTCCGGGTCAATGGCGTCCCAGTAGCGGATACCCGCCTGGCGGTATGCCCGCACGTCGAACTCACCGATGCCCATGCCCACGAGATAGGGCGCCATCGGCTCTTGGGCGTCCCAGGTCCAGGTTGTCCACCCATTGCGCTCACGGGTGTTCTTCAGGATGCCGTTGGAGATGGCCTCGAGTCCGCTCGGGGCCGTGATGACGATCGTGAACGACGCCTTGTCCAACGGATGATCGTTGACGGGGAACCATGTGTCGGCCACGTGTGGTTGCCCGATGACCAGAGCTCCGTCGTCGGTATGGAAGAAGCCCGATTCGTCCGGCAGCGTTTCAGGGATGCCGTCGTAGCGGATGACCGTGGTGAAGCGGGTGCGGTCGCGCAGCCCGCGGCTCGGGGTGACCGTCAACTCTTCGCCATCGCGGGTCCAGTCGGCGGGGCGGCCATCGACGTGAACCGAACGGACGTTGAGGCCGGCGAAGTCAAGGTTGAAGGCTGACAGGTTCTGTGTCGCGCGGGCGCGGATCGTCGCCGTACCCGACAGCAGGTCCGTTTCGGGGTCATAGGTTACGTCGAGGTCGTAGTGCCGGACGTCATAGCCGCCGTTGCCATCGAGCGGGAAGTACGGGTCGCCGATGCCGGGAGCACCCGGCGTGAAGGTCGGTCGGCCACGTGCATCACTGGCGGTGTCCTCGGGCTGAGCTACGGCAACGCCAGGCAGTAGTGCCAGGAACGTCATTCCCAGAGCGACGACAGCAAGGGCGGACGTGCGACGCATGCGAACCTCCGTTGGCCGCGTCGCATGCTAGAGACCATCGAAGTGAAGAGGAAGGGACAAATAGGGCGAAGCGGTGCCGAGACCATCAGCGTCGGCAATGATTCAGCCATGACGTCGACACCGAACGCCGGTACCCGGACGATGCCCGACGGGTTCCTATGGGGGACCGCCACGGCGTCGTACCAGATCGAAGGCGCCGTTGACGTGGACGGTCGGTCGCCGTCGATCTGGGACACATTCAGTGCGAAACCCGGCGCGGTTCGCCATGGCGACACGGGCACGATCGCGTGCGACTCGTACCGGCGCTGGCGCGAGGACGTCGACCTGCTGTCCGATCTCGGCCTGTCGGCATACCGGTTCTCGATCGCCTGGCCGCGCGTGCTGCCGGACGGCCGGGGCCGCATCAACCGGGCCGGGCTCGACCATTACAGCGCGCTCGTGGACACGCTGCTGGAGCGCGGCATCACGCCGGCGGTGACGCTGTACCACTGGGATCTGCCGCAGGTGCTCGAAGACGCAGGTGGCTGGACGTCGCGTTCGATCATCGACGCGTTCGAGGAGTATGCCGGCGTGGTGACCTATGCGCTCGGCGATCGCGTGCCGATGTGGATCACGCTGAACGAACCGTGGGTGGCGAGCTTCATCGGTTACGGCGCGGGCCGGCACGCGCCGGGAGTGCGCGACGGCGTTGCAGCATTGCGCGCAGCACACCACATGCTCCTTGCACACGGTCGCGCCATGCAGGTGCTGCAAGGCGTGTCGGGTACGGCGGGTATCACCCTGAGCTTGTCCCCCGCTCGCGCAGCAAGCGACTCCGCCGCCGACGCCGATGCAGCACGTCGAAAGGACGGCAACTCGAACCGCTGGTTCCTCGATCCGCTGCTGTTGGGCAGCTATCCCGAGGACATGGTCAAGTGGTACGCCTCCGATCTCGACGGCATCGTGGCTGACGGCGACTTCGAGCTCATCGCCGCACCGATGGACTTCCTCGGCATCAACTACTACTTCCGGACGCATGCTGCAGCCGGTGACGATGCTGCAGACACCATGGCGGTCCTGCCGTTGCTCGACGCGCACGGTGTCGTGCCGCGATCGTTGTCCACGACGCAGATGGGCTGGCCGGTTGAAGCCGACGGGTTGACCGAGCTGCTCGTCCGGCTTCGACGCGACTACTCCGACCTACCGCCGATCTACATCACCGAGAACGGTGCGGCGTACGACGACTACGTCGATCCCGAAGGCGGTGTGGACGACGAGGAGCGGATCGCGTATCTGGATGGGCACCTGCGCGCGGTGCAGGATGCGATTGCACACGGCGTCGACGTCCGCGGCTACTTCTGCTGGTCGCTGATGGACAACTTCGAGTGGGCCGAGGGGTACTCGAAGCGATTCGGCCTGTTCTTCGTCGATTACCCGACGCAGCGGCGCATTCCGAAGGCGAGCGCCCGCTGGTATGCGGACGTCGTCGGACGGAACGCGCTGCCGTAACGTCACGTCGCGACGTCGACAGTGCGTTGCAGCCATTGTGTGGACCGCGTTGTGTGGACCGCGTTGTGTCGACCGCGTTGTGTCGACCGCGTTGTGTCGACCGCGTTGCGTCGACCGCGTTGCGTCGACCGCGTTGTGTCGACCGCGTTGTGTGACCGCGTTGCGTGGACCGCGTTGTGTAGACCGCGTTGTGTAGATCGTCGTGTAAGGACGGCACGACGCTGAGCGTCCTGTTCCACACGACGATCTACACAACCTCGAGCGTCAGCCAACAATCGTCACGTCGACGCAGCCGCGACCGCAACGTCAGCCGTGTAGATCGTCGTGTAGCAACAGCAGGACGCTGAGCGTCCTGACCTACACGACGATCAACACAACCGCGTGCGTCAACCGGAGCGCTTGAGCTTGCCGTACCGCTTGGCGTAGCGCTCGCCCGCTGCGAAGAGCGCCAGCCCGATGGGAATCGCGACGACGCCGATCAGCAGCAGCGCCGCCAGCTCGGACCACAGCGATCCGATTCCGGCTCCCTCGAGGATCGCCGCACGACTGCCGTTCAGCGCGTACGTCGCCGGACTTACCGTGGCTATCGCCTGCATCCATCCGGGCAGGATCTCGACCGGGTAGTACACGCCGGACACGACCAGCAGCACGCCCTGCGCGATGAAGCCGAGCTGCGCGCCCTTCTCCGGCGAGATGAGCGGTAGCACCGCCGTCATCATGCCGATGCCTGCGAACGGAATACTCGCGACCAAGACGACGATGAGCGCCGCGATGAAGTTGGCATTCGGCATCGCCAGGTCGAAGAACACCGCGACCACCGCGAACAGCAGCACTGCGCGCAGAATCCCGTACACGATGGCGTAGGCGCTCATTCCCATCAGGTGCGCGCTGCGACGCAACGGCGCCATGAACGTGTACTCGATCGTGCCTTCCCAGCGCTCCCACGACACCGTCTCGGTGAGGATCTCGAACAGGATGCCGAGGTACGCCCACAGCACGGCACCGATGAGGAGGTACGTCGTCTGGCGGTTGACGTCG
Source organism: uncultured Actinomycetota bacterium (assembly GCA_963801015.1). Taxonomy (GTDB): domain Bacteria; phylum Actinomycetota; class Actinomycetes; order CAWDCV01; family CAWDCV01; genus CAWDCV01. The sequence continues at coordinate 1,439,963 of CAWDCV010000002.1, read as the reverse complement.
ATCGATCCGCCGTTGGCCTCGACGCCTTCGGCGATGAACACGATCGTGAGCGTGTTCGCCACCGTCCACAGGAAGAACGCGACGTCCCACCAGATGTACCGCTTCGTCAGATAGATGTTGCGTTCGACGACACCGCGTACGCCAACGAGCTGTGTGCGGAAGGCAGATGTCGTACTCGTTGTCAGGCTCATCCGAACACCTCCCGTTCGTCGTCTTCTTCTTCGTCGTCGGTAGCGAGATCACGTCCGGTCGCTGCGAAGAACGCCTCCTCCAGCGACGATGCGTCGTACTGCTGCAGCAGCTCCGGCACAGGGGCCAGCACCAGCAGCTGCCCGCGGTCGAGGATGCCCACCCGATCCGACAGCGCCTCCGCCTCGTCGAGGTCGTGAGTGCACAGCAGGATCGTCGAGTCGTGCAGCACCCGAACGTCACGGATGAAGTCCTGCACCTCGCGCTTCGATCGCGGATCGAGACCCGTCGTCGGTTCGTCGAGCAGCAGCAGCACCGGCGACGTCAACAACGCACGGGCGAGCGCGACCTTCTGCTGCATGCCTCGCGACAGGTTTTCCATCGGCTCGTTGCGCCTCGCGCTGGGAAACCCGACGCGTTCGAGGATCAGCGGGATCCGGTCACGCGTACTCGAGCTGCCCATGCCGTAGAAGCGCGCCGCGTACGACAGGTTCTCCGCCGCCGACATCTTCTTGAAGAAGCTCGCCTCGACCGACACACGGTTCACCAGGCGGCGCACCGGATGGGGATCGCGCATGACGTCATGACCGAACACCCGCGCGACACCGGCCTCGTGCAGGAGCAGCGTCGACAGAATGCGGATCAGCGTGGACTTGCCGGAGCCGTTCTGACCCAGGATGGCGACGGTCTCACCGCGCGCAACGCTGAAGGTGACGTCGTCGAGGGCATGGACGGTACGACGGGTGGTCTTGCGCTTGCCGCGCGCGTCCTTGCCCGACACCTTGCGGCGAAACGACTTACGCAGCCCGACGACATCAATGGCATTGACGCCATTGCGGTCGGTCGCAGCTGTCACTGAAGTGCGGACAGGCGTCGACACAGAGCCCTCCACACTTTGCTTCGCCGTGACGCCGGCTCGACATGGCCAGCCTTACGACGGTAGGAGCGCCGCGCCTAGCGCTCAACTGAATAAACCCGCGCTGGAGCTGCGGGAGAGGGCGGCACGGGTGGCGCGACGCGCGCCGACGGTCGACGGTTCACGAGCACCGAACCGGTGACGACCAGCGCGAACCCCAGTACCGTCCACACGGTCACCGGCTCGTTGAGCACGAGGACACCGGCGACAACGGCGACGGCCGGGTTGACGTAGGTGATCGTGGTCGCGCGAACCGGACCGATCTCGCCCACGAGGGCGAACAGCACGAGGAACGCGAGCGCCGTGCAGACCACCGCAAGCAGCAGCACCGACAGCACGACAGAACCGCTCGGCATCGTTGTCGGCAGGCCGCCGGTGAGTGCGACAATCGGGAGGTACATCAGCGCGGTTGCCGTCAGCGCCACTGCAATTACCCCGATTGCCGGAGTGTCGTCGAGCCAGCGCGCCAGGATCGCCGGGCCCACGGCGTAGCCCACGACGACGACGCCAAGCTCCGCCACGGCCACCAGGTCAGATCCGCCGACGTCGAGACCGACGAGGGCGGCGACGCCCGCGAATCCGAAGGCGAGGCCCAGCCAGCCGACACGCCCGAGCCGCTCGGCGCGGCCCATGAGGAACGCAACAAGAAGACCGACGAGCGGGACCGCGGCGATGAGCAGGCCGGTCGTCGAGCTCGGCAGCCGGGTCTCGGCTCGGTTGAGGAAGACCCACGGGATGGCGATCTCGACCAGGGTGAAGGCCGCCACCGGCTTCCAGCGCCGCAGCGCGGGGCGGATCGCACCGCGCAGCATGGCGATCGGGAGCAGGAGGAGCGCCGCGAGCGTCGTGCGGGCAAGCACGAGCTCGGCCGGAGACAGCTCGGTGACCGCAATCTTGATCAGCAGGTACGGAATCCCCCACGCCACGCCCAGCGTCACGAACAGCCACAGTCCCCGGCGACTCACGTCGACTCCTTGACCTTGGACGTCTTGGGTACCCCAGCACCGTACGTGGATATATTGGCCCGTGAGAAGGTCCAATTCTTGTCGATCCGAGTGGACCAATCGAGGAGCAGTGTGGACGTCCACATCGACCTAGCGCGCCGCGGGGACCGCACCAGTCAGATCTATCGGCAGTTGCTGGACGCGATCCTGGACGGCCGGCTGCGCAGCGGCGAGCGGCTGCCCGCGACGCGCGATCTGGCGCAGCAGCTTGCCGTCTCGCGGACCACCGTCGCCCTGGCGTATGACCGGCTTACGGCCGACGGCTTCCTGGTGAGCCGCGTTGGTGCGGGGACGTTCGTGTGCACCGAGCGACTTCGGCCGACGCAGCAGCGCAGGGCGCCCTCGGACGCCGGCGTCCGCCCGCGCTCGCTCTGGCAGTCCCTGACGCCTCCCAGCGACGCCCCAAGCAGCGGCAGCGAGTTCGACTTCCGCGTGGGCATCCCCGACGCCTCGCTGTTCCCCCTCCAGACGTGGCGGCGGCTCGTCTCGCGCGAGCTCCGCCCTGCGCTGACCCAGTCGACGTACGCCGATCCACGCGGCCACGAGGGGTTGCGGCAGGCGATCGCTCGGCACTGGGGAACGGCCCGCGCAGTACGGGCGAGCACGGACGACGTCCTGGTCACGCAGGGAGCGCAGCAGGCGTTCGATCTCATCGGCCGCGTCCTGCTCGAACCCGGCGACCGCGTGGCCATCGAGGAGCCCGGATATCCGGCAGTCCGCGAGCTGTTCCGTTCACACGGTGCTCGAGTCGTCGGCGTGCCCGTGGACGACGAGGGGCTCGACGTAACCCAGCTGCCCAGCGATACCCGCGTGGTGTATGTGACGCCGTCCCACCAGTTCCCGCTCGGGACGGTGCTCTCGCTGCGGCGCCGGACCGCGCTGCTCAGTTGGGCCGAGCGTCACGACGCCGTCATCATCGAGGACGACTACGACAGCGAGTTTCGCTTCTCCGACCGGCCGCTGCGACCGCTGCAGAGCTTGGATCACAGCGGTCGTGTCATCTACGTCGGCTCGTTCTCGAAGACGATGCTGCCGATGCTGCGACTTGGTTTCCTGGTCGCGCCGGCATCACTGCATGCGGCATTGACCAGTGCGAAAGAGCTGGTCGATTCCTCCGGGCCGCCGACGCTGCAGGGTGCAATGGCCACATTCGTCGACGACGGCTTCTTGGCGCGGCATGTTCGCAAGGCCGGGCGCATCTACGCGGCGCGGCACGACCAGGTCGTGCAGACGCTGCAGACCGACTTCGCCGCCTGGCTCGAACCCGTCCCCTCATCGGCGGGACTGCACGTCTGCGCCCGCCTACGTCCAGCGGCCGACCTCGACGTACCTCAGCTCCTCGACCGAGCACTCTCCGTTGGCGTCGCCGTCCACTCCCTGGCGCGCTACTGCATGCGTCAGCCGCAGCAGGGGCTCGTGCTGGGGTATGGCGCGATCGAGACGGAGCGGATAGCACCGGGTCTGAAGCGCCTGCGCACGATGATCGACGGCTAAGTACCCCCCAGGGGTATCCTGGCATCGTGACCGAGCACCTCGACGAGATCACCGACCACGCACACCACGAGCACGACCACTCCGAACATGGCGGTCACGACCACGGTGGGCGCGGCCACGGTGGCCACGACCACGGGGACCACGCAGCCCAGTTCCGCGACCGGTTCTGGTGGAGCCTGCTGCTCGCGCTCCCTGTCGTCGGCTTCAGCCCGATGTTCGCCGACATCCTCGGCTACTCGCTGCCCGCCGGTACGGCGTGGATCTCTCCCGTTCTCGGCACCGTCGTCTTCTTCTACGGCGGTTGGCCATTCCTCACCGGTGCGATCGCCGAGATCCGCGCCCGCCAGCCGGGGATGATGCTGCTCGTCGCGCTCGCCATCACGGTCGCGTTCGTCGCCAGCGGGCTGACCTCACTCGGCATCGGGGGGCTCGACCTCGACTTCTGGTGGGAGCTCGCGCTCCTCGTTGTCATCATGCTGCTCGGGCACTGGCTGGAGATGCGCGCGCTTGGCCAGGCGTCCGGTGCGCTCGACGCGCTGGCGAGGCTGCTGCCGGACGAGGCCGACCGGGTGCTGCCCGATGGATCGGTGGAGCAGATCCCGCTGGCTGAGGTACGGGAAGGGGACACCGTTCTCGTCCGGTCCGGGGGCAGGGTTCCCGCCGACGGCATCGTGACTGACGGTGTGGCCGAGCTGGACGAGTCCATGATCACCGGCGAGTCGCGCACCGTCGGCAAGACCGCGGGCGACCGCGTGGTCGCGGGAACGGTCGTCACCGACTCCACGATCCGAGTACGGGTCGACGCGGTCGGCGAGCGGACGGCGCTGGCCGGTATCCGCCGCCTGGTCGAGCAGGCCCAGACCTCGCGGTCACGCGCCCAGGCGCTCGCCGACCGGGCGGCGGGCGCCCTGTTCTACTTCGCCTCGATCGCCGGCGTGATCACGTTCGTGGTCTGGCTCGCGCTCGGTCAACCCGATGCCGCGATCGAGCGCACCGTCACCGTGCTCGTCATTGCCTGCCCGCACGCCCTGGGTCTCGCCATCCCGCTAGTCATCGCGATCTCGACCACGCTCGCTGCGCGCGCCGGCATCCTCGTCAAGGATCGGCTCGCCCTCGAACGCATGCGCAACGTCACCGCTGTGCTGTTCGACAAGACCGGCACCCTCACCAGGGGGCAACCCGCCGTCGCGGCCGTCGTCTCCATCGGCGACGGCGACCAAGCGCGGGTGCTCGCACTCGCCGCGGCGGTCGAGGCCGACAGCGAGCACCCGCTCGCCAAGGCGATTGTGGCCGCTGCCCGTGCGTCCGGCCCCGTGCCGGCTGCTAGCGGTTTTCGGTCACTGCCCGGACGCGGGGTCCAGGCCAGCGTCGACGGCGATCCGGTTGCCGTGGGCGGCCCGGCGCTGCTGCGCGAGCACGGCATCGACCTCCCCGACGACATCCGTGCGCCCGCCAAAGGATGGTCGGAACGCGGCGCCACCGTCCTGTACGTCCTGCGGGATGGTGAGGTCGAGGGAGCCCTGGCGCTCGAAGACGAGATCCGGCCGCAATCGGCAGCGGCCGTACAACAGCTACACGACCGCGGGGTCCACGTCGTCCTGATCACCGGCGACGCCCGGCCGGTGGCGGACGCCGTCGCGCAGCGCCTCGGCATCGACGAGGTGTTCGCCGACGTACTCCCGCAGGACAAGGACGCCAAGGTTGCCGAGCTCCAGGCGCGCGGGCTGCGCGTCGCGATGGTGGGTGACGGCGTCAACGACGCGCCGGCACTCGCGCGCGCCGACGTCGGCATCGCGATCGGCGCCGGCACCGACGTCGCCATCGAGTCGGCCGGGGTCGTCCTCGCCTCCGACGATCCGCGCGCGGTCGTCGGCGTCACCACGCTGTCGCAGGCGAGCTACCGCAAGATGCAGCAGAACCTGGCGTGGGCCGCGGGCTACAACCTGGTCAGCGTTCCGCTCGCCGCGGGCGTTCTCGCACCGGTCGGCTTCGTGCTCGCGCCCGCCGTCGGCGCCATCCTGATGAGCGCGTCGACGATCATCGTGGCGCTCAACGCCCAGCTGCTGCGGCGGGTTCAGTTGCGTCCGGACGAGACCATGTAGGTGCGCTCTAGGGCGGCGGCGGCGAGAACGGTGTGTTGGTGCGCAGATCCCAGGTCCGCGTCACCGCCGTGCCTGCGCTGCCGTCGTGCCGCTGCGGGATGTGAGTGACCTCGATGCCCTCGTACCCGAGGCTGAACGCATCGATCGGCATGTCGTCGGTGTCGCCGCCAGTCTGCTGATAGCTCGTCACGACCGCGTCGAATAGCCGAATACGCAGGTGGCGGAACCGGTTCGGACCTCGCTCGCCGGTGAGAACCGCCGTCTGCAAGTGGCGGCCGGCGGCACACATCTGGAACAGCAGCGGCGACGCCACGCCGGTACGCGCCACGAACGAGAGGTCACGGAACGTGGCCCGTCCGGCGCCGCCCCCGCCCCCTCCGCCACCGGTCGTCGTGTTCCCGAGTCCCCACGAGAAGGAGGCGATGTCAATCTCGCCGACATGCCCGACCGCCGTCGAGTCCCCGGGGATGCCGGTCAGAGCGAGGAAGTACTGGCTGCCGCTAGCGTCCTGCTCGGGTGCGTCCATGCGTCCTCCCTGTCCCGATGACATCATCCGGGCCCCACGAGCCCAGCTTCCTGCAACGCCGCCCATGCCAATTCGGCGTGCTTACGATGCCCCTGCACCGACAGGTGGCTCCCGTCAGACGTCAGGTTCGCCGGGACGACCGTCATCCGCTGCATGGCACCCCGGTCGTACCGGCAAGACTGAATCTGCGCGCAACTGGCAGCCGCTCCGCGTGATAGTGATCGACGATGTCTTGCAGATAAGCGATCCGGGCCGGTTGCGGCGCCCTGGCGACATCGAAGAGGTCGCCGTGACGGCCGGGTCGTTCGGTTCACCAATAGCGTCCAAGAAGAACTGCCGCCCGAGAACGAGCCGTGGACCCGCACGCGGGTCCTCTACCTGCTCCACCCGTCCGACCCAATCGTGTGGTGGAGTCCGTCGCTGCTGTTCAACCGGCCGTCCTGGCTCGAGGAGGAACCGGGTCAGGACGTGCTGGACGAGATGACATGGATCCCGTTCGTCACGTTCTGGCAGATAATGGGTGACAGTGCTGCAACCCGACGGCTGGACGGATGAGAAGACCGAGCAGCTGCGGGAACTCGTCGCCGGATAGCTACGCAAGTAGCACGAACAGCACACCGGCACCGTTCGCGGCCCAGTGCAGCAGGATCGGCGCCAGCAGGCTGTCGCTGCGCTGCCGTACGTAGCAGAGGACCACGCCGGCGGCGCTGGTGAAGACGACGGTCGCCAGCACGCCCAGGATCGTTCCCACTACGCCCGAACCGACGGCGCCGGCGAGCGCATCGTTCGCCGGTCCACCGCCGAGCGCGGGAACGACGTGCCAAAGACCGAACAGCATCGACGACACCACGGTCGCGACGCGCGTGCCGCGCGCCCGACGGAGCAGCCCCCAGAGGAGCCCGCGAAAGACCAACTCCTCGGGAATCACCGTGCCCAGCGGGATGAGAACCAGCGCGGCGAGAACGGCCTCCTGCCACGTGTCGTACCGCGGCGCAGCAACGTCGTCGACGACGAAGGATGCGACGGCGTACGCCGCGAGAACGAGTGCCGTTGCCGAGGCACCCCACTGCAGCCCCGACCGCCATCGGTCACGCGCCAGCCCGAGGTCGGCGACGGAGAGTCGGACGAGCCGAGCAGCGACCAGGGCGGCGACAGCCAGCGCGATGCCGGCGAGCAGATGGCGAACGACCGAAGGATGCTACGCGACCAGTCCAGCCGGGCGGGGGATCGAGCCCTTGGCGTGAGCGCGTGACAGGCGGCCTGACTGGGTTCGTCCAGCGTGCCCGCGGCGATCTGACGTTGCGCCGAGCAAGCGGCGGCCGAGGATCAGCACGATCCCGATGACCAGCGGGATGCCGGAGTCCGCCCGGCTGCGGCTTGTCGTCCTGGTGCACATGCGGAGCGGGTGCAGGTTGCCCGTCCCGGCGCGGATCTGCTGGCCCGGGCCACCGCCGGCGGCGGCCAGCGCCACGGCCAGGTCGGTCAGGGCAGCGGTCCTGAACGCGATGAAGACAAGCATGGCCGACCAGTGCGAACTCGAAGAGCTCCGCCGCGAGTTCGCGCTCGTCCGCCTCGGACAGCGACGTCTGCAACACCTGGCCGTCGTCGGGGGATTCGTTCTCGGCGGCTGCGGCGATGAGAAGCCTCGGGCAGCGACTGAGCGCGGCGGTGCAGACCTCAACGGCCGTACGTTCGAGTCGGCGGAGGTTCGTGAGCACACCCTGGCGACGGGGTCGATCGTGACCATCAGCTTCGAGGACGGGGGCATCAGCGCGTTCGCGGGCTGCAACCGCATCTTGGTGCGGCGAACTGGGATGGCGAACCTTGACCGGCGTGGGCCCGCTCGCTATGACGAGAAAGGCATGCCCGCCGGCCCAGCAGGCGGATGACGACTGGCTGTCGAGCTTTCTCACCTCCGACCCGGCCCTGCGGGTGGAGGGCACCACCCTGACTCTGGGCGACGACGGCAGCGGTATGACGCTTCAGGAGCGCGAAGACGCCGCGCTCGTAGGTACTCGCAGGGTCGACGGTCTCGTCTCGGCTGATGCAGTGAGCAGTCTTCCTGCGGGTGTCACCGCGGACTTAACGATCGACTCGAACAGCACGCAGCTCAGCGTCTCCACGGGGATGCAACAGCGGGTCGGGCGGTGTCACGGTGGAGGACAGCGGTGACGGGACCGGCACCCTCGTCGTCGGGCCAGTGGCGACGCCGCTGATCGGCTGCCCACCTGATGTCGCGAGCGTCGAGGCACACGTGCTGTCGGTGCTGCAGGGACGCGTCGACTATGTCGTCGACGGGCGCCAGCTCACGCTGACCAACGGATCACAGGGGCTGACGTGACGGCCGACGCCTCGTCGTGAAACACCCAACGGTCGTGTAGATCGTCGTGAAAGACCCGCAGGAAGGCAACACGGGACGAGTTCCACGACGATCTACACAACTGGGACAGCGTCGATCAGTCGCCGCCGGGGAAGCGCTCGCGGAGCGCGGCGTGGACGGCGTCGGGTGTCGGCTGCGCCGCCTTGGACTTCGCCTCGTCCACCACCCGTACGGCCTCACTCGTGCCCCTGCCGAGCGTTGGCAGCGGTCCCGACACACTGAGGACGTCGCGCGCCATGAGCAGCTCGATCGCCAGCAGGTCGTCCAGCAGGTCGAGCGCGGCTGCCGTCTTGGTCACGCTGAGCGGCGCGCCGGTGCCGTGATCCTCGACGCCGAGATCGAGTGGGGGAACGTCCAGGGTCGCCGGCGCGGCGAGTTGCTTCAGCTCGCCGACCGCCGCCGCGGCGGGATAGCGCAGCTGAACGCCGGCGAGCGTGGCCATGACATCGGGAGGCGGTGGGCCCGCCGCCATCCGTTGCATGAAGGCGTCCCACAGGTGGCTCATGCGGCGATCGCTGAGCATGCCGACGTGCGCGACGGCTACCCGCAAGGCGTCGAAGGCGATCGCCAGCACCATGACGTGGAAGTTGCCGTTGCTCACGATCGTCTGCTCGTCGATGGCGACCAGGGGGTTGTCGCTGGCCGCGTTCAGCTCGACCTCCACCGCACGGCGGGCAGCGGTGACGTACTCCCGCAGGGCGCCATGCACCTGCGGGGCCACCCGGAACGACAGTGCGTCCTGCACCGAGTGATCCGTTCCGGGCTGCAGCAGCCGGCTCCCGGCGAGCTCGTGCCGCAGGTGCGCGGCGGCGGCGATCTGACCGTGGATGGGCTTGGCTTCGGCGACGAGCGGCAGCGTGATCGACGGGTTGGCATCGGTCGCCTCCATGGACAGCGCGACCACGGTGTCGGCAGCCGCCATCGTCTGCTCGGCGTGGGCGACGACCAACGCCGCCGTACCGATCGACACCGCGTTGGACGAGACCAGGGCCAGGCCGTCCTTGGCTTCGAGTCGCAGCGGCGGGACGCCAGCGCGCTGCAGTGCCTCGCCGCCGAACATCTCCTCGCCGTCGTACTCCGCCCGGCCGAGTCCGACGGCGACCTGAGCCATTCCCGCCATCTGGCCCAGGTCACCGGCACCCACCGACGCCGTGCTCGGCACCAGCGGATGGACTCCCGCGTTGAGCATCGCGGCCAGCGTGTCGGCCGCCGCGAGGCTCGCGCCGGAGCCACCACGGGCGATGCCATTCAGCCGCACAGCGAGCGCGGCGCGCACCGATGCGGTCGGCAGTGGCGGCCCGAAGCCCCCCGCATGGGTCATCACCAGCCAGTGCTGCTGACCGCGGATCTCGTCCTCGGACAGCCGGGTGTCCTTGCCGTGCCCGACCTGGGTGTTGAGGCCGTACACGGGCTGCCCGCTGCGCAGCACGCTGTCGACGACTGCTCGGCTCGCGGCGATGCGGTGTCGCGCATCCGCGTCGAGCTCGACGGGTGCGCCGTCGACGATCGCGAGCAACTCCTCGATCGACATCGGCGCGATGCTGATGGTGACGGTCTTCATAGCGTTTCTCCTGGTGGCAGTGCATCCGGCCGGCACAGGGTGGAGAGGACCAGGCGCCTGAGCCGAGCGACCGCGGTGGGTTGGTCGAGACCGCGCTCGGTGTAGAGCTGGTCGAAGGTGCGAAAGCTCGAGAGCAGGTAGGCGATGTCGAGCGCCTCGTCGGAGTCGAGGTCGGGGCGCAGGTAACCCTGCTCACCCATCCGCCGCAGGATGTCGCTGAGACCCTGCCGCCGCTTCTCGCCCTCCTCGGCTGCTACGGCCGCGGCATCGGTGTCGACGGGCGCCAAAGCGAAGATGGCGGTGATCACCGGATGCTCGTTCGCCGCCATGCTGGTGCCTGCGTCGAGGCTCTCGAGAAGCGCGGCCAGCGCATCCGGGTCGCGGTAGGCCTGTCGCATCCGCTCCCAACCGCCGCGCGCTGCGACATCGTCCAGCACTGCACGCAGCAGCCCACGTCGAGAACCGAACACCGTGTAGATCGTCGAGCGGACGACGCCTGCCCGCTCGGCAACCTCGGACAGGTTGAAGGTGCGCGGCGGCGGTGTGGTCAAGGCCATCCGCGCTGCGTCGATGATCCGCTGACGCGTCTGCGCGACGGCTTCCGCGCGCAGCCGCTGGCGGTAGGGGCGCCTGGACGGCGCAGCCGGTGTCGTGGACATCTTGACAGCACTGTATTCCATACAACACCCTGTTGTCTAGAAGACATGGTGTTGTTTGAAGTAGTGAGGACGGACATGACCGCGACGATGAGTTCACCGACGCAGCTGATGCAGCGGCTCTCGGCACGAATTCCGCAGCTCTCGGCTCGCAGCGGCTGGTCGACCGAGCAGCTACTCGCCCATCAGCAGCACCAGCTGCACAGTCTGCTGGCGCACGCGACGGCCAACTCGGCGTACTACCGGGACGTCCTCGGCCCGCACGCCGCCGACCGGCCGCTATCCGAGCTGCCGGTCCTGTCGAAGGCGACGATGATGGAGCGCTTCGACGATCTGGTCACCGATCCCCGGCTGCGCCGACGTGATCTGGAGAGCCATCTCGCCGGGCCGGACGCCGCGCAGCCATACCTCGGTCAGTTCCGTGTCCTGACGACGTCGGGAACGACCGGGCTGCGGGGGATCGTGGTGCTGAGCGAGGACGAGGCACTCGACTGGGTCGCCGTGGGCCTACGTGGCGGCGGGGCGATGGGAATCAACCCGCAGATGCGGATTGCGAGCATCGGTGCGCCCGGATCGCTGCATGTGACTCGACAGCTGTACGGCGCCTTGGAAGCCGCCGGTCCGGGTGCGCCGGCCCTCTCGGTGCTCACACCGTTGCCGGACCTCATTGCGGCGCTGAACGAGCTGCAGCCCGACGCGCTCATCGGCTACGCCAGCGTCGCGGGCATGCTGGCCGACGAGCAGCTCGCCGGTCGCCTTCACATCCAGCCGATAACCGGCTTCTACGGTGCCGAACGGCTCACGCCGAGCATTCGCGATCGGATCCGTACGGCATGGGGGTTCGAGCCCTTCAGCGCCTATGCGGCAACCGAGGCGCCCACCATCGCGCTGGGCACGCTCGACGCTGGTCTGGAGATCGCGGAGGACGTCCTCCTGGTCGAGGTGGTGGACGAGAACAATGCACCGGTCCCGCCCGGCGTCCCGGGCTACAAGGTGCTCATCACCAACCTCATCAACCGGACGCAGCCCCTCATCCGGTACGAGCTCAGCGACGCCGTGACGCTTGCCGCAGACGCAAGTCACACTGACCGTCCGTACCGGCGCATCGCCTCGATCGACGGCCGCAGCAACGACACTCTCGTGCTTCCCGGCCGCGATGGCGGTGACGTCACGATCCATCCCACCGGCATAGCCACCGGCTTCCTGCGCGATCCTGCGGTGCAGCAGTACCAGGTGATCTACGACGACACCGGATTGCACGCGCGAGTCGTCCTGTTCAGCACCGTCTCTGAGAGCACCGCTGCCCACACGCTCGAGCAGCTTCGACGTGCGCTGACCGACACCATTGCTGGGCTCGGCGCCATCGTGCCGCCGATGGACGTCGAACGCGTGGCCGGGATGGAGCGGACCTCGGGGATTGGCGCCAAGTACAAGTTCATCGAGTCACGGGTCAGCTCGAACGTTTGATCTCTTGCAGCGACCAACCGTTGCCGTCCAGGTCGGTGAAGAAGGCGAACCGGGAGCCAGGCGTGCCCTCCGGCCCGAGCTGCTGAACGTCGGTGATCTCCACTCCGCGCCCGGCCAGATCGGCGCGCACCGCGTCGATGTCCTCGACAACGAGCTGCATGCCCTTGGTCGACCCTGGTTCGCCGAGCGGCATCCCTTCACCCATGACGACCGAACAGCTCGAGCCGGGCGGGGTCATCTGCACCACGCGCATCCCCGGCGCCGGTTGCACATCATGGTCGAGATGGAAGCCGATCCGATCGGTGTAGAAGGTCAACGCTGCGTCGACGTTGGATACCGGGATCCCGATGACCTCGAGTTTCATGTCCATGGTCAGAGCCAACCAGCAGCAAGACTCAGTCGGCCAGCGGCTAGGTCGTCCCGAACCGCGGCGATCCACGACTGCACGGAGTGGGCCGTCTGCTCGACCGACTCCGCTGCCGTGTCGAGGACGGTGGTGCCCCACCGCGGATCGTGGCGCGACCAGTCTTGCCAGCGTTCCCACCGCATCCGGTCCCATCCTCCTGACGTGATGGCTTCCGGCCGGGCACGTGGGTCGACAGCATGCTCGCGATGCCATCGGGCCCAGCCGAGAAATGCTTGCTGCGCGGACTCATCCCATCGTCCGGGGTCGCGATGGTTCAGTCGACGCAGCCGCTCCTTGTCCGGCACGTCAAGCAAGCGGACGGCGATGCCCTGCAGCTGAGGTGATGACGGGCAGGCCAAGATCTCACCGAGCGGTGCCTGCCCGGTCAGCAGCACCGACAGCCTCGATGCTCGTACGCCAGGGTGCGCTGCACCCACTCCTCGGTAGTCCGCTGTCGCCATCTCAGGTCGGCGGAGCCCGGAACGCCGAGCTCGTCGCTCTCGTGGACCACGACGCCATCGATGTCGACACACCGGTCGGCGATCGTGGTCTTGCCGGAACAACTCGAGCCGGTCAGCGCCAGAAGCACGTGCGAGAACGCGTCGCACGACGTCAGCACCATGCTGGCGAAGCGGTCTGGCGCCGCGGCTACGGCGATTTGCGTCAGCGCACCACCGCTGTCATTGCCCACGATCGTTGCCTGATCCACACCCAGGCCGTCGAGGACATCGACGATCGCGGCGGCCAGATCCGGTGGTGTCAGCCGTGACCTATCGGGAACGGCCGTTCGGTGTGCGCCCAGCGGTAGGGTCGGGTTCGTCCGAAAGCTTCGTGGCCTGGGCGGATGAGCACCTCGACGACTCCCGGGCTCGCTTCGATGTCGGGGTGCGACGCAGCTCGCACCGGGGAATGCCGACGTCGTTGCCTCCGGACTCGTCGTCACCTTCCTGCCGCAGCCAGCCGCCGCCGTGTCCCATGCGCGCCGCCGCTCCGGCGAGCCTCGTGGCGGCGTATGCCTGGGACTACGGATCATGTCAGCGCGCGAAAGCCCGCCGTAACGACGACTGCGGCAATGAGCACCACGACGAGCGGCAGCCGCAGCAGGAGCGCGATTCCAGCAACAGCGATGCCCACGACCTGAGCGACGTCGACGGTCATCCCCGAAGGCGTGCGCTCGACAATCGCGGAGGCGACGAGTGCCGTCACCAGCGCTGACGGCAGGAGAATGACGACCGGCAGCAGCCGATTCGGGATCTCCCGGGCACCGAGCAGGAACGGTCCGATGCCCTTGATGACGATCGTCACCAGCGCTAAGGCGACGATGGTGACCCAGACCTGTGTCATGAGGCCTCATTGCCACGGGGCCGCCACAGTCCCAGCAGCGCCGCTGCGGCCGCAGCGACGACGGGCAGTCCGGGAGGCAGCAGCGGTGTGAGTCCAACGGTCAGCAGTGCCGCAACACCGGCGACGACCGCTGCTCGGCGACCCTGCTGTCGCAGCTCACTGGCCAGCAGGGTGAGGAAGAACACGGGAAGGAGCACATCGAGGCCATACCGCTCGGGGTCGGGAATTGCGTCCGCGGCGGCGACACCGAGAACGGTGCCGGATATCCAGCACACCGCCTGCACGAGGGTCGACCACAGCAAGGTGGCGCGGTCGAACGTGCCGTCGCCTCGAGCAGCAAGCACGAACGACGCGTCGACGACCGTCTGTCCCTCGATGGCACGACGCAGCCGACCGCCCTTCAGCGCCGGGGCGATGGCAAAACCCGTAGGCAGAAAGCGCAAGTTGACGCAGGCTCCGGCGAGCACCGCGGCCGTCGCACCGCCGCCGGAACTCAGCACACTGAGAGCGGCGAACTGCGACCCGCCAGCGAAGACGATGCAGGACATGACGATCGGCGCCACCGGCCCCATGACCGGGGTGGCGAGCAAGCCGAACACGCCTCCCACCGCCAACGTCGGCACGACCAGCGGCAACGTCTGCGTGACGCCTGTCGGCAACCTGGCGAAACGCATGGCCGATCAACGTAGAGCACGCCGAGGACAGCTAAGGTCGCCCGTCGTGCCGGACTATCGATCAGGCGATGGCGCGCTGCTGCACTACGACGTGCTCGGCGACGCGTCAGCGTGCCCCGTCATCGTCCTTGCGGGCGGAGCGGCTCGGTATCCGACCTACCTGGGCGATCTCGCCGGCCTGAGTGAGCGCTGGAAACTGATCGTGCCGCACCTGCGCGGCGTCGGCGGATCGGCACACGCGGACCTCACCGAGCGCGGGTCGTTCTGGCGGCAGGCCGACGACATCGAGCACCTGCGCCGCGAACTGCAGATCGACCAGTGCGTAATCGCGGGTCATTCCGCCGGCACCCGGCTCGCCGTGAGCTTCGCAGCTCAGTTCACGGACCGGCTGAAGGGCCTCCTGCTGATCACGCCGCCAGCGGCGTATCTGGTGGATGTCGCGTCCGACACCGACGCATTGGCCGCTGCTCGCCACGGAGATCCGGAGTTCGACGCGGCGGTCGTCGCTCGAGACGTCGGTCCGGACACCAGCGGCGACGTGACCTTCAACGTCTGGCAGCACGCCGTCGCACCGCTGGCGTACGCGTCCTTCGGTCCGGTGGAACGCGCGCACGATCGCGCTGGAGGTGAGTGGTCGCTCGCAGCTGCCCGCGCGTACTTGGCCGTCGATGCGCCCGCAGACCTCGCCGAACAACTCCGCAGCGTCGATGTGCCCACCCTGGTCATTGCGGGCGCCAACGATCTGTCTACCGGCGTTGCTCCGGTCGTCGCCTTGGCGGATCTGTTCCCGGCGGGACGACTCGCGATGATCGACAACTGCGGCCACTACCCGTGGGTGGAGCAACCACGAGCGTTTCGCGATGCCGTCGATCCCTTTCTCGAAGCCGTCTGCTAGGCATCCGTCGCCGGGAGCTCGACGAACTCACGGCACTGGATGGCGAGCAGCATCGTCTGAATCACGAGCGGCATCCGAGCCATGCCGCGTTGCGTGTCGAGGTCTCGAGGTCGTCCCAGCTCGATGGTCGTCGAGCCGAGGCGTAGGCGACCACCGCCGGCAGCGCGGACGTTCGCCAGCCAGTCGACGTCCGAGCCGTAGGTCAGCGCGATCGTGACGGTGTCACCGTCGCGGAAAGCCAGCAGCGGTGTGCGGTAGCGCCGGCCAGAGCGCCGCCCGACGTGCTCGAGCTCGGCTAGCGGCCCGATGCCGACGAAGCGCAGCATCACGGGACCGAACACCGACGTGTTGAGTCGTCTGACCGGGCGAGGGATAGGCACACCGGCAACCTATGCGCGGGATACGAGCACACCAGCTCACCCGTCGAGGGAGGGAGCTCCTGACAATGCGGTGAAGGTCGCGAGCGCATCGGCGTCGCCGTGCGGTTCGACGACGTACTCCTGCGCCCACTCGCCCGCTTTCGGATGAGCACCGGCACGGATCCGCGCCGCCGCCGCCTCGACGTCGTAGGCCGTGCGCTTGAGTACGACATCGGGGCCGAGCAGCGCCCAGAAGGCGCCGGTCGGACCGTAGGCCATGCCGACGCTGCCTGGGTTGACCACCCGACGTCCGTCGACCAGCCGGTCGAACGGCATATGGGTGTGTCCGACGACAACGGTCTGCTCCACGACACCGTTCAGCGCAGCCCGCCACAGCTCCATCGGACTGTCGACGAGCACGAACTCGTCATCGCGGCGCGGCGTCGCATGACAGAACAGAGTTGGCCCGAGCCCATCGACGTCGAAGCTCACCGTCATCGGCAGTCCGTCGAGGAGCTCGCGATGTCGGCGCTCGATCAGTGCTGCACAGTCCCGCGTGGAATGACTGTTCGGACTGGGCGAAGCACTCCGGTCGTACGCCTGGACGAGCTCGCGTTCGCAGTTGCCGTGCACCCAGATGGCACGCTCACCCAGCGACGCGAGCAGGTCGAGGCTTTCCGCCGGCAGCGGCCCTAGGGCGATGTCGCCGAGCAGCACGATGCGATCGACGGCTGCTAGATCGACGTCGCCGAGGACCGCCTCGAGCGCGGGCAGGTTGGCGTGGATGTCCGCGAGCACAGCGACGCGCATGTCTCGATCCTCTGTCAGGGCGGCGGCGGGGCGGTCGAGGCGCGGCTGACCAGCTCGGTCGGAAGGATGGTGATCGGGTCGGGTTCGCGACCGCCGAGGAGGTCGAGCAGCGCGCGAGCCGCGACCTCGCCCTTGCGCCGGTGCGGTTGGTGCATGGTCGTCACCTCGAGCCGCCGAGCAGGCTCCGCATCGTCGAAGCCGATGATGGACACGTCGTCGGGGACGCGCAGTCCACGGCGGTGCGCTGCCTCGAGGGCGCCTTCGGCCAGCCGATCACTCAGGCACAGCAGCGCCGTCGGTGCCGGTTCGTGCGCCAGGACAGTCTCGGCTGCCCGCCGACCGTCATCGACGCCGCTCCCCCCGGCCTCGACGACGGCAACCGTGGCCCAGTCCCCGCCATGTGCGAGGACGGCATCCTGGTAGCCGGCGAGGCGGGCTCGGGTGACGGCGTACGTGGATCGTGCCTGCGCCTCCTCGTCCGCGACGGCGCGCGACAGGTCGCGGGTGAGGCTGAACGAGACCACCGCGAGGCGACGATGTCCGAGACGCAGCAAGTGATAGGCGGCCTGCTGAGCGGCGGATCGGTCGTCGATACCTACCCAGCACGGCGGTATCGAGGACAGCGATCGCAGGTGCTCCGGGTACGGCTGATCGATGACGACCAGGGGAAGTCGGCGCGCGAGCGCCGCCCGCAACACCGGATCGTCATCGGCGACCGAGTTGACGACGAGGCCGTCGACGACGGCGCTGGTGATCCGCGCCGCTCGGTCGGTCGCCGACCCGGGGACGAGCAGCAGGCCCGACCCGGCCCGCTCGGCCACCGACGTCACTCCTGCCAGCACGGCAACGGCGACCGGATCGTCGAACGCGTACGAGAGCTCGGTGTCGTAGGCCACCCCGATCGATCCCACCCGACCGCGACGCAGGCCCGCCGCGAGCGGATCGGGACCCGGATAGCCCAACCGTTCGGCGACGTCCAGGACCTGCCCACGCAACCGAGATGACAGCTGGTCGGGGCGAGTGAACGCGTTCGACACCGTCTTTGCCGACACGCCGAGCTCGGCCGCAACGTCGCGCAGCGTGACGCGGCGCGCGCGTTGTCCTGGCATTCCCGTAGTCTGCTACTTCAACGATGAAGAAGACACCTTCGCCGCTATCCCGGACCGCCCTACTGGCGGTCGGCGCGCTCTGCCTCGTGCAGTTCGTCGACGTCCTCGGCGTCGCCATCGTCACGATCGCGCTGCCAGCGATCCTCGCGGGTCTGGACGCGCCGGCGAGCACGACACCGGTGCTGGTGACCGGCTACGCGATGTTCTTTGGCGGCCTACTGCTCCTTGGTGCACGCCTCGGCGACAGGTACGGCCACCGTCGCGTGCTGCTGGTCGGACTCGCAGCATTCGGTGCTGCATCCGCGCTTGCCGGCGTGGGGCAGCACGTCCTCGTCGTGATCGCAGCTCGCTGCCTGCAGGGCGGCGCGGCTGCACTCTCCGTACCCGCTGCACTGCGGTTGCTCACCGCCGTGACACCCGACGGTGCCGCGCGCAACCGTGCCCTGGCAACCTGGAGCGCGGCGGGTGCGGCAGCTGGAGCTACCGGGCTGCTCCTTGGTGGAGTGCTCACCGACCTGGCCGGTTGGCGCTCGGTGTTCTGGATCAACGTTCCACTTGCCGCAGTGCTCATCGTGGCGGTGTGGCGGACCGCGCCGAGCACGGATCGCGAGGCAGGTGGGCAACTCGACGTCCTGGGTGCCGGCCTGCTCACCGCCGCCGTGATGAGCGTGGTGCTGGGCAGCTCGTTCCTCGAAGATCAGCAGCGACGCTTCTCCGGCGTCGCGATCCTCGGCGCTGGAGTGCTACTCACCTTCGCATTTCGCACGGTCGAGAGGCGAGCGTCGCGCCCGCTGCTGCCCCGAGGTGCACTGCGTCATCCCGCCCTCCGAACGGGCGCCGGCGTTGCCTTCGCCAACACGGCCACCACCAGCTCGGCCATCACCCTGCTGACCCTGGAGCTGCAGGCCACCGGGCGCAGCGCCACCGCAGCCGGGCTCGCCGTGCTGCCGTTCAGCCTGGCCGTCGTGGTCGGCGCGACCCTAGCGCCACGCATACTGGCTCGACGTTCCGCACCAGCCGGGGCGGCGATCGGGCTCGCCGCCATTGCCGCAGGAAACGCTGCGCTACTCGTCGCTCCCGCTCAGCCGTGGCTGCTCATGATCGCGGTTGCCGCGAGCGGCGCGGGGATCGGTCTCGCCTCCGTCGCCTCCACCGCCGAGGGCACCGCCGTTCCCGGTGAGCTGCAGGGCACCGCGGCCGGCGTGCTCAACACCGCCGCCCAGCTCGGTACGGCATTGGGAGTCGCGGCCGTGCTGCTGATCGCCGCGAGCGTAGGTGCACCGCTGGGGTACGCCGCGGCGGCGCTGGCGGCGGCGGTCAGCGCGCTGCTGGTCCTGACGTCGATTCGGCGAAGAACGCCAGTGCCCGCTCGAGCACGAGCTCAGGACGTTCCTCGTGCGGAAAGTGCCCACAGCCGTCGATGAACTCCAGCTGCATGTCGTCGGCATGAGTTCACGGGTGAGGTAGGTGCAGTACGTCGAGCGCGCGGCGCGGGCCCGGTCCGGCTCGGCGAACTGGCCCACGAAGGTGGCGAGGTCAGCGTCCGTCCATCCGTTCACTCGACTCCACTGCCGGAACAGCAGCCGTGCGAATCCGGGCCGCGCGGCGATCCTCGCGCCGGCCGGTGAGGCGAGCAGAAAGGCGTACCAGAAGCGTCGGCTCGCAGCCATGGTCCGGGCGTCCTGCGGTGCCCACGGATGACGTCGTCGGCGAACTCATCCTTGGCGTCGCGGGCGGGAGGCGCATCGCTCCACCCGAACCCACGCAGGTCGGGGCAGACGACGTGGTACTGCGTGGCGAGCGATGGAAGCAGCTTGCGCCAGCCGTACCAGTGCTCGGGATACCGGTGGACCAAGACCAGGGGCGGCCCCTCGCCGGTCTCGGCGACGTGGATGCCGCGACCATCGACGTCGATGGTTCGGTGGCGTACGCCGTCGATCTGGGGGAGTTGGCGGTCGACCGTCGCGTCATGATCGCAGCGCCTATGCCCCTCGGCGCGCCGAAGGTCGGAGTACGGTTTGCGCGCAACGGGAGGGGCTGCCATGGGGGCGCAGTCGCGGGTGATTTCCGGTGTGCTGGCTGTCGTCTGCTGCGCGGGAGCAACGGCCTGCGGGGGTAGCGACGGCGAGGACGCCGCCGGCGGTGATTCCGGCGAGACGACCGCTGTGGCGACGGCACTGCCCACAGCTGCGCCGGCGACCGTGCAGGCCACGCCCATCGGTCCACGCGTCCAAGCCCGATTCGACATGCCGGGGGAGCCCGATGGGCTGGTCGTCACTGCCGGCTCCGTGTGGGTGATCAAGGCCACGGGCACGGTTGCCCGCATCGACCCCGCAACCAACACCGAGATCGCGTCGATCCCCGGCGGTCCCCAGGGGGAGGGGTGCCAAGGCTTCGGCGCCAGCGAGAGTGCGGTGTGGTCGTGTCTCGGCGACGGCATCGTCCGTATCGATCCGGCAACGAACGCCGTTGCCGCGACCCTTCCCATCGTGAAGACGTTCGATCAGGTGCACTTGCCGGTCGTGTCCGGTCGTGTCTGGGTGTTGACCGGTGACGGCAGCACGCTGACGGGGATCGCGGACGATGCCGTCGATAGCGAAATCCAGCTCGGAGCCCGCTGCACCGATCTCGCGGGCACGGACACCGAGATCTGGGCGATCTGCCCGTTCACCGCGGAAGTGGTCCGGGTGGACGTCGAGACCATTGAGGTGACGGCCCGGATGGCGGGCTTCGAGGACGCGCGGCGGATCGCGGCCGGCGATGCCATCTGGGTGGGCTTTCGCGGCGGCGTGGCACGCATCGATCCTGAGTCCGCTGAGGTCACGGGAGTGGCAGACGCCGCCCCGGGCACGCAGGGAGACATCGCGGCGATGCCCGAGGCAGTGTGGGTCCGTGCCGAGGGTCGATTCCTGCGTCGCATCGATCCAAAGACGTTGGACGTGGTCGAGGAGCTGTCAGCTCCCGAGGCAAGCGGCGGAGCCGTTCTCGAGGCGTACGGCTCCCTGTGGGCGACCGCCTACAACGACAACGTGATGTACCGCCTCACACCGCAATAGGCGAACACCTCATCGCAACAACTGTTGCGTTATGGACGTGGCTCCTCTATGGTCGCTGTAACGCAACGGAAGTTGCGATAGCCGACTGAAGGTAGGAAGCCATGACGACGCTCGAGGTCACCCGGCACCGCTTCGCTGTCGAGATCACCGCGACGACCGAGATCGCCGCCGCCCCCGACCGCGTATGGGCCGTACTCACCGACACCGCCGCGTACCCGACGTGGAATCCCTTCCTGCGCCGGCTCGAGGGCTCACTCGAGGTTGGCAGCACGCTGACCGTCGAATTCCGTCCACAAGAGGACGCGAAACCGCGCACCATGACGCCACGGGTTGTGGACGTCGAACCGGGGCGGAAGTTCGCCTGGCTCGGCCGCATCGCTGTGCCCGGTGTGCTCGACGGGCGGCACACGTTCACGGTCGAACCGGCACCGGGTGGCGGCAGCCGCTTCGTGCAGCACGAGCGGTTGTCCGGACTGCTCGTCCCGTTCTTCCAAAAGCTGCTGACCGTGGACACCCCGAAGGGCTTCGCCGCCATGAACGGCGCGCTGGCCCGGGTCGCTGCGACCGATGGCGCCGACGCTCGGCGTGAGGGGAGCGCGTGACTGCGACCTCCGAACGACGCACCCACCAGCGGGGTGCGGCGGTCGAGGAGCGGATTCTTGACGTCACGCTCCAGCTCCTCACCGAGCAGGGCTATCTGTTCACGGTCGACGACGTGGCGCGGCGGGCCGGGGTCCACAAGACCACCGTCTACCGACGCTGGGACACCAAACCCCAGCTCGTCGCCGCCGCCATCGATCGACTGGCAGCGACCACGATCGAGATTCGTACGACCGGAGATGCCGAGGAGGACCTTCGGTCGCTCGCCGTCCAGGTGGCTCGTGCCCTGCGGAGCGCGGCGGGTCGTAATGCCATGCGGGCCACGTTCGCTGCCGCCGCCAGTAACGACGCGCTCATCACCGTCGTCCGTGACTTCTTCGCCCGCCGCTACGCCGAGGCAATCCCGCTGATCCGCAGCGGTGTCGCGACCGGCGAGATTCGCGGGGACGTCGATCCCGTCCTGCTGTGGCAGGCCATGGTCAACCCCATGCACCTGAACGCCGTCTGTGGCGTGGACACCGACGACGACTCGGCTCGGGCGCTCGTCGACCTCGTCCTGGCCGGGGCTCGACCGCGCTGAGAAAGCGGCATCCTGGGATCGTGTACGTACCCCGCCACTTCGCCGCCGATGACGCGGAGGTCCACGACCTCCTGACCAGTCCCGGCGCTGCCGACCTGGTAACCGTCACGTCGTCTGGCCTGCTCGCAACGCTGCTGCCCTTCGTGTACGACCCCGGCATCGGCGCGCACGGCGCACTGCTCGGCCACGTTGCGCGCAACAACGCGCAGTGGTCTACACCGGCGCTCGGGGAGTCGTTGGTGATCGTCCGTCGTGAGGACGCCTACATCACGCCGTCGTGGTACGCCGCCAAAACCGAGCACGGGCGCGTCGTACCGACGTGGAACTACACGACCGCGCACGTGTACGGCCAGCTGATCGTCCACGACGACGCGACCTGGGTCGAGCAGCTCGTCCGGCGCCTGACCGATGAGCATGAAGCGCACGAAACGCACGCGTGGTCGGTCGACGATGCGCCGCCGAGGTTCATCGCCGGGCAGCTGCGCGCGATCGTCGGTGTGGAACTGCTCATCAGCAGGGTCGAGGCAAAGCTCAAGCTCAGCCAGAACCGCAGCGCCGCCGATATCGATGGCGTCGTCGCTGGCCTCGCGGCTCGTGGTGACGTGACGAGCGCGCGGTCAGTCGAGCGAGCTCGTCCGGGGTGAGTCGTCGCCACAGCAGACTCACAGCCACGTCAAAGCCCCGGCTCGGTGTCCGCCGGCACAGTGCAGGCAAGACATCGAGTGATCGGGGAACGTGATGCGACAGAACACGCGGCACCCGCATGTAGCGTCGTACGAGGGACGGCCGCTGGTCCGACCCGACGAAGAGATCGTCGACCAGGGGCTCGGCTTCGACGTCGCCACGTTGATGAGCCGCCGGCAGATGCTGCGGGCACTCGGTTTCGGCGTGGCCGCCGTCGGCTTGGCGGCGTGCGGCAGCGGCACGGGCAGCAGCTCGTCGAACTCGTCGAGCTCGTCTGCGGCAACGTCGGCGGGGTCGACCGCGACCGGTGAGATCCCGGAGGAGACGGCCGGGCCGTACCCGGGCGATGGCTCCAACGGCCCAGACGTTCTCGAGCAGAGCGGGATCGTTCGCAGCGACATCCGCTCGAGCTTCGGCGCGTCGAGCGGCACCGCGGAGGGCGTCCCCATGGACCTCGAGCTGGTGATCCAGGATCTCGCGAACGGGGGTACGCCCTTTGCGGGGGTGGCGGTGTATGTCTGGCACTGCGACCGCGAGGGCAGGTACTCCATGTACTCAGACGGCGCTGAGGACCAGAACTACCTGCGCGGCGTACAGATTGCCGATGCCGACGGTCGGGTGCGATTCACCAGCATCTTCCCGGCCTGCTACGACGGGCGCTGGCCACACATCCACTTCGAGGTCTATCCCGACAAGGGCAGCATCACCGACGCGGCGAACGTTCTCGCCACCTCACAGGTGGCGCTGCCGGAGGATGTCAGCACGCAGGTCTACGCCCAGGAAGGATACGAGTCCTCGGTGCAGAACCTGTCGCAGGTCAGCCTCGACAGTGACGGTGTCTTCAGCGACGACGGCGGGGCGAGTCAGCTCGGCACGGTGACCGGCGATGTCAGCAGCGGCCTGTCCGTATCGCTCGCCGTCGGCGTCGACACCACCACGCAGCCGGGTAGCAGCGGCCGCGGCCCGCGAGGCTGAGGGAGTCAGTCGCTGCGCATTACGTTGAGGTCAGCCGGCCCGTCGATACCGTCAACGGCCGCGCGGGCGTGTACCTGCCACATCCACCAGCCCTTCACAGTGGGGCGGAGGACGATGCGCCGCTCCCAGTGCTCGCGTTCCACCGCGTCCCGGATGTGATAGGTCTGCTCGAAGTCGTCCAGGAGGTACAGCACCGCCGTCTGTCCAGTCGCTGACTCGACCCGGTCCAGGAACGCATCGACTTGCTCGAGGACCCACGCTCGGTCGGGACGCTGGGAGCAATTGCCGGAGAGCTCGAGATCGACCGCCGGCGGCAACGCCTTGAGGTCCGACGGCACGACTCGAAGGAAGTTCTCGGCCTGCTCGAGTCCCGGCCGGCACAGCGTGAAGAAGTGGTACGCGCCCCGGTCGACCCCGTTGGCGCCGGCCTGCTCCCAGTTGTCGGCGAACTGCGCATCGACGAAGTCGCCGCCCTCGGTCGCCTTGATGTAGCAAAGGACAGCAGCGTCGGCCTGCGGAGGAATGTTTGCCCCGTGCGACAAACCCCGTCACGGCTGCGGAGACTGGCATGGCGAACCCGACGGTGCGACCGAACATCATGTCGCGCAATGGTGAGCGCGGGAGCTCGTCGATGCGATCCGCCCACACGGCGAGGCTGGCAGCCTCGGTCATCACCAGCCCTCGGCACGTCAGGGGCAGGTAGACCCGCGTCTCCGACGACGATGGCGAGGCGATGTCGCTCACCCCCTGTGTCCGGCTTCGTGACCGTGATCTGCAGCAGCTCGCCCTGTCGCACCCGACCGTTAGCCTGCCGGACGTCGTGGAGGTCAGCTCGCCGTGGGCTGCCCGTGTCGATCAAGGAGTAGCTGATGGCAGTCGAGGCGGTGCCCGAAGGCCCCCCCAGTGTTCGGCCCTACTTGTTCGTCGATGGTGCGTCCGACGCCATTGCGTTCTACAAGCGAGCATTCGGGGCCATCGAGCTGCTCCGGCTGGAGATTCCCGGCGGCAAGATCGCCCACGCCGAGATCCAGATCGGCGACTCGGTGATCGGGTTGTGCGATCCGCTGCCGCAGTTCGTCTCGCGTTCGCCGCGCGACCTTGGCGGTACGAGTGCCGAGGTGTGGATCTACGTTGATGACGTCGATGCGGCCGTGCGTGCTGCGGTCGACGCTGGCGCCACGCTGACGAACGAGGTCAGCGACCAATTCTGGGGCGACCGCTCCGGGATCGTGACCGATCCCTTCGGTCACGTCTGGCTCATCGCGTCACACATCGAAGACGTCACACCCGAGGAGATTGCCCAACGCGCGTCGGCCGTCGGCGGCTGATTAGGGCTGCCGCTGCAGGAACTCCAGCCGGTTGCCGAACGGGTCATTGACGTAGCAGCGGCGGTAGCCGGGAAAGTTCGCGTCCCATTCCGGGGTGGGCCCGGTCGGCGCGAGTACGGCGTGCGTACAGCCGTCGTTGCGCGCGACGGCGAGGGCGCGCTTCATGAGTTGGGTGGCGAGGCCACGTCGTCGATGAGCGCTCCTCGCCGCTGGCGGCCTCACCGCACTTGTCCGCAGCCGTCAGCTGCCCTCGGTGAACGTCGAGAACGAGCTGGACCGCTATGCCTTCTCTAGTACGTCGAGCGGAGCTAGCGGCACGACACCGTCCGCCCTCTTCGCGAGCATGGGATCGATGGTGACGAGCGCGTCGGCCTGCAGCTTGACGACAGCGAGGTACTCCGCGTCCGTGGTCATCTCCCACCCGTGTGCTCGGGCAATGTTCCAGGCCGTGCGCCGCGATACCCGGTCACCGAGGAGACGCATCTTGAACTGCGTCAGGAGTTCGTGCCGTTGGAGCGCGGCCTCTTCGGTGAGATCGCCGCGCCGGACCGCTTCGTACAGCAGGGAGAGCGCCTGCGAGCGAATGAGGTTCGGAGCAACGATCTGGTGTTCGGGACTGACGTCAATACCGTTGCCCACAATATGCAGCAGGGTCGGAGCGTCGATTCCGTACCGGCCCATGGCGCGCACTCTAGAGCCGCAGGCAGACAGAACCGGATTGTCGGACCACGGTGACAGCATGATCTCGTGACCGACACCTTTCCGCAGATCGTGCAAGTCGTGCTCGACACCACAGACGCCCGCGGACTTGCCGAGTTCTACCGGCAACTGTTCGGCCTGAAGTACCGCGACGGCGACGAACCCCCGGCGGACGACCAACCGGACAGTCGAGGGCAGGACTGGCTAGTCCTCCACAATCCATTCGGCGGTCCGCAGCTGGCCTTCCAACAGACCGAGGGCGTACGTCCGTCTACGTGGCCGAGTGACGAGGTGCCACAGATGTCACACCTCGACACTCGCGTCCACACGAGTGAGGAGCTCGAGATCCAGCGACAGCGCGCCCTGGACCTGGGGGCGACGCTGCTGCTCGATCGCAGCGACGATGACGACGAGCCGCTCTACGTCTTCGCCGATCCCGCCGGGCATCCTTTCTGCATCTTCGTCGGCTAGGTAGGCACGCCCACGATCCGCCTGAGGCCAAGGTTCGTACCGATGTCGAGAGTGCGCGCCTAATCGCGGCTGGGGCAGCTCTGGACGAGAAGCTCGACCTCGTCCGACTGGCCTAAGACGGTTGCGTGCGGACCCGCACCTCGAGGGGCTCGGACCGCCGGAGCTGTCCACGTGGCCTATCGGATGAGGGGGACGATCCCGCTCGCCTGCCGCGATCGAGTCGAACGGTCATGTCGACACTGATCTCATAGCCAACGGTGATCTGCTGCGGCTTTCGGACGGCATCCTTGAGCGGGAGAAGATATCCCCCGTCCTTGGGAACAGCGAGGTCTCGAACTCGATGTCACCGATACGCGCAATCACGGGAATGATGCCCCAGCCATAGGTCGCCATCGCGGCGACCTCGCGTACGTCCGCGGACTCCTCGTCGGGTAGGGGCACGTAGCAGAAGGGCGACGGTCCGCGCCACTCGATCACTCGTGCAGCGAACGTGAACTCCATGGCCTCAACTGGTACGTCGCCAGAAACGGAACCTGTCGGCTCTGGGAACGCCGCGCCCAGACCGCGTCCGGCTACCGAATTCCAGGATCTCGGCCGGCTCATGCCTCAGCTGGCACACTGTGCCGTCCCCAGAAGACAGCATCAGGTGGAGCGACTCGTCCTCGTACTCGTCCACCAGCTCTCGGACGAGGTCCAAGCGACCCCGTGCCACAGACGCGTTGATTTGGCTGACGTAGTGCTCATGCAGTGCCGCCAACCGTTCCTCGATCGGTAGCGGCATGAGCGCTCTCACTGCGTCGGAAGACAGTCGCCCCAGTTTAAGGTCAGCGCATTCGAACAGCGACGATCGTGGCGAGGGTCGGCGACAGCCGCAGCTCTGTCGCTTGAAGTGCCGGGTGCTCGAGCCAATGACGTCGTGCCTGATCGTGTTGCTCCGAACCCGGTTGGCCCTGGGGGATGAAGTCGTCGAGGACGATGGTGCCGCCGACAGTGACCCATCCCGCAGTGGGATCGAGTGGCCGGGCGACGGATGGATCTTTGCCCTTGCCGCCGCCATCGAGGACCAGCAAGTCGAACGGGCCGGAGCGGACGAGCTCGGGCCACTCTCCCGACAGGATCCGCACCTGTGGATGCGCCGCGACCAGGCTCTGTGCTGCCGCCACTCGTTGTGCGTCTCTCTCGATGCTGACGAACGAGGTGCTGGGAGCGGCGGCCTCGACCATCCAGGCCAGGCCGACGCCATAGCCGGTGCCGGTCTCTCCCACGCGGCCACCGCTCCATCCGCGGGCGAGCACGGAGAGCAGTCGCCCCTGCTCCGGAGCGCATGAGTGGTCGAAGCCCTGATCTGCCGCGAGGTTCACGACGCCATGCACCAAGGGAGGCAGATCGTGCACATCGCTGTACGCCGAGGTACCGCCGACGGCCATGCATCAAGTATCCGGTGCCGTAAAGGCGCCCTTCCGATATTGCAGGGAACGCACACGCACCGGAGCTGATTTCCGGACGTGGACGATAGAGGCGCACGAGGTAGTTCCATCCCTCTGGTTGCGTGCCGCGGTGATGCTGTTGACGCTGCAGGCACCCGCCTCGTTGGGCTCGAAGTAGCCGTCGCGTTGTAGACCGAGATTGACCAGAAGCCATCTACGGGCACATCGTCATCGACGGTCAGTGTGTATTCCGCCGGGCAGGCCGGGCGAGACCCCGAGGTAGGTCGCTTCGGCGTCTGGCAGACCGCCCCAGCCCGCCGCTGTGCTCATCGATGGTTCACCGGGCCCGACCTGTCAGCGCGTCCGAAGCTGCCCTCGAACGAGTCCATGTCAGAGGCCAGCGCGAGGAGTGCCTTTCGCGTGCGGTCCAGGCTCTCCGTGTCGTACGTCGGCGACACGGGACGGCTCGCCGGCAACCGCCGTGAGCTTCAGTTGATCCTGGCCAGAGGCGACTGCGGAGAGGACGTCCGGGTCGAGAGGATCAACGAGGGTGCGTGCGACGATCGCCACGGACGGCGTGTCGAACTCCTCCACGGTGATGTCCTAGTCGCCGGCGTCATGAAACACGCGCTTGATGTACTGATCTTGATTGACGATCATGACCGACAGATAGCGTTCGCCGGCATCAGGCACGGTGATCGCGGCGCCGCCGGTGATGTTGACAATCGCCAGCTGCAACAGGGTGTCGCGGTTCATCCGGATCACGGTCTGCTCGTCGATTCGCGCAGGAGTGCGGTTGTGCTCGAATCTGTTGATGCCTTCGGCGTTACGCTGAATTCCCGCGAACATACGGTTGGTCTCCGCACGCGCAGCTGTCAACATTCACCCTGATCTCTGGCATGTCGCAGATCCTTTCAGAGCCCGATCAACCGCCAAATCACCCTGCGCGCATGACAGTACCCACCAAGACATCGGACGCCCTTGCCGCTGCGAGCGCGCCCCGCAAGCGCATCTGTTGCTCAGCTTTGGGCCATGTCCACGAAACGGCTGTAGTGCCCTTGGAATGCGACAGTGATTGTTGCAGTGGGGCCATTTCGATGCTTTGCCACGATGAGGTCTGCCTCCCCAGCTCGTGGCGATTCCCTTTCGTACGCATCTTCTCGATGCAACAGAATCACCATGTCGCTGTCCTGCTCGAGCGAGTTGTGCGCGACGACACCATTGGCAACGAAGTTGTGAGTCTCCTTGACCGTTGCGTCGTAGACAGGTCGCTCTCCGAGCGGATCGATAGCGACGATCCGATCCCAGAACACGTCGTCGGTGGCAAGCTCTCGCAGCAGCTGCGAGCCAAGCGCCCGAGCGCAGCGCAGCATGCGCTGACGCGAAGCGGCGCTCTTATACAGCGTTGACCCGCAGTAGTGCGTCTTGATTGCTGCTTGAAATGCTCGTTGCGTCATGCCAACGCGGCGGCGTTCGGCTTCGACGACCTTCCAAGCTTCCAACGGCAGCGTGTCCACATTCGTGTTCGCGTGACGATCGCCGACCTCATCCAGAAGCCGCTGAGCCGTCTTCCCCCTGTTCCCATGCACACCGATGCGATCGCAGAAGGTGCGCAGGCTCGGACCGTCAGCCACAACGGCCATGTAACTGGGGCGGTAGTCGCCCTTTCGAACTGTCTTGATGCGCGCGATGATCCCGAAGCGCGCAAGGAGCAAGACGACTCCGTCGACCAGTGCTCGACTCGTCGAGGCGTAATACACCTTGTGTGCCGACGTACTTCCCGGACGAGGAACTGCGACGCTCCCATCCGTGGCCCACAGATGCCGCAAGAACACCGCCACTTCGGCGTTGCGCGCTGAATGCAGGGCATCAGGGATTCGCTTCTCGTACGACCGCAGGTTCTCTATCCCGAGGTCGCGGAACCAGTCGTGGAGAGGATTGCGTCGTCCATGGGTGCATCGGTACGGCGCTGGCAAGTACAGGTGCCACCAGTTCTCCTGTCGAACCCGCCGTGCAGTGATGCCGAACTCAGCGGCCGCCGCAGCTTCAACGAAGGCGAGATTAGCCTCGTCCTGCGACGTGTAGTGCACCGGTTGGCTCCGCAACACGCATCCATCACCGAGGAGATGCGCAAGTAATCCGAGCCGATGCTCCGTCCAATCGAGGCCCGCACCAAGTGGCTGGGGGACACGGCGAGGGATGGCAATGCGTGCCCCGCTGGCCAAGGCATCCAGCGGTCGCCATCCGTCGAAGGTCAAGAACTTGTGGTTGCCGCTTGCCGTCACCTCGCGACCCGAGGCAAGTCGGAGTCGGTAGACCGGCTTGACGCCGGAGTGGAAGACGTTCGTGATCGGGGCTGCGACAAGCTGCCGTTGCTCGTCGAGCGACCACACCAACACGTCCTTGTGACCGTCGTCGAGGAGCTGTCGGAAGGCTATGGGTGCACCGGTGTCCGCTCTCAACAGGACGGTGTCCTCCGTCATGCAACCGGACTCACGCAGATCGGAAAGCAGCGGTTTCTTGTCCTGCCGCTGCTCGGGACCGCGGTTCAGCTGCGAGATCGCGACAACCGGAACATCGAGCTCCTTAGCCAGCAGTTTCATTGAGCGGGAAAACTCGGAGACCTCCTGCTGGCGGTTCTCGACCCGCTTCGCGCTCGACATGAGCTGCATGTAGTCGACGATGACCAGACGCAGATCGTGGCGTTGCTTGAGGCGTCGGCACTTTGCTCGGATCTCCATCATCGACATGTTCGGAGAATCGTCGATGTAGAGCGGGGCGCTCGATACTTCGCCCATGCGCCGAGCCAGGCGGGCCCAATCGTCGTCGGACATCGTTCCCGAGCGCATGTGGTGCAAGGCGACCCTGGCCTCGGCCGAAAGTAGCCGCATGGTGATTTCGTTACGGCCCATTTCCAGTGAGAATATTACTGACGGTAGACCATGTTTAATTGACGCGGAACGGGCAAAATCCAAAGCTAAAGTCGATTTTCCGATGGCCGGCCGAGCCGCGACAATTACCATTTGTCCAGGGTGCAATCCGTTAGTTAATTGATCGAGGTCGCCGAATCCAGTGGGGACACCGACCATCTGCCCGCTGCGCGAGCCAATCGCCTCGATCTCGTCGAGCGTCCCCTCCATGATCGCCGAGAGCGGGAGGTAGTCCTCGCTCGCGCGGCGCTCGGTGACGGCATAGAGCTCCGCCTGCGCGCGGTCGACCGTGTCATCCGCGTCGCTGCCGTCGGCGGCGTAGCCCATCTGCGCAATGCGGGTGCCCGCCTCGACGAGCCGGCGGAGGACCGCCCGCTCGTGGACGATCCGGGCGTAGTAGGACGCGTTGGCCGCGGTGGGGACGGAGGCGATCAGGGTGTGGAGATATCCGGCGCCACCGATGCGGGCGATCTCACCGCGCTTAGTGAGCTCGGCCGCAACCGTCACGGCGTCGGCGGGTTCACCGCGCCCGTAGAGGTCGAGGACGATGTCGTAGACGCTCTGGTGTGCGGGTCGGTAGAAGTCGGGGGCGCGCAGCATCTCGACGACGTCGGCGATGGCGTCCTTGCTCAGCAGCATGCCGCCCAGCACGCATTGCTCGGCGGTGATGTCTTGAGGCGGCGTCCGCTCGAATTCTGCCGCGGCGCGCGGCAGCTCTGCGACGCTCACCCCGCACCTCCAGAACTTGTCGACCGGCGCAACTCTTCGAACATACGTTCTACCGCCGACAGTTCTTTGTGGCTACCGACGCCTCGGCAACCTATGGAGGTCGAGGCCGGAGATGAAGAGTCGTCATCCACGGATCTGAGCGGCGGTGATCCACAGGCCTGCAGGACCGGTCGTGGGCAGCCTGTGAGTGCGGTTGGGGAGAAAGGGGGGCTGCTGAGCTGGGCAGGCGTGCGACCTGGCGTGTTCTGTATCCCGAGCTGTGGACAACGGGGAGTCTGCCATCTGCCCGCGGAATGTAATGAGTGCAGCCCGCATCTACCTGTTACGTTGACTGTTACGTTGATTGCGTGGGCGAGCGCGACAGAGAGATCGTGCGACTGGCCGTGCCGGCGCTCGGCGCGCTGGTCGCGGAACCCCTGTTCGTGCTGGCAGACACGGCCATCGTGGGTCACCTGGGGACTCCGCAGCTGGCTGGGCTGGCGGCGGCCGCGACCGTGCTCACCACGCTGGTCAGCCTCTGCGTCTTTCTCGCCTACGCCACGACCGCCGCAGTCGCCCGACAGCTCGGCGCGGACAATGTCCCCGCGGCGCTCAAGCAGGGCATCGACGGCATCTGGCTGGCAGTGCTCCTCGGTCTGGGCCTGGTGGCGGTCGGGCTACCGACCACCGAGCCGCTGCTGCGCGCGCTGGGTGCGTCCGGGGAGGTGCTGCCGTACGCGGTGACGTACCTGACGATCAGCCTGCTCGGCATCCCCGCCATGCTGATCGTGCTGGCCGGGACCGGCGTGCTACGCGGACTGCAGGACACCCGGACGCCGCTGGTCGTGGCCGCGGCGGCGGCGCTGGGGAACCTGCTGCTCAACATCCTGTTCGTGTACGGCTTCGGCTGGGGTATCGCCGGATCCGCCTGGGGCACCGTGGTCGCCCAGACCGCAGCCGCTGCGGCCTACGTCGTCGTGATCCGGCGCGGTGCTCGGCGACATGCGGTGTCGCTGCGACCCGATCATCTCGGTGTGTTGGCATCGAGTCGGGCTGGCGTACCGCTGTTCGTACGCACCCTGTCGCTGCGCGTCGTCCTGGTCCTTGCCGTCGCCGTGGCGGCCCGGCTCGGCGACCCGGAGCTCGCGGCGTACCAGGTGTCGTTCGCCCTGTGGACGCTCCTCGCCATGGCCCTGGACGCGCTCGCGATCGCCGGGCAGGCGATCATCGGCCGGCTGCTCGGCTCGGGAGCCGTGGCCGAGGCTCGAGCGGCCACCCACCGGCTGCTGATGTGGGGGCTGGGCGCCGGCGTCGTCAGCGCCATCGTCGTGCTCGCCGCCACACCGGTGCTCGGGCCGCTCTTCACCGACGACGCGGCGGTGCAGGCTGTGCTCCTGCCCGCGCTGGTCGTCGTCGCCATCCTGCAGCTGGTCTCTGGACCGGTGTTCCTGTACGACGGCGTGCTCATCGGCGCCGGCGACGGGCGCTACCTCGCGGTCGCCGCCACGCTGACGACGATCGTGTTCCTGCCTGCGGCGTGGGCCGTGCTCGCCTTCGATGCCGGCCTGGTGGGGCTGTGGTGCGCGCTCGGGATTTTCATGCTGACGCGGCTGGCCTTTCTGGTCGGCCGGGTCCGCGGCGACCGGTGGCTCGTTCCGGGCGCCATCCGGGCCTAGGCCCGTCGACGCCTACGCCATCCCGGCGAGCTCGGTCAGCCTCGCCAGTCCAGGCTCGATGTACCGGGCCACGCGCTTCTGAGCGGCGGCTACGGCGGCCGAGCCGGCCAACTCCGGGGGGACCCGTCCCGGGTTGAGCGAGACCCCATCGGCCCAGTTCCTGATGGTGGGGTACGACGTGAAGGACGAGGCCCGGCTGCCGAGCACCTGCTGGCGGGCCCAATCGACAGGTGTATTCGAGAACGGCGCGGGCGGGCACAGCCGGTTCTTCTCCGCGTCGTCCTCGAGCGTCGCCTCGACGTACCCCGCTAGCGCCGCACCGAAGCAGGCGAAGGTGATCCGGATGGGCTGCAATGTGATCGCTTCGCGGCCCCAAATCGGCACCAGCGGCGGGTACTTCAATCCAGAGGCGGCGCAGTGCACGACTACGGCGTCTCTGGCTATGACGGCCTCGCCGTCGTCGAGCACCAGCCGGGCAGGTTCCACGCGCCGGAGATGGCCGAGCCGGACGACGCGTTCAATCGTCCGCAGCCGGTCGAGCTCCCATCGGGCGAGCGTCGGCACCTTGGCCATCGTGGGCGTCACTGATGGGTCGATCCGCAGCATGACCCCCGCGTCCTCCAGCTGAAAGAACACGTGGTCGGCAGTCGCGGCTGACGCGGCTGCCTCCATGATGTCGCCCGCCGTGCCGAGGAACGTGAGTGGGTTCGGCTGGACTACCGCGCGGTTGAGCATCCAGGGCTCGCGAGGGCGCACCCAGCAGATCGCGCCCGGATCGACGCCGTTGTCGAGCAGCCAGATGCAGGCGTCGGTGGCAGTCTTGCCCGAGCCGACGATCACGTACTCCGACGGTGCCGCTCCCAGGGTGGCCAGGTCGTTGACGGCGATGGCGTGTACGCCATCCGCCACGCCGTACGGCGCTGACGTGGTCGCCGGTATGGATGGGGAGAGGTAGCGGGCGTCGACGATGCGCCGCGAGCCGCGCACGTCGTAGTGCCGCCCGGAGACGCGCGAGACGAACCGTCCCTCGCCGAGGTAGTCGCAGTTGGGGTAGAAGGCCACGTTCCCCGACGGGAGCAGGCGCTCGTGGAGCACCCGGTCGTAATACGCGCAGACCTCGGGCGCGCTGGCGCGCTTGTGCAGGCCGGCTTCGGGACCGTCCTGCTGTAGCAACCCGTCGCCAAGCAGCGTCGAGGCCACGCCATAGAACGAGGATGCCTGGTGGAGTCGGACGAAGGGGTACGCGTCGAGCCAGTGCCCACCGACTCCGTGCCGGCGGTCGACCAAGACCACCCGGACGTCCGCATGGTCGATCAGAGCGTCTGTGAACGCCATCCCAGCGGCGCCTGCGCCGACCACGAGGTAGTCAGCCTCCACAGCCTCCGCCACCCGGGTCACGCCGTTGGACGCTACCAACGGGTCGGACAATCCGGATTGTTCGCGAGAACGCTGAGGAGGGCAATTACAGTCGCGTAGATGGCCGGCCCACTGCTCGTCGCAATCGACGACAACCCCGACCTGCTGCGCGACGTCGAGCACGAGCTGCGTGACCGTTACGAGCGCCACTACCGCGTCATCTGTGTGGGCTCGGATGTGGGGGTTACCTGCCTCGAGGACCTCGCCGCCGCCGGAGAAGACGTCGCCCTGATTCTGGCGGGGCAAGGGCTCGCGGGCCGATCAGGCGCCGAGCTCTTGGGTGAGATACGGCGCATCCATCCGCACGCGAAGCACGTGCTGCTCATCGGGTGGGGCGAGCAGGGAGACCTCACCACGAGCGAGGCCATCGCTCATGGCCGGATCGATCACTATCTGGTTCGGCCGTCAGCGCCTCCCGATGAGCTCTTCCATTCCGGGGTGTCGAGCTTCCTGCTGGATTGGGCCAACGCGCGGCGTACCGCTCCTCACACGGTGCACGTCATCGGCGAGACCTGGTCCGGCCGAGCGTACGAGCTGCGCGAGGTGCTCGGTCGCTGCGCGCTGCCCCACACGTTCTGCCTCGCCGACTCACCGGAAGGCCGCGGTCTGCTCGCCACCGCGGGAACCGAGCCGACGCTGCCGCTGCTGCTCTTTCCGGACGGGACGGTGCTGTCCAACCCCAGTGACATGGACGTTGCACAGGCTGCCGGCACCACCATCGATCCGCAGGGCTTGGAGTTCGACCTGGTGATCGTCGGAGGTGGCCCGGCCGGACTGTCGGCAGCGGTCTACGGCGCGTCGGAGGGACTGCGGACGCTGGTCATCGACTCGGGCGGTGTCGGCGGGCAGGCGACGTCCAGCTCGTCGATTCGCAACTACCTCGGCTTTCCCCGAGGCGTCAGTGGCGGCGATCTCGCTCGGCGGGCGTACGAGCAGGCCATGATCTTCGGGGCGCAATTCGCGTTCATGCAAACGGTCACGCACCTGCGGCGCGAAGACGGTTCCCTCACCCTGCACCTCGCGCATGGAGGTCGGGTGACGGCTCGCGCTGTCGTCTTGGCGATGGGCGCCACCTACCAACGCCTTGGCGTTCCTGCCCTCGAGGAGTTGATCGGGGCGGGCGTCTTCTACGGAGCCGCCGCGTCGGAGGCGCCGATAACAACCGGCCGCGACGTCTACATCGTGGGCGGAGCCAACTCTGCCGGCCAGGCTGCGCTCTATCTCGCTCAGTACGCGCGGCAGGTCACCCTGCTGGTGCGCGCCCCGACGCTCCCCCAGGGCATGTCGCACTACCTCGTCCGGCAGATCGAGGCGACTCCCAACATCCGGGTACGGACGAGAACGGAGATCGTCGGTGGCGGCGGAGACGGGTGGCTGGAGCGCCTCGTGCTGCGCGATTCCGCGCGCAGAGAGGAGCCGGAAACGGTCTCCGCAGACGCGTTGTTCCTCATGATCGGTGCGCGTCCCAACACCGCATGGTTGCCGCCGGAGATCGCACGTGATGCCGAGGGCTTCATCGTCAGTGGAGCGGACCTCCGCGCCGACCAGGCGCAGGCGATCGGGCGCACTCCGTACGCATTCGAGACGAGCATGCCCGGGGTCCTCGCCGTCGGCGACGTCCGGCATGGATCGGTACGGCGGGTGGCGTCCGCCGTCGGTGGCGGATCGATCGCGATCCAGGTCGTCCACCGTCTCCTTGCTCAGGATCAGCAGGACGATGCGGGCTGGCGCGATGCCGACATCACCATCGCGTCGGTCGGTCCGGTCTAGGGGCCTCAGGCCGGGACGACGTCCACCGAGACGACAGCGCTGATCTCGGGATGCAGCCGGACGCGCACCTGGTGGGAACCCACGGTCTTGATCGGATCGACGATCTCGACGCGCCGTCGGTCTAGCTGAGGGCCGCCGGCACGCTGCACCGCTGACACGATGTCAGCCGGCGTCACGGAGCCGAACAGACGCCCGTTCTGGCCCGCCCGGGTCTCGAGCTGGACGGCGAGGGACTGCAGCCGGTTCTGGATCTCGCGGGCATCACCGAGATCGCGGATCTCGCGTACCTCGCGGGTACGACGGATGTCGGCGACCTGCTTCTCGCCGCCGCGGGTCCAGCGCATCGCTAGCCCACGAGGGACGAGGTAGTTGCGCCCGTACCCGTCGCGGACCTCGACGATGTCGCCGGGCTCGCCGAGGCCGGAGACCTCCTGCGTGAGGATGAGCTTCATCGACAATCCTCTCAGCGCATCTCAGCGGGCTGTGCTCGTGTACGGCAGCAGCGCCATCTCGCGGCTGTTCTTCACGGCCGTCGCGACGTCGCGCTGGTGCTGCGTGCAGTTGCCGCTGACCCGGCGGGCGCGGATCTTGCCGCGGTCGGAGATGAACTTCCGCAGGAGCGCGGTGTCCTTGTAGTCGACGTACGCGATCTTTTCCTTGCAGAAGACGCAAACCTTCTTCTTCGGCTTGCGAATGGGTGGCTTCGCCATCGTGGTGCTCCGAGGTCAGAGTTGTCGGGGGAAGGAGGGGCTATCGGGGAAGAAGAATGTGGGAACTAGAAGGGGGGCTCGTCGCTGCTCGCTCCGGCTGAGCCACCAGAGCCACCAGCGCCGCCGGAGCCACTCGAGCCCCAGCCGCCGGTGCTGCCGGTGGCCCACGGGTCGTCGACTGCGGAGCCACCGCCACCGGAACTGCCGGAGCTGCCGCCACTGGCGGACCCGCCGCCAGAGCCGAAGCCACCCTCGCCGCCGGAGCGGGTGGTGCGGTTGACCTTCGCCGTGGCGTACTTCAGCGACGGGCCGATCTCCTCGGCCTCCATCTCGATGACCGTGCGCTTCTCACCCTCGCGGGTGTCGAACGTGCGCGACTTGAGCCGACCGGTGACGACGACGCGCATGCCGCGCTGCAACGACTCGGCAACGTTCTCCGCCGCCTGCCGCCAAATGCTGCAGCGCATGAACAGCGTCTCGCCGTCCTTCCATTCATTCGCCTGCCGGTCGAATGAGCGCGGGGTCGACGCGACGGTGAACGATGCGACCGCTGCACCGCTCGGGGTGAAGCGCAGCTCGGGGTCGTTGGTCAGGTTGCCGACGATCGTGATGGTGGTGTCGCCTGCCATGGGGCCGTCCTGTCTCCGTAATTCTCTATCTCTGTCGTGGTCTATCTGGCGTCGGGACGCAGAACCTTGGTGCGCAGGACCGCCTCGTTGAGGTTGAGCTGCCGGTCCAGCTCCTTGACGGTTGCCGGCTCGGCCGACAGGTCGATCACGGCGTAAATGCCCTCGGACCTCTTGGCGATCTCGTACGCGAGCCGGCGGCGGCCCCAGATGTCGACCTTGTCCACCGAGCCGCCGCCCTGCCGGACGACACCGAGGAACTGGTCAAGGGAAGGGGCGATGGTGCGCTCCTCGAGATCGGGATCGAGGATCACCATGAGTTCGTAGCGACGCATGCGCGGACCCACCTCCTTCGGACTAGGCGGCCACGGTCCATCCGTGGCAGGAGGTCTAGCAGTGCGTTCAGGGGGACGCGGTCAAACGCCCCCGGCGAGGAGTAAGGCTACCGGACCGGGGCGAGGGAGCTTGCCGATCGTCCACAGGGCGCGGGAAGCTTCGCGTGCAGACGCGGCCGTCACATCTCGTACAGGAGGCACCCGATGCCGCTGGTCATCCGCAATGGCGGGCTGGGCATGGACTCCGACGGGCAGGCAGACCCCCGCGCCAACCGGCTGGTCATCGCCACCGTCGTCCTCGGGGTCATTGCGCTCGCCTGCGCCTTCGTGGCAAGCCTGCACATCGTCGCGTCCATCGCTGGGCTGCTCGGGATGATCGTCGGCCTGTGGGCGCAGATGGTGTCGTCCACGACGGCCCAGCGCTGGATCATCGTCATTGCGCTCGGCGCTGCCACGATCGGCTTCGCATTCGGCCTGGCGAACGGCGGCTTCCTGCCCTAGAGATTTCTGGCGTACGCCGGGAACCGGGCGCGCGATCGCCCCGTCACAGCACCAAGGCGGTGGGGTGACCAGGGAGGGTCGCATGAGCGCAACGGTCCGGACCGGAACGAGGGCGGCGCTGGCGGTGGGGATCGTCGCTGCCGTCTGCGGTGCCGTGGTCCTTCTGCCCGAAAGCCTCGGTACCCGGCCGGCCGCCGCGGCGGAGCTTGCGCCGTTCGAGTCATGCGCCGCGCTCGAGTCCTGGTTTGCCGAGATGGCTGCCACCTCGGGTGGGTCACCTGGCGGCGGAGTGATGTGGTCCGCACGCAACGGCGCCGAGCGCGCGGTTGGCGCACCCGAGGCCGCCGCCGCGACGGGTCTCGATGCCAGCGCAGTCGGGCCCGGCGCCACCGGCACCAACGTCCAGGAGGTGGGCGTCGACGAGCCCGACCTGCTGAAGTCTGCGGATGGTCGGCTCGTTGCCGTCCGCGGCGAGCGGCTGTACGTCCTCGACGTGACCAGCGACGAACCCCGTGAGCTCGGCAGTGTGGCGCTGCCCGAGGGCACGGCGGGCGAGCTGCTGCTGTCGGGCGATCGCGCGCTCGTGCTCGGCACTGCCCGGACCGCGATGCCCGTTCCCGCGCCAGCCGGCGGTGACCTGCCCGCTGTCGATCCCTCTGTTGACCAAGTCGAGCCGGCCCCCGATCGGGCGGCGTCGTCGACGATGCCGGCGTTCGGCAGCACGGCGGCGACCCTGACGGTCGTGGATCTCGCGGACCCGACCGCTCCCACCGTGGTCCACAGCGAGGAGATCGAGGGCGCGTACATCTCGGCTCGAGAGCGCGACGGCGTCGTCCGCGTGGTTCTGCAGAGCACGCCGTGGCAGCCGTTCGCGAACTCGGCCGACCCCGGGTCGGCGCCGGCCCAGGAGTGGCTGCCGCAGCGCATCGAGCGGAGCGCCGGTGGTGAGGTGGCTGCACGCACGCCGCTGCTCGACTGCGCCGACGTGCGCCATCCGGCCAAGCCCGCCGGGATCGGCGTGGTGACGGTGCTCACCCTCGACATCGCCGCCCCAGCCGAGCTCGACGCGGTTGCGGTAGCGACTGACGGCAGCCTCGTCTACGCCTCGACGCAGCGGCTCTATGTGGCGACGACGAGCGGCGGCTGGTTCGGCATGGCAGCGGTACGGGAAGCGGCAGAGCCGCAGGTCCGTACCCACCTGCACGCCTTCGACGTGACGCAGCCCACCACGACGACGTACGTCGGTTCCGGTGTTGTCGACGGGTGGCTGCTCGGCCGGTGGGCGATGAGCGAGGACGGCGGACGGCTACGGGTGGCGACGACGCGCGGGAATGCCCCGGCGACGGACGCGGCAATCACGGTGCTCGAGGAGCAGGGCGAGGAGTTGCAGCAGGTCGGGACGGTCGGTGGCCTCGGCCAGGGCGAGGAGATCCGGGCGGTGCGGTGGTTCGGCGACGTCGCGACGGTCGTCACGTTCCGGCAGACCGACCCGCTGTACACCGTTGACCTGTCCGATCCGGCGAACCCGCAGGTCCTGGGCGAGCTCAAGGTGCCGGGCTACTCGGCGTACCTGCACCCGCTCGGCGATGGGCTGCTGCTCGGTGTCGGACAGGACGCGACCGAGGAGGGACAGGTGCTCGGCACGCAGGTGTCGACGTTCGACCTGTCGGACCTCAGCGCTCCGCGCCGCGTCGACACGCTCGTGGAGGCCGACTCGTGGTCGGACGTCGAGTCGGACTCGCGGTTGTTCAGCTACCTGCCGGATTCGCGTACGGCGGTGCTGCCGGTGTCCGGGCCGAGCGGATCGGCGCTGCTCTCGTACGCCGTTGCTGGAGACGGCAGCGTGACGGAAGCGGGACGGTGGGCGCCAGCTCGGGACGGCTGGGTCGTGCGCGCGTTGCCGGTGGGAGACAGCCGGGTGGCCGTCCTTGACGAGGGCAGCCGCGGCGCCACGCTCACGCTCGTGACGGCCGCCAACCTCACCGAGGTCGGATCCGTCCGACTCGGCTAACCGGTGCCCCGCCCGCCCATCGAAATGATCACGTATACGTGATCATTTCGGGTGATACGCCTGTTGTAGAGGGCGTATCGCCCTAAGTCGAGGCGTATCGCAGCGCGGTCAGCCGGTGATCAGGACCTCGCGCAGCTTCCCGGCGAACGGCTCGGGCTGGCCGGTCTGGCCGTACTCGCCGCCGAGGAAGCCGCCGTGATCGCTGGGGAAGGTGACCGGTTCGACGCCGAGACGTTCGGCGGCGGCGAGAGCACCGCGGTGAGCCATCTCGCCGTCCGACTCCTCGCCGGCGGCGAAGACGATGAGCGTCGGCGCGCCGCGCAACGCGTCCCAGTCGGGCTCGAAGTGCGTGATGGTGACGATGGCCTTGCTCAGCATCGGGTCGGTGCGCGAGCCGTCGTCGTCGGTCGGCATGCCGAACTGCGCGGGGTCGGGCGCGGGCTGCGCGACGACCTCGGCAGTGAACGGGCCGCGGTGGCTGACGATGGCGATGAAGTGCGCCATCCCAGCCCCCCAGCCGCGGCTGTGGTAGGTCTCGTGGACTGCGCGGCATGCCGCCATCGCGTGCTCACTGTCCGGCACTATCGCCGCGAGCGGTGGTTCATGCGCCACGAGTGTCCGCACGTCGTCCGGATGCTCTGCGATGAGCGCGAGGGCGTTGACGGCACCGCCGCTACTGGCGAACAGGTCGACCGGACCGCCGACCGCCTCGATCACCCGGTGGATGTCGTCGGCGTGGATCTCGGGCGTGATGGGGCCATCCGGATCTGCGAGCTCGCTGCGCTCGCTGCCGCGCGGGTCGTACATGACGACTGTGCGGTCGGCGAAATGACCCGCCAGCGTGCCAAAGCCGGCAGCTGCCATCGGCGAGCCGATGAGCATCAGCGGTGGCTCGGTGCTCTCGTCATTGCGCCGCACGTCGTACGTCAGCGTGGCGCCGGGGACCTCCAGGGTCTGGGTCGCCGGCTCGATGGTCGTGGTCGTCACGTGGCTCTCCTGTCGTTGCCTGTTGTGTCCTAGTGACCGTCCGCCGCGGCAGAAGTCATCGGTTGGTAGCGCAGGGATACGACGCCGGAGTCGTACGACGTCGCCTCGAGCAGGCGTACGGGAATGGTCGCCTCTTCGAACGGACGCGTGCCAGGCCCCTGGATGCGCGGATGGATCCAGAGCTGGATCTCGTCGACGACACCGGCCTGGAGCAGCTCGCGGGCGAACTCGCCGCATCCGGACAGGACGAGGTCGCCCTCGCGCTCGACCAGCAGCCGGCGAACGCCGTCGATCGCGTCCCCCTCGAGGGCGGTCGCGTTCCACGTCAGCTCGCCGAGCGGGCTGCGCGATGCGACGTACTTCGGCAGTGGGTTCAGCAGATCCGCCCACGGTCCCGACTGCTGCGGCCAGTACTCCGCGAGACCCTCGTACGTCTTCCGTCCGAGCAGCAGCGCCGCATCGCCGAGAAACAGAGCCTTCTCCGGACCTTCGTGAACTCCCTCGGCGACGAACCAGTCGCCGACGTCCGTCACGCCGTCGACGGTCATCGTGGTGGTATTGATGAGCCGGCCCATGCGTCAGCTCCGCGAAGTCGACGTGTCGGCCAGGAGAGCGTCGATCTGGCCGACCGCCTCGGTGATGCCCTGCTCCATGCCCATGGCGAGGATCTGTTCCATCGCCGCGGCGTCGGGGAAGGTGCTCGCGATCGTCATCTGAGTCCGGCCGTCGCCGAGATCGGTGATCGTGACGAGTGCCTCGGTCCGGGGCAGGTCGTCACTGGGCGTTCCGTCGGCGTCGGCGAACCCGTCGCGGAAGACGATGCGCCGCGGGGCCTCGACCTCGACGACGTCCCAGTAGCCACCCGCCTGGTCCCCCTCGGGTCCGGTCATGTGGTACGCGACGCGGCCACCGGAGCGCAGGTCATGCGCTGTAACGGTCGCGGGGTAGGTCGGCGGTCCCCACCAGCGCTCGAGCTGGCGCGGGTCGGCCCACAACTGCCACACCCGCTCCGGGGAGGCGGCGAATTCGGCGTCGATGGTCATGGTCAGCGCGTCGGCATCCTTGCGAACGGCTGTCACGGTCATTGCTCGTTCCCCTCTGTCTGGGTAGTCCCGGAGACCAGGTCAGTCATCCGGTCGATGCGGCCGCGCCACAGCTCCTCGTACCGATCGAGCAGCCTGCGCACCGTGCGCAGCCCTTCTGGATCGGTGCGGACGACCTTGCGGCGTCCGCTGCGCAGCTTGCTGATCAAGCCGGCTCGCTCGAGGATCGCGACGTGCTTCTGCACAGCCGCGAAGCTCATCGAGTAGTGGCTGGCGAGTTCAGCGACCCCCTCGTTCCCGTCGATCGCGCGGCGCACGATGTCGCGGCGCGTGGCGTCGGCAAGCGCCCCGAACATGCGGTCGAAGTCGGGCGGCGCAACCTGCATGATACAACCATATGGTTGTATGGAGGAGGCCGTCAACTGCTGTCAGGAGCGGGTCGTACGCTCGACGCTATGAGTCAGCTCGCCCTCGGAGCCCACGTCGAGCAGGCCGATCCGCTAGCCGAGGCGGCGGCGCGACGAGCCGACCTCGTCCAGTTCTTCCTTGGCGATCCGCAGGGGTACAAGGCGCCGGTCGTGGCCTATCCAGGCGGAGCGGAGGCCCTGCGTACGGCGGCGGAGGAGGGCGGTGTCGCGCTCTACGTCCACGCGCCCTACCTCATCAATGTCGCCACCACGAACAACCGCATCCGCATCCCGAGTCGCAAGCTCCTGCAGCAGCACATCGATGCCGCGGCCGGCATCGGGGCGCGGGCGCTGATCGTCCACGGTGGGCACGTCACCAAGGACGACGACGCGCAGATCGGGTTCGACAACTGGCGCAAGACCTTCGAGCGCATCGACATGGCGCTGCCGGTTCTTATCGAGAACACCGCCGGTGGCGACAACGCCATGGCTCGGCGCATCGACGCGATCGCGCGGCTGTGGGACAGCATCGGGCGCGACGACGTCGGCTTCTGCCTTGACACGTGTCACTTCCACGCCGGCGGCGAGGAGCTGGTCGGAGTGGTCGACCGGGTCAAGGCCGTCACCGGGCGCATCGACCTGGTCCACGCGAACGACTCCAAGGATCCCTTCGACTCTGGACGCGACCGGCACGAGAACC
The DNA here is from genome assembly GCA_963801015.1 of uncultured Actinomycetota bacterium. GTDB lineage: Bacteria > Actinomycetota > Actinomycetes > CAWDCV01 > CAWDCV01 > CAWDCV01. Next base: position 1,396,431 of record CAWDCV010000002.1, on the reverse strand, counting down.
TCGGCGACGGCCGGATCGACCCCGAGCACATCCTCGCCGTCGTCACTGCGGCCGGCGCCCCCGTCGTCGTCGAGACGCCGGGAGGCGCGGCCGGTCAGGGACGTGACCTCGATCTGCTGAGGGCGGGCTTGCCGGGGTAGAAGTGGGTTAGCGGCCACGCTGGAACGCCGCCGTGGCGCCGGTGGCGACGAACACGATGAGCGCCTCGCCGATGCCACTGAAGAGCGCGCCGATGGCCGAACCCGGCAGCACCAGGCCGGCGACGAAGAGCACCGCGAGCAGTCCGGCGGCGGGCATCAGTGCGTAACGCCAGGCGTGCTGGGCGGCCCAGCGCCGCGCGCGCGCCTCGTCGGAGCCCTGGCCCGTCGATCGGCTGCGGAGCACGGACGCGATGCCGCCGACGAGGAAGAAGAGGAACAGGCCGGTCGACAGCGAGCCGAACAGGCTGAAGTCGAGCACGGGCAGGAGGCCGAGAAGCAGCGAGCCGCCGGCGCCGATGCCGGCACCGATCAGCGCAGGCCGCATCGGCCACAGGAACGTGGCGATCGTCGCCGCGTCGCGCATGGTGGCCTGGTCGGTCGTCGCGGGAAGCCGGGTGGCGCTCATGGATCACTCCTGGAGTCGGACGGACGAGTCGAGCCTGGCCCGCCGCGCCCATCTTGCGCATCGGGGACCAGCCCTGAGACGACCCTGACCCGTCCCCGACGTCGGAGCTCCCCGATCGGCGTCCCTGGGTTGCTACGGGACCAGAACGAGCTTGCCGCGGGCGTGGCCACTCAGCAGGCTGGCGTACGCCTCGGCCGCGCGGTCGAACGGGAACGTCTGCACCTTGATCACGACGTGGTTCTGCGCGAGGAGATCGGCGACCTCAGCCAGTGCTTGCATTGGCTGGCTGTCGGCACCGCCGCCGCTCACCCGAGCTCCGGCCGACGCCGCCTCGAAGTTGGCGATGCTCAGCACCTGAGACGGCTCGGCGACGAGGCTGACGAGGTCCTCGATCGGCGTCTTTCCAGCGACGTCGAAGACCGCATCGACGGTTCCGTCCGGGGTTGCACCGGCCGCTGCGCGCACTCGGTCGGCCACGCCCGCGCCGTAGACGACCGGCGTCGCCCCGATCTCACGCAGGTAGTCCTGGTTCGACTCGCTGGCGGACGCGATCACCGTGGCCCCGCGCGCCATCGCCATCTGGACGACGACCGCGCCAACGCCGCCCGCGCCTCCGTCGACGAACAGCGTGTCGTCTGCCTGCACCGACAGCAGCCGCAGACCGCGCTCGGCGGTCTCGCCCGCGACGCCGGCAGCAGCGGCCACCGTCCAATCGATGGCTGGCGGCTTGGCCGCCCAGGAGTTCAGCACGGCGTACTCCGCCTGCGTACTCGTGCCGTTGCCGAAGACGTCGTCGCCCACGGCAACGTCGGTGACGCCGTCACCGACCTCGTCCACGACACCCGCGGCGTCGAACCCGAGAGAGCCGGTTCGTTCGAGCGGCTTCCCGCCGGACATGACACCGGTCAGCTTCTTCCCGTCCATCCCGTTCAGGCTGGCCGCCCGGACGGCGATCCGTACCTGTCCCTGACCGGGATGTGGTTCGGCAGCCTCGGTCCACGCGAGGACTTCTGGACCGCCGTACTCAGTGAACTGCAGCGCGCGCACGCGATCGTCCTCTCTGGCTGTCAGCTAGGCGGGGCAGCGGCCTTGGGCGCCAGATCGGCGGTAAGGTCGTAGCCGCGCTCTTTCAGGTCATCCTCGATGGCCGAGCACACGGTCTCGATGACCGCCACCCGCGCGTACCGCTTGTCGTCGCCGGCGATGACATGCCACCGCCCATCCTGGTGGTCGGTCCGGCGCAGCATCTCCTCGACGGCGGCCTCGTACTCCGCGCGCTGGCCGCGGTTGCGCCAGTCCTCGTCGGTGAGCTTCCACGACTTCAGCGGCTCGTGAGACCGGCGCTCGAAGCGGGCGAGCTGCTCGTCCTCCGAGACGTGCATCCAGAACTTGATCAGCATCATGCCTTCGGCGGCGAGCGTGCGTTCGAACTCGACGATCTCGTTGTACGCGCGCTCCCATTGCTCCTGCGTCGCGAATCCCTCGACCCGCTCGACGAGGACGCGGCCGTACCACGACCGGTCGAGCACGGTCATGCCGCCCCAGCCGGGCAGCATCGGCCAGAATCGCCACAGGAAGTGATGGCGCTTCTCGTCGTACGTCGGCGCGGCGAACTGAGCAACGCGAACGTGCCGCGGGTCGAGCGGGGCGACCAGTCGCTTGATCGCGCCGCCCTTGCCGGAGGCGTCCCAGCCCTCGAATAGCACGCACAGCGGCGGGCCGATCTCGCCATCCCCGATCTGCCCACCGAGCAGCAGCCGCAGGCGCAGCAGTCGCTCACCGGCGGCCTCGAGCCGCTTCGCCTCTTCCTTCTTGGAGACGGCGGCAGACATGTCAACGTCCGATAACACGGTCATGGGGGAATTGTGCCGTGTCAGCTACGCGTGTCACTCGGGACTGAACGCGCTGATGGTGAACTCTGCGCCCTGGGGGTCGCGCAGGACGGCGCTGCGCACCGGGGCAGCGTTGTACGGCTCCTTCAGGACGGTGCCGCCGAGCCGCTGCGCTGTGGATGCCACGGCGTCGGTGTCGGCGACGGCGAACGTCACGCTCCAGTGCGGCCTGCCCTCCTGCAGCGGCAGGATCCAGGCGACGCAGTCGGAGAAGCCGGGTGGAGCACCAAAGTCAGCGTGGCGCTGCTTGATGTCCGGATCGAACTGCTCGAGGAAGTCGGCGTAGCCGGGCAGGCGGACCATCGTGCCTGCCATCGCCCCCATGTCGACCTCGTCCGCCTCCCAGCCGAACACGGCGCCGTAGAAGCGTCTCGCACCATCGACATCGCCGGTGTTGAGTTCGCTGAAGTTCCACGTCCCCGGCGCGTTTACAAGCCCGGCACCCGTCATCGCGCCCGGCTGCCAGAGGCAGAAGACCGCGCCCGCTGGGTCTGCGCACACCGCCATCCGACCGGCGTCGTAGACGTCGAGCGGGCCGCCGACGACCACTCCGCCCGCCGAGCGCACCTCCTCGACCGTCGCGTCCACGTCGTCGACCTGGACATAGGTGTTCCACGCGGCTGCGGGTGGCGACCCAGGAGGCTGCGAACTGATGGCCGCGACATCCTTCCCGTCGAGCCGGGCCATGAGATACGAGCCGGCGGAGCCTGGTGGCATGCGCTCCTCGAACTCCCACCCGAACAGCGGCCCATAGAACGACGCGGCAGCGGCCGGGTCGGGTTGAGTGGTGTCGATCCACGAGGGCACCCCGGCGGGGAAGCCGACACGATCGGGCATGGTCGCTCCTCTGTGACGTGCTGGTTGCAAGTGAGGCTATTCGCAGCGATAGCGTCGCGACGTGGGGACGCTGACCGAGCTCGTCGACGGCGTGGCCGCCGAGACGGGCTTCGCCGGCGTCGTGCGGGTCGACTGTGAGGGCGATGTCGTACTGCGCCGCGGGTACGGGCTGGCCGACCGTCGGCACGGGATCCCGATGACGCCGGACCACCGCCTGGCCGTAGCGAGCGGCACCAAGCTGCTCACCGCGCTCATCGTGCTCTCGCTGGTCGAGGAGGGGCGGTTGGACCTCTCCACTACCGCGCGCTCGGTGCTCGGCGGCGACCTGCCGCTGATCGCGGACGACGTGACCGTCGAGCACCTGCTCGAGCACCGCTCCGGAATCGGCGACTACCTCGACGAGGAGGACGAGAGGTTCGACGTCAGCGACTACGTGCTGCCCGTCCCGGTGCACGAGCTCACGACGATCGAGCGGTTCCTGCCGCTGCTCGACGGCTACCCCACCAAGTTCCGCGCCGGCGAGCGGTTCGGCTACTCCAATTCGGGATTCGTGGTCCTCGCGCTGATCGCCGAACGCGCGTCGGGCGTCGGCTACCACGAGCTCGTGCATCGCGGGGTGTGCACGCCGGCGGGTTTGACCGGCACCGGCTTCCTGCGCTCCGACGCACTTCCCGGCGACGCCGCCGTCGGCTACGTCGAGGTCGGCGACGAGTGGCGCACCAACGTCTTCCACCTGCCCGTGCTCGGGACTGGCGACGGAGGCCACTACACGACGGTCGACGACGTACAGCGGCTCTGGGTGGCGCTGCTCGCCGGCCGGATCGTCGCGCCGGAGACGGTGACCGAGATGGTGCGGCCGCACAGCGACGTGCCCGAGGAAGGGCTTCGTCACGGGCTCGGCGTCTGGCTGCATCCGTCGGGCGACGCCGTGATCACCGCCGGCCAGGACGCAGGCGTCTCTTTCTACAGCCTTCACGACCCCGTCCCCGGCCTGACCCTCTCCGTCATAGGTACGACTGCCCACGCCGCCTGGCCCGTCGCCCGCGCCCTGCGCGAGCAGCTCGGTACGGGCTGACGTCCGGTTGCGGGGTTAGGCTTCGAGGCCGAACATGGGCGGCCAGCGCGGCGAGATCCTCCAGATTCGGCACCCGAAGTTCGAGCCGCGGCGCACGCAGATGTCAGCCGAACAGCGGCCAGAAGTCCGTGATGATGGCGAAGATTCTCCACCACCCGGATCGGCGGAGATCAGGCGGTAACCGCCAGCGCCAGCGGCAGCACGGCCGGTGCGCCGGCCAGGCGGAGCTCGCGCGCGGCCATGGTCATCGTCCAGCCCGAATCGACCAGGTCATCGACGAGCAGGATCGGACCGGTCAGCTGGGACACGACCGACGCCAGTGAGGACGGCAGCGTGAACGCTGCGCGCAAGGCACGTACCCGCTGGGCGCTGTTGCCCCGTGTTCCACCGCCCGACGGCGGCGCATCCGCGGTCGGGGTGACCGCCCCCACCATCGGGAGCCGACCCACCGCCGCGATATGCGCCGCCAGCGAACTCACCAGCTCGGGTCGGCGTCGCGACGCGACCGCGGCCACGGCGACCGGCCGCGCCGTCCAGGGACTGTCGCCGCGCGCCCAGTCGGTGAGTACCTCGACGACCGCCCCGGCCAGGTCGACGGGCACGGGGCCGTCGGGTGCGTCTGGCGCCAGCAGCCCCCGCAGCCGGCCGCCCCAGCCGAGGTCGGACAGGCGGCCGACTGCCCGGCCCGGAGCTGTTTCCTCGGCCGCACCGATCTTGCCGCGCACGAAGTCGAGGCCCGTGGGCCAGAGCTTCTTCGGCGCGATCTCCACGCCGGCCCGGCTGAGAAAGGCTCGCGCCGCGGCCAGCGTCGGCTCGGAGACGTCAGCAGGCAGGCGCAGCCCGCTGCACTGGTCGCACCGGCCGCACGGTGCCGCGCCCGGATCATCGAGGCAGCGCCGCAAGAACTCCATCCGGCAGCCGGTGAGCGCCACGTAGGCGCGCATGCTCTGCTGCTCGGCCACGCGCGCTTGCGCGACGCGGCGCAGGCGGGCCGCGTCGTACACCCAGGGTTCGCCGGTGGAGGTCCACCCGCCGCGGACTCGGCAGACCGCGCCGTCGACGTCGAGAACCTTGAGCATGAGCTCAAGCCGCGTCCGGCGGAGGTCGACCATCGGCTCCAACGCTGGCGTCGACAGTGGACGATCGGCCGAACCGAGAGCGGCCAGGACCGAACGCACCTGCTCCTCCGGCGGAAACGCCAGGGACGCGAAGTAGCGCCAGATCGCCTCGTCTTCCTGGCCAGGCAGCAGCAGCACGTCGGCACTGTCGACTGCGCGGCCGGCTCGCCCCACCTGCTGGTAGTAGGCGATCGGCGACGGCGGGGCACCCAGGTGGACGATGAACCCGAGGTCAGGCTTGTCGAAGCCCATGCCGAGCGCCGAGGTCGCGACCAGCGCCTTGAGCTTGTTGTCGAGCAGGTCCTGTTCGGCCTCGCGCCGGTCTGCGTCGTCGGCCTGACCTGAGTAGGCGGCGACGATATGGCCGCGAGAGCGGAGAAATTCAGCTGTCTCACCCGCCGCCGCGACCGTGAGCGTGTAGACGATGCCCGAGCCGGGCAGCCGCTCCAGGTGGTCGGCGAGCCAGGCCAGCCGCTGCGCGGGGCTTGCCAGTTCGAGCACGGCGAGTCGAAGTGTTTCGCGCTCGAGCGGACCGCGCAGCACCAGCGCATCGCCGAGCTGTTCAGCGACGTCGTTGGTGACCCGCTGGTTGGCGGTCGCGGTCGTCGCCAACACCGGTGTGCCGGCAGGCAGGTTGGCGAGGAACGTGCGCAGCCGCCGATAGTCGGGCCGGAAGTCGTGTCCCCAGTCGGAAATGCAGTGCGCCTCGTCGACGACCAGCAGGCCGGTCGTCGTAGCGAGCCGCGGAAGGACGTTGTCGCGAAAGTCGGGGTTATTGAGGCGCTCGGGGCTGATCAGGAGCACGTCGACCGTGCCAGCACTGACCGCTGCGGTGATCTCCTCCCATTCGTCGAGGTTCGCCGAGTTGATCGTGCGCGCATGGATGCCGGCTCGCGCCGCAGCCTCGACCTGGTTGCGCATCAGCGCAAGCAGCGGCGACACGATCACCGTCGGCCCGACGTCGGACCTCGCACGCAGGAGCGCGGTCGCGATGAAGTAGACCGCCGATTTGCCCCACCCGGTTCGTTGCACGCACAGCACCCTGCGCCCGTCGACGACGGCCTCGATCGCTCGCCACTGGTCGTCACGCAGCTGCGCCCGCTCACCGGCGAGACACCGAAGTACCGCTTCGGCCCTCTCCCGGATGTCGCTACCGTCCGCCGTCACCCGGCCTTTCTACCTCCTCCTCCCGACGGGTCGGTCCCGCGGAGCAAGAGCACGCTCGAGCTCAGAAGTAGTCGAGCATGAAGCTCGCCGCGCCACCGAAGGCCACATCAAGCTGCGCGTCCGACCTGGGGGAGCCCGCCGTTGCCAGCCCGGCGAGGCGCAGCGTGGCTACCGGGGTGCCGGCGTACAGGGCAGCGAGGCCGCGCGGCCCGAGCCGAAGCGCCTCGTTGTCGACCCCGTCCGGAACGAGCTTGCCGGCGCCTGCCGCCACCTGCAGCCGCCAGCCTCCTGCGTTCTCGGAAACGTCGGCGTCGTCGAGCTGGAGCGGGACGTCCACGGCTGCGCCGGCCGGCCAGCCCCGCGCGGCGATCGCCGCGGGCGCGTCGACCAGTCGCAGCATCCAACGCTGCACGTCGGTGGCTTTCGCCGCCTCCCGGCCGAGCAGCAGGTGGATCGGGTCGTACGGCGCAACGTACGCGTGCACCTGCTCGGCGATCGACGCTCCCGACCCGACCAGCCCCCACAGCGTGCGCGTCGTATCCGGAGAGAGCGCAATCAGCTCGTCGACGGTCAGGTCCGGGTCGGACCATCGGTAAACGACGAAGCCGTCCTCGGCGAGGTAGGCGAACGTTTCCTCCTCGTCGAGCCACTCCCGCGCCTCCCGCAGCGGCCACACCACCGGGCCGCTCTCGACGCCGCGTACACGCGCCATCCCGGCCAGCTCCAGGAATCGCTCGGCGTCGTACGCCGTCGCACGGCGGGTCGGTGCCGGACCAGGCCCGAGGCGCCGGACCTCGTCGGCGAGGAACGAATAGCGGTACCGGCCGCCGCCGAACTCGTAGCCGACCTTGCGGTAGACGGGCACGCTGGCTGGGAACAGCGCGGAAACGACCAGCCCCAGATCTCGGCACCGGGCGAGAATCGCGCGCATCAGCAGTGTTGCGGCCCCGCGCCCGCGGTACTCGGGATCGACGACGACCCCGCCGATGCCTCCCATCGGGACGGCCCGGCCATGCCACCATTGGCCGAAGTCCCACACTCGAGCGCCGGCGACGACGCGCTGTCCGTCCACGACGACGAGATAGCGCCGGTCCTCGGCCGCGACAGCGACCGAGACCTTCCACTCCTTGCGCTCGGAGGGGGACATCAGCCCGAACGAGCGCGCGCGGACCTCGATCAGGGCGTCGAAGTCATCCGCTGTCGCGTCGCGGGTGGTCAAGGAGCGCACGCGGCCGACGTTACCCACCCCTCGTTCACATCAGGCGGCAGTGACGCTCCGCACGAGCAGGTAGACGCCGAAGACCGCCGAGACCGGGGCCGCGAGCACCGTGCCGTGCCGCTTATGAGTCGCGCGAACGGCGCCAGCACCCGTTCCGTGGCCCGCGAAGCTGCGACGTCTACGGCGAGCGGTTTCCTTGAGATTCATGCTCTCCTGCAACTTTGCGATCCGCGGGCGAGTTTGAGCGACGCGACTGCTCGCTCAAAGTTCGCCTGTGGACATGAAGTCAGCCGGAGCGAGTGAAGCCCGCCGCGTCGTCGAGGGGCCAGCGGCCGGTACCGCGAACAGGCCGAGAACGCCGATGGCAAGGAGCGGAGCCGTACCCCCGATCAGGTAGGACAGCACCTCGATCCGCCGACGGGGCCCCTGCGGTCGCCAGCAGCTCCACGCTGACTGCGACGAGGGCCGGGCTGACCGCGGCTCCGAGTGCCAGCGGAACGGCATGCAGGAGCGGCGAGACCACCGGCGGTCAGCCGGCCCAGCGACCGGTGGTGAAGACCAACGTGAACACGACGGCCATCGGCGCCGCGATGGTCAGCCATGCGATGAGCACCCACCGCGCCCGGATCGACCAGGTCGCGAGCGCGATCCACAACGGAAACCACAGCAGCGTCGCGCGCGGCACCGAGAAGTACCACGACGACGTTGCCAGCGCCGCCAGCGACAGTCCGACGTACGCCGACTCGCCCCAGCGCCGCTTCCAAAGCAGCCATGCCGTGAAGGCCACCCCGAGGAAGACGACGACGATCTCGTACCGCCACGTCCACTGCCACAACGGCGGCTGGGCCGGGTCGAACGCCCCGTCGAAGGTCGTGCGCAGCGCCGTCCACGGATCGGTCAGGCGCCGCGACCAGCCCTCCTCCTGCGCCGCCTGCCAGGCCAGCCAGTTCCCGGTCCGCGCCTGCAGGTGCAGCATGAACAGTGCGAGAGGTACGGCCGGGAGCAGCAGAGCCGGTGCGCCGCGCCAGCCGCGTCGGCGGATCCCGCCATCACCCACGAGGTAGTGCACGACGAGTGCGGCGGCGAGGAAGACGCCGCTGACGCGCACGGTGCAGGCGCCGGCGGCAAGCAAGCCGGCGAGCAGCCAGCGGTCCCGGCGCGCGGCCAGCCAGGCGGGAATCGCGAACGCAAGGAACAGCGCCTCGGTGTAGCCGGCGGCGAGGAACACGACGCCAGGCGACAGCAACAGGAAGAGCACCGCCCGGCGACCGACGCCGGGCCCGCCATCCAGATCTGCGAGGCGGCCGAGTGCGACGACGGCGACTGCGCCCGCGATGAACGAGACGAGCAGCCCCGCAGCCAGGTAGTCGATGCCGACGGTGTGCAGTCCCCGGAGCAGCAGCGGGAGGCTGGGGAAGAACGCCTCCAGCGGGACGCCAGTCGGGCGGGTGCCGTACCCGGTCGACGCCACGGCGATGAGATGCGGGACGTCCCACTGTTCCCAGCGCTCCAGGAACGGCACGACTCGCGTCCCGTCGACGAACAGCCAACCGCCGGCAGCGACGACGACGAGCGTCGCGACGCGGGACAGCAGCCACAGTCCCAGCACCTCGAGGTCGGTGGTGGGGATGGCCGCCCACCGCGTGGCGAGACGCTGGCGCAGCGACGGACCGGCCGGCGGTGGTGGTCCTGCGTGTCGGACTGGGGAATGATTCGGGTCACGCCGGCACCGGCTCCCGCTCGACCGGCCGCACGCCACGGTCGGAAGCACCGTCGAGGACGCCGCCTGCCGGGTCGTCGTCGATGCCATCGGTGCGGACCGGATCTCGCCACGGCTCGCGGATGTCGCGGACGACCTGCCAGGCGAGGTACGCCGTACCGGCGATGTGGACGAAGACCGCCAAGGCGTACCACTCCTTCCGCAGCCCGCGGTCGGCGTCGTAGAAGCCGTTCAGGAACAGCCAGATCGCGAAGAAGTACACGACCTCGCAGCCCTGCCAGATGGCGATGTCGCGCCAGCGGGGTCGGGCCAGGGCTGCGAGCGGGAGCAGCCACAGGGCGTATTGCGGGGAGTAGACCTTGTTGGTCACGAGGAACGCAGCGACGACGAGGAACACCAGCTGTGGCAGCCGTGGACGGCGCTGCGCTGTCAGCCCGAGCCAGGCGATCGCGCCGCAAGCGGCAACGAACAGCAGCGTCGTGAGCCAGTTCAGCACGCCGTCGGGTAAGCCGACGCTCAGCTGCTCGAGGGCGTACCACGGCGACCCGAACTCCGCCGCCCGGTCGACGTTGAAGCGGTAGAACGCGCTCCACCCCTCGTACCCGAACGCGGCGACCGGCAGGTTGACGGCGGCCCACGCCACGACGGTCGCGCCCAGGGTCTGCAGGAACGCGCGCATGCGATCGGCGCGGACGCAGAGCACGAGCAGCGGACCGAGGACGAACAGTGGATAGAGCTTCGCGGCGATGCCGAGTCCCAGCAGGATGCCAGCGAGGATCGGGGAGCGGCGTGCCCACGCCAGCATGGCGACGGCGGTCAGCGCCATGGCGAGCAGGTCCCAGTTGATCGTCGCCGCGAGGACGAGGGTCGGGGCGACGGCGACAATGGCAGCATCCCAGGGACGGCGGCCGGCAAGTTGCGCAGTCGCCCATACCGTGACGATGGCGAGGGCGGCCAGGACCAGGACGTTGACGTCGAAGAACACCCGTTGGTTGCCGCCCGAGACGAGCGCGGTCAGCCAGGCGATCGCTCCGGAAAGGACCGGATACTCGAACGACTGCGCGGCCGGATCGCTCGACAGGTAGGGGATGGCGCCGGTCGAGAGGCCGCGCTCGAGAAACAGGTGCGGCAGATCGCTGTAGCACGCGTGGGCGTACTCCACGGTGGTGTTACGCGGCCAGCCCTGGCCGCGGCAATACCCGTCGGCGACGTACCCGAGTGCGCTCGCCAGGACGACGAGGACGATGCACACGCGCAGCGGCGTCCACCAGCCGGCGAGCGGCGCCACCCGGGAGCCGGCAGGGCCGCCGATCCCTTCGCTCGACATGCGGACGAGCGGGTCGTCGCGCGTCGGCAGCACCACCGATGCGTGGGCGCTGCCGGAGTCGCTGTGAGGTGGCGTGCTCATCGCGCCCATCGTCCCTCACCCGATGAGGTCGGTCGACGCCCGGCACGGCGCAGCGTCCACATCTCCCAGCCCGAAATGATCACGTATACGTGATCATTTCGGGTGATACGTCTGTTGTAGGAGGCGTATCGCCCTCATTCGAGGCGTATCGCAGCGCGCTAGGGAGGCGCCGTCAATCGTTGCCGGGGGGTGACGGTGTGACGTCGCCGGGTGTCGGACGACTACCGCCGGGCCGGCCGGGCTGGCCCGGCTGGGGCGGCACGATCGGCGGGATCGTGACCGTAACCCCGCCGGGCAGCGTGAACGTCGGCTGCGGTTGCGGCTGCTGCGGCTGCTCCGGCTGCGGTTCCGGCTCGGGCTCCGGCGGAGGTGGCGGGTTCATCGTCTTGCCGACCCATTCGGGATCCGGGAACTCGAGGACGTCTTCGCCATCGAGCGCCGCCTTCATGAAGTTGGTCCAGATGGTCGTGGGGAACGAGCCGCCGGTCACGCTGCGCCGACCGCCGACGCCCTCCAGCGACACCTCGGTGCCCTCGCTGCCGCGGAACAGCGCGACCGCTGCGGACAGCTGCGGGGTGAAGCCGGCGAACCACGCGGACTTGTTCTCCTGCGACGTGCCGGTCTTGCCGGCGACCGGGCGACGCAGGCTCTTGGCCGTCTTGCCTGACCCCTGCTGCACGACCTGCTGCATGGCGTACGTCAGGTCGGCCGTGACCGCCTCGTCGAAGACGCGCAGCGGCTTCGGCTTCCAGCTCCACACCGACGCACCGTCATAGGTAGTGATGCTGCTGACGACGTACGGGTCGGCGCGCAGGCCCTGCGCCGCAAAGGTGGCGTAGGCCGATGCCATGTCGATCGGGTGCGGCGACGACGGCCCGAGGGTGACGGACGGCGAACTCAGCAGCCCGCCGGTCGTCTCGGGGATGCCGGCGCGCTGCGCCACCTCGAGCACCTTGTCGGGACCGACCTCGAGAGCAAGCGCGACGTACACGGTGTTGACCGAGTTCGCCGTCGCCTTGACCAGATCGATGTCCCCGAAGGAGGCGTCGTCGAAGTTGAGGACCGGCTTCGGTTCGCCGTCATCGCCGATGTAGCCGTCGAAGGTCTGCTCGTTCTCGCCGCTGAAGCGGCTCTTCAGGCCGATGCCGCTCTCCAGCGCAGCAGCAAGCGTGAAGGGCTTGAACGTGGACCCCGCCTGGACGGTCCCCTGGAGCGCGTTGTTGTAGCCCTGGGTGACAAAGTCATGGCCGCCGTACGCCGCGACGACCGCACCGTCGCCCGGCCGGACGGCCGCGAGCGCGCCGTGGACGTCGGGGGTATCGACCTGCAGCTCGTTGAGCGTGCTCTCGACCGCCTCGACCGCCGCGTCCTGCTTGGGCTTCTCGAACGTCGTGATGACCTTGTAGCCGCCCTTGAGCAGGTTCTCCTCGGTGAGCGCGCCCTTGGCGAGCAGGTCGCGTCGGGCCGCCTGCCACAGGTAGCCGGTCTGGCCGCCGAGACCGGCGCCCTTGGACTCGGCCTTGGTCCGGATGGCGGGGAACGGCACCGTCGCCGGATCGACGCCGCCGAGCCAGCCCTGTTCGGCCATGCCGTTCAGCACGTACCGGAACCGGGCCTCGGCCCGCTGCGGGTCGGTCTCCGGGTCGTAGTAGGAGGGCGCGCGGATCACCTGCGCCAGGACCGCGCCCTGGTCAACGGTGAGCTGGTCGACGTCGACGCCGAAGTAGGTCTGCGCGGCAGCCTGGATGCCGTACGCGCCGCGGCCGAAGTAGATGGTGTTGAGGTAGTCCTGCAGGATCTGGTCCTTGGTGTACTGACGGTCCAGCTTCACCGACAGGAAGATCTCGCGGATCTTGCGCTCCCACGAGCGTTCCTGCGTCAAGTAGTAGTTCTTCGCGTACTGCTGGGTGATGGTCGACCCACCTTGAGTGCCGCTGGTACCGCGCACGTTGTTGTATGCCGCTCGCGCGATGCCGGTTGGTGAGATGCCGCTGTCCTCGTAGAAGCTGCGATTCTCCGCGGCGATGACGGCACGCTGCACGTGCTGCGGAACCCGGGACAGCGGGACGATGACGCGGTTCTGCTCACCCTCGCTCGTGATCGGGGTGGTGCCGTCGGCGTAGTAGTACGTCGTGCTCTGCTGCAGCGCGAACGCGTTCGGTGTCGGTATGTCGGTGGTGACGTAGCCAAAGGCGACGACCCCGACAACGGCCAGGATCGCGAAAGCAAAGACTGACGCCACCAGCTTCCACGATGGAAGGAAGCGGCGCCTCCGGCGTTTGGGCAGTGTGCTCTTGTGGCTGATCGGTGGTGCAACTCTGGTCTGGCTCACCGGCACTCGCTCGTTCGGGGGTCGCCTTCAGCTGCGGCGTGTGGATCGCGGACCGACGCAGAAGGCTACCGGACGTCGAGAGTGCCCTCGCTCAGGCGGTGCCGTCACTCCTCCGCGGCGCGCCGACGCGTTCGCCCGCGCGGCACGCCGTCACCAAGCACGAACGACTGGCGCAAATGGTTCCACGAGCACCACACGCAGACCTCGACGACGTAGACCGTGAACTCCTCGTGCTCTCGCGCCATCGGCTCGAGCTCGCGGGTCGCCTTGATGCGCCCGGAGTACTGGCCGAGCACGTCACCGAAGGTGTAGTTGAGCGTCGTCAGTGCCTTGCGGCAGATGGGACACGGAGAGTCGGTCGGCTCGCCGTGGAACTTGGCGGCCTTCAAGAGGTAGGGATCGGCATCACACACATCGGTGGTCGTCGTCCCGCCGCGGCGTAGCGATTCCAGGGTGGCCCGGCGCGCGAGTGCGTAGTCGATCACCGACCGCTGGGACCACACGCCGGTCAGCGTACGACGGCGGGCGGACCGGCGGCAGTCGTCGATTCGATCAGTTTTGGTGAACGGCACTGCTGAGTGTCAAGAACGTGCCGCGGCCATGGGCGCGTGACGTCCTGACACGAGAACGCTGCCGTCTGGTATCCTCACGTCCTATCGTCACGATGTATCGACTCGATACATCGATCTGATAGCGAGAGTGAAGGGGGAGCAGCGTGAATCGACGGACCGGCGTGCTGGAGCTGGCCATCCTCGGGCTGCTGCACGACTCGCCGCTGCACGGATACGCGCTGCGCAAGAGACTGAACGCCCTGTTCGGACCGCTGCGCGCGTTCTCGTACGGCACGCTCTATCCGACCCTCAAGGATCTGGTCGCCCGGCGCTGGATCGTCGAGGACGGCCCGGCCGAGGTCGGAGCCACGCCGCCATTGTCGGGACGGCGCGGCAAGATCGTGTACAAGCTCACTGCCGACGGCAAGGAGCACTTCCAGGAGCTGCTGTCCGACTCCGGACCGGCCGCCTGGGAGGACGAGAACTTCGGCGTGCACTTCGCGTTCTTCGCTCGCACCCAGCCGGACACCCGGTTGCGCATTCTCGAGGGGCGTCGCACCCGCCTCGAGGAGCGCCGCGTCGGCCTGCGCGCCGCGCTCGCTCGCACCCGGGAGCGACTCGACGGCTACACCCTCGAGCTGCAACGACACGGCCTGGAGTCGGTCGAGCGTGAGGTGCGCTGGCTCAACGAGCTGATCGACAGCGAGCGCACGTCACCCAGCGAACCCCCCACCCCCCGCTGAAGGAGTTCCCATGAGTTCGGTACGGGTCGCCATCGTCGGTGTCGGCAACTGCGCCGCATCGCTGGTTCAAGGCGTCGAGTACTACCGCGACGCCGATTCGTCGATCCGCGTGCCCGGTCTGATGCACGTGCAGTTCGGCGACTACCACGTACGGGATCTCACGTTCGTCGCGGCGTTCGACGTCGATGCCAAGAAGGTCGGCCAGGACCTGTCCGAGGCAATCCTGGCGTCCGAGAACAACACGATCAAGATCGCGGACGTACCGCCGACCGGAGTCGTGGTGCAGCGGGGGCACACCTACGACGGCCTCGGCAAGTACTACCGCGAGATGATCACCGAGTCGGACGAAGAGCCGGTCGACATCGTCGCTGCGCTGCGCGAATCCCAGGCCGACGTGCTCGTCTGCTACCTGCCCGTGGGCTCGGAAGATGCGGCGAAGTTCTACGCGCAGTGCGCGATCGACGCGGGGGTGGCGTTCGTCAATGCACTGCCGGTGTTCATCGCTGGCACGCCGGAGTGGGCGCGCAAGTTCGAGGAAGCCGGAGTTCCGATCATCGGCGACGACATCAAGTCGCAGGTCGGCGCGACCATCACCCACCGGGTGCTGGCGAAGCTGTTCGAGGACCGCGGCGTGGTCCTCGACCGAACGATGCAGCTCAACGTCGGCGGCAACATGGACTTCATGAACATGCTCGAGCGCGACCGGCTCGAGTCGAAGAAGATCTCCAAGACCCAGGCCGTCACCTCGCAGGTCGAGCGCGACATGGGCAAGAGCAACGTGCACATCGGCCCGTCCGACTACGTCGCCTGGCTCGACGACCGCAAGTGGGCGTACGTCCGGCTCGAGGGCCGCGCGTTTGGCGACGTACCGCTGAACCTCGAGTACAAGCTCGAGGTCTGGGACTCGCCCAATTCGGCGGGCGTCATCATCGATGCGGTCCGCGCCGCGAAGATCGCCAAGGACCGCAAGATCGGCGGGCCGATCCTGTCGGCGTCGTCATACTTCATGAAGTCGCCGCCAGTGCAGTACTTCGACGACGAGGCGCGCGACGCGGTCGAGGCCTTCATTCGCGGCGACGTCGACCGCTAGGCCATCGCCGCGCGCCTCGGCGCCAGGTCAGGATCGTTCCTCGAGAATGGCCAGGTCACGCTCGGCGTACAGGCGGTGCTGCCACTCCTCGCTGAGCACGATGCTCAGACACTCCCGAACGGGGAACGTCTCACCCTCGTCGGGCCAGCCGGGACCGACGAGCGGGGCTGTCTGCTCGTTGAGTTGCTCGTCGGTGAGACCGGTCACCACGCGACGTACGAGCGCCATCGCCTCATGCCGCAGGGTGAGCGCCTCCTGGAGTGAGGGGGCGGGCCTCTCGGTTGTGTGGCACGCCCTCGCGCGGCTTCATCTCGTCCCAGGGCAGCGACAGCGGATGCCACGGGCGGGGATCGCCGAGGATGCACCGACCTATCCAGGACTCACTGGCAAACGCGAGGTGGCGCAGGGTCTGGATGAACGACCACTCGCCGTCCACCGACTCGTGCAGCTGCTGCGGGTCGAGCGTGCGGGCGCGGTCGACAGTGGCTGCCCACAACCGCTCGTTGAGGTCCCACGCCTCGCGGAACCCGCCAGCGGTGGTGGGCCGGAACCTTGGCCGATCCGGGTAGCGCTTGTCGAGCTCCGCCTCGACGAGCGGCGCGACGTCCACTCCGTTGATGACGAGGTTCTGGATCTGGCCCTCGATGGTGGTGTCGACGATCTCGACGCCGCGCATCACCACCTGGTGGAAGTCGGAGTTCCGGATCATCGCTGCGTTGAGGAGCACCGTGGTGAAGCGGGTCCGACGAAGTGCGACTTGTCCGAACGACCTCGCCTGCGCATGCACGCGCCATTCGGACAAGTCATCTATGTGGTCAGTGCCGCCAGGAGCGCCTCGACGCGATCGTGCTGCGTCCGATCGTCGAACTGACGGCGCGGTGCTGCGTCCAGCGGGGGGTCGAGCCAGCGGTCCATCTCCATGGTGGCGAGTTCGGGTCGCTTCGCGAGCAGGTCGGACAGGCGTGACAGGTCGCCGTCGTCGAGCACGGTGCGGCGCTCGACCTCGAGCTTGAGCGCGTTCCAGCTGGGGAACCCGTAGCTGCGCGCGATAGCGAGCTGGGCTGCCGAAAGCGTCGTTACCGTGCCGACCGCCGCGACGAGCGTCACCGCTGCGGGCTGCATGGACTTCGCGGCGCTCAGGAGATCCTTGGCTTGGCGGCGCAGTTGATCCAGATCCCACCGGCATCGGGTTCCCCGCCCATCTGGGTATCCGACTGCTGCGCGACCGCAGCCGTTCCACCGGCTGACCACGTCCCAGATCCGTACCCTCCCCGTGTGAGCACGGTCGGGAACGCCTGGGCGGTCGTTCGGCGCCGCGACTTCCGGCGGCTGCTGGCGGTACGCCTCACCGGACAGGCGTCCGATGGCGTCTTCCAGGTGGCGCTCGCGTCGTACGTGCTGTTCTCGCCCGAGCGGCGAACGTCGGCGTCGGAGATCGCCGCCGCCTTCGCCGTCGTGCTGCTGCCGTACTCTGTGCTCGGCCCGTTCGCCGGCGTCCTCCTGGACCGGTGGCGCCGCCGGCAGGTGCTGGTGTGGGCCAACATGTTGCGTGCGCTGTTCGCCATCGGGGTCGCGGCACTGATCCTGTCGGGTGTCGACGGCGCGGTGTTCTACGTTGCCGTGCTCGCCGTCCTCAGCGTCAATCGGTTCATCCTCGCCGGGCTGTCGGCGTCGCTTCCACATGTGGTGCCGACCCGTGAGCTCGTCCCAGCCAACGCCCTGGCCACGACTGCCGGCACGCTGACCGCGCTGCTCGGCGCCGGAGCCGGCGTCGTCATCCGCGCGCTTGCGGGCGGCGGCGATGAGGGTTCCGCCGTTGTCGTGCTGATGACCGCAAGCCTCTACGCCATTGCGGGATCGCTCGCGCTCCGGCTCGGTCGCGACTTGCTCGGCCCCGACCTGTTCGAGACCCCGCCGCAGGCGCGCGAGGCAGTACGGCACGTCGCGCGGGGCCTCGTCGACGGCGTTCGGCACGTCTGGCATCGCCGACCGACGCTGCTCGCGCTCGGCGCCATCACCGCTCACCGGTTCGCGTACGGCATCTCGACGGTGGCGACGATCCTGCTGTACCGCAACTACTTCAACCCATCGACCGATCCCGACGCCGGTCTCGCCGGTCTCGGCATCGCGCTCGCCGCGTCGGGCGCCGGTGTCCTCGTTGCGGCCGTCGTCACCCCGGGCGCCACGCGGCGGATGGGGACGACGCGCTGGATCGTGCTGCTGTTCGCGGTCGCGGCGATCGTGCAGATCGTGTTCGGGCTTCCCTACACCGAGCCGCTGCTCGTCGTGGCGGCGTTCCTGCTCGGCATCGTCGCGCAAGGGACGAAGATCTGCATCGACACGATCGTGCAGGAATCGGTGCTCGACGCTTATCGCGGTCGCGTGTTCGCTGCGTACGACATGCTGTTCAACGTCTCGTTCGTCGCGGCGGCGGTGTTCGCGGCGTTCGTGCTGCCAGCGTCGGGCAGGTCCTACCCGGTGTTGTTCGCGATCGCGGTCATGTACGCACTCACGGCGGTGGCGTATGGCTTGGCGGTCCGGCTCGATGATGCCCAGACAGCTCAGCCGCAAGCCGATCGAGCGTCCGTCGCATCCCCCTCTCGTTCCGCCGCACCCGTCCCGCCACGTTCGTCCCGGTGAACACTCGCCCCAGCCGGCGACTGGCGGATCCGCCCTTCCCCGGGCCGCGTAGGTCGCGCCATTCCTCCGTGACGTCGCTGCCGCCGCCGGACCCCGCCGCGATCCGGTACGACCAGCGGGCGACCGGCAACGCGAAGATCCCGGACTCGAAGGCGAACGCGCGCGGGCGGTCGGCCTCGATGACCCGGCATGTGGTGCACCACACCTGCCAGCGGTAGCGGTTCCAGCCGACGAAGCGGACGCCTGGCCGGGGCGCGCCACGCCAGAACCGCCAGGCGCCGATGTACTCATCGCTCCACGACGCCATCCGGGCCAGGTCGCTCACGGCGTCGTAGACAACCTCGGGTGGCGCCTCGACGTGCGCTTGCACCGACAGCATGTTGACGGTCACGCCGACGCCTCTGGCTGTTCGGCCCACCAGCGCAAGAGCTCCTGCGTCGCCTCTTCCTCCGGCAGCGGGCCGCGGTCCATGCGCACCTCGTACATGTGCCGGGACGCCCGGCCGACTAGCGGTCCCGGCCGCAGGTCGAGGAGCGCCATAATCTGGTTGCCGTCCAGATCAGGGCGGATGGCGTCGATCTCTTCCTGCTGCCGCAGCCGTTCGATGCGGGCTTCGAGATCGTCGTACGCCTGCGATAGCGCTTGCGCCTTACGCCGGTTGCGGGTGGTCGAGTCGGAGCGAACCAGTTTGTGCAGCCGCGGCAATAGCGGGCCGGCATCGCGGACGTAGCGCCGCACGGCCGAATCGGTCCACTCGCCTCGCCCGTACCCGTGGAAGCGCAGGTGCAGTTCGACCAGCTTCGCTACGTCATCGATGACGATCCGCGGAAAGCGCAGTGCTGCAAGCCGCGATTTCGTCAGGTGGGCGCCGACGACCTCGTGGTGGTGGAAGGACACGCCGCCGCCTGGCTGCAGTGAACGGGTCTTGGGCTTGCCGACGTCGTGCATCAGCGCGGCCAGCCGCAGCGTGAGGTCGGGTTCCCCCGGCGGTTCGAGAGCCATCGCCTGCTCGAGGACCGTGAGCGTGTGCTCGTACACGTCCTTGTGGCGATGGTGCTCGTCGATCTCCAGCCGCAGCCGCGGCAGCTCGGGCAGCACGTGATCAGCCAGGCCGGTGTCCACGAGCAGCGTCAATCCACGTCGAGGGTCCGGCGACATCAGCAGCTTGACCAGCTCGTCACGAACGCGCTCTGCGGAGACGATGTCGATGCGGTCGGCCATGGCCCGCATCGCCGCCACCACCTCCGGTGCGACGTCGAAGCCGAGCTGGGCCGCGAATCGAGCCGCCCGCACCATCCGCAGCGGGTCGTCGCCGAAGGAGTCCTCCGGTGCACCGGGTGTGCGCAGCATCCGCTCGACGAGGTCGCGCAGACCGCCGTACGGGTCGACGAACTGCCGCGATGGCAGCCGCAGCGCCATGGCGTTGATGGTGAAGTCACGGCGAGCGAGGTCGCCCTCGAGAGTGTCGCCGTAAGTCACCGCCGGCTTGCGCGATGCCGGGTCGTAAGCGTCGCTGCGATATGTCGTGATCTCGAGGATGTAGTCGCCCTTGCGCAGCCCGACGGTGCCGTACGCGATGCCGGTCTCCCAGACGTTGTTGGCCCACGGACGGACGATCGCCAGGATCTGCTCCGGTCGCGCGTCGGTCGCGAAGTCGAGGTCCTGCTGCAGCCGGCCGAGCAGCGCGTCGCGTACTGACCCACCGACAAGAGCGATCTGGTGTCCAGCCGCGGTGAGGCGCGTCGCGAGGTTGTCGACCACCGGCGAGACCTGCAGCAACGCCGCAACGGCGCGCCGTTGCGCAGCGGACAGCGCCGCAGGTTCGGACTCGGGGGACACGGCAGCCAAGGGTACGGGCGGTCGTCGTCGTGAGGCGTGATGGGATCTGCGGCGTGGGCCCTGAGGGCCCTCCAAATGATCACGTACACGTGATCATTTCGGGCGATACGCCCGTTGGAGGAGGCGTATCGCCCTCACTCGAGGCGTATCGCATCGGGAGCGGTCGCACTCGCAGCGACAAGGCGACGCTGGCGCCGCGGATACGCTGGCGAGATGAGTCCCCGGCGCCGTAGCGATCGCCGCTCGGGCCGGCCGGGCAGCGCGCGGCGGCGGCTGCGCCGGGTCGAGGAGACCTCCGCGGGCGGGCTCGTCGTCGACCGTGTCGCTGCGCCACAGGTGGCAGCGTTGATCGGACGCCATGACCGCCACGGCCGGCTGCTGTGGTCGCTGCCCAAGGGTCACCTCGAGGACGGTGAGACCGCCGAGGACGCCGCAATCCGCGAAGTCGAGGAGGAAACCGGCATCCGCGGCCGGGTGCTGGCGCCGCTCGGCACCATCGACTACTGGTTCGTCGTCGAGGATCGCCGCATTCACAAGACCGTGCACCACTACCTCCTCGAGGCGTTCGGGGGCGAGCTGTCGGACGAGGACATCGAGGTCGAAGAGGTCGCCTGGGTGCCGCTCACGGACCTGCCGGAACGGCTGGCGTACGCCGACGAGCGGCGGCTGGTCGCGTCGGCGCAGTCCATGCTCGAGCTCTCGGCCTAGCGGAGGGGCATTCGGTGAGGCCGGTCGCTGTGCTCGGCACCGCGTTTCTCGCCGTCGCCTGGGCGTTTCCCGTGACGACGGCGACGGTGCAGCCGAGCGACCCCGCCGCCGAGGTCGCCGTCACGTCGATGGCGCCGGCCGTGCCGACGCCGGGTACGGTCCTCACCCTCTCCGGAACGGTGACGAACCCCACGGAGGCGCCGTACGACGACGTGCAAGTTCAGCTGCGGCTGTCTGCGCGGCTGACCGGTCGCAGCGAGATCACGGCCGTCGTCGGCGGTGAGGAGATCGAGAAGGCGTCGTCGATTGTGCGCGGCTCCGTGGTCGATGTTGCGACCCGCCTCGACCCTGGCGCGACCCTGCCCTGGACGGTCGCCGTCGACGTCGACGCCCTCGGCCTGCGTACGGCTGGCGTGCACGTGCTCACCACCGAGCTGCTGGCCCGAACCGAGGGGTCGCGGCGCGCCGACATCATCGACGAGAGCCCGGTGTTCCTGCCCTGGCGAGGCTCATCGGCGACGAACACCACGGACGCACCGGTGCAGGTGGCGTGGCTGCTGCCCCTCGTCGACGTCCCGCGGCGCGACCCGGACGGCGTGTTCGTCGACGACGAGCTGGTCACTGACCTGGCGCCGACCGGCCGGCTCGGCGGCCTGCTCGCCGCCGGCACCGACCAGGGTGTCACCTGGGTGATCGACCCGGACCTGCTCGAGACGGTGGCCGACATGGCCGACCAGGACGGCTACCGCGTTCGCGACCCGGGCGACCCGTCGCGCACCCTGCCAGGCGTCGGTGCCGACGTTGCCGCCGCCTGGCTGTCGCAAGCCACCACTGTCCTCGGCGCGGGGCCGGCGAACTCGGTGCTGACCACGCCCTACGCGGATCCCGACGTGGTCGCGCTGCGCCGCGCCAACCGCATCGACAACCTCACCTTCGCGAGCACGCTCGCACCCGAGATCGCCCGGGCCGTGCTCGGCCGCGACGTCACCGCCGACGTCGCCTGGCCGCCAGGCGGATTGAGCGACAGCGAAACGCTCTCGGCGCTGCAGGCGGCTGGCGCTCGCGCCGCCATCGTGAGCGACGAGCTTGTCGTCACGGACCGGTCCGTCACATTCACGCCCACGGGCCGGACGAGCCTCCCCACGGCTACCGGGCAGCTGGACGGGCTCGTCGTCGACGCTGCCGCGAGCCGCGCGCTGGATCCCGCAGGACGCACGCTGGTGTCGGCACGCCAAGAACTGCTCGCGCAGACGCTGATGATCGCCCGTGAGCGGCCCACGGTATCGCGGACCGTGCTGCTCGCTCCGCCACGCCGCTGGACCGTCACGCAGGAGTGGGCAACCACGCTGCTTGCGGCCGACGCCGAGGCCGCCTGGACGACGCGCGTCCCGCTCGCCACGCTGCGCGCCGAAGCCGTCCCGGACGTCCCGCGCGAGCCGGTCACCTATCCCGCCGCCGCCCAGCAGGCCGAGCTCCCCCCCGACTACCTCGCCGACGTCGCCACCGTGCAGGAGGACCTGGCCACGGTGTCCTCACTGCTCGCCGACCAGTCCACTGCGGCGCAGTTCGACGAGGGCATCCTGCGCGCCGAGTCGTCCGCCTGGCGCGGCCAAACCGACGGTGGCAGCGCGCTGCTCGCTCAGTCGGTCCGCAAGCTGTCCGCAGTCGAGGGCGGCGTCCGCCTCATCGCGGGCCGCGATGTGATCCTCGGCGGTCACGAGGGCACGTTCGGTGTCTCGATCGCGAACGACCTGGACGAAGCCGTCAATGTTGCGCTTCGGGTGACCCCGCGCAACAGCGCGGCACTGCGCGTGCAACAGCCGGACCCCGTCACCGTTCAGCCGGGACGGACGACACAGGTGACGGTCACCGCCGAGGCGACGGCGAACGGTCTGGTCGACGTCGACCTGCAGCTCGTCACCCCTTCTGGGCAGCCGTTCGGCGATTCCATCCCGATCCAGGTGCGGGCAACCGAGTACGGCACGCTTGCGGCGTTCATCACCGGGGCCGCAATGGCCGTCCTGTTCCTGGCCTCCGCCGTACGGCTGACCAGGCGCGCGATGCGGCGCCGGGCCCGTACGCGGACGACCCGGAGAGCCACCATCCCACCGCCCGAACCACCCCAGGAAGCAGCATCCGCCGAAGATCGGATCGAGGAAACGACGCCATGACAGACGTCACGGCCTCGGGGACGGGTCCGGCCCTGCTGCGATCCAGCAGCACGATGGCCGTCGGCACCATTCTGTCGCGACTGACCGGGTTCGCGCGCAGCTACGTCATCGTCGCCGCGGTCGGCACCGGCCTGCTCGGCGACGCGTACGCCACCGCGTTCACGATCCCGACAGTGCTGTACTTCCTGCTCATCGGCGGCGCGCTGAATGCCGTCTTCATCCCACAGCTCGTCCGGCATATGAAGGACGACGCCGACCATGGCCTTGCCTACGCGCAACGTCTCCTGACGCTCGTCACCATCATTCTGGTCGTCATCAGCATCGTTGCTGTGGCGTGTGCGCCGTTCATCATGCGGCTCTACGGCATCTCTGATGCGATCCCGGCGCAGTACGACGTTGCCGTCGCGTTCGCCCGCTACACGCTGCCCGGCATCCTGTTCTACGGCATCTTCGTGATGTTCCAGCAGGTGCTGACCAGCCGAGAAAGCTTTGCGGCGCCCATGTTCGCGCCCATCCTCAACAACATCGTCGTCATCGCCACCGGCATCGCTTTCCTCTACGCCGTCGGGTTTCCCACCCGTGCACCCGAGCCCGACCAGATCACGTCGTCCGAAGCTGCCCTGCTTGGCATCGGCACGCTACTCGGCGTCGTCGCGCAAACCGTCGTCCTCGTCCCATCGCTGCGTCGCGTGGGCTTTCGCTGGCGCCCACGGTTCGACTACCGCGGCGCCGGGCTCGGTAGGGCAGGAAACCTTGCGGCGTGGACGTTCCTGTACGTCCTCGTCAACCAGGTGTCGCTGCTCGTCATCATCCGCATCGCGAACACCGTGGCCGCCGACGGTGCGTTGAGCGACAACGCCGACGCTGGCTATGCGGCGTACCAGAACGCCTATCTGCTGTTCATCCTCCCGCACGGCATCGCGACAGTGTCGATCGCGACAGCATTGCTGCCGCGCATCAGCAGGCATGCTGCGGACAACAGGCTCGACATGCTGCGCGACGACTTGACGGCGGGACTGCGGCTGGCGGCGGTCGTGCTGGTGCCGTCATCGGTGTTCTTCGTGTTGTTCGGCGTCGCCATCGGTCCGGCGCTGTACGGCTTCGCCAACGGCGCGTCCATCGGCGCGCTGCTCGCGGTGTTCGCGCTCGGCCTGGTTCCGTTCTCGTCCTTCTATATCTTGCATCGCGCGTTCTACGCTCAAGAGGACACCCGCGCCGTCGCGCTGCTCGGACTCGCGGTCAATGTCGTCAACGTCAGCGCTTCACTGCTGTTCTCCTCGCTGCTCCCCTCGGTGAAGGTGCTCGGGCTCGCGCTCGGCTTCGCGCTGTCGTACACGGTCGGCCTGTGGCTGTCCCGCCGGGTGCTGAGCCGACGCATCGGGTCACTTCGCGACGCCACGACGCGGCGGACGTACTGGCGCATCCTCGGGGCGTCGCTCGCCGCTGCCGTACTCGCGGGCAGCGTTCAGATCGGCCTCCTGCTCCTGCTCGGCGGCGGCCGGGTCCAGATCCTGGTGGCCACGATCGTGGCCGGAATCCTGTATGTGGGCACCTACGTGATCGTCTGTCGAACGCTGGATGTACGCGAGGTTCGCGAGCTGACG
Organism: uncultured Actinomycetota bacterium; assembly: GCA_963801015.1. Lineage (GTDB taxonomy): Bacteria > Actinomycetota > Actinomycetes > CAWDCV01 > CAWDCV01 > CAWDCV01. The sequence continues at coordinate 1,371,711 of CAWDCV010000002.1, read as the reverse complement.
AACCTGATCGGCGGTCGGCTGCTGCGCCGGTAACGCGTTCTGGGGGAACACGGGGGGCAGAGCCCCGTGGGTGCGCGACACCCGGGCTGGGGCGTTCCGCGGGTGACCAGGGCCGCTGGCGCCTACCATTGCTTGTTGGTGGCATAGCGGACGCAGCCGACGCCTGGGGAGGGACGTGCAGACCGACTCCGTACGCCCCGGCACCCGGTTCGCGAAGCGCTACCGCCTCGAGGAACGCCTGACCGACGGCGAGGGCACGAGTTATTGGCGTGCAACCGACGAGTTGCTGCTTCGCCAGGTGGGCGTGCGGACGATCGAGAACGCCTCCCCGCTCGTCGACGAGGTGGCCGCCGCGGCTCGCTCGGCCTCACTCGTCCTCGACTCGCGCTTCAGCCGGGTGCTGGACGTCAATGACGAGGACGGGCTGGTCTACGTCGTCGACGAGTGGATCGCGGGCACCGACCTCGCGTCGCTGCTGCGGATGAGCGGCCCGCTGCCGCCAGCCGACGCTCGCTCGATCACCCTCGACGTGGCGCAGGCGCTGGCCTCGGCGCACACCCAGGACCTCTACCACCTGGCGCTGCGACCCGAGTGCGTCATGCGCACAGACAGCGGCGGCGTGAAGATCCTCGGGCTCGGCGTGGACGCGGTCGTGTCCGCCGACGCTGGCGCTGGGACGGCGCTACGCAACGGGCAGGCCGTCGCGCGGGACACCCGCGCCGCCGCCGCGATCCTCTACGCGGGTCTCACCGCACGTTGGCCGCAGGGACAGGCGTCGTCGTCCGTCCCCGACGCTCCGCTCGAGCACGGCCGGCTGTGTAGCCCGCGCCAGGTGCTCGCCGGCGTGCCCGCCGTCCTCGACGACGTTTCCGACCGGGTCCTCGGAACACCCCCGCGCTCCGCCGATCCGCTGTCTACTCCGGGGGAGCTGGCCAGCGCTCTTGCCGCAGCTTCTGTTGCCGTATCTGCGCCGCCCGCGTCGGTCAACACACCGACATCGCCCGGGCAGGACGGCGTGTCGCGGATCCGCCACGCGTCGCCGCCGCCGCAACAGCCGGCCGGGCGGACGACCCGATTGGCGCGGTACATCGTGGCCGCGCTGCTGATTTGCGGTGTCGGGCTGGTCGCTGCGCAGCTGGTCGCTGCTGCCATGGATGATGACGCGCCGTCGGCTACCGGGACTGCCGACCCTGGCGCATCGGCGTCAGGAGCAGCCTCCGCCGACGACGGTTCGACGGTGACCATCGCGAATGCTGCTGACTTCGATCCAGGCGGTGAGGGCGAGGAGAACAGCGACCAGGTCGAGCTCGCGATAGACGGCGACGCCGACACCGCCTGGACGACGAGCGCGTACAAGCGCCGGCCCGATCTGGGCGGGCTCAAGCCCGGTGTCGGGCTCGTCCTCGACCTCGGGTCCGTGGCGTCGGTGCGGAGCGTGACCGTCGACCTGGTGGGCTCGGGCACGTCGCTGGAGTTGCGGACAGCGGACTCGCAGGGAACGAGTGCGGACGACTACACCGTGGTGGCGAGCGCGACCGATGCCGGTCGCCAGGTCATCCTCGAGCCGGACGAGACCGTGCAGGCGCACTACCTGCTGGTCTGGCTGACATCGCTGCCCGCCGACGGCGCCGATTTCCGCGGCGGTATCCGCGAGGTCACGGTCTCGAGCTGAGGCCAGGAACAGGACGAGCGTCTCCGGCGCTCGGCTCTCCGCTCCACGGCTCTACCCTTCTCAAGCGTGGACGAGCCCAGGGACGACGCGGACGTGCTGGCCGCGCATGTGGCTGGGGACCCGGATGCGTTCGCCGAGCTCGTCCGTCGCCATCGCGACCGGCTCTGGGCGGTGGCGCTGCGCACGCTCGGCGACCGGGAAGAGGCCGCGGACGCGGTCCAGGACGCCCTGATCTCCGCATACCGCGCGGCGGGATCGTTCCGTGGTGACTCCGCAGTGACCACCTGGTTGCACCGCGTTGTTGTCAACGCGTCCCTCGACCGGATTCGCCGCCGTACGTCGCGGCCGACCGTGCCGCTGCCGGACGACGTCCTTGACACGGTGTCAGACGCCGCCCCTGATGCCGCGGGCCGGGTAGAGACGGCCCTGGACGTCGCCGCTGCGCTCGCGACGCTGCCGCCTGAGCAACGAGCGGCTCTCGTGCTCGTCGACATGCAGGGCTGGTCGGTCGAGGAGGCGGCCCGGATCCTCGGCGTCGCTCCCGGCACGATCAAGAGTCGCTGCGCACGTGGGCGGGCGAAATTGCTGCCGCTTCTCCGGCACCTGCGGAACCACCCGACCTCCGCGGGCGTCGCATCGGTGCAGCCGCAGCGAGGTCTCCAGGACGGCGAGGACGGGACATGACGAGCGACACCGGGCACGTGCCCGCAGAGGTGCTCGCCGACGCCGCCGAGGGCTTACTGCCGGCGGCGGAGCAGTCCGCCGTCGACGAGCATCTGGCCCACTGCACCGACTGCCGACAGGTGGCGGTCGATCTGAGGGACATTCCGACGTTGCTGGCTGCTGCGCCCTCACCTCGGATGCCCGACGACGTTGCGATGCGGATCGAGGCGGCGCTGCAGGCGGAACCGCCGCTGACCGCGTCGACACCGCGAGAGGCGATCACGACGCCTGCTCGCGCCCGACGAACCCGGCGGATGCCAGTGTGGATCGGCGCTGCAGCCGCAGCAGTTCTCGGCGTCACCGGCGCCGTGCTCGGTCTGCGCGCACTCGATGCGCCGGAGTCCTCGACATCCAGCGTCTCTGGCGCCGCCCTCGAGGCCGACCGAGCCGCGGAGGCGCCCGAAGCGACGCTCGCTGCACCGCCGGACAGCAGCGACTACACCGCGGACACTCTGGACGAGCAGGTGCAGGCCCTGGTCCGGACGGGTGACGCCGACGATTCGACTGCTGGCGACGGCCGAGAGGCAGCGCCGGGGACGCTGCCTGGTTCGGGCACGTCAGGTGAGCCGGCTGCGCCGGGCCAGGACGAATCGAGTCTCGGCACGCTCGGGACACCCGCCGGACTCGCGGCCTGCATCGAGGCGCTGACCGGCCGTACGGGCGTGACGCCGCTCGCCGTCGACTTTGCGACGTACGAGGGACAGCCAGCGGCCATTCTCGTGCTGCCCGACCCGACCGACGACGCCTACCTTGACGTCCGTGTCGTGGGAGCAGGGTGCTCGGCAAGCGACGACGACCTGATCGTCGCGACGCGCGTCCCGCGTCCCTGAGCGTGGGAATGCTGGCGCTCTAAGATCCGTTGCACCGGGCACAAAAGCGATTCAGCGACTTCCACGATTTACACAGGGAGCATCGACCACGTGACGGTTGAGCAGAGCGTGCGCAACGTCATCATCATCGGCTCGGGCCCAGCCGGCTACACGGCCGCGCTGTACGCCGCCCGCGCGAACCTGAACCCGCTCGTCTTCGAGGGGTCGGTGTCGTGGGGCGGCGCGCTGATGAACACCACCGACGTGGAGAACTACCCGGGCTTTCCCGAGGGCATCCAGGGCCCGCCGCTGATGGAGAACTTCCGCGCGCAGGCTGAGCGCTTCGGCGCCGAGCTGGTCACCGACGACGTGGTCGAGGTGGACCTGTCCGGGGAGACCAAGGCCGTCAAGGACAGCGCCGGCACCATTCACCGCTCCCGCGCCGTCATCATCGCGACCGGGTCCATGTACCGCGAGCTCGGACTCGCTAACGAGAAGCGGCTCGCTGGGCACGGGGTGTCGTGGTGTGCGACGTGTGACGGATTCTTCTTCCGCGGCAAGGACATCGCGGTGGTCGGCGGGGGTGACTCCGCGCTCGAGGAGGCGACGTTCCTCACCCGGTTCGCCGACTCGGTGATCGTCATCCATCGCCGCGACGCGCTGCGGGCGAGCAAGATCATGCAGGACCGCGCGTTCGCCAGCGACAAGATCCGGTTCCTCTGGGACACCGAAATCGTGGACGTTCTGGGCGACACCCACGTGACCGGAGCTCGCGTCCGCAACGTGCACACCGGTGAGGAGTCGACGCTCGAGCTCGGCGGCCTGTTCGTCGCCATCGGGCACGATCCGCGCAGCGACCTGTTCGCCGGCCAGATCCACCGTGACGAGGAGGGGTACATCCTCGTCGACGCCCCTTCGACCCGTACCAACATGCCGGGCGTGTTCGCGGCCGGAGACGTTGTCGACCACACCTACCGGCAGGCCGTCACCGCCGCCGGCACGGGCTGCGCCGCCGCACTCGACGCCGAGCGCTACCTCGCCGCGCTCGACGACGCCGAGAAGACCCACGAGTTCGCCATCGCCGCCCTCGGCGAGCTGAACAGCTGACCCACCCGCACGAGACTTCGAGAAACAAGAGGAGATAACCGTGGCCGACACCGCGACCACCAAGGCCGTCACCGACGCGTCCTTTGCCACCGAGGTGCTGCAGAGCGACAAGACGGTGCTCGTCGACTTCTGGGCCGTGTGGTGCGGGCCGTGCCGGATGGTCGCGCCCATCCTCGAGGAGATCGCGACCGAGCACGCCGACAAGATCTCGGTCGTCAAGCTCAACGTCGACGAGAACCCCGAGATCTCTCAGGCGTACCGCGTCACGTCGATCCCCACCCTGAACGTCTACCGCGACGGTCAGGTCGTCAAGACGATCATCGGCGCCAAGCCCAAGGCGGCGCTGCTGCGCGACCTCGCGGCTTTTCTCTAACTTTCTCCGGTCAGGGGGTTCGGGGGGACACCGCGGCAGCGCCCCCGTGGGTCGGTACGCTGTGCCCCGCTCGGGCCCCCAGGTCCGGGCGCCCAGGCTCATGTTCAGCCGCTCGTGCGGGAGGAAGGATGGGGCTGCATGCCTGTCGGCCCCGTATACCGCCGGGGGGACCGCGGACCCGCGGTCGCGGAGATTCGTGCCAAGTTGGCAACGCTCGGCCTGCTGACCGAGCCGCCGGCGCTGCGCCGGCCTGTCGACGACGCGCTGTTCGACGAGGCGTGTGACCGAGCGGTCCGCGAGTTTCAGCAGCGGCGTGGCCTGATGGTCGACGGCGTCGTCGGTTCGGCGACGTACCGCGCCCTGGATGAGGCTCGCTGGCAGTGGGGTGACCGCGTGCTGTCGTATGCGGGTAGCCGAATGCTTGTCGGCGACGATGTGGCAGCGCTGCAGCAGCGACTGCTCGACCTCGGCTTCGACTGCGGTCGGGTCGACGGCATCTTCGGGCGCCAGACCGTGCAGGCGGTCCGTGATTTCCAGCGCAATGTCGGGATCGATGCCGACGGCACGTGCGGTCCGGTGACGTACGCCGCGTTCGAGCGGCTGACCCGCGCGGTGGTTGGCGGTCAGCCGTACGCGCTGCGCGAGTCCGAGCTCATCCGCCGCGCTGGACCGGCTCTCGCCGGCAAGATCGTCGTCCTCGACCCAGGCCATGGCGCGCGCGATCCGGGCCTGGTTGGCGGCCGGGTGGCGGAGTCGTCGGTTGTCTTCGATCTCGCGGCCCGGCTGGAGGGCCGGCTGAGCGCGACCGGAGTCACCGCGTACCTCACCCGCGGGCCGGACACGGATCTGAGCGAGGACGAGCGCGCGGACCTCGCGAACACCCTGCACGCCAACCTCTTGATCTCACTGCACGTCGACGCGCATCCGAACCCGCAGGCGTCGGGCGTGGCGACGTTCTACTACGCCAACGACAGCCTGGGCGGCAGCTCGCCGACCGGCGAGAAGTTCGCGGGCCTGGTGCAGCGCGAGATCGTCGCCCGCACGGATTTGCGTGACTGTCGGACCCACGGCAAGACCTGGGACCTGTTGCGCCGGACCCGGATGCCGGCCGTGCGCATCGACGTCGGCTACGTCACCAACCTCGACGATGCGCGCCGGTTGGCGTCGCCGCACTTTCGTGATGCCGTCGCCGAGGCCATCGCGGTGGCCGTCCAGCGGCTGTACCTGCCGCCGGATCTCGACGCCCCGACGGGAGCGCTGCGCTTGCCCGTCCTGTCCGGCTGAGACTGTCTGCAGGTCGCGTCCTACACCGGTCGCAGCGCGCCCTCCGGGCTCATCGAGCCCAGCAGCCGTTCCAGCGCGACCTCGACGTCCTCACGCCACGACATGGTGTTCTTCAGCTCGAGACGGAGCCGGGGGAAGCGCGGATGCGGACGCACGGTCTTGAACCCGACCGCGAGCAGGTAGTCGGCAGGCAGCATGCACGCGGTCGCCATCCAGCGGGCATCGGCGAACGCCTCGATCGCGCGGATGCCGCGCCGGGTGAGATCCTTGGCGACGCCCTGCACGAGCATGCGGCCCAGGCCGCCGCCGGCGAACTCCGGGAGAACGTGGGCGGTCATGAGCAGGACCGCGTCGGGGCTGGCGGGCGAGGTCGGGAAGGCGACAGCCCGCGGGACGTAGACCGGTGGCGCGTAGAGCATGTATCCGGCGGCCGCGTCGCCGACGTAGACGATCTTCCCGCACGAACCCCACTCGAGCAGGGCCGCGGAGATCCACGCCTCCTTCTCCACGCCTGGGTCGCCGGTCTCGACAGCGCGCGCACCGGAGACCGGGTCGAGCTCCCAGAACACGCACCGGCGGCAGCGCCGGGGCAGCTGGTCGAGGTTGTCCAGCGTGACGTTGGCAAGCCGCCGGGTCAGTCGGGTCACGATGAGCCGGGCGTGGACGAGACGCGATATATCTCGTCTGGTTCGTAGTCGAACGGGTCAGCGGCGGTGGTCGGGGTCGCGGCGTCGCGTTCGAGTCGGGTGTAGGCGTCGGAGTACGCCGCGGGTGGGCGGCGGCGGAGCAGGCCAATTCCAGCACCCGCGATCGCACCGACGAGCAGAGCAAGCACGAGCCAGCCAACTGATCGCATGGCACCTCCCCGAAAACGATCAGCGTAGCGACGACCCGCGGCGCCCGGGTGGCGAGGGTCGTGAAGATGGTCGTGAGGGTGCAGCCCGGTCGTGAAGATCGTCGTGAGCTCGCGGCCGGTCGTGAAGATCGTCGTGTGCGTCCGGCCTGATGCTGCGCCGTGATGCGTTCACGACGATCTTCACGACCGCCGCGCGCCCAGACGGCTAGTCCGCGAGCGCTTCCTCGGGCTAGAGGTCGCGCCCGCCGTCGCGCGTGCGCGCCGTTCCCGGCGCCATGGCGTCGACGATGCGCTCGAGGTCGTCCAGCGAGGCGAACTCGACGATGATCTTTCCCCTGCGCCGGCCGAGTTCAACCTTGACCCGTGTCTCGAAGCGATCCGACAGCTTCCCGGCGAGATCATCCAGCCCGGGAGCGGTCGCTCGCAGTGCCGGCTGCCGGGGCCGTCGCCCGTCGGACGCGTCCGGATCGCCGAGCGCAACAATCTCCTCGACGGCGCGCACGGACAGGCCCTCGGCGACAATCCGAGACGCCAGCGACTCCTGCCGGTCGGCGTCAGGGAGGGCGAGCAGCGCACGCGCATGCCCGGCGCTCAGCACGCCGGCAGCCACCCGCCGCTGAACCGGCGGCGGGAGACGCAGCAGCCGGATCGTGTTGGTGACCTGAGACCGCGAGCGGCCGATACGGTCGGCGAGTTGCTCGTGGGTGGCGCCGAAGTCGCGCAAGAGCTGGTCGTACGCCGCTGCCTCCTCGAGTGGATTGAGCTGCTCACGGTGCAAGTTCTCCAGCAGGGCGTCGCGCAGCATGACGTCGTCGGCGGTATCGCGAACGATCGCCGGAATGCGACCGAGCCCGGCCTGGCGCGCGGCCCGCCAGCGTCGTTCACCGACGACGAGCTCATACCGCGACGGTCCGACGCTGCGGACGACCACCGGCTGAAGCAGACCGATCTCCCGAATCGAGTGGACCAACTCGGCCATGGCGTCGTCGTCGAAGTTCCGCCGCGGTTGGCGCGGGTTGGGATCGATCGCGTCGAGGTCGATCTCCTCATAGTGCGCGGCCGAGTCGATGGCCACCGACGGCGATCCGGCTGCGGTGGTGGGCAGTATCACCGGCGGCAGAGTCCAGGAATCAGGGGACGGGCTCGATGCTGCCGGAGTGAGGTCGGTGCGGTCGTCGTCGACGGTCCGAGCCGGTGCGGAGGGGAGGAGCGCACCCAGGCCTCGGCCCAGGCCTCGCGTGCGTGCATTCATCGGGTCGCCTCCTCGGCTTCGATCTTCTCAGCGTCCGCATCCTCGTCCGCGGTGATCTCGTCATCGTGCTGACCGGCATCCGCATGCCGAAAAGCGAGCTCACGCGCCGCTTCCAAGTACGACAGCGCACCGGACGAGCTGGGGTCGTAGGTCATGACAGTCTCGCCGTAGCTCGGCGCCTCGGAGATTCGTACCGACCGCGGCACGGTCGTGCTCAGCACGAGGTGCCCGAAGTGGGTACGCACCTCGTCGGCCACCTGTGAAGCGAGCCGGGTCCGCGCGTCGTACATGGTCAGCAGGATCGTCGACACGTGCAGCTGCGGATTGAGGTGCGAACGGATGAGATCGACGTTGCGCATGAGCTGGCCGAGTCCCTCGAGCGCGTAATACTCGCACTGAATGGGAATGAGCACTTCCGATGCGGCAACGAGCGCATTGACGGTGAGCAGACCCAGGGACGGCGGGCAGTCGACCAGCACGTAGTCGTACGCCGTCTCCGGATCGTCCTGGTCGTCCAGGAGCGCGGTAACCGCGCGGAGCAAGCGTGACTCGCGGGCAACCAGCGGTACGAGCTCGATCTCGGCGCCGGCGAGGTCGATCGTCGCGGGGACGCAGAACAGTCCGGGCACGTCGTCGACGGGAGAGATCACCTCGGCCAGCGGGCGACCCTCGAGCAGCACATCGTAGATGGAGGGGACGTCTGCGTGATGGTCGATGCCGAGGGCAGTGGAGGCATTGCCCTGCGGGTCGAGATCGAGGACGAGCACGCGAGCGCCGAGCTGGGCGAGTGCGGCGGCGAGATTGACCGTAGTCGTGGTCTTGCCCACGCCGCCCTTCTGATTCGCCACCGTCAGCAGTCGCGTCGACGCGGGTCGAGGCAGCGGATTTGCTCGGGACATCCGAGTGGCGCGCAGAGCCTCCGCCGTCTCCGCTGCGATGGGGGTATCGGCCAGTCCGGACTCACGTTCGTCCGCGTCGGCGGCAATCTCGGCTGCCGTGCGAACCTGAAGCGAGTTCGGTGACGTTTCACGTGAAACCGTTCCACGTGAAACATCCGCGGGGCGGGTGACGTCGGGCCAGCCCAGGTGGGCGCCGGCCGACAGGGTTCCGGGCCAGCCCAAGCCACTGCGGCGCGTTCCTGTTGCGGTCGTCGTCACCGGCTCCTCCTTGCGTACCGTCGCCGCGAGCCCGTCGTCCGCGCAGAGTGAGACTTGCGGACTCGAAGAACGACAGTAGGGGTTTCGAGGAGATCAACCCCGCAGGACACGATCTCGACTTTGGATCCCCCGAATGCCCCGACGACGGCATCGGCCGCGGGCACTTCGTCGGCAGCGCTGCTGCCCTTGATCGCAAGCAGGCAACCCCCACGGCGAACAAGGGGGAGCGTCCAGCCCGCCAATCGTGCCAGCGGAGCCACGGCCCGGGCCGTCACAATGCCAGCCGACGCGGTGACATCCTCCGCCCGCGTCCGCCGCACGGTCACGTTGCTCAGGCCAAGGTCTGCAACGCATTCGCTGAGAAAGGTGGCTCGGCGCAGCAGCGGCTCGAGCAGCGTGACGTCGAGGTCGGGTCGGCGGATCGCCCAGGGGATGCCGGGGAGCCCCGCGCCGCTGCCGACGTCGTACACCGTCGTGCCCTCAGGGCAGAGATCCGTGACCACCGCGCAATTGAGGACATGCCGTTCCCACAGCCGGGGTACCTCGTGCGGGCCGAGCAGACCACGTGGCACAGCCACTGTCTCCAGGTAGGCCACGTACGACGTCGCCAGCTCCAGCCGGTCGCCGAAGACGGCGGCGGCAGCGTTCTCGACTGGAGCCCCCGCAGGGGCAGGCACGTGCCCTAACCCGGCAGGACGACGACGAACCGCTCCGGCTCCACGCCCTCGGACTCGCTACGCAGCCCAGCGGCGGCGACGGCATCGTGGATGACCTTGCGCTCGAACGGGTTCATGGGCTGCAGACGTACGGGCTCGCGGGTCGCGGCGGCACGCTCCGCGGCAGTCCGACCCATCTCACTGAGCTCGACGCGCTTACGCGCCCGAAAGGCGGCAACGTCGAGCATGAGGCGGCTGCGCTCACCGATGGCCTGATGCACGGCAAGACGCGTGAGCTCCTGCAGCGCGTCGAGGACCTCCCCGTTCGGCCCGACCAGCCGAGACAGATCGGCCGGGGACCCGTCCTCCACCTCGGAGGCGACGATCGACACCACGGCCCGTTCGCCCTCGACGTCCATGTCGATGTCCCCATCGAGGTCCGCGATATCGAGCAGCCCCTCAAGGTAGTCGGCCGCGACCTCGCCTTCCTGCTCGAGCCTCCCCACATCGGCAACGTCAGCCGTGGTCACCACATCAGCGGACTCCGCCGCAGACTCCACCGGTGTCGCGGACGCATCACCCGGTGTGACAGACGTGCCAAGAGACGGGTCGGTCATGTGCTGCTCCTGAGTCGAGAATCGCCGACGGGATGCGCTCAGCTGGGGGTGGGATCTTCCCCGGGGCGCGGCGGGCCGGGTGGTTGGCCCTTGCCGCCCTTGGGCTTCGAGCGCTGGCTGCGAGTCTGCCGCTTGGGTTGGGCGCGCGGCTTGGGTGGAGGTGGTGTGGGCTCGACGTCCGCATCTCGAGTGGCAGTGGCGACGTCGGTCACCAACGACCCGCCCGCCTTCTTCCGCTCCTTCTCCGCAAGCCGATGCTCCCGGGCGTCGTACGCCGGCGTTCCCGGTGCGGGATTGTTGCGAATCACCCAGAACTGCTGGGCCATCGTCCAGAAGTTGGTCGTCATCCAGTAGATGAGCACGCCGATCGGGAAGTTGACGCCGGAGAACAGGAACACCAGCGGGAAGACGTAGAGGAGGATCTTCTGCTGCTGCGCCATCGGGTTGCCGGCGGTCGGCATGTTCTTGATCATCAGCTGGCGCTGAGTGATGAACATGGTGACTGTCATGATGATGATGAACACCACGCAGACGATCTTGGTGGCGGTGGGGCTGCCCCCGAACGCCACCACGTCGGCGCTGCTCATGAGGAACGTCGCCGCGATGGGCGCACCGAAGATGGTGGCTTGCTGCGCCGACTCGACGAGCTCCGGTGTCAGCGCAAAGTTCGGATTATCGCGCGCGACGACGTAATTGAGGATGTGAAACAGCGCGAAGAAGAACGGCGACTGCAGCAGGATCGGCAAGCAACCGGCGAGCGGGTTGGTGCCGTTCTCCTTCCACAGCTTCTGCATTTCCTGTGTCAGTCGTTCCTTGTCGTTCTTGTACTTCTCCTGCAGCTTCTTCATTTCCGGCTGCAAGGCCGACATGGCCCGCTGCGCCTTGATCTGCTTGACAAACAGCGGAATGAGCAGAATGCGGACGAGAACGACGAGCACGACGATCGACAGCGCCCAGGCCGCACCGCTGTTTGGATCGAGGACCAGGCCCCACGCGGAGTGGAGGGCGACCAAGACCCACGCGACGGCGGCATAGATGGGATCGAGAAGCCCCACGGTTCGTTTCGCTCCTCAGCTCGTGGGCACGGCGCTGCGCTTGGCAGATGTGGGTAGGGCAGGTGCGGGCGGGACGGGGTCGTAGCCTCCAGGATTCCACGGGTGGCAGCGAAGGAGACGTCGCAGGGTCAGCCAGCTCCCACGTACCAGCCCCTGGGTTGTGAACGCATCCACGGCGAACTGGCTACAGCTGGGGGAGAATCGGCACCGCGGCATGTTGTACGTCCGGTCGAGGAGCAGCGGGGCGATCGTGACCTGGTACGCCCGAATGAGCAACACGACCAGCCGCACGATCATCGCGTCGCTCCGGATGCCTGCACCCGGGTCAGCGCAGTGGTCAGGTCGTCCGCAAGTTGCTGGGTGCGGGCGGACGCGGCAGCGGGGAGCGCGCGTACGACGAGCAGCGATCCGGCCGGAAGTCTGGATAGCTCAGGACGGACCAGTTCGCGCAAGCGGCGACGGACGGCGTTGCGTGTCACAGCGTTGCCGACAGCTCGGCTGACAACGAATCCGGCGCGTGGCGGTGCGCTCGTCTCCTGCGGCTCGGAAACGACATAGTGGACGACGAGGGTGGAGCGGGCGCAGCGCCGGCCGGACCGGATGGCCGTACTGAAGTCACCCCGTCGACGCACGCGGTGCGCTCGGGGAAGCATGGAAGCACCATGACACTGGTCGAGGAGCCGGCGCTCAGGCGGACAGCTTGGCCCGGCCCTTGCCGCGCCTGGCGGCGAGGATCGCTCGGCCTGCCCGGGTGCGCATGCGCAGCCGGAAGCCGTGGGTACGGGCACGGCGGCGGTTGTTCGGCTGGAAAGTGCGCTTGCTCACGACGGGATCTCCACCCAGGACACGGTACGACGACGACGAGCGGGCCAGCCCCAGAATAGGTCTGCGCTGGCAACCGCATGACATGCAAAAGCGCCGAGCAGACGCTCGACCGATCCACGGTACGGGGCCGCGCAAGCTCGGGTCAAACTGTTCGGGCCGTTGTGGACACTCTGTTGATGGCGGGTTGATGGCCGACGCGAACCCTCGCTAGGGTCTGCACGCCGGCCTTCCCCCATCGCCCGCCGCGGTGCGTCCTCAGGCGTTCCGGCTGAATCTGCACAGCTTGTGGACAACCGTGTGGACGGCGCTGCCGGATCTGTCTGACACCGTGCCTGACACGGTGCCTGACATCGGGCGCGAGATGGCCGATCGGACGGATGCCCGACCGCACGAAGCACGCAGGAAGTAGGACAGTCGTGCAGGACGAGAACACGTTCGCGATGGTGTGGTCAGGGTGCCTGCAGGACCTGTCGGGCGATGCGGTACTCCCGCAGCACCGCGCCTTTCTGCAGCTCACTCGGCCGGTCGCGCTCGTCGAGGACACTGCTCTGCTCGCGGCCCCGAACGAGTTCGCCAAGGAGGTGTTGGAGAGCCGGCTACGCAGTCTGGTCTCCGAAACACTCTCGCGAGCGCTCGGGCGCGAGATCGGCATCGCCGTCATGGTCGATACGGGTGAGCGGGAGGGCAACGGCAACGGAAACCCCGTGAGCACCGGGAGCACCGCGAGCACCTCGGTGGGGAACGGGAGGCCGGCACCCACCCCCGCCAGCCTCGCCGACTCCCCGTCGCTCTCCAGCGAATCGACGGGTCCTCCCGGCGCAGCTGCGGATCTGCCGGACGAGCTCCGGGGCCGCGACGAGTTGACCCGACCCGTGGCGCCGGTGTCCCCGCTGGCCGCGCCCGACAATCGCCCACCGAGCACAGAGCGTCACCACTTAGGCACGGGGCGTGAAGGCGGTTTCCGGCGCGACGCCGAGCCGGCCCGACTCAACCCCAAGTACCAGTTCGAGACGTTCGTCATCGGCTCGAGCAATCGATTCGCGCATGCCGCCGCTGTCGCGGTCGCGGAGGCGCCGGCCAAGGCGTACAACCCGCTCTTCATCTACGGGGATTCGGGCCTCGGTAAGACGCATCTGCTGCACGCCATCGGCCACTACGCGCAGAACCTGTTCCATGGCGCCCGGGTGCGTTACGTGAGTTCCGAGGAATTCACCAACGACTTCATCAACTCGATTCGTGACGGCAAGGCCGAGGGCTTTCGCCGCCGGCATCGCGATGTCGACATCCTGCTCGTCGACGACATCCAATTCCTGGAGAGCAAGGAGCAGACCCAGGAGGAGTTCTTCCACACGTTCAACACGCTGCACAACGCGAACAAGCAGATCGTCATCTCCAGTGACCGACCGCCCAAGCAGCTGGTCACGCTGGAAAACCGGCTGCGCAACCGGTTCGAATGGGGTCTCATCACCGACGTTCAACCGCCGGAGCTGGAGACGCGCATCGCCATCCTGCGCAAGAAGGCCGCTCAGGAACGCCTGGACGTCCCGCCCGAGGCACTCGAGTTCATCGCGAGCAAGATCTCGACGAACATCCGCGAGCTCGAGGGCGCGCTGATCCGGGTGACCGCGTTCGCGAGCTTGAACCGGCAGCCGGTCGACCTGGCGCTCGCTGAGATCGTGCTCAAGGACCTCATCCCCGACAATGCCGACCCGGAGATCACATCCGCGACGATCATGGCCCAGACCGCAGCGTACTTCGGCCTGTCCCTGGACGAGCTGTGCGGCTCCAGTCGCAGCCGGGTCCTCGTCAATGCCCGGCAGATCGCGATGTACCTGTGCCGAGAGCTCACCGACCTGTCGCTGCCGAAGATCGGCCAGCAGTTCGGCGGCCGCGATCACACCACGGTCATGCATGCCGACCGCAAGGTGCGCTCGCTCATGGCCGAGCGGCGATCCATCTACAACCAGGTCACCGAGCTGACAAACCGCATCAAGCAGCAGTCGCGGCAGAAGTGATGCGCGTCTCGGTCGCGTTCGGTTTCGGGGCACACGGGGGCAGCGCCCCCGTGGGTGGTCTCCCACAGCCTGGGGACAAGTCTGTGGATGCGGGGGGCAGGGTAGGGGATCCGCTGGGGAGGACCCCACCGGGGGTGCCCGACTGCACGCGCCATCCCCAGCCGACTGCCACTGTCCAGCACGTGGTCCACATGAGGTCGCACCGGGCATTGGCGGTCGCCGTGATATCCAACCCCAACGTGACCTGGGTCGATGCGCGGGAGCCGGTGCTGCTGACGCCGATCTCCACAGCATCCACCGCCCCGACGACGTCCACGAAAGATGTCAGAGGATGAAGACACACTTCATCACCGGAACGCCCCTGGGTGGGGATGAGCGAGTTCCCCGTGGCGGACGAGTAGACATGAGCGGTAGCACAGAGGAGGCGGGAACGGCGTGAAGTTCCGGGTCGAACGTGACGTCCTGGCCGAGGCGGTCGCGTGGACGGCGCGCAGCCTGCCGTCCCGACCGCCGGTGCCCGTGCTCGCCGGTGTCCTGGTCGAGGCGGAGTCGTCCGGGGCGGCCGGCCTGCGGCTGTCCGGGTTCGACTACGAGGTCTCGGCCCGGGTCGAGGTAGACGCCGACGTCAGCGAGCCGGGTCGGGTCCTCGTCTCGGGCCGGCTGCTCGCCGATATTGCCCGCAGCCTGCCGGCCCGACCGGTCGAGGTCGTGACCGAGGGCAGCAAGGTGGTGGTGACCTGCGGAAACACCCGCTTCACGCTGCTGACCATGCCGGTGGACGACTACCCGACGCTGCCGACCATGCCGACCGCGTCGGGAACCGTCGCGGGCGAGGTCTTCGCCAGCGCTGTGGGCCAGGTCGCGGTCGCCGCCGGCCGCGACGACACGCTGCCGGTTCTCACCGGGATCCGGGTCGAGATCGACGGCGAGAAGCTGACGCTGGTGGCCACCGACCGCTACCGGCTGGCGGCGCGCGAGCTCACCTGGGCGCCCGAGCAGTCGGGCCTGACCGCGGTCGCGCTCGTCCCCGCGCGCACGCTCGACGGCACGGCCAAGGCGCTGACCTCGGGCGACAAGGTGACGGTCGCCCTGGCTTCCAGCGTGCAGGGCGAGGGACTCGTCGGGTTCGAGGCCGGGGGTCGGCGGACCACGACCAGGCTGCTCGAGGGCGAATTCCCCAAGTACCGCACGCTGTTCCCGAAGGAGTCCACGACCGTCGCCCGGCTGGACACCGCGCCATTCGTCGAAGCGGTCAAGCGGGTGTCCCTCGTTGCGGAGCGCAATACACCGGTACGGCTGGGGTTCCGCGGCGGCGAGTGCGTGCTCGAGGCAGGGACGGGGGAGGAGGCGCAGGCCTCGGAGGCGATCGACGCCAGCCTCGACGGGGATGACATCAGCATCGCGTTCAACCCGGCCTTCTTGCTCGACGGGCTCACCGCGATCGATGCGCCGGTCGCGCGGCTGGCGTTCACGATTCCGACGAAGCCGGCGGTCATCACCGGCTGCGCCGACATGGACGCCGACCCCGAGACCGACTACCGCTACCTGATCATGCCGGTGCGGCTGTCCGGCTGACAGTCGCCCGTGCACGTCGCCCACCTCTCGCTCGCGGACTTCCGGTCGTACGCTGACCTCGAGCTGCCGCTCGAGCCGGGCGGGACGGCGCTGGTGGGGCCGAACGGTCAGGGCAAGACGAACCTGGTCGAGGCCCTGGGCTACGTCGCTGCGCTTGGTAGTCACCGGGTGGCGACCGACGCACCGCTGGTCCGACTCGGTGCAGCCCGCGCGATCGTGCGCACTGCCGTGGTTCGCGACGGTCGGTCCACGCTGGTGGAGCTGGAGATCAACCCGGGCCGGGCCAACCGCGCCCGCATCAACCGCGGTCCGGTGCCACGTGCCCGCGATGTGCTCGGCGTGCTGCGCACGGTGTTGTTCGCGCCGGAGGACTTGGCCATCGTCAAGGGCGATCCGACCGAGCGGCGCGCGTACCTCGACACACTGCTGGTGGCGCGAGCGCCTCGCTACGCCAGTGTCCGCGGCGACTACGACCGGGTGCTTAAGCAGCGCAATGCCCTGCTCAAATCGGCCGGTGCCACTCGCTCACCGGACCTGCGGACGCTGGAGGCGTGGGACAACCAGCTGGCCCGGATCGGCGCCGAGCTGCTTGCAGCGCGCATCGAGCTTGTCGCGGCGCTGGCGCCGCTGGTCGACAAGGCATATGAGGAACTCAGCCGCGGTGGCGGCGGTGGTCCGACCGCCATGGATTACCGCAGCTCGCTCGGGGACGACGCGCCACTGCCACCGGAGGCGGACGTGCTCGCCGCGGCGCTGCTCGCGCAGATGTCCGCGCTTCGCCGGCAAGAGTTGGATCGCGGGATCTCCCTTGTCGGGCCGCACCGTGACGACCTGCTGCTTCGGCTGGGCCCGCTGCCGACGCGTGGTTACGCCAGCCACGGCGAGTCCTGGTCCTACGCGCTCGCGTTGCGGCTGGCCGCGTACGACCTGCTGCGCGGGGAGGGGAGCGAGCCGGTGCTGATTCTCGACGACGTGTTCGCTGAGCTCGACGCCGACCGACGGGAACGCCTCGCCGAGCTGGTCGCTCCCGCCGAGCAGGTCCTCGTGACAGCCGCGGTGGCCGCTGACGTGCCGGAGCAGCTCGCCGGGGCGCGGTTCGACGTTGCCGAAGGGCAGGTGCGCCGTGTCCGATGAGCCGTCCACTCCCCGCGAGTCCGGCATCGACGTGGCACGAGCCCTGCTTGCCCAGGCGCGCAGCCGGGCCCGCGAGCGCGGGCTACGGCCGGGTTCTGCCGCTCCACAGACAGCGCAGGGCAAGCGTGACGAAGCCCGGGCGCGGGCCGCGGCCCGTCGAGCGACGCAGGAGCGCAGCGGCGCCCGCCCGGACGGCCGCGATCCGCAACTGCTGGGAAGCGCGATCGACGGCCTGATCAGCGATCGTGGCTGGGAGGCACCCGCTGCCGGTGCGGCCGCGGTGGCGCGCTGGGCGGAGATCGTCGGCACCCAGGTCGCCGAACACTGTCACGCGGAGGCCTTCGAGGACGGAACCCTCACGGTGGTCGCCGACTCGACCGCCTGGGCGACGCAGGTGCGGCTGCTGTCTCCACAGATCCTGCACCGGCTCGCCGACACGGTCGGCGCGGGCACGGTGACACGCCTCGACGTGCGTGGCCCGCAGGCTCCGACGTGGCGGCGTGGGCCACTGTCGGTGCGGGGACGAGGGCCGCGTGATACCTACGGGTAGCGATTGCGACCCCGGTCCGCGTACCCCTCCTCACGCGGGGTCTCACAGAAAGCGAGCGGGCCCGTTACGGGCGCGTACGGGCCATTTCTGCCCGTACGACCCGGTAGACTAGACACCTCAGGCGCAGGTCTGCAGCCCGCTCCCGAGCACAGCATGAGGAGGACAACCGACAACGTGGCCGCCCAGACCTTTGACGCCGCCTACGACGCTACCGCGATCACCGTTCTCGAAGGGCTCGATGCCGTCCGCAAGCGGCCGGGCATGTACATCGGGTCGACCGGCGAGCGCGGTTTGCACCATCTCGTCTACGAGGTTGTCGACAACTCCGTCGACGAGGCACTCGCGGGCTACGCCGACCGCATCGACGTCACCCTGCGCGCAGACGGCGGGGTCACGGTCGATGACAACGGCCGCGGAATCCCGGTCGATGAGCACCCGGTCGAGCATCGGCCGGCGGTCGAGGTCGTCCTCACCACGCTGCATGCGGGCGGCAAGTTCGGCGGCAGCAGCTACGCCGTCTCCGGTGGACTGCACGGCGTTGGCGTGTCGGTCGTCAACGCGCTGTCGTCGCGGCTGACGATCGAGATCCGCCGCGAGGGCTCGACCTGGGCCCAGGACTACGTCGCCAGCCGTCCAGCCACCGAGGTCGTGCCGGGACCGCCGAGCACCGAGTCGGGCACCACGCTCACGTTCTGGGCCGACCCGGACATCTTCGAGACGACGCAGTACGACTTCGAGACCCTGTCGCGCCGCTTCCAGGAGATGGCGTTCCTCAACAGGGGCCTCACCATCAGGATGCGCGACGAGCGGGTCGAGCTCAGCGAGGACGGCGCGCCGCGCGAGGTGACGTACCACTACGACGGCGGCATCGCCGACTTCGTTCGCTACCTCAATGCAAAGAAGGGCACCGCTTATTCGGCCCTGATCGAATTCGAAGCGGAGGACACCGATCGTCGGATCTCGGTCGAGGTGGCGATGCAGTGGAACGCCGGCTTCACCGAGTCGGTCTACACCTTCGCCAACACGATCAACACCCACGAAGGTGGCACCCACGAGGAGGGGTTCCGGGCGTCGCTGACGTCGCTCGTCAACCGCTTCGCCAAGGAGTGGAACGTCCTCAAGGACAAGGACGCCAACCTCACCGGCGAGGACATCCGCGAGGGCCTGACCGCGATCGTGTCGGTCAAGCTCGGCGAGCCGCAGTTCGAGGGACAGACCAAGACCAAGCTCGGTAACACCGAGGCTCGTACGTTCGTGCAGAAGATCGTCAACGAGCGCCTGGGCGCGTGGTTCGAGCAGAATCCGAGCGAGGGCAAGGAGATCGCCCGTAAGTCCCTCGCGGCGGCGACCGCCCGGATTGCCGCCCGCAAGGCGCGCGACCTGGCGCGCAATCGCAAGGGCCTGCTCGGCGGCGGCGGCCTGCCGGGCAAGCTCGCCGACTGTTCCTCGACCAACCCCGAGGAATGCGAGATCTACATCGTCGAGGGCAACTCCGCCGGCGGCTCGGCGAAGTCGGCGCGCGACCCGGCGACGCAGGCGATCCTCCCGATCCGCGGCAAGATCCTCAACGTCGAGAAGTCCCGCATCGACCGGGTGCTGCAGAACACCGAGGTGCAGGCGCTGATCTCCGCGCTCGGCACCGGCATCCACGAGGACTTCGACATCGACAAGTTGCGCTACGGCAAGATCGTGCTGATGGCCGACGCCGACGTCGATGGCCAGCACATCCGGACCCTGCTGCTGACGCTGCTGTTCCGGTTCATGCGTCCCCTCGTCGAGACCGGACACGTCTACCTCGCGCAACCCCCGCTGTACAAGATCAACTGGTCCGGTCGCGAGCCGGACGAGTACGTGTACTCCGATCGGGAGCGCGACGCCGCCCTCACCGCCGGGCTCGCCGCCGGCAAGAAGCTCGCCAAGAACCGCGACGAAGCGATCCAGCGCTACAAGGGTCTCGGCGAGATGAATCACGAGGAGCTGTGGGACACCACCATGGACCCGGCGAATCGCGTGCTGCTGCAGGTCACCCTCGACGACGCGGCTCAGGCCGACGAGCTGTTCAGCGTGCTCATGGGCGAGGACGTCGAGTCCCGGCGCACGTTCATCCAGCGTAACGCCAAGGATGTTCGGTTCCTCGATATCTGACTGTTAGGACTGCTACTCCCTCATGACCGACGTTCTGCTGCCTCCCGAGCCGCCCGAGATGGATCGGGTCGAGCCGGTCGACCTGCAGGTCGAGATGCAGCGCTCCTACCTCGACTATGCGATGAGCGTGATCGTCGGGCGGGCGCTGCCGGACGTGCGCGACGGATTGAAGCCGGTGCACCGCCGGGTGCTGTACGCGATGTACGACGGCGGCTACCGCCCCGACCGCGGGTTCTCCAAGTGCTCGCGCGTCGTCGGCGACGTCATGGGCAACTACCATCCGCACGGCGACAGTGCGATCTACGACACCCTCGTCCGGCTCGCGCAGACCTGGTCGATGCGCTACCCCCTCATCTCCGGGCAGGGCAACTTCGGCTCGCCGGGGAACGACCCAGCAGCGGCGATGCGCTACACCGAGTGCCGGCTGGCGCCGCTTGCCATGGAGATGGTGCGCGACATCGACCAGGAGACGGTCGACTTCCAGCCCAACTACGACGGGCGCACGCTCGAGCCGGTCATCTTGCCGAGCCGCTTCCCGAACCTGCTCGTCAACGGCTCGGCAGGGATTGCCGTCGGCATGGCGACGAACATGCCGCCGCACAACCTGCGCGAGGTCGCGTCCGGGGTGCAGTGGTACCTCGAGCACCCACAAGCGTCCAACGAGGAGCTGCTCGCCGAACTGATGCAGCGCATTCCAGGTCCGGACTTTCCGACCGGTGCGCTGGTCGTCGGGCGGCGCGGCATCGAGGACGCGTACCGCACCGGTCGGGGCATGATCACCATGCGCGCAGTCGTCGAGATCGAGGAGGACAACCGCGGCCGGACGCAGCTGGTCATCACCGAGTTGCCGTACCAGGTCAACCCCGACAACCTCGCGCAGAAGATCGCCGACCTGCACAACGACGGCCGGGTGCAGGGCATCGCCGACATCCGCGACGAGTCCAGCGGCCGCACCGGCCAGCGGCTGGTCATCATGCTGCGCCGCGACGCCGTCGCGAAGGTCGTTCTCAACAACCTGTACAAGCACACCCAGCTGCAGGACACGTTCGGCGCGAACATGCTGGCGCTCGTCGACGGGGTGCCGCGGACGCTGTCTCTCGACGCGTTCGTCCGGCACTGGGTCGACCACCAGGTCGGCATCATCGTGCGGCGCACGCGGTACCGGCTGCGCAAGGCCGAGGAGCGCGCCCACATCCTGCGCGGTCTGCTCAAGGCGCTGGACGCGATCGACGAGGTGATCGCGCTCATCCGGCGCAGCGCTACCGTCGAGGACGCGCAGGCTGGCCTGATGGAGCTGCTCGAGATCGACGAGCTGCAAGCGCGGGCGATCCTCGACATGCAGCTTCGCAGGCTGGCCGCGCTGGAGCGGCAGAAGCTCACCGACGAATACAACGAGCTGATGGCGCAGATCTCCGACTACAACGAGATCCTCGCCTCGCCCGAGCGGCAGCGACACATCATCAGCGACGAGCTCGCCGAGATCACCGAGCGGTTCGGCGATGCTCGGCGCACGCAGCTGATCCCGTACGACGGCGACATGTCGATCCAGGACCTCATCGCCGAGGAAGACGTCGTCGTCACGATCACCCGCGGCGGCTACGCCAAGCGCACCAAGACCGACCTCTACCGCGCCCAGCGGCGCGGCGGCCGGGGCGTGCGCGGAGCGGCGCTGCGGCAGGACGACATCGTCGAGCACTTCTTCGTGACAACCACGCACGACTGGATCCTGTTCTTCACGAACAAGGGCCGGGTCTACCGCGCGAAGGCGTACGAGCTGCCAGAGGCGGGACGCGACGCCCGCGGCCAACACGTCGCGAACCTGCTCGCGTTCCAGCCGGACGAGCGCATCGCTCAGGTGCTCGATCTGCGCGACTACGCCGTGGCGCCCTACCTCGTGCTCGCCACCCGCCGGGGCTTGGTGAAGAAGACGCGGCTGGGCGAGTTCGACTCGCCGCGCAGCGGTGGCGTGATCGCGATCAACCTGCGCGAGGACGACGAGGTCATCTCGGCGCGCCTGATCGGCGAGTCCGACGACCTGCTGCTGGTGAGCGCTGGTGCGCAGTCGCTGCGGTTTACGGCCACCGACGAGGCGTTGCGGCCGATGGGGCGGGCGACGTCCGGCGTGATCGGCATGCGGTTCTCCAATGGAGACGAGCTGCTCGCGATGATGGTCGCCCGGCCGGAATCCGACGTGCTGGTGGCGACCGACGGCGGCTATGCCAAGCGCACGTCGATCGACGAGTACCGCATCCAGGGTCGCGGCGGGCTCGGCATCCGTACCGCCCGCATCACCGAAGCGCGGGGGCGGTTGGTTGGGGCGCTCAACGTCCAGGACAGCGACGAGGTGCTCGCGATCACGTCGGGTGGCGGCGTGATCCGTACTCGTGCGGCGGAGGTGCGGCGCACGGGACGTGACACCATGGGGGTGAGGCTCGTGAGCCTCGCCGAGGGCGACAGCGTCGTCGCCATCGCTCGCAACGCCGAGGCCTCCGCCCAGGACGTCATCGACGAGGCAGCCGTTGGCGCCGACTCGACCGACCTGGACGGCGGCGTCACCGTTGATACGCCTAAGGGGGGGTCCGACGAGGACGTGGCGGATTACACAACCGAGTTTGCGATCGAGGATGACCCGACTGCCCCGCCTGGCAATGGTCAGGCATCCTCGTGAGTGCACCACCGGCGGTATGGCAGGACAATGGTCCTGGTGAGTCCGCCCCTCGAGGAGGTTCCTCCGTGACGAGCTACGGCAACGCGGACTATTCCAGCGCCCGCGCGTCCGGGCCGACGGTCGGGTCGGGCAAGGCGTCGCTCACCTCGGCACCGACGGCGCCCGCGACGCCAACCCAGCCTGCGGCGCCGCAACCGACCGCTCCCCCGGCGATGGGCACGCCGTCCAATGGGCAGGCCAAGGTCACGCCGTTGCCGACGACCGGCGGCAGCATCCCGCCCAAGGCCCCCTCGCCCAACGTGCCGACGGCCAAGGCCGGGCGCAAGGCGCGGCTGCGGCTGGCCCGGGTCGATCCCTGGTCGGTGATGAAGCTCTCCTTCCTGCTGTCCATCGCAGCCGGCATCGTCGTCATCGTCGCGGTCGCCGGGCTGTGGCTGATGCTCGAGTACATGGGTGTCTGGAACAGCCTCGGCACCACGATTCGCGACGTCACCGGTGGCAACGAGACAGAGGGCTTCGACCTCCAGCGCGCGGTCTCGCTCGGGCGGGTGACCGGCTTCGCCACCCTGCTGAGCGTGGTGAACGTGTTCATCATCACCGCATTGGCGACGCTGGCGGCGTTCCTCTACAACCTGTCGGCGTCGTTCGTCGGTGGCCTCGAAGTCATCCTCGCCGACCCCGAGTAACTCGTCCCACCCCACCCGCCGGGCCCCGCCTTCCAGAAAGGATCATGGGCTTACGGGACGTTCTGCACGGCGTGTCGTTCCCGTAACTCCATGATCGTTGCGTGACTGGGGTTGGACGGGACGCGTGGCGGGGCTCGTCTACACTGCAGGGCACCCCGGGCCTGTAGCTCAGCCGGTTAGAGCGCATCCCTGATAAGGATGAGGTCGGTGGTTCAAGTCCACCCAGGCCCACGTTCCATCGCTCCGGAGGTCCTCGCGTGAAGAAGCTGCTCGTTGCCGCAGTCGCTGCCGTCGGCGGCCTCCTCGCCTACCGGCGCTACTCCGCGCAGCGCGCGGAGCAGGACCTGTGGAACGAAGCCACCGACCCCGTGACGCCCGACCTGCGCTAGACCCACCTTCATCAGGGCAACCCTCCCCCCATCGCGGATCTTGAGACACCAGCGTTGCCCGGGCGACGTCAACGGCGAACGCTTTCTGGCTGAACGGGTACCGTCGTCTGCAGCGTCTCGGGGACGTAGCTCAACTGGCAGAGCACTGCCTTTGCAAGGCAGGGGTTAGGGGTTCAAGTCCCCTCGTCTCCACTGTCCGCTTGGCGAGTTGCACGGTGTCCCCTATGCGATGCTGCACCTTGGGTGCGGCAGGCGGTCGAGCCTCGCGACGACCGACCGTAGACGGCGACATGGGTAGGAGCGCAGAGATGGGAGCCGAGCAGAACGAGGCGCTGGTGCACCGCCTTATCGCCGACGTTTTCAACGAGCACAACCTCAGCGGGCTCGAGGCTTTGCTCGCCCCCGATCTCGTTTCTAGCTGGCAAGGGTCCCCGCCGCTGCATGGCATCGCCTCCTGGCGAGAGGGTATGGAGGGCTTCTTCGCCGCGTTTCCCGACGCCGTCTACACCCTTGAGAATCTCTTCTGTACCGAGGACCGCGGCGCGTGGAGGGGCCAATGGCGAGCCACGCAGCGGGGCGTCTGGCAAGGCATCGCGGCCAGTGGTCGCCGGGTCACCTGGGGCGTCATCATCACGGGGCGCTTCGCCGACGGCAAGCTGGCCGAAGACTGGGTCGCCTACGACCGGCTGGGGCTGTTCCAGCAGCTCGGGGCGCTGCCGCTACCCGCCCAGGGCTAGCACCGATCTCCCAAGCGATGGCGAATCCAGCAGGCGGATGCCGTCAGGCAAGGCCGGAGAGTCAGGCAATGTCAGTAGGCGGGCGCGGAAGGCCACGTCGCTGTGGATCAGCTATCGATGCGAAACTGGCCGCGGCGCTCACTCGCCCTTCCCAGCGCCGTTCCGGAAGTGAGCCCGGCGGTCTCGACGCCGTAGCCGCATCGTCGTAACGTCGACCTCCAGCCACGACCGGAGGGAGTTCGCAGTGTTCGTTCAGGTGATCCAGGGTTCGGTGTCGGAACCGGCGCAGGTCCGCGAGACGCTCGATACCTGGGTACGTGACCTGTCAGGTGACGCCACCGGCTGGCTGGGAACGACCGCCGGCGTCACCGACGATGGACGGTTCATCTCCGTGGTGCGATTCCAGGATGAGGACGCGGCACGCACCAACAGCAATCGCCCTGAGCAAGACGCGTGGTGGTCTCGCGCGGCGCAACTCTTCGATGGCGAAGCGACATTCTCCGACAGCAACGACGTGATCGTCGATCTGCAGGGCGACCCCGAGAACGCCGGATTCGTGCAGATCATCCAGGGCCGAAGCAGCGATCCCGACCGCTCCTGGGAGCTCATGAGCGAGGATTCCAGCGACTGGGCGGCCTACCGTCCCGACATCCTGGGCAGTGTCGGCGCGAGCCACGAGGGCGGCGCCTACACGATGGCGCTCTACTTCACGACTGAGGCCGAGGCCCGGGAGGGCGAGAAGAAGCCCCCGCCGCCCGAGCTATCGCAACAGATGGAAGAGATGAACAAGCTCGAGGTCGGCGAGCCGACGTTCTTCGACCTGAAGGAGCCCTGGCTCTACACGCCGCGGTAGATCGTCTCGCCAGGCAGCGTCTTGCCGGGAACGACGAACATGCCGCGCCGTTCCCAGGTGAGGTAATTGTCGGCTTCACCAAGCAGCCAACCCGCAATCACCGCGGCAATGGCGGCGTCGTCGACGAGGCCGAACACCAGGAGAAGCCCCTCGGGCAGGAAGTCGATCGGCGATATCACGTAGAGCAGCAGCATGACGATCATCGCCAGTCGCCCACGCGACAGCCCGTCGTAGCGGCCCTGGACAGAGGCACCGACCATGCGCGGTACGGCCGACAGCTGCTCGCCGAGACCTGGGCCGCCCGGTCGGTTTGCAGCGCGCAGGGCACGCGCCACGCCGAGCAGTCCCGCCCACCGTGCCGTTGTCCGAGCCATGGCAGCCTCCGTTCGATCGCTACCGATAACAACGTGAGAATGCCCGCTCGCGCTTCCCGGCGAACCCGAGAAGGCGTGTGCCGTACGTCACCGCAACACTGCCGGCATGACGACCACTCGGATCGCCACCCGCGTTGTGCGCGCCGGACGTGAACGTCCTGGTACTGGTGAGCCGTTCCTGGCCGGGCCAACCTTCGCGGCGCCCTACCTCCTGCCCGGTAACCCCGCGGACACGCCGTACGGGTACGCACGGATGGCCAACCCGACGTGGACGGCGTACGAGCGCGCCATCAGCGAGCTCGAGGGCGGCCCGGCGCTCGTCTTCGGCTCGGGTATGGCCGCGGTGTCGGCGGTGCTGCTGGCAACGCTGCAGCCAGGTAACGTCGCCGTCCTTCCCGGGGATGCGTACTACACGACGCGCCTGCTGGCTGACGATTTCTTCGCCACGCGAGGCATCGAGGTCCGCACCGCACCGACCGCGGGGGATGCGCAGCGAGAGTTGCTGGACGGTTGTCGCCTGCTGTGGCTGGAGTCACCCACGAACCCCCGCCTGGATGCCTGCGACATCGCCGCACTTGCGACGGCAGCGCACGAGGCGGGCGCGCTGGTGGCGGTCGACAACACCACGGCCACCTGTCTGAACCAGCAACCGCTGAGACTCGGCGCCGACTACGTGGTTGCGTCCGACAGCAAGGCGCTGACGGGGCATGCCGACCTGCTGATCGGTCACGTCGCAGCAGCACGTGAGGAGCTGCTCGCGCCCATCCAGACGGTCCGGACACGATTCGGCGGGATCGCCGGCCCGATGGAGACCTGGCTCGCGCACCGCTCTCTCGCGACGGCCGACGTCCGACTGGAACGGCAGTGCGCGACCGCGCTTGCGCTTGCATCGCTCATTCACGGTCACCCGGCGGTGCTCGACTGCCGCTATCCGGGAATCCCGGCCGATCCGGCCCACGAGGTCGCACAGCGGCAGATGGATCGGTACGGACAGGTGGTGTCGTTCACGCTCGCCGATGGCGCGGCGGCGGATCGGTTCCTCGCGTCGGCGAAGGTGATCTGGCCGGCGACGAGCTTCGGCGGTGTGGTGAGCAGCGCCGAGCGTCGCGATCGCTGGGGCGGAGACGACGTACCCGCCGGATTCATCCGGCTAAGCGTTGGATGCGAGGACCCCAACGACCTCGCCGACGACATCCGACACGCGCTCGACGCCGCAGCTCATGGCGGTGAGTAGCCGAATTGCCAGTTGCACTCCGTGTTCGAGTGCTCTCCGTGAGCACTTGCAGAGCGAAGATCTCGATTCGAGAAACAGCATGGCGCTCGTCGAAGCACTGTGACGAGCATCGGGAGGCACGCGATGGCGCGCAGCGGTGGGGCCTGCTCGCCGTCCTGCTGCTTGCCCTGGGCGCGGGTTGCGGCAGCGATTCGAGCGACGGGGAGTCAACCCGATCAGACGCTGGCTCCAGCGGTACGCCAACGCCCGAGACAACTACCCGTCCACCGCTCAGCAGCGTGCCACCGCCGACGGTGACATCGCCCCCGAAGCCGCCGACCAACCCGTCTGATCAGATCAAGCCGGTGACGGTGTCTGGCACGGTCAGCCGGTCTGGTGATTGCGTCGACCTGGTGACGTCAACGGTCCGCTGGACCCTGATCGGTTCCGCGGCGGCGAACCTCGATGAGGGCGCCGGGTCGAGCATCTACGGCGCGCCGATGCCCCAGCTGCAGAGCGCCTGCGGCGACAACCCGCTCGACGTCCGCGAGGTTCGTCCCCGATAGGGCGCTGACGCCTCATACACCGTGGGGCCGGTCGGGTCTCGACGGCACAAGCGACGCCCGCTAAGGTGATAATCCTTATCCTAAATAGCAGCGGAGGGCCGTACCTCCGAGCTGGTCGAAGGGGATCCGTCATGCGTGTCGGAGTGGACTTGGACGTCTGCCAGGGTCATGGGGTCTGCCACATGAGCGCACCTGACGTCTACGAGTTGGATCCCGAGGACGGGCACTCCATCGTCATGGTCGATCCGGTGCCGCCCGAGCTCGAGGCCGACGCCCAGCTCGGCGTCGACAGCTGCCCGGAGCGGGCGATCTCGGTGCTGCAGAGCGCCGTCCACGCGGGCTAGTTCCGACCCGCCCGGCCCGTCGAAATGATCACGTATACGTGATCATTTCGGGTAATACGCCTGTTATAGAGGGCGTATCGCCCTAACTCGAGGCGTATCGCATCACTGCCAGTTGCGCAGAACCGCAGGTGGCTGCGCGCTAGTCGAGATACCCCGTCACCCAGTCGACGGACTCGCCGCGCAGCGACTGCGGCCAGTCGCCTGGGGCTGGCTGGTCGTACGTCCGCACCCGCAGCTCCTGCCCGAGCACCTCGGCGTACTCGCGCACGTCCACGTAATACATGTAGGACATCAGCCGGTCGGCGAACCGCCAGCCCTCCGGCGTGCGCCGGTAGGTGTCCTGGTAGCGCAGCGCCACCCACATCGGCTGGTCATTGCGGACGACCTCGGCGTGCGACGAGACGATGCCGGTCGCGACGTCCGGCTCAGCATCGTCGAACTGCACCACGTGGCCGTGCACGAAGTGGTTGGTCGGGCCGAGCACGTCGAAGCGGCCCTGGTACGTCTTCACGATCTCGTCGAGGCCGGTCGCGGCGAAGACACCGTCGGCTGAACGCAGCGTCGCATCGTCGGTGAAGAGCCGCGCAATCCCGTCGACGACACGCTCGTCCATCACGTAGCCGTACATCACCGCGAGGTCCTGGATCGCGGCCCTGTCTTCCAGCCGACGTACGCGTTCCTCGGTGGTCAGGCCCATGGGATCCTCCGAACTGGTCAGCAGTCTATGCGCATGGTATTCATCAATCATTCGCGGGACAAGGGTCCCGATCAAGCAGGTCGAGGCTGGGGCGCAGGAACGGCACGACGGCCACCAACCCCAGACCCGCGACGGTCAGGCACCAGAAGCCCAGCGCGTACCCACCGGTGACATCGCGCAGGACCCCGACGAGGACGGGCCCCAGGGTGGCGAAGGTGTAGGACAGCAGGAAGACCATCGCCGACAGGCGAGCGGCCTCCGCGCGGCTGCGGGTCACGTCGACGAGCAGCACGAGGCCTACCGCGAAGCCGCCGCCGATCCCGAGTCCGAACAGCACCGCACCGACCCAGGCGAGCGACGGGGTCGCCGCCAGGCACAGCAAACCGAGCGTGCAGGTCCCCGATGACAGCAGGAGCACCGGGCGGCGATCTGTCGTGCGGTCGGTGATCGCAGGCAGGACGAGCATGCCGACGATCTGGATCGCGAAGAACACAGAGAGGAGCCGGCTCGCAGCGTCAGCACTCCAGCCTGCGTCTCGGTACGCCGGGGCAACCCACGTCATAGCCGCGAAACCGACGAATGTCTGCAGGGCGAAGTACGCCGTGAGGAGCCACGCCGTGCGACTGCGCCAGGGCAACCCACTCGCTTCGGGCTCCGTTGGCTGTGCAGACGCGGGCCGGGTGAGCCGCGGCAGCACCAGCAACCAGCAGGCGGTCGTGACAGCGGTGAGCAGCGACCACGATGCCAGCGACCGGTTCCACCCGCCGAGGCTGGTCGCGAGGGGGACGGCAAGCCATGCGGCGCACGCCGACGCGGTCGCCATCGCGGTGGAGTAGACACCGGCACCGAGCCCGGGTCGCGACTCCAGGTGATAGCCGAGCAAGGCCGGCATCATCGTCGAGATGGCGCCGATCGCGGCGCCGGTGAGAAACGTCGAGAGGTAGAGCAGCGCCACGACGGAACCGGCGAGGCGCAGCGCCTCGGCGAGCGTCAGCACGACCAAGGCAGCGGCCGTAACCTGCTCGTGCCCGATCCGCAGCGCCAGCCGTGACGCCGGCGGGGCGAGCAAGCCCAGGCACAGGGTGGGGATCGCGGTCAGCAGGCTGAGAGCGAAGCCGGACAGTGCGAGATCCGCGCCGATGTCGTCGAGCAGCGGCGGTACGGCGCCGAACACCGACCGCAGGTTCAGCCCGATGAGAGCGAACAGCGCGATGAGCGCGGCTGCCGGCAGTGGCCGATCGGTACGCCGGACGGCAGCGGTTGCGGCGGTCACGGCAGGTCGGCGTCGAGCCGGGCCGTCCGCGCGCGAATGTCCTCGACGGTCTCCGGCGAGGGAACCACGAACAGCCGCTCTTTCTCGATGGCATCGAGCACCTGCTCCGCCACCACCGATGGCGGCATTGATGGCCAGCCATGTGCGAACGCGGACGGCAGCGGCTTGGGTGCTGCGCCGGGTCCGCGCAGTGCCGCCGGACGGTTGCGCTCGGCCTCGTAAATGCGGGTCGCCACCGGGCCGGGGCACAGCACGGTCACGTGTACGCCGGGCGCATGTTCGGCCAGCTCGATCCCGAGCGTCTCGGTCAACCCGACGACGGCGTACTTGGACGCGGCATACGGCGCATTGCCGCCACCGGGCACCGGAACGAGCCCGGCGATCGAGGACGTGTTGACGACATGGCCGCGGCCGGCCTCGACCATGACGGGAAGGAACGCGGCCAACCCGTGCACGACGCCCCACAGGTTGACGTCGACGATCCAGGTCCAGTCCTCGAGGCGTTGTTGCCAGGTCGGCAGCCGCGGGCCGACGACGCCGGCGTTGTTGCACAGCACGTCCACCCGGCCGAAGTGGTCGAGCACGGCGTCGCGAAGGCGCAGCACCGCATCGGCATCGGTGACGTCGACAACGACATCCAGCACGTCGACGTCGTTCGCCGCGCGAATCTCCTCGGCGGCCACTCGCAGCGGGTCGACCTCCACGTCGGCGACGACGACATGCAGTGAGCGCGACGCGAACGCGTCGGCCAGCGCACGTCCGATGCCGCTGGCCGCGCCGGTGACCACGGCGACCTGCCCCGGTTCGAGCCGCATCAGCGACCCACCGCCGGCAGCACCGATGTCCCGAACAGCTCCAGCTGCCGCATCGCCTCGGCGTGCGGCAGACCGGGCCAGTGCGGCTTGAAGACGAAGTGCGTCATGCCGCTGTCCACCCGCAACCGCTCCAGCTGCTCGACGCATTCCGATGCCGACCCGAGCAGGAACCGGTCTTCGATGTCGGTGCGCACCTGCTCCCCGCTCTGCTCGACCGGAGTGTTTTCACCAGACAGGCCCCACTTCCGGTACGTCTCGTAGCGCGCGCGGTAACGCTGCAACGCCGCGTCGATCGCGACGGCGCGGCTCGGCGCGATCAGCAGCTCACGCCGTACCGGGAAATCGCCGACCGTGGGCAGGTGATGCGCCGCCCGTGTCTCGAGGAAGAGGCGACGCAATTCGACGAGCTCGACGTGCGTGGGAAACGGCGGGGCATACCACGCGTCCCCGAGTCGAGCAGCGCGCTGCACCGCCGCCCGCGCCTGGCCGCCGATCCACACCGGCGGGCCGTCCTTCTGCAACGGCCGTACCGCGGGGCGAGCACCGGCAACGCTGAAGAACCTTCCGGAAAAGT
The DNA here is from genome assembly GCA_963801015.1 of uncultured Actinomycetota bacterium. Lineage (GTDB taxonomy): Bacteria > Actinomycetota > Actinomycetes > CAWDCV01 > CAWDCV01 > CAWDCV01. The sequence continues at coordinate 1,340,717 of CAWDCV010000002.1, read as the reverse complement.
CAACGACATCGCCGGACCAGAGAGCGCGGACGAGGGTCAGCGACTCTTCGAATCGCGCCACTCGCGTGCCCGGTTCGACGCCAAACGCAGCGAACTCGTGGGCGCTGTAGCCGAGGCCCACGCCGAAGATCGCGCGGCCGTCGGTGAGCACGTCGAGCGTCGCCATCTGCTCGGCAACGTCGACCGGATTCACCATCGACAGCAGGACGATGCCGGTCGCGGTCTGCATCGTCGGAGCGTGCGCGGCCATGTGTGTCAGCCACGGGATCGGCTGGAAATACCGCAGCTCCGCGCCGAGGAAGTGCTGCCCGGCAACCATCAACCCGAACCCGAGCTGCTCGGCGGTGCTCACGAGCTCCTCGTGCTCGCGGCGCTGTTGCCGTGCGTCCGTCGTGGCGTCGTACACCGACGTGAGCAGGATCCCGAACTCCATCGTCACACCAGCTCACTGCCCGCGAGCGGGGTGTGCAGGTGAGCGCCGAACAGGTCACTGCAGAACGGATCGCTGCTCGACGACCAGCGCAGCAAGCTCACCTTGGCGCCGCGGATGCGGTCGTCCCACCAGACGCCCTTGACGCTGCTCTCGTCGACTCCATACGCGCGGGCGACACCGGAAACGGTCAGCAACGCCGAGCTGCGCGCGACCTCGTACGACGCCGCATCGGCAAAGAACACATCGATGGTGAGGGAGAACGGCCCGGCGTTCTTGCTGCGGATGATGATTGCGCGCTCAGACAGCAGCATGGGCGACTCTTCTTCCCAGCCGCTGCACGGTCACCGGAAATGGCTCGAGCGGATCGTCCAGCGGCAGCAGGTGGTAGACGGAGAACGTGTAGACGTCCGACACCGGGATCACGACGGGCATGTACGGCGCTGCGGCGTTGCCGGCCGTCGTTCGCCGACCCGGGTACGGGCCGATGAACAGCCGGATGAAGCCGAAGTACGCGGCCTCCTCGGCGAGCTGCCGGTCGTCGGCCACGACGTCGAGGACGACCGCAGCTTCGTGCCCCGTCACGTTCGGATTCGGCTCCAGCGGTCCGAGGACACCGTCGAGCCCGTAGATCCGAGTGCTGACTCTCAGCCGCCCGTCGGCGATGGCGTCGGCGAAGCGCGGTGAGCTGCGCAGCGTCTGCTCGGCGCTGTCGGTCCACTGACGGATCTGCGCGAGCAGCGCCGGCTCGCGTACGCCGAGCATCGACATCGCCCGAAACCCCTCGCGACGCGCGCCCTCGACGAGCACGGTGTACGGCCGCTCGATGCCAGCGTGCCCCGCTGCAGCGCACGCCATGCTCGGTCTCGACGTAGGTCGCGTCACCCAGGTCGAGCACGCCGCCGGGGTTCTCCTCGAGCGTCGGATGCGACCGCTCGTAGAACGTGTGCGACACCAGCGACCGCACGGTCGCGGCGTACCGCGGATTCGGCGAGCGGACTTCGAAGCCGTCGGCGTCGAGGCTCGCCCAGATGCACTGACCGGAGTCGCCCGGCTCCAGGGCCAGCCCGCCGCACTCCAGCAGCTTCCCCGCGTGCGCCGCCACTGCGGTGGGCAGACCGCGCAGCATCGGGTACGCCATGAACAGCCCGATGTCGAGCGCCCGACCGGTGATGACGCCATCGACGCCGTGGGCGAGCGCTGCCATGACCGGTTCGGGTCCGATCAGCGCGACCATCCGCTCCGTCGCCTCGACGTCGCCGCGCGTGAGCCGCGCGGACAGGCCGGTCCCGTCACTCGCCGGTACGCAGGCCACGCCGTCATCGATGCGGCTTGCAACGTACGACGCACTCAACTCGGACCGGATCACCGCGATCTCGGGATCCCAGCCCTCCTCGACACACAGATCGTCGAGCTGCCGCAGGCAGCGATCGAGGTGGACGTTTGCGCCGGCGATGCCGACGGAGAGCACGAACGGGATGCCGTGCTCGCGCGCAGCCCGCAGATAGGGGCGGACGTTCGCGGCGACATTGGCCGCGACCTGCTCGCCTGAGCCGAGCCAGTATGGCCCCCAGTCGCTGCCGGTGCCCTGGGCGACGATGACGTCGACGCCCCACTCGAGCGCTCGCGCGATCGACTCCTCGATGTCGGGCGCGGGCGCGATGTGGTTGACGAAGCCGAGGATGCGCACCGGTTCAGTGATCACGGGACAGCTCCTCCACCAGTGCGTGCTTGCGCACCTTGCCGGTCATGCCGCGGGGTAGCTCGCCGACGAGGTGCAGGGCGCGCGGCCGCTTGTAGCCGACGAGCCGGTCGGCGGAGAAGGCCACGACGTCGTCGAGCGTGGGCGTGCGACCGGGTCGCGGGACGACGACGGCGGTCACCACCTCGCCCCAGCGCGGGTCGGGCAGTCCGACCACCGCGACGTCGGCGATGTCGTCGTGCTCGCGCAGCACCGATTCGACCTCGGCGGGCACGACGTTCTCACCGCCGGTGATGATCATCTCCTTGAGCCGGTCGGTGACGAAGAGCTCGCCGTCATCGTCGAGGTAGCCGATGTCGCCGGTGCGCAGCCAACCGTCCGCAGTGAGGAGGCGCCGGGTTGCGACCGGGTCGCCGGCATAGCCGGGTGTGTTCTGCTCCGATCGGGTCCAGATCTCGCCCGGCGAGCCGGGAGGCAGCGTCATGCAGGTTGCGGGGTCGCGGATGGTCAGCTCGATCCAGGGGTACGGCCGTCCGGCACAGGGGACGTCAGTCGCAGCGTCATCGTGGGCGTGCTCGTGCTGGGTGATGGTGCCCGTCGTCTCCGTCATGCCATACACGTGCACCAGGGCGCAGTCGAACGTCTCCACGACGGCGGCTCGGGTCGCTGCGCTCATCGGCGCGGCGCCGTAGACGACGACGCGAAGGTTGGGGAAGCCTTCCGATCCGGCAACGTCGCAAAGCCCCTGCAGCTGCGTGGGCACGAGGAAGGCATGCGTGACCCGCTCTCGCCGCAGCAGCTCCGCGAGCTCAGCCGGTGGGGTCGGCCCGACGACGATCGTGCGCGCACTACTGTGCAGGCCGACCAGGGCCCAGCCGAGCCCGCCGACGTGGAACATCGGCGTGCCCAGCAAGCTCACAGCGTCCGGCCCGAACCGCCACGCCTGTGCCGCTCCAGGCACTTTCGCGGCCAGATTTCCGTAGGTGATCAGCACGCCCTTGGGTCGTCCGCTGGTTCCCGACGTGTAGACCTGCAGCACCACGTCGTCGGCTGCAGGCCCATGCTGCACGCTCTCGGGGTGCTGCTCAGTGAGCCACGTCTCATATGGCTGGTCAGTGCCGGCGACGATCGCCCGTGCACCGGCATCCTCGGCGATGGCGAGAATTTCGCTCGGCGACAGCCGCCAGTTCACGGGGACGAGCACTGTGCAGCTGCGTGCGCAGCCGAGCAGCAGCTCGATCAACTCCTGCCCGTTGGGGAGCACCGCCAACACCCGGTCACCCGGCTGCAGTCCTGCGGCCACCAAGCCGGCAGCGACCCGCGCCGCGCGGTCGTCCAGCTCGGCAAAGGTGCACGATCCGGTCGTCGTCGTCAGCGCGACGGCGTCGGAGCTGTGCATGAAGTCGTACGTCACGCGGACTTGCCGAGCTCGGTCGGCAGCTGCTGGATTGCGCGCAGCATCGCGCTGCCGCCGTAGGTGATGTCGGCCGCGTCATCACTGAGCAGGCGGGCATGCGGGAACCGGCGTACCAGCGTCTCGAAGACGACCTCGCCCTCGAGCCGGGCCAGCGCTGCGCCGAGGCAGAAGTACGCGCCGAAGCCGAACGACAGGTGCTCGGCAGCATTGCGACGAGTGATATCGAAGTGGGCGGGTTCGGAGAAGACGTCGGGATCGCGGTTGGCCGCACCCATGACGATGATCAGCGTGTCGCCGGCCTCGACCCGCTCGCCGCCGAGCTCGAAGTCGTCGAGCGCGACGCGCGGCAGGTAGTGATGCGGCGAGTCGTACCGGATCATCTCCTCGATCGAGTGGCGAACCCCGCTGGGATCCGCGACGAGCTGATCCCACGCGTCGCGGTGGCGCTGCAGAGCCAGGAAGCCGTTGCCGAGCAGGTTCGTCGTGGTCTCGCTCCCGCCGAACAGGATGAGGACGAACATCGCGACCAGCTCGTCCTCGGTCAGTGCCTCGCTGCTGTGGCCCTCGAGCATGATCCGAGCGAGCTCGGGACCGTCGCCGGTGCGATGGAGCCGCTCGACCATCGCACGGACGTAGTCCTTGAACGCGTCGATGGCCGCGTCTGCGCGTGCCAGGCTCTCCGAGCCCGGGCTCATGTGTGCGGCGAGTGCCTCACCCCACTCCCAAATCGCGTCCCGGTCGGACTGGGGGACGCCGATCAGGTCGACGATGACGCGGACTGGCAGCTGGTTGGCGAGCTCGGTCTTGATGTCGGCGATGCCGTCGGCACCTGCGCGGTCGACCATGGCGGCGATCAGGTCGTCGACGTGCCGCTGGATGGAGTCGCGCAGCTGCGCGATGCGCCGCGCGGTGAACGCGCGCACCGAGATGCGCCGCAGGCGCGCATGCTCCTCGCCGTCGTTGCGGCTCATGAACAGGCTCTCGAAGTCCATGATCTTGAAGAAGACCTCGTGCTGCTCCTGCGGCAGGCGGGAGACGACGCCCTCGGCCAGCCGGCCGTACCGGTAGCCATTGTGCGAGTTCGGGTACGTCCCCGACATCACCGCCTTGACGTCGCGGTGGCGAGTGACGAGCAGCGCGGGGCCGTCGTCCCAGCGGACCACGCCGGTGCCCTGCTGCCAGCGCTCGTACATGGGGTACGGCCACGCGATGGCGTCGGGATCAGCGGAGAAGAACGCGGAGATCTCATCCATGCGCCTCTCCCTCACTGCCGGATGTCCATGATATTCATAACCATGGTTAGTGACCAGAGCGCTGCGATGAACCCGGTGGCCGTGGTGACGGGAGCGGGCGCTGGAGTGGGTGCCGCGTCGGCCCGCGCCCTGCATAACGCGGGCTACCGGGTGGTGCTCCTCGATGTTCAGATCGAGGCAGCGTCGCAGGTCGCTGCAGCGCTGGGAGAGGGTGCTGCGGCGCGAGTGTGCGACGTCTCCGACGAGGGCTCGGTGGTTGCTGCGTTCGCTGCCGTGCGCCAGGAGTACGGGCGGCTCGACGTGCTGCACAGCAACGCCGGCATATTTCTCGGACACGGCGTCGGCAACGACGGCCCGCTCGACACCCTCGATATCGCTACCTGGCAGCGCACCATCGACGTCAACCTGACCGGAGCGTACCTCTGCAGCAAGCATGCGATGCCGCTGCTGCTCGATGGCGCCAGTGGCGGCAGTGGTGGCGGCAGCATCGTGTTCACGGCGTCCGTCTCGGGCGCGCTGATCGGCAGCGCGGCGATTGCGTACGCGTCGTCGAAGGCCGGTGTGATCGGCCTGACACGAGCGCTGGTGTTGACGTACGCACGGCATGGCATTCGTGTCAACGCCATCTGCCCGGGCGCGGTCCGTACCGCGATGTCACAGCAGGTGCAAGACGATCCGGCACTGCGAAAGCGACTCATCGACAACATCCCCGCCGGCCGGATGGCCGAGCCCGAGGACATCGCCAATCTGGTCGTGTTCCTCGCGTCGCCGCAGGGCGCCTATCTCAACGGCGCGATCCTTCCGATGGAGGGCGGCCTCATCCTCAACTAGTACGCAACTAGTAGAGATCGGGGAGCGTGGCATCGGGGATGTCGAGCGTCTCGCCGCGCCGTGGACCCGGGGTGAACGTCGCCGGAATCTTCTGCCAGCCGGTGTTGGTGCCCTGGTGCGGGTACGCGCTCGACCTTGTCGAGGTCGACGACGTAGTCGGGCATCCGCTCGAGGATCTGGCTGAGGATCTCCCTCGCCATCGCGCGGCCGAGGTGCGAGCCCGGCGCAGCGGTGCACACCGACGCCGAACGCGGTGTGCCGATTCGGCCAGCGGTCGATGTTCAGCGTGTCCGGCTCCTCGAACTGCGACTTGTCCCGGTTTGCCGACGCCCACGCCAGCAGCACCCGATCGCCGGTCGTCACCGTGCAGCCGTGGAACTCCGCGTCCTGCGCCACCGTCCGGGCCAGCGCCTGCGTGGGCGAGAAGTAGCGGAGGAACTCCTCGATGGCCCGATCGAGCAGCGACGGGTCGTCGATGAGCCGCTGCCGGACGTCCTGGTTCTGGTACAGCCACACCAGCGTCTGGCTGACCAGCGAGGCCGTCGTTCCGACGCCGCCGGCGAGCAGCAGCTCGATCATCGAGAAGACTTCTTCCTCGGTGACCGGGCGATCGTCGACCTCTTGCTGCAGCAGCGCGCTGATGACGTCGTTCTGCGGCTCGCGGCGCCGCGCCGCGATGACCTCGCGCATCTGCTCGGACAGGTACGGCAGCTCGACCTTGGTCGCCCGCTCGTACTCCTCGCTGCCCGGGACGGCAGCAAGTACGGCGTGGTGGGCGAACGAGTAGCGCGCCCAGTCCTCCACCGGCAGTCCGAGCCAATCGACGGTCACGATCGACGGCACGCCGATGACCTGGGTGAAGTCGCACTCGCCGGTCTCGATCACTTGATCGATGAACCAGGTCGTGTACTTCGTGACCAGGTTCGACATCCGCGCGATCGCGGCCGGCGACGTGAGCGGGTTGATGAGCTTGCGGTACTTGCGGAACTCCGGCGGGTCGATCTCGATCGGGATGTGCAGGTGCATCGGCGTCTTCGGGATGACGACCGTCAATCCCTCGCCGCCGTACGAGTTGCGCGCCGACGAGAAGACGTCGTCGTCACGCGCTGCCTCGAACACGGTGTCGTAGCCCGACATCACCCAGTAGCCGCCGTGCGCCTCGGTCCAGGCGACCGGGCACTTCTCCCGCAGCTCGCGGTACGACGCGACGGGGTCCTCGGAGTGCTGCTGGGAGTTGTGGTCGAACTCCACCTTGGGCTCATGGGTGTCCGAAGTCGTCATGCGTTCCGCACCTCCGGGCAGGGCTAGTGAGCTAGGTCTGATAATGGTTATCCTAGATACTCCCTGTCAATGCAGGAGGACCGATGTACGAGACCACGCACCTCTCCGCCTCGGCCCGTGATCTGCTCGGCGACGTCGACGAGCTGGCCGCGCAGGGATGGATCGCCGCGACCGAGCCAGCGTCCCTCGACGTCGTCGACCCCTCGACCGGGAACACGGTTGGATCGGTGCCCGCATCGAGCACCGACGACGTGACGGGCGCGGTCGCCCGCGCTCGCAGCGCGTTCGATTCCGGAGCCTGGTCGAGCCTCTCGTCCGCAGAACGCAGCCGGCATCTTCATCGGCTCACCGATGTCCTGACGTCCCATGCAAGCGAGCTGGCGGAGATCGGCACGCTCGAGGTCGGATCCCCGATCACGCTCAGTCGAGGCCTGCACGCCGGCGCGCCCATCTCGTTCTTCCGCTGGTGGGCCGATGCTGCGCTCCGCGGACCGATGGGAGGGTACGAGGAGGGTCTCGGCCTGAGCGAGGCGCCGGTGATGGCGATGAGCACCCTGTTCCGCGAGCCCATCGGCGTTGTCGCCGCCATCGCGGCGTACAACTTCCCGCTGCTCATCACCTCCTTCAAGGTCGGCGGCGCGCTCGCGGCTGGATGCACGACCGTGCTGATGCCCTCGCCGCGCACGCCGCTGTCGGCCATCGCCTTTTTGTCCTGCGTCCGGGAGGCCGAGCTGCCGCCCGGCGCGGTCACGCTGGTGCTCGGCGAGGCAGAGGTCGGGACCGCGCTGACCACCGCCCCCGGGGTGGACATGGTGACGTTCACCGGTTCGGTTGCCGTTGGTCGAAAGGTGATGGAGCAGGCGTCGCGCGGCCTGAAGAAGGTCGTGCTCGAGCTCGGCGGCAAGTCACCGAACGTGTTGCTGCCGAGCGCGCATCTCGCCAGCGCCGTCGGACCGTCGATCTTGCGCTACATCCGCAACTCCGGACAGGGCTGCGGCGCGACGACGCGCACGCTCGTCCCGCGCGAGTGGTACGACGACTACGCGGCTGCGGCGAAGGAGTTCATCGGCGGCCTCACGGTCGGCGACCCCTGGGATGAGGGCACCGATCTCGGTCCGCTGATCCGGGGCGACCACCGCGATCGCGTTCAGGCGTACGTCGACCGCGCAGTCGACGAGGGCGCCGTCGTCCTCGCCGGCGGCGGCCGTCCTTCCGTCGACAACGGTGGCTTCTACCTCAATCCCGCGCTCATCGGCGGCGTCGACAACGACGCGGAGATCTGCCAGGAGGAGCTGTTCGGTCCGATCGGCGTGCTGCTGCCGTACGACTCCGTCGAGGAGGCGCTGGCGATCGCGAACGGCACCAGGTACGGGCTGAACGCGAACGTCTGGGGTGCGACCGACGAGGCGATGCGTTTTGCCCGGCAGCTCAAGGCGGGCACGGTGACGATCAACGGCGGTGGCGCCGACCGGCCGGACGCGCCCTGGCCCGGCGCCGGCGATAGCGGCGTCGGCATCGACCGCGGCATGGAGGGCTTCCGCGAGTTCTTCCACGTCCGGCACGTCCAGTTCCCGCTGGCATCGGTGGGGAGGTGACACTTCCGCTGATGAAGCGGATCTCGATCGGCTGCGGGTCGGCGTATGCAAACGACCGTCTCGAACCCGCCGCCGAGCTCGCCGACAGCGGCCGGGTGAGCTACCTGAGCTTCGACTGCCTGGCCGAGCGAACGCTTGCGTACGCGCAGCTGCGTCGCCGGCAGAACCCGGCCGCGGGGCAGGACGAGCGGATCGGGCGACTGGTGCCGCTGCTGCGCTCATACCTTGCCGGCGGCGGCCGAGTGATCGGCAACTTCGGCGCTGCGAACCCGCCGGCGGCGGTAGACGAGTTCTGTGCCGGGCTGCGGTCCGTTGGCCTCACCGGTACGCGTATCGGGGTGGTGACCGGCGACGACGTGCTCGCCCTGGTGCGCGATCTCGACGCGGACTTGCCGGAACTCGGCACGACCGTCGAGGCACTGGGGGACCGCGTGGTTTGCGCCAACGCTTACCTCGGCGCTGAGCCGATCGTCGATTGCCTCGAGCAGGACGCGCAGCTCGTCGTCGGTGGGCGGCTCGCCGATCCGTCGTTGTTCGTCGCGCCGATCTGCCACGAGCTCGGGTGGGCACTCGACGACTGGGACCAGGTCGGCGCTGCCACGCTCGTCGGTCACCTGCTCGAATGCGGCGTGCATGCCACCGGCGGCCAGTTCGAAGACCCGCCGTTCCGCGTGGTGAAGGACCCGCACCGGCTCGCCTTTCCGTACGCCGAGGTCTCCGACTCCGGCGCGGTCGTCACGAAACTGGATGGCACCGGCGGCGCGGTCGACGAGCGGACGATCAAGACGCAGCTGTACTACGAGATTCACGACCCGGCGCGCTACCTCACCCCGGATGTGACCGCCGACTTCAGCGACGTGGTCATCGAGGAGGTCGGGCCCGATCGGGTCCGGGCCGGCGGAGCGCGGGGTGCGGCGCGACCGGACGACCTCAAGGTCCTCGTCGGCGTCGACCAGGGCTGGCGGGTCGTCGGTGAAGTGTCCTACGGCGGTCCGGGCTGCATTGAGCGGGCGCGGCGCGCGGAGGAGATCGTGCGAACGAGGCTGGACTCTTTCCTTGATGAAATCGATGACCTGCGCATCGACCTGCAGGGCGTCGACTCGCTGTTCGGGGATCAGATGCCCGGCGGCTACCCGGCCGAGGTCCGCCTGCGGTTAGGAGCGCGATCGGCGTCGCAAGAGATCGCCCGGGCGACCGCGTACGAGATCGAGTACCTCTGGTTCGGGCCGGCAGGCGGCGCGGGTGTCGTGACCACCGTGACGCCGGCGCTGGGCGTGACATCGGCGTTCGTGCCGCGCGAGCGGATCGCCGTCGAGACCGCGGTGGTGACCGCGTGAAGCTGCGCGAGATCGCGTACAGCCGCTCGGGCGACAAGGGCGATACGAGCAACATCTGCGTGTTCGTGTACGACCCGGCCGACTATCCGCAGCTGCTTGATGTGTTGACGGCCGACGCGGTGCGGGATCGGTTCGGATCCCTCGTGCAGGGTGACGTCGTCCGCTATGAGCTGCCGCGCTCGCACGGGCTCAACTTCGTGTTGACGCGCGCGCTCGCGGGCGGCGTCTCGATGAGCGCGCGTGTCGATCCGCACGGCAAGTCGTTCCAGTCGCTCGTCCTCGACATCGACGTTTGAGCGACATCGGGTCGCTCCTCGACCGGCTGGCGCGCACTCGCAGCACGCATCCGGCGCTGCACTGGGTGCCGTTCGACGGGCCGGGCCGGTTGTGGACGTACGGCGAGCTGGTGCACGACATCTATCGACTGGCTGCCGAGCTGCAGCGCCGGGGTGTGTCAGTCGGAGACCGGGTCGTGATCCTCGGCGACAACAGCCCGGACATGGTGCGGGCATGGGCGGCAGTTCCGCTTCTGGGGGCGATCGCGGTCAGCCTGAACGCGCGCAGCACTGTCGACGAGCTGCGCTGGTACGGATCGCATGCCGCGCCTACCGGCGCGATCGTGCAGCCATCGCGTGCGTACGACCTCGGGCAGGCGATGCCCGACCTGCGCTGGGTGATTTCCGACGTCGACGCTGTCCTGACGTCCGATGCCAACGTCCAACGACCGTCGATTGATCCAGCTCGCGCAGCATCGGTGCTGTACACGTCCGGGACGACCGCACGTCCCAAGGCGGTGGTGTGGACGCACGCCAACTGCCGATGGGCGGGGGCGGTCGGAGCCGCGCACCAGTCGATGCGGCCGTCCGACGTCAACTTGATCCACCTGCCGCTGTTCCACACGAACGCGCTGTCGTACTCGCTGCTGTCGACGTGGCACGCCGGCGCGACCGTGGTGCTGCAACCGCGGTTCTCCGCGTCGCGCTTCTGGGACGTGTCCGTGCGATACGCATGCACGTGGACGTCGATCGTGACGTTCGCTGAACGGGCGTTGTCGTCGCACCCGTCGCCGGATCGGCACGCCTACCGCGGTATGGGCCACAGCCGCTGCACGCCGGTCGGTGCCGGCCTCGGCGGAGTCGGGACTGTCGGCTGGTACGGCATGACGGAGACGGTGTCGCACCCGATCGTGGGCGGCCCGGCCGATCGTGCGGGCAGCATGGGCCGCCCGGCGCCGGAGTACGAGGTCGCGGTGCTGTCCGACGACGACATTCCGGCGGAGCCTGGCCAGAGCGGTTCGCTCCTCGTGCGCGGCGTTCCGGGTGTGTCGATGTTTGCCGGCTACCTCGGCGACGACGCTGCGACGGCTGCCGCGTACATCGACGACGGCTGGTTCCGCACCGGCGACCGCGTCCGGGTCGACGAGGAAGGCACGATCTCGTTCGTCGAGCGCGACAAGGACGTGCTCAAGGTCGGCGGCGAGAACGTGGGCGCGCCAGAGATCGAGCGCGTCCTGCTTACTGTCCCCGGCGTTGTCGAGGCCGTCGTCGTCGGCCGCCCCGATCCGATGCTCGGCGACGTACCGGTTGCCTTTGTCGTCATCGAGGACGGCAGCGCGGTTGTCGCCGCGATCGAGGCGGCCTGCGAGGCTTCGCTGCCGCCCTTCAAGCGCCCACGCGAGATCCGCGTCGTCACCGAGCTGCCTCGCGCGACGCTCGGCAAGGTCGCCAAGGCGCAACTACGCGACTGGGCTCGCGACCTTGCCCCACCAGCACGACCCAGCTAGCGCCTTGCCCGCGCTGCTGGTTCGTTCTGCACGCTTTCGTCGGCGTGTCGTGGGCAAGCGGAACCAGCTGTCGGTTCCCTGGCCGCGGGCGGCCGATCGGCGTCATTGTGACGCTGAACGGACGACGCGGGGGACGGAGGTGATCTCGCGGAGGGCGGGGACGATGTCGCGGCCCAGGTCGTCGAGGTAGGCGACCACGTCGTCACCTGACATGTCCGGCCACTGCGCGCGCACGAGGATCGGGTCGATCGGCGCCAGAGCCGCCAACGCGGCGATCTGCGCCACGCATTCCGCAGGCGTCCCGAGAAAGGCTTCCTTCTCCGCCAGCGCCCGGAAGTCGGCGTCGATCTCCGCCGCATCGCGCGTGGCCAGTGAACGCTGCGCGTACGCCATCAGCCGTGCCTTCGCCATCGACTCGAACCGCTCGTAGGCGAGTGATGTCGTCGCGGCCGGCACGATCTCGTGTCGGAGGGGATGTCGGACCTGGGGTCGTCCCAGCCGCGTCCGCTCGTCCTCGTACACCGAGAGCAACCGCACGATGTCGGGCACCCGCGTCTCCGGCGTGATCGGCCAGCCGTCGCCGAGGCGCGCCGAGCGCCGGACGCCGGTCTCCGTCATCGCCCCGATCCAGATCGGCGGATGAGGCTGCTGCCACGGCTGAATGTGAGGCCGGACGTCGGTCACCGACCAGAACCGGCCAGAGAACGTCACCGCCGGCTCGGTCCACAGCTGCTTGATCAGCGTTAACGACTCATCGAGCATCGCGAAGCGCGCAGAGAAGTCGATCTCGAACGCGTCGAACTCGTCGCGCCGGTAGCCGGCGCCCGCCCCGACCACGAGTCGCCCGCGCGTCAGGATGTCGAGCGTTGCGAGATCTTCGGCGAGTGCGACCGGGTGGTACAGGGGCACCTGGACGATGGTCGTGGCCAGTGTCACCGAGTCGTCGAGCTCGGCGGCAAGGCGCGCGAGCGTGGGGATCGGCTGCAGCCAGCGCAGGTCGCCGTACAGGTAGTGCTGCCCGATCGTCACGTAGGTGATGCCGGCGCGCTGCGCCGCCTCCACCTGTCGCAGCAGGTTGTCGAGGTGCTCGCGTGGCGACAGCGAGGTGCGGACGTCGCCGAGGATGACGCCGATCTCCATGCGAACCATTATCATACTTGCGCCCGGGGCAGAGCGACGACATCCGTGCTCATAGGGAGATGCGCCATGAGCGATGCGGCAACCCGACCACCACGGCACCCGCCGCCGTGGTTCGTCCATGCGGCTTGGCGTGTTCACCGCGCGCTGTTTCGACTCAGCGGTGGCCGGTTTCTGTGGACCACGTCGAACAAGCGCGGCTGGGGCGCGTTGCGCCTCACGACCGTCGGGCGGAAGTCAGGCCAAGAGCGCAGCGTCATCATCGGCTACCTCGAGGACGGTCCGAACCTCGTCGCGCTCGCGATGAACGGGTGGGACGAGGGGCATCCGTCGTGGTGGCTCAACCTCGAGGCACACCCCGACGCCATCGTTCGCTTGACCGGCCAAGAGCCCAGGCCGGTGCACGCGCGAGCGTCACAAGGGCAGGAACGCGATCGGCTGTGGCGGCGCTGGACGGCGGTCAATCCAGACATCGACGCGTACGCCGGCAATCGGTCGACCGAAACGCCCGTCATCGTCCTCGAACCGCGCGACGGGATTGCTTGACATGCCCGAGTCGCCCTCCTGTCCTGTCGTCGACTTCGACCACACCTCGCCCGAGCATGCGGCCGACCCGGTGGCGAGTTACCGCCGGCTGCGGGAGTACGGGCCGATCGTCTGGACGAGCGCGCACGGCGGCTACTACGTCCTGACCGAGTACGACGAGGTGTTCGAGGCCGCGCGCACCGACCAGGTGTTCTCGTCGGCCCGCTCGAGCAGCGGGGGTGAGGGCCTCGCGACCGTCATTCCGAAGGTCCCGGTCCACCTGCACATCCCGGTCGAGCTCGACCCGCCGCGCTCGCGCCCGTACCGCAAGATCCTCAACCCGAAGACCACGCCGGACGCCATTCAGGACCTGCTGCCGACGATTCGGGCCTGGACGACGTGGTTCATCGATCAGGTCATCGAGGACGGCGAGTGCGATTTCGCCTCCGTTATTGGCGTCCCGGCGGTCGTCACTCTGGACTGGCTGGGCATGGACACCGCCGAGTGGAAGCGCTACGCCAGCGCTCTGCACGCGGTGCTGGCCAACGTCCCGGGCAGCCCCGAGCACAGCCGCGCCGTCGAGATCGACCTGCCATGGATCACCGAGCAGATCCGCGCTGCAGTCGCGGACCGCCGCGAGCACCCGCGCGACGACCTGATCAGCTGGATCGTCGCCGCCCAGATCGACGAGCGCCCGATCGAGCTCGACGACGCCTACTCGATGGTCGAGCTGCTGATCTCCGGCGGCGTAGGAACGACGGCCTCGCTGGTCAGCCAGGCCCTGGTCCACCTCGCCCGCCACCCCGAGCAGCGGCAGCAACTGCGCGACGATCCCGCCCTGCTCGAGCGCGCCGTCGAGGAATTCCTCCGCGCGTTCTCGCCCACCCAGGCACTGGCGCGTACCGTCACGCAGGACACGACGCTGGCCGGCTGCCCGCTGCAGCCGGGCGACCGCGTGCTCCTCGCGTGGGCGTCGGCCAACCGCGATCCCGAAGCGTTCGACGAGCCCGACTCGGTCGACATCCTGCGCTGGCCCAACCGGCACGCCGGCTTCGGCATCGGTGTCCATCGCTGTGCAGGCGCCCACCTCGGTCGCGCGATGGCTCGTGAGCTGCTTGGCCAGGTCCTTACACGGATGCCCGATTACGAGGTGGACCTGGATGCTGTCCAGGCCTACCCGTCCCAGGGTGTGAACGCCGGCTACCAGCGGATCCCGGCGCGCTTCACCCCTGGACCCCGGCTCGGCTCTTCAGTCTCACCATGAGGGCCGCATGAGAGTCGGCATCCACCTCAGCGACGTACGCGCGGATCTACCCGCAGCCACGCAATTCGCCGACATCCGCCGGCTCGTCGAGGCCGCGCAGAAGGCCGGCTGCACCGACTTCTGCCTCGGCCAACACTTCCTGTACGGCGACCTGCGCTGGTTGCAGCCGATCCCCCTGCTGGCGCGATTGGCTGCCGACGTCGAGCCGCACGTGCGACTCATCTCGAACATCGTGATCGCTCCGCTCTACCATCCGGTGCTGCTCGCGGAGGAGATCGCGACCCTCGACGTGGTGACCGAGGGCCGGTACGTCTTCGGCGTCGGCCTCGGCTACCGCGCCGAGGAGTTCGAGGCGCTCGGCATCCCGTACAAGCAGCGTGCCCCACGGCTGGACGAGATGCTCGAGCTGCTGCCGCTGCTCTGGACGCAGGACGAGGTCACCTACGAGGGACGCTTCTGGCAGCTGCGCGACGTCCGGCCGCACCTGCGGCCCATCCAGGCACCGCACCCACCGATCTGGGTCGGCGGCGTCGCGATTGCCGGTGCGCGCCGGGCCGGGCGCCTCGGTGACGGCTATGTCAGCAACCCGGAAGCCGAACCGCACGAGATCCGCGAGCGGCTCGAGGCCGTACGAGACGGCTTCGCCGCACGCGGCCGGCCGATGACACCGCAGCCGCTGCGGCGCAACGTCATGCTCGGTCGCGGCACCGAGGACGCCGTCGAGCGCTACCTCGCCGTGTCCCGCGACCGCTACCTGGCCTACACCCAGCGCGGTCTGGACGTGTACGGCGAGGCTGACGTGGACGAGCACTTCACCGATCTTGTCCGCCGGCACGCGCTGCTCGGTACGCCCGAGCAGGTGATCGCCCAGGTGCAGTCGCTCGCTCGCGCGTTCCCTATCGAGCCGTTGCTGCTCCGGCCGCAGTGGCCGTCGATGAGCGCCGACGACGCCATCGCGCTGGTACGCGACCTCGGCCGCGAGGTCATCCCGGCGCTGCGTGAGATCGAGCCACGAGCGGATCTGCCGGATCTGCCGGATCTGCCGGCCGAGTGACACGCAGCATCGCGTCGACCACCACGCATCCTTGCCCGTGCGGTCGGACGATGACGGGGTTGAGGTCGAGCTCCGCCAGCCACGGTGAGCCGGCGAGGATGCGGGACACCTCGACAACCAGTCGCACTAGCGCGTCGACGTCGTAGTGCTGGCCGCGGGCACCCGACAGCAGCCGATGCAGCGCCAGCCTCGCCAGCGCCTGTCTGACCTGCTCCACGCTCGCCGGGCACAGCAGGAACGCGGTGTCCGCGAGGTACTCGGTGAGCAGCCCGCCGGCACCGAGAGCGACGATCGGGCCGAACGTCGCGTCCTGCAGGCCGCCGACCAGCACCTCCAGGCCGCTCGCCTGCTCCGCCACCAGGTAACCCTCGACGTCGAGGTCGAGTTGCGTGGCTCGCTCCGCCAGGCGGTCGGCGGCCACTCCCAGCTCCTCACCGGTCCGCAGGTCCAGCTCGACCAGGCCGATGTCGGACTTGTGGACCACGTCGCGCGCGAGCAGCTTGAGGACAAGCGGCCGCTGCAACTGCCGCACCGTATGGACGACCTCGTCGGGCCGGGTGACGACCACCTCGCGGGCGACGGCGATGCCCGTCTCGCTCGCGAGCCAACGCTTCGCGTCGTACTCCGTGGGATCGACCGCAGCGGGCGCGGCAAGCGACAGCGGTGGTGGCGCCTCCGCGCGGAGCGCGAGCTGCCGGTGCCAGTAGTTGTGCAGGTGTGCGAGCGCGACAACGGCGCGGTCGGAGCTCGGCAGCACGGGCACCCCGCAGCTGAGCAGGAGCTCGTCCGCCGCCTCGGTGAGCCGTCCAGCGCTCCAGCTGGAGATCACCGCCGGCTTGGTTGCTGTACGAGCGGCGTCGACAAAGGTCGGGAGCAGCGCCGTCGCGTCGTACACGCCCCACGCGGGGATCGCAACGTGCACCATGTCGAAGCCATCGTCGGCGACGAACACGTCGAGCATTCGGTGCAGTAGCTCGCGATCGCCGATGACCGCGCCCGTCGGGTCGAGCGGGTTGCCGGGCGTCCCGAAACGCATCATGGGGCGCAGCGCGTTCTCGGTGTCCGGCTGCACAGCGGGCAGAACCAGACCGCGATCCGACGCCCAGTCCGCAACGTACCCGGTCTCACCGCCCGACGGTGACACTGCACCCAGCCGCGGACCGTCCGGCGCCCGGCACTGAGTGAGCACCAGCGCCGCATCGAGCATCTCGTCGATGCCGCGCACCTCCACCGCGCCCAGTTCGCGCAGCACCGCCGAGAACACGGCGGCATCACCGGCCAGCGCTCCGGTGTGCCCGAGCACGGTGCGCGCTCCGGCCTCAGACCGGCCGGACTTCACCACCACGATCGGGATGCCAGCAGCCCGCGCCCGCTCGGCGGCCGCCACGAACCGAGGACCGTCGCGCAGCTGCTCGACGAACAGGCACACGCAGCGCGTGGCCGGATCGTCGACGAGCACGTCGACCAGCTCGGCCATCTCGAGGTCGGCTTCGTTTCCCAGGCTCACCATCGCGCGGATGCCGATCCGGCGCGCCTGTGCCCGGTTGACGATGACCGTACCCATGCCGCCGCTGTGGCTGAGCACGCTGATGATGCCAGGAGTGAAGTCCTCCGTGAGATTGAAGGTCGGGCAACCGACGAAGCGGTCGACCACGTTCAGCACGCCGATGCAGTTGGGACCAAGCAGGCGGGTGCCCGACGCTCGGGTCACGTCGAGCAGGCGCGCCTGCTGCTTGCGTCCCTCATCGCCCAGCTCGGCGAAGCCGGACGTGCAGACGACGACCACGGGCACGCCGACCTGCGCGCACTGCGTCACCGCCTCGACGACGCCCGCCGCGGGCAGCAGCACGTACGCCGCGTCGACCGGCTCCTCGATATCGAGGATCGACGGGTAGCAGCGATGCTGCCCGATGTGCTCGTACTTCGGATTGACGGGGAACACCCGGCCGGTGTAGCCGGTCCGGTCGAGGTTCGCGACCAACCGGCCGGCATGGCCGCCCGCGCGCGGTGACGCTCCGAGCACGGCCACGCTGCCCGGCGTAAGCAGCGGTCGCAGGAGTAGCCCCGGCTGAGATCCTGACGTCTCCACGGCATCCCTCCGGTCGACCGTCGAGCCTGTGTAACACCCATGTCACAGCTCGGGAACAGGCACTGGACAACGCGCCTCACCGACCCCTACGGTGAACCTTCACATGCCAATCATGCGCATGATATTCACATCTAAATGGAGGTAGGGATGGGCGCACACCGTTCGGGGACGGCGCGTCGGGGGTGGATGGCAGCCGTCCTGTCCGCCGCGCTCCTGGCCCTCGCCGCCTGTGGGTCCGGTGGCGGCGACGAGGACAGCGGCGGCGGGACAGCGGCCGGTGGCGGTGGCGGCAGCTGCGAGCTCCCCGGTGAGGTGAAGGTTGCGGCGATCCAAGAGCTCACCGGACCCGCGGCATTTGCGGGCCTGTCTGCTCAGAAGGGCGTCGAGCTCGCAGTCAAGGAGATCAACGAGCAGGCCGAGATCCTCGGTGACAGCACGCTGGTCGTGGAGTACTCCGACACTGCCGGCAACGCTCAGACTGCGGCCAGCCAGGCGACGGAGGCCATCAGCAACGACGAGTACGTCGCTGCCTTTGGCCCGGTGACCAGTGGCACCGCGGTAGCGGTGGCCCCGGTGGCCGAGCGCGGCCAGCTCCCGATCGTGTTCTCCCAGGCGGGCAGCGATGGCGTCGTGATCGGCGACTACACCTTCCGCATCACCCCGCCGATGGCGACGTACTACACGAAGATCGCCGACTACATCACGTCCGAGGGCGTGGAGACGATGAGCGTCGTCTACACCAGCGACTTCCCGACGCTGAACGGAATCGCCACGACGACCCTTCCCGACATTGCCGAGGAAACCGGCGTGGAGATTCAGGCGTCGGTGGGCGTCCCGCTGGCCACGCAGGACTTCACCGCACCGATCTCGCAGGGTCTCGAGGGCGATCCCGACATGATGGCGATCCTCCTCGTCGGCGCGCAGAACCCGACGGCGATGCGGCAGCTGCGGCAAGCCGGCTTCACCGGCCCCGTTATCGGCAACTCCGGTGCGGGTGCAGGCAACCTGGCGCCTGCCGGGCAGGACGGCGCCGGCATGACGTGGCCCGCGACGTTCAACTACGAGGAAGAGGGCGAATCGACGCAGGCCTTCGTCGAGGCGTACAACACGGAGTACGGCGAGAACCCGCTGAACTACGCGGCGGAGGCGTACGACGGGACGTACTGGCTGGCGCGCGCGATCGCCGAGGGCTGTGACCGCGCGGGGACTCAGGCAGGGCTGCAGTCCATCGCCGGCGAAGGATTCACCGGCGCCCTCGGTGAGATCACCTTCGAGGGCAACGACGCCCGACTTCCCGGCCTGGTAGTGCAATGGGACGGCACCAAGGAGATCATTCTCACAGACCTCTGAGGTCGGGTCAGGGGCGGAGGTCGCGACGGCCTCCGCCCCGTCTCGCCGTGTGTGACGGAGGGACGAAAGGGAAGGGCAGCATGCTGCAGAACCTGATCAGTGCCGTGTCGCTGGGCTCGATCTACCTGCTGTTCGCGCTGGGGATGAGCGTGGTCTGGGGGACCATCGGCATCCTCAACTTCGCGCACGGCGTCAACTTCATGTTCGCCGCCTTCGTCACCTACCTCGTCGACCAGCGCGTGGAGCTGTCGCTGCTCGGGCTGGTGGCGATCGGCGTCACCGTCGGTGCGCTGATGTCGGTGGCGACCGAAGTGCTCGTGTTCGAACCGATCCTGCGCCGAGCCAAGGACTTCCGGACCGCCGAGCTGCAAATTCTGATCGCTGCCATCGGCGTCGCGACGATTCCGCTGGCAATCGCGCAGTACCAGACGCGCAGCAACCCGTTCGGCTTCACCTCGACGACGTTCACGTCCAAGACGTACGAATTCCTTGGCGCGCGCATCAGCACCACCCAGATCATCATCATCGTGGCCGGTCTCGGCATCAGCGCCGTGATGGCCTACTGGCTGCAGCGGTCGCGTCGCGGCCTGGCGCTGCGGGCGATCGGCGTCGACAGCGAGACGACATCGCTCATGGGCGTGAACCGCGGCCGAATGGCAATCGGCATCATGGCTGTCGCCGGAGCGCTCGCGGGCCTCGCCGGTGTGCTTCTCACGCTCAACCTCGGTGCGATCACGCCGGAGAGCGGCGACACCCTGCTCGTCAAGGCGTTCGCCGCCGTGATCCTGGGCGGCGTCGGCAGCGTGGCCGGCGTGGTGGTCGGGTCGTTCGCCCTCGCGCTGATCGAGACGATCGTGCTGACCGAGACATCGGGGACCTGGGTCGGCGCCGTGTCATTCGGCATCATCTTCCTGGTCCTGCTGATCCGCCCGCAGGGCTTGTTCGGTCGAGCCGAAGTGCGTCGAACGTGAGGTCGCCGACATGATCGACTGGTACGACGCGAACTTCGTCCTCGTTCAGGGGACGATCATCAACCTGCTGCTGGCGCTGAGCCTGCAGGTGCCCTTCCGGTTCGGCGTCTTCTCGTTCGCCGGCGTGGGCGCGTACGGCATCGGCGGCTACACCGCCGCCATCCTGATCCTCGAGCGCCAGGTATCAGCGGTGGTCGCGATCCTCGGCGCGATGGTCGTCGGGGTCGTGGTGTGTTTCGTTCTCGGCCTGGTCGTCGCCCGGCTCGCTGGTCTCTACCTCGGCATGGCCACGATCGCGTTCACGCTGATCATCGCCGTCGTAGCGATCAATGGCGGACAGCTGACCGGTGGGGTCATCGGCCTGTTCGGCGTGCTCGCCGACCTGCCGACAGTGATGCTGCTGGCTTTTGCGCTCGTCGCGGTCCTCGCGTCTGGCGTACACCGAACGAGGGGCGCTCGGTCGGCGCATCGAAGCGGTCCGGGAGGATCCCGAGCTGGCGGCATCGGTCGGTGTCAACGTGCGGCGGTACCGCCAGGCGGCCTTCGTGGCGAGCGGCGCGCTCGGAGCGACGGCGGGGGCGATGAACGCCATCGTTCGGACGACGATCGGGCCGGGCGACATCGGCTTCATTCTCGTCGTCCTCGCACTCACGATGATGATCATCGGCGGCACGGCCTCCTGGGTGGGGGCCCTGATCGGTGCGGTGATCTTCACCTGGCTGCCATCGGTGCTCGAGCAGATCGGTGAGTGGCAGCACCTCGTGTACGGCACGCTCGTCGCCTTGGCGGCGATCTTCATGCCCGGCGGCCTGCTCGGCGTCATGAAGGACGGCTGGCGGCGCTGGCAGCGGCGGCGCCGGCCGGTCATCCGAGCGGAGGAATCGGTGCCGGCTGCGGCCGCGGCGCAGGCCGAGGCCGAGGACAGCGAGGCGCGGGCCGAGGCAGCGCTGGCATCGCTCGGGACGGTCGACGAGCGGAGCCCAAGATGAGCACGCCGAGCGCCACCGCGGTCGAAACACCGGTGCTCGAGGTTCGCGACGTCAAGGTGCACTTTGGCGGCGTCAAGGCTGTCGACGGCATCACGTTCGACATCACGCCGGGCAAGATCTTCGGCATCCTTGGGCCGAACGGCTCGGGCAAGAGCACGCTGCTCGCCGCGTTCACGCGCTACGTCAACCTGACGGCGGGGTCGCTTCGGCTCGCCGGCGAGGAGTACGACACGGTGCCGACCGCGCAGGTCGCGCGCCGCGGCGTGGCGCGGACGTTCCAGACCGTGCGACTGCTGCCCGGCCTGACCGTACGCGAGAACATCGAGCTCGGCGCCGACCTGGCGGCTGGCGGCGGGGTGCTCTCTGGGCTGCGCCGATCGCGCAATGGTGCGGGGTCGACTCCGGAAGCCGACGAGGTCGACGCGGCCATCCAGCGCACCGGGCTGTCCGGGCTCGAGCGAGCGTGGCCGGGCGAGCTCTCGTACGGCTCGCAGCGACGGGTCGAGATCGCCCGCGCCATCGCCACCCGGCCGCGGCTGCTCCTGCTCGACGAACCGACGGCCGGCATGAACTCCGGCGAGCGGCACGAGGTCTCGCAGCTGCTGCGAGACCTGAAGCAGGAGGGGTTGACGCAGCTCCTCGTCGAGCACGACGTCCAGATGATGCTCGATACCTGCGACTGGCTGATCGCCATGAACTTCGGAAAGCTGATCGCCGAGGGGCAACCGGAGGACGTCGTGCGCGAGGACAGCGTCCGCGAGGCTTACCTGGGGAAGCGGTGGGGGCGCCGTGCTTGAGATCCGCGACTTGTACGTGAGCTACGGCAAGGTCGAGGCCGTCCGTGGCGTCACTCTGTCCGCGACGCAAGGCCGAGTCACTCT
Source organism: uncultured Actinomycetota bacterium (assembly GCA_963801015.1). Lineage (GTDB taxonomy): Bacteria > Actinomycetota > Actinomycetes > CAWDCV01 > CAWDCV01 > CAWDCV01. The sequence continues at coordinate 1,318,828 of CAWDCV010000002.1, read as the reverse complement.
CGTTCTCGGCGCGAACGGTGCCGGCAAGACGACGACGCTGCGCGCTGCCGCCGGAGCCCATGCGCCCAAAGCTGGCACAGTCACGCTGGAGGGGAACGACATCACCGGCGCGCACGCGCACAAGGTTGTCCAGGCCGGCATGGTGCTCGTTCCCGAGGGTCGCAAGATCTTCGGCCCGCTGACCGTGCAGGAGAACCTGCGCATGGGTGCCTTCACGGCGCCGCGCGGCAAACTCGATGAGTCGCTCGACCGGGTCTTCGAGATGTTCCCGGTATTGAAGGAGCGGCGCGGCGGCGCAGCCGGCCTCCTCAGCGGCGGCGAGCAACAGATGCTCGCGTTCGGGCGGGCGCTGATGGCTCAGCCGAAGATCATTCTGCTCGACGAGCCGTCGATGGGCCTCGCGCCGACCATGGTCGAGACGGTGCTCGGCAGCGTGCGGACCATGGCCGACGCCGGCATCGGGATCCTCATGGTCGAGCAGAACGCCGAGGCCGGTCTCGACGTCGCTGACGAAGTGTCGGCGATGGCTCGCGGCGAGGTTGTGTTCAGTGGCCCAGCCGACGCAGCACGCTCGCACGCCTCGGTGCTGCGGGCGTTCCTCGGCGAGGCGGCGCTCGCCCAGCGCTGACCCGGCACGCCCTGCGGGGCTAGTCGTGTAGATCGTCGTGAAAGTTCAGCACGCGCACAGACGGGCTCGCGCTCACGGCGATCTACACGGCCGGGCGTTGCGATGTCACGGCGATCTACACGGCCGGCCGTAGCGATGTCACGGCGATCTACACGGCCGGCGTAGCGCTCACGCCGATCTTCACGACCGTGCCAACGCAGCTGCGGCCGTCACCAAGGCGTCGGCGACGACGTCCGGCGCGGAGATCATCGCCGCGTGCGGACCCGCGATCTCGCTGTAGTGCCACGACGGGTCCCTGCGCGCTCGATCGACGACATCGTCAGGGATGACCGCCGGGTCTGTGCACCGGATGAACGCTCGCGGATACGCCGACGCCGCAGCGTCGCTGCGCAGCGGCTGCTCATACGTCCGCGCCGGCTGGTCGGTCAGCCGCGCGCCCGCCCACGCCACGTCGGCCGGGTCGGTCAGCCCGAACACCCCCCGCCCAGTCCGCGCCGGGACTCGCCACCCGTCTCCCTGTGACGCGACGGCTGCGCGCAGGTCGGCGGTGATCGCCGGGTTCATGAGGTCGTACGCGTTCTCACCAGGACGCGGCAGCAGCGCGTCGAAGTAGATCAGCGACCCGATCCGCCCCGGCGGCATCGCCTCGCACGCCGCGGTGATCACCATGCCGCCGTAGCTGTGCCCGACCAGGACCGCGTCCCGCACGTCCTCGTACTCAAGTACGGCCAGCAGGTCCGCAACGTGCGCATCCAGGTCGATGTCGGGCTGGAGCAGGTGGGCCCGCTCGCCGACTCCGGTGAGCGTCGGCGTCAGCACCTCATGGCGCAGGGAGCGCAGTCGCCGCGCCACCCGCTGCCACGACCAGCCGCCCTGCCGGCCTCCGTGAACGATGACGAACGGTGCACCGCCTTGACCCATATCCATGCGCACAATTAGCATGATTGCACGAGACACGGAAGCGGAGGAACACGTGGACTACGCCGAGGACCCGATCCACGAGGACATCCGCAGCGCGGTCCGGCAGATGTGTCGTGATTTCCCCGACGAGTACTGGTACGAGCACGACCAGAGCCACGAGTTCCCATGGGACTTCTACAACGCCGTCGCAAAGGCCGGCTGGCTCGGCATCACCATCCCCGAGGAGTACGGCGGCGGCGGGCTCGGCGTCACCGAGGCAGCGATTGTCGAACAGGAGATCGCCGCATCCGGCGCCGGCATGAACGGCTGCAGCGCCGTCCACATCGGCATCTTCGGCTTCGAGCCGCTGATCAAGTACGGCTCAGAGGATTTGAAGCACCGCTTCCTGCCGCGCGTGACGTCGGGTGACCTGCACATCTCGTTCGCGGTCACCGAGCCGGATGCGGGGACCGATACGACGAACATCACGACGTTCGCGAAGAAGGTCGACGGCGGCTACCTCGTCACGGGCAAGAAGGTGTGGATCACCAAGGCGCAGGAGGCCGAGCGCTTTCTCCTCCTGTGCCGGACGACGCCCAAGGCGCAGGTGACGAAGAAGACCGACGGGCTGACGCTGCTGTTCGCGCCCATGGATCGCGACCACGTCTCGATCCGCCCGATCCCGAAGATGGGCCGCAACGCGGTTGACACCAACGAGCTGTTCATCGACGACCTGTTCGTCGCCGACGAGGATCTCGTGGGCGAGGAGGGCAAGGGCTTCCGCACCATCCTGTCCGGCTTGAACGCCGAGCGAGTCATCGCCGCCAACGCGTCCATCGGCATCGGCCGGGCCGCGATCCGCCGCGCGGTGGCGTACGCGAACGACCGCGTCGTCTTCGGCCGACCGATCGGGCAGAACCAGGCTGTTGCCCATCCCCTCGCCGAGGCGCTGATGCGCGTCGACGCTGCCGACGAGATGTGCAAGAAGGCCGCCTGGATGGTCGATCACGACCTGCCCTGCGGGCGTGAGGCAAACATGGCGAAGTACCTCGCTGCCGATGCTGCCTTCCGTGCCGCGGACGCCGCGTTGCAGACGCACGGCGGGTTCGGGTTCGGCAAGGAGTTCCACGTCGAGCGCTACTTCCGCGAGTCGCGGTTGCAGCGGCTGGCGCCGATCAGCCAGGAGATGGTGCTCAACTACCTCAGCGAGCATGTCCTCGGCCTGCCGCGCAGCTACTGAGGGGCGACCGCGAATGAAGCCCTACCGCACCGTGCTCTTCGTCCCGGCGCACAAGACGTCGTGGTTCGACAAGGCCGCGGCCGCCGGCGCGGACGCCATCTGCTTCGACCTCGAAGACTCCGTCCCTCCTCAGCTCAAGGAGTCGGCGCGCACCGAGCTCGCCGGCGTCGTCGAGCAGCTCTCTACGACGTACCCAGCCCTGGGGCTCTTCGTCCGGCCGAACTCGCTGCCGACTGGCCTCACCGGCCTGGATCTCGAGGCCACGGTCGTGCCTGGCCTCACGGGCATCTTCGCGCCCAAGGTCGACAGCGCGATCGACGTCATCAAGTACGACGCGCTGCTCGACCACTTCGAGGCGCGCAGCGGCGTCAGCGGAATCGAATACATCATCCCGATCGAGACCGTGCAGGGCATCCAGCACTGCGAGGAGATCGCGCTGGCCTCGCCGCGGGTCGGCGCCATGATCGGACCGACCGCAGAGCACGCCGACATCGCCAAGGCCGTCGGCTACGAGTGGACACCTGAGGGTTTGGAGTCGCTGCACCACCGCAGCCGCATCCTGCTCGCCTCGCGTGCCGCCGGGATCCATCCACTGACGGCGCTGTGGGAGCGCATCCGCGATCTCGACGGCCTGCGCGAGTTCTCGATACAGCAACCGCAAGATGGGCTTTCGCGGGCAGGTGGTGCTGCACCCGACGCACGTGCCGGTCGTCAACGAGGCGTTCACGCCGGCCAAGGAGGACATCGACTTCTACCGCGGCCTACTCGCCGCGTACGAGGAAGCCGAGGCGCGCGGCGACGGCGCGGTGATGTACGGCGACATCCACATCGACAAGGCCCACGCCGACAAGGCCACCGAATGGCTCGCCCGGGTCGACGCGCTCGCGTCGCTCAACGGCGGCATCTGACAGGAGGATCTCTTGCCCGGCCTGTGGTACGAGGAGATGCACGAGGGCGCGGAGTTCAAGCACGCGTACCGGCGCACCGTGACGGAGATGGACAACGTCCTCTTCACGTCGATCACGATGAATCCCGCCCCGGTCCACCTCGATGAGGAGTACGCGCGCAAGCATCGCCGCAGGGGCAGCGGCTGATGAACAGCCTCTACACGGCTGGTCTCATCGGCGGGATGATCGTCTACGACCTGACGTTCGGGACGACGATCGGCAACCTTGGCTACGAGAAGATGACCTTTCCCAACCCGGTCTTTCACGGCGACACGCTGCGTGCGGAGACGACCATCCTGCGCAAGCGCGAGTCGAAAAGCCGGCCCGAAGCGGGCATCGTGTGGTTCGAGCATCGCGGCTACAACCAGCGCGACGAGATCGTCCACCTCTGCCACCGAAGCGGCATGATCCTCAAGAAGCCGGTGGATCAGTCCTAAGCCGGGCAGAACCAGTCGTCATTGCTGCGCTGCTCGGCGATGCTGTCCGGCAGCGGAAACGATCGCCGCTGCGTGAAGCGAACGGGGTGGGTCCGTGCGCGCGTAGCGCCGTAAGCCGTTCCTCGGCGTCGGCGACAGTGGGACGCACACCGGCGGGGACCCACCAGGAAGTCGCATACGGCTCACGCATGCGCGAGAACCATTCACGTCGGCGTCGCATGACCGCCGCGTGGTAGCTCCCGAAGACGAAGGCCGCGAGATCCTCGACGGATGCCCAGACACTCATGTTCACGATCAAGCGGTCATCGCCGAGGGCACGCACCGCGGTCGCATCGCCGTCCTCGGTCTGCAACCGCCACACGAACCCCGGTGCGCTGTCAGCCAGAGCATTGACCGGCTCGAGCAGCTCGACGAACTCTGCCAACCGCTGCGACGTGAGCGGCTCTACGGGCAGCGCGATGTTTACCTGCGCGAGGTGGTCGTCCTGGTCCGCCACGATGGAACCCTAGCCCGGCTCGGATGCATGTTCTGGCCCAAGGGCCGTGTTTGCACTAGTCGACGGCTAGTCTGATCTCGTGACTTCTTCCGTGGGCGCATACGAGGCCAAGACGCACCTTCCTCGGCTTCTCGAGGAGGTGGCGAGGACGGGGAAGACGTATGTCATCACTAGACACGGAGTCCCCGTGGCCCGACTGGTTCCTATGCGGACCGGTGCGACGAAGCCCGATGAAGTTATCGCCGAGCTGAGACGCGCACGAGAGGGCATCGAGCTCGGCGACCTGACGATCCGCGAGCTGATCGATGAAGGCCGACGCTAGATGCCGTTCGTCCTCGATGCTTCTGTTGCGCTCGCCTGGTGCTTCGCCGACGAGACGACACCCGAGACGGAAGCGATTCTTGAACGCCTCGCCGATGACTCTGCAATCGTTCCCACCCTCTGGGAGTTCGAGGTAGCGAACGCCCTGCTCGTGGCGGAGCGACGACACAGGCTCAGCGAGTTCCAATCGGCCCGTTTCGTCGAGCTGTTTGCCCGGTTGCCGATCCATGTCGACATGACGTCCTCCGATATGGCCAGCGTGCTGGCTCTCGGCCGACGCCACGGGCTCAGTGCCTACGACTCCTCGTATCTCGTTCTTGCCGAGCGCGACGGAAACCCGCTCGCAACCCGAGACGAGAAGCTGCGGTCGGCCGCGTCACGTGCCGGCGTGCCCCTCGTGTGATGTATCGCAGCGCCCGCGGCGCTGCGCAGCTCAGCGGTACTGCGACACCAGCGGACACGCGAACGGGTCACGTGCGCGCAGCCCTACCGCGTTGAGGTAGCGCACCACGATTCCGTACGACTTCAGCAGCGTCGTCTCCGTGTACGTGACCCCCTGCTCGGCGCAATGCGCTCGGACCATCGCTTGGGCCCGCTTCAGGTTGGGCCGGGGCATGCTCGGGAAGAGGTGGTGCTCGATCTGGTAGTTCAGACCGCCCATCGCGAAGTCGATAAGGCGTCCGCCACGGATGTTGCGCGACATCAGGACCTGGCGACGCAGGAAGTCGACCTTGAGGTTCGCCGGCACGATCGGCATCCCCTTGTGATTCGGTGCAAAGGCGCCTCCCAGCAGGACCCCGAAGATGGCCATGTGGACACCGAAGAACGCCGCGGCCTTCCCCGGCGGAAGGATCAGGACGAGCGCGGCCAGGTAGCCGCCGAGACGCGCGGCGAGGAAGGTCGCCTCGACCCAGCGGTGGGAGAGGGGGGCCCGGCGGAAGACCGTCTGGACGCTCTTGGCGTGCAAGTGCAATCCCTCGAGGGTGAGCAGCGGGAAGAAGAACCAGCCTTGGTAGCGAGCTAGCCGCGCGGCAAGACCCGTCTTTGCCGCCGCGGCAGCGGGGGTGAAGGCGAGAGCTCCAGGAGCTATGTCGGGGTCCTTGCCCTCCTGATTGGGTGCCTTGTGATGGCGATTGTGCTTGCTGATCCACCAGCCGTAGCTGAGCCCTGCGAATGCGCTGAGTACTCGCGACGTCCACTCGTTCCAGCGGTGGGACGCGAAGATCTGGCGGTGCGCCGCATCGTGTCCGAGGAAGCCGAACTGGGTCGAGATCACCGCGAGTGCGGCCGCCAGCGCCAGTTGGATCCAGGAGTTACCGACGAGCACGACGATGACCCAGACCAGGACGAAGGCGACCACGACCGCGACCAACCGGGTCCAGTAGTAGCCGTACCGGCGACGCAGCAACCCACTTTCCTGCACGCGGCGCGACAGCTGGGCGTAGGTGCTGACGTGCCGGGTGCGCAGTGGAGTCGACTCCACCGCTAGGGGTGGGGCGTCACTGACCGCTGTCATCGGGCGGACCGCGGACGAGCAGCTGTTCCTGGGTTGATCACGTGGTACTCCCGGGTCTCGACGGCAGCGTGGTGCGACGGGCTGCCGGGTCCGGGGCAACACCACTGGGACGCTTTACTTGGGTTGAGCCTATGGATACCCGCGCACCGTCGGACTACACGGGACGCCGTGTGATGCAAGACACGAGAAATGCGCGCCGCATCGACGCCCACGTCCACGTCTGGGACCTCGCTCGCCGAGACGTGCCGTGGATCGACGAGGCACGCAGCGCGATCCGCAGCACATTCGCCGTGTCGGACTGGGTTCACGTCGCCGACGCGACCGACGTCGACTCAGCGGTCCTCGTGCAGGCAATCAATGACCCGGACGAGACCGACGACCTGCTGGCGTACGCGGCTGTCGAACCGCGGGTTGCCGGCGTCGTGGGTTGGGTCGACCTGGCCGCTCCCGACGTCGCCGAGCGGCTGGCGGAGCTACGCGACAAACCCAACGGGCGCTGGCTCGTCGGCATCCGCCACCTGGCGCTGGTCGACAACGACCCGGCCGGCTGGCTCGGCTCGCCGCAGGTGCAGCGTGGACTTGCGGCGGTGGCCGCGGCACAGCTGCCATACGACCTGATCTTCCGGCCCGAGCACGGGGACACGGTGCTGCACACCGTCCGCAGCCACCCGGACATGACTTTCGTCGTCGATCACCTCGGCAAGCCGCCGACCCTCCCAGCGGATCTGGATGACTGGGCAATCGGCATCCGCACGCTGGCGGCGGAGCCGAACGTGACGTGCAAGCTGTCGCAGATCCTGACGATGGCCGGTCCGACCCAGCCGTACGTCGACATCGCGCTGGAGGCGTTCGGCGCTGAGCGGGTGATGTTCGGCTCGGATTGGCCGGTCTCGCTGCTGCACGCGCCGTACGACGTCGTGGTGGAGGTCACCGAGCAGGTGCTCGATGGCCTGACACCCAGCGAGCGGGCCATGGTGCTTGGGACAACGGCGGAACGCGGCTACACGCTCTACTGAATTGACTTCCTCCTCGCCTCCGCTGCGCTCCGCATCGTCGGAAGTCGTTACATCATCGCCCGATCCCAGCGGATGACGGTGTCGAGGACCTCGGGGAACTTGCGCTGCGCGTAGCGCTCGTACGCCTCGATGTGCTCGCGCATCCGGGCCTCGGCCGCCTCCGGATCGCGTCGCCGCAGTGCCTGGAAGATCTCGTCGTGAGCCGTCAAGATCGCGGCGCGCCGCGGGCTGGGGTAGTCGATGCCAATGACGGTGCCGTCCATGATGCCGAGCAGCGAGTCGACGATGTAGCCGAACAGGGGATTGCCCGACGACCAGGCGATGATGTCGTGGAAGCGCTTGTTGGCCTCCAGGAACAGGTCCTGGTTGCCCAGGTTGTCGCGCATCTGGTCGATCGTCTCGCTCAGCTCGTCGAGCGCCTCGTCGCTCATCCGCTCGGCCGCGAGCCGGCTGATCATCGGCTCCATCGCCGAGCGCACCTCGACGATGCTGCGGAACGGCGCCTCCTTGAGCTGCAGCAACAGCACGAGCGTGCTGGCGAGGTGAGCGGCCGTCGGCTGCTGCAGCACCGGGCCGCCACGCGGTCCCGGCTTGAGCGAGATCACGCCTTGGAACTCGAGCAGTCGCAGCGCCTCGCGCAGCGTGCCGCGCCCGGTCTGGTAGCGCTCGAGCATCGTCCGCTCGGGAAGCAGCAGATCACCCGGCTTGAGCTGGGCAGAGATGACGTCGCGAATGATCCGCTGCGCGATGAGCATGGCGGCCTTGGGCGGGCGGGCAGCCCCATTGGGACTCATGGGCTGTCCCTGGGACATGGGCGTGCCGTCCTTTCCTTGCAAGGCGTGGGCCGACCGGATGACGGTGCGTCCACTGTGCCGTACCGCTGCATGCTCGACTGGAAATGTTGACCCTCATACTATCCATATTTATGATCAGCAGGGATGTCGAACGATCTCGCGGATGAGCTGTCGGAGCTGGTCCGAGACTGGGGACTGCGCGAAGTTCGCCCTCGAGTGCGCGAGCTCGAGGAGAAGCAGGAGTTCCCCCGCGAGCTGTACCGCGACATGGGCCGGCTTGGCTTCTTCGGGTGCTGCTTCCCCGAGTCCATGGGTGGTACGGCAGCGGGCTACACCGCGCTGGCCGCGGTCGCCGAGCAGCTGGCCTGGGTCTACCCGCCGCTGAGCGCCGCCATGAACCTGCAGGCCGCGACCGTCCCGTTGACGATCGCCGCGTGGGGCAGCGACGAGCTGGTCGAGCGGTACGTCACCGGGCTGATCACCGGCGAGCTGCTCGGCTGCAACGCGATGACGGAGCCGGACGGCGGCTCGGACTTCCTCGGCGCGATGCGTACTCGGGCTCGACGCGACGGCGACGATTTCGTTCTCGATGGCGCCAAGATGTGGATCACCAACGCGAACGTCGCCGACGTCGCGGTGGTCTACGCCAAGACCGATCCGGCGGCGGGGCATCGCGGGGTGACCGCCTTCGTCGTACCGACCAATAGCCCCGGCTTCTCGACGACGCGCGTACCGTGCCGCGTTCTCGGGTCATTGATGCCGACCAACGCAGTCAACCTCGACGGCGTACGGGTACCCGCCCGCAACGTGCTCGGCGACGTCGGGCAGGGCTTCGTCGTCGCGATGACCGCGATGGACTACGGGCGGCTTTCTGTGGCGTCGCGCTCTGTCGGCCTTGCGCAGGCGTGCCTCGACGCGTCGGTGGAGTACGCCAACCAGCGCGAGGCGTTCGGCGAGAAGATCGGCTCGTTCCAGATGATCAAGAAGCTGATCGCCGAGATGGCCTGTGACGTCGCCGCAGCGCGAGCTCTCGTACGTGAGGCTGCGCGCGGGTACGACACCGGCACCGTCGCGACCCGGGAAAGCTCGGTGGCCAAGTACTTCGCCGGCGAGGTCGGCAACCGAGCTGCTCAGGCGGCGGCCGAGATCTTCGGCGGAGCCGCTTTCAGCGACGACGTACCGATCAGCATCTATCTCAACTACGCCAAGCTCTGGCAGACCGGCGAGGGCTCGGCCAACATCCAGGCACTGCTCATCGCCGACGACGCGCTCGGGTGGAAACGAATGGACCGCCATCGCACGTCGACCGTCGTCCGTACGAGAGAGTGACCGCCGTGCCCGACGTCCTGACCGAGCAGCGCGGCTCCTCGCTGTGGATCCGGCTCAACCGTCCGGAGCGGCGCAACGCGTACGACGCCGACATGGCCGCGGCGATCGTCGAGGCCCTCGAAGGTGCGTCGGCGATGCGGTCTGTCGTCATCACCGGCGTCGAGCGCAGCTTCTGCGCCGGCGGATCGTTGGCGTCGTTGAGCACGCCGACGCCCGGTGACATGCGGCATCTCTATCGCGCCTCGCTGCGGCTGTTCGACGCCATCCGTACCTGCCCGCGGCCGGTCATCGCGGCGGTCAACGGGCCGGCTGCCGGTGGCGGGAACGAGCTCGTGGTCGCGTGCGACCTCGCCATTGCGGCGCGCTCGGCGACATTCGGCCAGACAGGTCCGCGGGTCGGCAGCTCGCCGGTCACCGGTGCGACGAACGTCATGGGAATTCAGATCGGTGAGAAGCGGGCGAAAGAGCTGTCGATGCTGTGCCGGCGCTATCCCGCTGACGAGGCACTGCGGATGGGGCTGGTCAACGCGGTGGTCGACGACTCCGAGCTGGAGTCGACGGTCGAGGCGTGGTGCGCGGAGTTCGAGGTGCTGAGTCCGCGTTACCTCGAGATCACCAAGATCAGCTCGAACATCTGGTGGAACGCCGCCCGCGACTCGTTCTCGACGGGGCTCGGGATGCTCGTCCAGGCCATCGGCAGCCCCGACATGGTCGAGGGCGCGACCGCCTTCCTCGAGAAGCGCCGTCCCCAATTCCCCGACCCCGAGTAGTTCCGACTCCGAGGCCGTGATTCCGCCGCGTGATGCGCGGCGAGTGAGGGCGATACGCCTTCTACAACAGGCGTATCGCCCTCAATGATCACGTAGACGTGATCATTTGGGCGGGTGCGTGGCGGCGAGGTGTCAGACGCCGCGCCATTGCGGTCGGCGCTTCTCGGCAAAGGCTCGCGCGCCTTCCCGCGCATCTTCTGACGACCGCACCGGTTCGCTGATCTCGCGCTGCCGGTCGAACGCCTCCGCAGCGGGCCAGTCACGCGACGACACCAGGATGCGCTTGGTCGCTCGTACGGCGAGCGGCCCGTTGGCGGCGATCGTCGCGGCCAACTCCAGCGCTGCGTCCAGCGCGCCGCCCGGGTCAGTGAGTCGGTTCACCAGACCCGACCTCAAAAGCCCGCGACGCTGGCACGAACGCTCCGGTCAGCGCCCACTCCACCGCCAAGCCGTACGGCACCCGCGTCGGCAGCCGCAACAACCCGCCGCCGGCCGCCACCAGCCCGCGCCGGACCTCGGGCAGGCCGAACTGCGCGTCTGACGCGGCCACGAGCAGGTCGCATGCCAACGCGATCTCGAAGCCGCCCGCGACCGCGTAACCCTCGACCGCCGCGATCAGCGGCTTGTCTGGTGGGCGCTCCACGATGCCGGCGAAGCCGCGGCCCGGGACCGACGGCCGCTCGCCCGCGAGGAACGCCTTGAGGTCCATCCCGGTGCAGAACGACGACCCTGCCCCCGTCAGCACACCGGCGACGAGATCCGAGCGCGAGTCCAGCTCGTCCATCGCCGCAGCGATTCCCGACGCGGCCGCAAGATTGATCGCGTTGCGCACCTCGGGACGGTTGATCGTGACGACCAAGACGCCCGACTCCTCCCGGGTCAAGACCGGAGTCATCGTGGCTGCATCCGGATCGCACCGTCGAGGCGGATCGTCTCCCCGTTCAGCATCGGGTTGTCGATGATCTGCAGCGCCAGCGAGGCGTACTCCGGCGGCTGCCCCAGCCGCGCCGGGTGGGGGATCTGCGCCGCAAGCGCCTGCCGGACGTCATCGGAGAACCGCGACAAGATCGGTGTGTCGAAGACGCCTGGCGCGATCGTGCACACGCGAACCAGCTTCCTCGCGAGGTCGCGCGCCGCCACCAGCGTCATGCCCACGATCCCGGCCTTCGCTGAGGCGTACGGGATCTGACCGATCTGGCCCTCCCAGGCCGCTACCGACGCGGTTAGCACGCAGACGCCGCGCTCGCCGTCGATCGGTTCGTTGCGCACCATGCGGGCCGCGCTCAGCCGCAACATGTTGAACGTTCCCGTCAGATTGAGCCGGATCAGATTCTCGTACGTCTCCAGCGAGCCAGGGCTGCCGTCCCGCTCGACGACGCGTACGGTGCCGCCCTTGCCGGCGCAGTGCACGAGCGCACGAAGAGGGCCGCGCTGCTCGGCGACATCCAAGGCTGCCTCGACGGACGCGGTGTCCGTGACGTCGCCGGGCGCGAACTGCACCGAGCCGTCGACGGACTCCGCTACCTCCGCGCCGGCCGACGTCGGCAGGTCGAGCATGACCACCTCGACCTTGCGCGCCGCCAGCGCTTGGACCGTCGCCAGGCCCAGCCCGGACGCCCCACCGGTGACCACAACGCTGCTGCCGGTGAGATCCACGATCGTGCCCCTTGATTCAGCTCAGTCGTTCGATCAGGGTCGCATTGGCCATGCCGCCGGCCTCGCACATGGTCTGCAGGCCGAGCCGGCCGCCGGTTGCCTCGAGATGATTGATCATGGTGGTCATCAGTCGCGCACCGGACGCTCCGAGCGGGTGCCCCAGCGCGATCGCTCCACCGCGCGGGTTGAGCCGATCCTCGCGTACGCCGAACTCGGCCTGCCATGCCAGCGGCACAGATGCGAACGCCTCGTTGACCTCGATGGCGTCCACGTCCTCGATGGAAACGCCCGCGCGAGCGAGAACGCGGTGGGTCGCGGGGATCGGGCCGGTCAGCATCAGCAACGGGTCGTCCCCACAGACGGACGACGCAAGGATGCGCGCTCGCGGCCGCAGCCCCAGCTCCGACGCCCGCTCTTCACTCATCAGCAACAACGCGGCCGCTCCGTCGGTGATCTGCGACGAGTTGCCGGCGGTCACCTTCCACTCCACATCAGGGAACTGGGCCACCATGTCATCGCTTCCGAATGCGGCCGCCAGCTCGCCGAGTTTCTCCACGGTCGTCCCGGCGCGGATCGTCTCGTCCTCGGTCACCGCCGACCCGCCGGCAACGATGAGAGCGATCTCGTCCTTGAACCCGCCGTCGACGCGGGTCGACTCCGCCCGCGCGTGCGAGCGCGCGGCGTACTCATCCAGCTGGGTACGGCTGATGCTGAAGCGTCGCGCGACCAGCTCCGCCGACACGCCCTGCGGCACGAGAACCGGGAATCGCTCCCGCACGCCGTCGCCGAACGGATCTGCGCCCATCCGCGCCGAGCCCATCGGTACCCGGCTCATCGACTCCACACCGCCGGCGACGGCGATGTCGTAGAGCCCCGCGACGATGCCGGCCGCGGCGAACTCGACCGCCTGCTGACCGGACCCACACTTGCGCTCGATCGTCACCGACGGCACCGACGTGGGCCACCCGGCGGCGAGCAGCGCCTGCCGCCCGGGCGTCGCGGACTGCTCGCCTGCCCCGCCCACGCAGCCAATGAGGACGTCGTCCACCAGGGCCGGGTCGAGTGACGACCGGTCCACCAGCGCCGACAACACCTGGGCGAGGAGGTCCGCCGGATGCAGCCCCGCCAACGCACCGGTGGACTTGCCGCGTCCCATCGGTGAGCGAACGGCGTCAACAATTACAGAGCGAGTCGGCATTCGTATTCTCCGCCCTTGACGTTCTATCCATGCCTACGAATATCATGGTTAGCACGAAGAGGGAAGGTTGGGCAGCCATGGCGGTAGGCAACGGCACCCGCGTCGGCGTCGGCGACGGCGGCGACGGCCAGGACCACGGCGGCCCCGACGACTACGCCGAGATCCGGGAGATCGCGGCAACCGTGGCCCGCGAACGCTATGCCCCGCTCGCGGCTCAGTGGGACGCGAACCGGACACGGGTGCCGATCGAGGAGCGCCGCTACCTGGGGGAGCTCGGCTGGCTTGGTATCTCGCTGCCCGAGAAGTACGGCGGTTCCGGAGCTCCCCTGCTCGCCGCCCTCGTCGTCCAGGAGGAGCTCGCCAAGCAGTGCCGTCCCGCGGCCTTCCAGGTGTTCGAGGCCAACACCGGCCCCGCGAAGGTCATCAGCCTGATCGGTACCGACGAGCAGAAGCAGCGCCTTCTGCCCGGCATCGTCCGCGGCGACATCACCATGGCGGTCGCCATCTCCGAACCCGACGCCGGCTCGGCCGCGACCGACATGACCACCCGGGCCAAGCAATCCGACGGCACTTGGACGCTCAACGGCTCCAAGCGCTGGATCTCCAACGGCGGCGAGGCCGACCTCTACCTCGTCTACACCCGGCTCAGCGACGACCCCGGCGCCAAAGGCATCGGCGCGCTCATCGTCGAGAAGGATCGCCCGGGCGTGAGCTTCGGGGCGCAGGAAAAGCTGATGGGCTTTCGCGGCATCCCCTCGGCCGACGTGATCTTCGACGACGTACGTGTGCCGGACGAGAACCTTGTCGTCGGTCCCGGCGGGTTCCGCCAGCTGTTCCAGATCTTCTCCATCGAGCGTCTCGGCAACACCACAATGAGCCTCGCCATCGCGCAGGCCGCCCTCGACCGCACCGTGGCGTACGTGCAGGAGCGGCGCCAGTTCGGCAAGCCGCTCATCGAGTTCCAGGCCGTTCAGATGACCCTCGCCGACATGGTGCTCGAGGTCGAGGCAGCGCGGCAGCTCCTCGTCCGCGCGGCCGCCAACGCGGGCACCGGCCTGCCCGACCCGTTCGAGGTATCGGTCGCGAAGACCACGGCCAACGAGATGGCCAAGCGGGTCACCGACCTCGCCATGCAGTTGCACGGCGGCAACGGCTACACCGAGGAGTACGGCATCGAGCGGCTGCATCGCGACGCCCACGGCTGGGCCATCGCCGGTGGAACGCCGACCATGCAGCGCATCCGCATCGTGTCCGAGCTGCTCGGCCGCTCCTTCGATCAGCGCCGTTGATGGGGAGGCGCTGACCATGGGCCGGATTGGAGTCGACGACCTCGAGGATCTGCGGACTCTGCGCCTGGATGACGAGAGTCGCGACGAGCTGCTGTCCGTGCAGACCGAATGCACATTCATCTTCGCCGACCCCGAGGGCTGGCCCGGCGGCGTTGTCATGAGCTTCCTGTATGCCGCCAAGGACGCCGATGCTGCGTTCTGGCTGACGGCGACGCGGACCCGTGCACATGCGCGCGCGATCGTGGACAACCCGCGGGTCACGATCGTCGTTTCGTCAGCAGGCACCTCGCTGCCGGGGCGTCGCATGCTGGCGATCCGCGGTGTCGCCGAAGTGCACGACGACCGGGACACCAAGGACTGGTTCCTGCCGCGCTTCGCCGAGAAGCTGAAGGCCGCCAAGCCAGACGAGTTCATGCGGTTGCTCGACAGCGAAAATCGCGTCGTCTTCAAGGTGCGTCCGGTCGGCATCGCCGCCAGTCACGACTCCCGCAATATGCCCGGCGACGGGCGGGGAGGTGCCGGTGGCTAGCCACCTGATGGTCGTCCTGAGCAACGCCAAGCCGGGGCAGGAGGACGAGTTCAACCGCTG
Organism: uncultured Actinomycetota bacterium; assembly: GCA_963801015.1. Lineage (GTDB taxonomy): Bacteria > Actinomycetota > Actinomycetes > CAWDCV01 > CAWDCV01 > CAWDCV01. Next base: position 1,303,702 of record CAWDCV010000002.1, on the reverse strand, counting down.
GTACTCGCAGGTGCACGTCCTCGACACCATCAACAAGCTCGATGGCTTCCTGTCCGCGCAGCGGTTCGAGCAAGCGTCGCTGCCGGAGGCACCGCCGTGCCCGTACCGCTACCTCGCGATCTACGAGATCAATGACGACCAGCTCGACACCGCGTACGCGCAGTTCCGGTGGCAGCGTCAGGAGCGCGCCGAGGCGCTGGCCGCGGGCCGCGACCCGGTGGTCAGCGTCTCGGACACCCTCGACCCCTCGGCCTTCATCGTGGGCTTCTTCTCTCCCCTCACCGAGCGCATTCCGTCGGTACGTACTGACGAAAGGACGAGAACATGACCACTCCCGTACCTGGGCGATTCAGCAACCGCATCGCTGCCGTCATCGGCGGGGGTTCCGGGATGGGGCGCGCTATCTCGCACCGCCTCGCCGCCGAGGGTGCGCATGTCTACGTCGTTGACCTGAGCGCCGACGCCGCCAAGACCGTCGTCGAGGAGATCCTCGCTGACGGCGGCGCGGCGCAGCCCGAGCAGGTCAACGCCACCAGCGCCGACGACCTGCGTGCCCTCTACGCGCGCATCGATGAGCAGCACGGCAAGCTGCACGTCCTGCACCACCAGGTCGGCATGCCCGGGCCAGCGGGCATCGAGGTCTCCGAGGAGGACTGGGCACGCAACATCGACGTCAACGTCAAGAGCGCCTGGTACGCCACCACGCTTGCCTTCGACCTGCTCAAGCGCGCGGACCGCAAGGGGTCGGTGACCATGACCGCGTCCACCTCTGCACTGATCGGCTCGCCGTTCAGCCCGATCTACTCGCTGACCAAGGGCGCCCTCGTCTCGTACGCCCGCGCCCTTGCCCTGGTCGGTGCGCCGGACGGCATCCGCGTCAACGTCATCGCGCCGGGCGCCGTCGACACCCCGATGCTGCCGCAGTTCTTCGGCCGTGATCCCGGCGCGAACATCGATGACCTGATGGGCAACTTCATCGCGATGATCCCGCTGGGCCGGGCGGCCCAGCCGGCCGAGATCGCCGGTGTGGTCGCGTTTCTCGCGAGCGATGACGCGGGCATGGTCACCGGCGTCACGATCCCTATCGACGGCGGTCAGGTGGCGAAGTGACAGTCCCGTCTGTAGCCGCGGCAGTGGCCGACGCGGACCTGTCCGAGCGGGCGGCACAGCTGCTCTATGCCTACGCGCGTGCCGTGGACGAGGGCGACCTCGACACGCTGGAGCGCCTCGCCGTCGAGGACGTTGACATCACCCGCGCCGATGGGACGAAGCATGGCCGGGAGGCGTTCCTCGCGGTCTACCGCGGGTTCGGTGACTCCGACGTTCTCAGCAGCAAGCACGTCGTGACGAACGTTCAGGCCTTTCCCGAGGACGACGGAGTGCGCGCGAGGGCGTACTTCGCTGCCACCATGTTCGATCCCGACGGCAGCCGCATCGTGATCGGGGAGTACTCCGACTCGATGCGCGACGACGGCGACGGGCTGCGGTTCGTGCACAAGCGGATCCACGTCGACGGTGTCGTCCCGCTGCCAACCGCCGACAGCCAGTGGTCTGGCGTCGCCCCGAAATCTGCCTGAGCCTGAGGAGGAGTCATGGTCCAGGTCGGCCTGCTGCTGAGCGACGTTCCTACGTCGGTGCCGCCTGCGCAGCAGTTCTCGGACGTGCGCCGCATCGTCGAGGCGGCGCAGCGCAACGACTTCACTTACATCGCCATCGGGCAGCACTTCCTGTACGGCGACCTGCGGTGGCTACAGCCCGTCCCGCTGCTGGCTCGGCTCGCGGCCGACGTCGACCCGCACGTGCGCCTCGTCACCCAGATCCTCATCGCACCGCTGTACCACCCGGTGATGCTCGCCGAGGAGATCGCGACTCTCGACGTCGTCACCGAGGGCCGACTCGTCTTCGGTGCGGGGCTCGGTTACCGGGCCGAGGAGTTCGACTACCTCGACGTGCCGTACAAGCAGCGCGCCGGCCGGATGGACGAATCGCTCGCGCTGATGATCAAGCTCTGGACCGAGGACGAGGTGACGTTCTCCGGGAAGTACTTCCAGCTCGACGGCGTCACACCGCACCTGCGTCCCGTCCAGCAGCCGTACCCACCGATCTGGATCGGCGCGCACAGCTTGGCCGGAGCGCGTCGCGCGGGCCGCTTCGGTGACGGCTACGCCTGCCCGCCGGAGACGCCGGTGCACGAGGTGCTCGAGCGCTACGCCGCCGTGAAGGAGGGGTTCGAGGCACGCGGCAAGGAGTTCGGACCGCAGCCGCTGCGCCGCAACGTGCTCGTCGCCGACTCGCGGGAGGAAGCGATCGTTGAGTACGCCCGGGTGGCGCAGGGTCGCTACCTCACGTATGCGCAGCGCGGGCTGGACGTCATGGCGGACACGAACATGGAGGAGGACTTCGCCGCTGCCGTCGCCGGGCACGCCGTCCTCGGCTCGCCGGAGCAGGTGACGCAACAGCTCGTCGACCTGGTGACGACGCTGCCCGTCGACCCGCTGCTCGTCCGGCCGCAGTGGCCGACGATGGACGCCGACGAGACGATCGCGGCGATCAACCGGCTCGGCAAGGAGGTCGTTCCGACGCTGCGATCGGTCGAGCCGAGGACATTCCTTTGATGCGGACCTACACCGATCTCCGCCCGACCTTCCCGGATCGGTCGACATGGACGCTCGCCCAGGTGCTGCGATCTCGCGCGGCCGAGCAGCCGGAGGCGACGTACCTCGTCACGCCGGAAGAGGGCCGCCAGTGGACCTACGCCGAGACCCTCGCGGCCGCCGAGTCGGTGTGCGGTGGCTTGACGACGGCGGGCGCGCAGACCGGTGACCGCGTCCTCATCATGGCGGTCAACTCCTCTCAGCTGGTCCGCACCTGGCTGGGTACCGCCGTGGGCGGTCTCGTCGAGGTGCCGATCAACACCGCGTACGAGGGCGAGTTCCTGCGCCACCAGCTCGTCACCGTGAGCCCGCGCTGGGCCGTCATCGACGACGTCTTCGCCGAGCGGTTCATGGCTATCGCTGAGCACGCTCGTGGCGTCGAGCAGTTCTGGGTGATCGACACGGGCTCGCTCGATTCGGCGCTCGAGCTGCTGCGCGAGAACGGCTGGACCGCGTCGCCGTGGGGCGATCTCGAGGCCGCGCCCCGATTGGAGCTGCCCCCGCCGGCACCATCAGACCTTGCCGCGATCTTCTTCACGTCCGGGACGACCGGGCCGTCGAAGGGCGTGGCGATGCCGCACGCGCAGATGTACTTCTTCGGCGACGAGGTCGTGTCACTGACCCGGCTGACAAGCGCGGACACCTACCTGACGACCACGCCGCTGTTCCACGGCAACGCCCAGTTCATGGCGGCGTACCCAGCGCTCATCGCGGGCGCCACGATCGTGGTGCGGTCGAAGTTCAGCGCCAGCCGCTGGGTCGACCAGGTGCGCGAGAACGGTGTCACGGTCACCAACTTCCTCGGTGTGATGATGGACTTCACGTGGAAGCAGCCGCCGCGACCCGACGACGCCGACAATCCGCTGCGCTGCATCTTTGCCGCGCCGACCGCGTCGTCGATCGTCGACGACTTCCAGAAGCGGTTCGGGATAGAGGCGTTCGTCGAGGTCTTCGGGCTCACCGAGACGTCGGCTCCGATCATCTCCCCGTACGGCGAGCGCCGTCCCGATGGCGCGGCCGGACTGGCGGCGTCGGAGTTCTTCGACATCCGGCTGGTCGATCCCGACTCCGACGAGGAGGTTCCCGTCGGCACGGTCGGTGAGCTCGTCGTCCGACCGGTCCACCCGTGGACCTGCTCGCTCGGCTACTACGGCATGCCGGAGAAGACGGCCGACGCATGGCGCAACCTGTGGTTCCACACCGGCGACGCGCTGCGCCGTGACGACGAGGGCTGGTACTACTTCGTCGACCGATACAAGGATGCGCTGCGACGGCGTGGCGAGAACATCAGCTCGTACGAGGTGGAGCAGGCGATCCTCGGCCACGACGCCGTCGTCGAGTGCGCCGTCATCGGTGTGCGCGCCGACATCGAGGCCGGCGAGGACGAGGTGCTCGCTGCGATCGTCACGACCCGACGCGTCGACGCCCAGGAGATCTGGCAGTGGTGCGAGGGCCGTATCCCGGCGTTCGCCATTCCCCGGTTCGTGCGCTTCCTCGACGCGCTGCCGAAAACCCCGTCCGAGAAGGTTCGCAAGGCCGTGCTCCGCGACGAGGGCGTCACCGACACCACCGCCGACCGGGGCGTGTCCCCCGCCCGATCAGGAGGCACCCGATGACCAGCATCGCCACTCCCGGCGTCGATCAGTCGATGCGCGACTGGATCCCTGAGGTTCGCGACCTGCTCATCGATGGTCAGCTGGTCGCCCCCGAGGGCGAGCAGTGGGACGTCTACAACCCAGCGACCGAGGAGGTCATCGCCACCGTCCGGGGTGCGTCGCTCGACCAGGTCGACGCGGCGGTCACGGCTGCCCGCGACGCGTTCCCCGCATGGTCGGCGCTGTCCGGCGAGGAGCGCTCGCGGCACATCCATCGCCTCGCCGACGTCTTCGAAGCTGCCGCCGACCGACTGCTGCCCTCCATCGTCAACGAGGTCGGAACGCCGGTGTCGCTGGCGTCCTTCCTTCAGGTGCGGATGGCGGTCGACTACCACCTGCGCTGGGCCGCGGAGGCGGCCAAGGTCGATCGCACCGAGCATCTCGGCGCCTTCGGCGAGCCGATGCCGACCGAGAGCGATGTCGTCTACTCACCCGTCGGTGTCGTCGCCGCGATCACCGGCTACAACTACCCGCTGAATCTCGCGGTCTTCAAGTTCGGCGCCGCACTGGCCGCAGGCTGCACCGTCGTGCTGCTGCCCTCTCCGCGTACGCCGCTGACCACCCTGTTCATGGGCGAGCTGATCCGCGAGGCAGACCTGCCGCCGGGCGTGATGAACGTCGTCATCGGCAACGCCGACGTTGGGCAGCGCCTGTCGTCGCACCCGGGAGTCGACCGGGTGTCGTTCACCGGATCCGATGCGGTCGGTGCCCTCATCATGGCGCAGGCCGCCGACAACCTCGCCGGCGTCACTCTCGAGCTCGGGGGCAAGTCGCCGAGCATCGTCATGCCCGACGTCGACGTGTCGTCGATCGCGGTCGAGATGCACCTGCGCTGGTCGCGTAACGGCGGCCAGGGTTGCGCGGCACTGGCCCGGCTGCTTGTGCACGAGAGCATCTATGACGAGTTCCTCGAGGCATCCGCGCCCGCGTTCGACCAGATGATCGTCGGAGACCCGTGGGACCCGGCGGTGAACATCGCTGCGATGATTCGACCCGAGCACCGAGCTCGCGTCCTTGGCTACATCGACGACTCGCTGTCCGTCGGCGGTCGCAAGGTGCTCGAGGTGACGAAGCCGCTGCCGTCGCGCGGCTGGTTCGTCAATCCGGTGCTGCTCGGCGACCTGCCATCGGACGCGCGCGCCGTACAGGAGGAGATCTTCGGTCCGGTTGCGGTGGTTCTGCCGTTCCGCGACACCGACGACGCCGTACGGCTGGCCAATGACACGCCGTACGGTCTGGCGGCCAACATCTGGTCGAACGATCCGGCTGAGGCGCGCCGGATGGCCGAGCAGATCCGAGCCGGCACGGTCTGGATCAATGGCGGCGGCGCCATGCGCCCAGACGCACCGTTCGGCGGTTTCGGCCGCTCGGGTGTCGGCCGGGAGCTCGGCGAGTGGGGGATGCGCGAGTACCTCGAGCCCAAGCACATCCAGTGGCGGACGTCCTTGCCGGCTCCAACTCCGAAGCCCGCGGCAGAGGATCTAGGCGGCGAGGGTGCCTGATGAGTGCTGGGCCACTCGACGGCGTCCGGGTGCTCGAACTCGGGACGATGTACGCCGCCCCGACCGCAGGACGCATGCTGCGCGACTTCGGGGCCGACGTCGTCAAGGTCGAGGATCCGGCGTCCGGTGACTACGCCCGGCAGTGGACGCCGCAGCACGACGGGCTTTCGCTCGGGTTCGCTCGACTGAATGCCGGCAAGCGGTCGCTCGGGGTCGACCTGCGCGACGAGCGTGGCCGCTCGCTCGTTCGCACTCTTGCAACGTCGGTCGACGTCATCATCGAGTCGTTCCGCCCGGGCCGGCTGGAGGCGTGGGGCCTCGGCTACGAGGCTCTGCGCGCCGACAACCCCGGGCTGGTCCTCACCCGGGTCTCCGGCTTCGGCCAGACCGGGCCGTACCACGAGCGGCCCGGGTTCGGCACCGTTGCCGAGGTGGGCAGCGGCTTCGCGTTCATCAACGGCTGGCCGGACACGCCACCGACCTCGCCGCCGTTCGGGTTCGCCGACTCGATTGCTGGCATCTCGGCTGCGCTGGGCACGGCGGTGGCGCTGTTCCGGAGAGAGCGGACCGGTGAAGGTGAGGAGGTTGACGTCGCGCTGTACGAGCCGCTGATGTTCATCGTCGGCGACATGTTGCTGAACTATCAGACGAACGGCGTCATCCAGGGCCGCGTGGGCAACGGCACGGGATCGGCATCACCGCGTGGCGTGTACCAGTCCGCGGACGGGCACTGGCTGGCGATCGCCGCGTCGAACCAGGGGATCGCCAAGCGGCTGTTCGCGGCCATGGGGTCGCCGGAGCTGATCGAGGATCCGCGGTACGCGACCAATGCCGCGCGGATGCAGCACAACGAGGAGCTGCAGGAGAAGGTGTCGGCATGGGTAGGCGCGCGGCCGCGCGACGAGCTCATCAAGGAGCTCGAGGCGTTCGAGGTCGTCGTGGCGCCGGTGAACGACGCGCGTGACATCGTGGCGGATCCGCACTTCCGTGAGCGCACTCTGGTTGAGCTGACCGGCTCCTCCGTGCTGGGGAGTGTGTTCATGCCGGGACCGGTGCTGCACCTGCGCTCGTACGACGGTCCGACCTACGACGGCGTGCCGTCGATCGGGGAGCACACGCGAGCGGTGCTGTCGGACGCCGGTGTCGCGGACGCAGAGATTGACGCGTTGGCTAGCGCAGGAGTGGTTTCGGCCTAACTGCCCCCGCCGAACGGAGACAGCACGCCGGCCTCGCGCTCGAGCTGATTGGCCATGTCGTCCTGTCCCGCGCGCCGATAGTGGTCGGCCGCCTCCCGCCGGTCGTCGATCTCGCCCTGCACGATGTCTTCGACCTGGCCGGCCGTCAGCTGGGCGCGCTCCGCCTCGGCAGTGCCGAGCCCGGCGGTGGTGCCGGCTACATGCTCGGAGGATGCTGCGCTGCCCGGTGTCGCATCGGCTGGTACGGCCGCGGCGTTGTCGATCGCTGCCAGCGCGGAGCGGAGAGCGGCGACCGCCGACTTGTCCTGCGCCTGGATCGCGTCGCGCAGCGCCGTGTGCAGGCGGTCGCGCAGGTCGTCGGCCACGAGCGGCAGACTAGCCCCGTCATCAGCTGGTTCCTCGCACACACAAAACGCCAAGGACGGTGTACACGCGGAACCAGCAAACGGATTCGCCTGACTGAACGGGGCGCGCGTATGGGCAGGTTGGTGGTCAGCGAGTTCATCTCCCTCGACGGCGTCATCGTGACGCGCCGAAGCTCAAGCGGGTGAGTGCTGGTCAGACAAGCGGCGGCGCAGGAGCAGCGCATACGAGGTGACGATCGACGCCGCTACCAGGCCCTGCGCCAAGACGAGGTACTGCTCGGGATAGACGACGCCGGACAAGTACGTCGCGATGAAACCCTCCTCATGCGCTGTGCGGCCGGCGCGCTGCCGAAAGTCCCGTTCAAGCAACGTCAGCGGGCACGTCCAGCCGATCGCAACGATGCCCGCGGCCCATCCGACCGCCGGGACGTGGGCAAGCAGGACGCGCGGGTTGCGCAGCGCCAGGAAGCCGCCGACGGGTACGAACGCAACGAACCCGAAGTGCGCGGCGACCGTGAGGTCAGCTAGGAGTCCGTACATGGGTCCTCTCGTCCACGGTACGCACATCGCACCCGCACGTGTCCCGTGGATAAGCCCAACGCGTTGTCGGTGGCGGGCTCTACGTTCCTGCTCATGACATCCCGAGACTCGTCGACGAGCGCTGCAAGACTCCGACTCGGATGGTTCCTTAGGTACACGAAACGTCGAGGACGGCCTACACGCGGAACCAGCAAACGAAGGGCCTAACGCTGGCCGCCGTCGACGGTGAGCAGCGACCCGGTCGTGTAGCTGGACGCGTCGCTAGCGAGATACAGCGCTGCGCCGACGATTTCGTCCGGCTGCCCGCCGCGCTGCAGTGCGAATGCTTGCGCCCGCGTGTTGAACGCGTCCATGTCCCACGAGGAGCTCACGTCGGTCAAGAACGTCCCCGCGACGATGGCGTTGCAGCGCACTGACGGGCCAAAGGCGTAGGCCATCCCCTGAGTCAACGCATTCAAGCCCGCCTTGGCCGCGGCGTAGGGCAGGATGTCCGCCCGCGGTCGTAGCGCTCCCGCGCTGCTGATGTTGATGATCGAGCCGCCGTCCCCGGCCGCCATCCGCGTGCCAACCAGCGCCGCGAGGCGAAACGGGCCCTTGAGGTTGACGGCCACGACCTTGTCGAACAGCTCCTCGCTGACCGACTTCACGTTGTCGTACAGCGGCGACATGCCGGCATTGTTGACGAGCACGTCGACCCGACCGAACCGGTCGTACGCATCGTCAACGAGGCCGTCGAGCTCCGACCACCGACCGACATGTGCTGCCCGCGGCAGGGTCTCGACGCCGTAGTCAGCCGCTAGTTGCTTTGCGACCTGCTCGCACGCGTCCGGCTTGCGGCTGACGACGATCACATCGGCCCCGGCCTGAGCGAAGCCGTCGACCATGGCGCGCCCAAGTCCCCGGGTCGCGCCGGTCACCAGGGCCACCCGTCCGGTCAGGTCGAAGCTGGTCACCGGCGCCCCTCCTGGTCTGGTGTCTTCAGCGTATCCCTTGTTATGGTAATCATGAATAGACCGACCCGAGAGGCGGCCGGATGACGTCGCAGGACTTGGACATGTTCGAGCTGCCACCGCGCTATCGAGAGCTCCAGGACGAGGCTCGCACGCTGGCCGTCTCGATACGCGACGTGGTCGAGCGAGCTGATGAGTCCGGGTCCGTCGATCCCGACGTACGAGAGCGGCTGCGCGCGAGCGGGCTGACGACTGTGACCGTCCCGGAGGAGTACGGAGGCCGGTTCCCGGCCGTTGATTCGCTGGCCGTCACCGTGATCCGCGAGCAGCTAGCGCGGGAGAGCGCCCACCTCGACTCGCTCTTCGCCATGCAGGGCATCGGCAGCTATGCGATCGTCGGTTGCGGGCAGCGATCCGGTGCGCAAGCGCTGGCTTCCCGCCGTCGGCACCCTCGACGCGATCGCCGCGCTCGCGCTGACCGAGCCGGATGTGGGATCCGACCTCAAGTCGATCACGACGACCATCGAGCGCCGACGGCGACGAGCTGGTCATCACCGGCCGCAAGTCGTTCATCACCAACGCGGGGGACGCCGCGTTCTACTGCATTCTCGGACGCGAGGACGAGGGCTACTCCCTCGTCGTCGTTCCCGCAGACAACGCGGGGCTGCGCATCGAGCACCCGCACCAGATCATCGCCCCGCACATTCTCGGCGACGTCGTCCTCGACCGGTGCCCGGGTTCCCACCGACCATCGAATCGGCGAGCCGGGGGCCGGCTTCTCGCTCGCGCTCGCCACCCTCGCGACGTTCCGCGTCAGCGTGGCGGGTGCAGCGGTGGGGCTGGCCGAGGCGGCTCTTGATGAGGCGGTACGGCACACGGCTGGGCGCACGCAGTTCGGCCAACCCCTCGCGCGCATCGGCGCGGTCCCGGCCGCGCTCGCCGCGTCCTGGACCGACATCGAGATGGCCCGCGCCCTGACCTATCGCGCCGCCGCAGCCGCCACTCGAGACGCCCGAGGCTCGCTGCACTTGTCGTCCTTGGCCAAGGTCGGCGCGACCGAGGCGGCCGGCCGGGTCGTCGATCGCTGTGTCCAGGTCATGGGCCGGTTCGGGCTGGTGAGGGGCAGCAAGATCGAGCGGCTCTACCGCGAGGCCCGGCCAATGCGGATCTACGAGGGCGCAACCGAAGTGATCTACGACTCGCTGGCCAAGCAGCTGGTCCGCAATCTGCCGGCCTCGGAGCAGCCGAGCCGACGAGCGAGGGACGAGCGAGAAGGCGAGCGCGACCAGTGACAAGAGGCGACCCCGCATGATCATCGACGCTCATGCCCACGTCTGGCCCGATGCCATCGCGCCGCGGATCCTCGCTACCCGCCCGTCGGGCCTCGATCCACGTCACGACGGCACCATCGCCGGCCTGACGCGCACGATGGACGACGCTGGCATCGACCGGGCGCTCACCCTCGGCATCGCCAACGTCCCCCAGCACGTGGCCCGGACCAACGAGTTCATCGGCTCGGTCGACCGCAGTCGCTTCACCCCCTTCGGCACGATCCACCCGGACCTGTCGAACGAGGAAAACCTGCGTCACCTCAGCGACAACGGCATCCCCGGTGTCAAGGTCCATCCGCTGTTTCAAGACATCACTCTCGGCTCTCCACGCGTGCTCGACCTGATGGCCGCGCTCGCCGAGACCGGCATCATCGTCCTTACCCATGCCGGCGCCGGCGGCGACGAGGCCGCGGCCGCCCGTGGCGCCCCGCAGCAGCTGCGCACTCTTGCCGACGCTGTCCCGACGTTGCAGCTCATCGCCTGCCACTACGGCGGCTATCACCGGCTCGACGAGGCCGAGGACCTCATCGTCGGCTCGAACGTGTGGCTGGAGACCTCGTGGCCACCCCGGCTGGGCGACATGGATGCGGCCCGGATTCGGGCGATCATCGAGAAGCACGGCACTGACCGCGTCGTCTTCGGCTCCGACTGGCCGATGACCGATCCCGCCGCCGAGATCGCCGCCGTACGAGCCCTCGGCCTGAACGCCGACGACGAGGCGGCCGTCCTCGGCGGCAACCTGGCCCGGCTGCTCAACCTCGACGGCTCATGACCAGACGGTCCGGCTCGGCGCCGGCATGGCGTTCTGGGGTGATCGCGTGCAGCCCGCGATCGACATGGCCGAGCGCGGCGACATCGACTACCTGTGCTGTGACCACCTGGCCGAGCTCACCATGTCGATCCTCGCCAAGCAGATGCAGCGCGACCCGTCGTACGGCTGGACCCGTGACGTGCTCGACCTGCTCCGCGGGGCGCTGCGTACCTGCCTCGAGAAGGGCGTGCCGATCGTCACGAACGCCGGCGGCGCTAACCCGCGCGCTTGCGGCGAGCGAATCGCCGAGCTCTGCAAGGAGCTCGGGCTTGGCGGCGTCCGCATCGCCGTCGTCACCGGCGACGACATCCGTTCCGACATCGACCGGCTCATGGCCGCCGGCGTCGACTTCCGCAACCTCGACACCGGTGAGGAGCTGCAGACCGTACGGGATCAGCTGACGCACGCCGCCGTCTACACCGGCGCGGAGGGGATCGTCGAGGCGCTGCAGCAGGGCGCCGACGTCGTGGTCTGCGGCCGGGTCACCGACATCGCGCTCTACCTCGGTCCGCTGATCCACGAGTTCGGCTGGGCGACCAACGACTGGCAGCGCCTCGGCATGGCGACCGCCGTCGCGCACGCGATCGAGTGCGGTGGCCAGGCCACTGGCGGGCTGTATCGGCGACTGGCGAACCGTCCCCGACCTGGAGAACCTCGGCTACCCCATCGCCGAGGTGTCCGACGACGGCACCGCTGTCATCACCAAGACACCGGGTTCGGGTGGTCGCGTCGACGTCGGCACGCGTCAGCGAGCAGATGATCTACGAGATCCTCGATCCGGGCGAGCTACCTCACCGCGGACGTCACGGCCGACTTCTCGCAGATCCGGCTCGAGCAGGTCGACGACGACGCGGTGCGCATCAGCGGCGCCACCGGTCGGGAGCGGCCCGCCACCCTCAAGGCCAACATGGGCTACCGCGCCGGGTTCGTCGGCGAGGTGCAGTTCACCTACACCTGGCCGGACGCCTGGGGTAAGGCGCAGCGCGGCATCGAGTTCCTCCGCAACCGGCTAGCCACCGACTGACTTTCGCTGCGACGACGACCTCGTCGAGTACGTCGGATGGAACTCGATGTGGGGCGACCGACTGCCCCCGCCGACCGACCCGGAGCTGCCCGAGATCGTCGTGCGCTACGCCGCCCGCTGCGCCACGCCCGAAGAGGCGCGCAAGGTCTTCACCGAGAGCGTGCCGCTCTACAACAACGGGCCCGCCGGCGTTGCCGGCGTCGGCACGCGACCGCCGCTCAAGGAGCTGTACGCGATCTGGCCGTGCCTTGTTCCTCGAGAGCACATCATCCAGTCGGTCGACCTGCTGGAGGTGTGACATGCGGGTAGCTGACCTGGCGCACGGTCGCTCGGGAGACAAGGGCGACACGTGCAACGTCGGGCTAGTGGCGTACGACGACGACGGCTTCGCCGTGCTGCAACGCGAGGTCACCGCGGAGCGCGTACGCGAGCACTTCGGCGACCTGGTCCGCGGCACGGTCACCCGATACGAGCTGCCGAACATCCGCGCCCTCAACTTCGTCCTGACCGGCGCGCTCGACGGTGGCGGCACGATGTCGCTGCGCTCCGACCATCTCGGCAAGGTGATGTACGCCTGGCTGCTGCGCATGGAAATCCAGCCATGAGCGACGCCGTCCTCGTCACTCAGCGCGGCACCCTCGGCATCGCCACGCTGAATCGTCCCGAGGAGCGCAACCCGCTCGATCCGGTGACGGCGCCCGCCCTGCTCGACGCCATGACGTCGCTGTTCGCCGACGACTCCGTACGGTCTGTCGCCATCGCCGGCGCAGGCGAGGCGTTCTGCGCCGGCGGCAACCTGCGCCAGATGGGCCGGTTTCGCGAGCTCGCCGCGCACGAGGCGTACGCCTGGCCGGAGGCGATCGTCGAGCTGCACCGGCTGATGCTGCGCGCTCCCAAGCCGGTCGTCGCGGCAGTCGATGGTCCCGCGTACGCCGGTGGCATGGGGCTCGCCGGCATGTGCGACATCGTGCTCGCGACCGAGCGGTCGAGCTTCGCGCTGCCGGAGACCCGGGTCGGGATGTTCCCGATGATCATCGTCGCCCACCTGTCGCGATCGGTGCCGCGCAAGGCGCTGCTCGAGATGCTGCTCACCGGCGACCCGATCGATGCGGCGGAGGCGTACCGACTGGGCTTCGTCAACCGGATCTATCGCGATCGCGACGAGCTCGAGGAGGGCCTCGACGACTACGCGGCCCGCTTCGTCCGCAGCAGCCCGCAGGCGATCCGGCTCGGCCGGCGCGCGTTCAGCCTGCTCGCCGACCTGCCTGCCGAGCAGGCGCTCGACGCGGCGCCGTTCCTCAACCTTCCGTTCTTCCTGGGGGCCGACCTCGAGGAGGGAGCGAACGCGTTCCTCGAGCGGCGCCCGCCGCGCTGGGCCGACAACAACACGAACCTAAGAGACATTCAGCCATGAGCGACGCCTTCATCGTTGCGGCTACGCGCTCACCCGTGGGCCGCCGTGGTGGCGGCCTTGCGAACGTGCATCCGGCCGACCTCGCCGCGCACGCGATCGGCGCGGCCCTCGATCGGGCCGGCGTCGACGGCGAGGACCTCGACGACGTCATTCTCGGCTGCGTCAGCCAGGTCGGCGCGCAGTCGTCCAACATCGCCCGTACGGCAGCACTGTCGGCTGGGCTGCCGGAGTCCGTTCCCGGCTTCACTCTCGACCGGCAGTGCGGGTCGTCGCAACAGGCGGTGCACCTGGCTGCGCAAGCGGTCGCGAGCGGCGCCGCCGACCTCGTGCTCGCCGGCGGCGTCGAGGTGATGAGCCGGGTGCCGATCGCGTCGCCCATCTACCTCGGCGAGGACGCCGGCCTCGGGCATCCCCGGCACGGCGAGCGCTACCTCGCAAGGTACGGCGATCAGGAGATCACCCAGTTCCGCGGCGCCGAGCTGATCGCCGAGCAGTGGAACCTCAGCCGCGAGCGGATGGAGGAGTTCGCGCTCGAGAGCCATCGACGCGCCGCCACCGCGTCCGATGCGGGGCTGTTCGACGACGAGATCGCTCCGATTGCCGGCGTCGAGCGCGACGAGGGCCCACGTCCCGACACGACGCTGGAGAAGATGGCGACGCTGTCGCCGCTGCGACCCGGCGGACGGCTCACGGCCGCACTGGCCAGCCAGATCTCCGACGGCGCGGCGGCGATCCTGGTTGCGTCCGAGGGCGCGGTGCGCCGACATGGCCTGACACCTCTCGCTCGCGTCCATGCCATGGCGGTCGTCGGCAGCGATCCCGTCCTCATGCTCACCGGGCCGATCCCCGTCACCGAACGGGTGCTGAAGCGCAGCGGTCTCTGTCTGGACGACATCGGCGTGTACGAGGTCAACGAGGCCTTCGCATGCGTCGTGCTCGCCTGGCAGGCGGAGACCGGAGCCGACCCGATGCGAACGAACCCGCTCGGCGGCGCGATCGCGCTCGGCCACCCGCTCGGAGCCACCGGCGCGCGGCTGATGACCACGCTGGTGCACACGCTGCACCGCGATGGGATCCGCTACGGCCTGCAGGTGATGTGCGAGGGCGGCGGGATGGCGAACGCGACCGTCCTCGAGCGGCTGTGAGGAGTACGGACTCCGACCGTCGGCTCGCTGGCTGCCTGATCCTGGCCGCACTGTGCGGGGCGATCGTCTCCGGGTTCGGCACGCCACTCATTCCTGAGGTCGCGCGCGTGCACGATGTCAGTCTCGAAGCGGCGCAGTGGGCGCTCACCGTCACGCTCGTGGTCGGCGCGGTCACGACGCCGGTCGTGAGCCGACTCGGCGACGGTCGCCGTCGTCGCCGCGTGCTGGTGCTTTCGCTCGTCGCCGTCGCACTCGGCGGCTTGATCGCGGCCGCTTTCGGCAGCTTCGCCGGTCTGCTCGCCGGGCGGGCGCTGCAGGGACTCGGGTACGGCCTCATCCCGCTGACCATTGGCGTCGCTCGGCGAGTACCTCGAGGGGACGATGCTCCGGCGCACCCTCGCGCTGCTGTCGATCAGCATCGCCGTCGGCGCCGGGCTGGCGAATCCGATGACCGGCCTGTTTGTGCAGTACCTGGACTACCGCGCGGCGTTCTTGTTCGGCGCGGTGCTCACGGCCGTCGCGGCGATCGTCACACTGCGCGTCGTACCACTGTCGATGCGGGCGCCGCCTCGGCTTGGCGTTGACGTCGCGGGCGCGCTCTTCCTCGGCGGTGGGCTGGGCGCAGCGCTGCTCGCGATCAGCCGCGGCGCAGCGTGGGGATGGGCCTCGGCGACCATCACGGGCTTGTTCGTTGTCGGCGCTGTGCTGCTCGCGGCGTGGGCCATGGTGGAGCTGCGTGCGGCCACGCCGCTGGTCGATCTGCGACTCGCATGTAGCCCGGCGCTGCTTGGCGTCAACCTCACCGCCCTCGGCACCGGCGCCGCCGTGTTCGGCGGGATGTCCCTCGTCTACCGCGTGGTGCAGGCCCCCGCGTCGGCGCCGGGCGGGCTCGGGCAGAGCTTGCTCGTCGCCGGGCTGCTGATGCTGCCCATGTCGGCGGGCAGCCTGCTCGCGCCGAGCCTCACCCGACGGCTCTCCTCTGTGGTCAGCGTCCGCGTCGTGCTGGTTGTCGGGTCGGCGCTCGTCGCAGCGGCATACCTGTTCTTCGCCGGGCTGCACGACGAGCTGTGGCAGATCACCGTCGTCACGTTCGTTGCCGGCATCGGCATCGGGGTGACGTACTCGGTCATGCCCGCCGTGATCGTCGCGCGCACACCGCCGGCGCGGACGGCTAGCGCGATGGGTGTCAATACCGTGCTGCGGATCACTGGCGGCGCGATCGGCAGCGCGCTGATGGCGGCCGTACAAGCAGCCTGGACGCCGCCGGGCGAAGACTTTCCGGCCGAGGCCGGCTACGTTGTCGCGGCGCTGCTCGCCGCTGGCCTGTGTGGCGTTGCCGCGTTGATCAGCGTCACGCTGGTTGTGGACAGGCTGGCTATCGTGCGCGGGTGCGCTTCCTGGACGACCGCGTCCCGCCCCACGACCTGACGTACGACGACGTCTTCATGGTGCCGGGACGATCGGCGGTGTCCTCGCGCCTGGATGTCGACCTGGCCACGAGCGACGGTAGCGGCACCACGATCCCGGTCGTCGTCGCCAACATGACCGCGGTCGCCGGGCGTCGGATGGCAGAGACCGTCGCTCGCCGCGGCGGCATTGCCGTGATCCCACAGGACATCCCGCTGAACGTCGTCCGCCAGGTCACCACCTGGGTCAAGGAGCGGCACCCGGTCTACGACACTCCCCTCACGCTGCACAGCACGGCCACGGTCGGCGAGGCGCTGGCGCTGCTGCCCAAGCGATCTCACGGCGCGGTGATCGTCCTCGACGATGAGCGACGTCCAGTCGGTGTCGTCACGGAGCCGGACTGCCTCGACGTCGACCGATACACCCAGCTCGCTCAGGTGATGTCGATCGAGCTGCTGACGCTCCCCGACACGGTGGCCGGCCAGGAGGCATTCGACCGGCTGCACGAGGGACGGCACCGGCTGGCGCCCGTGGTCGACGCAACCGGGCGGTTACGCGGGCTGATCACCCGCGACGGAGCCCTGCGCAGCACGCTGTACGAGCCTGCGCTCGACAACTCCGGGCGACTCCGCATTGCCGCGGCGATCGGGGTCGGCGGTGACGTGGCACTCAAGGCGAAGGCTCTGCTCGACGCCGGCATCGACTCGCTCGTCGTCGACACCGCGCACGGTCATCAGGACCGCATGCTCGACGCGCTCAAGATCGTGCGTGCGCTCGATCCCGCAGTTCCAGTGGTGGCGGGCAACGTCGTCACCGCCGCGGGTGTGATCGATCTGGTCGAGGCCGGCGCTGACGTGGTCAAGGTGGGCGTCGGACCCGGTGCGATGTGTACGACCCGGATGCGCACCGGCGTCGGCCGCCCGCAGTTCAGCGCCGTCATCGAGTGCGCGGCTGCGGCTCGGCGGCTGGGTAAGCACGTCTGGGCCGACGGTGGCGTACGGCATCCGCGCGACGTCGCGCTCGCTCTCGCCGCGGGGGCGGCCAACGTCATGATCGGTTCGTGGTTCGCAGGGACGTATGAGTCGCCCGGCGATCTCCACGTCGACGCCGACGGCCGCGCGTACAAGGAGAGCTTCGGCATGGCGTCGGCGCGGGCCGTGCGCGCCCGAACCGTCGAGGAGTCCGCGTTCGACCGGGCCCGAAAGGCGCTGTTCGAGGAGGGTATCTCCTCAGCGCGGATGTACCTCGACCCGGAGCGACCGGGTGTCGAGGACCTGCTCGATGCGATCGTCGCTGGGGTGCGCAGCGCGTGCACGTACGCCGGCGCGGCCACGCTCAGTGACCTGCACGAGCGGGCGACCGTCGGGCTGCAGAGCGCCGCCGGCTACGACGAGGGTCGCCCGCTCCCGGTCAGCTGGTAGCCGTCTTTCGTTGGTCTGTCAGGCGTTCGGCGTCGTCCACGATTGCGCTTCACACGGCTGAGGCCCACTTTGCTGCCGGAACCGGCGTCGAAAGCGGGCCTCTACCGTCATCAGGTTGTGGACGCTGTGCAGCACCAGAACGGCTCGCCAGACCTGCTGAGCGTCCACAACCCGATCACGAACCCCGGATCTGGGCCGGGCTCAGCTACGAATCGTCGCTCTTGGTGCTCTTGGTGGCGCGGGAGCGCGTCATCTTAGCCGCAGTCTTCTGTGCCGACGTGTCCATCGTGCTCGCGTCGTCGGCCGATGGAGTCTCCGACGAAGCCTCGGCGCCCGGGTCGGCGGAGGTCGACTCGCTGGTCGTGCCCATCGCGGTCGACGGAGTCGTCAGGTCGTCGGAGGTCTCGCCGTCCAAAGGTGCGGACGAGGCCGAGGTGGCGAGCACCGGGCCTGGGGGCTCGGACGTGTCGGCACTCGATGCTCCGGTCGCGCCGGTGCCGCCGGTCGCGGGGTAGACGGTGGATCGGGACGACGACGAGCCGCTGTCCTCCCACGGAGCGACCGGCTGCTGCTGGCTGCGCCACCAGGCAACGACCGCAGCCGTGGCCCCGGCAAGACCGAGGAAGACCAAGACGCGACGCCCACGCCGCCGCCGAGGCTTCACGATGACGACGTCCTGACCCTTGAGCGCGGCCAGCGCCACCGTGCCGCGGGCGACCGCTTCGTCGCGTACCGGCTTGCTCGCCTCGACCGCGGTGCTGAGGGCCTCGGTCATCGCGGGCACGACGTCGTCGGCGACCTTGAGCCGCGCCGCCGTCCAGCGCGGAGCGGCCCAGGCGCGCGCCGCGACGGCTCTCTGCGTCGCCGTGCTCTTGGCCGATCCGGCGACAGGCCCGAGCCGGTCCGCGACCTCACCGGACCTGTCGCGAACGGTGTCTTGGACATCCTTGAGTGCGCGCCGAGTCTCTTTGCGGGACAGCATGCGGGCCACCGGGCCACCTCCTGCGAAAGGTCATGTGTTCCGAACCATCCTCCCCTATTGAGATCACGGAGAAACAGCAGGTCACCGCGCGTGGCGTACCCGAATTCCACCGGAAACGGGACATGTCAGGATGGCAGGACCCGAAAAGACGACTTTCGTACGAGGAAGAGGAGCACCACGTGACCGAGGCGGCTGCGCAGCCGGAGCAGGTAACCATCCGAACAAACCGCGGCGACATCGTCGTCCAGCTGTTCCCTGACCAGGCTCCGAAGACCGTACGCAACTTCGTCGAGTTGGCGCAGGGGTCGCGGGAGTGGACCGATCCGCAGACGCGCCAGAAGGTAACGAAGCCGCTGTATGACGGCACGGTGTTCCATCGGGTGATCCCCGGCTTCATGGTGCAGGGCGGCGATCCGCTGGGCAGCGGACGCGGTGGACCCGGTTACCAGTTCGCGGACGAGTTCCACCCCGACCTGTCGTTCGACCGCCCGTACCTGCTGGCGATGGCGAACTCCGGCCCGGGCACCAACGGCTCCCAGTTCTTCATCACCGTGGCACCGACGGGATGGCTGAACCGCAAGCACACGATCTTCGGCGAGGTGGCCGACCAGAGCAGCCGCGACGTCGTCGACGCGATCGCGGCGACGCAGACCGGCCGCGGGGATCGTCCGGTCGACGACGTCGTCATCGAGACGATCGACGTCCCCGCGACCTGATCCCGCTATCAGCGAAGCCGGGCACAATTCGGGTCGCGCGGGCGTTCTCCCTCCACACCATGGCGAGCACAGACACCCCCGAGCCGGCTGCATCCGTCGTTCCGACCTGCTATCGGCACCCTGACCGCGAGACGTACGTCCGCTGCACCCGTTGCAACCGTCCCATCTGCCCGGACTGCATGCGCAGTGCAGCGGTCGGATTCCATTGCCCGGAGTGCGTGGCGGAGGGTGCACGGACTCAGCGCAGCGCCCGGACCCTCTTCGGCGGCTCCGTACCCACCCGCGGCGCGGTCGTCACCATGACCTTGATCGCGCTGTCGGTGGTGGCCTTCCTCATCGACAGCATCGTGCCCGGCAATCCCCGCGAGTGGTGGATGGTGGGCCTTCAGCTCGACGACAGCGGCAACCTCGCGGGTCTATCGCAGGGCGAGTGGTGGCGGCTCCTCACGGCCGCGTTCCTTCACGGCGGGATCCTGCACCTGCTGTTCAACATGTACGCGCTCTACCTCTTCGGTCCACAACTCGAGGCCGCGTTCGGGCACGTCCGCTTCGCGGTCCTCTACCTGCTGTCGGCGTTGGGCGGCTCCGCGGTCTCGTACCTATTCGCCAACCCGGTGCAGCCGTCGCTCGGTGCCTCTGGAGCCGTCTTCGGCATCCTCGGCGCGACCCTGGTTGTCAGCCGACGGCTACGGTACGACGTCCGCGGGGTGACCGTGCTCATTGGCATCAACCTCGCCCTCGGATTCGTCATCGAGGGCATCGACTGGCGCGCGCACGTCGGCGGTCTCATCACCGGCATGGCCGTGGCCTATGCGTTCGCGTATGCGCCACGTGAAAGGCGCACGCTGATCGGCGTCGGCGCATGCGTCCTGGTCTTCCTTGCGACGATCGGCATCGTGGCGTTTCGGACGGCGCAGCTCACCGGCTAACGCCTTGCGGTCGGGGGAACACGGGGGGCAGAGCCCCCCGTGGGTGTTGTCCCCAATGTGGACAACTCATGTGGACGAACTACAGCGGTGTAACTACTTCCACTGGGTGGAGACCGCGAAGCCCAGACCAATGAAGACGAAGCCGACGAGGATGTTCCAGTTGCCGAGCGCATCCATGAGCGGCAGGTCGCCCTGGGTCAGGTAGAACGTCACGATCCACGCGAGACCGATCAGGAACAGCGCCACCATGACTGGCGCCACCCAGGCACGGCTGGCCAGCGGTGCGGCGCGTGGGGGCGGCGGAGTGTAGACGGCCTTGCGGCGGATACGTGACTTCGGCACGTCCATTAGCGTAGTAGCCGCACGCCGCATCGGATCGCGAGCGACAGAAGAGGGTGAGGGCCGGGGTTGAGTCCGCCGAGCCGGCTGGGCGCCTGGGGCCTGGCAGTTCCGCTGGTCGCCGCCGTCGCCGGGGGGATTTTCGCGGCCAGCGCCGCAACCGCGCGCGGGAACGACCTGCGCGGCGGCGAGCGGAGCGACCTGCGCCAGCTCATCCAGCTCGAGGGGCGCCGCCTCGACGGCCTCGAAGCCCGGGTGGCGGAGCTACGGGCCGAGACCCAGGCGATGAGCGACGCGGTGTCGCAGCGCGACAGCCGGGTGGCCGCGGCGCAGACCAGCGTCGATGATGTCGCTCCCGACGCGGGGTTCACTGCGGTCGAGGGACCGGGCCTTACCGTGAGCCTCGACGATGCCCCGCGGATGGCACGAGAGCGCGCCGCCCAGGCCGGCGCGCGACTGGGCGGCGGCCCGTCGCCCGACGATCTCGTCGTGCACCAGCAGGACGTTCAGGCGGTGGTCAATGCGCTCTGGACCGGCGGCGCGGAGGCCATGCAGATCATGGATCAGCGGGTCATCTCCACCAGCGCGGTGCGCTGCGTCGGCAACACGCTGATCCTGCAGGGTCGCGTCTACTCGCCGCCGTTCGTCATCACCGCGATCGGCGACCCTGCGGAGATGCAGCGCTCGCTCGACGCCGATGGCGACGTCAAGATCTATAGGCAGTACGTCAAGAAGTTCCAGCTCGGCTACGAGCTCGATGTCCATCGCACCGTCTCCTTGCCGGCGTACGACGGCGCCCTGGATCTCGACTACGCCGAGACCGGATCCTCGTCGGCCGGTCCGTGACCAGCGTCGCGCCGGCGAGGTCGGGTTCACGGGCGATGGCTCGTATCGCTGCCCGCAAGGCGTCACGATCCGCTGCCCGCCGCACGGCCGTGCGGACCGCCGGCGAGCTGATGATCACGGCTGGCGTGATCGTGCTGCTGTATGTCGTCTACGAGCTGCTGTGGACCGGGGTCGGAACCGCACAGGCGCAGGGCGACCTGCGTGAAGAGCTGGCGCAGCAGTGGGAGGCGCCCCCTGCTTCCGGCGGGACCAGCGCTCCCGCGAGCTCGCCGACGGCGTCGGCTGCGCCGACTGAGCTGGATGCCGGTCAGGGCGTGGCGATCGTCCGCATCCCGAAGCTCGGCGCCTCGTACGCCTGGGTGATCGTCGAAGGCGTCAGCCAGGCTGACCTGCGGCTGGGACCAGGTCACTATCCGGACTCCGCTGGGCCGGGCGAGGTTGGCAACTTCGCGGTCGCCGGTCACCGAACGACGTATGGTGCACCCTTCTCTGGTCTCGATGCGCTCGACCCGGGCGATGCGATCGTGATCGAGACGGCCGACACCTACTTCACCTACCTCGTCGACGACACCGACGTCGTGCAACCGACCCGGCTCGACGTCGTGCTGCCCGTACCGGAGGCACCGGGACGCTCTCCGACGGATGCGCTCATGACGTTCACGACCTGTCACCCGCGCTATGCGGCAACCGAGCGGCTCGTGGTGTTCTCACACCTCGCCGCCGAGCAGCCCAAGTCGGCTGGACTCCCACCAGCACTGGCGGGATAGATGTACGGCTGGGTCTGGCGGCACCTACCCGGAGCGACGTGGCTGCGGGCGCTGCTGAGCGTGGTTCTGGCGGTACTGTTCATCGCCCTACTCTTCCTCGTGGTCTTCCCGTGGCTGGACGGGGTGCTCGGGATCAACGAGGTAACGATCGACTCGCTGGAGGCACGCTGATGCCGGCACGGATTCTCGTCGTCGACAACTACGACAGCTTCGTCTACAACCTCGTGCAGTACCTCGGACAGCTCGGCGTCGACGTGGACGTTTTCCGCAACGATGAGCTGACCGGGCCGGACACCGAGGGGTACGACGGCGTGCTGCTGAGCCCCGGCCCCGGCACGCCGGAGGAAGCCGGCGCGTGCATCGACATCGTCCGCCACTGCGCTGAACGAGAACGGCCGATGCTCGGCGTCTGCCTCGGACACCAGGCGCTCGGCGTGGCCTTTGGCGCGGTAGTCGACCGGGCGCCGGAGCTGCTGCACGGCAAGACGTCGCAGGTGATCCATGCGGGTGCGGGCGTCCTGCGCGGGCTGCCATCGCCATTCACGGCGACGCGCTACCACTCTCTTGCCGTCGTCCCCGAATCACTGCCCGCCGAGCTGGATGTCACCGGTCGCACCGAGAGCGGTGTCATCATGGCGATGCGGCATCGCGACCTTCCGCTCGAGGGCGTGCAGTTCCACCCCGAGTCAGTGCTGACCGAGGGCGGTCACCGGTTGCTCGCCAACTGGCTCGAGGGCATGGGCGACGAGGACGCGGTGGCGCGCTCGGACGGCCTCGCCCCCGTCGTCGACGTGCGCTGACACCGCTTCACCCACTCATCAACTGGTTCCGTCGGTACGCGGCGCGCCCACGTGACCGGGTGAGGAACCACCCGTGAGCTCCACCGTCCGACGCGCACCGAGTGATCCCAAGCTTCCGCGACACTCCGCGCGTTCCGCGTCTGGCATCACATGATCTTGATGATTGTCATTCGGCGGGCGAGGGGGTCGTGAAGATCGTCGTGTCGTGAAGATCGTCGTAAGATTTCCCGGGCAGGCACACCGCGCGCAGGACCCTGCCCCCGTTACACGACGATCTTCACGACCACCGGAGGCCGCGACCGTTAGTCGTCGGTATCGCTGGGTGACGGACTTGCCGACGGGCTCGGCGGTGGTGTTGTTGGCGGGGGTGGCCCGCTCGACACCGTGATGGTGACGTTCGTCCCCGGCTGGGCCTGGGTGTTCGGCCCCGGGTCCTGGGCGATCACCGTCCCCGCTGATGCACTGTTGGGCTGCGTCTGGACGACGACGTTGAAGCCGGCGTCGGTCAGCTGCGTCTCGGCATCCGCTTGGCTCAGGCCCTGGACGTTGGGCACCGCGACCTCGCCCTCCGACACGATCAACGTCACCGCACTGCCGCGAGCCAGCTCAGTCCCGGGCTCCGGATCGGAGCCGATCACCGTGCCCGCTGGCTGATCGGAGCGCTCCTGCTGCGACCGCGGCGCAGCCTGTAGGCCGGCCGTTTGCAGGATCTGGCGTGCCTCGGCCTCGGGCCTGCCGACGATCTCCGCGGGGATCGCGATAGCCTCGGCGCCGCTCGACACCACGTAGTTGACGGTGCTGCCGACGTCGGCGTCCTCGCCCGGCGCAGGATCGGAGCTGATGATCAGCCCAGCGGCGACCGTGTCGCTCGCCTCCTGGGTTGGCGTGCCGGGAACCAGGTCGGCGTCGGTGAGCAGCGTGCGCGCCGTCTCCTCCGGTTGCCCCACGATCTGCGGCACTCGGACTTGCTGGACGTTGTCGCCGAAGAACGACCGGCCCAGCCACAGCGCCAGCGCAAACACGGCGAGGACACCGAGCACGAGCAGCACCCACGCCCACGCCCGGGAACGCGGCGGCTCGGGAGGCGCGCCGGGGAATCGCTGGGTCGTGGCGGTGGGCGGCCCCATCACCGACGTCGAGTCGACCGGAGCGATGCGCTGCGTCGCCGTGCCACCGCTCATCGCTCCCGCTGCCAGCAGCGGGGTCGCCATCACAGGCCGGCCCGACAGCGCGCGATCGATGTCCTCGCGCATCTCGCCGGCGGTCTGGTAGCGGTTCTCTGGGTTCTTTGCCAGCGCCTTGAGCACGATGGCGTCGCACACGGGCGGGATCTCGGGGTCGAGCTGCGACGGCGGTACGGGGTCCTCGCGGACGTGCTGGTACGCAACGGAGACGGGCGAATCGCCGACGAACGGCGGCCGCCCGGTGAGCAGCTCGTACAGCAGGCAGCCCGTTGCGTAGATGTCCGAGCGCGCATCGGCACGCTCGCCACGCGCCTGCTCGGGGGAGAGGTACTGCGCCGTACCGATGACGGCCGACGTCGCAGTCATCGTCGCGGCGGTGTCAGCGACTGCGCGCGCGATGCCGAAGTCCATGACCTTGACCTCGCCGTTGCGCGTCAGCATGACGTTCGCCGGCTTGATGTCGCGGTGCACGATGCCCTGGCGGTGGCTGTAGTCGAGCGCGCGGCAGATGCCCGCGGTGATCTCGAGCGCGCGCTCCGGCAGCAGCTTCCGACCCGACTGCAGCAGCTCACGCAGCGTCGAGCCGTCGACGTACTCCATGACGATGTACGGCAAAGCGACGCCGTTGACGTTGTCCTCGCCGGTGTCGTACACGGCGACGACTGCCGGATGGTTCAGCGACGCGGCCGACTGCGCCTCTCGACGAAAGCGCGCCTGGAACGTTGGGTCGCGGGCGAGATCGGTTCGCAGCGTCTTGACCGCGACGGATCGGCCAAGCCGTATGTCCCGGCCGAGGTGCACCTCGGCCATGCCGCCACGGCCGAGAACGTCGCCCAGTTCGTAACGGTCACCGAGGCGTCGCTGACCGGTAGGGGTAGTCATCCGGCGTTCCCTCCCTGGCCGCCACCCGGCCCGCTGTTGCCCCCGCCGTTGCCGCTGTTACCCGAGCGGCTGCGCTCCACGACGGTCAGGGTGACGCCCGAGCCGGCCGGCAGCTCGCCGGACGGCGCGATCGAGGTAACCGTACCCGGCCGACCGCTGCCTTCCACTTCCTCGACCTCCACGTTGAAACCCAGCCGCGTCAGTGCGGCCTCGACCACGGGTGCATTGCGACCGACGTAGCGCTCCGCATCCGGTGCGTCGCTCGGCTCGGCCGTGGACGGGAGCGGGTCCGGCGCGGCAGGGGCTGCCGCCGCAGGCGCGGCGCTCGAACTGGGCGTCGGTGTGGGCGAATCCCCGCCGGCCAGCACGGTGGTGGTGGTCGCGAAAGAGAGCAGTGCAGCGACGAGGAACACCACGATCGCGGCGACGATGACGGTCTCCCGTGCCCAGCTTCGCTCGGCTGCCGTGTGCGCCTCCGGCTCGCTTGCGAGGTTGGGCGACGGGATGGCGAGGGCGCGGGTGTTCGCGGCAGGCGGCGGGACGGGGCTCGCGTGCCGTCCCGATGCGGTGCCGGGGACGTCGAGGAGCCCGCCGCGGGCACCGCTGCCGGCGGGATGCGCCGCCCGGAGCCGACGTCGGACCGCCGATGCCTGCCGGGCGAACTCCACCGCCCCCGCCGGCCGGTCGGCGGGATCCTTCGCCAACGCCGTCAGCACGAGATCGCGTGCGGCCTGCGGGATCTCTTCAGGCAACGGCGGCGGTTCTTCCTTGAGGTGGGCGACCGCGATCGCGAGTGGGTCCTGGTCGCGGAACGGCCGCACGCCCGATAGGCACTCGTAGGCCACCACGCCGAGGGAGTAGACGTCGCTCGCTGCGGTGCCGCGCCCGCCGGACACCTGCTCGGGTGCGAGGTATGACGCGGTGCCCATGACCTCGCCGGTCCGCGTGAGCGATGGCGCCCCCAACGCTCGGGCGATGCCGAAGTCGGTGATCTTGACGGTCCCCTCGGGGGTGAGGATCAGGTTCGCCGGCTTGACGTCGCGGTGCACGACTCCCGCGGCATGCGCTGCGCCGAGGGCCGCGCCCACCTGAGCCACGACGCCAAGGGCGAGGTCGACGGGCAGCCGACCCTCACGGCGCAGCAGTGCCGAGATCGGTTCCCCGGGCACGAGCTCCATGACGAGGTACGGGCAGCAGTCGTCCTCGCCGTAGTCGTAGACCCGGGCGATGCCGTGGTGCGAGAGCATCGCTGCGTTGCGCGCCTCGGCCCGGAAGCGGGCGAGAAAGTCCTCGTCGGCGGCGTACTCGGGCCGCAGCACCTTGACCGCGACGTCCCGTGCGAGCACGTCGTCGACTGCCCGCCACACCTCACCCATGCCGCCGCTCGCGACGCGATCGCGCAGGGAGTAGCGATTGCCGACGATCGAGCCGGTCGCGAGCGAGGCGATGGAAGACCGGGTCATCCGAGGGCCGCTTCCATCACGGCGCGCGAGATGGGCGCGGCGACCCGGCCACCCGACACGTTGTCACCGGTGCCCGCGTCCTCGATGACTGTTGCGGTGGCGATGGTGCGATCGCCGTCACGCGCGAAAGAGATGAACCACGCGAGCGGTGGCCGATCGCCGCCCGTCTGTGCCGTGCCGGTCTTGCCGCCGACGTAGACACCGTCGATCTGCGCATTGCGTCCGGTGCCGCTGTCGACGACGACCTTCATCATGTCTTGCAACTGCTGCGCCACCTGCGGCGTGACCGCCTGCGACAGCACCTCGGGCTGTGCGTTCGACAGTACGGCGAGGTCGGGGCCGCGCGCCTGCTCGACGAGGTACGGATGCATCACTGCCCCGTTGTTCGCCACGCCAGCGGCAACCATCGCCATCTGCAGGGCGGTCGCGCGAACGTCGAACTGGCCGATCGCCGACTGCGCCGTCTGCGGCGCGTTGATGTCCGACGGGAAGACGCTGATCGCCACGGCCAGGGGGATCTGAATGGCCTGATCGAAACCGAACTTGTCCGCCTGCTCCTTGAGTGCGTCCGCACCCAGGTCGAGGCCGATGGAAGCGAACGCGGTGTTGCACGAGATGCGCAGCGCATCGGTCAGCGACACCTGGTCGTTCGATCCGCAGGAGCCGGAGAAATCGTTCGGCAGCGTCGCCGTCGTCTGCGGCAGGTCGAGAACGGCCGGGCCGGGCACCAGGGTGTCGGGCTGGTAGCGCCCAGACGACAACGCTGCCGCAGCGACGACGACCTTGAACGTCGACCCCGGCGGGTACGTCTCCGCGATCGATCGATTGAGCAGCGGCTTGTTCGGGTCGTCATTGAGCTGCTGGAACGCTGCACGGATCTCCTCGCCGTTATGGGAGGAGAGGACGTTGGGGTCGTACGACGGCGTACTCGCCATGGCCAGCACTGCACCGGTCGTCGCATCGAGGGCGATGACGGCGCCCTTCTTCCCCGCCAGCCCCTCGACCGCAGCTTGCTGCGCTGCAGTGTTCAAGGTCAGCTCGATGCTGCCGCCGCGTGCCTGCTCGCCGGTGAGCAGGTTGAACACGCGATTGACGAAGAGGCGATCGTCGGTGCCGGCGAGGGTGCCGTTCTCGGTGCGCTCGATGCCTGTCGCGCCGAAGATGAAGGAGTAGAAGCCGGTTGCCTGCGCCCACAGCGGGCCGTCGGCGTACTGCCGCAGGTACTTCAGCTGATCGTCGGTCGCCACCGACGACGCGATCGGCTGGCCGTCGACGAGGATGGGGCCCCGCTCGCGCTCGTACTCCGCGATGAGCACGCGTGCATTGCGCGGATCCGCGCGGAGCGCCTCCGCGCGCACGGTCTGGTTGTAGGTGCCCATTCCGAGCAACGCCACGAGCATCAGCGCGCATGCCAGTGCAAGTCGGCGGATCGCAGCGTTCACAGCTTCACCACCTGCGTATCCGCATCGGTCACGGCCACCGATGGTGCAGGGGCGGGTGCGCGGGCGGCATCGCTGATGCGCATCAGCAGCGCGATCAGCATCCAGCTCGCGATCAGGGACGATCCGCCAGCGGCGAGGAACGGCGTCGTCAAGCCGGTGACCGGCAGCAGCTGGATGACGCCACCGACGACGACGAACACCTGAATCGCAAGCGATGCGGCAAGACCGGCCGCGAGCAGTTTGCCGAAGCCGTCACGTACCGCCACCGCTGTACGGAAGCCGCGCTGGATGACGACGGCATACAGGAGCAGGATCGCGAAGAAGCCGGTGAGGCCGAGCTCCTCGCCGACCGCCGCCATGATGAAGTCGCTCTTCGCGAACGGCACCGTCTCGGGGCGGCCCTGACCCAAACCGGTGCCGAGGATGCCACCGGTCGCGAAGCCGTACAGCGACTGCACGATTTGGTAGGCCGAGTTGCCTGGATCACTGAAAGGATCGATCCAGATCGTGATGCGACTCTGCACGTGACTGAATAGCGCGTAGGCGACATAGGCGCCGCCAACGAAGAGTGCCAGGCCGATGAGCAACCACGACGTGCGCTGCGTCGCTATGTACAGCATCGACACGAAGATGCCGAAGAACAGCAGTGCTGTTCCGAGGTCGCGCTCCATGACGAGCACGACCATGCTGGCTGCCCACGCGACGACAATCGGACCGAGGTCGCGCCCACGCGGGAAGTCGATTCCAGCAACATGACGACTCGCGAGCGACAGCACGTCCCGCTTGACGACGAGATATCCGGCGAAGAATACGAGCAGCACCAGCTTGGCGAGTTCTCCTGGCTGGAAAGAGAAACCCGCTACTCGAATCCAGATCCGCGCGCCGTTGATCTCCGCACCGATGATGGGCAGCACCGGGAGCAGCAGCAGTGCAATACCGACGAGCATCGCAATGTAGGTGTAGCGCTGCAGCACCCGATGGTCGCGCACTACCACAAGCACGGTGATGAACAGCAGTACGCCGAGCAGGCTCCACACCACCTGATTCGGTGCCGTACTCGACGGGATCTCGCGTCCGAACTGACGCGCGCGGTCTGCATACGCAAGGTCCAACCGGCCGATGAGCACGATGCCGAGTCCGTTGAGCAGCACGCAGGACGGCAGCAGCAGCGGATCCGCGTACGGCGCGCGATAGCGCACGACGAGGTGGGCCAGCACGCCGAGCACGAGGATGGCGACGCCGTAGCCGAACGCGCCGCCCGGAATCGTGCCGCTGCGCCCGAGGCCGACGTTGATGTACGCCGCCGTGGCGATGCCGGCGGCGAACACGATCAGCATGAGCTCAACGTTGCGCCGTCGCGGCGTACCGGGCTGGGGAATGATCTGGGTGGAACTCACGAGCCGTCTCCGCTGCCTCCCGCACCGAGGCAGTCAGCGGGCGCCGATGCAGTGGGCGTGGGCGTGGTCGGAATTGCTGACGACGTGCCGGGTGGGGATGTGGCTGCAGCAGTTGGCGCTGGTGCCGTCGTCGTGGCGCAACGAGCTGCTTCGTCGCGCAGCCGCTCGACGATCGCGTAGGCATCGTCCAGGTCGCGCGCCGGGATCGACTGTTCCACGCGGGCGCGATCGAAGTCGGGAAGGCCGTCGACGCTGACGTTGCTCGGTTGGTAGACCGAGGACAGCGATCTTCCGACGAGTGTGCTGCTCACGCCTCGGAAGATGGCGACGTTGTCGCCATCGACGCCGACGTAATACTGATTGCGGACGATCTGCAGGCCGGCGTAGCCGCCAACCCCGAGCAACACGACGAACGCCCCGAGCAACACCGCTGGGAGCAACCAGCGCCGCCGTCCAGCACCGGCAGTCTCCTGGTCGTCGGTGTCCTCGTCGTCGTCAAGCCGGGGGCGGAGCAGAGCCGCCCGGCCGGCGGCGGAATCACCTAAAGGGCCGCGGCCCTGCCGCGACTTCGGATCGCCCGCGGCGCCGACGACGTTGGGTGTCGACGACGACGGTCCGAGCACCTCGGCCGTGTCGGTGGAATCGATGACGTCCGCGACGATGCAGGTGACGTTGTCGGGACCGCCCGCACGCAGCGCCAGCTCGACGAGTTCGTTGACGCTCTCCTCGGCCCGACCACTCAGCAGCGCCGCGCGCATCGTGTCTTCGCTGACGACACCGGACAGTCCGTCGGAGCAGACGAGGTAGCGGTCACCCGGCCGCACGTCACGTACCGACAGGTCAGGCTCGGGCTGGGATCGTCCGTCCAGGGCGCGCATGAGGAGCGAGCGCTGCGGGTGGTGCTCGGCCTCGGAGGCAGTGATCCGGCCCTCATCCACCAGCGTCTGCACAAACGTGTGGTCGTGCGTGATCTGTGAAAACTCCCCGCCGCGCAGCAGGAACGCGCGCGAGTCGCCGATATGCGCGATGCCGACCCGCGAGCCGGCGAAGAGCAGTGCGGTGAGCGTGGTTCCCATGCCCTCGAGTGCGTCGTCCCCGTCAACCATCTGCCGTAGCCGGAAGTTGGCCTCGTCGATCGAGGCTGCGAGGGCGTCGAGCAGATCGGGGCCGGCGGGCTCCTCGTCGAGCTGAGCGATCGTCGCCACGGCGATCGAGCTGGCGACCTCGCCGGCCGCATGACCGCCCATCCCGTCCGCGATCGCGAGCAGGTGCGGCCCGGCATACCCCGCGTCCTCGTTGCCCTCGCGAATCAGCCCCACGTCGGAGCGGGCGGCGTAGCGCAGCGCGATGGTCATCGGCCGCGCCGCCTCGAGGCTCGCTGGGGCTTGCACTCCGCGCGATACGCGATGAGTGAGGGCGATACGCCCTCTACAACACGCGTATCGCCTGCAATGATCACGTATACGTGATCATTTCGGCATGGGCGGCGCTGCTTCGAAGCCATGGGTCGCCTCCCTACTTCCGCAGCTCGAGGACGGTCTTGCCGATCCGGATCGGAACTCCCAGCGGAACGGCAGTCGGACCGTTCACCTTCGCGCGATCAAGATAGGTCCCGTTGGTGGAGCCGAGATCCTCGACGTACCACTGACCGTTGTTCGGGAACAGCCGCGCGTGCCGCGTCGAGGCGTAGTCGTCCGACAGCACGAGCGTCGAATCGGGACTGCGCCCGACGCTGACGCCTGCCTCGGTCAGCGAGAGCGACGTTCCCGTGAGCGCACCGCCGGTGACGATGAGCTTGTGCGGGGTTCCCCGCTGACTGCGCGGCTGCTTCGGCTGCTTGCTGGCCGGCCGCGCCGCCGCCGCCGCCTTGGCCGCCTTGGTCGCCTTGGTACGCGCCGCGCGCGCCCCGAAGATGTCCGTCCGCATCACCGACAGCGCCGTCACGACGAACAGCCAGAGCACGGCGAGGAAGCCGAGCTGGATGACGGTGAGCGTGAGCTCCGACACCTTCCCGTGTCACCCGCCGTCGCGTTGCCGCTGGAAGACCGCCGTCGTGCTGCCCAGCCGGATCTCGGTGCCGTCGACGAGGGCCGCCTGACCGACCCGCTGCCCGTCGACAAGGGTCCCGTTGGTGGACCCGAGGTCGGTGACGACCGCGGTGTCGCCGCTGATGCTGATCTGCGCGTGCTTGCGCGAGACGCCGGGGTCGTCGATGCGCAGGTCCGCCTCCGTCCCCCGGCCGAGCACCGTGACCTGGCGCGACAGCGGGTACGGCGTCCCGGAGATGATCAGTCGGGCTTCCGCACGGAATGGACTGGGTGCGGAATGCCCGGGCGGGCCGGAGGTCGGCTGCTGCATGGGCGTGACGCCAGCCTTGGCGCTGCTGCGTACGCGAAAGACGCCGGTCTGCAGGTCGCCCGCCTGCTCGAAGGCGACCTCGACCGGACCGACGAACGCGTAGCGCTGCTGGTCGGCGTGGCCGCGCACCATGTCGACGAGCTCGGCGGCCAGCTGATCGGCATATCCGCCGAGCCGCTCGGAATCGCGTTCGGATAGCTCGACGACGAAGTCGTTGGGCACCAGCGTGCGTCCCTGGGCCACGATCGCGGCTCGATCGTCGAGCTCACGCTGCAGCGCGCTCGCGATCTCGACCGGTTGCACCTCGGCCTTGAACGCCCGGGCGAAGGCGCCGTTGACCATGCCCTCGATGCGCCTCTCGAAGCGCTGCAGGACCCCCATCGACACCTCCTCGAATCCGGGGTGGGGAGCGCCACTGGGCTCCGCGAGCATGGTATCCGCGCAGGAAGACGCCGAGACCCACCTGTTACCCTGCTGTCTCTTGGGCTAGTCCCTTCGGGCGTTGTCCCTTCGGGCGTGCCCCTTTGCGCGAGTGGCGGAATAGGCAGACGCGCTGGATTCAGGTTCCAGTGCCCGAAAGGGTGTGGGGGTTCAACTCCCCCCTCGCGCACCCCTGGTGACGCGCACGGTTTGCAGGACAACGACGACAAGTGGCATGCCGGGTGGCAGGGTAAGCGAGTGGGCAGCGGTGAGGAGCGCGACGGCGTACCGCTCACTCACCTGGACGAGCCGCTGTTCGACGGGTCGGGCGCCACCAAGCGCGACCTCATCGATTACCTCGACGCTGTTTGCGATTCGATCCTGCCCGGGTTGGAGCAGCGACCGCTGTCCGTCATCCGGGTCCGGCTCGGGACGGCGCCGTTCATGCAGAAGAACGTCCCGAAGTACACCCCGGACTGGATCCGGACGGTTCCGGTCTGGGCGGAGGCGTCCAAGCGCGAGATCTCGTACGCGCTCTGCGACGACCGGCGGACGCTGCTGTGGTTCGCGAACCAGCGGGCGGTTGAATATCACCCGGCGCTGGAGCGCGTCGACGCTCCGCACTGGCAGACGCACCTCGTGCTCGACCTGGACCCGCCCGAGGGAGCGGAGTTCGCCACGGTGGTGGCGGCGGCGCACCTGGTACGTCAGGCGCTGGTCAATGACGGGCTCGCTGGAGCCGTGAAGACCAGCGGCGCCAAGGGTGTACACGTGTTCGTGCCGGTCGACGAGCAGACCACCATCGAGGAGGTCGCCGCAGCCAGCCGCGCACTCGCGGCCCGCGCGGAGCGCATCGACCCGGCGCTGGCCACCACCGCGTACATCCGCGAGGAGCGCGGCGGCAAGGTCTTTCTCGACTCGACCCGTAGCGGCGGGGCGACCGTGGCGGCGGCGTACAGCCCCCGCGTCCGGCCCGGCGTCCCCGTCTCATTTCCGGTGCGCTGGGACGACCTCGACGCGGTCAAGCCCGCCGACTTCACGATCCATACGGCCGCCGACCTGCTTGGCGGAAGGAACGTATGGCGAGAACAGCTGCCGGCCCCGCAGCGGCTGCCGACTGACCTCATCGATGAGGGCCGCACGATCCCGATCGCCCGGGTAGTCGCGATGCACGAGGGCAAGCGTCGCGCCCGCGAAGCGCGCCGGGCGGAGGACGGTCCATCGTCCGAACCGTGATCGGCGCTAGGTTCGTGCCGAAGCTCGCGCCGCACCAAGAGTCGTGCTGCCGAGGTCGCGCAGCTGCGGTGCTCCCCGCCCGATCTGGACGGACGGCGCCGTGACGCCCGCTCGTTCGTGCAGTCGCGCCGCGCCACCGACCTGATCCGGCAGGAGGAGCGAGAGCACGACGCCGTCGGCGCCAGCGCGGGCCGTCCGTCCCGAGCGGTGCAGGTAGTCCTTGGCGTCGGCGGGTGGGTCGTAGTGGACGACCAGATCGATGTCGTCGACGTGGATGCCGCGGGCAGCGACATCGGTGGCGACCAGGACGCGCGCATCCCCGCGGGAAAACGCATCGAGCGCTCGCTGTCGCTGTGATTGGCGAAGGTTCCCGTGAATCGCCCCGGCCCGCGCACCCGATCGGCGCAGCTGCGTCGCTAGCCGGTCGGCGCCGTGCTTGGTACGGACGAAGAACAGTGTCCGGCCCGGACGCTCGGCAATCTCTGCGGCGATGGCGACCTTGTCCTCGGGTCGCACCGTGAACGAGCGATGGTCCATCGTCGATACCGGCGTCGGCGTCGGCGCGAGGGCGTGCAGCTGCGGATCGCTCAGGTATCGGCGGACCACCGTATCCACGCCGTTGTCCAGCGTCGCCGAGAACAGCATCCGCTGCCCGCCGCGCCGGGTCTGGTCCAGCAGCGTCGTCACGGCAGGCAGGAAGCCCAGATCCGCCATGAAATCGGCTTCGTCAAGAACCGTGACCTCGACGTCAGCGAGAGAGCACTCGCCGCGTTCGATGAGATCGAGGAGGCGCCCTGGAGTCGCAATCACGACATCCACGCTTCGGCGTAGCGCCTCGATCTGGCGACCCATCGGTGCGCCGCCGTAGATGGCGGCGACGCGCATGGACAGGGCGTGTGCGAGGGGGGCGACGACCGCCGAGACCTGCTGCGCGAGCTCGCGGGTCGGAACCAGGACGAGTCCACGTGGGGATCGAGGACGGCTCTGCCCATGGTGGAGTCGCGCGAGGATGGCGACGCCGAAGGCCAACGTCTTTCCCGAGCCGGTTTGGCTGCGAGCGAGGATGTCCCGCCCGGCGAGTGCGCCCGGAAGGGTGCGGGACTGGATGGCGAACGGGGTGTGAAAGCCGCGGCGCGCGAGGACGGTGACCAGGGCTGGCGGCAGCCCGTATCCGCCGAAGGAGGACGCCTCCGGTTGCGGTTGGCTGGCGGCTTCGGCGAGGGCGCGATCCAGAGCGCGTCCTGACGCCGGGCTCTCATTGCTGCGGGATCGACGGACGGGAGCCGTGCTAGTGGCGCGCGACCGCTGTGGTGGACGCGCGGATCTGTGTTGTGGTCGACGGGGGGAACGGGGCATGCCAAAACTCCAACGATCGGTGGCCGCGCAGGACGGGCTGCGCACCAGGAACGAGGGAGCAGACAGACAAGCGACCTACGGGCCAGCTCGCCCGCGAAGGGCGACGGGGTTGCCGTCGCGATGTCACCAGGCTAGCAGCGCACGCATAGCGGGCCGACTGCCCGGTCCGGGTGGCGAGGCAGCGACGCTCCCGAAACGATACGGATCGGCCCGTTCCAGCGTGGGTGAAGGGAGTGGCAGCGTGGCGCAGTCAGTGGCGCTGGTGACGGGTGCATCCGGCGGCCTCGGTAAAGAGGTGGCGCTTCAGCTGGCCGAGCAGGTGTCCACGTGGTGATCGCCTCGCGGGATCCGGCCGCGGCTGCGAAGACCGCCGAGGGAGCTCGGCTCTCTGCTTTGACGTGGGCCTCGATGTCACCGACGCAAAGAGCGTGCGTGCCGCCGCGGACGAGCTGGCGAACGACCCCGGTCGGTTCGACGTCCTCGTCAACAACGCAGCCGCCTACGTCGACTGGTCGGAGATGGGCAGCACGGCGGAAATCGACGCCTCGAAGGCAGCGATGGAGACCAACCTCTACGGCGGCTGGCGCATGGCGCAGGCGCTGCTCCCATTGCTTCGACGCAGTCCGGCTCCGCACATCGTCAACGTGAGCAGCGGTGCCGGCTCACACGAGGACGCGAGCTTCGGTCTCACCGCTCGCGGCGGCGCGGCAGCGTCGTATGGCATCAGCAAGGCGGCGCTGAACGATCTCACGAGCACGCTGGCCACCGAGCTCGCCCAGACGAACGTCCTGGTCAACGCGATCTGCCCCGGGTTGACCGCTACCTGGCCGGGTGCGGAGAACATGGGAGCCCGCCCGGTCGAGGTCAGCGCAACGGGCGTGGTGTGGGCGGCGACGCTCCCGACGACGGTCCTACCGGCGGCTTCTTCCGCGACAGGACACCGCTGCCCTGGTAGCCCATATCGACATCCGACCAAGACCAAGGTCGGCCCGAACGTCGACTTCCTGCCGATGCGAACGACGCCGTCCGCTTCTTAGCGTTCTCGGGTGTCCGATACAGGTTCGCCCCTCCAGGTCTGGGAGCTCACCGCCGACAGCGGCCGGCACCGCGTGGAGGTCCGCGGCAGCTTCTCGCGACGCCTGCGCTGGTACGTCGACGAGGAGCTGGTCGTCGAGAAAAGGTCCATGGACGACACGGTCCGGCTGACGTCGAAGACGCGGCCGGAGCTCGGTGTGGTACGGATCCGATTCAGTGGCCTAGGCAGTCCACGCCGAGCGACGCTCTTCGAACCCGATTCAGCCGGCCTCGACGCCGAGGCTCGAGCCGTGGCGGGAATCGGTGGAATCGATCTCGCGCCAGAACCTGGGTCGCCGGCGGCGAAGCACGAAGAACAGCTGCGACACCACCCGCGCCGCTATGCCACGATGCGCGTCCTCACCTCGATCGTGGCCGTCCTGCTTCCCGTGCTGCTCGGGACGTTGCTGGTTCGCTTCGCCTTCTCCTTCCTCCCCTCATTGACCCTGCCTCGCGTCGACCTACCGGACCTTCCCATCCCCGATTTCCCCGGGATCCCGCTGCCGGAGTGGTCGCTGCCCGGGTGGCTTCGGAATGTTCTCGAGTACGCGAAGTACGTCACTCCGATCGTGATTGCCGCCGCCGTCGCCCTGTCGGAAATCGCGCGGCGCCGCAAGCAGGACGAGCTGCGCGCTCGTCGGTCCGCGCACGGTGACATACGCGATGAGGATTGACCTGCTGAGATAGGGCGGGTGAGCTCCTTCGACGACGTCTTGACCGCGAATGAGGCGTACGGACAGCAGTTCGTGGATGCCGAGATTCCCGGTCGAGCCGCCCGCGGACTTGCGGTCGTGACGTGCATGGATTCGCGGATCTCGCCGTTGGACATGCTCGGCCTCGCTCCCGGCGACGCGAAGATCCTGCGCAACGCCGGTGCGCGGGTCACTGATGACGTGCTCCGCACCCTCGTAGTCGCCGTCCACTTGCTCGACGTCGCTCGCGTGATCGTCGTCGCGCACACCGACTGCCGGATGACCAAGGTGACCAACGAGGACATCCACAACGAGCTGCTCACGCGCGGGCTCGACACCCGAAGCTTGGACTTCCGCACGATTGTCGATCAGAAAGCAACGTTGCGTTACGACGTGCAGCGCATCCGCAGCAACCCGTATCTTCCGGCTGGACTACCCGTCGTCGGATGCGTGTATGACGTCCACACCGGGCTGCTCGACGTTGTTGTGACCGAGTGATGCTGTACTCATGCTCGACGTAACACCATTCGCCTGGACCGTGACGACTCGGGCTCGTCGTCGGCTTGCTCGCTCTCGACTTGGCGCTGGCGTCACTGCGACCGCACGCGGTCGGCTTCCGTTAGGCGACCGCGTGGTCGGTGTTCTACATCCCGGTGGCGATCGTCTTCGTCATCGTGTTCACGATGCATCGCACTGATCCTCGCGGGATCTTCATCGCTCTCGGTGCGGCGCTCCTGTCGCTGTTCTCGCTCATGCTTCTGCGCCGACACCGGCTGATCGGGCGCGACTTTCACGAGCTGGTTCCTCGTGCACGCCGACGCTCGGCGTGTCGCGCGCGGGAGGAACCAGCCGAGACGATGTCGTGCTTCCGCGATCGGGCTGCCCAGGGACTGCCGTAGTCAGCAGCCCCAATGCCAGCCGGTGGAGTCGTGGTGAACGCCGACCATCACGTCCGGCGCCTAACGTCAGCCCTTTCGCAGCTCAGTCGTCGGTGGTGTGCGCTAAAACCGAATCTGTGGTGAGCGTGAATGACATCCGCCGGGTTGCATTGCCGCTGCCGAGAACGTATGAGCGCCTGATCGGCGATCACACCAAGTTCAAGGTGGCGCAGTACGTGTACGTCTCGGTCGCGCCGGACGAGACGACGATGGGATTCGCGTACCCGAAAGAGGAACGGGCTGCGCTGATCGCCAGTGAACCGGACAAGTTCTTCCCACCGAGCCGGACGGATGAGCGTTACAACTGGGTGCAGGTCCGGTTGTCGGCGATCGACGAGGACGAGATGACCGAGCTGGTGGTCGAAGCCTGGCGGATGGTCGTGCCCAAGAAGGTATGGGCGCAGTGGGTCGCCCAGCAGTGAACGACGATCCCTACGACGGCTTCCCGCCGGGGTTCTTCGCGCGTGACGATGCGGCGCCCGACACCGAGTTCTACCGACCGACCCGGCTCGTCACCCACATCGACGATCGCGCGATCGCCGCCGTTGGTGAGCTGTACGCGGAGCTCGGCATCGACGGCTCCGCTACGGCGCCACGCCGCGTTCTCGACCTGATGTCGTCGTGGGTTTCGCACTTCCGTACGCCGCCGGCCGAGCTGGTCGTGCTGGGCATGAACGCCGTCGAGCTCGACGCGAACGACGCCGCCTCCGAGCGCGTCGTGTGGGACCTCAACACCGACCCGACGATGCCGTTCGCGACAGCGTCGTTCGACGCCGTCACCTGCTGCGTGTCCGTTGACTACCTCGTCCGGCCGATCGAGGTGCTGCGCGACGTGAGCCGAGTGCTGCGCCCCGACGGCGTCGTCGCTATCACGTTCTCGAATCGGTGTTTCCCGACCAAGGCGATCCGCGGCTGGTTGGCGACGGACGACGAGCAACACTGCTCGATCGTGATCACCTACCTGCAGCGGGCCGGTGGCTTCACCGAGCCAGTCGCGCAGCTGCGCACGCCGCATTCTCCGTACCAGGACCCGCTCTACGCCGTCATTGCCCGCCGGCTGCGTGACAACGAGCTCTCCGCTGGGTAGGGACACGGCATGACCGAGGCTTTGGTCTACGGCGCGATCGCTGCTGGTGCGCTAGTGCTCGGCAGCTTGCTGGGTGTTCGCATCCGGCTGCCGCAGCGGGTCCTCGCGGCCATGCTCGCGTTCGCGGCGGGGACGCTGGTCACGGCGATGGCGTTCGAGCTGTTCGAGGAATCCGTCGAGTCGGGCGGAGTGCTGATCGCCGCGGTCGCCTTCCTCGTCGGCGCGGTCGTGTTCGTCACCGTCAGCAGCTGGCTGGACCGCCGGGTCGAGACCTCGCTGGACGTCGCCGGGTCGCCGAAGGTGGACATCGACGCGGCGGCCAGCGACGTCAAGGTGTCGCCCTCGTCGGTCGGCTCGTCGGCGGGACTGGCCTTGCTCGCGGCGGCCGTCCTGGACGGAGTTCCCGAGCAGCTGGCGCTTGGCATTTCGCTCGGCGAACCTGCCGCCGACAGCGGTGGCGTCGTGCTGCTGGTAGCGATCTTCCTGTCGAACTTCCCCGAGGCGTTGGTCGGTGCGGCGTCCATGCAGGAGCAGGGCATACCGGCGCGCAAGATCGTGCTGATGTGGACGGGCGTCGCGGTTGCGCTGACGATCGCGTGCGTTCTCGGCCGGGCCCTGCTCTCGACGGCGTCTGGTGGCACGGTTTCCATCCCGCTTGCGTTCGCCGGCGGCGCGGTCATCGCCGCACTGGCCGACACGTTCATGCCGGAGGCGTACGAGAAGGGCGGATCGCTCGTCGCCTTGGCGACGGCCGGCGGCTTCCTGCTCAGCTTCCTGCTATCGGTGCTCTAAGGCTGTCAGGCAACACCCGCACGAGCAGGATCGCTGCGTCGTCGAGCAGTTCGCGCCGTGCCATCGCGCGCAAGATGGAGTCGCATATCGCGCTCATGGGGGCGTCCGACGGCTGCTGCCGCAGCACGTCCTCCAGCCGAACAAGCTCGCTCTCGAGGTCGAGCGTGCGGTCCTCGACCAGACCATCGGTGTAGAGCAGCAGGATCGAGCCAGGCTCCATTGCCAGTGTCGCTTCCGCGCGTGGCTCGGCGTTGCTCGCCGACTCGTCGACGGCGCCGATCAGCGGGGAGTGCCCATCCTCGAGACGCACTACCTTTCCGCTCGGGGTTCGCAGCAGCGGCGGCAGGTGTCCGGCGTTGGCGTACGTCAGCTCGAGAGCGTCGTCACCCGGCACGAGCCGCGCGTAGATGGTCGTTGCGATCTGCGCCATGTGGAGGCCCTGCACGAGCCGGTCGAGGCGATCGAGTACGCCGGCGGGCCGGTCGCCCTCCCAGGCGTATGAGCGCAGCACGCTGCGCAGCTGGCCCATCGCAGCAGCGGCGTGCATGTCGTGGCCCATCACGTCGCCGATCGCGAGCCCGACGGCGCCGTCCGGGAGGGGAAGTACGTCGTACCAGTCGCCGCCGACCGCCGCCGTTCCCGAGCTGGGCACGAAGTGCGCGGCGATGTCGAGGCCGGGGATCTGCGGGATCGACGGCAGCATGCTGCGCTGCAGCGTGATCGCGGCCTCCTGCGCCTCGCTGTACAGCCGGGCGTTGTCGACCGCGAGCCCGGCGCGGCGGCCGAGGTCGACGGCGAGGGCGAGCCCCTCCTCGTCGTACGCCCGCTCGGTGCCGACGATGCCGAGCGTCATCGTGCCAAGGATTCGCCGTCGTGCGACGAGCGGAACCACCAGGCCGGACGTGATCCCGACGCGGCGGAGAAGCTCGAAGTGCTCGTCACTACGGCTCGACGCCTTGAGCAAGGACTCGTCGACGTCGGCGAAGAGCAGTGGTGGGCCGCCTCGCAGCACCGAAGGAACGGGACCCGAATCGTCGAGGCGCATGGGGTAGAGCTCGCCGACCTGTTGCAGTGCATCCGCGCGGGCGCTGTCCACGTGAGCAACGGCAACGCGTTCGACTCCATTGCCGCGCACCATGTCGACCGCGCACCAGTCAGCCAGGACCGGGACCACGAGCCGAGCTAGCCGATCCAGTGCCTCGTCGACATCGAGGGTGGCCGAGAGCAACGACGTCGCTTCGGCGACGAGAGCCAACCGACCCTGCGCGTGGCGGGCGATGGCGTACGCGCGCTCGCGTTCCTGCTCCATCTGCACGCGCTCGGTCACGTCTGCCTGGACGCCGACGTAGTTC
The DNA here is from genome assembly GCA_963801015.1 of uncultured Actinomycetota bacterium. Taxonomy (GTDB): domain Bacteria; phylum Actinomycetota; class Actinomycetes; order CAWDCV01; family CAWDCV01; genus CAWDCV01. The sequence continues at coordinate 1,263,235 of CAWDCV010000002.1, read as the reverse complement.
ACGACGCGGTCACCCTCGCGCACGGGCGAGATCGTCACCTGATTCCAGAACGGTGTCCCATCGGCGCGATAGTTCAGCAGGGTCACGACGGTGGCGCGTTCCTCGCGTATTGCAGCGCGCAGCTCCTCGAGCGCCGAAGGGTCCGTGCCCGCTCCCTGGAGGAGCCGGCAGTTGCGTCCGAGCACGTCTGCAGCGTTGTAGCCGCTGATTGCGCAGAACGCGTCGTTCACGTAGACCAGCGGATTGTCCGATCGGCGGGGATCGGTGATCGTGAAGGGGATGTCGATCGCGGCGACTGCCCGCGTGAGCATGGCGACGCTCATCTCCGAGAGGAGGTTGCGTTCACCAAGCACCCAACGGAGCGTACGCACGAGATCGCGGCCTGGGTAGCGTGGGGAGCGTGTACCGGTTCCTGCTCGCGCCGCGCTGGATCGCGCTGATGCTGGTAGGGCTTGTCTTCGTCGTCCTGTTCACCATGGCGGGCTTCTGGCAGCTCGGCAAGTTCCGATCCCCGGTTCCGGGGGCCGCGCCCGACGCCGTCTCGACCGCGGCATCGGATCCGCAGAACCTGGGCTACGCGCTGCAGTGGTGGGTCTTCGCAGGCGCGGTGATCTTCTTCGGCATCAAGGTCGTTCGGATGGAGGCCCGGGACCGGCTGGCTCCACGAGAAGATCCGCCTGCTCTGCCACCTATTGAGCCTGCTGGAGAGTCCGACGCTGCTCGTCCCTGACCACCCGCCGCTCGGCGACGAACGACGCGAACGGAACGGTTCCCGCGAGGAGCACGAGCACCGCCTTGAGCCAGCCCCACCGGGCCCGCACGGCGAGGTCGAAGGTCGCGACCACGTAGACCGCGTACACCCAGCCGTGCATCGGCGCGACGACGTCGACGTAGCGGCCGTTGCCCGATCCGACGTACTTCACCAGCATGGCTGCTACCAGAACGAGCAGCAGCACGCCGGTGATGTACGCCATGATCCGGTAGCGCATCAGCGCGTCGAACTTCACCCGTCCTGCCTACCGCACTGTCGGGTGCCGTGCCACGGCAGGGTCAGCCGGAGTCACCGGACATGTAGTACTCGGTGAACGCGCGCGCAACGCTTCCCGTCTCGTCCAGATCGATGAGCCAGATGTTGGCGTATTTGCCGTCGGAGTACGTCGTCCGACCCTCCACGACGCCGATCGGATCGGTTGCGACAACCTCGTAGGTGAAGGACCAGTCACCCGGTTCGTCCCTGTCCTCCAACCAGCCGCTGGCAATGGCGTCCCGACCGCGCCGCGGCGTATCGAATGGCCCAGTGAGGTACACCGCATCCGGAGTGAACAACGCGGCGATCTCCGCCTCATCGTTGCTGCGCCACGCCGCGATGTAACGCTCGACCCAGGCGCGTACGGCATCGCTGTTCGCCACAACACACTCCCCTCGATGGCTACAACACCTGCATTCTTATCACGCCGGTGTCGCGGTGAGTGCAGGCGTCACCCTGCGACTGGGGCCCGCTCAGATCGAGGCAAGAGTGCGAGGGCCGCGGCGTAGACGAGAGCGGCGACGACCAACAGGCCGGAGAAGCCGACGATCAAACCGAGGTACTCCAGGCATCCGCCGACCATCGCGCCGAGCAGGTTCGCCCCGAACGCGGCCGTCGCGTCCTGGGTGTCGGCGAACCGCTTCGCGAACACGACGTTCGCCGCGAAGATCGGGAGAAAGGCGATCGTGACGGCGCACACAACGCGCAGCGGTAGCGGCATCGAGAGCAACCAGCTGCTTGGCACGAGCCAGGCGAGCAGCAGCCCCGCGAAGAGGACGACGTACATGGTCCGTATCGGCGGCGTGCGGAACCGACGCGTCACTTCAACTGCGGCGAGAACAACGACCAGGACGCCAGCGAACACGATTGCATTGACCACCCACGTGGTCCCGAACAGCAGGGCAAAGCCGGTGATGCTCTTGGTGTTCAGCAGCAGAAAGCCCACCCCGAGCAGGAACAGGTCGGCGTACGGACGCATCCGGCGGTACGACCCGCCGCCGAACACACCGACCGCGAGAACGCTGACCGCCACGATCAGGGCGATCGACCATACGTAGAGCAAGGGGATCGTGGCGCCGAAGACGTACAGGAACGGTCGGTTATCGGTCGACGGATCAGGCGTATCGGCCGTGGGTCCGGCCCAGGGGCTTGCGCACCGTTGGTCGGCCTCGGCGAGCCCGACCGTGATCACTGCCTGCTGCAGTTCGTCCCCGGACAAGTCGACGCAGGGACGGTGGCCGAACGTTTCCTCCGCGGTGAGCGCGAGTCGATCAATGAGCCAGGGCTCGCGGTAGTAGTTGTAGAGCGCGAACGACCCACCTGGCTTCAGGTGTTCGCGAGCGCTACGGAATGCCTCCGCGGTGAAGAGGTAACTCTCCAGCCGCAGTGAGCTGGCGCCCTGCACCAAGGTGAGTGAGTCGGGTAGCGCGAACAGGATCAGGTCGTAGCGCTTGTCCGTGCTTCCGGAAAGGTTTCCGGAAAGGAAGGCCCGCCCGTCGTCGATGTGGGTGTCCACGCGCGGATCGTCGTACGGCTGATCCGGATGCAGATCACGGCCGAGTTGGAGCAGCACGGGATCGATCTCGACTGCGTCAACGTGCTGCGCGCCGTTGTCGAGAGCGATCGCCACATCCCCGCCGTTCCCCGCACCGATGATCAGTACGTCTCTGGGCGAGCTGAGTCCGGACCGCTGATAGGGGAGCTCGTACTGCGGTTCCCAACGCACCCGATCCTCGGCGGCGGCGGCGATCTGATGGGGGACGCCGTTGGCGGTAATGGTCAGAATCTGCCCGCCGTCGAACTCGAAGACCTCCGTGCCAATCTTGTAGTACGGCGACCAGCGCACGCCGTCCGTGGTCGACTCGGCGTACAGCAGGGCGACCATGACGCCCAGGGGTAGCGCCATGAGCAGGCCGGGGGCGATCAACCGGCGTCCGCGCCTGCCGGGAATCAGGAGAAGCAGGAACATCGCCGTGGACAGGGCACCCCACCAGACCGGTGGCGCATGTGCGAAGGACAGCGCGGTAAAGGCGACGATTCCGATGAGGCTGCCCACGAGGTCGTACCGGTAGGCAGTCAGCCGTGGTAGCTCGAGGAAGCACCGACCGGTCAGCTCCGCCGGCCCAGCGGTGATGATTGCCGCCGCACAGAACACGATGGGCAAGATCAGCCAGGCCGGTGGCCCTGTCGTGGTCAGACTGGTGAAGTAGATGACGTCGTCGCCGCCGCGGTCGACTGTCACCGGGAAGACCAGCACGAGCGCCACGAACAGGCTCAGCGTGACGGGGGAGTACCAGGGAAGCCACCGCGTTCTCGTCCCGGCGCGGAGAAATCCCACGCCGATGCCGAGGAAAGAGCCCAGGAGCACGAAGTTCGAGAAGTAGCTCAGATGGACGATGTTGGATCCGGACCAGCGGATGAGCGCGAGCTCGAGGAATAGCATCAGCGCGCTGGCGAGCAGCAGCCGCAATGTCACGGGCAGCGGAGAGTCCCACTGTTCGTGACGGTTGACCGGCGACCTGGAGCGTTCGCTGACGGGGGCCGGCACGAACGCAGGCTAACCACACTTTCCGAGCCCGGCGCCGCTGCCGACGAGGCACACTGGGCGCCGTGCCGGAACTTCCTGAGGTGCAGGCGCTTGCCGACTTCCTCACCGAGAAGGCTGTCGGCCATGTCGTCGCGGGCGTCGAGGTCGCGGCGATCAGCGTGCTGAAGACGTACGACCCGCCCGTCACGTCGCTCGGCGGCTTGACCATCGATGCGGTCACCCGACGCGGCAAGTTCCTCGACCTCGACGTGTCCGGGCTGCACCTGGTCACCCATCTCGCCCGCGCCGGGTGGCTGCACTGGCGGGACACCCTGCCGTCGGGACCGGCGAAGCCGGGCAAGGCGCCGCTGGCGCTGCGGGTCCGGCTGGACGACGACAGCGGCTTCGACCTCACCGAGCAGGGAACGAAGAAGCGGCTTGCGGTCTACGTCGTCAAGGACCCGCTCGAGGTCGAGGGCATCGCCCGACTCGGGCCGGATCCGCTCCATCCCGCGTTCGACCGCGACGCGTTCGCGGCCCTAGCGCACGGCTCGCGGCAGCAGATCAAGGGCCTGCTGCGCGACCAGTCGGTGATCGCGGGGATCGGCAACGCGTACTCCGACGAGATCTTGCACGCCGCGCGGATGTCTCCGTTCAAGAACTCGAGCAAGCTGACCGAGGACGAGATCGACCGGCTGTACGACGCCATGCAGACCACGTTGCGCGATGCCGTCGAGCGCTCCCGCGGGCTCGCTGCCGGTGACCTCAAGAAGGAGAAGAAGGTCGGGCTGCGCGTCCACGCCCGGACCGGCCAGCCGTGCCCGGTCTGCGGTGACACCGTGCGCGAGGTGTCCTTCGCCGACTCATCGCTGCAGTACTGCCCGACCTGTCAGACCGGTGGCCAACCGCTCGCCGATCGCCGCCTGTCGCGCCTGCTCAAGTAGAGGCTGCCGCGCGCTGGATGCGCCGCCGGCTCGATTGGTTCCTTCGCACGCGACACGCGCGGCGTGCTGCGCAGATCGGAACCAATCCGTGAGAAGAGTGCCACTCACGGTCGCGGGCCCAGTCCTCATCGCTAGGCCCGGCAAAGATGTCCACGATGTCCTCCCACCGCCCGCCAAGGGTCGCGGTCGATGGGAACCAGCAGCGCCACCGGACGTCCGTTGACCGTGACCACCACCGCCTCGCCAGACGCGGCACGACGGACGGCATCACTGGCGTTCTGCCGGAGCTCTCTCAACCCGATCGTGCTCATGCGATCGCCGCCGACTCGCCGGACCAGCGGTACGACACCCTGACGCACCTGCAGAAGCCGCAGGACCTGAACGCTTCCTGGGAGCTCGCGGTGCCAAACGGGACCTACCGCGTCCGGGCAGTGTCAGGCGACCCGAGCAACGTGGACGGCACCTACCGCCTGAACGCCGAGGGCGCGACCGTCGTCAGCGGGACCCCGACGTCGGCTCAGCGCTGGATCGAGGGCACCGTGACCGTGTCGGTGACCGACGGCCGGCTGACGGTGTCCAACGGGAGCGGAGCCGTCAATAACAAGCTGAACTTCATCGAGGTCACGCTGCTGTAGTCGGTCAGGAGTCAGGCTCCGCGCTGCGTGTCGTGAAGATCGTCGTGTCACCGACGAGCGCGGCGATCATGCATGGGCACCACGACTAGCACCACGACGATCTTCACGACAGTGAGCTCAGCTGCTCGTACGATGCCCCAGGAGGTGTCATCGTGGGTGCATCCGAGGGGCTGCTGTCGATCGATGACCTGACCGCCCTGGTTGAGGCCGGACAGATCGACACCGTGCTGGTCGCCTTTTCCGACATGCAGGGCCGGCTGCAGGGCAAGCGCTGCGGCGCCAGGTACTTCCTCGAGGAGGTTGCAACGAACGCGACCGAGGGATGCAACTACCTGCTCGCCGTCGACGTCGACATGAACACCGTCGACGGCTACGCCATGTCGTCGTGGGATCTCGGGTACGGCGACGTCGTACTCCAACCGGACCTCTCGACGCTACGCCGCGTGCCGTGGCACGAGGGAACCGCGCTGGTGCTGTGCGACGTGCAGTGGGAGGACGGCACACCGGTCGCGGCGTCACCGCGACAGGTCCTGCGCAGGCAGCTCGCCCGGCTGGCCGAGCGCGGGCTGGCTGCCTACGTCGGCACGGAGCTCGAGTTCATCGTCTTCAAGGACAGCTACGAGGACGCCTGGCGCAAGGCGTACCGCGGGCTCGACCCGGCGAACCAGTACAACGTGGACTACTCCCTGATCGGGACCGGCAGGATCGAGCCCCTGCTGCGTCGCATCCGCAACGAGATGGGCGGCGCGGGGATGTACGTCGAGTCGGCCAAGGGAGAGTGCAACCTCGGGCAGCACGAGATCGCCTTCCGCTACACCGAGGCGCTGACCACCTGCGACAACCACAGCATCTACAAGACCGGCGCCAAGGAGATCGCCGCCCAGGAGGGCATGAGCCTCTCGTTCATGTCGAAGTTCGACGAGCGGGAGGGCAACTCGTGCCACATTCACATCTCGCTGCGTTCCACTGATGGTGAGCCCGTATTCGCTGGACAGGGGCACGACATGTCTCCGTTGATGGAGCACTTCCTGGCCGGGGTGCTCGCCAGCATGGGCGAGCTGACCTACCTCTATGCGCCCAACGTCAACTCCTACAAGCGCTTCGTTGCCGGGAGCTTCGCCCCCACCGCGATCGCGTGGGGCAGGGACAACCGCACCTGCGCACTCCGGGTCGTCGGCCACGGGCAGTCGCTGCGGATGGAGAACCGGGTGCCCGGCGGAGACGTCAACCCCTACCTCGCCGTCGCCGCCCTGGTTGCCTCCGGGCTGGACGGCATCGAGCGCGAGCTTGCGTTGGAAGCGCCCTTCCCAGGCAATGCCTACGCCTCCGACAAGCCCCGCGTTCCCACCACGCTGCGCGACGCGGCACGGTGCTTCGCAGACAGCAAGCTGGCGATCGAGGCGTTCGGCGCCGATGTCGTCGAGCACTACCTCAATGCTGCCCGCGTCGAGCTGGCGGCCTTCGACGCCGCGGTCACCGACTGGGAGAGGTTCCGTGGCTTCGAGCGGCTCTGACGCCGCTTCCCAGCGGCGGCCACGCATCGGCTTGACCACCTATCTGGAACGAGCGCAGTGCTTCGCCTGGGACACCCAGTTCGCGCTGCTGCCGATGACGTACGTGGAGGCGATCGCCGCCGCCGGAGCGACGCCTGTCTTGCTGCCGCCCGTCGACGACGGCGACGACGACCCGGGGACATGGTTGGACGGGTTGGTGTTCTCCGGCGGCGCCGACATCGACCCGTCCCGCTATGGCGAGCAGCCACACCCGGAAACCTGGAACACTCGGCCCTGGCGGGACGACTGGGAACTGGGGCTGCTCCACCGGGCACTGGACAGCGACCTGCCGGTGCTTGGGGTGTGCCGCGGTGTGCAACTGCTGAACGTGGCTCTGGGCGGTTCGCTGTTGCAGCACGTGCCGGATGCGGTCAACCACGACGCGCACCGCCCGGGGCCTGGAGTGTTCGGCTCGACCCGCGTCCGGCTCCGCAGCGGAAGCCGCCTGGCGCGAACGCTTGGCCCGGATGTCACCGCGCGCTGCCATCATCACCAGGCGCTCGCCACGGTGGCAGCTGAGCTGGATGCCGTGGGATGGGCCGACGACGGGACGATCGAAGCAGTCGAGATGCGCGGGCGTCGCTTCGTGGTCGGCGTTCAGTGGCATCCCGAGGAGGACGTCACCGTCCCTGCCCTGTTCGACGCGTTCGTCTCTGCCGCCCGGGAGGGGGCACAAGCCCACGCTCACGTGGTGGCAGTGCAATGAGCAGCCGCACGGCCGCCACCGTCGACGTCGTCAACCCGGCGACGGAACGGGTCGTCCGCACCGTGCCGCTGACGTCAGCAGCCGAAACCGACGCGGCGATCGCGCGCGCCGAGGCAGCGCGGGGTGCCTGGCGTTCTGTGGCGCCCGCCGACCGGGGCCGGCTCCTGCGCCGCTTTGCCGATGCCGTGGACGCCGATCTCGAGCACCTCGCCGAGCTCGATGTCCTCAACGCTGGGCACACCATCGGCAACGCCAGGTGGGAGGCGGGCAACGTCCGGGACGTCCTGACCTACTACGCGGCCGCTCCCGAGCGACTGTTCGGACGGCAGATCCCCGTCCCCGGCGGGGTGAACGTCACGTTCCACGAGCCCATCGGGGTGGTCGGGGTGATCGTGCCGTGGAACTTCCCGATGCCGATCGCCGCCTGGGGCTTCGCACCAGCGCTCGCCGCGGGGAACCCCGTCGTGCTCAAGCCCGCCGAGCTGACGCCACTGTCCGCGCTGCGGCTGGCCGAGCTGGCGCTGGATGCCGGCATCCCGGAGGGGGTCTTCCAGGTTCTTCCCGGCAAGGGATCCGTGGTCGGAGAGCGGTTCGTCACCCATCCGGACGTGCGCAAGATCGTGTTCACCGGATCGGCCGAAGTGGGCAAGCGCGTCATGGCCGGCTGCGCGGAACAGGTCAAGCGGGTGACCCTGGAGCTCGGCGGCAAGAGCGCCAACATCGTCTTCGCCGACGCCGACATCGAGCAGGCCGCCGCGACCGCGCCGTACGCCGTGTTCGACAACGCCGGACAGGACTGCTGCGCACGGTCGCGGATTCTCGTTCAGCGCAGCGTCTTCGACCGGTTCCTCGGCCTCCTGGAGCCGGCGGTCCAGCGGATCGCGGTCGGTGATCCTGCCGACCCCCACACCGAAATGGGACCACTCATCTCGGCCGGTCACCGCGACCTCGTGGCGTCCTACGTGCCACTGGACGCGCCGGTCGCGTTTCGCGGAAGCTGCCCGGACGGGCCCGGGTACTGGTTCGCACCGACAGTGCTCGCCCCTGTCGACCGAGCGTCGCCAGCGTGGCGCGAGGAGATCTTCGGACCCGTTGTCACCGTCGTCCCCTTTGACGACGAGGACGAGGCGATCCAGCTGGCCAACGACAGCGACTACGGCTTGTCCGGATCCATCTGGACGCGAGACGTCGGCCGGGCGTTGCGGGTGGCTCGGGCCGTGGAAAGCGGGAATCTCTCGGTCAACTCGCACTCCTCCGTCCGCTACGGGACGCCGTTCGGCGGCATGAAGCAGTCCGGCCTGGGTCGTGAGCTCGGTCCGGACGCGCTGGACGCCTTCACCGAGACCAAGAACGTCTTCATAGCGACCCAGTGACGGAGGAACGCATGGGCAGCGGGCGCCTCGATGGACGGGTGGCGACGATCACGGGTGGCGCGGGTGGCATCGGCCGAGCCACCGCCGTGCGGTTGGCCGCCGAGGGCGCCCGCGTCGTCGTCGCCGACGTCGCCGACGGGCCCGGCAAGGAGGTGGCCGACGAAGTCGACGGCCTGTTCCTGCACACCGACGTCACCAGCGAGACCGACGTCGCGCGGTTGTTCCAGGCCGCTCACGACACGTACGGAAGCGTCGACATCGCTTTCAACAACGCCGGCATCTCGCCGCCCGAGGATGACTCGATTCTGGACACGAGCGTGGATGCGTGGCAGCGCGTGCAGCAGGTCAACCTCACGTCCGTCTACCTCTGCTGCCGAGCGGTACTGCCCTACATGCAGCGACAGGGCCGCGGATCCATCATCAACACTGCGTCGTTTGTGGCCGTGCTGGGATCGGCGACCTCGCAGATCTCCTACACGGCATCCAAGGGTGGCGTCCTGGCGCTGTCCCGGGAGCTGGGTGTGCAGTTCGCCCGCGAGGGCATCCGGGTCAACGCTCTATGCCCGGGACCGGTCAATACGCCGCTGCTGCAGGAACTGTTCGCGACCGACCCGGAGCGAGCGCAGCGGCGGCTCGTTCACGTGCCCATGGGCCGCTTCGCCGAGGCCGCGGAAATCGCCGCCGCCGTCGCCTTCCTGGCCAGCGACGACGCGTCCTTTGTCACCGCGTCGACGTTCCTCGTCGACGGCGGAATCAGCGCGGCGTACGTGACTCCGGTCTAGCATCTTTCGTTCCCGAGATGTCGGTGACGGACGTCGTGCCGTAGCCCTCGGCTTCCGGGTCGCCGTGCTGGCCGGCCGTCATCGCGAACTCCTCCTCGGGGGACAGCACCAGGCGGTGGCGCCCGCTGATCGCGAAGTAGATGATGCCGAGCAGGAAGTAGATCAGCGTGCCGTACGACGCCTGGTCGATAGTCGGCGTTGAAGTACAGCGAGATCAACGCGACGAGCGCGATGACGCCCGCGATTCCGGCGCCCCACACTCCGACCGGGCTGCGATAGGGCCGCTCGATGTTCGGCAGTTTGCGGCGCAGCAGGATGAACGACAGGCACTGCATGAAGTACGAGATCACAGCACCGAAAACGGCCATGTAGAGGAGCGCGCCGACGATCTGGCCGGCCAGCGCGCCACTGCGCTTGCCGAGCTCGTAGATGAGCACGGCGAGGGCGTAGCCGACGACCGCGCCCGCGATCAGCGCGACATGCGGCGTTTGCCGCTTGCCGTGCGTCAGGGACAGCCACTTGGGGAAGTAGCCGGCACGGGACAGCGAGTAGGTGTTGCGACCGTAGGCGTAGATGATCGTGAAGAAGCTCGCGATCAGCCCGACGAGACCGATCAGCGCGAGCAGCTCGGCCGCGGTTCCCTCACCGAACACTCCGATGAACCCGTCGAACAGCGGGGTGGCCGACGTTCCGATCTCGGCTGCCCCGCCGCCGACGCCGGTGTTGAGGACCAGCGTCAGCGTTCCGAACACGACCAGCGTCGTGAGGCCCCATAGCGTCGCCCGCGGGACGTCGCGCTTGGGGTCGTGTGACTCCTCCGCCGCGAGCGGTAGCTCCTCGATGGCAAGGAAGAACCAGATCGCGAACGGAATTGCCGGGAAGATGCCCCAGATCCCATGCGGCAGGAACGACGAGCCACCCGGATCGGGCGGGATGTTGGTCAGCAGGCTGGCGTCGAAGCTTCCGGACACGATGACCGACAGGTAGAAGAACGCCAGGATGCCCAGGGCCAGGACGGTGATCACGACCGTGAAGCGCATGGTGATCTCGATCCCGAGGATGTTGATCGCCACGAAGATCACGTAGAAGATGGCCCACCACGTCACCGGGCTGTTCCACCACGGCGAACCGGTGATGCCGAGCAGTCCGGCCGTGAGGTCGTTCATGAGGAACCCCATGGCACCGACCACCACCGCCGGGGTGATGACGTACTCCATGTTCTCGGCGAGCCCGGTGATGAAGCCGCCCCACGGCCCCATCGCCGAGCGGGAGAACGAGTACGCACCGCCGGTGTGCGGCAACGACGGCGACATCTCGGCGATGCTGAAGCACAGCCCGTAGTACATGATCACGATGATGATCGAGGCGATCAGCAGACCACCGAAGCCGCCGGCGTCGAGCCCCAGGTTCCAGCCGTAGAAGTCGCCAGAGATCACCGCGCCCACCCCGAGCGCCCACAGTGACCAGAAGGCAGCGTGGCGCCGCAGCTTGCGCTTGGCGAAGTAGTCCCCGCCGGCCTCGACGTAGCTCACGGATCCGACCTTGCGTCGCTCAGTTGCCACAGCGATCTCCTTCGTCGTGCAGCGCGCAGGCATCAGTGACGAACAAGTTGTCCGACCTCTACTGACCGCAGGATGCTAGAAGCGCGGTAGTTCGCCGTCAAGGTGCCGAAAGAGTCGTTACCTGGTGGCAATCTCGCGTTAAGATCGCGCCTCTCGGACCCTTTGACCGTCTGAAGTTGTCTGACGTATTGTCCACGGCGATGCAGACCGGGTCCCATGACAGGACTGCCCGATCCAAGCTCCGCTCGGTCTCTGTGTACGACGAGATCAAGCAGCAGATCGACTCGGGCAGGTTCACGGCGGGATCGCGGCTGCCCTCCGAGCCCGATCTCGCCACGGAGCTCGGCGTGTCTCGGGCGACGCTGCGCGAGGCGCTGCGAGCGCTCGAAGCGGAGGGCAGCCTGCGGCGGCGGTGGGGGTCGGGCACCTATGTCGCCGATCGCCCTCGGGTGGACACCAGCCTGGACGTGAACTTCGGCGTCACCGATGCCATCCGTGCGGCGGGGATGCACGCCGGGACCGTACGCGGCCGGCACTGGGTCGAACCGACCTCCGCAGCAGAGGCAGCTCGCCTCGACCTCGAGCCGGGACAGGACGTGCTCATCGTCGAGCGGGTTCGCTCGGCCGAGGGGCGGCCGGTGGTGCTGTCCCGAGACATCCTGCCCACCACGTTGCTGGGGGACCGCCTCGACGCCGTCGCTGCGCAGATGCTCCAGCGTTCGGTCTACGAGGTCCTCGAGCGTGACCTCGGCATCGTCATCGATCACGGCGTCGCTCGGTTTCGCCCCGTCCGAGCCGACGCGGTGGCCGCGCGAAGCCTGGACGTCCCCCGCGGCGAATTGATGCTCTACCTGTGGCAGGTGGACTACGCCGAGGATGGCGCGCCCCTGCTCTCCTCCCATGAGTTCCACCTCGCCGATGCCTTTGATTTCTCCGTCGTCCGTCGCGGGCCCGGAAGGAGATACTCGTGAGCGAAGCGACGCGAGCGCGTCCACCCGCGCAGGTCGGTGTGGCAATGCGCCTCAAGAGGGTGATCGACCCGACCGGAGTCTCGGTGATCTGCGCGCTCGACCACGGCATGACGTCCCCGGTTTTCCTGGACCCACTGGCCGACATCGCCGTCCGCACCGCCGAGGCGGTGCACGGCGGGGCCAACGTGATCATGATGTCCAAGGGCATGATCCGCCTCGCGGAGCCGGCGTTCGGGCCGACGACCTCCCTCGCCCTGTTGCTGTCGGCCTCGGCGAATCCTGGCGAGGACCGGCCCGAGGTGGTCCAGATCGCGGCGGTGGAAGAAGCCCTACGGCTCGGTGCCGACGCCGTCGTGCTGTTCACCGCGCTCGGCACCGACGCCGAGCCGGGCATGATCCGTACGCTCGCCGCGGTGGGTCGGGAGTGCTCCACGCTCGGCATGCCGTTGATCGCCGAGGCGGAGTTTCCCACGACGTACGCGGCCGTCGAGGAGCTCACTCGGCAACACGGCTTCGAGTACTTGCGGCGCAACGTCCGGCTCTGTGCAGAGCTCGGCGCGGACGTGGTGAAGACCAATTGGCCCGGTGACGAGGACGCCTTTGGCCGCCTGGTCGATGCCGCCGCCGGCATCCCGGTGGTGCTAGCTGGCGGCTCGCGCGTCGACGACCGGGAGTTGCTGTGGCGGATGGAGCGCGCGATGGCCGCGGGGGCGATCGGCTGCTCGGTCGGACGCAACATCTTCATGCACGCTGCGCCCGAGGCGATGACCCGCGCGCTGTCCCGCGTCATCCGCGAGCGATGGACCGCCGACAAGGCGGTCGCCGAGCTGCAGGAGGCCGTGGCGGGCGGGATGCCGTGAAGGCCGCGTTCATGACCGCGCCAGGAGCGGTCGAGGTTCGTGAGGTCGACGAGCCGCAGCTGGATCGTGCCGGCGCCGTCCTGCGCGTCGAGGCGTGCGGAGTCTGTGGCACCGATGTACGCACCTTCGTCAACGGTGACCCGGGGGCACCCGCGCCGTGGGTCCTCGGGCACGAACCCGTTGGTGTCCTCGAACGCGTGGGGCCGGACGCCGTCCTGCCGCCGGGGGTCGACAAAGGCGATCGCGTGTTTCTCGGCTCGATCCTCACCTGCGGTGAGTGCCGCTGGTGCACGCAGGGACAGCAGAATCTCTGCGAGCGTCACCTGCTCTACGGTTACGACCCCTTCCCCGGCGCGTACGCCGAGCTCGCGGCGGTGCCGCCGATCGGGGTGGACAACCTCATCCCGCTCCCACCGGATCTCCCCTCGGACATCGCCACCATGGTCGATCCGTTCGCGTGTGCCCTGAATGGGATCGAGGTCCTCGACGTGTCGCTCGGCGACACGGTCGTGATCCTCGGCGCCGGCCCCATTGGCTGCTGGCAGGCGGTGATGGCGCGTGACCGCGGAGCGAATCGAATCTTCCTGAGCGACGTGAGCAAGGAGCGGCTCGGCGCCGCCCTCGACGCGATCGGTGCATTCGTCGACGACGCGTGGGTGGCCGGCGAGGACAACGGCGTCGACGAGGTCCACAGCCGTACCGGCGGGGCCGGCGCAGAGCGGATCATCGTGGCGGCCCCCGCGACGCAGGCCCAGCAGGCGGCATTGGAAATGGCTGCCAGGCGGGCCCGGATCGTCTACTTCGCGGGACTGCCCAAACACGACCCGATGAGCCGGCTCGACATGAACCAGCTGCACTACAAGGAACTGGCGGTGCTCGGGGCGTACGGCGCCACCCGGCGCCAGTACCGGATCACGATGGACTACCTCGACCGGCGGCGCAACGAGCTGGCGGCGGTCGTCACCCATCGCTTCCCGTTGACCGAGATCGCGGACGCCTTCGCCACTGTCCGCTCGGGTGCTGGATTGAAGATGGTCATCGTGCCGTGACTGGCCCGTACGTGATCGGCTGCGACGTCGGCAGCCAGGGCACCAGGGCGGTGGCGTACGCAGTCGATGGCACGCTGATCAGCAGCGCGGTCGAGGCGTACGACGTGTTCTTCCCCCGACCAGGCTGGGCCGAGCAGGACCCACGCCTATGGACCGACGCCGTGCGCTCGACCGTCGCCCGCGTCGCCGCATCGGTGCCCGGAGGTCCCTCGGCAGTGACGGCGCTCTCGTTCGGCGCGCAGCTCGACGGCATGGTCGCCTGCGACGCGCGGGGGCGACCGCTGCGGCCCGCCATGATCTGGATGGACCGGCGGGCCGAGGCGCAAGCGGCGGCGCTTGCGGCACGTATGCCGCGGGAGGACTTCTACCGACACGTGGGCGTCAACCTCGACTCCTCGCACGCGGTGTTCAAGGCGCTGTGGCTGCGCGACGAGGAGCCTGAGGTGTTCGCGGCTGCCACCACGCTCATGCCCGCCGGCTCGTACGTGCTTCGCGACGCGGCCGGTGTCGTCGCCGTCGACTACTCCAATGCGTCCTCCCTGGCGCTGCTCGATCCGCGAACCCGAACCTGGTCGACAGCGGTCCTCGATGCGGTCGACATCGATCCCGCGCTGCTGCCCGAGCTCGTGCCCGGCCCTCAGCCGGTCGGCCGCGTCACGCCCGAGTTCGCCGCTGCCACCGGCCTGTCTGCCGCGACGGTCGTGGTGGCGGGCTGCGGTGACGAGATGGCGGCGACGCTGGGTGCGGGCGTCTACGCAGCCGGGGAAGCGTGCGATGTCGTCGGGACAGCCGAGCCGGTGTGCGCGGTCTCCGCCAAACCGCGGGACGACCCCACCATGCTGGTCGAGTGCCACCCGCACGCCGATCCTGACACCTGGCTGCTGGAGAACCCGGGCTTCGTGTCGGGCGGGAACCTGCGCTGGTGGCGCGACCAGTTCGCACCGCTGGAGCGCCAGGTGGAGTCCCGGGGGGAGGGCGACGCTTACGACTTGCTGACCCGCGAGGCCGCCGACCTGCCCCCGGGTGCCGACGGCCTGGTGTTCCTGCCCTGCATGCAAGGCGCGATGGCGCCGGAGTGGGACGGCGCGGCCCGCGGCGTCTTCTCCGGCCTCAGCCTGGCGCACACGCGGGGGCACATGACCCGCGCGCTGCTCGAGGGCAGCGCGTTCGCGTTGCGGGACATCCTCACGGCGATGCAGGCCGCCGGGCTCGAGATCGACAGGTTGACGATCGTCGGTGGCGGAGCCAAGAGCACCCTGTGGCGGCAGATCAAGGCAGACGTCACTGGCCTGCCGGTCCGCGTCCCGACCAGCGTGGAGACCACCGCCGCCGGGGCTGCGAACCTGGCCGCCGTCGGGGTTGGTCTGCACGAGAGCGTCGCGGACGCGGTCGACGCTCTCGTCACCTACCGCCCCGAGGAGCAGCACCCGGACCCGGAGCGGCATGCGGCGTACGACGACGCCTACCAGCACTACCGCGAGGTCTACTTCGCGTTGCGGCCCGTGTTCCACCGGACCGCGTCACAGCGGACGCCCGCGACTCCCTGACGCTTAGCCCACTTCCGACGACGCGAGGAACTTTGAGCGACCTGGCGGATCGCTCAAAGTTGCGTCGCCCTCACGAGGTTTCCCGAGCGCGTGATGTGACCGGGCGGACGTAGAGCTTTGCCCGCGGACCACGCCCACCTCTATTGACGCCACCTGGTTCGGTGTGCGCGCTCGGCTCGGCGTGTCTCGTACCGCGGGAACCAGCCAACGCCGATCGGTCACCAGTACGGGGCGACTCATGGTGCGGACGGCGTGGCGCCGACTCGCAACCCCTCGTACCAGCGCAGGCACTCATCCCACGTCGGCAAGAGTCCCTGCGACTGCGCCTCGGCGAGCGTCGGCGCGGCCGCGTCCTTGGTCGAGACCAGCGGCTCCAGACCGTCCGGAAGCTCGATGCCGATCGCCGGGTCCAGCGGATGCACGCCGTGCTCCCGCGTGGGCGCATACGGCGTCGAGCACAGGTACGTCACCGTCGCATCGTCGGTCAGAGCGACGAACACGTGCCCGAGCCCCTCCGCGATGTAGATCGCACGGCGATCCGCATCGTCCAGCACGACGCCATCCCAGCGACCAAACGTCGGCGATCCGATCCGAATGTCGACGACCACGTCCAGCACGGCACCACGCAGACAGCTGACGTACTTCGCCTGCCCGGGCGGTACCTCCGCGAAGTGGATGCCGCGCACGCTGCCTCGCCGCGAGACCGACGTGTTCACCTGCATAACCGTCAGCGGGTGTCCGACGGCAGCCTCGAACGGCCCGTCCCGGTAGACCTCCAGGAAGACGCCCCGATCGTCGGCGTGCTGACGCGGCGTGATCTCCCACGCGTACGGCACGGCAAGCTCGCGAAACTGCACGGGGGCGAAGCCTATCCAGCCGATCGTTCCCCTCGTGAAGAGCTTCGTGAACAGCTGGTTGACGCGGCGACGCCGAGCCCCTAAATTTCTCCTGACGTAATTCTAGTTCCACGATGCGGAAGGGTGCCGCTGACGTGAGCTTGTCGTCGCACGTATTGGACGCCGCCGTTGGCCGCCCCGCGGCCGGCCTCGGCCTCACCCTTGACCGGGCGAAGAATGGCGACTGGGAACCCACCGGCGCCGGAGCAACCGACGACGACGGCCGCTGGCGGCACGCCGCCGATGCTGAGCTGAGTCCCGGCACCTACCGCCTGACCTTTGCCACCGGTGACTACTTCCGCGCGACCGGCACGACGGGCTTCTACCCCGAAGTCGTCGTGACGTTCGAGGTCACCGATCCGGCCGCCCATTACCACGTGCCACTCCTGCTGTCCCCCTACGCCTACTCGACCTACCGAGGGAGCTAACCGTGGGCATCACGCTCGGACACAACCAGTACGGCAAGGCCGAGACCCGCGTCGTCCGCGTCTTTCGCGACAGCGACCCGCACGAGCTCGTCGACTACAACGTCAGTGTTGCGCTCGTCGGTGACTTCGACGAGATCCACTACGACGGCGATAACAGCAAGTGCCTCACGACCGACGCCACCAAGAACACCGTCAACGCCTACGCCAAGGAGCACGGCCAGGAGGCCCGGCAGCCGGAGTCGTTCGGCCTTGCCCTGGCCCGGCACTTCGTCGAGGACACCGAGCCGGTACGTCGAGCGCGGATCAAGCTCGAGATGTACCAGTGGAAGCGACTCGACTCGGGCGGCTCGCCGCATCCACACGCGTTCGTCTCGGACGGCAGCTACGTCCGCACGGCAGCGGTGACGTACGAGGACGGTGCAGCGCGCATCGTTTCGGGGGTCAAGGACCTCGTTCTGCTGAAGACCACCGACTCGGAGTTCCACGACTTCTTGCAGGATCGCTTCACGATCTTGAAGCCCACGACCGACCGCGTCATGGCGACCGCCGCCGTCATCCAGTGGCTACACAGCGAGCAGGACGTCGACTGGGCCAAGTCGTACGACGATGCGCTCTCGACATTGACCGACGTCTTCGCCGGCCATCACAGCCTGGGGCTGCAGCAGACCGCCTGGGAGATGGGCAAGGCGCTCCTCGAGAGCCAGCCGGAGATTGCCGAGATGCGCTTCTCGATGCCGAACAAGCATCACTTCGTCGTCGATCTCGAACCCTTACGGGCTCGACAACCCGAATGAGGTCTTCCATGCCGACGACCGGCCGTACGGCCTGATCGAGGGCACCGTCCGGCGCGACGATGCCCCGCCCGCAACCAACGCGTTCGATCCGGGTCAGGGCTGGTAGCGATGACTTCGGAGCGGTCGAGCCGACGAGGGAGGGACGCCGTCCGCCGGCAGCCGCCGGCACCCATCTTCGCCGAGGGGCCAGCACCCGGATTGACACCCGAGTATCAGCCGGGCGGTCACTTTCCCCACGAGGACACGTTCACCGACACCCACCGTCCCACCGACATCGATCAGGGCCCCCTCCCGCCACGGACGGTGTCCCCGACGAGTTCGACATCGCCGCCGCCCGACGACAAGGAGACGCCGAGATGACCGCAACCACCGGCCGGCCCCCCGTGGCTGGCCAGAAGCCCGGCAAGCACCCGGTCGACCAGATCTTGCCGGTGCCGCAGCTCGCGCTGTACGGCTTCCAGCACGTGCTTGCGTTCTACGCGGGTGCGGTGATCGTTCCGATCCTGCTGGCGAATGCGATCGGGTTGTCGCAGGACCAGCTGGCGTTCCTCATCAACGCCGACCTGTTCACCTGCGGCATCGCCTCCCTGATCCAGACCATCGGGTTCTGGAAGATCGGCGTGCGGCTTCCGCTGCTGCAGGGGGTGACGTTCGCGGCGGTGAGCCCGATGATCGCCATCGCACTGGCGGAGGACGGCGGCGTCCCAGGCCTGCGTGCGATCTACGGGGCCGTCATCGTCGGCGGTGTCGTCGCGTTCCTCATCGCGCCGTTCTTCGCAAGGTTCATCCGCTTCTTCCCGCCGGTCGTCACGGGCACGGTCATCACCGTCATCGGCGTTGTCCTGCTATCAGTTGCTGCTGCGGACGCGGCCGGCGGCCTCGGCGCGCAGTTCACTGATCCGCCGACATTCGGCGCCCCGCGCAACCTGGCGCTCGCCGGCTTCACGCTCATAGTTATCGTGCTGATCTACCGCTTCTTCAAGGGCTTCCTGTCGACGATCGCCGTGCTCATCGGCCTGGTGGTCGGCACTGCGGTCGGAGCGCTGTTCGGCTTCACCGACTTCAGCCGGGTCGCCGACGCCGACCTCTTCGGTGTGACGACGCCGTTCTACTTCGGCACGCCGACCTTCAAGCTCGCGGCGGTCATCTCCATGGTGATCGTCATGATCATCACTGCGGTGGAGACGACCGGCGACGTGTTCGCGACCGGCGAGATCGTGAAGAAGGAGCTCGACGGGAACGACGTGGCCCGCGCGATCCGCGCCGACGGCCTGGCGACGACGATCGGCGGCATCCTCAACTCCTTCCCGTACACGTGTTTCGCCGAGAACGTCGGCCTGGTGCGGCTGACCAAGGTCAAGAGCCGGTACGTCGTCGCCACCGCCGGCGTGTTCATGATGATCATCGGCGTGATTCCGAAGATCGGAGCAATCGTGGCGGCGATCCCGCTGCCGGTTCTGGGTGGTGCCGGGGTCGTGCTCTTCGGCACCGTGGCGGTCGTCGGGATCCAGACGCTGCGCCGAGTGGACTTCCATGACGAGCGCAACGTCATCATCCTGGCCGTGAGCCTCGGCTTCGCGATCGCACCCACCGTCTACCCCACCATCACCAGCGGGTTCAGCGAGGGCGTCCGCACCATCATCTCCAGCGGCATCACGCTGGGCGCCATCGCTGCGATCCTGCTCAACCTGCTGCTCAACGTCTGGGGCGGCGACGACAACCTGGTGTCGAGGTTCATGCCCAGTCGCGAGGGCGTCACCATGCTCACCATCGACCAGGTCAACCAGATGGACCGCGAACAGTTCGTGTCGGAGTTCGGTGGGCTCTTCCAGAAGTCGCCGTGGGTCGCCGAGCAGGCGTACCAGGGCCGCCCGTTCAGCGACGTCTACGACC
Source organism: uncultured Actinomycetota bacterium (assembly GCA_963801015.1). Classification (GTDB taxonomy): domain Bacteria; phylum Actinomycetota; class Actinomycetes; order CAWDCV01; family CAWDCV01; genus CAWDCV01. The sequence goes on along the minus strand of CAWDCV010000002.1, from coordinate 1,243,688 downwards.
TGCGCAAGGCGTTGCAGGACGCGGTGTTCGACGCTCCGGCCGACCGGCAGCTCGAACTCATCCGCTCGTACCCGCAGCTCGGCAGCGTGTTCAGCGACCTGACTCCGGCGAATCGGCTGTCGGTTGCCGACCAGGCCATGGCCGGCCTCGACCGGCTGGACAGCGACGAGCATCAGACGCTGGACAGCCTCACGCAGGCCTACCAGGAGAAGTTCGGCTTCCCGATGGTGATGGCTGTGCGCGAGAACACCAAGGAGACGATCATGCGCACGGGCAACGCGCGGCTGCAGAACAGCCCGGCCGCCGAGCGCGCGACCGCACTTGTCGAGATCGCGAAGATCGCCAACCTGCGGCTGCTGGACCGCGTCGAGGAGCCCGACTACTCCACGGCCGCGTCAGCGTGAGTCGCACCGTCCTGCGGGGAGCGCGTTGGCCGGGTGACGTAGCCCTGTCGGAGGGTCGCGTCGTCGCGGTCGGCACCGTGCCCCCGCAGGACGGAGACGAGGTGGTGCGCTGCGACGGCGACATCATCACGGCTGGGTTGATCAATACCCACCACCACTTCTATCAGTGGATGACGCGAGGGTGGGCGTTCGACTGCGACCTGTTCGGCTGGTTGACGACGCTGTATCCGGTGTGGGCGAAGCTCACGCCCGAGGATGTGGAGGCGGCGTCGGCGGTGGCGCTGGCCGAGCTGGCGCTCACCGGATGCACGACCGCGGCGGATCACCACTACGTCGTGCCGGGCGGCGACGACTCCGTCTTCGACGCCATCGCGCGTGCTGCGGGAACGATCGGAATCCGGGCGCACATCGCGCGCGGGTCTATGGACCTGGGAGAGTCCGCAGGCGGGTTGCCGCCTGACTCGGTCGTCGAGGACTTGGACGACATCCTGGCGTCGACGCAAGAGGTGTACGACCGACTGCACGACGGATCGCGCATCGTCATCACGGTCGCGCCATGCAGCCCGTTCAGCGTCACTCCCGAGCTGATGACCCAATCCGCTGAGCTTGCTCGACGGCTCGGCGTGCGGCTACACACGCACCTGGCCGAGACGCTGGACGAGGAGGAGAGCTGCCTCAAGCGCTTCGGCAAGCGGCCGCTCGCTGTTCTGGACGATCTTGGCTGGATCGCCGACGATGTCTGGGTGGCGCATGGCATCCACTTCGACGACGCCGAGGTGGCCCGGCTGGGTGCGGCGGGTACCGGGATCGCGCACTGCCCATCCAGCAACTGCCGACTGGGCTCCGGCATCTGTCGTACGACCGACCTCGACGCTGCCGGCGCACCCGTTGGACTCGGCGTGGACGGTGTGGCGTCGAACGAGATCGGTGGCCTGCTGCCGGAGCTGCGGATGGCGCTGTTCCTCGCCCGCCAGCGCAGCCTCGACCCGACTGCGTTCCTGCCCGCAGATGCGCTCCGGCTGGCGACCGAGGGGGGTGCCCGCTGCCTTGGCCGCGACGACATCGGCCGACTCGAACCCGGCTACCGGGCCGACGTCGTGGTGTGGCCGGGCGACGATTTGGGCGACGTTCTCGACCCGCTCGCCGGTTTGGTGCTCGGCCCGGAACGCACTGCCCGCCACGTCTTCGTGGACGGGGAGTACGTCGTGCGCGACGGAGCCCTGGTCGGTGCCGACCTCGACGCGCTGCGGTCGGAGCTGACGCGCCGCGCTCGCCGACTCTGGCCGGACAGAGTCGCCGCATGAGCCGGCCGGATGAGCGACTTGCCGAGTTCAACGCACTGCCGCAGCAGGCCGCGATCGACGAGCTGCTGACGACCTGCCACTCCCGGCGCTGGGCTGAAGCCGTGGCGCAGCGCCGGCCGTACCCGGATCTCGACAAGCTGCAGGAGACCGCTGACACCATCTGGATCAGCCTCGAGCCGGCCGACTGGCGCGAGGCGCTCGAGGGCCACCCGCGCATCGGTGAGGCCGGCGGAACGTCGGCGGAGTTCTCCCGCCAGGAACAGGCCGGCCTGGCCGACGTGGGAGACGGCGTCCGGGCGGCGATCGCAGCGGGCAACCGGAACTACGAGGACCGCTTCGGACACGTCTTCCTGATCTCCGCAGCGGGCCGTTCGCCGCAGGAGATCCTCGACAATCTCCAGTCGCGACTGGGCAACGATCCCGACACCGAACTGCGTGTCGCCGCCGAAGAGCACCGTCGCATCACCCGGCTCCGCCTCGCGCAGCTCCTGGCCGCTTGAGCACTGGCGCCAGGTGCATAGGACTACTATTGAGACTATGTCGACCATCTCGGTGAGTGAGGCGAAGGCACGGCTCAATGAGCTCGCCCGGACTGCCTACCAGCAGCATGAGCGCTTCACCTTGACGCGCAACGGGGCGCCCGAGGCCGTCCTTCTGTCGGTGGACGATCTCGAAGGCCTCGAGATCACACTCGAGGTGCTTGCTGACGACGACTCGGTTGCGAACATCGCGGAGGCCCTGGCGGAGCGAGCACACGGTGATCCAGGGACGGATCTGCATCAGGCATGGGAGGAGTTGCACGGGCGCTCGGCCGCAGCCGGGTGAACGAGACTGCCTATCGAATCGTCCTACGTAAGCCTGCCCGCCGTGCCATCGCCGAGCGTCTACCCGAAGCCGTCGCGGCCGCCGTGCTCGAGTTCTGCAGCGGGCCGCTCGCTACGGAGCCGTATCGGGTCGGCAAGCCCCTCACCGGGCCACTCGCCGGGTGTCACGGTGCCCGCCGTGCGACGTATCGGATTGTGTACGTGATCGATGACGAAGAGCGGACCGTGGAGGTCCTCGACGTCGCGCACCGCAGCACGGTGTATCGACCCCGCTAACCAGACGCCCTTGGGGATAGCTGCAATGGGCGCCGACCGCTATTGGCGCTCCTGTCACTCGCGGGCACCAGCGAGGCCGTCATGTCGTGTACCGCGGTGCTATGGCCTCCATCTGCTCGATAACCAGCTTGATCGCATCGGGCTGCTTATCCGGTGGGTACTTGTGCTTGACAAGCAGCCGCTTGATCGAAGATCGAAGCTTCGCGCGCACGTCGTCGCGGACCATCCAGTCCGTCTTGACATCCCTCCGCATGACCTCGACCAGCTCACGCGCGATCTGAGCCAGCACATCCCTTCCCTGGAGCACGACGGCAGATTCGTTCGTGCTCACCGCGTCGAAGAAGGCCAGCTCATCGTCGGACAGAGGTGGAGTGAAGTGCTTGCCGCGGTCCCCTTCTGCCGCGACTTCCTTGCCCATCTCGATGAGCTCCGCGATGACGGGACAAGATCGACGCGGTGAAGAAGCTCGCCAACGGAATCCAGGTGAGCGCGACCAAGATCGACCGCGAATGCACCGGCATCAGCGCCGTCATCCACCGGCTGCTCGATCAGGCGCTGATGGCCCTGTCGGGGACCACCGGTGTGGCACCTGCGCCGACAGTTGAAGATGTCACATGCGGGGCCGCATGATAGTCACGGGGAGCGGCGGTCACCGGAGCCATCTGATCGATCTGCTTGCCGCCGGCGTCCTCATTCTCTACCGGCGGCTCGCGGTACGAGGCGGCTGAGCTCTGTTGCCTCGAGTCGCTTAGCCGGATGGGCGACGCCATGGGCAAAGGTCACGCCCTCGGCGCTGAGGGCTTCCTCTTGCGTGCGCGTGTCCGCGGGATCAAGCCATGCGAAGTTCGGCCGGGGCCGGCCGTCTCCGCCCAGCACTCTCCAGGGGTACGGGCACTCCTCACATTGCCCGAGATGCCCGCCTAGAGGTTGGGCTGCGGTTCCGACAGCATCGGCAAGATCTCCGTACGTGGTCCAGCGGCCCGCAGGAAGGGCCGCCAAGAGAGCATGGAGCCGGGACCAATCAAAGCGAGAAACGCCCACGCCGCCGAGCGGCTCCGCGATCTTGTCAAGCGCCTGGCCGTCGGGCGTCTGGTACCAGTTTGGCCCCCACACGTGCGTTCGTGGAGGTTCACCCGTCGGTTCCTCGACGATGTGTTCGATCAGCATCTTCATGCTCCAGGGCTTGCCATCTACGGCCCACTCAACGGGAGCACGAGGATCTTGTCGCCACCGCACGATGGCACGCTTCGGATCCTCGGCAATCCATACGTCGACTGCTTCACGGTCTTCCGCAACGCCAGAAGGCACAACTATCCGCAGCTCCTGACCCTCTTCGAACACCTTGGCAGCAACGAGCCGATCGGGGATCGACGTACGTCTCGCTGCGGCAGCCCGGGTCGCACGCTGCGTCGATGCTGCTGATCGTGGACGCACCATGAACTCCTCCGTGTCCGGCACGGGAAGGAGTTGCGATGCGGTCAGGGCGAGCGTTCCGTTCGCCATCTGGTACAGCTGCGCCCGCACCAGCCGTAGGTCGAGACCCTGCTCGATGAGGAACATCGCGGTGTTCCGTAGGACTGGGCCGAAGTCCTCCGCCACCAGAACAGTCCTCGGGGGCGGAGTGTCTCGTCCGAGACCGAAGGTGCCCACTCACGGAGCTCATCTTGGAGCTCGGCGGCGGTGAGTTCGCCGTTACGCCGTGCGCCATAAGCCTCGACGAGGAGGTCGAGGCTGAATCCTCTCGCCATCGCGGCGTAGTTGAGCGCCTGGACCATCACGGCGTCGGGAGCCACGTCACGCTTCAGCTCAGCCACGACGAGCCGGCCGGCTCGGTCCAGAGCCAGGACGTCGAGTCGCTCCCACGTTGGTGACCCCACGCCGGTGATCCAACGGTCGAACTCGAAGGTGATGATGAGAACGTCCTCGCCGAGGATCTCGGGATGAGCGATCACCCACTCCTGGAGGTGTTGACGCTCGAGTAAGCCAGCCTTTGTGAGGCTGACGCGCTGTGCGGGCGTCGCTGTCGCTCCCTCCACCGTGTAAAGCTGCTCGTCAGCCATCCGTTCCTCCTGCGCTGGTCATCGTGCCTTCCAGTGTCACGTGCCGTGCCGGGCCTCCGCGTCGGATACCGCCTCGGCGGCGGCAGAGCCGCGGTGGGACTCCACCATGCGGAAAAAATTCTCCAAAACTCTTCTCGCCGCGAGTGATGTTTCGTAGACTTTCGCGACACCTCACCGGCGCTGTTCGCATGGATAACCAGCGCATCCGACCGGACCAACCATGCACCCCGGGCAGGGCCGGCCTCTGCCCTTGGATGTGCGGGCCCTGGGCGGACAGGAGTTGGACATGACGGCGGATGTCTCAGCCGAGAGAGCCGACAGCATCGACAGCGCGCCGCGGGTGATCGTCAACGGCCAGACCTACGCGCTCGACGGCACGCCCGCGCACACCACCGCGCTCGACTTCATCCGCGACCGAGGGCTCATCGGCGCCAAGGAAGGCTGCGCCGAGGGCGAGTGCGGCGCCTGCTCCGTCATGGTGGCCCGACCCGACGGCGTGGCCGACACCGATCGAACACAGTGGACGGCGATCAACGCCTGCCTGGTACCGATCGCGGCGTTCGACGGGCAAGAAATCGTCACCGCCGAGGGCATCGGCATGCCCGAGCGAATGCATCCGGTCCAGCACGAGATGGCGGTGCGCGGCGGCTCGCAGTGTGGCTACTGCACGCCCGGCTTCGTCTGCAGCATGGCCGCCGAGTACTACCGAGCGGGGCGGCACAACGGGTCCACCCACGACGCAGAGCATGGCCCCAACGGCTTCGACCTGCACGCGCTGAGCGGCAACCTGTGTCGCTGCACCGGGTACCGCCCGATCCGCGACGCGGCGTACGCGCTCGGCGAGCCCGACGACGCCGACGCCCTGGCCGCGCGTCGCAACCGGCCCGCCCCGCTTCCCGTCGCGACCCGACACACCACCGCAGAGGGAGCCTTCGCCCGCGCCAAGGACCTGGACGACGCCCTCACGCTGCTGAGCGAGCAGCCCGACGCCATCCTGATGGCCGGCTCGACCGACTGGGGCGTCGAGGTCAACCTCAAGGGCGTACGCGGGCCGTACGTGATCGCGGTCGACCGCGTCCCCGAGCTGCGCACGTTCGAGTACGGCGACCACAGCGTCGAAATCGGTGCTGCGCTCACGCTCTCCGAGATCGAGCGTGCGCTCGCCGGCCGGATGCCGCTGATGGACCAGTTCCTGCCGCAGTTCGCGTCCCGATTAATCCGCAACGGCGCCACCATTGGCGGAAACATCGGCACCGCGTCACCGATCGGCGACAGCCCACCGGTACTGCTCGCGCTCGAGGCCTCCGTCGTGCTCGCGTCCCGTGACGGCGAGCGCGACGTGCCGCTCGCCGACTACTTCACCGGCTACCGCCGCAGCGTGCGCCGTATCGACGAGTTGATTCGCGCCGTCAGGATCCCGCTGCCGGTGAGCCCGCTGACCGCGTTCCACAAGATTGCCAAGCGCCGCTTCGACGACATCTCCAGCGTGGCCATCGCCTTTGCGCTGGTCGTCGACGACGGCACCGTGACCAAGGCGCGGATCGGTCTTGGCGGTGTCGCCGCCACTCCGATCCGAGCGCTCGCCACCGAGGCAGCCCTGGAGGGCCGGCCCTGGTCGGCGGAGGTTGTGCAGGAAGCCGCGGACGTGATGCGCGGCGAAGGCACGCCCATCGACGATCACCGCGCCAGCGCGGCGTACCGCACGGCCACGCTCGGGACGGCTCTACCAAAGCTGTACGCCGAGCACGCGCAGGAGGTGTCGGCATGAGCGCCCTGTCCGAACGTCCGGCGAACCCTGTGGTCGGGCTGGACCTGCCACACGAGTCCGCGGCGCTGCACGTCACCGGCACCGCGCTCTATACCGACGATCTCGTCGGCCGTACCAAGGACTGCCTGCACGCCTATCCGCTGCAAGCGCCGTACGCCCACGCGCGCGTCACCCGGCTGCGTACGAAACCCGCGCTCGATGTGCCCGGCGTCGTCCGCGTGCTCACCGCCGATGACGTCCCCGGCGTCAATGATGCCGGCGTCAAGCACGACGAACCGCTGTTCCCCAGCGAGGTCATGTTCTTCGGCCACGCGGTCTGCTGGGTGCTCGGCGAGACGCTGGAGGCGGCCCGGCTCGGCACCTTCGAGATCGACGTCGAGTACGAGCCGCTGCCGGCGCTGGTGACCGTACGCGAGGCCATCGAGGCCGAGAGCTTCCAGGGGCCGCAGCCGCAGTTGGAACGCGGCGACGTCGAGACCGCACTCGCCGGGGCCGACCACGTGTTCAGCGGGGAGTTCGAGTTCTCCGGCCAGGAGCACTTCTACCTCGAGACGCACTGCGCGCTGGCGCACGTCGACGAGAACGGCCAGGTCTTCATCCAGAGCAGCACCCAGCACCCGTCGGAGACGCAGGAGATCGTTGCCCACGTCCTCGGCCTGCAGAGTCACGAGGTCACCGTGCAGTGCCTGCGGATGGGCGGCGGCTTCGGCGGCAAGGAGATGCAGCCGCATGGGTTCGCGGCCATCGCCGCGCTCGGCAGCCGGCTGACCGGACGGCCGGTACGGCTGCGGCTGAACCGCACGCAGGACCTCACCATGTCCGGCAAGCGGCACGGCTTCCACAGCAGCTGGCGAGTCGGCTTCGACAACGACGGCAGGCTGCAGGCGCTCGACGCGACCATCACCTCCGACGGCGGCTGGAGCATGGACCTGTCGCAGCCGGTCCTCGCTCGCGCGCTGTGCCACATCGACAACGCGTACTGGCTCCCGCACGTCCGGGTGAACGGCCGCATCTCCAAGACCAACAAGACGTCGCAGACGGCGTTTCGCGGGTTCGGCGGACCGCAGGGCATGATCGTGATCGAGGACATCCTCGGTCGCTGCGCCCCGCTGCTCGGCATCGACGCGATGGAGCTGCGCCGGCGGAACTTCTACGCCGACGGGCAGAGCACGCCGTACCTCCAGCCCGTCCGTCATCCCGAGCGGCTGGTGACGGCCTGGGAGCAGGTCCGCGACACCGCCGACATCGACGCCCGGTGCGAGGAGATCGCCCGCTTCAACGCCGCACACGAGCACACCAAGCGGGCGCTGGCGATGACCCCAGTGAAGTTCGGCATCTCCTTCAACCTGACCGCGTTCAACCAGGCCGGCGCACTCGTCCACGTCTACAAGGACGGGTCGGTGCTGATCAATCACGGCGGCACCGAGATGGGCCAGGGGCTGCACACGAAGATGCTGCAGGTCGCCGCCACGACGCTCGGCGTCCCGCTCGATCGGGTCCGGCTGGCGCCGACCCGCACCGACAAGGTCCCGAACACCTCGGCCACGGCGGCGAGCTCAGGCGCCGACCTCAACGGCGGCGCGATCAAGAACGCCTGTGAGCAGATCCGCGACCGCCTCGCCGAGGTTGCCGGCGGCCGACTCGGCATCCCCAAGGCCGACGTGCGGTTCTCCGACGGCATCGTTCACGGCGTCGGCTTCACGACGGCCGAGGTGCCGTGGGACGAGATCGTCAACCAGGCGTACTTCCAGCGGGTCCAGCTATGGGCCGCCGGCTTTTACCGCACCGAAGGCCTGCACTGGGACTCGACGCTCATGCAGGGCGAGCCGTTCAAGTACTTCGCGTACGGGGTCGCGGCCGCCGAGGTCGAGGTGGACGGATTCACCGGCGCCTACCGGACTCGCCGCGTCGACATCGTCCACGACGTCGGTGACAGCCTGTCGCCGTTGATCGACATCGGCCAGATCGAGGGCGCGTTCGTGCAGGGCGCGGGCTGGCTCACCCTCGAGGATCTGCGCTGGGACGAGGGCGACGGGCCGACCCGCGGCCGGCTGAACACGCAGGCGGCGAGCACGTACAAGCTGCCGAGTTTCTCGGAGATGCCCGAGGACTTTCATGTCAGCCTGCTGCCGCGGGCCCATGAGGAGGGCGCGGTGTACGGCTCCAAGGCCGTCGGCGAACCCCCGCTCATGCTCGCGTTCTCCGTCCGCGAGGCGCTGCGACAAGCGGCGGCAGCGTTCGGGCCGGCCGGCGTCAGCGTCGACCTGGCCTCGCCGGCGACACCGGAGGCCGTCTACTGGGCGGTCGAGCAGGCCCGCCGCGGCGTCGAGCACGGACACGTCGACGAAGGCTTCCCCGGCGACGTCCCCGCTCAGCCGCCGCCCGACGCGCCCTCATACCAACCGGAGTCCGAGCGGGCACAGCAGCCGCAGCCCGCCGGCACCCTGCAATGAACTGGTTGAACGCGGTCGAGACATTGCGGCGGGAGCGCCGACCGGGCGTGCTCGTCACCGTCGTCTCTGCGCGCGGGCACGCGCCGCGCGACCCGGGCGCGAAGATGGTCGTCTCCGCCGACGACACCTGGGGCACGATCGGCGGCGGCAACCTCGAGGAGACCGCGCTCGCGCGCGCCCGTGAGCTGCTAGAGCAGGGGGTGACAACGCCCGAGCTCGCAACCATGCAGCTCAACGACAAGGCGCATGCGCAGTACGGCCGGCAGTGCTGCGGCGGCGAGGTGACTTACCTGCTCGAACCGCTCGCTGTGGTGCCCGCCGTGGCGATCTTCGGCATGGGGCACGTCGGGCTCGAGCTCGCGCGCATCCTGTCCCGGCACGATCTCGAGCTCTACTGCGTCGATTCACGCGTCTCTCAGCTCGAGCCAGAGAGGTTGCGCTGCTTCGACGGCGCCGTTGCGCGGGTGCACGTTCAGCACTCCGCCGTGCCCGAGCTCGTGCTCGGCACCGTGCCGCGCGGCACGCATGTGCTGATCCTCACCCACGACCACGCCGAGGACCTCGCATTGTGCGACGCGGCGCTTCGATGCGGCCACCTTGGACCCATCGGACTCGATCGGCTCGTCGGTGAAGTGGACACGCTTCCGCCACAAGCTCGCCGACGAAGGTCATGCGCCCGACGCGATCGATCGGATCACGTCACCTATCGGGCTACCCGGTCTGCCGGGCAAGGAGCCGGCGGCCATCGCCGTGAGTGTTGCGGCGGATCTGCTCCGGTCGTTCGCGACCGAGAACTCGAAGCTCCCGACATGACTCGCTACCCCGTCGACCTCCGTCGACTCCGCTCCGGTCGTGTGCTCGCGACGCAGGTCGACTCGTGACCATCTACCGGGCCCAGGTACTGGACACCCCCGACGACCCGTTTACTGGCGGCACCCTCCGTACTGACAGCGACGCCGGACTGCGCGTGGTCGACGGAGTCATCACGGCGCGCGGCCCGTTCGCCGAGGTCTGGCCCGCGTACGCCGGCGAGGATGTCGTCGACCTCCGCCGCGGCATCCTCCTGCCGGGCCTGGTCGACACGCACGTCCACTACCCGCAGGTCCGAACGATCGGCGCGCTCGGCATGCCCCTGCTCGACTGGCTGGAGATGAGCGCCCTGCCCGAGGAGGTCAAGCTCGCCTCGCCCGCGTACGCACGAGAAGTGGCCCAGGAGTTCATGGATGCCCTCATCTGTGCCGGAACGACGTCGGCGCTGGTGTTCGGCAGCCACTTCGCCACGGCTATGGACGCGCTCTTTGCGGAGGCAGGCGCGCTGGGCGTACGGGTGACGGCGGGTCTCGTTGTCAGCGACCGACTGCTCCCGCAGGAACTGCTCACGACGCCGAACCGGTCGTACGAGGAAGCACACGGCCTCATCGAGCGCTGGCACGGGGTAGGTCGGCTGCGGTACGCCGTGACCCCTCGGTTCTCCTACTCCGCCGGCGACGAACTGTTGGACGCGTGTGCAGCCGTGCTCAAGGACGTTCCCGCCGCCTGGTTCACCTCCCACGTCAACGAGAACCCCGCAGAGGTCGCCGCGGTCGCCGCGCTGTTCGAGGACGCGGAACACTACGTGGGCACGTATGACCGGCACGAGCTGGTCGGGGACCGGACCGTGCTCGCCCACAACGTGCACGCCACCGACAATGAGCTGGCGCTGCTTGCTGCCCAGGGCGCCGCGGTAGCCCATTGCCCGACCAGCAATGCCGCGCTGGGCAGTGGCCTGTTCCCGCTTCGCGGGCACGTCTCGCACGGCGTCCGCGTCGCCCTGGGTTCCGACGTCGGCGCCGGCACTGGCTTCTGCCTGTTCAAGGAGGGCTTGCAGGCGTACTTCATGCAACAGCTGCTTGGCGCGGACGGACTACCGCTGACTGGGACGCACCTGCTGCACCTCGCAACCCGAGCGGGGGCGCTGGCTCTCGGCATGGGTGACACGGTGGGCGACCTGAGCGTCGACAAGCAGTTCGATGCGATCTGGGTTTCGCCTCCGGTGGGCGATCCCCTCGAGATCGGGCTGCGGCACGCGGCATCGGCAGACGACGCGCTGGCGAAGATCTTCGCGCTGGCAGTCCCCGCCGACGTCGCTGCGGTGTGGATCGGCGGCGACCAGATCAAGGGCGCCTGACGCTCGCGTCAGCGGGCTGCGAGGCTGTGGGCATGTCGTTTGCGCCGTACCTGCCGTACCCGCCGGAGCGGTACTCGGGCGACAAGGGGGAGGTGTCTGCCCGCCTGCGTCCAGGCGGCAGCCCGCCTGATCTGGTGTCGCGCACCGGCTCCGTCGACTACCTGGCCACCGGTGCGTCGACGAACGGCGACTACGGGCTGTACCGCTGGAACATGGGCCCGGAGCCCAGCGGCCCCGACGCGCACTTCCACAAGACGCTGTCCGAGTCGTTCTTCGTGCTGACCGGGACCATCCGGCTCTACGACGGGGGCCGCTGGATCGACGGCACGCCGGGTGACTTCCTCTACGTCCCCGAGGGCGGGCTGCACGGCTTCCGCAACGAGTCGGGCGAGCCGGCGTCGATGCTCATCCTGTTCGCGCCGGGGGCGCCGCGGGAGGGCTACTTCGAAGGCCTGGCCGAGATCGGGCTCACCGGGCGCCGCCCGTCCGAGGAGGAGATGGCGGAGTTCTACCTGCGCCACGACACCTACTGGGTGTGACGTGCCCGTGGCCTGTGAACAGCCGAACGCAGCGAGGAGATTGACCCGCGATCCTTGGGATCGTGGCATCGAGGAGGCACCATGACAGCTGTGACGGCGTTGCCGCGAGTCGCCGCTCACCCGGGACGACCTTTCGGCGATGCCAGATGACGGCCATCGCTACGAGCTGCTCGACGGCACACTCATCGTGAGTCCAGCACCCAAGCTTGGGCATCAGGAAGCAGTGGCCAGCCTGCTCGTCCTGCTCCGGCAAGCGGTTCCTCGGGATCTCCTCGTGCTCACGCGCCGTTCGATGTCGCGCTGGCGACGGACACCGTCCTGCAACCTGACGTAGTGGTTGCGCGTCGAGACGACTTCACCGGCGTGGACCTACCGACGGCACCACTGCTGGCGGTCGAGGTGCTGTCACCCAGCACGCGTCGCATCGACCTGCTCCTAACGCGGGATCGGCTCCAGTCCGCTGGCTGCCGGTCGTACTGGGTCGTCGATCCCGACGAGCCCAGCATCCTGGCGTGGGATCTGGTCGATGGTGTCTATGAGGAGATCGGGCGGGCTGCCGGCGCCGAGCATCTACACCTGACCCGGTCCGCCGATGTCGTTGTCAAGCCCAGCGAACTCGTCGTCTGACGGGGCGGTGAGCTAGCTCTACCCGGCGCCGACCGCGTACACGATCGGGTTCAGCGCGTCGTTCTCGAGTCGATCGCCCGGCGTCAACGTGCGGACGTACTCCTCGCCGAGGACGCAAACGTCCTGCCTTCCGTTGAAGCGGACACCGTCCGGCATGAATGCCGCTGTCATTGCCCGCCGCCGCCTGGGCGTCATGTTCGCGCCGGCGCCGTGGACGGTGCGGGCGTTGTGGATCGAGCATCCGTCGGCGGGCAGGGGGCACGGCACCGACGAAGTTGCTGCTGCCGGATGGGCGGCGAACAGCGCGCCGAGATCGGGTCCGAGATCGCCTGCGGTGGTGAGTTCGAGGCGATGGCTGCCCGGAACGAAGTACAGGCAGCCGTTCTCTCGGGTCGCAGCCCCTCACCGTACGGAGGCTGGCCGAGGAGGTGCACCTGTCCCCCTCGCGCTTCGCTCATGTCCTCTACGCAGCTAGGAACGTCGCCGGCGCGGTTCATCGAGCAGCGCCGGATCGAGCCTCGAGTCGAGCTCATTGTCGATAGGCGCCGTCGCGCGAACGGCGGGGTACGCCAGCCAGTACCACTTCGCCGCGCGGTTCAGGGCCATCGCGGGTATGAGTCCCAGCGAGTGGCGTCGCCGTACGCGGCGACGTGGAAGCCAGGGAGGGTTGTCGTGACCAGGTTCGCGCAGTGGACGCTGGACGTGCACGATCTCGACAAGATGGCGACGTTCTGGTCGCAGGTGCTCGGCTACCGCATCGAGCTCGGCGACAAGGGTGACGCTCATCTGTGGCCGCCCGAAGATGCGCCACCGCAGTCCCTGAGCATGTGGCTGCAGCCGACGACGGCGAGGAAGCAAGGGAAGAACCGCAACCATCCCGACCTCGTTGCCGACGATGGGGATGTCGACGCCGACGTCGAACGGTTGATCGCGCTCGGCGCGACCCACGCCGATGTTGGCCAGACTGGTCGCGAGGGGTTCGTCGTTCTCGCCGACCCCGAAGGCAACGAGTTCTGCGTCCTGCGGCGCTGACAGCTCTGCGACGGCCTGTGGACGACCGACGCCGCCGCTCGCGGATGTCGGGGATGCTTGGCGAGCATGAGGCCCGGGAGGCACCATGACCCTCGTGAGCACCCTGCCGCAGAGCCGAGCCCTGACTCGGGACGATCTCGAGACGATGCCCGATGACGGTCATCGCTACGAGCTGCTCGACGGCATTCTCATCGTGAGCCCCGCACCGAAGCCACTTCACCAACAGGCCGTAGCCAACCTGCTCGTTCTCCTGAAGCGAGTGGCTCCTCGTGATCTGTGGGTGCTGACCTCACCACTCGACGTGGTACTGGCAAACGACACCGTGCTGCAACCCGATGTCGTCGTGGCCAGGAAGTCCGACTTCACTGCGCGCGATCTGCCGACCGCTCCACTGCTGGCCATCGAAGTGCTGTCGCCACACACGCGCCGCTTCGACCTCCTGCTCAAACGGGATCGGCTGCAGACGGCGGGCTGCCCGTCCTACTGGGTCGTCGACGTCGACGAGCCGAGCATCATCGCTTGGCAGCTCGTGGACGGCACCTACGTCGAGGTCGGGCGAGCCTCGGGGAGCCAACTCATCCAGATGTCTCAGCCGTTCGATGTCGCCCTTTCGCCAGCCGAGCTCGTCGGCTCATGAGCCCGCGCTTGCGTGAGCTCGGATTGACATGAACGCCACGACGACGTCGCCGCGGTGCCTGGTCAGCATCCCGCCGTTCACCGATCCAGCAGCCGTCGTCGCGATGGCGGTCGATGCCGAGCAGGCCGGCTGGGACGGGGTCTTCCTCTGGGACCACCTGCAGTGGCGGCCGGAGGTCCGGCCGCCGGTGCACGACCCGTGGGTCCTGCTGGGCGCGATCGCACAGGCAACGAGTCACGTCCGCATCGGCACCATGGTCACCCCGCTGACCCGTCGACGCCTTCAGATCGTGGCCAAGCACGTGTTGACGCTCGACCACCTCAGCGGCGGGCGGGTGACGTTCGCGGTCGGGCTGGGGGAGCCGCCAGCCGAGGACTTCGCCGACTTCGGCGACGAGGCGGATCGCCGCGTGCGCGGTGCGATGCTCGATGAAGGACTCGCCGTACTCGACAAGCTGCTTCGCGGCGATGCCGTCGACCATGCCGGCGAGCACTATCGAGTCAGAGCGCAGCTGCGTCCCGGCCCGGTGCAGCAGCCCCGGCCACCCATCTGGGTCGCCGGGGTCGTCCCGAACCGCAAACCGCTGGAGCGAGCACGTCGATGGGACGGGGTGGTGCCGATCGGTGTCGACGAGCTGCTGCCACCTGCGGTGCTAGCGACCTACCTCGCCGACAAACCTAAGTCCACGGGTTGGGATGTGGTGGCGCCGTGGGACCCCGGACGTAGCGCCCAGGAGTACGCCGAGGCGGGCGCGACCTGGCTGGTCGAATCGACCCTTCCGGTCGACGACTGGGTCGACGAGTTCCGCTCCCGCGTCCGGGCCGGCCCAGCGCTATGAGCCCCTGGCTTCCTCGAGTACGGCCAGGAAGGCGTTGGCGCAGTCGTCCCAGGTCGGTAGACGGTGGGCGCGGCGGTTGGCGTTCGCCACGAGGTGCTCCCGGAGCGGCGCCTCCGCGAGAAGGGTGTCAAGGGCGGCGACGAGTGCGCCGTGGTCGCGGGGCGGGACCAGGATTCCGGCATCGCCGACAAGGTCGGGGACCGGCCCGATCGCACAGGCCAGGATGGGGATGCCGCAAGCCAGCGCCTCCGCGTAGACGATGCCGTAGCCCTCAGCGACCGATGGGAGGGCGAACACATCTGCCCGCGCGTAGCACGCGGCGAGGGCGGCGTCATCGACGGATCCGAGGACCTCGATGTCGTCTGTCAGCAGCGTCCGGACCTCGGCCGCGTAGCTCGGGTGGGCATCGGTCTCGCCTACCAGTACGAGTCGGGCGCTGGCCCGATCCCGCGCCCGCCACGCATGCAGCAGCTCCACAATGCCCTTGCGACGGATCCACTGGGCGACGCAGAGCACCTGCATGTCGCCCGGCCGACGGGCAAGTGCCGGCTCACTGCAGTGCCGGTCGAACCCCGGAGCGACGATGCGGATGCGCTCGACGGGGACGCCGCGCGCCGTCAGCGTTTCGCGCACGCTCGGGCTGACGGCTACGAGCAGGTCACAGCCGAGTAGCGCTTCCTCGTCGGCGGGATCCGCGGCGTCGGGCTCGGCACTGCTCGGCAGCTCGTGGACCAGGGCGACGACCCCCCGCCCTCCGCGACGCGCGATCCACGGCCGGCTGGCGATGCGCGCGAGAGCATCAACGACGAGCACGTCAGCGTCGTCCTCGTTCGCAAGCGGCGTCGCCGTCGCGGCTAGCTGGTCGGCGCGGTCGGCGGGGGCCGCGACCACCTGCCGGACGCTCACCCCGCGGGCGGCAAGCCGGGCAAGGAGCCGCGCGTGATAGCGATACCCGCCCGTGCGCCGAGTCGGATCGCCAACGGTGACGAGAGTGACGCGCACGCGCGAGTCAGCGATCCAGCGGCGCGTCGAGCGCGGCGCCGACATCCTCGGACTCCCAGACTGCGACCCGCATCGTCGACATGCCGCGTCCCTGCACGGCGGACGCCAGCTCTTGCCAGCAGTGCTGAGCGACGTGCTCGACCGTGGTGTTCACCCCCGACAGCCCAGGTACCTCGTGGAGGTCGGTGTAGTGCAGGGAGCCCGCGAGCGCGTCGACCGCTTCGCGCAACTCCCCGACGTTGAGCAGCGTGCCGTCCGGTGCGAGGGCCTCACCGCGGACAGTGACCTCGAGCCGGTACGTATGGCCGTGCGTACGGGCCGCCGGACCGAAGTCGCCGACCAGCCGGTGGGCGGCCTCGAACCGAGCCGCGACGGTCACCTCAAACATTGCCGTCTTCGTAGGTGAGCAGCGTCAGCACGTCCTCGTCGGGATGCTCGTCCAGCCGGCGATAGACATCCGGGGCGGCATGCAACGGTTGCCGAGAAGTCACCAGCGGCGCAAGCTCCAGCTGCGGGAGCAGCTCTACCGCGGTGGCCAGCCGCCGCGGATGATCCCATCGCGTGGACAACTCGGGGGCGATGCGGCCCACCTGGGACGAGTGCAGGCGGACGCGGCCGCGGTGAAAGTGACCGCCGAGTTCCAGCGCCACCGGCTTCACCCCATACCAGGAGGCGACGACGACGGTGCCCTCGATCGCCACCGCCTCAATCGCCTGCTGCAGGGCGGCGGGTGAGCCACTCACCTCCACCGCTACGTCGGCGCCGCGCCCATCTGTCAGGTCCTGAATCCGAGCCCCGAGGTCGTCGCCCGGTACCAGCGCGTCGTCGGCACCGACGCGCACGGCAAGGGCGCGCCGGCCCTCCAGGGGGTCGACGGCGAGGACGCAACCGGCACCGGCGCGACGGAGGAGCTGCGTGACGAGTAGGCCGACAACCCCCTGACCGAAGACGACGGCGGTCTCGCCGAGGCGGAGCTGGGTGTCGTGAACGATCGAGATCGCCGACTCGACGTTGGCGGTGAAGGTCCCGAGCTCGGGGTCGAGCGTCGGCGGAAGCCGCACGATCAGCGCCGCTGGCAGCGTGTACACGCTCTGGTGGGGATGCAGAGCGAACACCAGGTCCTCCGGAACAAGCCGTACGACGTCCTCGCCAACGGCTTCGACACGACCGACGCTGGCGTAGCCGTACTTGATGGGAAATCCGAACCCGCCGGCGAGCGACGGCAGGTCGAGGGGCAGCTCGTCCGGAACCTCTCCGCGGTAGACGAGCATTTCGGTGCCGCGGCTCACCGCCGACGACAGTGCCCGTACCTGGACCTCTCCTGGGCCAGGCGCGACGACCTGCTCCTCCCGCAGCTCCACCGTTCGCGGCGCCGAAAACCAGACTGCACGGTTGGCGCTCACGAGATTGCCTCGGGATATCCGATGCGAGCGTCGATGACGAGGTCGGGGCCCCAGGCGGCGACGGAAAGATCCGTGAGCTGCAGCGATCGATCGAGGTCGGCAATGCCGAGGTCGCCTACCGCGTCGGTCCCGCGACCCAGGATCTTGGGAGCGATGCAGATGCAGATGCGATCGACGAGCTGCTCGCGCAGCAGGCTCGTGAGCAGCGCTGCGCCACCCTCGACCATGACCGATTCCACACCAGTCGCGCCGAGCTCGGTGAGCAGCGCGGCGAGATCGACCTGTCCAGCCGTGTTGGACGGCAGGCAGAGGACCCTGGCACCTAGCCTCCGGACCGCCTCACGGCGCTCGCCGGACGCCCGTTCCGTTACCGCCAAGATCGTCCTCCTGGCCGCACCGTCGGCGAGGACCGCGGACGTCGGCGGGATGCGAAGCCCGCTGTCGACGACCACGCGGAGCGGGTCAGTGCCGTCGACGAGGCGGACGGTCAGCCGTGGGTCGTCGGCGCACACCGTTCCAGCACCGACCATGATCGCGTCATGGTCGGCTCGCAGCCGGTGCGCGTGGGTGAGGGAGGCCGGGGCGCTGATCCACTGCGAGCTGCCGCCCGCAGTCGCGATGCGCCCGTCGATGGTTTGCGCGTAGCTCAGGGTCACCCGCGGCCTCACGGCGCGCCGTCCGTCGATACGGCGCCGAGCGACGCGTCGAGGAGGTGACCCATACGGTCGCGCTTGGTCTGCAGGTACCGCAGGTTGCTGGCGTTGGGAGTGATGACAAGCGGCAGGCGCTCGACCACCTCGACGCCGTGACGCTCCATGTCCTCGACCTTCGCCGGGTTATTTGTCAGTAGCCGGATCCGGCGCACTCCCAGGTCGGCGAGGATCGCCGCACCCACGCCATAGTCACGCGCGTCCTCCGGAAGCCCGAGGAGAAGGTTTGCCTCGACGGTGTCGAGCCCCTGTTCCTGTAGGCGGTAGGCATCGATCTTGCGGGTGAGACCGATGCCGCGCCCCTCCTGGCGCAGGTACAGCAAGACCCCCCCGTGGTGCGACAGACGGCGCAAGCTCTCCTGCAGCTGCTGGCCGCAGTCGCAGCGCTGCGATCCGAACAGGTCGCCGGTCAGGCACTCGCTGTGGATGCGTACGAGGACCGGCCCGTCAGAACCGAGGTCGTCCGGCGGGCCGGCGACCAGCGCCATGTGCTCCTCGACGTCGAGCGTCCGGTACAGGATCAGCTGGAAGTCGCCGTACCGCGTGGGCAGGGACGTGCTGGTACTGCGGCGCACAGGGGTCACGCCGGGTTCCTTTCCGCCAGGAGTCCGTACATGAGTGGCACAGAGGGGACGTCCGGAGGAGGTGCCAGCCGGCGCCCAGGTAGTGTCCGCATCCGCTCGAATTGCCGCTCCCCGTTCGCGAACGGGTACTCCTCGAGCCGCTGTACTACCCACGAAGCTGTGGAGAATGCGGTGACGACGTCGCCGAGGCCCCAGCGGTACAGGATGCAGGAGTGGGGGTTGCGGAATCCGTCCACGCCTGGGGTGAATCCGCCCGGGGACAGGCCGCCGCCGGCCGCGCCGACGTAGTCGCCGACGCCGTCGAGTTCCAGCGGCGCTCCACCCATGGGATAAGGCTCGCGGTGGCGCCACTGCCCGTCGAAGATCGCGGCGACGGGATGGAAGTCGACCAGCACGAACCGGCCGCCGGGTCGAACCACGCGTGCCAGCGCCACGGCAAGCCCAACCAGGTCGCGCAGCCAGCAGACGGCGCCGTACGACGCGAACGCGATGTCGTACGAGTCGCCCGCGCGGGCCGCCGCCGCGACCCAGTCGAGCGCGTCCGCGCGCTCGAATCGCGCCGCGATGCCCGCCTCTGCGGCAAGCCGCCGGGCCGCGGTGATGGCCTCGTCGCTGATGTCGACGCCGGTCACACGCGCGCCAGCCGCAGCCAGGCTCAGCGAGTCCTGGCCGGTGTTGCACAGCAGGTGCAGCACCGTCCGGCCGGCAACCGGCCCCAGCAGTGTGGATTCCTCGGGAAACAAAGTGCTGCCGCCGGCGGCAAGGAATGCCGCCTGCCTGGGCCGGTGGCTGGCATGGACGGGGACGACGGCGTTCCAGGATCGGCGCGCCCGCTCGAGCGGCGCATTGCTGTTCATCATCTACGCCATCCTGCTACGCCTCCTGCTGCTGGCTACCGTGGCGTGCGATGCGCGTCCTGCTGGTCTGTCTCGGCAACATCTGCCGATCCCCCGTCGCCGAGGCCGCACTGCGCCGGGCACTGGCGGTCGCCGGGCGCGACGACGTCGAGGTCGACTCCGCGGGGACCGCTGTCTGGAGCGCCGGCGAGCCACCCGACGTCCGCATGACCGCTGCGGCCCGAGAGTTCGGCTTGGAGCTACGGGGAGCGGCGCGTCAGGTGACGGCCGAGGACTTCGCCGCCGCCGATCTCCTGCTCGCGATGGATCGCCGCAATCTGGCCGATCTTCACCGCCTCGCACCGGACGACGCAGCTCGGGCTCGCGTCCGCCTGTACCTAGACGAGGCCGAGGTACCCGACCCGTTCATCGGCGAGGCGACGTTCGCCGAGGTCGCCGAGGTCGCGATCGCCGCCGCCGACAAGCTCGCCGCCTCATTGCAGCGATGATCTCGGCGGGCATCGCCCGGGTCACCAGTGCGACGTGGCGGGGATGCGGCGTGCTCGCCGTTCGAGGTCGTTTTCGCGCCTGCTGACCTCGTGGGATGACACCAGTGACAGCGCCTTATGCGAGCTGATCGAGGTACGTCGGATACATCTGCCACCACGTGGGCCACTCGTGCTCGTAGTCCGGTCCCCAGTTGTCGACCCGGTTCGGCACACGCTTGCTCCCGAGCACATCCGCGGCTGCCCAGGACTCGCCGATGTCCTCCCACGCACCCTCGCCGGAGGCAAGCAGGACGAAGCGCTGCCGCAACGCGTCCAGCTGCTGCCCTTCGAGGCCGGGCAAGAAGTCCATGGGCGAGGAGAAGTAGAGATCTTCGGTGTAGCTGTCGCCGTCGAAGAACCGCTGCAGCCGGTACGTGCCACTCAGGCACACCGCCGCCCGGAACGCCTGCGGGTAGCGGCACACCATGGCCATCGCGTTGAACGCACCGATCGACGAGCCCGCCGCGATGATCGGCAGCTGCGCACCGCCGGACGATGCGTAGATCGCCGGCACGATCTCGTTGACCACGGTGTCGTGGAAGGCGTTGAGCAGCCGCATCTGGTACGCCGGGGACCCGCGCTTGGCCAGCATGGCGGCGCCGGCGACGCTGTCGCAAGAGTAGATCTTGACCCGGCCGGCATCGAGCAGGCCGGCGCAGGCGCTGATCAGGTGATGCCGCTCGATCTCCTGCGCATCACCACCCGCGGTCGGAAAGATCAGCACCGGCGTGCCGAAGTGGCCCCAGGAGGCAACCCCGATCTCCTGCTCCACCCGATGGGAGTACCAGCGCTCGTAGTTCACGGGCTTACTCGTACACGAACTTCTGCGGTCCAGGAAAGATCCACGACAATCCGTCTCGCCACCGATCTCTCCAGTTCTCCCAGTTGTGCCCGTCGCGGGCTTCGACGTAGCGCACGTCCATGCCCGCTTCGCGGAACGTCGTGACCATCGACCGGTTCGGTACGACGAGCCGCTCGTACACGCCGCAGGTCTGGAAGATGCGGTCCGCAACCCGGATGGGCCGCTCACGGTAGCGGTTGGTGAACTTGACCACCGGATCGAACACCGGCCCGCCGCCGTGCTGCTCCCCGATGTCGGTGTGCACGAACGAGCCGGACTGCAGGAACAGCGAGCCGTACGTGTCCGGCGACCGGACCGCCGTCGACAGGGCAGCGACCGCACCGAAGCTGGACCCGAGCAGGCAGCGCCCGGCCGGCTTCGCCGCGAGGGGTAGCTCCGCCTCGAGGCGCGGGACGAGTTCGGAGGTGATGAACCGGGCGTGCGGCGCGTAGTTGGCGTACTCGACCAACCGGTTGCCGGGGAATGTGAAGGCCGCTACCAGCTCCGCCACGTCGAGGCGGTGGATGAGGTTGTCGAGCACGGTCTTCGCGGAGCCGTACTCGAGGAAGTCGCCACCGTCGTGCACGACCAGCAGCGGGTAGCGCGAGGCGACCTGGTAGCGCGCGGGGAGGTAGAGCACGACCTTGCAGTCACGACGTAGCGCCTGGCTCTGCACCGTGAGCTCGACGAGCTGTCCGGGACGAGCCTCCGTGTCGTACCGCGTCCAGTCGGGCACCTCGTATCCGGCGGCGTAGCACACCGAGCTGTCACCGACCGGACTGCGCGCGAGCCGGGGGTTGAGCGGGTCGTTGAACCGGTGCCATGCCTCGCCGGATCGGATCTCGATCTGGTACTCCACCCGCGACCCGGCAGGCAGCTCGACGGTGACGTACCACAGATCGGTGTCGGGGATGCGTCGCAGCCGCTGGTGGGGAAGGCCGACGACCCCGTGGCGTACCCATACCTCGTCGGCCGCCCCGCGATACAGGAACGTGCACCTGTTGCCCTCGACGATCGGGACTTCATGGCGGGCGAGGAACCGGTCGATCGCCGCCGCGTCGAGGGGTCGGCGCTCACGCAGCCGGTTGATCGCCAGCTTCGTCTTCGGGCGCGTGACGGTCACGTCGCTTCACCAAGGGCGCGGACGTCGCCGTCTTCGGTCAGCACGCGCGCGCTCGGCGGCAGCGCGCCGTCGGGGCCGAGGTCCACGCGAACGCCGTCATCGAGGACCAGGCAGTACGCGGGGGCGAAGCGCCGCGCCAGCAGGGCGTTGCGGCTGGGATCGCGCAACCGAAGGCGCCTGCGCGCATGGGGCAGCGGGACGACGTCCGCAACGACACCGAGCCCGAAGTCGTATACCTCGAGTCCGGTGGTCCCGTGCGGACCGAAGTCGTGGAAGAGAACGACGCGGTCGGTCATCGCCATGGCACCCGCCGACCAGGCAACAATGACCTGCGGCAGCGCTCCCGGCCTCGTCACCGCGAACAGCCGCAGGCATTGCAGCAAGACGGCGACATGGCCGCCGGCGATGGCGAGGGTGTCACATTGCTCGAGCTCCGCCGCCACCTCGGCCCGATGCCGTCGGATCGCGTCGCGAGTCCCTGGCGCCCATCGTTCGTCGAAGCGCTCGCGCGTCTCGGCAACCGTGCGCAGGTGCCATTCATCGAGCCGGCGAAGGCCGTCGACGGCGTCGTCAACGGCGGGTTCCTTGATCTCGCGCGGCGCGCCCGTCCGCTGCACTGCCTCGATGGCGCGTACGGCGTGGTCGAGCCGCACCTCGTACAACGCCTGGAGCTCCTCGATCTCGTCGCGCAGGGTGCGCTCCGCGGTGGCGTACTCCGGGTCAGCGTCGAGGACCTCCGACCAGCGGCGGTACAGCCCCAAGTTGCGGCCGCGCCCATCGAGGATCGTGTTCAGTTCGCCGTCGTCGCGCTCGCGTTCGCGCCAGCCCGCCGTCACGGTGGCGACCGGTCCCTCGCTGCCGAGCCCGCGCATGGTCGCGCCGAGCGAGGGAGTGAGTCGCTGTGGACCGAGGAGGGTGATCTGCCTCATGTGGCGTAGACGTGGACGGTTCGACCCACGTCGTCGAGCATGCCGCGCACCACGTCGTAGTCGGGGTGACGCATCCGGATGTACGCGTTGGCCATGTAGCCGGCCTCGACCGGCTGCGTCGGCGTACCCGGGTCGGGCAGGTGGGCGTCGAGGATGTCGGGGCCGTACCGCTCCTGGATCTCGTCGAGCCCGGAGTAGCCGCTGATCGTCCCGTCGCGATCGGGCCGCAGCGCGATGATGCCCGCGGAGTACGCGCGGGAGGCGTGCTGGCTGGGTGTGCCGTGGACGATGGCGTGCGCCCACTCGCGGTAGAGGTCCATGTCGTTGGCCGCGGAGTAGAGGTCCCACGCGCCGACGCCGGGCGGCCGGCAACCGATCTCGCTGAACCGCAGGCCCTTGGGGCCGAAGAACCACTCCATATGGGTGGCGGACGTGCCGATGCCGAGGGCCGCGTTGACGCGCCCGCCCATCTCGCGCACAGCGGCATAGTCGGGCGCGTTGTCCACCCGGTTGGTGGTGATGAACTGTGGGCTGATCCAGCGGGCGCGCATCGCGTCGAGGACGTTCGGGTAGTAGTGGCACGCGAAGTCGTGGACGATCTGGCCGTCGATGCTGAGCGTGTCGTAGAAGCCTTCGTGCCCCTCGACGAACTCCTCGACGGCGATCGACGCAGCCGACCCGACGTGGCCCAGCACGCCGGTGAGCTCTTCGCGACTGTCGACCTTGACGGTGTCGAGCGCTCCGGCAGCAGCGCGCGGCTTCAGGATCAACGGAAAGCCGACGCGGTCGGCGAACGCGTACACCTCGTCGGCAGTACCAGCTGCGATCGACGCGGCCGTGGGTACGCCGGCCTGGCGTAGAGCCTCCTTCATCGAGGGCTTATCGCGACACAACCACGCCGTACGGACGGACGTACCGGGAATGTTCGTGGCCTCTCGTACCTGAGCCACGGGCAGGATGTGGGCCTCGATCGTGGCCTCGAGCCGATCGACCCACAGCCACTCCTGCACCCAGCGGACGGCGTCGATCATCGCGTCGACGTTGGTCACGGAGGAGACCTGGTGATAGTGGTCCATCCAGCTCTTGAGCTCGTCATCGAGCCAGTCGCCGGGGCGCTCGCCGATGCCGATGACGGTGGCGCCGACCTGCTTCAACCCGCGGACGAACTGCCGCTGATTGTCGGGGAACGCCGGCTCGACGAAGATGATGTTCATGTCCTGCGGATGCTAATCGACGCCGACGACGCCGTCCCCTTCAACGATCTTGAGACGCTGGTGTCGCCCGAGCGGCATCGACGGCACATGCTCCGGCGTTGTGGGGATCTGTGACAGACCCCACGTGGTGGCAGCGCGCGGTCATCTACCAGATCTACCCGCGCTCGTGGATGGACAGCGACGGCGACGGGGTCGGCGATCTGCCCGGCCTGATTGCGCGACTGGACTACCTCAGCTGGCTCGGAGTCGACGCGATCTGGCTGTCGCCCGTCTACCCGTCACCGATGGTCGACTTCGGCTACGACGTCGCCGACTACTGCGACATCGACCCCCTGTTCGGAACGCTCCCCGACTTCGACCAGATGGTCACCGAGGCACATGCCCGCGGGATCCGGGTCCTGCTCGACTGGGTGCCCAACCACACCTCCGACCAGCACCCGTGGTTCGTTTCGTCGCGATCGTCTCGGGACGACCCCAAGCGCGATTGGTACATCTGGCGCGATCCGCGACCGGACGGCGGTCCGCCGAGCAGCTGGCTCAACTACTCGGGCAACTCGACCTGGAAGTGGGACGAGCACACCCAGCAGTACTACTACCGCGTCTTCACCGACTCGCAGCCCGACCTCAACTGGCGCAACCCCGACGTGCGAGAGGCGATGTACGAGACGTTGCGGTTCTGGCTGCGCCGCGGCGTCGACGGCTTCCGCATCGACGTGCTGTCGCTGCTGGTCGAGGACGACGAGTTGCGGGACAACCCACCCAACCCCGACTACCGACCGGGGATCGACTTCCCGTACGCGCAGGAGCTCTCGATCTACCACGTGGACCGGCCGGAGACCCGAGAGCTGGTCCGGCACATCCGGAAGGTGGTCGACGACTTCGGTGACGACAAGGTGCTGCTGGCCGAGCTGGTGCTGCCGCTGGACCAGACGGTGGCCTACTACGGCGAGAACGGTGAGGGCATCCAGGTGCCGTTCAACTTCGAGCTCATCACCGCCGACTGGGACGCGCGCGGGCTGGGCGACTACATCGACCACTACCTTGCCGCGCTGCCGGCCGAGGGCTGGCCCAACTGGGTGCTCGGCAACCACGACGTCTCGCGGGTGGCGAGCCGGCTCGGCTCCCCGCAGGCGCGGGTGGCGGCGATGCTGATGCTGACGCTGCCCGGCACGCCAACGCTCTATTACGGCGACGAGATCGGTCAGCGGGACGTGGAAATCTCACCGGAGCGACTGCTCGATCCGATCGCCGCGCTGATTCCCGGACGAGGCCGCGACCCGGAGCGTGGCCCGATGCAGTGGTCCCCCGGACCGGGCGCCGGCTTCAGCACCGGTGAGCCGTGGCTGCCGCTGGCCGCCGATTGCGAGGCGGTCAACGTCGAGGCGCAGCAAGACGACCCACGCTCGATGCTGACGTTGCACCGCCGCCTCATCGAGCTGCGCCGGCAGCTGGCCGCCCTCGTCACCAAGTCGTACGAGCTGGTGACAGCCAATGGGGACCTGCTGGCCTACGTGCGCTCGAGCGACGCCGAGCGCTGCCTGGTCGTGCTCAACCTCGGCGACCAGCCCGGTCAGTTGACATCGCAGCAGTTGGCTGGTCGGGTGGTGCTCTCTACCTACCTCGACCGCGATGGTGACGTGGTCGGCGGCGAGCTAACCCTGCGGGGCGATGAAGGCGTCGTGGTCCTGCTGGACTCCTGACAGGCGATTCTGACGGCTTGTTGAGGTTCCCGGAACTTCGAGCGATCCCCCACGACGCTCAAAGTTCGCCGTGGAGTACGAGGTTGGGCCAGTCTCGCGAAGTCACTCAGGCGGAGCGCCCCTCGGCGGACAGGTCTGCAGTCAGGCCGGTAGCGGCCTTGTGAAGCAGGGGGACCGCGCGCTCGATCAGCTCGGGCGTCATGCGGGCGGTCGGGCCGGAGACGGAGATGGCGATCGCGCTCGGGCCGCCGGCCACCGGTACCGCGACGCAGCGCACGCCGATCTCCTGCTCGCCGTCGTCCACGGCGTAGCCGCGTACTCGATCGTCGCGTATCTGCTCGAGCAGCATCCCCGGCTCGGTGATCGTGTGCGGTGTCTGGGCGGGCATGCCGCCGCTGCGCAGCAGCTCGAGCACCCGCGTGTCGTCTAGCTGCGCGAGCAGCGCCTTGCCGACGCCCGTGCAATGCAGGTGGACGCGGCGGCCGACCTCGGTGAACATGCGCATCGAGTGTCTCGACGGCACCTGAGCAACATAGGTGGCGTGGTCGCCGTCCAGCATCGACAGGTTCGCGGTCTCGCCGAGCGACTCGACGAGATCAGTCAGCCACGGCCGGGCCCAGTCGCCGAGCATGCCGCTGGCGCTCTCCCCGAGATTGATCAGTCGGGGGCCGAGGGCGTAGCGCCGCGAGGGCAGCTGCCGGACGTACCCCCGGTTGACCAGGGTCCGGACGATGCGATGGATCGTGGGCATCGGCAGTGCCGAGCTTGCCGCGATCTGCGACAGCGAGAGCTCGCCCCCGGCGTCGGCAAGGACCTCGAGCAGCTCGAAGGCGCGCTCGACGGATTGGACGCCACTCGACGACTCCCCGACTGCCGTAGCCACTGACGTGCGTCCTCTCCTACTGGTACGGATGGATACGGAGATACCCAGCATTCTCTTCCGCATCGCAAAAGCGAAGATCCGCATTGTAAAATTCCGATGCCCTACTTGCGAATCGAGGCTGCTCGTGTCGGATGCACCCACTGTGACCACCGCCGCCGCTCCCGAGCGCGGTGAGGAGATTCTCACCGACGATGCGCTGGCGTTCGTCGGCGAGCTGCACCGACGTTTCGGATCACGACGAGACGAGCTGCTGTCTCGCCGCCGTGAGCGCCGCGACGAGGTGGCGCGCACCGGACGCCTCGACTTCCTCGCCGACACCAAGGATGTGCGCGACGGTGACTGGACAGTCGCCCCGGCACCCACCGATCTGGTCGATCGCCGGGTCGAGATCACCGGCCCGACCGAGCCGAAGATGGCGATCAACGCGCTGAACAGCGGCGCCCGGGTTTGGCTCGCCGACCTCGAAGACGCCAACACTCCCCACTGGGACAACGTCGTCGGCGGGCAGCTGTCGCTGTATGACGCGGTACGACGCCAGCTCACGTTCACTAGCCCCGAAGGCAAGGAGTACGCGCTGCGCGACGGCCAGCTCGCGGTCATCGTGGTCCGCCCACGCGGCTGGCACTTCGACGAGCAGCACGTCCTGGTCGACGGTGAGCCGGCGGTGGCCGCGCTCGTCGACTTCGGCCTCCACTTCTTCCACAACGCCGCCGAACTGCTGCGCCGCGGCAGCGGCCCGTACTTCTACCTCGCCAAGACCGAGAGCCACCTCGAGGCGCGGCTGTGGAACGACGTCTTCACCTTCGCCGAGGAGCGGCTCGGCATTCCGTACGGCACGGTGCGGGCGACAGTGCTCATCGAGACGATTCCCGCGGCGTTCGAGATGGACGAGATCCTGTACGAGCTGCGCGATCACGCCTCCGGCCTCAACGCCGGCCGCTGGGACTACCTGTTCAGCATCATCAAGTACTTCCGCGACGCCGGTGACGACTTCGTCCTCCCCGACCGCGCGTCCGTGACCATGACCGCCCCGCTCATGAATGCGTACGCCGAGCTGCTCGTCTCGACCTGCCACAAGCGCGGCGCGTTCGCGATCGGTGGCATGGCGGCGTTCATCCCCAGTCGACGCGATCCCGAAGTCAACAAGGTCGCGCTCGCGAAGGTGCGCGACGACAAGGAGCGCGAGGCCGGCCAGGGCTTCGACGGATCGTGGGTGGCGCATCCCGATCTCGTCCCCATCTGCGAGGAGGTCTTCGACCGCGTCCTCGGCGATCGCCCGAACCAGCTCGACCGACGCCGCGACGATGTCGCTGTCAGCGCGGAGCAGCTGCTCGACATCGCCTCGGTTCCCGGCGACACCACAGAGGCGGGGCTGCGTAACAACGTCGATGTGGGGCTGCGTTACCTGGCCGCCTGGCTCGGCGGCAATGGGGCGGTTGGCATCCACAACCTCATGGAGGACGCCGCCACCGCGGAGATCTCCCGCTCGCAGGTGTGGCAGTGGGTGCACAACGACGTCCAGCTCGACACCGGCGAGACCGTGACTCCCGAGCTGGTCCGGCGCGTGGTCGACGACGAGCTGGCGTCCATCCGCGCGGAGCTTGGCGACGAGGCGTTCGAGGCGGGGCGCTTCGAGGCGGCACGCGAGCTGTTCGAGCAGGTCGCTCTCGCCGACGATTTCGTCGAGTTTCTCACGCTCCCGGCGTACGACACCATCGCGAGCCGCTGACCGCGAGGGGTTGACACTCCTTTCGCAGGACGAGAGAATCTTTCCGTCTAGCGAAATTAGGAGGTCGGCGTGTCGGAGGGTGCGCTCGAGCTCGACACATTCCTCGATGCCCTTGCGACGACCGTCGACGAGCGGCTCGCGGAAGCCGACCGCGTGCTGGCCACGGACTATCCCGGCGATCCGGGTACCCGCCAGCCGGTGCACACCGTGTACGTCCCGGCGGACCTCGCTGACGAGAGCACCCCGGCCCAGTGGGGCACGCAGGCCCGCACGCTGCTCGACGTCTACTGCACGCAGGAGACGGTTGACGACGAGGTCGGCGCCCGCGTCGATGAAAAGTTGTCCGAGCAGCCCATCGAGGACCTGCGGATCGACTTCGAAGACGGCTATGGCACCCGCCCGGATGACGAGGAGGACGCGGCTGCGCAGACTGCCGGCGCGCTCCTGACCAAACTGCTGGCCGACTCGCACGGTCCATTCATTGGCGGCATCCGGTTCAAGAGCCTCGAGCTTGCCACCCGGCGCCGCGGCGTACGGACGCTGACGCTGCTCCTCGACAGCGTGCTGGACGCCGGCTCGCCGCCGGACGGGTTCCTCGTGACGCTGCCCAAGGTCACGTCGGTCGACCAGGTCGAGGCGATGGCCCATCTCTGCGAGCGGCTCGAGGAGCGCT
Source organism: uncultured Actinomycetota bacterium (assembly GCA_963801015.1). Taxonomy (GTDB): domain Bacteria; phylum Actinomycetota; class Actinomycetes; order CAWDCV01; family CAWDCV01; genus CAWDCV01. The sequence goes on along the minus strand of CAWDCV010000002.1, from coordinate 1,214,584 downwards.
ATGGCCTGCCCGCCGGGCAGCTGCGCTTCGAGATCCAGATCGAGACGCCGCAAGCGATTCTTGGCGCCGACGGTCGCGCGCCGGTTGCGCCGATGGTCCATGCCGCCGGATCGCGCTGTGTCGGGCTGCACTACGGCACGTACGACTACAGCGCGGCGTGCGGGGTCTCGGCCGCGTACCAGAGCATGGAGCATCCGGTCGCCGACCATGCCAAGGCCGTGATGCAGGTGGCGGCGGCTGGCACCGGCGTCCGTTTGTCCGACGGCTCGACGAACGTGCTGCCGGTGGGGGACAACGACGAGGTACTTACTGCAATGCGCCTGCACGCACGGCTGGTCCGCCGCTCGCTCGAACGCGGCTACTACCAGGGCTGGGACATGCACCCCGGCCACCTCGCGACGCGCTATCTCGCCACGTACGCCTTCTACCGCGAAGGCTTACCGGCGGCGGCGACTCGGCTACGCAACTACCTCTCCCGCAGCGCCGCCGGCGTCATGGACGAACCAGCTACCGCGCAGGCCCTTTCTGCATTCGTCACACGCGGGCTGCATTGCGGCGCTCTCGACGAGACCGAGGTCGTCGAGGCCACTGGAGTGGGCCGCCAGGCACTCGACGCGCTCGCCCGCCGCCTCCCGAACCAGGACATCTCATGACCCGCCGCTACGACGTCAACCTGTCCATCCTGTTCACCGAGCTGCCGCTCCTCGAGCGTCCGGCCGCGGCTGCGGCTGCCGGGTTCGACGCGATCGAGTTCTGGTGGCCGTTCTCCGTCGCTGTTCCGAGCGACAGCGAGATCGACACCTTTGCCCGTGCGATCGAAGACGCCGGGGTCCAGCTCGTCGGACTCAACTTCTTCGCCGGCGATATGCCCGGCGGCGACCGCGGCCTGGTCTCCTGGCCGGCCCGGTCGGAGGAGTTCCGGGACAACATCGACGTCGCGATCGCGCTCGGACAGCGTCTTGGCTGTCGGGCGTTCAACGCGCTGTACGGCAACCGCGTCGAGGGTGGCTCCGAGCAAGAGCAGGACGACGTTGCAGCCGAGAATCTTGCGCTCGCCGCCAAGGCAGCTGCCGGCATCGATGCGGTCGTGCTCGTCGAACCCGTGAGCGGCGCTCCGCGCTACCCGCTACTGCGAGCCGCAGATGCGATCGGCGTCATCGATCGCGTGCAGCGCGAGTCCGACGCGGACAACCTGCGCCTGCTGTTCGACATCTATCACCTGTCCGTCAACGGTGACGACGTCAACGCGGGGATCGACATGTACGCGGATCGCATCGGGCACGTGCAGATCGCCGATGCTCCGGGCCGCAACGAGCCAGGCACCGGCGAGCTCGCCATCGCCTCGTACCTCGACCGACTGGAGGCGGCGGGATACGACGGCTACGTCGGCCTCGAGTACAAGCCCAGCGGCGCCAGCGTCGACAGCTTCACCTGGCTGAGGGGAGAGTCATGACAACCGTTGCGTTCGTCGGCCTGGGAATCATGGGCGCCCCCATGGCCGGCCACCTGGTCGACGCCGGCTTCGACGTCATCGGCGTGAACCGATCACCGGAGAAGGTCCAGGAGCTGGTCGAGCGCGGCGGCCGCGGCGCCGACAACATCGCCGACGCGGCTCGCGAAGCGGACGTCGTCGCGGTGATGGTCCCCGACTCCCCGGACGTCCAGGAGGTGCTCGCTGGCGACGGCGGCGTCTTCGACACCGCGAAGCCGGGAACGCTGGTCATCGACTTCTCCAGCATCCGACCCGACGTCACCGCCGACCTCGCCGCGCAAGCAAAGGAGAAGGGGCTCCGGATCCTGGACGCGCCGGTGTCCGGCGGCCAGGCGGGCGCGGAGGCAGCCTCCCTGTCGATCATGGTCGGAGGCGAGGAGGCCGACTTCGACGCCGCCCGTCCCGTGCTCGACGCGGTCGGCAAGACCATCGTCCACGTCGGCCCGAACGGATCGGGCCAGACCGTCAAGGCCGCCAACCAGCTCATCGTCGCCGGCAACATCCAGCTGCTCGCCGAGGCGGTCGCTTTCCTCGAGGCGTACGGCGTCGACACCAAAGCGGCGCTCACGGTCCTCGGCGGTGGACTCGCCGGCAGCAAGGTGCTCGACCAGAAGGGCGAGAACATGCTGTCCCGGTCGTTCCAGCCCGGCTTCCGCATCGAGCTGCACGACAAGGACCTCGGCATCGTCACGTCCGCCGCGCGCGAGGCCGGCGTTGTCATCCCGCTCGGCGCGGTCGTCGCTCAGCTGATGGCCGCCGCCAAGGCCAACGGCGACGGCGGCCTCGACCACTCGGCCCTGCTGCGCGGCGTGCTGCGCCTGTCCGGCCGAGAGACCGACTGAACCACCGAAAGGAACATCCCATGCCACGCATGCGTGCCGTCGACGCCGCAGTCGCCATCCTGGAGAAGGAGGGCGTCGACACCGTCTTCGGCCTCCCGGGCGCCGCGATCAACCCGCTCTATTCGGCGATGAAGGACCACGGCGGCATCCGCCACATCCTCGCCCGCCACGTCGAGGGCGCCTCCCACATGGCGGAGGGCTACACCCGCGCGGTCGCCGGGAACATTGGCGTCTGCATCGGCACGTCCGGACCCGCAGGCACCGACATGATCACGGGGCTGTACTCCGCGTCGGCCGACTCGATCCCGATCCTGTGCATCACCGGCCAGGCACCGGTGGCGCGGCTGCACAAGGAGGACTTCCAGGCCGTCGACATTGCCGCGATCGCCGCGCCGCTCACCAAGATGGCGATGACCGTGCTCGAGCCCGCGCAGGTGCCCGGAGCGTTCCAGCAGGCTTTCCACCTGATGCGCTCGGGACGCCCGGGACCCGTACTGCTCGACCTGCCGTTCGACGTGCAGATGACCGAGATCGAGTTCGACCCCGAGACGTACGAGCCGCTGCCCGCGTACAAGCCGCGCGCGACCCGGGCACAGGCCGCGAAGGCGCTGGACATGCTGGCGGCGGCGGAGCGTCCGCTCATCGTCGCGGGCGGCGGCATCGTCAACGCCGACGCGTCCCGGCTGCTCGTCGAGTTCGCCGAGCTGGTCGGCGTTCCGGTCGTGCCCACCCTGATGGGCTGGGGCACGGTTCCCGACGATCACCCGCTGATGGCCGGCATGGCCGGGTTGCAGACCTCGCACCGGTACGGCAACGCGACGATGCTCGCGTCCGACTTCGTGCTCGGCATCGGCAACCGCTGGGCCAACCGGCACACCGGTGGCCTCGACGTCTACCGCGGCGACCGCACCTTCGTTCACGTCGACATCGAGCCGACGCAGATCGGCCGCGTCTTCCCGCCTGACTACGCGATCGTCTCCGATGCCGGGGCTGCTCTTGAAGCGCTCCTTGACGTAGCCACCGATCGGCAGCTTCCCGACTGGTCGGAGTGGGTCGAGCAGTGCCGCGAGCGCAAGCGCAGCATGCACCGACGCACGCACTTCGAGGACGTCCCGGTCAAGCCGCAGCGCGTGTACGAGGAAATGAACAAGGCGTTCGGCCCCGAGACGCGCTACGTCAGCACGATCGGCCTGTCACAGATTGCCGCGGCGCAATTTCTCCACGTCTACAAGCCGCGGCACTGGATCAACGCCGGCCAGGCCGGTCCGCTTGGCTGGACGATCCCGGCCACGATCGGTGTCTGCGTCGCCGACCCGCAGGCGCCCGTCGTCGCGCTCACCGGCGACTACGACTTCCAGTTCATGATGGAGGAGCTGGCGGTCGGCGCTCAGTTCAACCTGCCGTTCGTGCACGTGCTAGTGAACAACGCCTATCTCGGCCTCATCCGGCAGTCACAGCGCGGCTTCGACATGGACTACTGCGTTCAGCTCTCCTTCGAGAACGTCAATACCCACGATGCGAGCGGGTACGGCGTCGACCACGTCCGGGTCGCCGAGGGCCTCGGCTGCAAGGCGCTGCGCGTGTTCGAGCCCGGGGAGATCCTGCCGGCCCTGCAGGAGGCGAAGAAGCTCATGGCCGAGCATCAGGTCCCGGTTGTCGTCGAGGTCATCCTCGAACGGGTGACGAACATCTCGATGGGCACCGAGATCGACAACGTCATCGAGTTCGAGGAGCTCGCCGCGAGCAAGGAGCACGCCCCGACAGCCATCGCCCTCCTCGACTGACGCCATCGGATGCGCGTCGTCATCGCTCCGGACAAGTTCAAGGGGTCGCTGTCCGCCCCTGGGGTCGCTGCAGCGGTGGCTGCGGGCATCCGTGAGGTGGTTCCTGACGTCGAGGCGATCGAGGTGCCGGTGGCGGACGGCGGCGACGGCACCCTCGATGCCGCACTATCGGCGGGCTTCACCCGGGTGCCGATGCAGGTGGCTGGTCCGACCGGCGAGCCGGTGGATACCGCTTACGCCGTACGCGATGAGGTTGCCGTCGTCGAACTCGCGGACGCCTGCGGTCTCAACCGGCTGCCGGGCGGGCAGCTCGCCGCGCTGACGGCGTCCAGCGGCGGACTCGGGCAGCTTCTGCGCGCGGCACTGGACGCGGGCTGCCGGCGCATCGTGCTCGGCATCGGTGGCAGCGCGAGCACTGACGGCGGCGCCGGCATGCTGGCCGAGCTCGGCGTACGACTGCTCGACGCCGACGGTGCGCCGCTGCCGCCCGGTGGCGGTGCTCTCGAGCGGCTGGATCGCGTCGACCTATCGGGTCTGCACCCGGCGGTGGGCAGCACAGAAGTGCTGCTCGCCAGCGATGTCGACAATCCGCTGCTGGGATCGACCGGCGCCGCCGAGGTCTATGGCCCGCAGAAGGGCGCGAGCCCTGCCGACGTGCAGGTCCTCGAGCGCGGTCTGGCCCAGCTCGTGGCCGTGCTGGCGGTGGAGCTGCCGAGCATCAAGGACGCGGCGTCGGCTGCCGGAGCCGGCGCGGCGGGGGGCGTGGGGTTTGCCGCGCTCGCCCTGCTTGGGGCGCAGGCGAGGCCGGGCATCGATCTCCTCCTCGAGCTGATCGACTTCCAGGCAAGGCTGCCGGGCACGGGCCTGGTCGTCACGGGGGAGGGCTCGCTGGACGCGCAAACGCTGCACGGCAAGGCGCCCGCCGGCGTTGCCGCCGCGGCGCGGGCGGTTGGCGTTCCCGTCGTTGCCGTCGCAGGCCGCAGCCTCCTGCGTAGTGATGAACTGGCGGGGGCAGGAATCGCGGCGGCGTACCAGCTCAGCGAGATCGAGCCCGACCCCGTCCGCTCGATGGCCGACGCCGGCCCGCTCCTGCAGCAGATGGGTCGGCGGATCGCGCAGGATTGGCTGGAGAAGTCATGAGGCACCTCGATCTCGTCTTTCGGGCGCCGCGGGTCATTACCGCCGCCGGCGACGTGGCGCGCTGCGTCGGTGTCGCTGACGGCACCATCGTGGCGATCGAGCCGCTCGAGGCGGCCCTCGACGGCGATCGAGTGATCGAGCTCGGTGACGACGTCGTCCTGCTGCCAGGTCTCGTGGACACCCATGTGCACGTCAACGAGCCGGGCCGTACGGAGTGGGAAGGGTTCACGTCGGCCACTCTGGCGGCGGCTGCCGGGGGCGTGACGACGATCGTCGACATGCCCCTGAACAGCATTCCGCCGACGGTCGACGTGGCGGCGCTCGAGGTCAAGCGCAAGATCGCCGAGCCGCAGGCGTACGTCGATATCGGTTTCTGGGGCGGCGCGATCCCCGGCAACAGCGGCGAGCTGCGCGGCCTGCACGACGCCGGCGTCTTCGGCTTCAAGTGCTTCCTGCTCCACTCCGGTGTCGACGAGTTCCCGCATCTGGAGCCGGACGAGCTCGAGGCCGATCTCCACCTGCTCCGCAGCTTCGGCGCGCTGATGATCGTGCATGCCGAGGACTCGACGGCGATCGACCGCGCACCGTCCGCGCACGGAGAGAGCTACGCGACGTATCTCGCCTCACGGCCGCGTGGCGCGGAGAACGTCGCCATCGCGCACGTCATCGAAGCTGCGCGTTGGACTGGCGCGCGGGTGCACATTCTGCACCTGTCCAGCTCCGACGCGATCCCGATGATCCGTTCAGCCCGGCGCGACGGGGTGCGGATCACGGTGGAGACCTGCCCGCACTATCTGTTCTTCTCTGCGGAGGAAGTGCTCGACGGCTCGACGCAGTACAAGTGCTGCCCGCCGATCCGTGAGGCCGACAATCGCGAGCTGCTGTGGCGCGGGCTCGCCGACGGCGACATCGACTGCATCGTGTCGGACCATTCGCCCTGCACACCGGAGCTCAAGCGTCTCGACATCGGCGACTTCGGCGTGGCGTGGGGCGGCATCGCCGGACTGCAGATGGGCCTGTCCGCGGTGTGGACGGAGGCGCGGCGGCGCGGCTTCACGCTGTGCGACGTCGTCCGCTGGATGGCCGAGCGGCCAGCCTCCTTGGCTGGGCTGAATCAGAAAGGTCATGTCGCACTGGGGTACGACGCCGACTTCGCCGTTTTCGCGCCCGATGACGCGTGGCTAGTGGATCCGGGCCGGCTCCGGCACAAGAACCCCGTCACGCCGTATGCCGGCCGCCCGCTCGCCGGCGTCGTCCGCAGCACCTGGCTGCGCGGTGAGGAACTCAGCGGCGAGGAACCGCGCGGGCGGTTGTTGACTCGAGGAGGGGTCTGACCATGACCGACACAGCGCCGTACTACGCCCCACGGGGTGGGCTGCCGGGGCAGACGCAGCTGACCACCGACCGAGCGATGTTCACCGAGGCGTTCGCGGTCCTTCCTCGCGGCACGATGACTGACATCGTGACCAGCGCGCTGCCGTTCTGGACGGGCACCCGGCTGTGGGTGATCGCCCGCCCGCTGTCCGGCTTCGCAGAATCGTTCTCCCAGTACATCGTCGAGGTCGCTCCCAGTGGCGGCAGCGAAGCACCGGAGGCCGACCCGAACGCTGAGGCGGTGGTCTTCATCGTCGAGGGATCCCCTCGGTTGACGATCGGCGAGCAGGTGCATCAGCTCGAACCTGGCGGCTACGCCTACCTGCCGCCCGGTGCGCGGTGGACGTTCCACAACCCCGGGGGCGCGGCGGCCCGCTTCCACTGGATCCGAAAGGCCTACCAGCAGGTGCCCGGGGTCGAGCCGCCGGAGGCGTTCGTCACCAATGAGCGGGACATCGAGCCGATCCCGATGCCGGGTACGGCAGGCGCCTGGACGACGACGCGCTTCGTGGACCAGACCGACGTGCGGCACGACATGCACGTCAACATCGTCAACTTCGAGCCCGGCGGCGCCATCCCCTTCCCGGAGACTCATGTGATGGAGCACGGGCTGTACGTGCTCGAGGGCAAGGCGGTCTACCTGCTGAACCAGCAGTGGGTCGAGGTGGAAGCCGGCGACTTCATGTGGCTGAGGGCCTTCTGCCCGCAGGCCTGCTACGCCGGCGGCCCAGGACGCTTCCGCTACTTGCTCTACAAGGACGTGAACCGGCACATGCCGCTGACCCGCCAATTCTCCTGACATCCCACGTCGTGTAGATCGTCGTGAAACATCAGCACGACGTTCCCTCGCGAGAGCCTCACGACGATTCACACGACCGTCGGACGACGCCGGGGCTACCGATAGCGTGAGGCCGGTGTTCGACGGACTGCGAGCCGAGCTCGACGCACTGGGACTGTCCCCGTTCGATGCTTCCCTGCCGGGCGAGGACCTGCCGGATCGCCATGCACGACATCGGCCTGCGTGACCGGGCCCAGGCGGCCGGCACGCGCGGGATCCTGATCGACCTGCCGCCCGGCATCCCGATCGACCGGATCGGCGCGCTGGACGGTGTGCACACCTACCCGATCAACACTCCGTTCGAGTTCCGCTCGCTGGCGCCCAGTACGTTGCGTCCCGAGAACGACGTGCACAAGGTCCTGACCACGACCGACATCCGGGTCGGTGCGACGATCACCGCCCCTGGTTCGGCCGCCCCGGCGGCGGCATTCGCTACACCCTCCTGCAGCCCGGCGTCGGCCTGCGCGACCGGGTCGCCTCCGGCGCCCTCGAGCGCCTCATGATCGTCAACTAGGCCCGGTCTTGCGTCAGGTGACGGTGCCCGTCGTCCGGAAGACATCCATCAACGGATCCCAGCGTGCGATCTCGCAGCCGTTCGTCCGGGAGTAGGACGCGTCGACGTCCTCGCCGTCCCAGGTTCCGGTGATCGTCGCGGTCGCCGAGCCACCGTAGATTTCCGTGCAGACCGCGTCGGTGGCAAGGGGTGCGAACGGGTCGTCGCCCCCATCCACGGCCGCCTGAAGGGCGGCGCATGCGGCCGCTGGATCGGGGTGATCGCCGCCCGGTTCCGAGCCGCAGGTGAGGGTCCATTCCGACGGTGCCGAGCCCTCGGCTTCGGTCACCGTGATCGTCAGCTCGGTCCCGGAACCGGTCGATACCGAGGGCGCCGTATCGGCGCAGCCAGCCGCGGCGAGGAGCACGAGCAGGAGGAGAAGCGGGCGCGCCATGCCTGTTCGACGGCTCACCGGGCACGGTGGTTCCGAACTGGGATGACTACGGAGCGTAGGTCAAGGTGGCGTAAAGTCCGGCTTGGCGAGTTTGTGCATCTACGCCGCGTCACTAACCTCCGTTGTCGGACACGCGTTCGGCAGTCGGTCCAGCTGGAGCGACGACGCGGTCCCTGCTGAATCTCAGCGGCGAGAGTTGGGGGCTCGCCGCGGAACCGGGGAACCACCGCACCTGGGGTGAATCGGCGCACCGCGCGTCGTAGGGACAACTTCCTCGCCCGAACCCGTCAGCTCACCCGGTAAGCAGTCAGGGGGAGAAGGAGGCCGGCTTCGTGCCGACCGCTGATCAGATCCAACCTGCTCGTTCTCGCGTTCGTGCCCTCATAGCCGCCTCCGTGGTGGCGATCACCGCGCTGGTGGTCATTCCCGGCGTCGGACACGCCGATCCGCAACCGACCATGGAGTCGGTCCAGGCACAGGTCGACCAGCTCAACACCGAAGCCGCGATGGCGGCGGAGCGGTACAACGACGCCCGGCTGAAGCTGGACGAGGTGCAGCAGAAGCTCGCATCCGCCCAGGCGCTCGCCGGGACGCAGGAGCAGAAGGTCAACGCCGCCCGCACCGGTCTCGCTGCGTTCGCCTCGGCGACGTACCGCACCGGCGGCGTCGACCCGACCGTGCTGCTCGTGGCGTCAGAGGACCCCGAGGAGTTCCTCGCCTCGTCCTCGTCGCTGGCCCGCCTCACCGACCGGTCGGCCGCCTCCCTGCGCACCGTGATCGCCGAGCGCTCGCAGCTCCAGCAGGACAATGCCCTCGTCGCTGAGCAGCTCGCCGACCTGGCCGAGGCCAAGGCCGAGGTCGAGCTGCAGAAGAACGAGATCGACGGCAAGCTCGCGCAGGCAGAGCAGGTCCTCAACACGCTCGAGGAAGAGGAGCGCCAGCGCCTTCTCGCTGCCCAGCGCGCCGCCCGCGACCAGGAGCGGGCAACGGCCGTCGAGGCAGAAGAGGAGGAGAGGCCGACCTACACCGGCAGCGCCTCCGGCGCGGCAGCGGTTGCGGTGGCCTTCGCGTACGACCAGCTCGGCGACCGGTACGTGTACGGCGCCTCCGGCCCGAACTCGTGGGATTGCTCGGGCTTGACGCAGGGCGCCTGGGCGGCCGCTGGGGTGTCCCTCCCGCACTCCTCGAGCGCGCAGTACAGCAGCGGGCGCAAGGTGTCGAAGAGCGAGCTCCAGCCGGGCGACCTGGTGTTCTTCTACTCACCGATCAGCCACGTCGGCATCTACATCGGCGACGGCAACATGATCCACGCATCCAACCCGAGCAAGCCGGTCGCGATCGCGCCGATCGACTACATCCCCTTCTCAGGAGCGGTTCGCCCCTAGCCCTCGCACCGCGGGTGCCACCATGACCCGATGCAGACGGTGTACGAGGCCGCGGGTGGCTGGGACGGCCTGCTGGGCTTAGCTAGCGCTTGGCACGCCCGGGTGATCCACGACGAAGTCGTGAGTCACGCGTTCAGCCGCGGCTTTCGGTTCGACCACACGGAGCGGCTCGCGGCGTACTGGGCGGAGGCGCTCGGCGGCCCGAGGATGTACTCCGACCAGTACGGCGATGAGAGCGCTGTGGTGCGGATTCACAGTGGTAACGGTCCTCACGACGAGATGGATCGCCGGGCGATTCTCTGCTTCGAGTGGGCGCTGGCGGATGTCGGCTTGGCTGACGAGCCGGTGGCACGGGTTCTGCGCGACTACTTCGCCTGGGCCACGACGACGACGATGGCTCACTACCACGACTCGGCGGATGACGTCCCCGACGGCTTGGCCATCCCGCACTGGTCGTGGAATGGCCTCGTCACCGACTGAAAGCGGGTCGCTGTCAGGGTGAGGTCGGCGGTGCGTCCGGCTCGTAGCGCGCCGACCACCAGTCGGTCCAGCGCGCTCGCAGCTCCTCGAAGGCGTTCTCGTCCAGGCCGTACGTCGACAGCACCGCCATGGCCCCACCGTTCGGCTTCGTCGCGGATACGGGCGCATCGCCGAGCACGAGTAGGCCGTCGCCCCACTCCTTGACCGTGTGCCCCACCTGGTTCTGCGAGCGGAACCATTCGCCGCCGGTCATCGTCGTCGGCGCTTCCGCCGGCTCCAGCGAGGTGATCTGCGTGCCACGGTCGCGCGGCGTGCCCATGAAGAACAGCGTGCGACGGGCATCGCCGGGATGGCGTTCCAGGGCGAACCGCAGCTGATGGACGAACGTCGTCCAGCCCTCGGTGATGTCGTCGTAGTAGGCCTCCCACTCCGGGTTGGAGCCGCGCGGCGCCCGCGTCAGCCGCAGCCGGGTGCTACCGCCAAGGTCGGTGAGCTCGAACAGATCGCCGCCCTGCACCTCGAGTGTGTGGTCGGCCTCGGAGGCCTGGATCTTGTCCTCGTCGAGATAGATCAGCTGAATCTCGGCCTCGAGTCCGGGGTCGTCCCAGCCGTGCCAGTGCCGGATCTGCTGCGGCTCTCGCAGCGCGCGCCAGACCGCGTCGACCGGCGCGGCAATCGTGACCTCGATGCGCGGGGTCTCGTCCGTCATGCCTCGTCTCCTTGGGTACGTGGAGTGGGATGGCCGCCGGCGATCAGGCGGTACGACCGCCCACCGGAGGTGTCGTAGCGCGCAGCAATCGACCGCACGGCCTCAGCCAACTCATCGGTGAAGTCGTGGACCGCATCGGGGGTGGCGAAGCGGATCTCTGCCTCGAGCGTGAACGTCAGCAGCCGGGTCCCGGCGCGTTCGGCGCTCGCCTGCATGCGGGCGACGTCGCGTACGGTGCCGGCGGCCACGGTGACGAGATGCTCGCTCGCGTGGCGATCGGCGATGCCCGTGAATGCGACCTCTTCCGCCGACGACAGCACCGCTGGGTCGACCACAAACGCGTCAGCGGTTGTCTGCAGGATCCGCTCGACGCAACCGCGGCGTGGCCGCTCCTCGACCAGCTCCACGAGCCCCGCGCTCTCGAGCGCGCGCAGGTGGTAGTTGACCCGCTGCCGCGACAGCCCGAGCGCCGCGGCGACCTGAGTGGCTGACGTCGGCGAACGGAGCTCGTCGAGGAGGCGACGCCGTAGCGGAGACAGCGCGCGCCGGAGCCGCTCCGGTTCCGCGACGAGCGCTTGCCCTGCCACAGCCGTGACCCTTCCATTAGACAAGAGAACTTGTCAATAACTTCTGGCCGACCTGTCAGAACGTGACGCGGTCATGGGCGCGCGACGTTCTGACACGAGAACGCTGCCCGATCACTGTCAGAACGTGACGCGGTCATAGGCGCGCGACGTTCTGACACGAGCTGCGCCCCGACGAAGGGCGACAATGAGCGGGTGATCCCGTCGATCGACCCCGCCAGCGTTGCGCCGGACGCCCACCTGCTCGACGTCCGCGAGCAGGACGAGTGGGATGCCGGCCACGTCGAAGGCTCGCAGCACATCCCGATCGGAGAGCTCCTCGGCCGGCTTCCCGAGATCCCGACCGGCCGCAAAGTGGTCGTCGTTTGCCGCGTCGGCAGCCGGTCAGCGCAGGTGGCCGCCTACCTCGGCCAGCAGGGGTACGACATGGTCAACCTGACCGGCGGCCTCGAGGCGTGGGTCGACGCAGGTCGGCCGCTGGTCAGTGCTGCGGGCGCGCCGCACGTGCTGTAGCCGCCTAGACTCTCGGCAACACGCGGGAGCTCGGACCAACCGGGCTGAGAGGGCGACTGGGGTCGCCGACCGCCTGAACCTGACCGGGTAATGCCGGCGTAGGGAGCGAGCATGAGCGCACCCCGTGGTACGAGCGCAATCACGAGTGTCGATCACGTCGAGCCGAGCCTCACCCTCGACGAGAAACCGCCCCGTCCGCTCGGCCTGCTCGACCAAGTGGCGCTGTGGGGCAGCTTCGGCATGAGCCTGCTGCTCCCGGTCGCTGCGGTGTTCGTGCTGCGTCCCTTCGGCGTTCCGGCGATGTCGCTGACAGCCGCGCTGACTGCTGTCGTCCTCGGATCGGTGCTCGGCGCTGCGGCGCTCGGCCTCGCAGCCGTCCCTGGCGCGGTCACCGGCGCGCCGGCCATGGTGTTGCTGCGCGGCCTGTTCGGTCGGCGCGGCTCGGCAGTACCGACGGCGCTCAACCTCGTCCAGTGCGTCGGGTGGGCATGCCTCGAGGTCCTCATCATCGGGGAGGCAGCCACCCGGCTGACCGATCCGTCGCTGCGGCCGCTGTGGACGATCCTCGCGGGCGTCATTGCCACCGCGATGGCGATCTGGCCGCTGGGCCTGGTCCGGCAACTGCGGCGCTGGGCGGTCTGGCTGGTCCTACTTGCGTCGGCCTACCTCCTGGTCGCGCTGACGAGGCAAGGGCTGCCCGCGCTCGACGACGGCTCCTGGTCGGGTTTCTGGCTGGCCGTCGACGTAGTGGTCGCGTTGCCCGTGTCGTGGGCACCACTCGCCGCCGACTATGCACGCCACTCCCGCAGTTCCGGCGCGGCCTTTGGCGGGGCGTTCCTCGGGTACGGCGTCGCGTGCATGGCGTACTTCACGCTGGGCCTGCTCGCCCTCGTGACGGTCGTGACCGGCGACACCGTGTTGACCGACGACGTCGTGGCCGGTCTCGTCGCGGTCCCGCTCGGGACGCTCGCGGTCCTCGTTCTCCTGCTCGGCGAAACCGACAAGGCCTTCGGCAACATCTACTCCACGGCCATGTCCGTGCAGAATCTCGCACCGCGAGTCGACCGACGCGTGCTTGCCGTGCTCGTCGGGATCGTCGCCGTCGTGGTCGGGCTCCTCATCGATGTCGTCGCGTACGAGAACTTCCTCTTCCTGCTCGGATCGGTGTTCGTCCCGCTGTTCGCCGTCGTGATCGTCGAGTTCTTCGTCGTACGCCGCCAGGCGGGATGGGACGTCTCGGCGTCGGCCCGCGGCTCGTGGGTCTACGTGATTCCCTGGGCTGTCGGCTTCGCGACGTACCAGGCGATCAACCCAGGCACGGTGTCCTGGTGGGCGTCCTGGTGGGCGTCGACCAGGAACACAGTCGGCTTCGCTCCTGCCACCTGGATGAGCGCCTCGCTGCTGTCCTTTGCGGTTGCCGCTGCCCTCACGCTGGCCGTTTCGCCGCTGGTCCACCGCAACCGTTAGGCCTCCGGCTGTTTCCCTAGCAAGGGAAGTGGGCACCAAGGGCCCAGAGGAGGTCCAGTGTTCACATCCGCGCGACGGGAAGCCGCGGCACGATCACCGACGGACTTCGGGTCGTCGATGGAGCTGCCGCACGCTCCGTCCAGCGTGGGCCTGGCCCGCCGGCGGCTCAGCGACGAGCTCGCCGAGCATCACGTCTCGCGCACCACAGTCGACGACGCTGCGCTGGTCCTCTCCGAGATCCTCAGCAATGCGCTCAAGCACGCTCTTCCACTGGAATCCGGTCACGTCGAAGTCAGCTGGGACGTTCTCCTCGACGGCACGGTATGCCTCGCTGTGACCGACGGGGGATCCACGACCCGACCGGTCGTGGGACGCCCCTCGGTGTCCGCGCTCGGCGGTCGGGGGCTTGGCATCGTCGCGGCGCTCGCTAGTGAATGGGGCGTCGACGGACCGGTACCGGGCACGACGACGGTGTGGGCACGGCTGCGGTAAGACACTGCGAGACAGGCCATTAACTACGCTGAGTTAGAGCGCGAAAGCGAACAGTGGGTTGTGCGCGGCGCAATAGTCAAATCATGGTATAGACACTGGCCCGAACCGCATGGGGACCCCGTACGAACGGGTAGCTTCCTCTTCAGCCCGAGCGCTACTGCATCCCCCGTCGGTAGCGCTCGGGCATTTCCATTCCCTGGGTAGGTATCGTCACCCGCCATGGGACTCCTGGACGGGAAAGTCGCGATCGTCACCGGTGCGGGCCGCGGCATCGGGCGGGGTGAAGCTCTCGAACTCGCCCGCGAAGGTGCGCGCGTAGTCGTCAACGAACTCGACGCCGATGCCGGTGCTGCAGTCGTCCTCGAAGTCGAAGAACTCGGCGGTGAAGCCGTCCTCGACACCAGTGACGTTGCCGATGTCGATGCTGCGCGCAGCATGCTGCAGCGAGCAGTTGATCGATGGGGCGCCCTTGACGCACTCGTCAACAACGCCGGCGTGCTGCGCGACCGCACCATCGTCAACATGACGCCGGAGGAGTGGGACACCGTTATCCGCGTCCACTTGCGCGGTCACTACGCACCGACCCACCTGGCCTGCGGGTACTGGAAAGCAGAGCAGCGTCCGGGCCGGATCGTCTGCACGTCGTCGACGTCGGGTCTGCTCGGCAACTTCGGACAGACCAATTACGGCACAGCCAAGGCCGGTATCGCTGCATTCGCGCAGATCGTGGCGATGGAGATGGCGCGGTACGGCGTTACCTGCAACGCCATCGCTCCGGCAGCACGTACGCGCATGACCGAGAGCGCCTACGGCAGCATCGGTGCTGACGCCGACGATTTCGACTTCTGGCATCCCGACAATGTCGCACCGCTCGTGGCGTACCTGTGCAGCGATGCTGCTGCTCACATCAGCGGCAAGGTGTTCGGCATCCAGGGCGATGCCGTGGAGCTGTACCAGCCGTGGACGTCCGTCGCCGTGATCGAGAACGATGACGAGCGGTGGACACCCGCAGACCTCGCCGACCGCATCAACGACCTGTTCGACGAGAGCAGCATCGAGCCTGGACCGGAGAACGGGATGGCTCGACTGCGCTACTCGATCACGACGCGGGCGACGCTCTGAACACGGACGCCCGCGTCGCCGTTGTCATCCCGGCCAAGGACGAGGCGCGCCGCATCGAAGCGACCGTACGGGCGGCGGCGAAGGTGCCGTACGTCGACGCCGTCATCGTCGTCGACGACGGCTCCGCCGACGCGACCGCCGACATCGCCCGTGAGGCCGGCGCTGTCGTCACGCAGCATCGACGCAATCGCGGCAAGGCCGCAGCGATGGAGTCCGGCGCCGAAGTTGTCCGCGTTCTCGATCAACGCGACGGCAGCGTGCGGTCCCTGCTGTTCCTCGACGCCGACCTCGAAGACACCGCGGCCTCCGCCGGCCCCTTGGTCGCGCCGGTCGTCGACGATGAGGTCGACATGACGATCGCGATCCTGCCCCGGCAGCACAGTCCGGGCGGGGGCAGCGGCCGGGTGGTGCGGTTGTCGCGCGACGGCATCGTCCGCGCCACCGGGTTTACCCCGACGCAACCGTTGTCAGGGCAGCGCTGCCTGACCCGGTCGGCATTCGACGCTGCGCTGCCTCTTGCTCACGGCTTCGGTGTCGAGACCGCCCTGACCATTGACCTGCTCCGCGCGGGCTTTCGGGTTCGCGAGGTCGAGGTGCCCTTCCACCACCGGGTGACGGGCACCGACTGGCGGGCGAAGGTGCACCGGGGCCGGCAGTTCGCCGACGTTGCTCGCGCACTCGCCGTCCGAGAGCTCCGCGAGAGGCTGCGCCGGGGTGCTTCGCGCTAGCGCGATCTCGCGACTGGCCACGGGTTGCCTGGCCACCTCGGTCGTGGTGCTCGTCGGCGTCGCCGCACTCGGTACGTCATCCGCAGTGCCGCCGCTGGGCTCTGCTGACAACCCCGGTGGCTGGTTGCCGCCGTACTCCCTTGATCTCAATCCCGCCCCGGAGCCGGTCATGGCGCTGCAGGTGCTCGGCCTCGTGGCCGGTGGCATCGGAGTGGGCCTGGCGCTGCTCGCGTTGCAGCGTGGGTGGCAGCCAGCTGTTCGGCGACTGCTCCTCGGTTCCGCAGCCGCCGTCGCGGCGTTCCTGCTGGTACGCCCGATCGGCTCGGCCGATGTCCTGAGCTACGCGGCGTACGGACGGATCGCCGCGCTCGGCAGCGATCCGTACGACATTCCGCCGGACGAGTTCGCCGCAGCGACCGGCGATCTGGTCGTCGATGCCGTCCAGGAGCCCTGGCGGTCGACGACGTCGGTCTACGGTCCGCTCGGCACGCTGCTCATGCGCGTTGCGTCGATGATCGGCGGCTCGTCACTGCGCCTCACCGTCTTCGTCCTCGCCGTGCTCGGCGCACTGGCCTACCTCGCGACGGCACTGCTCCTCGACCGGTTGGCCGGACCATCGAAGCAGCGACGAGCGCGCGCTGCGGTGCTGTGGGCCGTCAATCCGCTATTGCTGTACGAGCTCGTTGGCGGCGTACACCTCGATGTTCAGGCAGTGGCGCTCGGCGCTGCGGCCCTGCTCGTCGCTGCGGGGGGTCGAGTGGCAGTAACCGTCGGCGCGGGGATACTGGTCGGTACAGCTGTGGCGATCAAGGCGCCATTCGGGCTGTACGGCATCGCGCTGCTGGTGCCGCTGGTGGCCGCACGCGATATCCGGCGGTCGGTCGCCTTGATTGCGGGCGGCTTGCTCGTCGTCGTGCCGGCCTATGCGACCGCCGGTCCGCACGTCTTCGATCGGACCCGCGAGGCCGCCCGGCTGATCTCCCGAGCGAGCCCGTGGAACCTGATCCGCGTTGCCGTCGATGAGCCGTTCGGGATGGACACCTCGCGGCCGATCCTCGGCGCTATCTCCATCGCCGCGGCCCTTGCGCTCATCGTGCTCCTGCTGCGTGCGACCCCGCCGGCGCAACGGCTGCACCCGCCGCAGCTCGCCTTCGTGCTGTCCACCGGATGGCTGCTGACCGCGCTCTACAGCCTGCCGTGGTACGACGCGATGTTGTTCGCGCCGCTCGCGGTGATTGCCGCGACGCCGTACGACGGTCCACTGGTCACGCGATTGACCGTACTCGCGCTCGCGTACGTCCCCGGTCGCGTGTTCGAGGAAGCGCCGCTGTCGCGAGACCTTGCCGAGCTGACCCGGGAATGGCGCGGCATCATCACACCGGTCGCGCTGCTCTGCGTGGTCGCCGTCGTGGTCGTTCGTGCGATCGTCGCTCAGCGCGGCGGCAAGCACACCGCTGCCGAGCGCGGCTCGACCGTACGGCTACCACCGCCAGCAGGTCGGCGGCAACGTCCTCCGGCGTGAGCTCGGAGCGCTCGCCGCGGTCAGGGTGATCCGGCGCGCGAGGAGAGCGCTGTCGTCAGCATCGTGATCAGCTGCTCGAACGCGGCGGCCTGGTCAGGCGCGTGCTCGGGGTTGACCTCGGTCAGCGTGAGCGCGCGAAAGCTCGGCAGCCGGCAGAGCTTGTCCAGTAGCGCGCCGAGCTCGTCGAGGCTGAGCCCGCCGCGTGAATCGGTGTTCTCGGCGATCGGGAAGGCGTCGTAGTCGAGCACGTCGATGTCGACGTGGACGAGCAGCCGATCCAGGCCGAGCGCCCACTCCCCGGTCCGGGCGAGGACAGCGTCCGGGTCGCGCTCGAGCGCGTCGAGGCTCTCGACGACGACATCAAGCCGGTCGATCACCTCCTGCTCGGCCGACGTGATGTTGGCGACCGCCAACAGCCGGACGTACCACGGCTCAAGCAGTGGGCGGCGAATGCCAACGGCGGCGACGCCATCGTGGGCGCCGCCGATGTCGAGTAGGTGCGCGACGCCCATCCAGTCCAGAATCCCGTCGCCGGTCAGCGGCGTGTTCAAGTCAGCGTCGAGGTCGATGTAGGCGAGGCCGACCTGACCCCCGTCCCGGATCGCACCGGCGACTGTTCCCAACTCGATCGTGCAGTCGCCGCCGAGCACGAGCAGGTCGTGGTCGTCAGCGAGCGCGGCAGCCGCGCGGTCCGCCAGCCCCGCCGCGACGCGGGCCACCAAGTCAGCGTTGCTCGCGGTGGGGTTCGCATCATCGGTACGCCAGGTCATGACGCTGCTGTCGCCGCGATCGACTACCTCGACGCCAGCCGACGTGAGCCGGTCGAGAAGCCCGTACTCGCGGAACACGCTCGGCGCACGTTCCTGGCCGGGGCCGTACGCGCCGAGACTCGACGGAACTCCGATCACCGACAGCGGCCGTGCTTGGGTCACTGTCGCACCCCGATGCAGAACTCGTTTCCTTCGGGATCCGCCATGATCCGCCAGCGATAGCCCAGCACCTCGTGCTCCTCGACCAGCGATCCGCCGATCTCCTCGATGCGGCGCTGACCCTCGTCGAGATCGGCGACGCCCGTGTCGACGTGGACTCGGTTGCGGCCCTGCTTGGGTGTGTCGACCTGCTGCAGCGCGACCACGATGCCGGCTTCGTGTTGCCGCTGCAGCCAGGCGAAGCCGGGAAACTCCTGCGCCACGCCGACCCCGAGCAGCGCGGTCCAGAACTGCTTTGCGCGATCGAAGTCGATCACGTTGATGACGACGGAGCCCACGGTCGCGATGCGCTCGCCCACGTGACCCCTCCTTCTTCCGCGGTGTCGGCGTGCTCCAGCGCGGCGACGCTAGCAGCGAGCGTCAGCGGGATGACGACGGTGAGCGCGGTGGCAGGGATCGCGATGCCGGAGTCGTTGACAGCGAACCCGACGCCGAGCGTGACCGCCGTCGCTATCAGGCCATGACGCAGCACCGGTGCCTGCTCGTAGGCGAGCTGCAGCGCTCCGGCCCGCCATGCCAACGGGCGGGCAAGGACGAGCACCAGGAAGACGATTGCTGCAGGCACGAGCAACGTGTTGAGCCAGCTGCTGGTGAGGATCGACCAGTTGGCTTCGGCCTTGCGCGCGATCGTGTCCATCGCCGTACCGTCGAGGACCTGCTGCACGAAGTCGCCGAGGTGCGTCCGCGTCGGGCGCCGCCAGTCGATGACCGCCACGATTCCCACGGCGACGACGCCCGCAACGAGGGTGCCGACGAAGCGCAGCGGCGAGACTCGGATGCCGGCGACGAGCATCGCGAGAACCGCGAAGCCCGGCACCAAGGCCAGCACGCCGCCGAAGTCGCTGCCCCACCCCGGAGTCGCGTCGACGACCACTGCGACGACACCGGTGAGGAGCACTAGCGCAACAGCGGCGCGGGTACGCCCGCTGCGTAGCAGCGGCTCAGCGAATCCCGTGGCGCCGAGCAGGGCGCCCGAGGCGAAGATCGCGAACGCGACGTTGCCGAAGCCGTAGAACCGGCCGGCAACGAGCGGCGAGTAGCCCATCAGGCTTGACTGCTGCAGCGCCGAGCCGGTGACGACGTCGACCGCGAGCACGATTGCGGTGATGGCCCCGACGGCTCCGAACGGACCGAGTATCCGGCCGCGCCACGGCCCGAGCTGGGCAACCAGCGTGACGACGGTGACGGCCACCGCGACGGCAAGAACGAGCGTGGGCAGCGGATGCGAGGTGCGCCACCAGGGCACCAGGTTGGCGAGGAACGTCGACACGGGTACGGCAGCGAAGACGAGCGCGGCCCGTCGGGTGGCGGCGAGGACCCGACGGCGGCGCTGCTGCCCCCAGTGCCGGATCAGCGCCACGGCCGCACCGGCGTACAGCACCAGCTGCGCGAGGATCAGCAGCGCGAAGAACGGTGGGACGAGATTGCGCACGACCTGCGCGGCCGTGTCGGTGTCGATCATCTCGTCGACGGCGTCGGCGGTGTCGCCTGGGCGAATGTCGCCGGGGCGCCACGGTTGACCGATAGCTGCTGCCGGCTTTGTGAGGCCGAGCCGGTCATACAGCGTCGGCGCGACGTCGGTGAGTTGCACGAGCTCCTGCCGCCTCGTGGACAGAGACGTCAGCCAGCGCGGCGCTGCGTCGTCACCGTTGTCGGTAAGAGCGACACGCAAATGGGGCTGCGGCACCCCGGGGCTCGGGCCGATCCGATCCGAGATGCCAGCGACGAGCAGCGTGGCGCCGTCCGGAAGGACTGCCGTCAGGTCGGCGAGCTCGGCATCGACACGATCGAGCTCGTCCGCTGTCCCGAGGTCGATCACGGTGAGCGGGCAGGCACCGAAGTCGGCGTCCGCGACATCGCTCGCGTACGACGAGACCCGTCCGGCGCTATCGGCCACGGCCGTTGCCGCCCCTGGTCCGACAGCTGTCGCGCATACGCCGCCGGCGGCGAGCCGGTCGCCGAGCAGCCCCGGCTGCGCGTCGTAGATCCCGCCGGCATTCTCCGCAACGAGCTCGTCCCATCCGGGGACGCGTACTCCAGAGCCGACCGCCTCGGGTTGGGGTACGGGAACCGCCGAGCATGCCTGGTCCTCGGGAGCTGGCGCTGCGGCGCGACGACCCGCGCTCACCGTCAGCCAGCCGTCGATCGGGCAGGTGAAGCTGCGCACCGTCCGAACCGTCATCGACGCGGTGTCGCCATTGCCGGTTAACCGCCACAAGGTCGGGGTCGCCTCGGGGGACACGTCCGACCACTGCAGGCCGGCAACGCCCACGAGCACGACCGGTTCCGCCGTGGGCTGCGCGGCGGCGGCGCTCGCCGCGGTACCAATCCCGCCGACCAACGCCGCCGCGAGCATCCCGCTCACGACGACCGGCCGAATGCGCACCCGTTCAGGCTAGGCGCCCGCCCCGCTCGCTTCGTCACGTCGCAAGGAGAGTGCAGGCTATGTGTATGGCCGCAGCCATGGAACGTTTGCAGATACTGGTCACGCCAGAGCAGCGGCGTCGGCTGATCATGTTGGCGCGTGCCGGCTGGGACAGCAGTGACATCGCTCATTCGCGAAGCCATTGACGAGGCCTTCCCCGAGGCCAGCGATCTGCGACGCGGCAGGCGGCCGCGCGGACGCTACTCGATCGGCGGGTTCCGTTCGTTCCTCCCGACGAGTTGGATCGAGCACTCGACGACCGCTTCGACGTTACGGCGTGAACGGCGTCGACTCTCGGCGCGAACGACCGCATTCACGTCGCCACCGGCCTGATGCATGGGGTCGGTACCGTGCGGACAGCTGATCGTGGCTTCGACCATGCACCAGGCATCCGCCGGATCGACCCTTCGAACCAGCTGCACATCGTCATTGTCCTGATCGTGTTTCCCCTCGGTCTCGTCGACGCCGGCCGGTTCTGGTCGACCGTGTTCTCAGTCTGGTTCGGGATGGCGTTCTACCTGCTCATGTTGGTTTCGGTGTCCCTCGTGATCGTTCGAAGGCGGCGAGAAACCACATCGTGACCTCACCGATCTCCCGCCGGACCGTGTACGCAGCGTGCAACCTGGCAACAATGAGCTAGTGCCGCCTGCGACGAGCCGACCGTCGGCCGCCTCCGTCGGCACGTCACTCGCCCCGGGCCTACGGCAACGCGACTTCTCGAGACTGCTGTCGCTGCCCACGGTGCTTGGCGTCGTAGGGATCGTCGTCTCCGCGCTCCCGCTGCTCGTGACGCATCTGCTGGTGACCGCGCCGCAGCATCGTGTCGTCGACCTCGAGGTCTACCGTGACGCCGGCATCTCCGTCCTCATCGGGCGCCCGGTCTACGAGCACCTGACCGCCATACCGCAGTTGCTCCCATTCACGTACCCGCCGTTCTCCGCCTTGCTCTCGGTGCCGCTCGCCGCCGTTCCGCTCGGCCTCGCCCAGCTGCTGTGGAGCATCGCCGTCGTCGCCACGCTCGCCTGGGTGGTCCACGTCGCGTTCCACCCGCTGCTCCAGCGGTTCGGAAGGTGGCAGCCCACGGCCCATGGCGTGCTCACCGGCGCGATGCTGTGGCTGTTGCCCATCCACGACCAGGTGCGCTTCGGCCAGGTCGGCCTGTTCCTCGTCGCCGTCGTCCTCGCCGATCTCGTCGTTGGTCAACACCGCCGGCGCCGGTGGTGGGGGCCACCCGGGATGCTGGTCGGGCTGGCGACCGCCGTGAAGCTCACGCCCGGCGTCTTCGTCGTCTACCTCGCGCTTCGCGGCCGTTGGCGTGCTGCGCTGGTTGCCGCCGGCACTGCCGCGCTGCTCACGGTGATCACGTTCCTCGCGGTGCCCGGCGACTCGGCGGCGTTCTGGTTCGACGCCCTGCTCGACACCGATCGGCTCGGCACGAACCGGGGCACATCGAACCAGTCCATCCGCGGCCTGCTCCTGCACCTCTCGATCCCGCAGACGTGGCTGTGGCTGCTGCTCGCCGCGGCGATGGCGGCAATCGGCTTCCGCTGCGCTCTCTCTGCGAGCCGCGCGGGCAACGAGCTCGCGGCGATCACGATCGTGGGGCTGCTGGCCTGCCTGCTCAGTCCGGTCGCGTGGATCCACCACCTAGCGTGGATGCCGCTGGTGCTTGCCGTCATCGTCGGTGATGGCAGCGATCGGCACCGGGTAGTGATGGCCGCTGGCCTGTGGGTCTGGTTCGTGCTGCGCATCCCCTGGTACGGAACGGCGATGCTGACGTCCAACACCGGTCCCGGCTGGTTCGCGCGGTTCCTTCAGCAGGGGTACGGCCTCGCGGCCATCGCCTGCGTATTCGTCCTGCTCTGGGTAGCGCGCCGCGATGCCGATCGTCGGATCGAGGTCACCCGCTGAGCCACGGCGTGTTCGCAGCGGCGGTCGCCGCGGCCAGCACCAGCTTGACCGGGCGCCCGAGCCGGCCGGCGGCGGCCACGACGTCCTCGTACTCCGGCTGCGCGTTGACGACAACGCCATCAAGCAGCGCGATCTTGACGCAGATCTGCTGACCGTCCACCTCGACGACGCGTTCCTCGCGGTCGAGCGCGTGCTTCGCAACGGCGTACTCACGCAGCCCAATTGCCGACGTCTCGGTGAACACGACGCGGCGGACGTCCGTCGTGAGCACGCTGGGAACGAGCACCGACAGGGTGTGGGCAGGTCGGCCCTTCTTCATCAGGATCGGCGTCAACCACGCGTCCGATGCACCTGCCTCGAGCAACCGGGCGAGGATGCCGGGCCACAGGCGCGGGTCGAGGTCGTCCACGTTGGTCTCGAGCACGATCGGTGCATCGGAGGACGGCGCCTCGCGAGCAACGACGGGCTCACCCAGCACGACGCGCAGCAGATTGGGCAGCTCGTCGAGATCGCGGTGCCCGGCCCCGGATCCCGTCGACGTGATGCGCATCGGCGGCATGCCGCCCCAGCTCGTCACCGTCGCCGCGAGCAGCGCCGCGCCGGTGGGCGTGCACAGCTCGTACGGCACGTCACCGGAGTACGTCGGCGCACCCACGGCGGACAGTAGCTCCAGCACGGCCGGGCCGGGGATGGGCAGCAACCCGTGCTCGCTGCGCGTCATGCCCTGCCCGACGGCCACGGCCGTAGCGACCGTGCGGGTAACGCCGAGGGCGTGCAGCGCAGCGGCGCTGCCAACGACGTCGGCGATCGCATCGAGGGCTCCGACCTCGTGGAAATGCACCTGCTCTGGCTCGATCCGGTGGGCACGTGCCTCGGCCCGGGCCAGCCGGGAGAAGACGTCGAGCGCCAGCGTCTTGACCGGCTCCGGCAGATCGGCGCCCTCGAGCATCGTGCGAATGTTGGCCCAGGTCCGCACCACCGGCGTGCGCTCGACTCGGACATCGACGTGTATCGCCGCCAGGCCCTGCCGGGTGACCGACTCCGCCCGCACCTCGATGCGTTCGACGCCGACCGCGTCCACGGCCGACTGCACCGCGTCGAGCGGAGCGCCCGCATCGAGCAGCGCTCCGAGCCACATGTCACCGCTGGCGCCGGCGAGACACTGGAACCAGGCGAGCCGCTCCATGGCGGCGACCCTATGTGACCCCCCTGATCTCGTGTCAGAACGTCGCGCGGCTACAGCCGCGCCAAACTCTGACACGAGATCGGGGCGGCTAGTCTGCCCGCGTGAGCAGCGCGGAGCTGGCCAGCTGGCTTCTCGGCGGCTGCGGAGTGCTGGCGTTACTGCTCTCGCTCCTTGCGCACTGGCGATTGCGCCGACTGCGCCGTGACTACTCGGTGCTGCAGGGCGGGTACGACCAACCCCAGTCGTTCGTCGCGGTCGTGGCGCGCAAGGTCGCCGAGGTCGAGCGGCTGCGCGCCGACGTCGCCGGGGTGCGGGACGACATCGTGTCCACCCGCGCCGAACTTGCCGAGGCGCTGCAGCACGTGTCCGTCGTCCGCTACGACGCGTTCGGCGATCAGAACGGGCGGCTGTCCTTCTCCGCCGCGCTGCTCGATGACCTCGGCGACGGCCTGGTGCTGTCGGCGATCAATGGGCGGGCGGAGACGCGGCTGTACGCCAAGGGCGTCAAGGACGGGCGCAGCGGTCAGTCGCTGTCTCCCGAGGAGCAGCAGGCGGTGTCGTACGCGCTGCGACACGCGGTGGCTTACCGCCCCTAGAGCAGTAAGCCGCGCGAGTAACCGGCCGCGACCGCCGACGCGCGGTCGCGTCACCGCGAGCTTGACGTAGAGGTGCAGCAGATGTGTCTTGACGGTCGTCTCGCTGATGAATAGCTGTTTGGCGATCTCGCGGTTGGTCGCGCCCAACGCGACGAGTCTGAGCACGTCGAGCTCCCGCTCGGTCAGCGAATCGTCCACAGGAGCGTGGGTACGGCGCATCAGGCGACCGGCAACCGCCGGCGACAGAACGGCCTCGCCGCGATGCGCCGCGCGGATGGCGCGTACGCAGATCTTCGCCCGGCGTGTCCTTGAGGAGGTAGCCGGTGGCGCCGGCCTCGATCGCCGGCAGCACATCACGGTCGGCGTCGAACGTAGTGAGCACCAGGATCCGGATCGCCGGGTCGATCTGGCGCAGCTCGCGGATTGCTTCCACGCCGCCCATGCTCGGCATCCGCAGGTCCATGAGGACAACGTCGACTCTGTCGACTCTGTCGAGCCGCGCCAGCTGATTCAAGTACGCCACGGCCTCGGCACCGTTCGCTGCCTCGCCGACAACTTCGATGTCCTCCTCGCCAGCGAGCACGCCGCACAACCCGTCGCGCACGACGGGATGATCATCGACCACCAGGACGCGGATCACGGCACCGGCTCCGGGCCGAGGGCAGGAACGCTCGCGCTCACCGCGGTGCCCTCGTGCCGCGTGCTCTCGACCTCGAGGCGCCCAGAAACCCGCGCCAATCGTTGCCGCATGGCCAGCAGGCCGTACCCCGCCTGGTGCTCGCCCGGGATGAATCCGACCCCGTCGTCACGCACGTCCAGAACGACCTCCTCGGGCATGTACGACAGGGTGATACCGACCTTGGTCGCCGCGGCGTGCTTGGCGACATTGGCGAGGGCTTCCTGGGCGACGCGGAACAGCGTCACCTCGAGGTCAGCGAGTAGTGGCCGCGGGCTGCCCGTCGTGTCGACCGTCGCATCGACGCCAGCGGCATCGGCCCAGCGTTTCGCGAGGTCGGCGATGGCGTCCGGCAGGCGTTCACCCTGGAGCGGGCCCGGAGTCAGTGCGTGCAGCGAGCGTCGGGCCTCGGTGAGACCTTCCCGAGCGAGTGCTCGCGCCGTGTCGACGTGCCGTCGCCTTGTCGCGGGCTGCTCCTCCGCTGTGGCCGCCGCCTCGAGCTGGGCGACGATCCCGGCGAGGTCCTGCGCCAGCGTGTCGTGGATCTCCCGCGCGATCCGGGCGCGCTCGTCCTGGATGCCGGTGTCGCGCGCTTGGGCCACAAGCTGGGCCTGCAGCTCGGCGTTCTCCGTGAGCGTCTCCTCGAGCCGCCGGTTCGTCTCGTTCAGTTCCTCAATGATGTGACGACGGCGCTCGCCCTGATCCGCCTGGGACATCCCGAGCCAG
Source organism: uncultured Actinomycetota bacterium (assembly GCA_963801015.1). GTDB lineage: Bacteria > Actinomycetota > Actinomycetes > CAWDCV01 > CAWDCV01 > CAWDCV01. The sequence goes on along the minus strand of CAWDCV010000002.1, from coordinate 1,188,656 downwards.
GTGAAGCCGCCGCCGATTGCTGCGTTGGCCACCGTGAGCCCGAGCAGACCGAGAACGGTTCCGGTCGAGACGGTCGTGACGAACCTGCCACCGATCTGGCAGTACGCCACCAGCAGCGCCGTCACCACCACGCCGACGACGCGCCAGCGACCGCGTAGGTACGCCACGGAATGGAGATACCCGGCGATGGCCTGGAAGCCGTACAAGGGGGACTGGAACACGAGCGCCGCCATCAGTCCCAGCAGCCCGACCACATAGACGGCGCCGGCGCGGGGTTGCGCTGCGCGGGCCGGTGAACGCGTCGTGAAGACGTACGACCAGGTCGCCGAGAGCGCGACCAGGACGCCGGTGAGGAGCCAGAACGATGCGGTGGCGCCGATGATGAACGGGGTCAGCGCCGTCCCGATCGCCAGCCCGACGTAGGGGATGACCGTCTCGACGAGCGAGCCCCATCGCTGCTCCGCGGCGTCGAGCCGCTCGTCGCTCTGTCCGCTCATTGTCACTACTCCCAGCGGCACAACCTAGCCGCGAGGAGGCTCGCGCCCACGGCAACGGCTGCCATGGCGATCAGCTGCAGTGGCTGCGGTCCGGCACCATTCCAGGCGTCGTCCATCGCCGTGACACCTGGCGGGACGTACTCGCCGATGCGGAGTACGACGTCGGGAAGCAGGAACTTCGGCAGGTAGACCCCGGCGAAGAACATCACGAGCAGGAACGCGATCGTGCCGATGCCGGTGGCGGTTCGTGCGCGGGGAGCGATCGCTGCGATGACGAGACCCACCGCAAACACCGCCGAGGTACCCAGCAGGAACGCCGCCATGAAGCCGAGCGGATGCGCGGGCAGCGGCGTGCCGAGGATGGATCGGGCCACCAGGATCATCACGGCCGTGGCCACGACCGCTGCGCCGATGTTGATGACGAGTTGCGCCACGAGCAGGGTGATCGGTCGTGCGGGAGTGGCGGACAGCCGGCGCAGGATGCCCTTCTCGCGGTACGTCGCCAAGCCCGTGGGCAGGACCTGCACACCGAGCAGCGCAACGCTCATCGCCAGCAGCGACGGCACGAAGTAGTCGACGAACCGCTGTCCGTCAAGGAACTCGGTCGGCTCGCGCAGCGCGGGAATCGCGCCCAGCAACAGCAACACGAGCGTCGGCAGCGCAAAAGCGAACAGCAGCGTGCCTCGGTCACGAAGGAACAGCCTGAGTTCGGTGGCTGTCAGCGTGCGCAACGCCCTCATGAATCCTCCTTCATGGCGCGACCGGTGAGCTCCAGAAAGGCGTCGTCGAGGCTCGCCTGGTCGAGGCGCAGATCAGTGGTCGCGATGTCGTGATGGGCGAGCACGCCGGTGACCGCCTGGAGCAGGTCGCCGCGTCCGGTGACCTCTACCGCCGCCCCGGACTGCCGGACGGCGCTGACCTCGGGTAGGTCGGCGAGCAGCCGGTCGACGGACTGCGATGGGCGAAAGCGTAGGCGCTGGCCGCCGGGCAACCGGCCGATCAGCCCGGCCGGGGTGTCCACCGCGACCAGGCGTCCCGCGTCGATGACGGCGATCCGGTCGGCGAGCCGCTCCGCCTCCTCCATGAAGTGCGTAACGAGGACGACCGTGACCCCAACGTCCCGCATCTGCTCGACCAGCGCCCAGGTCTCTCTGCGCGCTTGCGGATCCAGCCCGGTGGTCAGCTCGTCCAGGATCGCCACCCGCGGCCGACCGATGAGGGCCAAGGCGATCGACAACCGCTGGCGCTCCCCGCCGGACAGCGTGCTGAACCTGCTGTCCCGCAGCTGCGCCAGGCCGAACTCCTCGAGCAGGCGTTCCGGGTCGGCCGGCATGCGGTAGAACGAGGCGAACAGGTGCAATGCCTCGCTCACCGTGATCCGCTCCGGGAGCTCGCTGCGCTGCAGCTGCATCCCGAGCAGGTCGCGCAGCGCGGCAACCTCCCGCTGCGGATCGAGCCCGAGCACGCGCACGCTGCCGCCGTCCGGCCGGCGCAGACCGCCGATCGTACTCGACCACCGTGGTCTTTCCGGCCCCGTTCGGCCCGACAATGCCGAAGATCTCGCCCCACTCGACCTGGAACGAGATGTCGTGGACCGCCACCGCGTCGCCGTACCGCTTGTGGAGATGAATGACCTCGATATCAGCCATGCCCTCGAGCGTGCTCGCGATCGATCGCGGCCGAATCGGTCGACGCGGCGTCGCTCAGGCAGCCCTGGTGGACCCAATGCCGACCGATCGGTGGATGCGCTGCAGTTCGCTGGGGGTGCTTCCGAGGGCCGTGAACGCCGTGGGGCGGTTGGCCAGGGCGAGCATCCCTGGCGGCTCACCGGCGTAGCGGACCACCTCCCGGGTCAGGTGGCTTTGGTCGGCGTACCCGTGCTCCGCGGCGACCTCTGCTAGCGGCCGGCTGCCCAGGTCCGCCGCGGCGTGCTCGAAGCGCACGACGCTCGCCGCCGTCTTGGGAGAAAGCCCCACCTGCTCGCGGAAACGAGTCGCCACGTGCCGGTGGCTCCAACCCGTCTCCGCCACCAAGCCGTCGATCCGCTCCTGGCCTCCCGATGCATAGATCCGGCTCCACATCCACGCCACGAATGGGTCTGGCTCGGGACCGGCGTCGAGCAACGAGAGCAGTGGCCGCCTCGACGAGGCTCATCCGCTCCGGCCACGACGACTCGGTCAGACGATCGGGCAGCGAGCCGCCCAGGGCAGGCGCGACATCGTCGACCTCGACCACCCGCTGTGCTAGCTCCCGACCCGGGAGGCCCAGCAGCCGGTACGCGCCGAGTGGAGTCAGGTAGACCTGCACGCACCGCTGCGTTCCTGCGAACCCGCGTCGTGGCGTGGCCGGGCATGAAGCCGGCGACAAAGCTGGAATGCCGGCCTACCCCGTCACCGTCGGACAAACTGACGACCGTCAGTGGGTCGCCGAACGACAGGACCAGGGGGAGCAGGCTCCCAGCCGGCTGGCGCCGCTCGATGACGCCGTCGGACGCGTTCGTGGGAGCCGACGAGGCCCGCGACCAGCCCGGCGAGGCCGGGATGCGGGCGACGCCGGATCAGCTCGGCTACGGCCACCGTGGCGAGTATCGCCGGTCAGAATCGTTCAAGCCATCGGTTCGCCAAGCGTGCAGGCTGTGCCCAGTCTTGTTCCTGGCTGTACCGAGGAAGGGTGTGGCATGCGCAAGCTGGTCGCCGTCGAGTTCCTGAGTGTCGACGGTGTGATGCAAGGTCTCGGCTCGCCCGACGAGGACCGCGATGGTGGGTTCGAGCATGGCGGCTGGGGCGCGCCGTACGGCGATGTGCTCCACGAGGTGGTCGACCCGGCAGGTCTTGGCGCGACGTCGGCGTATCTGTTGGGGCGCCGAACCTACGAGAAGCTGGCCGCATTCTGGCCGTCCCAGCCCGACGACAACCCGATGGCGGCCAGCCTCAACTCCTTGCCCAAGCATGTCGCGACGAGGACCCGTCCCGCGCTCGACTGGACGGGATCTGAGCCGCTGCGGGGCGACCTGAGCGAAGCCGTTCGGGATTGAAATCCGACGGCAGTGGAGACGTCGTCATCCTCGGAAGTGGCGAGGTGTTTCGGCACCTGATGAGGGCCAACCTCGTCGACGAGCTGCGGCTGTTCGTCCACCCACTGCTGCTGGGCACGGGCAAGCGGCTGCTCGGCGACGTGCCGTCGCCGCGAGCGCTACGTCTCACGAGCGTCGCATCGACCAGCAAGGGCACCGTCGCCGTTACCTACGCACTGGACGGTCCGAGCGGGCCCTACCGGCCGTAGATCGGGCGCAGCGTCGCCCGCGCCAGCGTGTGCGATTGCAAGGTGCCGGCTACGACGGCTGGTGTGACATCCGGCGTCAGGCCGAGGGACTCCACGTCGACGGCGTGGACGGCGAAGATGTAGCGGTGGGGCGGGTCACCCGGCGGCGGTGCGGCGCCACCGAAGTCGCGTGTGCCGTAATCGTTGCGGACATGGAAGGCCTTGCCGGGTAGCGCTTCGTCGCTGGCCCCGGCTCCGCGCGCGAGGGACGTCGTCGATACCGGCAGGTCGACGGCCATCCAGTGCCACCAGCCGCTGCCCGTCGGCGCATCGGGGTCCAGGCAGCTGACCACGAACGAGCGCGTCTCCGCGGGGAAGTCCGACCAGGAAAGCTGTGGCGAGTCATTCTCGCCGTCCGCGGAATCGTGGACGTGGGTCATGTCGAGCTTCTCGCCGTCGGCGACGTCCTCGCTCGTCAGAGAGAACGACGGGACCTCGGGCAGCAGGTCGTAGGGATCGGGTACGCGCTCGCGATGCATGTCGGGCTCCTCGTCGAGTCGGCTGGCTCCAGCAGCCTAGGAGGTCCCGCTAGTGTGCGGCGCCATGGAGCAGCCGAGCCGACGAGCGAGGAACGAGCGAGAAGGCGAGCGCGACCAATGACTTCGCCAAGCGCAAAGACGAGGTATGCCTACTTCGGCCCTGAGGGGACGTTCAGCGAGGCAGCGCTGCGGACGCTGCCCGACGTCGTCGACCCGCAGCCCTTCCCGTCCGTACCCGCGGCTCTCGACGCCGTTCGCCGCCGCGAGGCAGACGCCGCCATGGTGCCGCTCGAGAACAGCGTCGAGGGCGCCATCGGCGTCACGCTCGACGAGCTCGCTCTCGGTGAGCCGCTCGTCATCACTGGTGAAGTGTTGTTGCCGGTGTCGTTCGCAGTGATTGCTCGCAGCGGTACGGCGCTCGATGACGTCCGTACGATTGCCACTCATCCGCATGCTGCAGCACAGGTACGCCGCTGGGTGGCCGCGAAGATGCCTCAGGCGGCGATCGTCGCCGAGGCGTCGACAGCGGCCGCTGCAGCATCAGTAGCGGAGGGCCAGTACGACGCTGCCATCGCAGCGCCGCTGGCCGCCGATCACTACAACCTCGAGATCCTCGTCGACGGCATCCATGACAACGACGACGCTGTCACCCGCTTCGTGCTCGTATCGCGAACGGTGTCGCCACCGACCGCGACCGGCGGCGACCGCACCACCCTGGCGGCGTTCATCGCGGACGACCATCCCGGTGCGCTGCTGGAGATCCTGACCCAGTTCTCCGTGCGCGGCATCAACCTCACCCGGATCGAGTCACGCCCGACCGGAGAGAGACTCGGCCGCTACTACTTCTCGATCGACTGCGAGGGGCACGTCGACGACGAGCGCGTTGGCGAGGCGCTCACTGGGCTGCGGCGCGTCTGCGCGGACGTGCGGTTCCTCGGTTCGTACCGTCGCGCCGATCTCGCACCTGGCGACGTGGCAGAGGTGCCCGCCGCCATCTCCGACGACGAGTTCCGCGACGCCGAGGCGTGGCTGGCACGCGTCCGTGACGGACGCAGCGTCTAGCGAAACTAACGGCCGGGACGCAGCGCTCCCACGTAGACGCCGGCCATGACCATGGAGCCCTCCCAGCACCAGTCCGACGCCGATCGGTTCGTTGTCGAGCCAGGCTGAGAGCACGAGGGTGACGATCGGGATGAGGACGAAACCGTAGACACTCGTGACGCCGTCCAGTACCGGAGAACGACGAGGTACAGCAGGAACACGACCACCGAGCCGGCCACAACCAGGTAGGCCATGGCCGCCCACGTCTCGGGACGCTGCGGGAGCACCATCGTTTCAGCCGAAACGAGTGACGCTGCGAACAGCACAGCCGCTCCCGCCGTCATGCCGACGGCGTTCATGCTCACGGGGTGCACGCGCGGGAATCGTCGTACGAGCACCAGGGCTTGCGCAAAGCAGATCGCGGCGCCAACCACGGCAAGCACCGACAGCACGGGCACGACCTGCTGCAATGGAGCACGAGAAACCACCGCGACGCCCGCGAGAGCGCACAGGGTTCCCGCGACCGCCGCGGCAGTGAGGCGCTCCTGCCGCCACAGCACGGCGAGCAAGAGCGTGGCCAGTGGCACCAGTGCCAGCAAGATCTGGCCGAGTCCGGCATGCACGTGGACCAGGCGGTAATGGATGAACCCGAACGAAGCGAAGTTGAACAGGCCGTACAGCAGCGAGCCGGCCAGTGCCCGTCCGCGCGGCAATGCCAGCCTCAGCACCGCCATGACGGCCAAGAACACCGCAGCGGCAAGGGCAAATCGCATGCTGGCACCCCACAACGGTGCAAGCTCCCGGTTGCTGAACCGGATGCCCACGGCATTGCCACCGGCAAGCACGGTTGTGTCAGGAATGCGGTGAGCGCCACCCGCTCGCTTTCCGAGCCGGCCACGAGCGAGACGCTACGCCCGTTGGCTCGGGTGGATGATCACACCACGGCTCGGGGACCGTACCGTCGCTTCCGTGCCCGCAGTCAACGATGAGTTGCCCGCCGAGCAGATCCGTCGAGCCGCGATCAAGCTCGCCGCCCTTGCTCAATCGGGTTTGACGTACGTCACGAGCGATTACGACGTCGACCGTTACCAGCAGGTTCGCTCGGTCAGCGCTGACTTGCTTGCACTTGTGTCGAACCGACCTGTCGACGAGTTGTTGCTCGAGCTCGAGCGAGACGCCGGCTATCCAACGCCGAAGGTCGACGTGCGCGGAGCCCTCCTCGACGAGCAGGAGCGGTTCTTGCTCATGCGCGAGCGCAGCGACGGATTGTGGTCTCTGCCCGGCGGTTGGGCCGACCCCCTCGACTCGCCGGTGGAGGCTGTGGTACGCGAGATCCGCGAAGAGACCGGGTACGGCGCCGAGGTTGTCAAGCTCGTCGGTTGCTGGGACCGCGACCGGCAGGGCCACCTGCCGCCGAAAGCGTTCAGCGTCTACAAGCTGTTCTTCCTCTGCCGGGCAACGGGAGACGTGGCTCAGCCCGCAGCCCTCGAGACGCTGGAGATCGGCTGGTTTCCCGTCGACGCGTTGCCGCCGCTGTCCATCGGACGGGTTCTGGAACGGCAGCTTCGGCGGGTTCTCGAGCATGCCCGCGATCCGTCGCTTCCCACGGAACTCGACTGACTCGCGATGAGAGGGCGGTGGCCGGCCGCTCCCCACCGGCGGCCGACCACCACGTCTTCTCGACCGCGCGCCTACCGGGCATGGTGCGGATGGGCGACAGCGAGCTCGGGATCCGGCTCGGCCGGCATCCGCTGCCCGCCGCGAATTGCCTCGAGCTGCGCCGCCACGGCGACGCCGAAGAACAGCGCGATTGAGGTCAGGTACGCCCAGATCAGCAACGCGAACAGACCGGTCAGCGGTCCGTACGTCGAACCAAATGACGAGCTGCGCGACACGTAGAGCGACAGCAGCAGCGTGAAGATCAGCCACAGCGCAAGCGAGACGCCGGCGCCGACGGCCAGCCACGACAGGCCGGGCTGGTTACGTCGCGGTGCCCGCTCGAAGATGACGGTGTACGACCCCAGCGCGAGCAGGATTCCGAGTGGCCAGCGCAGCACGTTCCACGCCGTCACAACGCCCTCGCTCCAGCCGAAGCCCGACGCGATCGCACCGCCTGCAACAAGCATGATGAAGCCGAGCAGCGACAGAATGCCGGCAGTGACGGCCAGGCCCGCGGCGCGGGTGTACTTCTCCTTGGTCGGACGATCGCGGTCGATGCCGTAGATCCGATTGGCGCCGCGCTCGACCTGCCCCATCCCGGTCGTCAGGGCGATGAGCGCTGCGATGAGACCGAACCACAGCGCCAGCTGACCGGTTGCCGCCTGCTCCGCTCCCTGCGCCAGCGCCTGCTCGACGAAGTCGCGGGTGCCACCGGGACTCAGCTGTCGCAGCGCGTCAGCAAGCACCTGTCCGATGCGCGCCTGGTTGAGGCTGACGGACAGGCCGACGACGGCTATCGCGAGCGGGATAAGGGCGAAGCAGTACTGCAGCCCAAGCGCCCGCGAGTGACTGAACCCATCGGCGTAGCGGAATCGGGTGAATGCCTCCTTGACCAGCGGGAGGAATCCATACTGTCGCACCGTCGTCCACGCGTCGTCGGCGCCCAGCTCTCCGCCGGACATGTCGTGCGTGACGGGAACCCTCGTTGCTGTCGTCATGCCACCTGCTCCTCGAGATTCGCGTCATCGGTAGTGATGGATTCCTGGGGTACGCGCAGGAGCAGGGCTCCTGGTCGTACGGAGACGTTGAGCTCGTTGCCCGCGTCGAGCAGATCGCCGTCGAGTTGCCGTGGGTGGCGATGTTGCGTGTGGATCGAGATGCGGCGCGCTCGATAGCAGGCAAGCTGACGGTCGCCGTGCCGCCGGCGCGTGATCACGCGGACCGCGACCGATACCCACTCGCCAAGGCCGCGAGGGGCGACGACAGCGATGTCGAGGACGCCGTCGTCGGGTTCGGCATCGAGCAGCAACGGGATGCCGCCCTGCAGCGTGCCGACGTTGCCCACGACAATGGTCCGCGCCAGCACGCGCTGCGGTTTCCCGTCGTCGAGCCGCAGGTCCACCCGCATGCGGCGGTCCTTGAGGTGCTTTGCCCCCGAGACCACGTACGCCGCCCAACCGAACCGCTTCTTCACGGCCTCCGGGGCGTCCTGCACCATCGCAGCGTCCAAGCCCATGCCGGCCATGACCACGAAGCACCGATCGCCGATGTCGCCGACGTCGATCCGGCGGGTCGCGCCGGACAGCGCGACCTCGAGGGCATCATCCAGGCGCTGCGGAATGTCGAGGTTGCGGGCAAGCAGGTTGCCGGTGCCGCCGGGGAGGAGCCCGAGCGGAACGCCGCTCTCTGCCAGGCCCGTAGCGGCGGCCATGACCGTGCCGTCGCCGCCATGGACGAGCACGAGGTCGACGCCCTCGCGTACGGCCTGTTCGGCCTGACCGCGGCCGGGATCTTCGACGGTCGTCTCGAGCCACAGCGGCTCGTCCCACCCCGCCTGTGTCAGCGCATCGGTGAGGTTGCTGCGGAAGGTCTCCGGCTTGTCGACGACCTTCGATGGGTTGACGACGACCGCTGCACGGCTCATCGGGTGATCGTCTCCTTGGCCTTGCGGGCGATGTCGCCGGCGGCATTGATCGGTGCGAGCAGGACCAATCGGGTCACGACACCCAACCAGACCAGGCCGAGGAAGAGGCCGCCGGTCACGTCGGTGGGGAAGTGCATGCCGCGGTACAGCCGGGCGAGGCCGACCAGCAGGGGAATCGCCACCGCGAGGCGCGATGACGGTCCAGCGCAGCCAGCGCTTGCGTACGCGCCAGGCGATGATCGCGGCGGCCGCGCCGTAGAAACAGACCGCTGCCGCCGTGTGACCGGACGGGAAGCTCGATGTCGGGGGAGCGGGATCGAGCTGCGGCACCTCAGGACGTTGCCGGTCGATGAGCAGCGTGGTCGCGAGGAAGATCAGCACCTCGCCGATGACGGCATAGACGACGTAGATCGCCTCGTGCCACCGCTTCCACACCAGTCGCGCGGTCGCGGCCGTCACCAGGGTGAGCCCGATGATGACCGGCGTCGCGGCGAATGAGGAGAACAGGAACGACACGGTGTTGAGGTCGTTCGTGCGCTCCTCGACGAACTCCTGATTGATGTCGGCGTCTGTGTTCGCCAGCCACGATTGCGCGAGGACGTCCGTGAGCAGCCAGCCGAACAGCACCATGATCCCGACCAGCAGGGCGGCGGGAACGAGCAGACGTCGACCGAGAAGGCCGAGCTCACGGATCACGGAGAAGGGACTACCCTGCTGATCTAGCGCGCAAGCGTCTTCCGTGAGACAATTCGCGCCGCTTCGGTTAAGGGAGAACACGGGGGCAGCGCCCCCGGAGGGGTAGATACCCTTTCTCGCGTGATCGAGCCGTGATCGACCTCAAGATCCTTCGCGACGATCCAGCGCGCGTGCGCGTGTCTCAGCAGGCCCGTGGCGAGGATCCGGCGCTGGTCGACGCCCTGCTGGAGGCGGACGAGCGACGCCGAGCGGCCATCACCCGGTTCGACAGCCTCCGGGCCGAGCAGAAATCGCTGGGACGTGACGTTGCGCGCGCGCAGGGCAGAGAGAAGGAGGAACTGCTGCAGCGCGCACGCACGCTGGCGACCGATGTGAAGCAGGCCGAGGCCGACCAGGGAGACGCCGAGGCGCTCGCCCAGGATCTGCAGCTGCAGCTGTCCAACCTGGTCGAAGACGGTGTACCGGTCGGCGGTGAGAACGACTACGTCGTGCTCTCGACGCACGGCACGCCGCGTGACTTCGCGGCCGACGGCTTCACGCCGCGCGACCATGTCGAGCTGGGCGAGATGTTGCAGGCCATCGACATGGAGCGCGGCGCCAAGGTCAGCGGCGCGCGCTTCTACTACCTCACCGGCGTCGGCGCCCTGCTCGAGTACGCGCTGGTCCGGATGGCGATGGACCAGGCAATCTCGGCCGGCTTCGTCCCCATGACCCCACCGTCTCTAGTGAAGCCGCGGGCGATGGAGGGCACTGGTTTTCTCGGCCAGGCCGCCGAAAACGTGTATCACCTCGAGCACGACGACCTGTACCTCGTCGGCACCGCCGAGGTGCCGCTCGCGGCGTACCACAGCGACGAAATCCTCGACGCTGACCAGCTGCCGCTGCGCTACGTCGGCTTCTCGCCGTCGTACCGTCGCGAGGCCGGCTCGTACGGCAAAGACACCCGCGGCATCTGGCGCGTGCACTGGTTCGACAAGGTCGAGATGTTCTCCTTCTGTGCACCCGAGAATGCTGCTGCTGAGCACCGGCGGCTGCTGCAATGGGAGCAGGAGTACTTCGACAAGCTGGAGGTTCCGTACCGCGTGATCGACGTGGCGTCCGGTGACTTGGGCGCGAGCGCCGCGCGCAAGTACGACATCGAGGTGTGGATCCCGACCCGGCACGGGTATGGCGAAGTGACGTCCACGTCGAACTGCACGACGTTCCAGGCGCGGCGACTCGGCATCCGGCTGCGTGATGCGGACGGCGTGCGTCCGGTCGCGACGCTGAACGGCACGCTCGTCGCTGTGACTCGCGCCCTCGTCGCCATCCTGGAGAACCACCAGCAGTCCGATGGCTCGGTGCGGGTGCCGCGGGCGCTGCAGCCGTACCTCGGTCGCGAGATGTTGACGCCGGTAGGCCGGTGAGATCGCTCGTCGCTCTGGACCTGGACGGCACCCTGATCGGCTGGGACGGCGAGTTGCCGCGCAGCTCGTACGACGCGGTGCGCACGCTGTTGTCATCAGGCACGCACGTGGTGCTGTCGACCGGGCGCTCGATGCTCGCGACTACCCCCGTTGCCGAGCAGCTCGAGCTGCGCCGCGGCTGGATGGTGTGCAGCAACGGTGCGATCGTGGCGACGATCGACCCGCTGGAGATCACCGACATGGTGACGTTCGACGCCGGCCCCGCCGTACGGCTGCTGCGCGAGCAGCTTCCCGAGGCATTGGTTGCGGTCGAGGAGCTCGGCGTCGGCTACCGGGTGACGGCGCCATTTCCCGAGGGTGAGCTCGTCGGCCGGCAAGAGGTCGCGACGCTCGACCAGATCCTCGGCGACCCGGTTACCCGCGTCGTGCTGCGCTGCCCAGCGGAGGAGCCGGACGTTTTCCTCGAGATCGTCGACAAGCTGGGCCTCAAGGACGTGACGTACATCGTCGGGCACACCGCCTGGCTCGACCTCGCGCCGAAGGGCGTGTCCAAGGCGTCCGCGCTAGAGCTCGTGCGTGAGCGCCTCGGCGTGCCGCGCTCGGCGACATTTGCCGTCGGTGACGGGCGCAACGACATCGAGATGCTGCAGTGGGCGGCAACCGGTGTGGCCATGGGCGACGCCCCCGTCGAGGTGCAGGACGCTGCCGACCAGGTGACCGAGACCTTCGAGAACGACGGCCTTGCGCTGGCGCTCGAGCGATGGCTCCCCGCCGTCGCATGAGCGGCTCGCCCTCGCGCGGTCGTGAAGATCGTCGTGTAGATCGTCGTGAAGACCCGCCAGCGCGCGATCGTGCCCAAGTTTCACGACGATCTACACGACCGCGCCGTCCGCGCATCGTCGCCTGCGATCTCGACGGGACGCTCGTCCGCTCCGACGGCACGGTGTCCGACCGCACGGTCAAGGCACTTCACCGCGCCGAGGAAGGCGGCGCGACCGTCGTCTTCGTCACCGGCAGGCCGCCGCGCTGGATGCACGATGTCGCCACGCGCACCGGCGTGCGCGGCCTCGCGATCTGCGCCAACGGCGCCTTGGTCTACGACCTGGGCGAGCGCCGCGTCATCGACAGCCGGTTGCTCCCGCCCGAGGTCTCGCAAGCCCTCCTCCCGCGACTGCGCGACGCCTTCCCCGGCATCGCGTTCGCCGCCGAGACCGAGGCCGGCTTCGCCCGCGAGCCGACCTACCGGGCGCGGTACGACGTCGGGCAGGAACACCGCGTCGCGCCGGCCGAAGAGCTGCTGGCCGAGCCGGTCGCGAAGCTGCTCGCTCGCCACGAGGACATGACCTCCGACGAGTTACTCGACGCGGCACGAGAGATCGTCGGCGATCAGGCGACGCTCACGCATTCGTCGAGCGGCCTCGGCGGCGCCCTGCTGGAGATCTCCGCGCCCGGAGTCTCCAAGGCGACCACGCTGGAACTGCTGTGCGAGCAGCGCGGTCTCACCTTCGAGGACGTCCTGGCCTTTGGCGATATGCCGAATGACCTGCCGCTACTGTCCTGGGCCGGCAGCGGGTGGGCGATGGCCAACGCCCACCCCGACGTCCTCGCCGCTGTGGATGACGTCACCACCATCAACGACGACGACGGCGTTGCCCGCGTGCTCGAGGACGTCTTCGACTGAGCCCACGTGTGCGGCCAACTTCAGTCACTTGGTGACGCTGAAAACGGACATATCACCCCTCAATCGCGTCACCAGGTGAGTGAAGCCGAGCCAGAAGCTGCTCAGGGCGATGGCTGCGGTAGCTCCGGGCACGTGATCTGCGGGTTGATCCCGATGTAGTTCAGTGGCCCGGCGATGATCGTCACGAAGATTGTGCTGGCTTCGGCACAGTTCGTGTCGCTGTCGCTGAAGTATCCCCGCTGGTTGGCGGCGATGGCTCCGATGATCAGCCAGATGATGATCAGCACTGATCCGATGCGCACGGCTACCTCCACGTAGCTGGGGCGCGAGCGCCCGTGAAACGCCCGAACGATCCCACAGTTGCTTCGCCGGCATGCTCCCCGGGTTCGCGACACGCCACACTCGGACAGGTGGCGCGAATCATCGCCGTCGCCGGAGCGGGAATTGCGGTGGTGGCCCTGGTGCTCGGCTTGCTCTGGCAGTTCCAGCGGCGGCTGATCTACTTCCCGTCGACCGCGCCGGTTCCGAGCGCCGCCGCATTTCTCCCCGGCGCCCAGGACGTCACACTCATGACCAGCGACGGCATCGAGCTCGGCGCCTGGTACGTGCCCGGTACGCCAGGTAGCGCCGCGGTCCTTGTCGCCAACGGGAACGCCGGCGACCGAGCGGGACGCGCCCCACTGGCGAGCGCCCTGAGCCAGCGCGGGCTCTCCGTGCTGCTCTTCGACTATCGCGGGTACGGCGGTAATGCCGGCAACCCAAGCGAGGACGGCCTGAAGCGCGACGTCCGAGCGGCGCGCGAGTTCGTCGTCGACCAGACGCAAGCGCCGCTCATCTACGTCGGCGAAAGCCTGGGCGCGGCCGTGGTCGCCGAGCTCGCCACCGAGCATCCGCCCGCCGGTATGGTTCTGCGCTCACCGTTCGTCAGCCTCGCCGACGTCGGCCGCGTGCACTACCCGTACCTGCCGGTCGGTGCGCTGCTCAAGGATCGCTACCCCGTCGCCGAGTACGTGTCGAGGGTGAGCTCGCCGATCACGGTGGTGTACGGCACCCGCGACGCGATCGTGCCGCCGGCGCAGAGCCAAGCGGTCGCCGAGGCCGCCGATGGGGCATCAGTGGTCCCTGTCCCCGGTGCCGATCACAATGATCCCGAGCTCCTCGACGGGGACGCCCTGGTGTCGGCGATCGCCGAGCTCGCGGAGAGGACGTGAATGGACAGGACGTTCACCCTGGACGAGGCGCGCGCGCTGCTTCCCGAGCTGCGGGAGATCGCGGCCGACCTCGTCACCGTCCGCGCCGACCTGATGGAGCTGCAGACCACGCTGTCGCGGGGGCAGCCCTCACCGCTCGGTGGTCGTGCGGAGGCGAAAGCGCTAGAAGCCCAGCTGTCTGAGCTGCTGGCGTGGTTTCCGGCTCAGGGCCTTCAGGTTCGCGGCTGGGCGCCGCTGCTGCTCGACTTTCCCTCGCAGCTCGATGGCGAGGAGGTCCTGCTGTGCTGGCTGGAAGGGGATCAGGCGCTCGATTGGTATCACCGACCCGAGCACGGCTTCGCGGGACGGCGCCGACTCCCGGTAGGCACGCGATGAATGTCCTGGCCTCGGTGGTGCGCGGCTTCGACCGCTACCAGCAGCGCCATGCCTGGTTGGGATTTCCGGTTGCCGTCCTACGGAAGTACGACGACGACCAGGGCGGAAGCATGTCCGCGCTGCTGGCGTACTACGCGTTCGTGGCGATCTTCCCGTTTCTGCTCATCCTGGTCACCGTTCTCGGCTGGCTACTGCGCGACGATCCCGAGCTCCAGGAGCGCGTGCTCGACTCCGCCGTCGCCGACTTCCCGGTGATCGGGCAGCAGCTGCAAGAGAACGTCACATCGCTCGACCGCACCGGTGTGGCCCTTGTCGTCGGCCTGGTGATCGCCCTGCTCGGGCTTCGCGGGGTAGCCAATACTGCTCAGGACGCGCTGAACAAGCTGTGGGGAGTTCCCCGTGTCCACCGCCCCGGCTTTCCGATCAGCCTGCTGCGCAGCATCGGCCTGATCTCGTTGCTGGGCGTGGGCGTCCTCGGCACGGCAGCCCTGTCAGGCATTGGAGGCGGGAGCGGTGCGCTCGGTGCCACCATCCGGGTCGTCGTGTTCGCCGTGTCGTTGGTGTTGACCGTTGCCCTCGTCATCCTCATGTTCCGAATCGCAACCGCGGGGCACGTCCCCACCCGACGACTGATTCCCACCGCCGTTGCGACCGGCCTGATCTACCAGGTGTTTCTCGCCGTCGGCACGATCCTGGTCCGCGAATACCTCAGTCATGCCAGCGCGGTGTACGGCGTCTTCGCCATCGTCCTCGGCCTGATCACGTGGCTGTACGTGCAGGCATCGGTGGCTCTGCACGTCATCGAGGCCGACATCGTCCGGGTGAAGCGTCTGTGGCCACGGGCGCTGACGCAGCCGCCCATTACCGAAGGCGACGAGCGGGCCTACCGTTTGTACGTCGAAGCGGAGGTACGGCGCCCCGAGCAGGACGTCGATGTCACGTTCGGCCACGCGGAGCAGCGCTAGCCTGCTCCACGGTCGCCTGGACGGCGAGCGCATCGACCAGGTCGTTCATCGCATCCCCGGAGTGCCCCTTGACCCAGGTGAACGTCACGTCGCCGCGGTCGTTCACCGCCTCGATCAGCGGCTCCCACAGGTCGCGGTTGGCCACGGGTCGCTTGGCCGAGTTGAGCCAGCCCCTGGTGTGCCAGCCCCGCCACCAGGCGTCCCGGAAGCAGTTCACAACATAGGTCGAGTCGCTGACGATCACGAGCGGACTGTCGGGCAGCGCCCGTACCGCCTCGAGCGCGGCCCGGATCTCCATCCGCTGATTGGTGGTGTGCGGTTCACTCCCGAACGCCTGCCGGCCGTCCGCGACTGCCCAGGCCCAGCCGCCCGGACCCGGGTTGCCCGCACAAGCACCGTCGGTGTAGACGGCAGTCACCTTTAGTCCCCCGGCCGCTAGAGGTACTGGCCGGTCCCGGTGCCGCCCGGCCGCATGCCCGGCGGCAGGTCGGTTGGGGCGCCGCCCGGCAACGCTCGGCGCATTTGCTCCAACTGAGCCCGAGCGGCCATCTGCTGGGCGAAAAGCGCCGTCTGAATGCCGTGGAACAGCCCTTCGAGCCATCCCACCAGCTGCGCTTGAGCGATCCGAAGCTCGGCGTCGGTCGGCACCTCATCCTCGGTGAACGGCAACGACAGGCGCTCCAACTCGTCGACCAGCTCCGGTGCGAGACCCTGCTCCAGCTCTGCGATCGAGGCTCGGTGGATCTCGCGCAGCCGTCGCCGGCTGGCCTCGTCGAGCGGCGCAGCCCGCACCTCCTCGAGCAGCTGCTTGACCATGCTGCCGATCCGCATGACCATGGCCGGCTGCTCGATGAGCTCGGTGAGCCGGGTCGCGCTGTCGTCGTCACCCTGCTCGGGTACCTCCTGCGCCGGCGCCGGACCTTCGACGGCCATGCCGCCGGGGCCGACAACGACGACGCGCTGTGGGCTGTCGGTGGGTTCGCTCATGCCCCCATCCTTGCCCGAAGTGTCCGGGGGGAACACGGGGGGTGAAACCCCCGGTGGGTTGGCATGCGGGGCGGGTCCTCCGGCACGCTGATTGCTCATGAGGCAGCTCCCCGCCGGCCACGCCGTCCGGCCCGCAACGCTCGATCCGGACGACCTCGAGGCCGTGCTCGCGCTCTGGGTCGACGTCGACGTCGCCGCCCTGGGATTCCCGGACACCAACGCCGAGGACGTGCACGCCGCGCTGTCGGATCCCCGGCTGGTGCTGGCGACGGACAGCTGGCTGGTGTCGGCGCCGGACGGCCGACTCGTTGGGTACGCCACGGTGGTCGACCGCAACACCAGCGCCCTGACGGAGGCCGATCTCTACATCCATCCGGCGCTGTCCGAGAGCGGCGATGGCGACAGCGTCGGCCCGTACCTCATCGAAGCCGTCGAGCGTCGAGCGGCAGAGATGGTCGGCACGCATGGGTTGCCGACGGCAGAGGTGTCGTTCATCGTGCCCACCACCGAGAAGGCGCTCATCGGCTGGCTCGAAGCTGCGGGGTACGACAACGTGCGACGCTTCAACCGGATGGACGTTGCACTTACCGGTGACGAGCGCCCACCCGTCCTGGCCGACGGCGTACGCATCCGAGTGGCCGACACGTCCGAGACGGGTCGCCGTGCTGTCCACCGCCTGCTCTTCGACTCGTTCGCCGAGCACTTCGGCACGGCTCCGGAGTCGTACGAGGCATGGTCGGCCCGCATGCAGGCGCGCAACAGTGCGGATCCGGGACAGTGGTGGATCGCCGAAGTCGACGGCGAGCCCGCCGGTCTCGCGATGGGTGACCTGCAGTACGCCGATGAGAACGGCGGCTGGGTCAAGAACCTCGGTGTTCTCAAGGAATACCGCGGTCGCGGCCTGGGTCGGGCGCTGCTGCAGCATGCCCTCGCCGAGTTTGCGGCGACCGGTCGCGTCAAGGCCGGGCTCGGTGTCGATACCGGCAACGAGACCGGAGCACTCGCACTGTACGAGTCGGTCGGGATGCGCCCGCTGTTCCAAGCCGACGTGTGGGAACGCCACATCCCCACAATCAGTTAGGCGAGTCTAGGGAGCTTCGAGCAGCACCTTTCCGACGTGCTCGCTGGCTTCGACGACGCGGTGCGCTTCAGCAGCATCCGACATCGGCAGCACCCGGTCCACGACGGGACGGAGGTCACCCGACGCGAACAGGGGCCACACGTGCTGTCGTACGGACGCCACGATCGTCGCCTTCTCCGCGAGCGGGCGAGAGCGCAGCGACGTCGCGAGCACCGCGGCCCGCTTCGCCATCAGCGCGCCGAGATCGAGCTCGCCGCGCCGACCACCCTGCATGCCGATGACTGCCAGGCGACCCTCGAGGGCGAGCGCGGCGACGTTGCGCTCGAGGTACGACGCGCCCATGTTGTCGAGGATGACGTCGGCGCCGCGTCCGTCGGTGAGCTGAGTGACGCGGTCGACGAAATCCTCAGTGCGGTAGTCGATTCCTGCCTCCGCACCCAGCTCGATGCAGCGCTCGATCTTGGCCGGCGACCCGGCAGTCACCAGCACGCGAGCACCGAGCTGTCGACCTAGCTGCACGGCGATGGTCCCGATGCCGCTTGCTCCACCGTGCACGAGCAGTGTCTCGCCCGGTTGGAGGCCGGCCATCATGAAGACGTTCGACCACACCGTGCATACGGCCTCGGGCAGGCCTGCAGCATCGACGAGCGACACTCCGTGAGGAATAGGGAGAAGCAGCTCGGACGCCACAGCGACACGGGTTGCATAGCCGCCGCCGGCGAGGAGCGCACACACCTCGTCGCCGGCCGACCAGCCGGAGACGCCGCCGTCAAGCGATGTGATGCGCCCACTGCACTCCAGACCCAGGTACGGCGACGCTCCCGGCGGCGGCTCGTAGTGGCCCATCCGCTGCAAGATGTCTGCCCGGTTGATGGCGGTGGCGGCAACATCGATGACGACCTCGCCTGGCGCGGCCACGGGATCCTCGACGGCTTCCCACTGCAGCACCGACGCGTCGCCAGGTGTCGAAACGACGATGGCGTGCATGGCTACTCGTCGTCGTCGTGCGGATGGGACAGCGCCACCACGAGGCGGTCGCCGTGGACAAGCTGCACGCACACAGCGTCGTCGGGGAGATGCAGCTCGCCATCCCGGACGACGGCAAGCACCTTGTCCTGCAGCTGCTTCGGCGACTTGCCGATCTCGCTGGACACGGCGGGACGCTCCACGAGTTCTAGTCCGGAGCCGGGTGTGAGCAGGTCCTCGACGACTTCGATGACGAACGGGCTGCTCGTTGCGAGGCCCAGCAGGCGGCCGGCAGCTTCCGAGGAGGTGATGACGGTGTCGGCACCGCTCTGCTCGAGCAGCGGCCCGTTCTCCGATTCCCGTACCGAGGCGACGATGTTCGCGCGTGGATTGAGCGCTCGTGCCGACAGCGTGATGAGCACCGCGCTGTCGTCGCGATCGGCAGCGACAATGACCTGGCGCGCTGTCTGGATGTGCGCTGTCCGCAGCACCTCGCTGCGCGTGGCATCGCCCGCCACACCAGCGACACCTGTCCGGGTCGCTTCGTCGACGATGACGCCATTGGGATCGATGACGACGATATTGCCGGGGGAGACACCGTTGTCGATCATGGTCCGAACGGCCGCGCGACCCTTGGTGCCGTACCCGATCACGATGGTGTGGTCGCGCAAGTGAGCCCTCCAGCGGTTGAGCCGTACGAGGTATTGAGTGCGCTGCGTCAAGACCTCCAGCGTCGTCCCGACGAGAATGATGAGGAACAGCACTCTCGCGGGCGTGACGAACAGGATGTTGACCAGCCGAGCCGCGGGACTCGCAGGAGTGATGTCGCCGTAGCCCGTCGTGGAGAGGCTGACAGTCGCGTAATAGAACGCGTCGAGCAGCGAGAGCGGCTGCCCGACGGCATCGCGATAACCATCGCGGTCGATGTACACGATGAGCGCGACCGACACCAGGATGCCGAGCGCGATCGACACGCGGCGCCCCAGCAAGCGGAACGGTCCAACGTCGCGCGACGGCAGCACCACATCGGACACGGCATCATCGGTGGCGCGCTGAAAGGCGCTGTCGAAAGGTCGGCTCATCGTCGTGGCGTCTCCCACAGCATGATGCCGCCGAGAATGCCCGCCTCGTTCGGCACGAACGTCACGTCGTCGCCGAGGTCGACCGTGATGTGCCGTGCATTGCCGCCGCCGATGTACAACCGATCCCAGACGAACACGGGACGCAGCGCGGTGATCGCCTTGAAGACGCGCTCGTTCCACTTCTTCGCGCCGACCCGCCTGCGAGCGTGGTTGCCGAGTTGCTGATCGAAGGTCTCGCCCTTTCGGAAGGGCGCCTGCGACAGCTCGATGTGAGGGAGCAGCGCACCCTCGTCGAACACCGCGCACCCGACACCCGTGCCGAGCGTGATCGTGAGCTCCACCCCCTTGCCGGTAATCGCGGCTGCGCCCTGCACCTCAGCGTCGTTGGCTACCCGAGTCGGGCACTGCAGGACCGCGCCGAGTGCCGACTCGATGTCGTACCCGCGCCACGCCTCCACCAGTTCCGGGACGGGCGGCGTGAACGGGCCGCCCTCGGTCACGTAGTGCGGGGTCATGAGGACCTGCCCGTGCCGCACCATGCCGGGAAAGCCCACCGAGACGCGGTCGTACGGCTTCAGCGGCGCGGCGAGAGCGACCAGGGTGGCCACCATCGTGGTCGGCGGGCATGGGTACGGCGTCGGCACCCGCAGCCGCGGCGTGACCATCTCGCCGTCGCTGTCGAGCACCGCTGCCTTGAGACCGGTGCCGCCGCAGTCGATCGCCAGCGTGCGCCGCGCAGGATGCGGCGCGCTGGCGGGACTGGTCACAGCTGGTCAGCCTAGGGCGCGTCTCGGCCTGGGGCGGTGACCGGCGATCAGACGGCCCCCAGGATTCAGGCGGAACCGGGCGCCGGCCGGCCGCCGGGCAGCGGTGCCGGGCTTGGCCCGTTCCTCGGCACCGGCTTCGGGTCGGCAGAGCGTGCTTCATTGCGGAAGTACGACGCGAACCACTCCGGTGGCACGGTGTCGTCGGTTGCCCGCGTTTCAGGGACGGCCACGGCTTCGGTGGGCCTTGTCACGTCCTGGCTTTCCCTGGCGGCCGACACCTCACGCAGGAACCGCTGGCCGGTGCGCGGGCCACCGAGGCCACGCACGGGGTTGCGGTTCTCGTCCGGAGTTGGTACCTCGTCCGGATTGAGGGCCGGGGCAGTGTTCGTTGCTATGTCGGGGTTGGTGGCTCTGTCGAGGTGAGGTGCTCTGTCGAGGTGAGGTGCTCGTCGGGTGAGGTGCTCTGTCGGGCGCAGCTGACTCCTCGGCCTGCGGTGCCCACCGGTCGAAGAAGTCCTGCTCCGCCGACGGGCCGGTGCTCTCGGTGGGGAACTCGAACACCACCGTTTCGGAGCCCGCCGCCTGCGCCGCGTCGCCGACGGCCGCAGGACGGCTCCCGAGGAAGTCACCCGACGGACCCCACGAGGGGCGCCCGCTCGCGACCTCGTCACCCGGCTGATCGCCGGAGCGCTGCGCTGGCATCGGCTCGCGACCTGATGACGGGAGGTCGAGGACGTCGGCGAGCGGACGATCATCAGGCTCCGGCGCAGACTGCCGCGGGTCTGCGACGTCGTCTCGGTGCGCCGACGTCTCAGATTCGGGTGCCCGGTAGCTGGGCCGCCGCTCGTCGGCGTCGCTGGCGACGCGGAACGGGTCGTCGTCATGTGGGGGTTCGGGCTCGGAAGAGTACGGCCCGGAATCGGCGCCGGCGTCGAATCCTGTGTCGCTTCCGGCGTCGTTCCCTGTGTCGCTTCGTGCGCTCACGTCCGGGTCGACGGCGGCCAGTTCGTGGTCGGTTGCGTCGAGCACGGGCGCGCCGAACTCGACCCGGTCGCTCGGGGACTCAGCGTCGGACCTGGGCGCCTCGGACCAGGGGGCGTCGAACCGGGCCGCATCGAAGCCATCGACATCGGAGCCGTTGCCGTCGGGTCGCTCGTCCCCGTCGGGACGCCCGCGTCCGCTTGCAAACATCGCCTCCGCTAGCGCTAGAGCGGACTCGTCGATGCGGTCGGCAAGGCGGCCCTCACCGTCGCGTACCTGGTCCATGCGCCACGAGATCGAGCCGACGCGCATGGTGATGTCGTCGAGCGATCGTTCCAGCGCGTCGACTCGGTCGGCGAGGCGCTGCAGGATGTCGACGGTCGACGCGGTCAGGGCGAACGTCGCGTCGATCTTCTCGGCGAGCCGCTCGTTGCCTGCGGCAACGCTGGTCGAAAGCTCGTCGACCCGCCCACGCAGCGACTCCACGGACTCGCCCTGACGGTGTTGCTCGGCCTGGCGCTCGTCGGTGGCCCGCTGCAGCAGCTCCTGCATTCGCGACGAGATCGGGCGTTCCTCCACTGCCTACCGCTCCCCTGGGCTAGCTCCGCCGCTTCGCGAGCGGCCGTGCGCATCGTCCCCGCGGGCGACAACCGTACCGGCCCCCGCCGACTGCTCCTCGCGGGGCCTCGGGTCACGGCGACCAGCTGATGGGGGACCCGGCGAACGTCCCGTACCGCTGTACCGCGTCGTAGACGGCTTGGGTGGACGCTGGGTCGAGCGGACAGCCCAGCTGCATGTCGATGGCGATCGCTTTTCGCTCCGTACGGCGTCGCCAGTGACCGATGACCTGGCCGTCGAGCAGGACCGCGTGCGTGAACATGGCGTCACCACCGAGCACCGAGCCGGCGTGACCGTCGATGTCGAGAACATTGCGGGTCTCGCTGTAGGCGATCACGTACTCGTCGTACCCCTGAAGCAGGTGCGCGCGCGGTGGCGCCTCGCGACGCTCCAATGTCGGCGCCAACCACCACGACACACCATCGATGACGCGTTCCTCCAGCGCATCGCCGACCAGCTCGAGGCCGTGTCGGATGTCGGCCGCGGTCAGGCTCGACCACCAACCGAGATCCTTGACCGTCGCTGGCCCGTGGCTGGTGAAGTACCTGCGGACGAGCTCCGCCAGGGCCTCGTCACGGTCCATATCTCGGATCGGCGGGACGAGGTCGTCCACGAGCGCGTACGTCTGCTGCTTACCCTGGAGCGCGCCGCTACAGATGACGAGCTCCACCTCGGCATGCATGAGGACGTACCCCAGCCGCATCCCATCCGCGTCGACGCCATGGGCCGACAAGTACGCCGCGATGGCACGCCGGGGGAGCTGTCGCCCGCCAGCAAGCGCCTGCGCAAGGAGCTCATCAGTACGCGCGAGCTGCCGCTCGTCGAGCCCGAGCCGGCGGTACATCGTCCCGTTGCGCTGCTGGATCCGGGGTCCAGTCAGCGCCATCAGCCAGCGCAGGTCCGTCGCAGCAACTAGGTGCCAGGTGTCGCGCAGAACGTGGGTTCGGATGACCTCGCCAGCGGCCAGTGCCTGGTCGACTGCTTCTTCGTCGATGCCCGTGGCTCGCTGGCCGATCGACCAGCGCGCCACCGGATACTCCTGGAACTGCATCCCGCCGAACCAGCGCACGACGTCCGTGACGGTGTCGGCCGGCGGCCCGTCGAGTCGCGTATTGCGCATTCGCTCGGTCGCGATGTCGCGCCGAATGTCAGTCACGGCACTGTCATTCAGCTCGGTGTCTATCACCGAAGGGGCGCAAAGAACGTGCGGAGATCGTCAACCAGCAGGTCGGGAACCTCGAGACCGGGGAAGTGCCCGCCACGAGGAAACTCGGTCCAGTGCACGATCTTGTTCTTCTGCTCGGCCAGGCGGCGGACCGGGACCGAGATGTTGCCTGGGCAGGACGGCCATGCCGGTCGGCACGGTCGACTCCGGCTCTTCCTCACCCCAGGTCTCCCCGCCTTCCCGGTAGATCCGCGACGAGGAGGCCGCGGTTCCCGTGACCCAGTACAGCATCACGTTCGTCAGCAGGATGCCGCGATCGACGGCGTCGTCGGGCGTAGCCGCCGAGTCCGACCACTCCTTGAAGCGGTCGAGATCCAGGCCAGCTGGCCGACCGGCGAATCCGCGAGACCGTACGCCAGCGTCCGCGGGCGCTGTGACTGCGCCCACATGTAGCCGGAGAGCTGGTACTGGTAGCGGTATCCCGCCTCGACGCTGCGCTTCTCTGTCGGATCGGAGAAGTCGGCGTCCTGCGCCGAGACGCTCGCGGACAGCAGCTCGGTGAGGTGGACGCCGATCACCCGGTCCGGGGCGATGACTCCCAGCTGACGGGAGATGGCGGCCCCGAAATCGCCGCCGTGTGCCCCGAACGTGTCGTAGCCCAAGCGGCTCATCAACCGAGCCAGGCGGCGGCAATGCGCTCTGCGCCCCAGCCCGGCTCGGTCGTTGGGCCGAAGAGTCCGAAGCCGGGCAGGGAGGGAACGACAACGTGAAAGGCCGACGCGGGATCGCCGCCACCTCGCGGGCGAGGCCTTGCAGCGCTACATCGCAGCCGTCGAGAAGGCGCTGGACCCGACGATGACCCATGGGAGATGTTCGCCGAGTTCCTCCGTGACGTCGTCGACGCCGACACGCACTCCCTGACCCTGGCACTCGCCGGAACGTTCGCGTCGACGGAGGAACTGGACCGCGCTGCGGAGTACGCGCACGAGCTCAACATGCGACTCTTCGACCGGACGAGCGCTGCCGGGGAGATCCGTCCCGGTCTCGACGTGAACGATCTCAGCTTCATCTTTGAACAGTTGGCCGCGATCCGCGGGGGAGGAGAGCAGCGCACCCGTGAGCTCCGTCAGCGCTATCTGGCGTTGCTGCTCGATGCGATCCACAATCCGGCGGGGTCACCGCTCCCAGGGTCGCCGCCGACCTGGGCCGAGATCAGCGAGCGCTGGGAAGTGCCGCACTGACTCATCCAGAACGCATGGCGCGGCGCAGCTCGGGTACCTCATCACGGTGACTGAATCCCCATCCGAAGCTATCGACGCCGAACGCGTCGACCCCGAACATGGCAGCTCCGAGCGAGTGGCGCGGCCGACGCCCACGCCTGATGCCCAGCGGTTGAACGATGGCCTGGATCGCGGCGGCCCGCTGATCCCTGACGAGGCTCCGAACGAGAGTGACCTCCCCGGCCCCGCGCATACCAAGGTCACGGCCGCGAAGCCCACGCCGTAATCGTTGCGAGTACCGGCCTCCTGTCCACGGCTGCTACTTCTGGGTTACGTCGTCGTCGCTCGCGACCGGGGTGCTGGGCGGCGGCTCCTCCTCGCCGAAATCCGCCGGTGCGTTCTGCCGGCGTGACCAGACGAGGAACGGCAGAGCTACCGCGTTGATCGCGCTGGACACCAAATAGGAGGCCGGATAGCCCCATACGTCGGCGACCCGGCCCAAGACCGGCTGCGCGACGACCCCGCCGCTGGACGCCATCAGGGAGTCGAACGACAGGATGGTCGCTCGCTGCTGCGACGGGATGAGGCCGTTGATGTAGGCCCGCCGGATTGGCAGCGCGGCCGAATACATCAGGCCCCACACGACGATGAGCGCTATCGCGGCCCAGAAGTTCGCGATCAGGCCGATCAGGAGGATGGACAGGACGCCGATGCCCTCGCCGACCAAGATGGCCGTCGTTCGCCGGCGGAACAGGCCCCGAAGGCGCCCGCTCGCGAGACCCCCGAGGATCTGGGCCCCGGCGATGATTGCCGCGGCGAGCCCGGCGATCCCGTAGGCCTCGCTGTCGCCGTAGAGGTCGAGCAGGTAGGGCTGCAAGGCATAGAAGACGTACACGACGACGCCGCCCGTGAAGACGCCGGCGATCATGAGGTACTTGACGGCCGGCACCCGCCAGCCGTACTCGACTGAGTTCCGGGTGATCCCTTTGATCTCCGACCAGGCGTCTCCGTCGCGCTTGGGTGTGAAGCCGACGTCATGCATGAGGATCAGCGCCACGACAAACATGACAGCGAGCACGAGGGCGCGTAGGACGAACGGCACGCCCAGGTTCGTGAACTGGGCGATATAGCCGCCGCCGACGGCACCGAGCAGCATTCCCACGCCACTGAGCACCTGGCCGCGAGCGAAGACGGGTTCCAGCGGTCCCGTGAATTCGGACGCAGTGAGCGCGTCGACCAGCCACGCTTCCGTCGCGCCGGAGAAGAAGGTGTAGCCGAGTCCGAGAAGGAGCGAGACGAGAGCCCACAGCCAGAACGCAGCATCGATCTGCCAGAGCAGCACGTAGAGCGCTGTAGCGATGGCGAGCGTCAGCGTCCCCAGCAGGAAAGAGGTACGGCGCCCCCACATGTCGGCGACGATGCCGGTGGGTACCTCGAACAACACCATGCCCGCAGTGAAGAACGCATTGGCTGCAAAGGCTTCGAGGTTCGACAGTCCCGCGTCAAGCAGGAAGATGGTGTTGATGCCCCAGATGAGCGATGTCGCGAGCGTGTTGCCGAGGAGCAGCACGTAGTAAGTGCGCTTGATCGATGACGCGGTCGTCGCGGCCGAGGGCGGAACCATCACAGCCAACCGTTGCGACGGAAGAGCCGATACAACACGACGCAGATCGTCAGGATCAGGCCGAGTACGAGGAAGTACCCGTACCGCCAGCGCAGCTCCGGCATGAAGTCGAAGTTCATGCCGTAGATGCCGGCGATCGCGGTGGGAACCAGGGCGATCGCGGCCCAGGCGGAGATCTTGCGCATGTCCTCGTTCTGCCGGACGGCTACTTCGCTCTGCCGAACCGCGACCTGGGCTAGGTCGGCCGCGAGGACGTCGCTGAGCAGCTTGTCGTACGTCTCGATGGCATCCGATGCACGCAGCACGTGGTCGTAGACGTCGCGAAAGTACGGCTGCGCATCCTTGGCCACGCTAGGAACGCGACCATCGGCTAGTCGCTGCATCGGCTCGGCGAGCGGCGCCACCGCTCGCCGGAACTCGAGCACCTCCCGCTTCAGCTTGTAGATCCGCTCCGCATGGTCGGTGCGGTCACCGGAGAAGACGCGCGCCTCGATGTCGTCCACGTCGTCGCTGACGGCTTCGATCACGTCGGCATAGCCATCGACGACGAGGTCCGATAACCGGTACAGCACGACACCCGGGCCATGACGGAGCAACTCGGGGTCTCGATCCAGCTCCGTGCGTACCGTCGCGGGCACGCTGCTCTCGCCGTGTCGAACGGTGACCACGAAGTGCTTGCCGAGGAACAGCGCCAGCTCGCTGACCTCGACCACCTCCTCGTGATCGACGTACCGCACCGGCTTCATGACAACGAACGTGATCGGACCGTACTGCTCCAACTTGGGCCGCTGATGGGCGCGGACCGCGTCCTCCACCGCGAGCTCCGGCAGCTCGAAAACCTCAGCGATGCCGGCGAACTCCTCCTGCGTGGGCGAGTTGAGGCCGATCCAGACGAACCCGTCGGTGCTGGCATTCGCCCGCCGCAGCGCATCCTCCACCGACACCGTGCCAGGTTGGCGATGCCCGTTCTCGTAGAGGCCACAGTCGACGACGACATCGTCGAGTGATCGACGCGCGCCGATGGCGCCTGCGTCGTGCGGGATTCTCTTACCGTGTCCGCGGGTGATCGGCGGCGTTCGCGAAAGCAGCCGACGCAGCTGCCGTGGGCTTTCACCCTTCCCGTCGGCAGCCACCTGTCGACCGTAACAGTCAGCCGCCGTCCGAGAGCGTGAGTCCGAGGTCGACGAGATACCGCGTGAGCCGTACTCGCTGCGCGACCAATGCCGTCAAGGCATCGCTATCCGGGCCCGCGAGTTGCTCAAGCGGCAGCGCGGTGAAGGCGGAGCGAAGCACCAGGCCAGCATCGAAGCCGAACCGCACGTCGCTCGGGTTCACCGCATGACCTTCATCGGCCAGCCCGTCGATGTACGCGTCGAGAATGGCGTCGTGCACCGCCGGCAGCTCCTCGACGGTCAGTTCGCCGCTGTGCGCGAGCCCGATGAGCAGTTGGGCGAGCTCGTACCCGACCGGCGCACTGCACGCCATCCCCCAGTCGATCACCACGAACCCGTTGGCGTCGGCCTGGGCAGGGATCAGCAAGTTCTGCGGGCACGCGTCACCGTGGATCAGCGCGTGGGGAAGCCGGTCCAGCCGCGCGATGATGGCCGGCAGGCGGTCCGCGAGCTCGAGCAGGTCGGAACGCAGGTGCTCGTCGACTATGTCCGCGACCGCGGGATGGGACCAGGTCGCGTCGCTTTGGAGCAGCGGGAACGCGTAGGCGGCCAGTCGAGACTCGTAGAAGCCGTGCACCATCTCGCTCGAGTCGCGTGCGACCGTCTCGGGGAAGGCATCCCCAGCGGTCATGCGCGCAGCGAGCTGTCCGAGCAGCCGAGCCGCCTGTTGAAACCGTGCCATGTCCCACGCGGCATCAGAAGCTGCAACGTCCTCGAGCCACAGTGCGAAGCGCTCATCTCCAAGATCGTGCACGCGAAGCACGCGTGGCATCGCGAGGCCCGTGGGCAATGTCGAGGAGAGATCGGAACCGTAAAGCTCCGGTTCTTTGCGCCACCCCGGATGCTGCACCATCGCCTCGCGGATGTGCTCCGGCATGACGTGCAGCATGGGCCAGTGGCGCCAGGACCGAACCAGCTTGACGAACAGCGACCACGGGCCGATCCACTCGCCATCGCTCGCGATCCCTCTGACGCGGAACAGGCCTTCGGTGAGTGGCGTACCAATCTCGTACGCGACGGTCTCGACTTGCCAGTCGACGATCGTCGCGTTGGGGCGGCGCAACGCCTTCCGGACGATAGCCATGAGCTCGTCGTCCGTGGTTCGGGCATCGCCCAGGAGGGCGCGCGACGTCGCGACCCGCTCGAGCACGTCATGCCGCATGTCGCCTCCTCGTCGAGGGTCTTCCCGTCCGTACGAGCGAGGAGCCCTCGCGGTTCACGACTGATACGAGATCTGGCAGGTTCGCTGCATGGCGCCTCTCACCGGTCGTACGGTCCTCATTACCGGTGTGAGCCGGCGTCGGGGGATCGGTGCTGCGATCGCGCAGCGTCTCGTTACCGACGGTGCTTCGGTCCTGCTTCATGCCTGGTCTCCGCACGACGCCGAGCAGCCATGGGGCGCAGACGCCGGCGGCGCGGAGGCGTTACTCGATGAGCTACGAGCTGCCGGCGGCTCTGTGGAGCTGATGGCCGCCGACTTTGCCGATCCGGATGCGCCGCGGAAGGCGGTGTTAAGAGGGCGAGAGGCATTCGGTTCGCTGGACGCGGTCGTTGCCAACCATGCCCGGAGCAGCAATCAGTCGCTCGAGCAGCTCACGGCCGAAGAGATCGACCTCAGCTACGCCGTGAACACGCGGGCGACGCTGCTGCTGGTTCGCGAGTTTGCCGCTCAGCATGACGACCGCACTGGCGGGCGGGTGGTGCTGTTCACGTCCGGTCAGTACCACGACGCGATGCCCGACGAGTTGCCGTACATCGCATCGAAGGGCGCGTTGCATCAACTCACGCCGAGCCTGGCGGCACATCTCATGCCCCGCGGCATCACCGTAAACTGTGTCGACCCGGGGCCCAACGACACCGGCTATGCGGATTCGACAGTGCTGCAATCCGTCGCAGCGCGCATGCCCGGCCGACGCTGGGGCCGCCCGGTCGACACGGCGAAGCTGGTCGCGTGGCTCCTCAGCGACGAGGCCAACTGGATCACCGGCCAGGTCATCGCCTCGGACGGCGGCTGGTCCACGGTCTCCTGACCGTGGCAACGGTCTCGAGCGGACGCCCGGCGGGTACCTTACGAGTGGTCAGCCGGCTGAGCCTGGCAGGCCGGGAGCGGTGGCAGAGTCCGGTTGATTGCAGCTGCCTTGAAAGCAGCCGGTCCGTGCAAGCGGGCCCGGGGGTTCGAATCCCTCCCGCTCCGCAGCCTGGTCAGGGACACAACGAGGACGCGCTATCTGGTGACGTCAATCATCGTGCCTGCGTCGATCTCTTCACGGCCGCTCACCTCGCTGGCGACCGTCTCCTCATTCCCTCGCCGGTTGTGACTGAGGTGTGCTACATGCTTGCCCGAGAGGGCGGCGCACGGGCCGAGGCGGCATTCCTCACCTCCCTAGCCGATGGCGATCTGACCGTCGTCGAACTCGAGTCCGCCGACTGGCGGCGCACGGCGGAACTCGTGATCCCGCTATGCCGACCTGCCACTTGGTGCAGTTGACGCCGCCGTTGTCGCCGTTGCTGAACGGCTGGGCTTAAGCGAGATCGCCACCATCGATCGCCGGCACTTCAGTGTCGTTCGTCCCCGCCACGTGCCGGCCTTCTCGCTCGTACCGCACTAGCTCTGTGCCGGCTGAGCACGGGTAGCTGTGGTTCCCGCGAGCCCAGCCTGGTCCCCGATGCACAATCAAGTCCCGCCGTGGCCCGATGGAGGATATCGAGCCGAGTTGGCGGCGGAGTCAAGGAGCGGGTCGATGCCACGCGATACCGACATCCCTGACGCGTTTGATGTCTACACGGTCGTGGTCCTGCGGCGGCCCGCTGACGCCCCTGAGATGTCGGACGAGGAGCTCGCCGGACTTCAAGCACGCCACCTCGCCTACCGTGCCGAGCTGAGGCGGCAAGGCGTGGTGGTCGCGAACGGGCCGTTCGACGAGCAGAGCGACCCGTCGTATCGCGGAATGTCGATCTTCGCGTGCGACGCTGCCACGGCCGCACGACTGTCGGACGGCGACCCATCCGTCGTGGCCGGGAGGCTTGCCTATGACGTGATGGAGTGGTGGGTCAGCGCCGGCTCGCTCGCTTTCCCGCTCACCGACCACCCGGTTGGGAACCGCCGCTCCATGCCCGACGCCTAACGTGGATCTTGAGACCCGGTTGCTTCTCGAGCGACAACCGCGGCGATTGCTTCAACGACAGCCAACTATGGTCGCGGCATGGCGGCCCGGCAGCTTCAGCGCGACGAGGCGCGCCAGCTGGCCGTGCGAGCTCAGCTGCTGGACGCCATCCGGCCAACCGACCTGGTCGAGCTGGTGGATCAGCTGACGCTGCTGCAGATCGATCCGACGGCCGCGATCGCGCCGAATGCCGACCTCGTCGCGTGGAGTCGGCTCGGAGCCTCGTACCAGCCGGCCGCCCTCACACGAGCACTGGAGGAGGACCGGACGCTGTTCGAGCTGCGCGCCTTCATCCGGCCGATGACCGCCGTGCCCTTCCATATTCCCGAGCAGACGGTGTACACGGCCCAATCGAGCGTTCAGGCGTGGCTCGAGGCGAATGACGGCTTCCGACGGGATGTCATTGCCCGCCTCCGCGATGCTGGGCCATTGCTCTCGCGCGACGTTCCCGATACGTGCCAGGTGCCATGGAAGTCCACCGGCTGGACGAACGATCGCAATGTCACTCAGATGCTCGAATTCCTCTCCGCGTGGGGAGAAGTCGCCATCGCTGGACGCGTCGGACGACAACGGCTGTGGGACGTGCCCGAACGCGTCTATGGACAATTCGAGCCCCTGGCGCCGGACGAGGCCAGGCGCCGTCGCGAGGAGCGGCGGCTCCGGTCGCTCGGCATCGCTCGCGCCAAGACGGCCCCTGTCCCTGGTGAACCGATCTCGGTAGGGAACGCCGGAGTCCCCGTGACGATCGAGGGGGTTGCCGGAGAGTGGCGAGCGGACCCGCAGGCCCTCGACCGGCCCTTCTCCGGCCGTACGGCGCTGCTGTCGCCCTTCGACCGCCTCATCCACGATCGTGACCGCGCTATGAGTCTGTTCGACTTCGAGTACATCCTCGAGATGTACAAGCCGGCAGCGGCGCGGCGCTGGGGCTACTTCGCGCTGCCGGTGCTCCACCACGACCGTCTCGTGGGCAAGCTCGACGCCAAGGCGGACCGCAAGGCCGGAACGTTCACTGTCAACGCCCTGCACGAGGACGTGCGCTTCACCAAGGCGATGCGCGCGGACGTCAACGCCGAGATCGAAGCGCTCGCCGCATGGTTGGAACTGAGGCTGACCTGAACCTGAGGTAACTGTCGATATCGTCCGACCTCGTTCGACGGACAAGAGTCAGCATCGCCAGGCACTGCAGCTAGTGCCGCGACTCAGGAGGTCCCCTGTGACCCAGTACATGTTGTTGATCTACGCGGATGAGGCGGGGTACGCCGACGTCACGCCGGAGCAGTGGGGGGCGATGGCCAAGGAACACCTGACGTTCCAGGAGAAGGTCACCGCGGAGGGCGCGAAAGTCCTCAGCGGCGAGGGGCTGGCGCCAACGGCAGCCGCGACCACGGTGCGGTCCGACGGCGCCGGCGGCTTCCTCGTCACCGACGGACCGTTCGCCGAGACCAAGGAGGCGCTTGGCGGCTACTACCTGCTCGAGGCCAGTGATCTGGATCAGGCTCTCGAGTTCGCGAAGCTGTGCCCGGCGTACGGCGGCGGCGTCGAGGTGCGACCGGTGATGAACTCCTCCGGCGGATGAGCCAACTTCTCACCGCGTGAGCGTTGCGGAGGCGGTGGCGCGAGCCCACCGTGAGGAGTGGGCGTACGTGCTCGCCGCAACCGTTCGCACGACGGGTGATTTCGACGTTGCCCAGGACTGCGCGCAGGAAGCATTCGTCGCCGCGCTGCGCCAATGGCCGGCCATCGGCGTCCCGACCAAACCGGGCGCGTGGCTTGTCACCGTGGCGCGGCGGCGAGCGCTCGATTCGCTACGACGCGACCGCACGCTGCAGACGAAGCTCAAGCTGCTGATGGACGACTTCAAGGCGCCGTCGGAATGGATCGACGCCGACTCAGCCGATGACGCAGTCGACGACAGCATCGAGGACGACCGCCTGCGATTGGTCTTCATCTGCGCTCACCCAGCCCTTGCCTTGCCGGCTCGGGTCGCACTCACGCTCCGGCTCGTCGCCGGCCTGTCGACAGCCGAGGTCGCCCGAGCCCTCCTCGTTTCCGAAGCGACGGCCGCGGCTCGGATCACGCGAGCCAAGAAGAAGATCGTGCAGGCCAGGATTCCCTACCGGACCCCAGCCGCCGCGCAGCTCCCCGAGCGCCTGGATGCCGTCCTGACAGTGGTCCACCTGACGTTCACGTCGGGTCACACCGCCGCGCTTGGGCCCGAGCTGGTCCGGTCTGACCTCGTCGAGACCGCACTCCACCTTGCGCGGGTGCTGCACGCCCTCCTGCCAGAGGAGGCGGAAGCAGCGGGTCTGCTGGCGCTGCTCCTGCTCACCGACGCGCGGCGTGCCGCTCGGGTCGACGACGAGGGGCGCTTGGTGCTGCTCGAGGACCAGGATCGTTCGCGCTGGGATCATGCAGCGATCGACGAGGGGAGTCGCCTCGTCGACGATGCTCTTCGTCGCAGCCGACCCGGAGAACGTGCCGGTCGTTTCACGCTGCAGGCAGCAATCGCCGCCCTGCATGACGAAGCAACGAGTGCCGACGACACCGACTGGCTGCAGATTCTGGCGTTGTACGACAGGTTGCTGGAGGTCTGGCCCAATCCCGTTGTCGCACTCAACCGCGCGGTCCCGGTGGCGATGGCGCATGGCCCCGCCGCAGCCCTCGCCGACGTCGACGCGTTGGCCGACGATCCTCGGTTGGCGGGGTATCCCTACCTCAGTGCAACGCGCGCCCACCTGCTTCGGCAACTAGGTCGGTCCCGTGAGGCCGAGCTGGCGTACCGCCACGCCATGACGCTGACATCTAATCCGGTCGAGCGGCGCTACTTGCAGGACCGCGCGCTGTCCTGCGTTGACGAGTGAGCTTGTCGGACTCGAAGCGGGCGGCCATGCTGCCCGGGATGAGCACCGAAGCCACGTCCGATCGAGCGCCGGCGACCTCCTCGATCCGAGGACTCGCGCGGCTCCTTTCGACAGCACTGGTCTGTGCTGCTGCGGTGCCGCTGTACGTCTTCCTGAACCGGCCACTGGGGTACGGGATGCTGGCACTCGGGCTTGCTCTTGCGTACGCGGGCGACCGATACCTCTTCCGGCATCTCGCGCTCATCGCTGTCAGCCTGGTCGTCATCAGTACGGTGTCGCTCAAGGCCGACCTCAGCAATGCGGGCATCGCGCGGTTCGCTGTCGTGCTGTCGCTCGCGGTCGTCCTGCCGTACGTCGGTTCGCGATACCTCTACCGAGAAGATGTCATCAAGTTCCCGTGGCGTACCGGTCGACGGTGGAGTCGCTACGAGTACGCCTACCTCGTCATCGTCCTGGCCCTCGGATACCTGCTGCTGCCGGTCTACTTCATCGGCTCGGGCGCTTACGAGAATTGGCCCACGGTCACCGAGCCGAACGAGATCGCGCGGCTCTTCGTCGGTGTCAACGCTGTTGGCCTGTGGGACGAGTTGTTCTTCATCTGCACGGTGTTTGCCCTGTTGCGTCAGCACTTCTCGACCGTGGTTGCGAATGCGCTGCAGACGATCGTCTTCGTGTCGTTCCTGTGGGAGCTGGGCTACCAGAGCTGGGGTCCGGTGTTCACGATCCCGTTCGCACTCCTGCAGGGATACATCTTCCAGCGCACTCGCTCACTTGCCTATGTCGTGACGGTGCACCTGTCGTTCGACGTCATCATCTTCATGATCCTGGTTCACGCTCACACACCCGAGTGGTTCAACGTATTTCTGACGTCACCGCTGAGGTAGTACGCAGCGCGATGGTAGGTGCGGCTCAGGAATCGCGCGGTACGAGTGGTTGGAGACGACGTCGCGCTGCACCGACAGCAACAGGGATCGGCATCGACGTGGACAGTTCGCAGTTCTCGCAACCAGACAGGTGTGACGCAGACCTACTTCTTCTGCCGCCAGCTGCGTTCGAACGGGAGTCGCCACGCGTGCGGCGCGATGAGCTGGTGAATCGCGTTCGGCCCCCACGTTCCCGGGGCGTACCGCTTGACCGGCGGCGGGTCCTCGATGAGCAGCTGGGACCGCTCCCACAGGCTCTCGATGCCTTCGGCCGTGGTGAACAACGTGTGGTCTCCGCGCATAGCGTCGAGAATCAACCGCTCGTACGCCTCGAGCACGTCCCGGGAGCGCTCGGTCTCACCGGTGGAGAACTGCATGCTCAGCTTCTCGAGCTTCATACCGGGACCGGGCCGCTTGCCGTAGTAGGAGAGTGACACCTTGGACTCGTCGGCCAGGTCGAAGGTGAGGTGATCGGGCCCAGCGGCGCCGACGCCGGAGTTCGCCGGGAACATCGTCCGCGGCGCCTCCTTGTAGGCGATCGAGATGATGCGCAGGCCCTCCGCCATCTTCTTGCCCGTACGCAGGTAGAACGGGACGCCGGCCCAGCGCCAGTTGTCGAGGCCGCAGCGCAGCGCGATGAACGTCTCGGTGTCGGACTCGGGAGCGACGCCTTCTTCGTCGATGTATCCGCTGTACTGACCGCGAACCACGTCTGACGGTTGGATCGGCAGCAGCGAGCGAAAGACTTTGTTCTTCTCCTCGCTGATCGCTCGCGGCTCGAGAGCTGTCGGCGGCTCCATGGCGACGAACGCCATGACCTGGAACAGGTGCGTCACCACCATGTCCTTGTACGCGCCGGTCTGCTCGTAGAACCCGGACCGGCGGTCGAGCCCGAGCGTCTCCGGAATGTCGATCTGGACGTGGTCGATGAAGTTGCGATTCCAGATCGGCTCGAACAGACCGTTGGCGAAACGGAACGCCAAGATGTTCTGCGCGGCCTCCTTGCCGAGGAAGTGATCGATGCGGAAGATCTGGCTCTCGTCGAACGTCTCGTGCACGGCGTCGTTGAGGTAGACGGCACTCTTCAGGTCGGTGCCGAACGGCTTCTCCATCACGACCCGCGCGCGCTCGACCAGCTTGGCGTCGCGGAGCATGGTGATCACGGGAAGCGCCGCCGAGGGCGGCACGCTCAGGTAGTGCAGCCGGCGCGCATCGGGACCCAGCTCCTCCTCGGCGCGCATGACGGCGTCGGCGAGCATCTCCGGCCCCGCGCCCTGCGGTACGTACACCAGGTGCTCGGCGAAAGCGTCCCACTGCTCCTTGGTCAGCTTGTGGCTGCCGAACTGCGCTACGGCCTCGCGCGCGAACTCGCGAAACTCCTCGTCGCTGCGGTCGCCGAGGGAGGTGCCTATGACGCGAATGTCGGGTGCGAGCGAGGAGGCAGAAAGGTGAGCCAAGCCTGGGAGCAGCTTGCGCTTGGCGAGGTCACCGGTGGAACCGAACAGCACGACGACGTGCGGTTTCATCGGCTCCGTGTCGACGCGGCCCGGACGCGTATCTGGCCCCGGATAGGAGATCGTCTGCGGCTTGATGTCCGACACACGGCAATCGTCCCATCAGCAAAGGGCAGTTGGCCAGGGATAGCCCAGGGCGGCAGCTGCGCGAGCGCGGGCCTCAGAAGCCGACGTGCGCGAGGCCCTGCTGCAGCAGCACACCCTGCCCGCCTGTCATCTCCGCGAGGAGGCGGTCGTCGCGTGCCTCCATCGGGCTGAACCAGGTGAGCTCCAAAGCGTCCTGCTGAGGAGCACAATCACCCTCGACCGGGACGACGTACGCCAGCGACACCGCATGCTGCCGCGGGTCGTGGAACGGTGTCACGCCAGGCGTCGGGAAGTACTCCGCGATGGTGAAGGGTTGCGGCGACGGGGGCACACGCGGCAAGGCCAATGGCCCGAGGTCTTTCTCGAGGTGACGGATCAGGGCGGACCGAACGCGTTCGTGGTAGAGCACGCGTCCTGATACGAGTGCGCGAGTGATCTTGCCTTCGCCAGTGACGCGCAGGAGAAGGCCGACGGCGCTGACGGCCCCTTGGCCGTCGACACGTATCGGAATCGCATCCACGTACAGGATCGGGAGTCGTTCGCGTGCTGCCTCGAGCTCTTCGCGAGCGAGCCAGCTGCTCTCGGCTTCCGGCACGATCTGTGTCATGCGCCCTTTCTATCGCTTAGCCGAGCGAAGATCGCGGTCGCAATGCGGTCGGCGTCGACGGGAATGCCATGCAGGATGCCCGAGTTGCGGCGGCTGAGCCAGGGCAGCCCGGTGAACCAGACACCGGGTTCGGTCGTCGCGCCGTCGACGTGAACCGGCTGGCCTGCGTCATCGAGGATGGGCAGGTGCAACCAGGAGAAGTCGCCGGCGAATCCGGTGGCCCAGATGACAGTGCCGATGTCGTGGTCGCGGAGGTCAATGGTTTCCGGTGACGTCGTCTCGACGGAACCGCCAGCGGCATCGTCTGCGTCGGGCGGAGCCGTGACACCACTGCGCTCGATGAAGCTGTCCATGGATGCACGCATGCCCCGAGCAAACTCATCGGCAAAGGCAACGTTGGCAGCAGTGCTGTCGTCAAACGCTGCGATGCCGCCCTCGATCGACGCGAGGTGTCCGAGGAGCGTCGCACCAGATCGGCTGAGCATCTGCAGGCTCAGGTCTCGACCGCCTGATGCGACCACTGGCTGCGCGAGCCGCATGGCCGCCTGATCCTCGAGATCCTCGGGCCGCTGATCCCAGAACCCGGCCTCGAGCAGCCACTCCATCGTGTCGCGTCCGCGGTACCGCCACGGGTACCGGCCGACGTGACACGTCGACAGATAGACGCGCCGTCCGCTAGCGACGAGGTCCTCGGATATCTGACATCCCGATTGCCCACCGCCGATCACGAGCACCGCGCCGGGCGGAAGAGGTGCAGCATTGCGGTAGGCGCTGGCATGCCGCTGGTCGATGCCGTCCGGAAGCTGGTCCGACATCGGAGGAATGCGCGGCACATTGAGGCCGCCAGTGGCGATCGCGACGCTGCTCGTGCGGTACTGCTCGTCCGGCGTGTGGATGACGTACTCGTCATTTTCCCGGCGTAGTGACTGCACCGCAGACTGTTCGTGCAGGGGCAGGTCTGCGGCACGCTGCTCGAGCAGCGTCACGACCTCGGTCGCGGTGGGGAAGCTGTCGGGTGCGACGTCGCCCAAAATGTCGTTCATGTAGCCCGGAGTGTTGAGCCGGAACGAGTCCCACCGCTGCGTCGCCCAGGTTTGGCCGACATGATCTCGCTCGAGTACGACGTGGTCCACGCCGCGCTCGTGGAGTGCGCGGCTCATCGCGAGCCCCGCCGCACCAGCTCCGACGACTACGCAGTCCGTACGCATCTGCACTCCCCAGAATCAGGTAACGGGGATGTCGGTGAGCCGAAGTGAATAGGCATCGTCCGCGTCACCTACCTGTACCAAGATGCTGTCAACATCTCCGACATCAGGGAAGACCGCCGCCCGACGCTAGCGGATCGCCATGGCGCGTTGACCGGTCGCACCACGGGCACTAGCGTCCGGTTCGGCGGGTTCCACGCCGAACCTCCTGACCGAGCGCCCACGCCGCTCGGCGACCGCGGGGGCAAAGGGGCAACGGCCTCGGGACTGTGCTCGGTCCGGTCCTCACATCCAGAGCTCCGGCGCCGGAGAGCGTGGGTCGCCGTCGCCAGCGGAGCTCGGAGTGACGACATGACTCGTGACAAGCAGCTCAAGGCACGCATTCGCGCTCGCATGGCCAAGACCGGCGAGCGCTACACGACAGCCCGATTCCACCTCCTCGGGGACTCCGATCGGTCATCCCCTGAGCAGCACGTCACCGATCTGGGGTACGTGCTGCGCGGTGGCGTTGCCTCCGATCCGTCGGCGGTGACGAACGCACTCGCCAATATCGGCGTTCGTCGCAGCGACGGCTCGGTTTTGAGCGAGCCGCTCCTCTTTGCGGCGTCCGGCGGAATCGGAGCCTTGTACATCCTCTGGGAGTTCGAGCGGCACGATGCCCCAGTTCTCACTCTCGGCTTCAGCAGCCGGCCGCAGTACCCGCGGGAGTGGCTGACGACGACGTTGAGCCGACTCGATATGCCGTACGAGATGCACACCACCTCGGGCGCCAAGAGCGCGTCGGCACGACTCTCCGAGGAACTGGATGCCGGCCGTCCGGTGATCGTGTTGCCGGATCGCTACCTGCTCGGCTACTGGCACCTGCCGGAGCATCTCGAGGCGCAGGGCGGCCACTTCGTCGTTGCCTACGGAGAAGCGGGCGGCCGAGTCCACCTCGACGACCGCAATCTCGCTCCGCTCACCGTCGCTCGCGACGACGTCGACCGCGCCCGCCAGCGCGTGGTGTCGTACAAGAACATGCTGGTCGCTCTCCGACCTACGCAGCTCATGCTGGACGACGACGTCCTCACCGACGCCGTACTCGAGGGGCTGCGCGATGGATCGGAGCGGCTCGCTCGGTCGTCCGAATCGTTCGCGCTGCCCGCCTGGCGGTCTTGGGCGCGGCGAATGACCGACGAGCGCAACGCCAAGGGCTGGCCGCGCGTCTTCGCCGACGGACGTGGCCTGGTGGGTGCGCTGCTCTCGGTGTGGGAAGGCGTCGAGCCGGTGGGCATGACGGGTGGCAACCTGCGGTCACTGTTCGCTGACTCGCTCACCGAGGCGGCCGATCTCCTGAAGCGCCCGCAGCTGGGGGACCTGTCCCATGAGTGGCGGGGGATCGCGCAGCAGTGGCATGACCTGGCCGAGACTGCCTTGCCGGCTGACCACAGCCCCTTCGGCCGGATGCGCGAGCTGACCGCCGCCATCCAGGAGAGCATCATCGCCGAGGGGGACGCCGGAGCGAGCGCGGCCGCAGCAGCAGCGGAGGAGCTCTGGACGCTGCGGGCCAAGGCGGATGCGGGCCAACCATTCGATCCAGCCGACCTGCGCGCGCTCTTCGAAGCGATGTCAGAGCACGTGTCTGGCATCTACGACTCCGAGCGGGCTGCCGTGGAGAAGCTGCGCGCGGCCCTCGTTTAGGAGATTCGTCGCGCAGTTTCTGTGACCTGGGGCGGATCTCGCCCGTCATACCCGACACACGGGGGCTCTGCCCCCGTGTTCCCCCCGAAGGAAGAACGGAGGGTTGGACGGGTATGGCGAGGAGGGATCCGCCCGATGTGCGGCAGCTCTACTCTGTGCGCGTGGACGATGCGGAGCTCGTCCGGCTTGCGGCTTCGGGCGATCGTGATGCCTGGAGCACGATCTACGACTGCTACGCCGATCGTCTGCATGATTACTGCTGGTCCATCCTGCGCGATCGGCACGAGGCCGAGGACGCGCTGCACGACGCCTTCGTCACCGCTGCCACCAAGCTGCATCAGCTGCGCGTTGCAGCGCTCATCGTCGCCGGTGCTGCCTTCTTTGCACTGCGTCCGACGACTGCACCGGTCAGCGCGACGGGCAGTGGGCCGTCATTGACTCCGGCAGCAGCACCCTCCGCGTCGGCAAC
The DNA here is from genome assembly GCA_963801015.1 of uncultured Actinomycetota bacterium. Taxonomy (GTDB): domain Bacteria; phylum Actinomycetota; class Actinomycetes; order CAWDCV01; family CAWDCV01; genus CAWDCV01. The sequence continues at coordinate 1,149,228 of CAWDCV010000002.1, read as the reverse complement.
ACCGGGCACCATCGTCACTGTCCCTTCGCAAGGGCTGACAGCTACTGCTACTGCTGCGACCCCGGTGGCTGCGCCGGGCGTCATCGAGTTGCTCAACGACGCGATCGACTTCGGGGATACGTCAACGGAAGCGTCGCTGCAGTTCCGCAACACCGGTGGCAGCGAACTCTCGTGGACGCTTTCGTTGCAGGATGCAGCCATTGCAGCTTCTGCCGTGTCGGGTTGGCTGGTGCGAAGCTGTCAACGTCGTCCTGACTCTCGATCGGGACGCGCTCACTGAAGGCGAAGTTCAGCAGCACCATCGACATCTCCGGAGCCGGCTCGTTCAGCGTCCCGGTCTCAGCCTCGGTCGAACGCGCACCAGTAATCAGTGGGCTGCGTACCAGTCGAGGCTTCATCGTGTTCGGCTCTGCCGCAGGCGGGTGCGCGACAGTGCAAGTCGCAGCAACCGTTGCCGATGACTCGGACGTGACCGTGAGCCTCTTCTGGCAATCAGGCGGTGGAGCAACGAAATCAGGATGGACGACACCGGCGGCTCCCACTCCGGCATCGTCGGTCCGGTGGCGACGCCGGGAGGCGGAGACATCCGCTGGTGGGTCATCGCCACTGATGAGCGCGGCTACGCCGCACGGAGCGCCGTCCAGGTGGTTTCGGTTCGGGCACCCCCTGCTCACTCTGACCAGAGCCCCGAGTGTCGACTTTGGTAGCTGCCCATGGTCAAGGTCGCTGCGTACGCTCGAACCATGATCCTCGACCCGGTCGACGACAGCGTGATGGGACTGCGCACGTCACATGACCGGATCGTCGACGGGGCGCTGTTCATCGCAGCCCTTATCAGCGCGTTCTTGTTATGGGGGACGACCGTTGAGGCGGCTGAACCGCTGTCCCCGAGTGAGGGGCTACTCGCACTGGCTGATGCTGGAGCCGGGCTTCTCCTCACTATCGCCCTGTGGTGGCGTCGCCGGTGGCCAGTTGTTCTCGCGGTCGTTGGCACGCTGGTCAGCTTCTGGTCTGCCGCAGCTGCTCCGGCGGCGCTCGTGCTGCTCTGGACGGTGGCTACTCGCCGATCGCTGAGGACGACACTGGCGCTGGCCCCGCTGCTGCTGGCGTCAGCGCTTGTCTACCCACTCGTGCATCCTGACCCTTCGCTTCCGTACGTCTGGGACGTCGTGGTCGGCGCGGTCTTTCTCATCGTCGTCGTCATTGCCGCGCTCTATGTGCGCGTTCGTCGGCAGCTTCAGGCGGTGCTGCTCGAGCAAGCGGAGCGAGCCGTTGCTGATCGAGAGATGCAAGTCTTCCAGGCTCGGGACTTGGAGCGAGCCCGCATTGCTCGCGAAATGCACGATGTACTCGGGCATCGATTGTCTCTGGTCAGCATGCACGCCGGTGCGTTGGAGTACCGGCCGGACGCTCCTCCGGACGAGCTGGCGCAAGCTGTAATCACGATTCGTCGCAACGCGCATCAGGCACTGCAGGACCTGCGCGACGTTCTTGGCGTGCTGCGTACTGACAACGGTGGCGAACTGCGACCGCAACCCACCCTCGCCGACCTCGCAGCGCTCGTTGCCGAGTCGCGTGATGCTGGCCTGCACATCACTGAGGACTACGACGACGTTGACGCCGACGCCGTCCCCACGAGTATCGGCCGTACCGCCTATCGCATCGTGCAGGAGGGGTTGACCAATGTCCGCAAGCATGCGGACGGTGTCACTGCGTCTATACGCGTTCATGGTTCTGCCGGAAGCGCGCTGATCGTCGAGGTGTGCAACCCCCTGGCACGAAGCAGCACGACAGACAACATTCCCGGTGGTGGCACGGGACTCGTCGGACTCGCGGAGAGAGCAGAGCTGGCCGGAGGCCAGTTGCGGTACGGACACGCAGCGGGTGGTCGCGAGTTCCGGCTGTGGGCGAGCCTCCCGTGGCCAGCATGAGTGAGATCGAACCGAGGCAAACGCACGTACGAGTCCTGATCGTCGACGACGACCCCCTCGTCAGATCTGCCTTGCGGATGGTGCTCGGCGGCGCCGACGACATCCTCCTCGCTGGGGAGGTCGCTGACGGTTCTGCTGTGCCGGCCGCCGTCGATGAGACGAAGCCGGACGTCGTCCTCATGGACATTCGGATGCCGCGCGTCGATGGACTCACGGCTACCGAGCAGGTACGCCGCCGCGCCCCAGCTCCTGAAGTCGTGATCTTGACGACGTTCGATGCTGACGAGCATGTGCTGCGTGCATTACGGGCCGGGGCCAGCGGCTTCCTGCTCAAGGACACGCCTCCGGCAGACATCGTCGAGGCCGTACGTCGAGTCGCTGAGGGCGAACCGATTCTCGCGCCTGCAGTGACTCGACGACTGATGGGTCGGATCGCAGCGCTCGAATCGAGTGACGGTGACGATCGCCGGACGAAAGCACGTTCGCGGCTTCGCGAGCTCACCGATCGCGAGCGGGAGGTTGCCGTGGCTGTCGGACGCGGCCTATCCAACGCCGAGATAGCCGCGGAGCTCTACATGAGCGTGGCCACGGTGAAGTCGTACGTCTCGCGGCTCCTGACCAAGTTGGACGCGGGCAACCGCGTGCAGGTCGCGCTGCTCGTCCACGATGCTGAGGATTCGTAGCCGCTATCACTGAGGTCTGACAGAAACCCGTTCAGCCGTCGATTTATCCACAGAATGGCGTTCAGCTTTCCGCGTAGCAATTTGCCTGGGTATAACCGAGAATTGTCGGCGGTGCGGCCTAGCATTTCTTTATGGCCGCCGAACTCGAGCTGGACAGTGAGCTGGAGACTCACTTGCGCATGTTCGAGGAGGGGGCGCGCGGGTTACGCGAGTTCGACTGGTCAGCGGTGGGCGCCGAGAGGCTGCTCGACGGGGTGCGCCGGATGGACCGGGTGGATCGGCAGGCACCCGCCCGGCGCGGCGGCGCCCTGTCCGAGGTGAAGACGCGGGGCCTGGCGGAGCAGCACGGCTGCCGAACGGCGGCGGCGTTCCTGCGGCAGCTGCTGAACTGCTCCGCGGCGGAGGCGGGGTCGCGGCTCGCGCTCGCGGATGATCTGGTCCCTGGCCGGTCGATGACTTCGGGTGAGCTGCTCCCGCCGAAACTGCCGGCGCTCGCGGCCGCGGTCGCGGACGGTGATCTCGGCGCCGAGCAGGTGCGGCTGATCCGGCACACGATGCGCCGCATCCCGAACACCGTCGATCAGCCCACCCGCGACAAGGCCGAACACGACCTGGTCGCGCACGCGCGCACCCTCGACCCGGAGCAGCTCAAGCAGGTGTGCGCGCGGATGCTGATGTGCCTGGACCCGGACGGATCCCTCGGTTCCACCGACGACGAGCGGCGGCGGCGGCGCGGGTTCACGATCGGCCGGCAGGACCGGCACGGCATGTACCCCGTCACCGGCCTCCTCGACCCCGAGACCGGCGCCCTCCTCAAGGCCGCCCTCGAACCGCTGGCCGCACCCAGGCACACCGCGCAGGAACGCGACATGCGGACCGTGTCGCAGCGGATGCACGACGCGGTCCGCGACGCCGCGAAACTCATGCTCGAGCTCCGGTGACCTGCCGTCGCAGGCCGGGGTCCCGGCCACCCTGCTCATCACCGCCCCGCTAGCGGACCTGGAACGCCGCACCGGGCACGTGACCACCGCGCACGGCGGGCTCATCCCCATCCGCGACGTGCTCCGGATGGCCGCGAACGCCCGGCTGGTGCCAATGGTGTTCGACACCGACGGCGAACCACTGTGGCTCGGCCACGCCCAGCGCCTCGCGTCCAAACCCCAACGACAGATCCTCACTGTCATGGACAGGGGCTGCGTGTACCCCGGCTGCGACGTCCCAGCAACCCGGTGTGAGGTCATGCACCTGCACGACTGGGTCAACGGCGGACCCACCAACATCGACAACCTCGCGCTCGGCTGCGACTACCACCACCACCGCTTCGACGAATGGACCCTGCAACGCCGCAACGGGCGGGTGTGGTGCACCCCACCGACGTGGGTCGACCCCGCCAAACGACCCAGAATCAACACCATGTTCCACGACCCCGACATATTCACGCCACCAGATTGATGACTATTCAGCCACCGTTTTCCGGGTGAGCAGCGAGTCGATTTGCTCGGACGTGTAGCCATGCTCCGCAAGAAGAGCGCGGGTGTGCTCTCCGGGGCGCGGCGGTGAACCTGGCGTGGACGCCTCGGTGCGGGAGAAGCGGGGTGCGGGGGCGGGCTGGGTCGTGGACAAGGGAGGAGGCAGGGGCAGGTGAAGCTGCCGCGCACGCGCGTGCGGGTGCTGCTCGGCTTCGGTGAGGCTGAGGACTGGTGTGCAGCAGGCGTCGACGCCATCGAAGACGGCGCCCCAGTCATCGCGGTCGCGGGTCAGGAACGCGGACGTGAGGGCGGCACGCAGCTGCGGCCAGCGGGCGCGGTCCCGATGGCTGGCGAGCAGTTCCTCGTCGCCGCTGATGCCGAGACCGTCGAGCAAGGCAACGAAGAACTTCTCCTCCAGCGCCCCCACAGCCATGTAGCCGCCGTCGCGGCAGGCATAGACGTCGTACCAGGGCGCGCCGGTGTCGAGCAGGTTGGTGCCTCGTTCGTCCGTCCAGAGGCCCTGTGCGCGCAGGCCGTGCACGAGGCCGAGCAAGGAAACAGTGCCGTCGACCACCGCGGCGTCGACGACCTGCCCCGAGCCCGAGCGGGCTGTCTCGAGCAATGCGCAGGCGATGCCGAAAGCGAGATAAAGGGCGCCGCCGCCGAAGTCGCCGACGAGATTCAGCGGGGGTACCGGTGCTGACCCAGCGCGGCCGATGGCGTGTAGGGCGCCGGTCATGCCGATGTAGTTGATGTCGTGACCGGCCGACGACGCGAGCGGTCCGGTCTGGCCCCAGCCGGTCATGCGGCCGTAGACAAGGCGTGGGTTGACGGCGAGGCAGTCGGCAGGGCCGACGCCGAGCCGCTCGGTGACGCCAGGCCGGAAGCCTTCGACGAAGGCATCAGCCAACGACACCAGACGCAGGACGACATCACGACCGGGAGGCTGCTTGAGGTCCACGCAGATCGACTCGCGGCCGCGTTCGAGGACCGGGTTCGGCGCGTAGTCGGTCGAGGAGTACGGCGGATCGACGCGGATGACGCGGGCACCCATGTCGGCGAGCAGCATCGCGCAGAACGGTGCGGGTCCGATTCCAGCGAGCTCGATGACGGTGACGCCGGTCAGCGGACCCATGTCAGCGCGGCGCCATGCGCAGATGCTGCACGAGTTCCGGATATCGGTGCAGCGTGTCGGCGAGGGTGGTCGCGCGATGCCCGGTCAGTCGCGGGACAGCATCGCTGACGCTGCTCAGTTCGCCGGTGGCGATGGCGACGTACGTGGTCACCCAACCGTTGAGTTGGTACTCCGCTGCGCCAAAGTGCTCGCGCGAGTCGTACGCCTCGTCGAGTGTTTCGGGTTGGTAACGCACGCGTCGACCGGACGCTCGGCTGAGTTCGCGCGCGACCTCGTCGAGCGTCAGGGCTACGGGACCGGTGACGTCATACGTCACGTCGTCATGCTCGCTGTTCGCGAGCAGCACTGCCGTCGCTACCTCGGCGATGTCGTCGACAGCGACTGTGCTGACCCGACCGTCTTTGGCTGGTCCGCGAATCGTCAGGTCTTCGCCGACGTACACGGGCATGAAGTCCTGATAGAGGCTGTCGCGCAGGAACGTGAACCGGAGCCCGGAGCCGCGAATGTGGTCCTCGGTGTGCCAGTGGTCGCGCGCGAATGTGAACGTCGCATGGGGTGCTGCGTTGAGGAACGACAAGTAGACGATTCGCGAGACGCCGGACGCGACAGCTGCGTCGACCGCGGCTGTGTGTTCGCTGACGCGATCCTCGGCTTCGGAGGCCGACACGAGGAAGAGCGTGTCCACACCGTCGAGTGCGCGCCGCATCGCCTCGCTGTCGTCGTACGTCGCCTGCGCAATTTCGGCTCGCGGCAGCTTGGGACCACGCTGGACATTGCGGACGATGCAGCGCTGCACCACGCCAGATTCGGCGAGGCGGCGGGCGACCCGACTACCGACGCGGCCGGTCGCGCCGGTCACGGCATACATCACTGCGTCACCGTAGCGTCGTGGCGCAGCGCGAACACCGTGGTGCGCTTGACCGCGCTGTCCTCGAGATCAGCATGGACGGGAACGTCGTAGCTCGCGAGGGGAATGAGCTGGTCGGCTGGCAAGTACGTGCGCCCCACATCGCCAACGAGCACTAAAGCCCTACGACGAGCGACGCGACGCAGGAAGGCGAGCATTCGCTCAGCCAGCGCGCGCTCGTAGAACGCGTCGCCGACGAGAACGACCTCGGCGTCGCCGCCCGAACCATCGAGCGGATCACCGAGGACAGTGTGGACCGTGGCCCTGTTGGCGCTCGCATTGAGAACGATGGCGGCAATGGCTCGGGGATCGACGTCCGCGGCAATCGCCGACTTCGCGCCAGCGCGCGCTGCAGCGATGGCCACGAGTCCCGACCCTGCGCCCACGTCCAACACCGAACGATCGCGGACAACGGACGGATGGTCGAGCAGGTAGCGCGCCAACGCTTGGCCACCAGCCCACGGAATCGCCCAGAACGGCGGGGAGGGCTCGGCAGCCGCTTCCCACAGGGCGTACACGTCATCCGTCCGGTGCAACCGCAGCTCGGGGACGAGCGGAACCGTCGCCAGCCGCGTATGCCGCTGCACGAGGTCGTCCACGCGCACAGCCTCTCTCACTACACATCAACGAGCCGGTTCCTTGCGCTGGAGGGGCCAGACGCAGGGAACCGGCTCGGGTGGGGCCGCGGTTCGGGGTTCCGGGGGGAACACGGGGGCGGAGCCCCCGCGGGTCGCTTACGTGGCGACCCCCAGCGGGGTGTACGCAAGACCGGGGAACACACCGTCCAGTGCACCGACACCCATGCGCTTCTGCAGCAGCTCACCGAACACGTTGCGGAAGTCGTTCGCGACCGCTAGGTCGCCCTGGTCGAGAGCGTCGCCCTCGAGCCCGGGCCACACACCGTGCACCTGGTTCCCGACAACGCCGCCGCCGAGGAGGATCATCGCGTTACCGGCGCCGTGGTCGGTGCCGCCGTTGTCGTTCTGGCCGAGCCGCCGACCGAATTCCGACATCGTGACAACGGTGACGTCGTCGAGCTGCGTGCCGAGATCGGTAGCGAACGCGGCGAGCGTCTGACCGACCGAGCCGAGGCTGTTGGTCATGTCGCCGGCGTCGACGTTGCCCATGTTGGTGTGCATGTCCCAGCCACCCACGTTCACCGTCGCGACGCGCAGGCCGGCGTTGGCCTTGATCAGCCGGGCGATGTCCGTCATGGCGTTCGCGAAGCCACTGTCCGGATACTCCGCACCGTTCGCCGGCTCGTACGGAACGGCGGCGATGGCCTGCGCCGCAACCAACCCGTCCAGCGTCGTCAGCACCTGGGCGGCGTACGGCGAATCCAGGCCGGTGTACAGGCTCCCGAGCGCAGCAACCGTACGGTCGCGGACACCGTCGAAGCCGCGCAGATCGAACGAGTCGATGCCGCGCAACGTCAGCGCGCTCGGCTCACCCGCGAGCGAGCGAGGCAGGCTCGATCCCTCGTGGATGGCGCGGAACGTGGTGCCGGGCCCCATCGCCTCCAGGCCACGGGTCAGCCAGCCGGTGTGCGTTCCGACGTTGCTGACACCGCGCTCGACAGTTTCCTCGGCCTCGAAGTGGCTGCGGCTCGCGTCGGGCGCACCCGCGGCGTGCACGAAGCCGAGCTGCCCGGATGCGAGGAACGGCTGCAGCGGCGCGAGCACCGGGTGCATGCCGAAGCGCTGGTCGATCTGGATCAGTCGGCTCTGCGGGATGGCGATGCCGGGCCGCTGGTCGTAGTACGGCTGGTCTGTCGGGACGACGACCGACAGGCCGTCGATGCCGCCGCGGAAGAACACCGCGACCAGCGTGTTGATGCCGGCGTCTGCGGGCGCACCGAACGACAGCCGGGTCGACACGAACTGGCTGGCGATGCCGGCGACGCAGACCGCGCCCACGCCGGCCAGCATGCGACGACGGGTGAAGCCGCGGCTCCACACCTCGTCCTGCTGGTCGAGCGAGCGCTGCACGTCACCGGCATAGGCCGTGACGGCCTGGTCAGGCGTCAGCAGCCCGGAGCCGGGAATCGCTCCTCCGCGGTGCCGCCCGGAGCGAGTCCCAGCTGGGGACTTGCCAGGCCGAGTTGCCAGGGTGGGGGTACGAGAGGTCACCGGGGGGTCCTCACTCAACGCAGGGTGTTGCCGGACGAGTCGAGATACAGCGGGATGACGTGCTCGATCAGGCCGCCGAGGTTCTCATCGGCCGGGGCATCTGCCGCCTTCTCGAGGAAGGTCAGGAACGCTGCCCGCTCCCCATCGGTCGGCAGCCGGAACAGCAACCGTCCGGCCAGTCGGTCGACGGCCTCGCCGTACGTCGCGGGCCGCGGGGTGCCGAGCAGGTCCGGCAGGTTGCCGTACGCGAGCTCCTCCCACCAGCCCTGGGTGATGCCGCGGTGGAAGTTCCATCGGCCGAGCGTGCCCATCGGCGACACCCACTCCGATGCGATGTCGGGGTACCCGTCGGGCGGGTTCCAGCCGAGCGGCGCCATGCCGAGCTCGCGCGCCTGGTAGTACAACGACTGGATGCCGTCGGTTCCCTCGCCCGGCTGCACGCCGAGGACCCGGGTGCTCGCCACGACGTCCTCGAGCGGCCGGCGCACCTTCGCGTTCATCGAGTTCCAGAACTCGGGCGAGGTGAACAGGGCACGGAGCACGGGGGCAATGGCGGTGCCGTTATCGAGATAGGTCTGCGCGAGCGTCGCGACCAGCGTTGCCGGCGGCTCGTCAGCCACGAAGCGGGTCACGAGCTTCGTCGCCAGGTAGTTCGCCGTGGCCGGGTGAGTGGCGAGGTAGCGCAGGTACTCCTCGCCGACCGCCAGGCCGCCTTCCTGGGAGCCGTTGGCGGAAGTGAAGCCCATGACCGTGACCGGGCCCGCGTAGTGGTAGTTCGGCCGGTACAGGAACGTGCCGTCGTCGGCGATCGAAAAGCCGGTCATGATGTAGGCGCTGTTGAGGACGTCGACCTCGGTGTAGCCGCCAGTGACGCCGACGGTGTGCAGCTCGAGCAGCTCGCGACCGTAGTTCTCATTGGTCTTGTCGCCGCGCGACCGGTCGTTGTTGAGGTAGCGCAGCATCGCCGGGCTCTTGGCGCTGGCCATGAGCAGGTCGGTGAAGTTGCCGAGCGCGTTGGGCCGGATGACGTCGCGGTCTTCGGTTGTCTTGAGGTCCCAGACGCTGCCCGACGGCGTCGTCACATTGAAGTGGTTGCTCCAGAAGTCGACCATGACCTCGTTGAGCTGGCGCCGGGTCCACACATGGCGAGCGATCGTCGCGCGGACGAGCTCGTTCATGGCGTCGTACGAGCCGTCGTCGAGCTGGCTCTGCAGCTGCGCAGAGTTCAGGGCGAGGAGCGGGTAGCGCGCCATCAGCCCATCGGTGAACGTGTCGTCGATCGTCTGCGGCGCGAGCTGCCACTCCAGCCACCCCTCGAGGTGGAGCATGGTGGCTTCGCCGACTGACTCGGGCGTCGGGCCGAACGTCGCGCGACGCAGCAGGTGCGCGGCCTGGTCGGTGTTCAGCGGGGCGCCCGACGGAACCGGCATCTGGTACTGCGGGCCGGGGGCCGGGGCTGGTGCCTCGGGGGCCGGCGCGGCGGGAGCCTGGGCCGGAGCGGCGGTACGCGGCGCGGAGCGGGTCGTCGTCGCCCGGCGGCGGCCGGTGCCGCTCATGCCGGAGCCACCGTTCCACTGCTCGGTGCCCGGGATGGCGTACGTGCCCGGGGCCGGCGTCGTGAGCGACGGCGTCGTGACCGACGACCACGGCAGGTTCGGGTTGGAGCGAACCGCCTTGTCGATCGCGCGACGCGCGGACGGGGTTCCACCACACGCGGCGGCGGTGAGCCCGGCGCCGACCACGACCAGCGCCTGACGCCGCGAGAGCGCCGAGGCAGAGCCACGCGGGTCTGCGTGCTTGCCCGCGGACCGATCTGGAATCGCTGCGCTTCCCGAACTGATTGTGGCTTCGCCGTCGCGCTGGCGGGGTACGTCCGCCTCGAACGCGTCGGGTGCCGGGTCGGGCTGGTGGCGATCCCAGGGGCTGTCTTGCATTACGGCTGCGTGCCGTCCGGCCATGCTCGTTGACCCCGCTCTGTTGTGATCGGGTAGGGAACCGAGAATCGGGTGGAACAGGTGCGGTCGTGATCCCCCTGATCACGGCGCAGAACGTATCGATCCGACTCGTAGGGTGATCAAGTCCGCCCGGCGCGCCTTTGCTGTCTTTTTACGAAAACATCTGTAACGCAGGCAAAGCAGGTCAAGTAGCAGTCATCTACAGGTAAGCGAGGGGCGACTCATATCCGTGCAGACGTTCCTGCCGTACCCCGACTTTCGCGAGAGCGCCGCGGTCCTCGACACACCGCGACTGGGCAAGCAGCGGGTCGAGAACTATCAGATCCTGCGGGCGCTGACCTGGCCGACGTACGCCTGGAAGAACCATCCCGCGGTCCGGATGTGGCGGGGCTTCGTGCCGGCGTTAGTCGTGTACGGCTTCGCCGTCTGCGACGCGTGGGAGGCGGCCGGACGCGCCGACTCGACCCGCAAGTCGCTGCTCGACTTCACCGGCGGGGTCGTGCCGGGCTGGCAGGAGTTGTACGACAACGGTCAGCTGCCGCCGTGGATCGGTCGCGACGACGTGCACCGCAGCCACCAGGCGTCGCTGGTCCGCAAGGATCCGGAGCGGTACCGGCCGTTCTTTCCTGACGTTTCTCCCGACCTGCCGTACACCTGGCCGGAGTCGGTCTTTCCCCGCTGGCCGGTACGGCGCGGTCCCTCCGGCCCGCTCGACCTCGACGCGGCGGCCGCGCTGGTCGGACTCGACGGGCCGACGGACGAGCAGTGCCAGGTCGTCGACGAGCTCCGCGCTGGCCGCGACACCTCAGTGGCAGGTCCTGACGCCGCGGTGACCGGCGTCATCGCCGGCCTGTGCCTACCCGGGCGGACGGTGTGGGCGGTCGATGGGCCACCGCTGACGGCGCCCGGACCGCCCCCGCCCCCGGCGCCGGTAGTGGGACGGATCGCCCAGCCGAGCGCGAAGGAGCCAGGACCGGAGGAAATGGCGGCGATGGCCGCGGAATCGGCACCACCGGAATTCGCGTTCTTCCGGCGGAGCCAGGCCAGCGACGACCTGGTCCACCGGATGAAAGCGGGCCTGGTCGTCGTTGATGAAGCCTCGTGGCGACCGGAGAGGCTCTGCTGGCTCGATAAGAGGCGCTCGGTTCCGACCCTGAGCATTCAGCGCCAGACCGAGGAAGGATGAGGGCACGCAAGACGAGCGACGAGAACAAGCAAGGAGACGCGGTGTTGTCCCCCGAGGACCTGTATGAGCTGAACGATGTGCCGGACGGCTGGGAGCTGAGCGGCGCAACGATGCTCCACAGCTTCAGCGGGTTCCTCGATGCGGGTGCCGCCAGCCGGCTCGCGGTCGAGTCACTGCTGTCGTCGCTCGACCACGTTCCCCTGGCCACGTTCGATGTCGACGAGCTGATCGACTTTCGCGCCCGCCGACCCCGCCTCACGTTCGTCGAGGACCACTACAGCGAGGTCGCGTCGAGTGAATTGATCCTGCACGCCGTCCGTGATGAGGCAGGCACGCCGTTCCTCTTGCTGACCGGTCCCGAGCCCGATTACCGCTGGGAACGCTTCGTGGGCGCAGTGATCGGCCTGGTGGAGCGGTTCAACGTACGGCTGACCGTCGGGATGGCGAGCATTCCCATGGCTGTACCGCACACGCGGCCGATCACGCTGACGATGCATGCCACCGATAAGCGGCTCGTGACCGGCGCGAATCCGTGGGTCGGATCGATCGAGGTGCCCGGCCACATGTCGGGACTGCTCGAGTACCGGTTGGGGGAGGCGGGCCGCGACGCGATGGGGTTCGCGGCACACGTTCCCCACTACCTGACCGAGATTCCGTACCCGCGCGGGGCGCTCGCGCTGATCCAGTCGGTCACGAGCGCAACGAATCTCGCCCTGCCAACCACCGACCTGACGAGGGTGGCTGACACTGCGGACGCCGAGATCGCCACCCAGGTCGCCGAGTCGGGCGACAACACCGAGGCGATCCAGGCACTGGAGAAGCAGTACGACGCATTCGTGGGCGCACGGCAGGCAGCATTGGGCAACCTTGCCGGCTCGGCGCTGCCGACAGCCGACGAGATCGGGGCGCAGGTGGAGGAGTTCCTCGCCGGCTTCAAGCAGTCGGAGGACGACAAGTAGCCCGAATATCAGCACGTTAGGTCTAGCACTCTGCGGGGGAGAGTGCTAATAGTAGATCCATCAGTTCCCTGTCTCTGTGGAGGTGAGAAGACCGTGCTCCGCTTCGACCCGTTCCGCGACCTCGATCGTCTCTCCGAGCAGCTGCTGGGCGTTCCAGCAGGATCGGCGCGATCGCCGCGATTCATGCCGATGGATCTGTACCGCGGCACTGACCGGTACGTCTTGGAGGCCGACTTGCCGGGGGTGGATCCCGGCTCAGTCGACATCGACGTGGACAACGGCACGCTGACCATTCGCGCCGAACGCTCGCCGCGCACGGAGGAGTCCGTGCAGTGGATTGCCAGCGAGCGCTTCACCGGTTCGTACATGCGACAGCTGGCCCTCGGCGACGGTGTCGACGCCTCGGGTATCTCGGCGAATTACGCGAACGGCGTCCTCACGGTGACCATTCCGGTGGCCGAGAAGGCAAAGCCGCGCCGGATCCAGGTCGAGTCCAGTACGGACCACCACGTGATCGCGGGATCGAGCGAGCAGGCCCAGGACCAGTCGACGCAGACCTGACACCTCGGCGGGCAGTGCCGGGCGCGTGGTGGAATCGGTCATGTTCGTTCTCGAGTTGTCCTTTGGATCGGACAGCACCCAGCGACTCGCCGCACGCCCGGCGCACCGCGAACGTCTCGCATCGCTCAAGGCCGACGGCATCGTCGTGCTCGCTGGGCCGCTGGCCGACGAGTCTGGGTCGCTCATCCTGCTCGACGTGCCCGACCAGGCAGCTGCGGACGCAGTCATTGCCGACGATCCGTACTACTCGGTCGATGGGGTCGAGGTCGTCAGCGTGCGCGAGTGGTCGCCGCTGCCGCTCTGAGGTCCGCTGTTGAGCGACGTCAGGCGCTGACCGCGACAACCGCCGATCGGCGCGGGTCAGCTGCTGCCTCGAGCTCGCCGTCAGCGGTCCGCAACGCTGCAGCGACGCCGCCGAAGTACATCGAGTGCACCTTGTGCTCGTGAGTACGCCACGGCAGCTCGGGAAGCTCGAGATCGCGCTCGTACTCGACCACCGCAGCACCGTGACGCCCGACCGGGTGCCGGACGTGGAGCCGGGGTTTCGCGATTGCCTCGGCGAGCGGCATGCCGCCATCGACGAATGCAGTGATGACCTGCTGAAGCGCTGTGGTGATCCGGTTGGCGCCGGGCGAGCCAATGGCGAGGACCTCGCCGTGTGGGCCGCGTCCCACGCTGGGCGCCATATTGGAGGCGAGTCGTTCGCCCGGCGGCAACGAATGCAGCCCGAGCCGGTTCAGCTCCTGCTCACCCAGGCAGTTGTTCAGCCAGATTCCCGTTCCCGGCGTCATCACGCCAGACCCGTATCCCGCTGAGGAGGTAATGGAACATGCTGCGCCTTCCGCGTCGACGGCCGAGACGTGCACCGTCGACGCTGATGTCGGCAGGCGATTCGCCACGAGCTTGCCGGATGCGACCATGTCGAGAAGCGACGCTGCAGCGGCCGATCTGTCCGGTGCAACGTCGAGAACGTCCGTACGGAATCGCAGCACCGCGTCTTGCACGGCAATGAGGTGCACGAGGTCGTCAGGTGCGAGCTTGTCGGCAAGGTGCAGCATTGCCGCGAGGACCACACCACCGATCGCCGGTGGCGGATTTGTGGCTAACTGCCACTCACCGCTGGCCGAATGCAGCGTCGTCGACAGCGCGGGGCGCTCGTCGGCGGCATACTCGGCCAGGTCCTGCGCCGTGACCAGACCGTCGTTCTCGGCCATGTCGGCGGCGATGCGTTCGGCGATCTCTCCGCGGTAGAAGACGTCCGGGCCTTCGGTGGCGATGAGCTCAAGCGACTCGGCCAGGTGCGGGATATGAATGATGTCGCCGGCACCGAGCAGGCGCCCATCGTCGTCGTGGAGGGCGGCGTAGCTGTCGGCCTGCCAGCCGTAGACCAACTCATGCACGTAACCGAGGTACTCCGCCGAGATCCGCCCGAGCGGGAAGCCCTTCTGGGCGGCCTCGACGACCGGAGCGACGACCTCACGCCAGGGTGCGCGTCCGTATCGGGAGTGCGCCAGGCCGTAGGCGGCCAGCGCACCAGGCGTGGCCACCGACCCGTGCCCGACGCCCATCGCCGTCCCGCCGGCGTACTCGGTGAAGATGTCGCGCACGCCGTGACCGAAGCGGTCCGCATCGAGCCCGCGGCCGGGCATCTCGACGTTGCCGTCGACGGTGATCGGCGGCGATCCGTCAGCCGGCGCCAAGGTGACGAATGCACCACCGCCCAGCGACGCGACGCCTGGCTCGCACACCATGGCCACGAGGACGGCCGCGATCGCGGTATCGACAGCATTGCCGCCGAGCTCGGCGAGGCGCAGCCCAGCGTCCGTGGCGATGGAGTTGCTCGCCGCGACAGCGACCCGGGTACCCATGGCCGGCATCATCCCAGGCAGGGATGATGCGGTCCCTGCGGGTTCCGGAGGAGGCTACAGATGGTCCTCCAGAAGATGGAGGAGGGAGTCAGAGCGGCCGGACGTTGTCCGCCTGCGGACCCTTCTGCCCCTGCACGACCTCGAACTCGACGAGCTGTTCCTCGTCCAGGGTGCGGTAGCCGCTCGACGCGATGGCCGAGTAGTGGACGAAGACATCCGGACCACCGCCGTCTTGCGCGATGAACCCGTAGCCCTTCTCGGAGTTGAACCACTTCACCTTGCCCTGAGGCATCTTTGCTGTCTCCTCGTGCCATTCCGACGTGCGTGCGCGGCGGCATCCTAGCTCCGCTGCTCGTGGCGGTTCGCCAGGTGGGCCAAGTAGTCGTTGTACGCGGCCAGCTCCGCATCGCCGTCTCGGTCGGCGCGTCGATCGGCGCGCTTCGCCTCGCGATTGTCTGAGCGATACCACTGGACGAATATCGCGAGCAGGACGAGGACCGTCGGCACCTCGCCGAACGACCACGCGATGCCGGCGCCAACGTTCTGGTCAGCCAGCATCGAGTCGACCCACGGCAAGCCGAGGCTGGCGTACCACTCCTCGCTCAGCACCGTCGAGCTGGACATGAGCGCAACGCCGAAGAATGCATGGAACGGAACGCTTGCAAACAGCAGCAGGATCCGGCCGAGCGGCGGCAACTTACGCGGCATCGGGTCGATGCCGAGAATCGGCCAGAAGTAGAGGCAGCCGATCGCGATGAAGTGCAGGTGCATCAGCGCATGCGCGAGATGGCTGCGATGCGACAGGTCGAACAGCGGCGTGAAGTAGAAGCCGTACAACGTGACGACGTACAGCGTCAGCGCCACAACCGGGTGGGTGAGAACGCGCGCAATGCGGCTGTGCAGCATCACGAGCAGCCATTCCCGAGCGCCGCGCGGACCGGTTGCCGGATGTGCCGGCAAGGCACGCAGCGCCAGCGTGATCGGCGCACCCATGCCCAGCAGGATGGGCACGATCATCGTCAACGTCATGTGCTGCAGCATGTGCGCGCTGAACAGAGCTCGGCCGTACGCCGCGAGCCCGCTGTTGAGGACGAACGCGGCGACGGCGAGACCACCGATCCACGCCAGCGTTCGCCCGACCGGCCAGTGGACGTCGCGTCGAGACAGCCGACGCACGCCGGCGAGATAGAGCCACAGGGCCGTACCGACGACGAGCAGCACGATCATGTCGGGCCGCCAACCGGTGAGGACCTCGCTCAGGGAGTACGGCGGCAGATCGAAGCCCAGCACCGCCTCCGCGGCGGAGACGTTCGTCGCCGGAACGTCCGGAACGGGTGTGCGCGTCCGTGAGAGCGCCACCGCCAGGCCGATCGTCGCGGCCATGACGACGACCTCGCCCGCCGCCAGTCGGAGGAATGACTGCGCGCGGCGGCGGTGCCACCAGCCGAAGACGCCGAGCGCTACGAAGGCGGCGATCTTGCCGACCACGAGGAGCCCATAGCGTGAGCTCCACAGCGCATCGATGCCGCCGAGCCGTACCCAGGCGTTGACGAGACCCGAGAACCCGATCGCGATGTAGCACCACAGGGCGAGCGCGCTGAACCTCGGTACCGCAACTGAGAGCGCGTCCGCCGAGCGACGCACGTACAGCACGAGGGCGACCAGCCCACCCACCCACAGGGAGCCCGCCACAACGTGGGCCACCAGGCTCGATGTCGCCACATCGTGGTCGGCGACGCCGGCGGCGTGACCGGTGAGGGGAACGGGGAGCAGCGCGACGACGCTCACCAGGAGCAGTACGGCTCCCGAGTCGAGCGACACGACGAACGGTGCAGCCGCCGCAACGATCACGGCGAGTCCGAAGACGAACAGCAGCGCGCGTCCCTGGGAGATCGACCCGGCGAAGCTGCTCAGGGTGTTGCTGTCGAGGACCTGCGATGCCGGGACGCCGAGGATGTCCGACAGCGTGAGCACGAACGTGACCAGCGCGCTCGCAGCCCACACCGCAGCCCAGACGGCGGCCGCACGCAGGCAGCGGATGCCCGTTGCCGTGACGTCCGCTCCCGCGGAAGGAACGAGCGCCACGGCGGCGACCAATGTGCCCACCGTGGCCAGCGCACTCAGGTCGAACACGAACTTGGCGATGGGCAGTGCCAAGGGGGTCAGTGGACCGGCGCTGGGCAGTCCAGGGATGGACTCCGGAGTCAGGGCATTGCCGGCCCACAGGCCCAGCAGGAGGACTGCGATCCCAGCCGAGATCGACAGCGCGAGCACGGTGCCGGGCGGGGGCGTCGACGTCGGAACCTCGGCTGGCACGGCGGCCGGTCGTGACTCGCGATCAACGGCCATGGCCCCCCGTGCCTCCTCGGGATCGGGCTCGAGATCGGGCGATCCCCAGGCCGACGGCGAACAGCAGCGCTGCGACAGGGAGCCCGATTGCAGCGTACGTCCAGGCGGAACTGCTCGCGGAGTCCTCAGTGGATGGTGGCTGCGCGCGAGCGGCGATCGGAGTCGACGTCGGCAGGGCGGTGACACTGCGCGGAGCGGTGGAGGTGGTGGAAGGCGCGGGCGCGGGCAACCTCAGCACGAACCCCACCTCCCCGGTGACGGGATGGCCGTCAGCCGACACCACGCGGTACGCCACGACGTACTCGCCAGCCTCGGTCAGTGGCTGAAGCGGCTGCGAGACGTTCGCGGCGGAGACGACTGGGGCACCGGCCTGCCACTGTGTTCCGGCGGCGTTCGTAACGACGACGGTGACGAGCTCTGGGTTCACCGGCTCGGTGAAAACGAGCTCGACGGCAGCGGGTGGGGCATCGAGTTCCGCGCTGTCGGCAGGTGTGCTCGACAGCAACGAGGTATGGGCCAGCGCAGGGGCCGCAGAGAACCCGACAGCGACCGCGACCACGATGAGGCCCATGAGGACCCAGCCGCGCGTTTTCCCCACTCCGCCACCGTAGGCAGGTTCGTTCAGAAGGACACCGTCAGGCGGCGCTCAACGCGCGCTCGACCGCGTCCGCGGCCGCGCGCCCAGCGCCAATGCAGGCCCGAACACCGCTCCCGCAATTGATGGCCAGCAGCGTCGGCTGTTCGCCGGCGCAGACCTGTGGAAACTTGTCGGCCCAGTCCATTCCCCACAGGATGCCGTCGGCTCGAGCGGCGGCGAGAAATGGGAAGGCGTCGGCGACACCAGCCCCGAGGAGCTGGGCGAGGTAGTCCACCGGTCCGGTGGGGTCGTCGTCGGGCACGAGGTCCTCCTGGCCGAGGACGACGCGTCGGCCTTCCGGAAGGTTCTTGACGAACACGTACGCGTAGCCGTTGCCGACTCGCGCGACGACGTGGGGCATCCGGGCCCGGTCCTCATCCACCGGCAGGTCGAGCACGAAAAGCTGACGCTTCTCCAGCCGTGGCTGCAGCCCAGGGAAAGAGGGAGACGTTACCCACGCCGAGCGCGAGCACCACGACCGTGGCCGCCACGGTGTCCGCTCCGGATCGGACCTCCCACCCGGTCTGCGTCGGCGTGATGGCGTCGACCACGCCGATCCGCTGCAGCAGCGCGCCGCCGCGAGTCGCCTCGCCCGCCAGGTCTGCGACGAACTCGCTGCTGTTGACGTTCAACGCGGGCACCTGGACTCCGTGCTCGAGCAGGAGGTAGGGCAGCTCGCGGACGTCGATGCGAGCACCGTCGGCAACCCGGCGCTGAACGTGCTCCGCTGTCGTTCGGATCAGCTCGGCCTTAGCTGGGTCGGAGCGGTACCAGCAGATGCTGCCTCCGGAGCTGCGGTAGGCGGCACGTGGGGCACGGTGAGCGTCCGGGGATTCGCCGTCGAGGAGTACGACGTTCGGGACCCCGCGATGGACGAGTTCACGTGCGGTGGCTGCCCCCAGCGGTCCGGCGCCGACCACTGCGACGCCATGCTGCACGCAGTCCTCCCGCGACTCCGCTCAATCAACGCTTGGTAGCCGAATACCTCCGGACAGCTCGTACGTCTCGAGCATCGCATGAGCTGGGGTTCGCCGCGACGCAACCGACTCGGCCACGGGCTGCAGCACATCGAGCAGCGGCGAGCCCGCAAGTGCCCGCGCAGCCGCGTCGACGACAGCTGCAGCACCCGCGGCCAGCTCGGGGTCGTCGAAGGCGTGCTGGGCAGCACGCCGATGGGCCGCCGCGTCAGGCACGTCGGCGCGCCCGAGCAGGCTCGTGTCGAGGGCGAGCCCGGCAAGGAGCGCTAGCAGCGACGGGTAGACCTGCGGCGACGGCAGCGCGTCGAAGGCCTTGAACTCCACCCGTCCTCGCTCCGCCGGAACCCGAGCAGCGTGGATCAGCGGGGGCGCCTCCCGGTGACCCATCAGCAGGGGGCTCTCGGGATCGACGAAGGCGCGAGCGGCCGCGCGTCGTCCCGTGCGGTGGTAGGTCCGCACCGAGAACATGCTCGCCGGCCGGCCGTACTGGAACGGCGAGCTGAACGACAGCGGAACCAGCAGCGGACTGTAGAACGTGAGCTTGCGCGCCAAGTCGACCGCATCTGCATCGCTGGCTCCCGGTCGCGACAGGTTGAGATCCGGTCCGTACGACAGCATGTAGACGTCAGGGGCGGCGTACTCGGCGTGCGCCTCTCGGAACTGCAGTTCCCACGCGTTGTACGCGGGGCTGGCCGTGTAGCCGGTGCAGTACGGATGCCAGCCGATGCTGATCAGGCGCCAGCCGCGTAGATCGACGGCCTCGGCGAGGGCGCGAGTCTGCTCCTCGAGCGCGTCCAGCGTCGCCGCGATCCCGATCAGGGGAGGCGTCCGAGTTTCGATTCCCTTGAGCACGCAGTCCAGGAAGCGACCAGAGTCATCGAAGCGTTCGTCGCCCTCGACATACCAGCGCTTCGCTTTGATGCCGAGGTCACCAACGTCGAGGTCTGGATCGTCATGTTCTGGCAGCTCATCCACCACGTCTTGCACGGATCGATAGCTCAGCGTGGACGGATCCTCGAGCCAGCCGTCGCTGCGCTGGAGAGCGAACTCTGCCTCGATCCCGAACCGGAAACGCGCGGGATCTTCCTCGATCCCGCTCAGATCGGCACGACCGGAATCGTGGTGACAAGGAGTCCGGGGCTCGCGGGAATGGCTGCGGCTAGGGCGCGAGCCGCGGCGTCGTCCGGCACCTCGACCAGGTAGAAGCTGCCGAGCACTTCTCGCGTCTCAGGCAGCGGGGTGTCAGTCACGAGGATCGAGCCGCTGTCGTCACGCCGCAGTTGGGTGGCCGCCTGAGCGTCGAGTGGTCCGCTCGTCACGTACGTGCCGTCGTCGCGGATCCGATCGACGAATGCGAGGTGCTCACCGTAGATGCGCCGCAGTTCGTTTGCGGGGAGGTGAGCGACCAGGTCGGCATCGTCGTACAGCAAGAGTAAGTAGCGCATGAGTGTCTCCTCTTCTACACCTACGACGCTCGAGCCGGCGCTGCATCGACATCGGTCCGCCGCAGATCACGAACATCGCGGACGAACAGTGAGCCCAGCGCGCCTGCGAGGGCCAGGATGGCGCAGCCGGCGACGGTCGCAGTGATGCCAAAGGCGTCCGACAGGGGACCTGCGGCGACGTACCCCACCGGGATGAACACGAAGGAGCCGAGGACGTCGTACGACGCGACGCGGCTCAGCCGATCCGAGGGAATGTGCTGCTGCAGGGACAGATCCCACGTGACGCTGAACACCTCGATCCCGATCCCGGCCGCAACGGCACACAGCACGAGGGGAAGGGCTTGCGGTGCGAAGGCGAGCGCGCCGAGGAGGGGAGCGATCAGCACGCTGAAGGCCACGCCGAAGCGCAGCGGTCGCAACGGCCGCACCCGCAGCGCCAGCAATCCACCGAGAATCAAGCCGATGGCTTGACTAGCGAGGACGAGTCCCCAGACCCGCCGGCCAACCGTGTCGTCGGCGATGACGGGGCCGAGCGTCGTGTACCCGCAGGCCAGCGCAAGGTTGACGAACGTGAACTGCACGACGATCACCCACACCCAGGTGCGCGCACGAAACTCTGTCCAGCCCTCGCGCAACTCCCGCAACGCGCTGCCGCCGACGATGCGATCGCCGCGAGGCAGCCGGATCCGAGACAGAAACAGCGCGCCGAGCGCGAAGGTCGCGGCGTCGATGGCCAGACTCCACCCGGACCCGATGGTGGCTACGAGGAGTCCGGCCACCGCGGATCCGCCGATGAACGCCGCGTTCTGCCCGAGTCGCAGCGACGCGTTCGCCTGCTGGAGGACTGGCGGCGAGACGGTCTGAGGGGTGATGCCAACAATCGCAGGAAAGAGAAACGCATTCGACGCTCCGTTGACTGCCTCGAGCGCCATGAGCGAGGTAATGCTGGCGTTCTCCGTGAGCAGTAGTGCCGCTGCGGCTGCCTGAGTGACTGCGCTGAGCCCATTGGCGGCGACGAGGACGAATTGCCGGGGCAGGCGATCCGCAACGACGCCGCCAACGAGGACGAAAACGATCATCGGAAGGGAGCGAGCGGCGAGGACCAGTCCGAGATCGCTCGCCGATCCGCCGAGGTCGAGGACGGCGAACGCGACCGCGACCGGTGCGATGACAGTTCCGAGGAAGGAGACCAAGCGGCCGACGAAGAGGTAACGAAATGCTGCCGAGCGAAACGGCTCGAGCGCCCCGGTCACGACCTCATCCGGAACAGCGCGACGGTGGCACTCACGGGCTGCGTGCCCTTCGCGCGCGGCGCCTGTGCCGCTTGGTGCAACGTCGTCATCGCGTCACGTACCTCGGCGACGACCTGCTTCCACACGGCCGGCGCGACCCAGAGCTCAGCATCCGCAGAGGCCGCGTTGCCCCTCCTCGACTCCACGCGGCGCAGCGGTGCTCGGCGGACCAACTCGTTGGCCAAAGAGCCGAACCACGCCTCGCCGGCGCTGTCGTCGCCGACCAGCGTCGCTTCGAGATCCACCGTGTAACGCTTCTCGAGGCCGCCTCGATTGCGGCGCTCCTCGGCGACCTTGACGAGACCGGCTCGATGCAGCCGTCGCACGTGGTAGCTCGCGTTGGCGTGCGTGATGTCCAGCTCTCGGGCGAGCTCCGCCGCAGACATCGTCGTGTTCGTCAGCAGTGATGACATTCGCAACCGGATGGGGTGCGCGAGCGCGCGAAGCTCACCGACCTCCGAAGACATGTTGGGCAGTCTCCGCTCCCTGCCGTCAAGTGTCAAACACTTCTTTGATGGTCGAGAGTCGCGGCGAGGAACGCGGAGATCATCGCTACCGTCTGGGTCGGCGTCTCCAACATCTGGTCGTGCCCCACGCCCACCGTCTTCCCAACCACGAGCTGGGGGCAGCGTTCCCGCAGCGCGTCGAGATCAGCCAGTCCGCCCGGCCCCTCGATGTAGAGCAGCGGCGTGCCTGCTACCCCCACGGTCTTGGCCGCCGATTCCACATTCCAGCGCAGCACCTGGTTGGGGATCGCAGCGACAACGTGCTGCGGCATCGCTTGCATCTCGTCGATGAGTCGCTGCAGAAGTGCCTGGTCGTCCGACGGCAAGAACCCTGCCGTGAGCACCTCGGTCATCACCTCGCGCCATGCCGGCGATCGCAGAGCGGCGAACAGGCCGGCGCTCTGCTCGACGATCGCTGCCGGCGTGAACAGGATGCCCTCCACCGCAACGACGGCCTCGACGAGATCCGGTCGCTGCGCAGCTAGCTCGAGCGCGATTGCGCCGCCGAAGCTGTGCCCAACGAGAACCGCGGACGTGATCCCGCGGGCAGCGCATAGTGCGGCGATGTCCTGAGCAACGACAGGCACGGCCAGGTGATCCTCGTCGTCCGGTACGGGGCTGTCGCCGTGACCCGGAAGGTCGACGTTGATCACTCGGTACGACGTCCGCAGCGCGTCGAAGATCGGCCGCATCGATGTGCGTCGCGTCGCCCAGCCGTGCAGCAGCACGATCGCCGGCCGATCGCCGGTGCCCGAGTCGTCGTAGGCGAGACCGGCGTAGGCCACGACAGCCACTCTTCCTCTCATTGATTACAAGATACTGTAATCAATGTACGTTCCGGACGAGAGGACGGTTCACGACGATGAGCACCGGGCGACGGCCGTACGACGCGACTCTTCGTCGCGATCGAGCACGGGTCAGCCAACGGCGGATCGTGGAGGCCGCTCGGACACTGCTACTCGAGCAGGGATACGCCGCCACCACGATGACCGCCGTAGCAAATGCTGCCGGCGTCTCCGTCGAGACGATCTACAAGACGGTGGGCGGCAAGGCCGCGCTCGTCAAGGTGATCTGGGACATCACCCTGGTCGGTGACGACGAACCGGTGCCGCTGGCGCAGCGCCCGGAGTTCGCCGCCATCTACGCCGAGCCCGACCCGCGCCGGAAGATCGCTCGGTTCGTCGCGTTGGGCACGGTGCTGCACCAACGACTGGCACCGCTGTGGACGATCGTCGACCAGGGGGCAAGCGCAGGAAACGTCGAGCTTCAGCAGCTGCGCGCGACCATCCAGCGGGAGCGGCTCGCCGGGGCAGAGCGCATCGTCACCCAGCTCCACGGGTTCTTGCGGGACGACCTCGACGTGCAGCAGGCGCGCGACCAGGTCTGGACGTTGATCTCCCCAGAGGTACGTCGCCTGCTCGTCGATGGACGTGGCTGGTCAACCGAGGAGTACGAGACGTGGGTGAGCGGTGTGCTCATGGGTATGGTCCGGCCATGACCAGCGGTTCGCGCGAGCCTGACCCGCGTCCTACCACCGACATCCCAACCAACGAGATCCCCGCCACCGAGACCCCTGCCACGGACATTCCTGCCGGCGACATTCCTGCCGGCACGCCGTCCGGCACGACTCCCCGCGCCACGGCGAGGCGTCCGGGAGACCATGTCGTCGAGCCGACGCGCACGAGCGGCGTCTGGGTGGCGTCGATTGCATTCGCGGTGCTGCTGCTCCTGCTCCTGATCTTCATCCTGCAGAACAACCGGTCGGTGCCCCTACGGTTCCTCGGGTTCGACGGCAGCATGCCGCTTGGCGCCGCCATGCTGCTAGCCGCGGTCCTCGGAGCGCTCCTCGTAGCGATGGCGGGCGTGGCGCGGGTGCTGCAGTTGCGTCGCGTTGCCAAGCGGCACCGCGTGGCCGACCGAAACTGACTAGTCGTCTCGCTGCGTCAGCGCGAAGCGGTTGCCTTCGGTGTCGTCGAACATCGACCACCAGCCGAACTGCTCGTGCACGGGTGGCTGCGAGAAGACCACACCGCGCTCAGTCAGTTCACGATAGGTGCGTTCGATGTCGTTGCACGAGAAGAAGATTGGTGATGACGGCAGGCGGTCAGGCACGCGTTCGCGTGGCGGTTGCTGACGTGGAGTGAGCACCAGCACGCCACGACCGTCCGGCGTGCGTACCTCGAGCCACCGCTCGTCACCGTAGGGCGTGTCCTGCACCACGTCGCAGCCCATCATCACGGTCCAGAACTGCTTGGCCCGCTCCTGGTCGTCGACGTCGATCAGGACCTTGTCGATTCCCCGGAACACCGTCAGTCACCTGCCGTTGTCGGGATCCGGCGCATGCTGCGCGTCCCGGCGCGTCCACGGAAGGGTCTCTAGCCGTTCGTCCTCGATCGCGGAACCGCAGATCTCACATGTCCCGTAGTTACCGGCATCGAGCCTCGCGAGCGCCTCCTCGAGTCGGCCGCGTTCGCGGTCGAGCGCGGCGACCAGCGCGTCGTCCTCGCTCTGCCCCTGCAGCCGCTGCGAGATGTCGACCTCGTCGCCGACATCGCGGTCCTCGATACCCGTCGGCCCCGCTTCGCTGTCGAAGCGTGCTCGCTGCGAGGCGATGCTGTCGAGCTGCTCGGTGATGAGAGTGCGTGCCTTCGCGTCGTCCATGCCGACCCTTCTACCCAGCGACTGATTCTTCACGTTCCAGAAGATCCTTCTCTTCGACGATCTCTCTCGACAAGGTCTTGAAGCCGACCTCGTCGAACATCACGGCTACGGTGTCGGCGTCGCCCTCGACGACCATCCCGCCGCCCCAGTCCGCGTGCCGGACACGCACACCCGCCACGAGCCCGTCGGCCTGGCGAGTGCGTGCCGATCGCGATGTACCCGCGCGGCAGTTGTCGCAGGACCCGCAGGGATCGGGCTGGTCTTCGCCCAGATAGCCGAGCAGGAGTCGGCGTCGGCAGTCGGTCGTTTCGGCGTACGCCCGCATTGCCTCGAGCCGCGATCGCTCCACCCGCACGCGGACTTCCTCGCGTTCTAGAGCTTTCTGTGGATCGCCGCCGACGTCGAGCAACAGGTTGAGCATCCGGACGACGGTACGCGGGCTCAGACCAGTGCGGTCCTGCAGCGCTCTGCGATCGGTTGCATCGATGCCGGCTTCGAGCGCGGCCACGGTGGCGTACAAGTCCTGCGCCTTTGCTGGAGCGGTGACGAGGAACTCTCGGAGGCCGAAGTTCTCGGGTCGATAGAACAGCACCGCTTCGGCCGCCTCGCCGTCTCGGCCGGCGCGCCCAATCTCCTGGTAGTAGGTGTCCAAAGACGACGTAACCGACGCATGCAGCACCGTACGGACGTCCGGCTTGTCGATGCCCATCCCGAATGCCGACGTGGCAACGACAACATCGGCTGTCCCATCCATGAAGGCTTGCTGTGCAGCTTCGCGCCGTCGGCCGTTCATCCCGCCGTGGTATGCCACGGCACTCAGCCCGACATCGTCGACCTGCTCGGCGTACTCCTCGGTCGTCGCCCGCGTCGGCGCGTACAGGATCGCCGGCTTCGTCGCTGCGACGGTACGCAGCAGCACTGACTCCTTGTGCTCGGCTGCGCTCAGCGGTCGAGTCACGTCGAGGAAGATGTTGGGTCGGTCAAAG
This sequence comes from uncultured Actinomycetota bacterium, assembly GCA_963801015.1. Taxonomy (GTDB): domain Bacteria; phylum Actinomycetota; class Actinomycetes; order CAWDCV01; family CAWDCV01; genus CAWDCV01. Next base: position 1,123,592 of record CAWDCV010000002.1, on the reverse strand, counting down.
CCGGACACGATGACGGCAGGGTCGCGCATGTGCAGGCGCGCGACGATCTCCTCGCGGACCTGTGGCGACGCCGTGGCGGTGAGCGCGAGCAGCGGCGGGCGGCCGACAGCATCGGCTGCTGCACCGAGCCGGAGGTAGTCGGGCCGGAAGTCGTGACCCCACGCCGAGACGCAATGCGCCTCATCGACGACGAACAGGGAGGGTTTCGCCGTGGCGACGGACGAGAGGACTTCGTCCCTTGCCAGCTGCTCGGGGGTGACGAAGAAGAACTCGGCCTCGCCCGCGCGCAGCGCCTCGTACGCAGCCGCCCGTTCGCTGCCGCGCTCGTGCGAGCTGACGCGCACTGCGCCGCCGGTCGAGTCGCCGCGCGCAAGCAGGGCGCGGAGCTGATCACGCTGCAAAGCCAGCAGCGGCGAGACCACGACCGTGGGACCGTCGAGCAGGAGTGCTGCTACCTGGTAGATCGCCGACTTACCCGAACCCGTCGGCATGACGACGAGTGCGTCGCGGCCACTGAGGAGCGCGCCGACGCCTTGCTCCTGCTCGACTCGAAGGGCCTCCCAACCAAAGACGTCATGCGCGATTCGTGTCGCCTCATCGACGCGTTCTGTCACGCCGTACTCAACCGTGCCGTATTCAATCGAGGCAGCACCTTCTCGGAGTAGAAGCGGAAGAACTCTTCGGACGTTGGACCCATCTGACCGACGTACACCTCGTCGAAGCCCGCGTCGACGTACTCCTGCAGCAGCTCCACATGCTCGTCGATGTCGTCGCCACAGACGACGGCGTCGGCCGTCATCTCCTCGGTGACGATCTGCGACGCCTGCTCGAAGTGACGTGGACTTGGCAGCTCTTGCGACAGCTCGCCGGGCAGGCCGGAGTTCGACCAGAGTCGGTGAGCAGTCTTGATGGCTTCCTTGCGATCGGTGCTGTAACAGACCTTCGTCCCGGCCTGCGTCGGCTTGCTGAGGCCACCGCTATCGCGGAACAGCTTGACAGCATCGGCATCGGGGCTCGTGGAGACGAAGCCGTCGGCTATTCGGCCAGCAAGCTTGATCGCCTTGGGCCCGAAGCCAGACATGTAGATCGGCACTGGCTCGGCGGGCAGCGTGTAGATACGCGCGCTCTCGACCGTGTAGTGCGTGCCGTGGTGACTGACGAACTCGCCGTGGTGGTGCAGCTTTCGAATGATGTCAACGGCCTCTTCGAGCATCTCCAGCCGTACATCCGTCTCCGGCCACCGAGCGCCGGTGACGTGCTCGTTGAGGTTCTCACCGCTGCCGACGCCGAGGACGAACTTGCCGTCCAACTGAACGGCGGCAGTGGCGGCAGCCTGGGCGATGACGGCGGGATGGATGCGGACCGTCGGACACGTCACCGCCGTGGTGACCGGGATCGTCACGGCCTCGGACAGCGCACCAATGACGGACCAGACGAACGGTGATTGGCCCTGCTCGTCGTTCCATGGGTGGTAGTGATCGCTGATCCACAGCGCCTCGAAACCCGCGTCCTGCGCCAACCGCGCCTGAGTCACCAGCTCCGCCGGCCCCTGCTCCTCGGTGGAGAGAAAGTAGCCGAATCGCGTGTTTGTCACGCCTCACTCCGGTTTGGGTAGCGCAGCACCGCGCCCACACCGCCGTCGAGCTCGACGGTGTCCTGGGTCAGCACTGCGATTGCGGCGTCCGTGCCGACGAGGGCTCGTACGAGAGCAGCATCCATCCGATCCTGCTGCGGTTCCTCGACGCCCAGGTCGCGCAGCTCCTGCTCGGTCAGGGCGAGCAGGGTCGGGTCGGGACCGATCCACGCCCGGCCGTCGGCGTCTGGGTGGTCGACGAGTAGCAGCGTCTCGACCTGTGCCTGCCGTAAGGCGGCGACTGTCGCGGCGAGGCCGTCGGCCGCCGCTTCGTGCCGGCCGCGTTCGCGTTCGTACTCGTCGAGGACCTGTCCGGTGTTGTTCAGCTCGTACGACGCCACCATGTCGGCGACGCGCTCGTCCAGCTGTGATGGCTCCTCGACGACCTGGACGAGGCCGGCGACCTCCTCAGGTAGCTCGTCCCGCAGGTCAGTGACCGCGCGGACGTCCCCGGTGACGGCGACCACCGCGGCTCCGGTACGGCGTACTGCCCGCGTCACGTCCTCCGCAACCAGCTTTGCGTTCTTCTCCCACGTGTTCTCGGCCGACTGCTGGTACTTCTTGTTCGCCCACCCGCCGGCCTTCACCTTGTGGATGTCGAAGTCGTTGCCACGGACCTCGTGGTCATCCTCCTGCGCTCCGGGGCCGACCACGCGCACCTCGGCACCCACGCGGTCGGCGACGACGACGACGTGAGGCACGGACGCGCCCGCCTGCGCGATGAGCGGCATGAGGTGGGGGAGCGGAGCGAACCGCGCGATCTCGCGGCGCGGCGGACTCGGCATGACGAGGTCGAGGACGATGTCGTCGCCGGCGGCTACGAGCACCCGACCGTGCCGTCCGGGAACGCCGCGGTCCTCGCCGATCGCGGCTGCCATCGCGTCGAGAGCGCTGGCCGGGGCGCCCTGCTCCTCCAGCTCCTGGCGCGCCGCTCGCCAGCGCAGCTCGATCTCGTGAGCCGCGTTCTCCGAGTCGCGGCTGGTATCGAGGTAAGCCGTGGCGAAGGGCCCGGGGACGTCGTACACCGACGAGAGCCTGCTGAGATCCATGCCCACACGCCTTCCCGTTCGTCGAGGTCTCATGCCGCCATGCTGCCGCCACCGTTTCACCTCTGTTTCGCCTTGGCGGGCGCGGGTAGCGGCCGAGGCATGAGCCAGCAGCAGAGCGACAAGCATGGCCCGCTCGAGGACGACAAACTCAAGGCCCAGACCGAGGGCATGGTGCGCAGCGGTCACAGCACGCGCGCTGAGGAATGGCTGGACCCGGAGCCGTCCGGGGAGGACGAGCCCGACGTCGACCTGATCCCCAACGCCGACGGGGCGAGCGGGGCCGGGATGGACATGAGCGCGGGCGATGTCGCGGGCCGCAGCGAGCTCGCGCGCTATCTCGGGATAGCTGCCTTCCCTGGTAACCGGCAGATCCTCGTGGACGTGGCAAGCGACAACAACGCGCCGGATGCGGTGCTGAACACGCTGCAGCGGCTACCCGACGGCCGCGAGTACCAGAACGTGAACGAGGTGTGGGAGTCGCTCGGCGGCGCCACCGAACACCACCGGGCTTAACGCCCCCCGACATCTGGCCGATGCGTCGCGCTGGAGTCTGAGTCCGGCATGCTCAGTCCCGGCATGATGGCGGCAGCGCGTGCTTGGCGTGCGGTTCTGCGTGGGATTCCGTGGTCGATCTGCACGTCCCGATGGACGCTGTGCGGCGGGTCTTCATCGGGGACAGCGCGGCCGGTCGCGCGGCGGCCATGCTGTCGACCGGCGCGGCCGGCGCGTATCAACCGCCGGCGGGCCATTGAGCTCGCCCCGGGCGTACCCAAGGGCACGACATAGCAACGGGAGTAGGCGGCATCACGCGTCGCCGCGGGGCTCCATCGGTGCGCTATCGGCGCCCTCGCCTTCGGCCACCCCGGTGAGGATCTCCTTCACCGCATCCTTGGCGTCGACGGTCGGCGTCCACTCCAGCGCCTCGCGGGCACGGGTCGTGTCGAGCAGCGGCGCTGACATGGCCATGTCGAACCAACCGGCCTCGGTCGGCTGAATATGCGTACGGAACGACAGGTCGGCCGCGCGCCGGACGACGGCTGGTGACGTATCGACCAGCCGCGCACCCAGCAGCTGGGCGAGATCCACGGCCCGGACGACCGGCTCCGACGCCAGGTTGAACGCGCCCCCGGCGCGGCGGCGGACGATCTGCACGAGTGCGCTGGCGACGTCGTCGGCGTGGACCGCTTGCAGCCGTAGCCGCGCAGGCACCGGCAGGATCGGCGTCGACAGTTTGAGCAGCGGCGAGGCGGCGGCAGCGAGCACCGGGCCGAGGAAGTAGCGGCCAACTTCGCTGCCCGCGTCCCGCTGGAAGATCAGTGACGGTCGGACGCGCGTTACGACGAGCTCGGGGTTGTCGCGCTCGACGGTGTCGAGGTGGCGCTCGGCGGTCGACTTGTGGCGGCTGTACGTAGACGTCTCGACGCCATCGGTCGGCCACGATTCGTCGACTCGGCGGGCATGCGGCCCTGGCGAGTACGCACCGACTGACGACATGTGCACGAGGTGAGGGACGTCGGCGGACACCGCTGCTGTCGCGACCTGCCGCGAGCCGTGGACGTTGGTCCGCCGCATCGCCGGCTCATCGCGCGAGGGCGTGATCTGCCAGGCGAGATGGACAACCGCATCGGCGCCCCGCATCGCGTCGATGAGTGTGCTGATCGAGGTGGATTCACCGACGTCGCACGTCACCCAGGTGGCGCCCGCGTACGGCGCCGCCGACTCGTCGGGACGACGACGCGCGATACCGACGACATCGACATCGCCATCGGCTGCGGCCCGCCGCAGCAGCGCTGTGCCCACGTTGCCGCTCGCGCCCGTCACCACGATCCGCATAGGGCGCCGCGTACCCCTGCCTGCCGGCCGCAAACGACTCACACCTTCTCGGCGTACGCAGACCGCCACGCCGGCGGCTCCTCGGCGCCGACGCCGATCCAGTACTCCCGCCCCGAGACGATCAACCCGTCGCGGACTGTCCAGAACGATGCGGCCCGGAACACGCCGAGCCCTTGGTGCGGCACCTCGACCTCAGAGACGACCACGTCGTCGTCACCGATCACCCGGAGCACGTCGATGGCCCAGCCTTCGGGGTACTCACGGTTGACGGCTACGACGTTGTCTCGTCCGACGATGCGCTCACCGCTCGCCGGCCACTCGACGACGACGTCGGGGTGGAGCAGGTCGGCCATGCTCGCCCAGTCGCGCGCCGCAATCGCGGCCCAGAATCTCTGCACCACATCCTGTGGGGTCATCGCATCCCTCCGGGAACGACCCCATCACGACATACCGACAGAACGGTCCCGCCGTCCCCATCAGCAACGATCATGGAGACATCCACCTCGACGGCGCCCGCTCACCGGCGTGTCGCGTGCCATCAGTCCATGATCGTTGAAAGAGGGGAGCCACGCCGGCGGGCCGGGGTCAGATGTCGCGTCGATCCCCGGAGCCGGCGATCGACGCCGGGCCGATGTCGCCGCCCATGTCGTGCAGGGACGAGTAGGCATCGTCTTCTGTGTGCTGCAGAGCTTGCGGCTGAGCCTGCTGGCCCGATCTCTCCCGGGCGCCGCTGCGCAGCCGGTCCGGGTCGATGTCGCGACCCGGATCACGGCGCACGTACTCGTCCTCCAGCTCGTGCATCCGGCGGGTGTGCGTCTCGAGCGCGTCGTCGCTAGCGTGCAGCACCGCGTCGTGCCGCGTCTCGTGGAGGTGCTGCATCTCGCGCATGAGGTCTTCGTCGCTCAATTGGGTCCCCGGAATGCCGCCGCTCTGATTCGTCACGGTGACGACCTACCCCGCCGCTGCGCCGGCCATGCGCTGTACAGAACGAGCCGCCATCTCTACACCTTAAGGTGTATCGTGGTGTCGTGACACGCACCAATATCGAGATCGACGATGTGCTGGTGGAGGAGGCGATGCGGCGCTACAGCCTGCCGTCCAAGCGAGCCGCCGTCGAGCTAGCGCTTCGCCGGCTGGTGGGAGAAGCGTTGACCCGTGATGAGGCGCTGGACATGGAAGGCAGTGGGTGGGATAGCGACCTCGCGCAGCTGAGGACCGATCGAGCGCATCGCGCACCGTGATTCTCATTGACACCTCCGCCTGGGTGGAGTTCCTTCGGGCGACGGGCACAGCAACACATCACGCCGTTCGCCAGCTCGTTGAGGACGAGGTGCCGGTCGCGACCACCGACGTGATCGTCATGGAGATGCTGGCGGGAGCTCGCGACGACGTGCATCTCCAGCGACTGCGCCGGATGCTGGCGCGTTGCCATCTCGTCCCTGTCGAGGGACTCGCCGACTTTGAGGAAGCTGCCGCTCTCTACCGCCGCTGCCGACGCGGCGGAGCCACCGTCCGCGCGTTGTCCGATTGCCTCATCGCGGCGGTGGCGCACCGCGCGGAACTCCAGGTACTCCACGCCGACCGCGACTTCGAGCTGCTCGCCAGCCACACTGGCCTTCTCGTTGTTGCACCATGACCACGAGCATCGGCGGCTCGCCTAGCTGACTGCCCCCTCAAGCAGCCCGGCCAGCGGCGCAGCCTCAAGGACATCGTCGACGGTGAGCGCGAGCAGGCCTGGATCGACTGTGTCGCCGCGTGGGTCCACGCTTCCGGCGGTCGGGTGGCGCAGCACCACGTGCGCCGATCGGGACGGCGGCGGCCCCCATTCGGCGATCGACGATGGTCCGAACAGCAGCACCGATGGGGTCGCGTACGCCGTGGCCAGGTGGCCGATGCCGGTGTCGCCGCACACCACGAGCGAGGCGTCAGCGACGAGCGCGGCCAACGACGCGATTGACGTCTTCCCCGCCAGCATGTCCTCGTGCGTGAGGCCCGCGAGGTGCGCGACCTGCGTGGCGATGGGCAGCTCGTGCCGCGAGCCGGTGATCACGACGCGGCACCCGCGCGAGCGAAGGCTGCGCGCCACCGTCGCGAACCGCTCTGCCGGCCACCGCTTGCTGGCGTAACCCGCTCCCGGGTGGATCACCACTGCTCCGGGCGCGGGGCTCTCGACGCCCACCGGCCGGTCCAGGTCGAAGTCAGCGGGGTCAGTCGCAACGCCGTACGCCGCGAGCAGCCGGCACCACCTTTCGACTTCATGCTCTTCGCCGTCCGGGGGTTGCCACGGTGGCCCTGGGTACGACCCGGTCGCGAACGCCCACAACTCGTCCGGCTGTAGCGCAGCGAGCGTGTCGTGGCTCTGCGGACCGCAGCCGTGCAGGTTGACCGCCACTGCCGGTGGGGGACCCAACCACGACAGCCGGCCCAGCCCGCGCGCCGGCAGCACGACGTCGACCGCCCCGCTGAGGTCCACGAGCGGCTGGAGAGCAGGGTCGGTGGCGAGGACGATTTCGGCGGCGGGCAGCGCTCGACGCAGTCCGCGCAGCGCGGGTACGGCCGTGAGCAGGTCCCCCAGGCCGAGGGCGCGAAGGACGAGAACTCGACCGCCTGTCACGGCCAGGACGACTCGCGCGACGGCGTGACGACCAGCTCGCGCACCTCGCAGCCGGACGGCTGCGACAGCGCGAACACCACGGCCTGCGCGACGTCCTCGGGCCGGTTCAGCTTCGCGTCAGCCGGTGGGCGGTACTTCTCCTCGCGGTCGTCGAAGAACGACGTGTGCATGCCGCCTGGCACGAGCATCGTGACTCCGATGGTGCCCTGCGTCTCCGTGGCGAGCGCGCGGGTGAACCCGACGACGCCGAACTTCGACGCGCAGTACGCCGTCGCGTCGCTCACGGCGCGCAGGCCGAGGGTCGAGGCGCAGGTCACGACCCGGCCGTGGGAACGCAGCAGGTACGGCAGGGCGGCCCGGACCACGGCGGCGGTTCCGAGCAGGTTGACCTTGATCACCCAGTCCCACTCGTCGCCGGGGACGTCGGCGAGCATGCCGCAGCGATCGACGCCGGCCGCAGTGAAGACGCCGTCCAGGCCGCCCACGCGATCGGCGAGCGCGCGAGTCGACACCTCGGCGGCCCGGGCGTCAGCGAGGTCGACGAGCTCGAAGTCGGTATCGGAGGGCGGTGGCTGGCGATCCAAGACGACGGGCCGGCCGCCGGCCGCCGCGATGGCAGCCACGGTGGCAGCGCCGAGGCCGGAGGAGCCACCGGTCACGAGGACGGTGCCGGTTGTCATGAGCCGACCTCCGTCGCGAGCACACAGCTGGAGCGCAGTCGATGGAGGTAGGCGGGATGCAGAGTCATTGGGGTCCCTTCATAGAGAGCTCGAGGAGTCGGGTGGTCGATCGACCGTCGAGGTACGGCAGGACGACGGCCTGGCCCCCCCAGCCGGCGACCAGGCGAGATTCGGGAAGCGCGCGCTCGGCGTAGTCGCCACCCTTCGCCCAGATGTCCGGACGGAGTTCGCCGAGCAGCCGCTCCGGCGTGTCCTCGTCGAAGATGACGACCGCATCGACGCACGACAGCGCCGCCAGGACGCGCTGCCGGTCCTCCTGCGTCACCACCGGTCTCGACGGTCCCTTGAGCCGGCGGATAGACGCGTCGGAGTTGAGGCAGACGACGAGGCAGTCGCCGAGTGACCGGGCGGCTTCCAGACTTGCCACGTGCCCCGCGTGGAGCAGGTCGAAGCATCCGCCGGTCGCCACGACGACACCGCCGCGTCGCCGTACGGCAGCAACGACGTCCTCGCCGACCGCTGACGCGGGATCCGGCACGTCGCGGAGAGCTGCCGACGCGCCGCCTGCTGCGACGAATGCCGCGGCTGCGAAGACCGCGCCGTGCACCGCCTCCGACGGCAGCGCGCCATCGGCCAGCAGGCCGGCCGCGCTCGCGGCGAACCGGTCGCCCGCGCCGCAGGGGTCGACGCACGTCACCGCCGGTGCGGGAATCACCAGCGGCGTGCCATCACCGGTCGACAGCAGCGCGCCGCGCCGTCCGAGAGTGATCGCGACCGCGGCTGCCTGCCAATCCGCGACCAGGCGTGCCGCCCGAGCGGTGACCGAGGCGAGGTCGTGGCCGTCCGTTTCACCACTGAAGTGCCTCGCCTCGGCATCGCTGGGCGTCGCCAGCCGGACCCCCGATACGGGTCCGGGCCCTCGCGGATGCGGGTCCCAGATCACCGGCGTCCGTGACGGTCGACCCAGCAGCTCGCGCAGCGCCGGAAGGGCGGCCGTTCCGTAGCCATAGTCGGACACCAGCACGGCCGCCGCCGAGAGCAGGGCATCTTTCCCCGCATCGGGCAGCTCCGTCGGCACGCCATCCCCGCCATGGTCGACGCGAGCGAGCGGGTGACCGTCGGCGCGGATACGCACCTTCTCCGGCGTTCCACCGGTCCGGGGTACGGCGATCAGGCGTACGCCGCGCTCGGCGAGCAGGGACCGTGCCGTCGCGCCGGCCGCATCGTCGGCCACCGCCGCGACGAGGATTACGTCGCGCCCGTCATTCGCCGCGAGCGTGGCGGCAAGCCCGGCTCCGCCGGCTCGGACCTGTTCGGTCGGCCGGTCCACCACGGGAACAGGCGCGTCCGGGCTCAGCCGGCGCGCCGTTCCATCGAGGTCGCGGTCGAGTAGCAGGTCGCCGACGACGACCAGAGGTGCATCCCTCACGCGACGACCCCCTTCCCGTTGGTCTGGTAGTCGCCATCGGAGCACGCCAGTGCCCAGTCGAACGCCGCGCAGACGAGATGGACGGCGACCAGGTGCAGCTCCTGCACCGTCGCGGTCGCCGCGGCATCCACGCTGAGCGCGTCGTCGGCGAGCCCGGCCAGTGGGTTCGGCACGGGTCCCGTCATCGCCCAGGTCGTGATGTCGAGGTCGCGCGCGGCGCGAACGGCGGCGACCACGTTGGGCGAGGTGCCACTCGTTGAGAGCGCGACCAGGACATCGCCGCGGCGACCGTGCGCGAGCACCTGCCGGGCGAACACCTCCTGCATGCCGTAGTCGTTGGCGATGGCGGTGAAGCTCGACGTCTCCGCGTGGAGCGCGATGGCCGAGAACGGCGGCCGGTCGTCGCGATAGCGACCGACGAGCTCCGCGGTCAGGTGCTGGGCCTGAGCGGCACTGCCACCATTGCCGACGGCCAGCAACCGGGCGCCACCCGCCAGCATCTGGGCGAGCTGCTCACCCCAGCGCTGCGCGGTGTCCACGCAATCGCCGAACCGGAGCAGCGCATCCGAGAGCGCCGTCACGTGGGCGGCGCCGAGCGGCAACGGGGTTCGGGCCATCCCTCCGACCGCGGTCATCGGGCCACCTCGATCATCTCGTCAGCGTCCGGTGCGGATGCCATGTCAGCATCGAGTCCCAGTACGGACGCGTACACCGACTCGGTCTCGGCGCCGATGCGGTCCCAGCGGTAGCGCATGGCCGCGCGTTCTCGCCCGGCGAGGCCGTACCCCGCGCGCCGCACCGGATCGGCGAGCAGCCGCCGCAGCGCGTGGGCGAGCATGTCCGGGCGTTGCGGCCGGACCAGCGTTCCGGTCGCGCCGTCGACGACGGTGTCGACGATGCCGCCGACGGCCGACGCCACGACGGGACGCCCGCACGCCATGGCTTCCAGCGGCACCATGCCGAACGGCTCGTACCAGGGCATGCAGACGACGATGTCGGCGGACCTCAGCAGCGCCGGGAGCTCGGACCGCGAGACGCGGCCGAGCAACCTCACCCGATCAAGCACGCGCATCTTCGCCGCGAGCAGGATGAGCCGCCGTACCTCGGAGTCATCGCCTAGCTCGGCCACGTCGGGACCGCCTGCGATCAGCAGCTCAGTCCGCGGTACGAGCGCGAGGGCGCGGATCACGTCGTCGACGCCCTTGCGCTGGACGAGGCGACCCACGATCACGAGGCGGTGCAGCTCGCCTCGCGGCAGGGTCGGGCCGTCAGGCTGGAAGTGGTCGACGTCGACCCCGCAGGGCACCACGCTGATTTCCGGCCGCCTTACCCCCATCCGCATCAGCTCGAACACCTCGTCGGAGGCGGTCGCAATGACTCGATCGACCCCACGGGCGACGCCCTGCTCGAGGCGCAGCCGATGTTCCGGACTGGTGTCGCGAACGCCCTGGTGGCGACGCTTGACGACGCCGAGCGCGTGAAAGGTCTGCACGACCGGCACCGACGTGTCCTTGGTCGCCATCAAGCAGGCGAGCCCCGACATCCAGAAGTGGCCGTGCACGATGTCGGGGCGCTCGCGGTCGAAGGCGGCGGCGAGGTAGCGGCCGAAATCGCCGATATGAGGCAGCAATTCGTCCTTGGAGAGGACGGCGCGCGGCCCGGCGGGCACGTGCTCGATCGTGACACCCGGCGCCATGAGGATGCGCCGATCGGGGAACGTTCCCTCGTCACGGGTATAGACCGTCACCGCATGGCCCCTGCGGGCGAGTGCTTGCGCCAGCTCGCTCACGTGCACGTTCTGCCCGCCCGCGTCGACGCCCCCCAGGGTCGCCAGCGGGCTGGCATGTTCGGAGACCATCGCGATCTTCATCGAGTCACCTCCTTGAGCAGCAGTTCCCAGTCGTCCAGGAATCGCTGAAGGGAGTACCGGGCGAGGACCGCGCGCCGCGCCTGCTGCCCCATCTCCCTGGCGTGGTCTGGGTCAGCGACGTAGGCGCGGACGGCCGCGGTAAGCACATCAAGGCGCGTCGAGATCACGCCGGCGTCAGGCGGGACCGCCTCGACCGCTTCCGTGCTGGCAAGCACCACGACGGGCATGGCGAGGTGCATCGCCTCGAGCAGCGACAGGCCGAGCGAGGTCCACCGGATGGGGTGGATGTAGACCCGGCGCTGCGCCATCTGGTCGTGCAGTTCCTCCTGCGGCAGGTCGTAGGTCGCGAGCCGGTCCGGCCCGAGCTGAAGTGTCTCCGCGAGGTCTGCAGTTCGCATCCCGAAAACGTCGACCGGCGCGGCGGCGGCGAACGCGGGCAACAGGTCAGTACCGGTGACGCGCCAGCGGCGGATCGGCTCGTTGATGGCGACTGCAGCCCGGGGAAGCTCGCCGGTGTAGCGAGCGCCCGGGTCGACGACGCCGTGTTCGATGACGGTGGTCGGTGCGCGCCCGTTGTCCCAGAACAGCCGGTTGAAGTGGGTGACGTGGACGAGAGTGAGGTCATCGCGGTCGGCGACCGGATGCCGCGCCGCGAGGATCTCGCCCTTGGGCGTGTTGTGCTCGACGTAGACCGCCGGCACGTCGCGTCCGGGCCGCCGGCCGAGCCAACCCTCAGCGAGTCCGGCCTCGTGCGGACGTTGCAGGACGACGACGTCGACGTCCTCCTGTCGCAACTGGGCGGCCGTGACCTCGACCACGGAGGCCGGCCAGTCGTACGTCCGGGCCCGGCCGAGCCCGTCCGGCCCGCGGTCGGCGGTCACCGGGACGAGGTAGGTGTGCGGGCCTTGGACGAACGATGTCGTCCACGAGCCGTGCACGTGCCAGAGCAGGACCCTCATGGGCCCGCACGCAATCGATCGAGAGCGGCCAGGACGTCGGCCGCCGTGACGGACGACAGGCACGGGTGACCGGGCACCGGGCACGTCGTCGCGCGGCTGCCGCGGCAGGGCGCGGCATGGTCGCCAAGCACGACAGCGGGAACGCCGTACGGTGCCCAGCGCGCCGCGGGGACGGTCGGCGCGAACAGGGACACGACCGGAGTGCCGACCGCGGCGGCCAGGTGGGCCGGGCCGGTGTTCGAAACGATCACGGCCTCGGCGCCGGCGAGCACGCCCGCCAACTCAGCGAACGTCGTCCGGCCGCCGAGGTCGACGGCGTCGACGCCCGCCACGCCGGCGGTCAGTTCCTTCTCGTCCCGGCTTCCGGTGACGACGACGCGCACGCCGCGCTCGGCGAGAGCGACGACTGTCTCGGCGGCACGATGCGCGGGCCAGGCGCGCGCCGGGACGGATGCGCCCGGGTGAAGGACGACGTACGGCTCAGCGCCCGTCAGCGACGTCGTCGCCGGTAACGGTCGTCGTACGGCCAACCGCCGGTCATCCTGCGTGGGCAGCGGGAAGCCGGCCGCCGCGGCGAGGGAGAGCGCGCGCTCGGACTCTGGAACGTCCGATGCCGGGGTGCTGTCGTCGATGCGGTGACGGACGTCGAGCAGCGCTCCGGGATAGTCCTCGCTGATCGCGCTGATTCGCCGTACCCCAGCGAGCCGGAGCAGGAGGGCTGTAGGCAGCGCCGACTGGTGGAACGAGGTGAAGACGACCGCCTCGTCCAGGTCGGCTACCCGGAGCCGAGTGACGAGCGCGTCGATGGCAGCCCGGTCGACGGGGTCCGGCTGTGCCTCGATCCACGGGCAGCGCCACACCACGACGCCGTCGACGCCGGGAAGGAGCTCGGCGGCTTGCCGGCCGCGCGGGCTGCACAGCAGCGTGACGCTGCCGGCCGCCGCCAGGGCGCGGATCGCCGGGCCGGCGAGCAGGACGTCACCGTCGCTGTCGAGACGAACGGCCAGGACGCGTCTCATCGGCACGCGCTGAGCAGTAGGAGGTCGACCGCCTCACCCAGGTCGCTGGCTACCTCAGGCGCGGCCGCGACCTCGTCCCGGCGGGTGACGGGCGTGGGGACGAGGATGGCTCGGGCGCCGGCGGCAAGAGCCGCCGAAACGTCGCTGCCGATGTCGCCGATGACGGCGCACTCACTCGGCGGCACGCCGACATCTGCAGCGGCATCGATGATCATGCCGGGCGCGGGCTTGCGGCACCCGCACCCATCGTCGGCGCCGTGGGGGCAGTACTGGCGAGTGTCGAACGGGCCCAGCAGCTGCTCGACGCGCTCCGTAACGGCCTCGACGTCGTCGACGGTCAGCAGCCCGCGGGCGATTCCGGACTGGTTGCTGACGATACCGGTGGCGATCCCGCGCTCCCGCAAGCGGCGCAGCGCCTCGGCTGCCCCGCGTACCGGCTGCACCTGCTCCGGATCCCCGTTGTAGGGGACGTCGTGAACGAGCGTGCCATCGCGATCGAACAGCACGAGCTGTGGCCGCGGCCGCGCCCCGGCCGCCCCGCATGTATTCGGCTGCGCCAATGCGTTCTCCGTGGTCAAGCGCCCTCGTGAGGCCAATTGCGTCGCGGAGCGCCTATGTCCGAAGCGGTACCGCCGTGGATGTGCCGAGAAGAACTGCCGAGAAGAAGTCGTGCCCCGCGAACGTTTCGGGGAAACGCTTTCGCCGAGAACTTCTCGTAAAGCCGGCGTGGGCGATCATGGGATCATCGCGGCGGGGTAGGAGCGAGGGAGACGGTGGGAGGTGCCATGGCGAGCGTCGAACGCGAAGTCGAGGCGAGCGCAACCGAGATCTGGGCCGTGCTGTCGGACGGGTGGACCTACTCCGCGTGGGTGGTCGGCACCTCGAAGATCCGCTCCGTCGACCCCGCCTGGCCGCAGGTGGGGACGCGTATACACCATTCGGTGGGCGCGTGGCCAATGCTCATCGAGGACTACACCGAGGTCCTCGAGTCGATCGAGCCATCGCGGCTGGTCGTCCGCGCCCGCGGCTGGCCGCTCGGCGAAGCCCGGATAGCGATCAGCGCAGAGCAGCGAGGCGTGCGCTGCCTGCTCCGGCTCGAGGAGACGCCGACGAGCGGACCCGGGGCCTGGCTCAACAACCCGCTGTTCGACGCGCTGCTGCGGCAGCGGCTGTCCGAGATGACCGTCCGGCTGGCGGCGCTCGCGGCGGGCCGGGCCGGACGCGCCGAGCACCCGACGGACTGACGCCTCGTGAGCCTCTTCCGGCGCGATCCCGACGTCGTTGTCACGACGACCGAGGAGGACGAGTATGACGATCGCCCGGCCGCAGCTGTCATCTTTCTCTTGCTGTTGCTCGCGCTGCTCCTGCTCTGGCTGATCTCGCTGACCCGCCGTGGCGACGAGGTGGTCGTGCAGCCGGACCCCGAGCCCACGGTGACGTCGATTGTCAGCCCGACGTCGGCGCCTGCGGTGATCGTGCCAGGGGAGACCGGGAGGCTGACGGTGGACGGCGAGCCGGTGTTTCCGCTGGCCGAGTACGCCGGGCCGGGCGGCGATCTGTCCCGCTTCGCCGGTGGCGAGGCCGTCGCCGACCGGGTCCGGGTGGAGTCGGTGCCGGCCAACGAGGGCTTCTGGCTCGGCGACAACACGACTAACCGGGTCTGGGTGCAGCTGGTCGACGTTGGTGTCGAGTCGCCGTACAAGGTCGAGCCTGGCGACATCGTGTCGTTCGTCGGTCGCGTGGTGGCGACGCCCTCGAACTTTCCCCAGGAGGTCGGCGTGACTGCGGAGGAAGGGGCGCAGCAGATGCGCGACCAGCGTCAGCACATCCAGGTCCAGGGGCTGATCGCGCTCGACATGTACGACTAGCGCCGAGTCGCCGGTCAGCGGCCCCAGACGGCCCGGCCGGCCGCACGCCAACCGGCGTTGTAGGCGCGGCCGTACCACTTCGCTCGCGCCAGGGCCGCGTGCGCGGCGTTCGCCCCGCAGGCTCCGTGCACCGCCCCGCCCGGATGCGCCGAGGCGCTGGCAAGGAACAACCCGTCGATCGGCGTCTCCGGACGCGACAGGCCGGGCACCGGACGGAACACCAGCTGCTGGTGCAGCGCTGCTGTCCCCCCATTGACGGCGCCACCGGACAGGTTGGCGTCGGCCGACTGCAGGTCTCCAGGGCCCTGGACGTACCGGCCGACGATCAGGTCGCGAAACCCCGGCGCCACCCGCTCGACGACCGTCTCCATGAGATCGGCGTGCCCCGCGACTTCGTCCGACGTCAAGGTGCGTTGGTGCGGCAGGTGCGTGTACGACCACGCCGACTCCGTCCCGGCCGGCGAGCGAGTCGGGTCGGAGGTGGTCATCTGGCCGAACAGCAGGAACGGATCACGCGGGATCCGCCCGATCGACAGGTCCGCCGCGAAGTCAGTGAGCGAGTCGAAGTCGGCGCCGAGATGGACGGTTCCCGCGCGAGAGACCTCCGACGCCTTCCAGGGGATCGGCCCGGACAGCGCCCAGTTCACCTTGAGAATTGCGCTGTCCCACTGGAAACGACGCAGGTCGGACACGAACCGGCTCGGCAGGAGGTCGTAGCCCACCAGGTCGCGGAACAGCGCCGGCGCCGTGACATCGGCAAGCACTGCCCGCCGGGCCCGCACCTCGGAGCCGTCGGCCACGCGGACGCCGACGGCTCGTCCGTCTCGAACGATCACTCCCCGCACCGGCGTCGAGCACTGCACGGTGACCCCGCGCGCGGCTAGCCGCTGCACCAGCGCATCGATGATCCGGCTCGAGCCGCCTTCCGGCACGGGGAAGCCGACGTCCTGGCCGAGCAACGTGAGCAGCCAACCGAGAAACCCACTGCCCGCGTTCTCCGGCGACATGTCGCTGTGCAGCGCGTTGCCGGCCAGCAAAACCCGGGCGCCTTCGCCAGCGAACTCCTCCTGGGCGTACGAGCGCACCGGGGTGATTCCGAGCCGCGCGAGCCGGATCCCGTCGGCGACCCCCAGTCGTCGCGCCAGCGACGCTACCGGCCGCACCGGCGGGAACGGTCGCAGCAGCGCCTCGACCACGGTCGGACCGATCTCTGCCCATTGGTCGACGAGCCGCATCCACGTCTCACCATCGGATGCAGCAAAGGTCTCGAGCGAGGCTGCGGTCTCCTCCGGGTCGCGGCTCAGCAGCGCGGCGCGCCCGTCCTCGAAGGCGTGGGCGAGGACGAGGGGCGCGTGCCGCCAGGTGAGGCCGTACGCCTCGAGGTGCAGCTCGCGCAGCACCGGCGACGCGGCGCCGAGTGGGTAGAACGCACTGAAGAGGTCGGTCGAATAGCCGGGCGCCGTCACATCGTCGGCGCTGCGCACAGCGCCGCCCGGAAGCGGCTGCTCCTCGAGGACGGTGACCTTCCACCCGGCATCGGCCAGCAGGTTGGCGGCAACCAACCCGTTCTGGCCGGCACCGACGACGACCGCGTCAGCGTCGTACATCGCGGTTCGCCCTAGAACCCCGGAACCGGCGACGGCCCCGGCTCAGGACCGGGCTGCGGCGGCAGCGGATCCGGCGGGATCGGGTCAGGACCCGGCCCCGGCATCGGCGGCGTCGGGGTGGGCGGCGTGGGGTCGGGAACAGGTGGTCCTGGGGGGCCCGGTGGCACCGGCGAGGGTGGGACAGGACCCGGATCTGGCCCGGGAGGGACGGGGTGGGTCATGAACCCCAGTATGGTCCACCACGATTCAGCTTCCAGGGCGGCGCGGACCGATGAGAAGCGGCGGCGGAGCAGGTCTTCCGCAGTAGGAAACGACGAGGAGGACCAGATGTCGTCGATCAAGCTGGGCGTGCACCTTCCGGTGGCGGGGCGCGGTGCCTCACCGGAAGCCATCGCGCAGGTCGCGGAGGAGGCCGAACGGATCGGGTTGGACTCGGTGTGGTCCTGGGAGCGTCTCATGCGGCCGACCGTCCCGATCGCCATGGGGGGCGAGGGCGGGCCGGTGATGGAGGCGCCCGAGGACTTCGGGACCGTGTACGACCCGATCGAGACGCTCAGCTACGTCGCGGCTCGGACCCACCGCATCACCGTGGGCACCAGCGTGCTTGACGCGCTGTTTCAGAGCCCGGTCATCCTTGCTCGTCGGCTCGCCACGCTGGACCGGTTGAGCGACGGTCGACTCATCGCCGGTATCGGTCAGGGCTGGATGGAGCAGGAGTTCGAGGCCGCCGGCGTCTCGATGCGGCGGCGCGGCGCAGGCTTCGAGGAGCATCTGTCGGCCATGCGAGCGATCTGGGGCCCTGATCCGGTGCGCTTCGAGGGCCGCTTCTACCGCATCCCCGAAGCTGATATCGGACCGAAGCCGGTCCACCGTGATGGCCCACGCCTGGTGTTGGGCGCCGGTTCACCGGCGGCGCTCGAGCGCGTCGGGCGTCTCGGTGTCGGACTCACCCTGGTGATCTTCGACTGGGACGCGGTCGAGGCCAGCGTCGAGACCTTCCGTGCCGCGGCCAGGGACGCCGGTCACGATCCCGACACGCTGCCGGTCATGCTTCAGGTGAACGGCAACGTCACCGCTGAGCCACTGGACGAGCGCGGACCGCTGCTCGGGTCGCCCGACCAGGTTGCCGCCGACCTCGACCGGGCCGCGCGACTGGGTATCGAGCACATCTACTGGAACACCGACGACGAACCGCTCCGCCAGCTCCCGCTGCTGAGCCAGCTGCGCCGCGGCTGATCGGCGGCGGGCTGGGCTGGAGGTCGACCCAGATACCGGGCTCCCCACCGCGGACGAGGCGGGCAACGTGGGTCGGGAAGCCCGGTAGAGCAGCAGGAGCAGTGAGACGCCGATGCCGATGAACAGGCCGGGGAGGGTGTCGAAGACCAGCACGCCGAGCATCGCGGCCAGCGCTGAGAGGACGTCCGCCCGGGCAGCCCAGCCGTAGATGCCGCCGAGGTTGCCGGTCCAGACTCGGTACAGCCGCACCAGGGCGGGGATGTCGACGAGCTCGATGACGGCTGCGATCACGACCGCAGCCAAGGTGGCCTCCGGCAGCTGTTCGAACAGGCTCTTCCGTGTAAGCGACGCCTCTGTTGCGGTGGGCGCAAAACCCGTCCGCCAGATTCCGTACGGCAACGTTCGCCTGCAGTCGACCAGGGCCATAGTCATTGGCTCTCGAGTCGGCTCCCGTCGACGGGCGTCGTCTGGTCCCTTCTGGTCGCGTGATCGGGCATGGTCCAGCTGCTGAGGAGTCGGAGTCCATCGTGCGACGCGGAGCCAGGCGCTGCGGTGTAGGTGATGAGGGTGAGTCCGCGGTCGGTGGTCAGGTCCATCAGCTCGTAGTCGAGGTCGAGGTCGCCGACGACTGGGTGGGTGATCGACTTCCTGCCGGTGCGGTGGTCGCGGACGTCGTGGGAGGCCCAGAGGGCCCGGAAGTCCTCGCTGCGGGTGGCGAGTTCGCCGACGAGGTCGCTAAGCGCGCGGTCGTGCGGCACCCGTCCGGCTTCGGTGCGGAGGATGGCGGCGGTCTGCTGGGCGGCGTCGGGCCAACTGCGGTAGAAGATCTGGGCGCGCGGGTCGAGAAAGACGTAGCGGGCGAAGTTGGCCGGCGCGTGTTCGTGGAGCTCGGAGAATAGGGTCCGTCCGAGCCGGTTGGCCGCGAGGACGTCCAGGCGTCCGTTCTGCACGATCGCGGGCACGTTCTCGATGGCGTCGAGCAGCTGCTGCACGCCGGGACGGACCGGTTGGGATCGGGGACGGGTGCGACGCTTGCTGGGGTGGGCGCCGTCGTTCGCGGCCCGGACGAGTCCGTACAGGTGGGCGCGTTCGGCGTCGTCGAGCTGGAGGGCTCGGGCGACGCCGTCGAGCACGGATTCTGAGATCCCGGTGGCGTTGCCGCGTTCGAGGCGGACGTAGTACTCGACGCTCACTCCGGCCACCAGCGCGACCTCCTCGCGTCGCAGGCCGGGGACGCGGCGACGTCCGCCGAAGTCGGGCAGCCCCACGTCCTGCGGAGCGAGCCGGGCACGCCTCGTGGTGAGGAACTCGCGCAGGTCCTGCCGGACGTCCATGTCCGGGAGCCTACGGCGGCAGTCCGAGCCGAAGGGGTCACCAGGAGTACCCCTATAACGCGGGTCTCCCTCGACGTGATGCGAGCGGATTCACTGAAAGCACCCACCGGTCGGGGTCGGGCGTCATCCAGACACCGACCTTCACCAGCTGAAGGACAACCTATGAGTGAGAAGAAGGTCTGGTTCGTCACCGGCTCCAGCCGTGGCCTGGGCGTCGACATCGTGCGGGCCGCGCTGGCCGGCGGCCACGCCGTGGTCGCGACCGGCCGTGATGCCGACAAGGTGCGGGCTGCGGTCGGTGAGCATGAGGAGCTGTTCGCCGTCGCCCTGGACGTCACCAACCCGGCCACGATCGACGCGGCCGTCCAGGCGGCGGTCGAGCGTTTCGGACGTATCGACGTCCTGGTGAACAACGCAGGCAACTTCTACGCCGGCTACTTCGAGAACATCAGCCCCGAGCAGCTGCGGGCGCAGATGGAGACCAACTTCTTCGGTCCGCTCAACGTCACCCGGGCGGTCCTGCCGATCATGCGTGCACAGCGTTCCGGGCAGGTGATCACGGTGACCTCGGCCGCCGGGCTGATGGGGCAGGAGTTCTGCGCCGCGTACGCCCCGTCGAAGTTCGCCCTCGAGGGCTGGATGGAGTCGCTGCGCTACGACGTCGCCCCGTACGGCATCACGACGATGGCGGTCGAGCCCGGCTTCTTCCGCACCGAACTGCTGGTCGAGGGGTCGTCGACGATCTGGCCCGAGCTGGACATCGCGGACTACGCCGAGCGCACCGCACAGACCATCACGGCGTGGAAAGGAATGAACGGCCAGCAGGGCGGCGACCCGAGCAAGCTCGCCTCCGCACTCGTCACCCTGTCCGACTCCGGCGACCTGCCACTGCGCTTCCTCGCCGGCGCCGATGTGATGACCGGGGTCGAGCAGAACCTGGCAACGATCCAGGGCCAGATCGACGCCCACCGCGACCTGTCGGCCTCGCTGGCTTACGACGCCTCATGAACATCACCACGCTGACCGGGACGGTCGCGATCGTGACCGGGGCCAGCAGCGGCATCGGGGAGGCGACCGCTCGCCGGCTCGCCGAGCACGGCGCGAGCGTCGCCGTCCTCGCTCGCCGCAAAGACCGGCTGGACACCCTCGTGTCCGAGATCGAGGCGACCGGCGCGACGGTGTTGGCCGTCGAGGCGGACATCACCGACCGGGCCCAGGCCGAGCAGGCCGTACAAACCGTCGTGGACCGTTTCGGCCGGCTCGACATCCTCATCAACAACGCCGGACTAATGCTGCTGGGCCCTGTAGCCAGCGCCGACATCGAGGAATGGGAACGGATGATCGCGATCAACCAGAAAGGCCTGCTCTACGTCACCCACGCCGCCCTCCCGCACCTGCTGACCGCAGCACAGGACGGGCCGCGCGGAGTCGCCGACATCGTGAACATCTCCTCGATCGCCGGCCGCCAGGCCTGGGCGAACTTCGGCGTCTACAACATGACGAAGTTCGGCGTAAACGGCTTCACCGAGGCCCTCCGTCAAGAGGTCACGAAGAAGCACGTACGCGTCGGCGTCCTCGAGCCCGGCGCCGTGGCTACCGAGCTTGTCTCCCACAACAACCAGCAGATCCGTGACAACCTCGCCGCCTCCGACGCCGAGAACATCCCGAACCGCTGCAGCCCGAGGATATCGCCGATGGCATCACCTACATGGTCACCCGACCCCGCCGCTCGTCGGTGGCCGAGCTGTGGGCCATGCCCACCTCGCAAGCCTGAGGTACACAGCCCTCCATGGCGGCCATCGCGCTCGCCTGGGTGCTGAAGCACACGTCGTCGACGCCAGGAGCGTCCCATGTGGTGAGGAACACCCTGGCCTGGCACGTACCGCTGGTACACCCAGCCCGCGGCGCGGATCTCACAAGGTGGCGGTCGGTGACGGTGTGACGGTGGGGCTGGACCAGGAAGCCAGCAGGGCGAGGGCGCTGGCGGTGGGCGAGCCTGGTTCGGCGGCGTAGAGGGTGAGGGTGAGTCCGGGATCGGCGATCATGTCCAGGCTCTCGTAGGCGAGCTCGAGGTCGCCGACGTCGCGGTGGTGGAACTGTTTGGTGCCGGCGCCGTGGCTGCGGACGTTGCGGCTGCTCCAGCGGCGCCGGAAGTCGTCGCTGCGGGTGGACAGCTCGCCGACGAGGTCGTGCAGATCTTTGTCGTGCGGGTCGCGGCCGGCTTCGGTGTGCAGGATGGCGACGCTGGTGTCGGCGGCGAGGTCCCAGTCGGAGTAGAAGTCGTCGGCGTCGTCGAGGTGCAGGAAGGTGAACCGGACGAAGTTCGGCACCGGGTCGCCCGTCGCCTCGTAGACGGTGGCGTGCATGGCTCGGCCGAGGTGGTTGGCGGCGAGCAGGTCCATCCGGCCGTTGCGGACGATCGCCGGGGCGGTGAAGTCATCGAGCACCCATTGCAGGCTCGGCCGGGGTTGCCAGCGTTTCGGGGTTCGGCGGGGCCGCATGCTGGCGATGGTGCCGTCGGCGGCGTGGGCGAGATGGAACAGGTGGGCGCGTTCAGCGTCGTCGAGCCGGAGGGCGCGGGCGATCGCGTCGAGCACGGACGCGGAGGCACCGGCGATCGTGCCGCGTTCGAGCTTGGCGTAATACTCGACGCTGACCCCGGCCAGCGCCGCAACCTCGGCCCGGCGCAGCCCGGGTACCCGCCGAGCGCCGTGGGTCGGCAGGCCGGCTTCAGCCGGGGTGATCTTGGCTCGCCGCGAGATGAGGAACTCGCGGACCTCGTCACGGTTGTCCACGACATACGACGCTACGACGCCGGGCCGTGAACGTGGGATGCCCTGGTGGTACACCCCACGACAGGGCATCCCACATCGTCGTCGGCGGGGGTTGACTGGGGGTCAGTTCCCGCACAAATCCGATCTTTCAAGGAGTTGGCCCGCTGATGCGTGGTGTTGTGATGCATGCCCCCGGTGATGTCCGGGTCGAGGACCTGCCCGAGCCGACGATCCAGCAGCCGACGGATGCGATCATCCGGCTCGCCGCGGCGTGTGTCTGCGGATCGGACCTGTGGCCCTACCGCGGCGCCGACGCCGTCAACGAGCCGAAACCGATGGGGCATGAGTACGTCGGTGTCGTCGAGCAGGTCGGCGACCAGGTCGAGCAGGTCAAGGTCGGCGACTTCGTGGTCGGGTCGTTCTTCGCCTCCGACAACACCTGCGAGATCTGCCAGGCCGGCTATCAGACCAACTGCGTCCACCGCGACTTCCCGGGTCCGTCGCAGGCGCAGCTGATGCGGGTGCCGTTGGCCGACGGCACGCTCGTCGCCACCCCGGGCCAGCCGGATGCGGACCTGATTCCCAGCCTGCTGGCCGCCTCCGATGTGCTGGGCACCGGCTGGTTCGGGGCCGTGGCGGCCGAGGCCGGACCGGGCAAGACCGTCGCCGTGGTCGGTGACGGGGCCGTCGGGCTGCTCGCCGTCCTGGCCGCCAAGGAGCTCGGCGCCGAGCGCATCATCGCCATGTCCCGGCACGCCGACCGGCAGGCCCTCGCGCGGGAGTTCGGCGCCACCGACATCGTCGAGGAACGCGGCGAAGCCGGGATCGCCAAGGTCAAGGAGCTCACCGACGGACTCGGCGCACACTCGGTCGTCGAGGCCGTCGGAACGCAGGAGTCGATGATGCAGGCCATCGGCGCCACCCGCCCCGGCGGGCACCTCGGCTTCGTCGGCGTCCTCCATGACGTCGCCATCGCCGGCGACGACATCTTCATGACCCACGTCCACGTCCACGGCGGCCCCGCCCCAATCCGCCGGTTCCTACCCGACCTGATCGACCGGATCTGGAACCGCACGATCAACCCCGGCCGGGTCTTCGACCTCACCCTGCCGCTGGACCAGGCCGCCGACGCCTACACCGCCATGGACCAGCGTCAGGCCATCAAGGTCCTCCTCCAACCCTCACCCGCACCCAGCTGAGAGGCTCGATGATGAACCCGACGTATGACTTCTCCGGCCAGGTCGCGCTGGTGACCGGCGCCAGCTCCGGCATGGGTCTGGCCGCCGCCCGCACGGCGTCATCGGCCTCACCCGCAGCGCGGCCCTCGAGTACGCCCCCCGCGGAATCCTGATCAACGCTATCTGTCCCGGCACCATCGCCACCCCGATGGTCACTGACATGATCGACAAAGGCGAACTTGACCTTGAGGTCGCCAAGGCGAACCAGCCCATCAACCGGCTCGGCACGTCTGAGGAGATCGCGGCCTCGGTGCTGTGGCTGAGCAGTCCGGGGGCCGGCTTCGTCATCGGCGTCGCCCTCCCCGTCGACGGCGGCTACACCGCCCAGTAAGACCTCTGGCCCCGTCGCTTTGCCAGCCCACCAGGAGACGCACGTGAAGATCACGCACAGCGGAGGACAGACCGGAGAAGGGCCGGCTGACTGGTTCACCGGAGACGTCTACATCGACACCATCCGGAACCCCGACGACCAGTCCGCCATCGGCTGCGCCCACGTCCGGTTCACCCCAGGCGCCCGCACCGCCTGGCACTCCCATCCCAAGGGTCAGACGCTGTACGTCACCGACGGGATCGGGCTCGTCTCCTACCGAGGCGGCGAGATCGTCGAGATCCGACCCGGAGACGTCGTCTACATCGAACCCGACGAGGAGCACTGGCACGGCGCCACACCCGACCGGTTCATGGCCCACGTCGCCATGCAGGAAGCCGACGACCACGGCCGGGTCGTGACCTGGCTCGAGCACGTCACCGATCACGAGTACACCGGGACGACCTGACCTGATAATCAAAGCTGGTTCTCTACCGGAGGGCACCAAGCGAGCCATCGGCTGCACCTTTACGGATCCAGGAGGACCGGTAGTCCGGCAACGCGGCCTGACAAGGCCGACTATCAGTGGGCGATACTGGATTCGAACCAGTGGCCTCATCCGTGTCAGGGAAGCTGCCCCGCCGGTCGTTCGACATCCTCCGGCCACGGGTACAGGTGCGCTCATGACAGTGCCTTCGACGGAAGTCGGCTCATGACACAGCTCGCTGGCCGGCTCCAGGACGTGACGCACAACTACTCTCCGGACGAGGACCGGCCGCTGGCGTCGTACACCGCCGCGATGGCCACGTACCTCGGTCTGGTTGCCGCGGCGGCCGCCGCCGCTCGGCAGGCCGGCGTACGCGCTCCAGAGACCATCCGCCCCTGGGACCTGGCCCTCGTCACCGTGGCGACGCACAAGCTCAGTCGCCTCATCAGCCGGGCCAACATCACGAGCCCGTTGCGGGCGCCGTTCACGCGCTACCGCGGCGTCGGCGGGCCCGCGGAGCTGTCCGAGGAGGCGCGCGGCGACGGGCACCAGCACGTGATCGGCGAGCTGCTCACGTGCCCGTTCTGCCTAGGCCAGTGGATCGCCACCGGATTCGTTGCTGGGCTCGTGGTGGCCCCGCGCCAGACCCGCGTTGTCGCCGCGGTGTTCTCAGCCCTCGCCGGAAGTGACGCACTTCAACTGGCGTACTGTCGCCTGCAGCTCGATCCGAGCTGACCCAACACCCACTTAGCAAGCACAGGAGGAGTGATGGCGAGCAAGCTCAACCCGTACATCAACTTCAAGGGCAACGCCCGCGAGGCGATGCAGTTCTATCAGAGCGTCTTCGGCGGCCAGCTCGACATAAATACGTTCAAGGAGTTCGACGCGTCCGAGGACCCCAGCGAAGACGACAAGATCATGCATTCTCAGCTGACCGCCGACAACGGCATCGTCTTCATGGGTGCCGACACGCCCGCGAGCATGGAGTACCGCATCGGGACGCAGATGGCGATGTCACTCAGCGGAGATGACGACGACCTGCTCACCGGCTACTACGAGAAGCTCTCCGCAGGCGGTCGCATCACCGTGCCCCTCGACGTGTCGCCGTGGGGTGACAAGTTCGGCATGTTCACCGACAAGTACGGCATCGACTGGCTGGTCAACATCGCCCAGCCACAGGCCGATGCGTCGCCGGCATAAATGACTGCACCCGGGGGAATGCGCAGCGGCGGGGACGGCGATCCCGGCGACCAGTCCGTGCCGGGCAGCGATCCACCGCCCGAAACGCCGCCCCACCCCACAGCGTCCGGAGAGACAGCCGTCGAGGACACCGAAGCGGCCTTCGAAGCCGCTGACGACGACACGACGCTGGACGCGTTGCGGGCGCCGGACGCCGGAGCAGAGGGTGCGCCCGAGTTCCGCGAGCCCGCCATGCCGGAAGAGGAGGGCGACCAGGAGCGCCCCGAAGGCGGGTAGTTCCGGCACACTCTGACAGGTGACCGAGCCGCTGACACCGGTGCTCGTCGTCGCCTCGCCCGACGCTGAGTCGCGCGGCGTCCTCGAGCGCGAGCTGCGGGCGCGGTACGGCGTCGAGTACTCCGTGCTTGCGCGCTCGACGTACAGCGCAGCGGAGCATCTGCTCGCCGATCTCGCCCGCCAGGACCAGCCGGTAGCGCTCGTCATCGCCTGCTACAACGACGCGGATCGCGGCGGCATCGACTTCCTGGCCCACGTGCCGCGCTACTCGCGAACGACCAAGCGCGCGATCGCCGTCAACTGGGGCAGTTTTGCCACGTCGGCAGACGTGTTCCGGGCCATCGGCGTTGGCCAGGTTGACCTCACGCTCATCCGACCCGAGCGGGCGCGCGACGAGGAGTTCCACGCCGCCATCAACGACGCGCTGGTCGACTGGCAGGTCGGCCAAGGCAGCGCCTTCGAGGCGGTCCGCCTCATTGGCCACCGCTACGACGAGCGCACGTCGACGCTGCGGGACCAGTTCTCCCGCAATTCCATCCCCGTGGGCTTCTATGACGTCGATGCCCCGAGTGGGCAGGCGGCCCTCGAGGACCTCGGGCTCTCCTCCCCCGAGCTGCCGGTCCTCGTGTTCCGCTTCACCTCGCCTCCTGCCGTTCTGGCCAACCCCACCGACTTCGAGATCGTCGACGTGTTCGGACTCGGCGAACCGCTGGATCCGGACACCGTGTATGACGTCATCATCATCGGCGGCGGTCCGTCCGGCCTCGCCGCAGCCGTGTACGCCGCATCCGAGGGGCTGCACACCGTCATCGTGGAGCAGGCCGCGGTGGGCGGCCAGGCGGGTACCAGTTCGATGATTCGCAACTATCCGGGCTTCTCCCGCGGCATCAGCGGCGCGCAACTCGCGTTCCGCTCGTTCCTGCAGGCCTGGACCTTCGGCACCGAGTTCCTCTGGCTGCGCGAGGCCGTCGGACTCGATATGGACGGCGACCGGCGGCTCGTCTCGTTGTCCGATGAGGAGACGGTACGGGCGCGTAGCGTGATCATCGCCACCGGCGTGACTTACCGGCGGCTGGACGTCCCGGAGCTGGAGAATCTGGTGGGTCGCGGTGTCTACTACGGCGCCGTGGTCTCGGAATCACGGGCGATGGAGGGCCGCGAGGTCGCGGTCATCGGTGGCGGCAACTCCGCCGGACAGGCGGCGATCCACCTGGCGAAGTACGCGACGCACGTCACGATCCTCGTCCGCTCGGCGACGCTCGCCGTGAGCATGTCCGACTACCTGATTCGCCAGCTGGAAGGTACGCCGAACATCACCATCAGGTACCGCGCCGAGGTTGTCGGCGGCGTCGAGGAAGACGGCATGCTCGGCGGACTCACCATCCGCGACCTCGATTCCGGGACAGACGGCTTCGAACCGGTGACGGGGTTGTTCGTACTCATCGGCTCGTTGCCCAACACCGACTGGCTCGGCGACGCCCTGCAGCGTGACCAGGGCGGATACTTGCGCTGCGGCGCCGATGTCGTCCGCGCCGATGGGCAGCCTCCGCCGGCGCTGCTCGAGACGAGCGTGCCCGGCGTGTTCGCGGTCGGCGACGTGCGCAGCGGCTCGGTCAAGCGCGTCGCGACAGCGGTCGGCGACGGCGCGATCGCCGTGCAGCTGCTGCATCGCTACCTGGCGACGCTTCCTGCGCCGCGGTAGCGGTCGTGTAGATCGTCGTGAGCATCCCGGCGCTCGGGATCGTGCTAAAGCTTCACGACGATCTACACGACCAGGAGGCGCGTCACCATCAGGGCGCGCTGGCGCGGATCCGCTCGAGCAGGCTCGTCGTCGACCGATCCTCGACGTAGGGCAGGATCCGCACGCTGCCGCCGAGCTGCTCGACGAGTGGCGCCTCCGGCAGCATCTGCGGCGTGTAGTCGCCGCCCTTGACGTAGAGGTCGGGGCGGACGACTTCGAGCAGGCGGCGTGGACTGTCCTCGTCGAACACCGCGAGATGGTCGACGCACGACAGGGCCGCGAGCACCGCGGCGCGATCCTCGGCGCTGTTGACCGGCCGATCAGCGCCCTTGAGCCGGCGCACGCTGTCGTCGCTGTTGAGCGCGAGGACGAGGACGTCGCCGAGGCGCTTGGCCTGCTCCAGATACGTCACGTGGCCGCGATGCAGCACGTCGAAGCAGCCGTTGGTGAAGACGATGCGCCGCCCGGCCTGCCGGTGCATAGCAATCGCCGACGCCATCTCCGCCTCGCTGAGCAACGAGCGCTCGACGAGCCCGAGCGAACGCTGGAGCTCGCTGATGTCGCATACGGCTGTGCCGCGCTCGCGGACGACGACGGAGGCTGCTGCGACGCCGATCTCCACCGCTGTAATGCTGTCGGCGCCCGCGCCGAGCGCGAGCGTGAAGGCCGCGGCGAACGAGTCGCCGGCACCGGTCGTCGACGGGCGGTCGATGCGTTCGGTGTACGCGCGGTGCGGCGGGCGGCCCCGTTCGAGCAGCACCGCGCCGTCCTCGTCCAACGTGACCACGACAAGCGAGGCCCCACTCGCGGCGAGCAGGTCGTCGGCGTGCGCCTCCACGTAGGCCGCTCGATCCGGCACGTTCGGCGAGATGCCGAGCAGGGCGGCGGTCTCCGGCCAGTTCGGGGTGACGGCTGTCGGCCGTACGTCGCGCCAGGGGCGCACGTCGTGGGCGTCGACCACGAGCAGGAGATCGTGCTCGTCGCGCAGTGCCGTCAGCCGCTCACGGACGCGCGCGGTCAGCGTGCCCGCGCCGTAGTCGGCCGCGAGCACGACCCGCGCGTCCACTCCGCCGTCGGGCGCCGCGAGCGCAAGGTGGAGCGCATCGACCAGGTCGGCCTGGACCTGCTCGGACGGCTCGCCGGCATCGCCCTCGTCGAAGCGCGCGAGCACCTGACCGTTGGACAGGATCCGCCGCTTCGCCTGGGTGCGGCGGCCGGGTACGCCCAGGAGCGCGGAGTCCGCGACGCCGTGCACGGCGAGCGCGTGCCGCAGGGCGAGCGCGTCGTCGTCCTGCCCCACGAAAGACACGAACCTGACGTCCGCCCCGAGCGCTGAGGCATTGGCCGCGGTGTTCGCCGCGCCACCCGGAGCGGTGATGCGCTGGTCGACGCTCACTACCGGGACCGGCGCCTCGCGGCATAGCCGGTGTGCGGGGCCCGAAAGCCAGGCGTCGAGGACGGCGTCGCCGACCACGACGATCCGCTCGTCGGCGACACTGGCCAGCAGCGAGGACAGGCTCCGCACGGGAGCGCCGTACCCGATGACCGACCCCCGTAACTTCTCCTGGAGAATTCCTCCGTGGCCACCTGGAGCGCAGCACCGTTCGGCAATGACGACGCCATGGACTTCTTTCACATTCTGGAACCGCTCGACCCCGCAGACGTCCCCAGAACGCTTCGCGACGCGTTGCTCGATGTGACGGCGAACGAGGGCTACCTCGATCTGATCGACGCCAATCGCGGTGTCGCGGCGGCATCGATCGTTGCCGTGATTGCGTCGGTCGCAGCCGACCCGGACGACGCCGGCATCGACGACGACGCGGTCGTCGACTGGCTGGCATCGACCGACTTCGACCTGTCCGATGACCTGCCGACGCTCGCGGCGGAGGCGCTCGATCGAGTCGGCGAGGACGACAGCGAGTGGCTCGAGACCTGGTCGCTCACCGACGAGCGGCTCACCGATGCGCGCGCCAAGGTAAGCGCGATTCGTTCGCTCCTGGAGTAGTCAGGGTCGGTCAGGAGCGGCGCGCCTTTGCGGTCTGCCGGTTGTTCGCCTTGTTGATGGCGTCGGCGAGCTCGTCCTTGGTCATGGTGCTGCGGCCCTTGACGTCGAGGCGGCGAGCCAGGTCCATCAGGTGCTTCTTCGTCGCGTTCGCGTCGACGCCGCCCTTGGTGTCGCCGCCCTTGCCGCGACGGGCCCGACTCCCCGACGCCGCCGCCTGCTTGTCGGACGGTCCCCTGCGCCCGCCCTCCTTTTCCTCCCAGTGGTCGCCCACCTTCTCGAAGGAGTGCTTGAGCGCGGAGAACGCCGTACGGTGTGCGCGCTCGCCGTCGCCGTAGCTTTCGACGGCTGAATCGTGCGTGTCACCCCAGGTGTCCTGGGCCTTCTTGGATGACCGCTGAATCGTCGACGGCATGTCTTTCTTGGCGGGCATGTTGGGCCTCCTCGACACAGGAACAGCTTCAGCGCTCGTACGTCTCCGGCGGCTGCCGGCGTATGCGCAGCGGGATGGCGTACCAGAAAATGACGAACCAGATCGCGACACCACCGGTGCCGACGACAGCTGCACGCGTGCCGACTACCACGTCGAGGATCAGCAGCACGGCACCACAGACAGCGAGCAGCAGCAGCACAAGGCCGCCAATCGCGAGCCGGTTAGTCGCTTTGACCAGACTCCGCTTCTGGCGCTGCCCGAAGACGATGCGGTGGAACGACACCGGTGCAATGAGAAGGGCGGTGGCGAGGGCAACGAGGATCAGCGTCGTGACGTAGACATTCCGTTGAAAAGTCGTGATCTCGGAGAAGCGTTGCTGGAACGTGATCGTCAGCAGGAATGCGAATAGGATCTGGACACCGGTCTGGGCGACCCGCAGCTCCTGCAGCATCTCATCGACGTTGCGATCGAGGCGCTGACCCTCAGTCTCGTGGCGGTCGTTGGAGTCGCGCTCGTCTTGTTTCTCCGTTGACCGATCGGCTTTGTCGTCGCGTACCTGCTCCTGTGTCACGACGGGTCTTCGCTCCCGCCCACCACCCGCACGCCCTCGGTCACGAGGAAGGCATCCCGCACCCGGTCGGTGAGTCCGCTGCGGCGCTCGGTCGACATCGTCCCTTCCCCAGGTTGCGACGGATGCGACATCGTCGCGCCCGCCTGTTGCGTCGGCACCATGCGGGCCGCCACGTCATCGAGATCATGGGTGTCGATCGACGACTGCAGGGTCGGCAGCACCTCGTGCTCCTGGTGACGGGCGTGGTCGTCGAGCGCCGCGCGCAGGCTCTTCAGCGCGGCGTCGAACTCGTCGGTTCCGTCCTCCAGTCGCTCGAAACCGCGCAACGAGGTCTCCAGCTGCTCGTGCTGGGTGAGCATGGCTGTCGCGGTCTCGTCGCCGTTGTCGAGGCGCATGCGGATCAGTGGATCGAGGAATGTCACCTCTGCCACCTGATGGCGCATGACCTCGACGAACAGCTTCTCGATGAGCTCCTCACGCCGCCTATCGCCGGGCGGGCGCTCGTCGATCAGGTCGAGCAGGTGCTCGATCTCGCGGTGGTACCGCGTGATCGTCGGGCTGAGCTCGTCGTGTGCGTCACCAGCCATGATCCGCCCCTCCGGTCACGATGCCGCGTGCTGTTAGGCCCTCCCGACTCTTCTCCTGCCCGCACTCTTCCCGCAACATGCACGGACCCCGCTCGTAGGCTGCGAGCGGGATCCGGGACGTACCGGGTGAGTCAGACCTGCGGAGCTGCGTCCACGTCGCCCCGCCAGCCACCGGTCTCGGTGCCGCGCGCCTCAATGAACTGCTTGAACCGCTCGAGGTCGCCGGTCACCCGGCGCTTGACGATGCCGAGCTTGTCCCCGACGTTCTCCACGACGCCCTCAGGCTCGTAATCCATCTGCACGGTCACCCGGGTGGTGGTGTCCGACAGACGGTGGAACGTCACGACGCCGGCCTGGTCGGCTCCGGTCGTGGACTTCCAGGCAACCCGCTCGTCCGGGTGCTGCTCGGTGATGTCGGCGTCGAACTCGCGTTCCACACCGCCGATCTTGGTGACCCAGTGGGTCTTGGTGTCGGTGATCTGGTCGATGCGCTCGACGCCCTCCATGAACTGGGGGAAGGTCTCGAACTGCGTCCACTGGTCGTACACCGTGCTGACGGGAACGTCGACGTCGATGGACTCGGTAACGTTGCTCACGCGGCCTCCTTGGCACGAGATGGGTGGGTTCGGTGGTTATCGCCCACGATGAGAATTTTCGTGCCAGCGCCGCTACCCCGCGATTCGGCGGCAAACCGCCGTCGGCGCCGTGCTACGTGCGCGCGTGGCGGCTGGGCGGAGGACGGTCGGGGCGCAGCGGCGCCGGGCCACGCCCACGCCACTCGATGAGCATCGCGGTCGCGTCGTCCTGGAGGGCCCCGTCCTGGTGCTCGAGGATCGCCTGCATCAACCGCCGTAGCGTCTCGGGTGCGATCTGTCCTGCCGAGTCCTCCCTAGCGACGAAGTCGCCGAGGCGATCCACGCCGAAGAACTCCATACCTCGGCGCGCTTCCACGACGCCGTCGGTGAAGGCGATGATTCGGTCGCCCGGT
This sequence comes from uncultured Actinomycetota bacterium, assembly GCA_963801015.1. Taxonomy (GTDB): domain Bacteria; phylum Actinomycetota; class Actinomycetes; order CAWDCV01; family CAWDCV01; genus CAWDCV01. The sequence goes on along the minus strand of CAWDCV010000002.1, from coordinate 1,091,857 downwards.
TGCAACTGCTCGGTGCTGACGGGAATCGCCTCCGGCGAGTGTCCGGTCGCAACGAGGTTAGCGAAGCCGAACGGTAGCGCCGGTCGGGCGGTCAGGTTCTTCACGACCTTGCCCTCGCGCAACAGCAGGGGAGAGAGGTGACCAGCACTGATGAAGCTGAAGAGCCCCTCGTCGAGTCGCAGTTCGGCAAGCAGACCTGTGGCAAAGCCACCTTCGCCGCCGGTCAGCTCCAGCAGCGCTCGGTCGATCTGGACATAGGTTTCCGGCAGGTCGAGCAGCTTGCGCCGGGCACTCCGGTAGGCCCCGACCACGACGCTGCTCAGGGACGCTGCTTCAAGGCCGTGCCCCATCATGTCGAACAGGCCGAGGTAGGCGTGATCTCCGTTCACGGCGTAGTCGAAGGAGTCGCCGCCGACCTCGTACGCCGGCTCGAGCAGGCCGGAGATGACGATGCCTTCCGTACCGAACGTCAACGGTGGTAACAGCGACCACTGCAGCTCGGCGGCGACGCTCATCGGGGCCCGACGGCGGACGAACTCGAAGACGTCGCCGTACTCACCCTTGATGACGACGAGGTGGCCGACGAGCCCTGCATAGCGGTGCAGCGCCTCTCGTACCTCGGCGCTCGGCTCCCCCTGAGGGAACAGCACCTCGAGGACGCCGACCCGCGAGACGCCGTCCACCACGGGCATCCAGATGCGGTGGCCGTCAGCGTCGGCCGACTCGAGGGGCGTTGATGAGCGGAATGCCCGCCCGGCGAGCGTTCCCTCCAGGGTGAGCTCGTGCCTATCGGACGCATCCGAACACGGAATAGGAACGAGCACGGTCTGTGCGTAGTCGACGAGGTAGATCACCAGCTCGGACGCACCCAGCGAGCGTCCCTCCTCGCTGACGACGGACGCCAGAGCGCTGGGCGCCATGTCGTGCACTCGGGCGAGAAGGGGCGCGAGGATGTCCGACGCGGCCACCCAGGGACTTTACTGGCCGGTTCGCGCCAAAGAACAGGAAGAGGCCGAGTGGTGCCGTTCCATCCGAGCGTGGTGACCAAGACCGCGAGCGCAGTCGCTGCTCGCGCGGGTCAGGCCGTCCTGGCTCGTCCGCACATTGTCGTCGCCCCCGAGGGGCATCGCCCGTTTCGCGTACGCGGCGAGGTCTCCGTGGTCGTCGTCGGAGGCGGTATCGCCGGCTGCGTCGCGGCCACGGTGCTCGCCGAACGCGGCGTACGGGTCACCCTGCTCGAGGCGGACGAGGTACTCGGTGGCCGGCTCTCCGCTCGACCTCATCGGCTGCCAGATGGGTCGCAGCAGATCGTCGAGCATGGCTTCCATGCGTTCTTCCGGCAGTACTACACGCTGCGCTCGTGGCTAAGACGCCTCGATCCGACGCTGTCGTTCCTGCAGCCGATAGCGGACTATCCGGTGGCGGCCGTCGACTGGCCCGACGAGAGCTTCGCCGGCCTGCCGCGGCGGGCACCGCTCAACGTGATCCGGCTGGTGCAGCGGTCACCGAGCATCACCCTCGGTGACCTCCGCACGATGGACGGCAAGGCGGCGACACCGCTGCTGGCGTATGACGCCGACAGCACCTATCGCGAGTTCGACGACGTCTCGGCCCGGGAGCTGCTCGATTCGCTGCGCCTCGGCGACCGGGCCCGCGCGATGCTGTTCGAGGTCTTCGCACACTCGTTCTTCAACAGCGAGGACGAGATGTCTGCCGCCGAGATGATCGCGCTGTTCCACTTCTATTTCCTTGGCAATCCCGAAGGGTTGCTGTTCGACGCGCCGAACACTGACTACTCGACGTGTATCTGGGAGCCGGTAGAGGCAGCGCTGCGCAAGCGGCACGTCGACGTCCGCCTCAACACCCGTGCGGTCGCTATCAACCGAAACACGGAGTGGCACATAACCTGCGATGACGGTTCGACGGTGTCGGCACCACACTGCATCCTCGCGACCGATGTTGCTGCCCTGGGTCCGCTGCTCGTTGCATCGCCGAGCATTGTTGCCGCAGAGCCGCTGCTCGACCCCACGTCGCCGGCGCTGCAACCGGCAGGCCCGTACGCCGTTGCCCGGTTCTGGTTCGATCGCGACGTCGCTCCCGAGCGGGCGCCGTTCACCGGGGTGTCACGACAGCCGACGCTCGATTCGATCTCGGTCTACAGCCGGCTCGAGGACGGCGCCCGCGTGTGGGGGGCACGGACCGGAGGCTCGGTCGTCGAGCTGCATGCGTACGGCACGGAGCGCGGCCTCGGCAGCGAACAGATCGTGTCCCGCATGCGCGCTGAGCTCGCCGCCCTGTGGCCGGAGACGTCGTCGTTGCACGTTGTCGATGTCCGATCGCGCATCCTGACCAACGCCCCGCTGTTTGCTACCGGCGCTTCGGCGCACCGTCCCCGCGTGACCACTCGCGCCGACGGACTGCGACTGGCGGGCGACTGGATCCATCTCGACTTCCCGACCGCACTCATGGAGCGGGCGGCAGCGTCGGGCGTCCTCGCTGCGAACGACATCCTGGCAAGCGAGGGTGTCGGGCGCGAGCCGGTGCTGTCCGTACCCCCGCGCGGGCTGCTCGCACCCCTGGCTGCATCATGAACGTCGAAGACCTACTCGCCGCCGACCGTGCGCACGTGTGGCACCCGTACGCCTCGATGGTCGACCCGCTGCCCGTTCAGCCGGTCGTCCGAGCTCGCGGGGTGCGGCTGGTGCTAGCCGACGGCCGTGAGCTGATCGACGGCATGTCGTCGTGGTGGGCGGCCATCCACGGCTACGCGCACCCGGTGCTCGACGAGGTGGTACGTACCCAGCTCGACTCCATGGCGCACGTGATGCTCGGCGGGCTGACGCACGAGCCCGTGGTACAGCTCGCGCAGCTTCTCGTCGACATCACCCCCGAACCGCTGACGAAGGTGTTCTTCTGCGACTCCGGGTCGGTTGCCGTCGAGATAGCCCTGAAGATGGCGGTGCAGCACGAGCACGCGCGCGGCTACCCGCGCCGGACACGCTTTCTCACGGTCCGCAGTGGCTACCACGGGGACACGTCTGGCGCCATGTCGGTCTGCGATCCGGTCACGGGGATGCACCACCTGTTCTCGGCGATGCTGGCGCGGCAGGTTTTCGCTCCCGCTCCGCCGCCCGGGTATGACGCAGAGGTTGAGGACGGCTGGATCGAGGAGTTCGAGCGTCTGCTTGTCATCCACCGTGACGAGATAGCCGGTGTTGTTCTCGAGCCGATCGTGCAAGGTGCGGGCGGCATGCGCTTCTTCACACCTGGCTATTTACCTCGACTGCGTGAACTGTGCGACGCCTACGACGCACTGCTCATCTTCGATGAGATCGCGACCGGGTTCGGCCGCACCGGCAGACTCTTCGCCAGCCACCACGCCGGGGTCGTCCCGGACATCCTCTGCCTCGGGAAAGCGATGACCGGCGGGTACGTATCCATGGCGGCGACGCTGTGCACGTCGTCAGTAGCCGAAGTGATCTGCAGCGGTGAGGGCGGCGCGTTCATGCACGGCCCGACGTTCATGGGTAATCCGCTTGCTGCATCCGTGTCGCGCGCGAGCATCGAGGTGCTGCTCGCATCGTCGTGGCAGAGCACGGTCGACACGCTGTCGCAGCGGCTCCGCCAGGGTCTCAGCCCGGCCGCGGGGCTCCCCGGCGTCGCCGACGTTCGGGTGCTCGGCGCGATCGGTGTCGTGGAGATGCGCCAACCCGTCGACATGCGCGTGATCCAGCCGTTGCTCGTCGATCTCGGCGTCTGGGTTCGCCCGTTCGGAAGGCTCGTCTACCTCATGCCGCCGTACATCGTCGATGAAGCGGACACGAAGGCGCTGACGTCAGCCGTCGTCGAGGCCATCGAGCAAAGCACCTGACTCGGTGGGCAACCGCCGAGTTCGGTGTCGGTCAGCATCGCCGGTGAGGGTCAGGCGGCGGCGCGTCTCACCAGGTCGTCGTACACCGACGGGTCGTCCTCGTCGATCACCGGAAAGCCGCCGGCCTTGCCGAGCCAGCGCAGAGACATCCCAGGATTGTGAACCTCGTAACCATTCGGAAGGACGAAGTGTGGGCTGCCCTGCACGTCGCCGGCATGCGTCCGATAGCGGCGCATCATCGGGCCGCGAGCGCTTCCGTCGTCGAGTGCGGCACGCAGTGCCGCGACGTCGACTCGGGAGCACGTTTCGGCAACGGCGATGACTTCGTGCAGCAAGCTGATGCAGCGACTGTCGCGGAAGAAGGCTAGCCGCAGGGCCATGTCCAGCTGCTCCGCTGCACTCAGCGACTGGGACTTGGCGGCGTGCACGGCTTCGTTCGCCAGCGCGGTGCTCACCGGCCAGGCCGAGACGTCGGCATGCCACAGCGTCAGCTCGAGCTCCGGCGCCCGAGTGCCGATCACCGGGATCTCGGCATCGTGGGTCGAACGGCGCGTCGGTGCTTCGTTCACGTCTTCGAGCAGGAACAAGCCGTGGTCGACAACGACCCGGTCGTCCAGACCGAGGCGCGCGCGAGCGCCGTACAGACGATGTAGGGCGAGCGTCGCCCAGGGGCAGCCGATGTCGCTCCACACCGCGATGGTGCCGACGGGAGGAGTGGGAAGCGTCATACCGCCCATCTTGATCCGCCCGATACCGTGATGCTTCATGGGGGCGTACGACGCGTACGAGGAACGACGGTCCAGAGTGCAGGCGGACTACGCCGCCCTCCCGGCAGACGCTCCGGTCCGGCTGGCGAAGCAGACGTCGAACCTGTTCCGAACTCGTGCCGCCACCACTGCCCCTGGTCTGCGGGTCCACGACTTCAGCGGTGTGCTGTCCGTCGATCCGGAGCGTCGAACCGCTGACGTGCAGGGCATGACAACGTACGAGGACCTCGTCGCCGCCACGTTGCCGTACGGACTCATGCCGCGCGTCGTCCCACAGCTTCGCACCATCACCCTCGGCGGCGCGGTCACCGGCCTCGGCATCGAATCATCGTCGTTCCGCAACGGCTTGCCGCACGAGTCCGTCCTCGAGCTCGAGGTGATGACCGGCGATGGACGCGTGATCGTCGCCACCCCTGACTCCGCTCCTGGAGGGGCGAAGACGCATGAGCACCGCGCGCTGTACTACGGCTTCCCCAACTCCTACGGGACGCTCGGCTACGCGCTGCGGCTCACCATCGAGCTCGAGCCCGTGCAGCCGTACGTCGAGCTGCAGCACCGCCGATTCAGCACAGCGACCGACCTCTTCGCCGCCATGGACGAGGCGTGCGCCGAACCCTCGGGCGACTTCGTCGACGCCACGCTGTTCAGCCGCGGCGAGCTCTACTTGACGATCGGGCGCTTTGTGTCGACTGCTGATGCTGTCAGCGACTACACGGGGATGGACGTTTACTACCGGTCGATCCAGCGCCGAACGCACGATGTGCTCACCACCCACGACTACCTGTGGCGATGGGACACCGACTGGTTCTGGTGCTCGCGGGCGTTCGGCGCGCAGCAACCGTGGCTGCGCCGGCTGTGGCCCAAGGATCGGCTGCGATCCGATACCTACTGGCGCATCGTCGGGTGGGATCGGCGCTACCAGCTTTCGGCCCGGTACGACCGGCTGCGCGGCCGTCCAGCGCGCGAGACGGTCGTGCAGGACATCGAGGTGCCGATCGAGAAGGCAGCCGAGTTCCACGAGTTCTTCGTCAACGAGATCGGCATCTCGCCGGTGTGGGCGTGTCCGTTACGGCAGCGCAGCGCCGATGTCACCTGGGACCTCTACTCTCTCGACCCGTCGAAGCTGTACGTCAACTTCGGCTTCTGGTCCTCCGTACCGTTGCAGCCGGACGAGGCGGAGGGCACCTACAACCGACGCATCGAGGAGAAGGTGGAGGAGCTCGGCGGCCGGAAATCGCTCTACAGCACGGCTTTCTACGAGGAGGATCACTTCTGGGAGCTCTACGGTGGCTCGGCCTACGACCTGCTGAAGAAGACCTACGATCCCGACGGTCGACTACTCGATCTGTACGAGAAGTGCGTACGCAGGAGGTGACTGCCATGAAGCTCTCCGACGTGTTCACGCGGGTGATGGAGTCGGACGTCCCCGTCCGCTTCGAGGCCTATGACGGGAGCGCCACGGGCCCGTCCGATGCTCCAGTGTGTATCGACATTCGTACGCCGCTGGCTGTCAGATACATCGCCACGTCGCCCGGCGAGCTCGGACTCGCACGGGCGTACGTCACCGGCCAACTGGACGTGCACGGTGACCTCTACGACGCATTGCGCGCGCTCAGCGATCCGCGATTGGGACGTCTCTCGATCCGCGAGCGAGCCCAGCTCGTGCGCGATTTCGGCCCCGGACTACTGCGCCCCGTGCCGCGACCGCGCGAAGAGGTGAAGCTGCGCGGACAGCGTCATTCGCGTCGGCGCGACGCGGAGGCGATCGCGCACCACTACGACGTATCCAACCGCTTCTACGAGATGTTCCTCGGGCCGTCGATGGCGTACACGTGCGCTGTGTATCCGCGTCCGGACGCCACGCTCGAGGAGGCGCAGCACGAGAAGTTCGATCTCGTGGCGCGAAAGCTCGACCTGAAGGAGGGCGAGCGTCTACTCGACGTCGGCTGTGGCTGGGGCGGCATGGTGATGCATGCTGCCGAGCACTACGGCGTCCAGGCTCTCGGTGTCACGCTGTCCCGGCGGCAGGCGGAGTGGGCGCAGAAGGCGATCGCCGAGCGAGGCCTGTCCGATCGGGCGGATGTGCGCTTCCTCGACTACCGCGACGCTCCCGGCATGTCGTACGACGCCGTGTCGTCGATCGGTTTGACGGAGCACGTCGGCAAGGGCCAGCTGGCCGCGTACTTCAGTTTCCTGCGGGCGAAGCTGCGTCCCGAGGGTCGGCTGCTCAATCACTGCATCACCCGTCCGACGACGACGGCGCCCGCCCAGGCAGGCAAGTTCATCAGTCGGTACGTCTTCCCCGACGGCGAGCTCGAAGGCGTCGGCACGCTGGTGTCGGCGATGCAGGACAGCGGGCTCGAGGTGCGGCACGAGGAGAACCTCAGGGAGCATTACGCGCGCACGGTTCGCGCCTGGGTGGCCAACCTCGACGAGCACTGGGACGAGTCGGTGCGGGAGGTCGGCGAGGGACGAGCGCGGGTGTGGCGTCTGTACATGGCGGCGTCCCGGCTGGGGTTCGATCGCGACCAGATCGAGCTGCATCAGGTGCTCGGCGTGCGAACCTCCGACGACGGCACGTCGGGAATGCCGCTGCGTCCGACCTGGTAGCCGGCCCTCGCGCCATTGTCCGCAGCGCAGGTCAGGCGGCGACCGCGTAGACGACGACGTTGTCGCGATACGAGCGCGCCGCCCGGTCGAACACGCCGCCGCAGGTGATGAGGCGCAGTTCCGCATCCGGCGTGGGGCCGTAGACCGCCTGGGTCGGGAACTCGTCCTTGGGGTACTGCTCGGTGCCGAGGACGCTGAAGCGGGCCGTGCTGCCGTCCTCACGGCCGACGTCGACGACGTCTCCTGGCGCTAGCTCGCGCAAGTCGTAGAAGACGGCGGGCCCGTTGCGCGAGTCGACGTGGCCGGCGATCACAGCGGGGCCGACGTCACCGGGGACCGCGCTGTCGACGTACCAGCCGGGTCGAGCGAAGTCCTGCGGCGGAATGAGCGCCCCGGCATCGTCGAGGCCTAGGCGCTCGAGGTCGACGGCCAGGTCGAGCTTGGGGATCGTCAGCGAGACCGGCGCTGCTGACCGCAGCACCGGGATCATTGTCGACGAGATCGTTGGGGGCGGCGATTCCTGCCGAGGCGCGGACGCGGTCCCGGAGTCGGAGCGCGTCCCACAGCCCGCCGCCGCGGCAAGGAGCACCGCGGCGGCGAGCAGCTGGATGGAGCGATTCAGCCGGGCATCCGGTGGGACGCGACGTAGCGGCCACGAGCCGGGACGAGCATGCGGCGCAGCCCGAGCGCACCGGCGAGTAGCACACCGGCGCCGATCGCCAACACGGTTAGCGGCAGCGAGGAGCTGCCTCCGGCCGTACCACCGAGCCCGGTGGCGACGCCGCCAGCCGCTGCGGCTCCAGCCGCCGATGCGTCGGTGTGGGTGACGACCTCGACGGTTCCATCCGCCTCGTCCAGGAGCAGCACCGAGTACACGCTGCCCGCGGCGAGGTCGACGTTGCCGGTGGAGGGTGTCGTCGCCCCCTCCTTGGGCGTGACCGACAGCGTCCACGAACCGGCCGGGACGGAGCCGTACTGCGACGAGTTGGCGAACGCCACGCCCGTCGCTACGGTCGGCCCGTTCTGCACCGACACGTCGACGAGCGGCGCGTTGAGCGAGGCGTTGACGATTCGCACCTTGGCCTGCCCCGAGGGCGGCAGCGACAGGTCGTCCGACAGCACCTTGAGCTGCAGCTGCGCATTTTGGCCGAGACCCGCCACGGTGTACGCGAGGCCGCCCTGGACGTCCGCGGCTGCGGAGATCACCGGCGGCGTGCTCTCGGCGGCACCTGCCGGCCGCATCTCGACGTTGTAGCGGCCCGGCTCGAGTCGCTGGTAGTCGGAGACGACGCCGTAGCCGACGCCGGGAAACACCTCGCGGAAATCGGGTCGGTCGAACGAGGTGAGGTAGACGTCGACGTTCGGCGTGTCCGGGGACAGGTGGGCAAGCCGCACCCAGCCGGTGGACGTCGGGACGACCGAGTCCGTTTGAGCGACCGCCGGGGCAGCACCTGCCCATGAGGCCGCGAGAAGCGCGACGGCGGCGGCTCCTGCCGATGCCATGGCGCGCATACGAGATTTCACTATTCCTCCCCTTCTCTTTCTGGTGAGCATCAGGTCCCCCTCGCGAGGAGTCCTACGGGGCTCGGGGCGTCATAGCGGATGGTCAAGCTGGAACCGGTCAACGAGACGGACACGTCAGCCGGGCGGTACGTCGGCAGCTGTGCCTGGAGGAAGCGCACGAGCTTCTCGGTGGCCTCCCCGTTCGCATCGACCGGCGCTCCGTCGATCTGGGTGATGATCGCGGTGCGCCGCGCGGCGTCGGTGCCCTCCTCGCCACGAGCGGCCGGGAAGTCGGCGACCCGGATCGTCTGGCTGAAGATCGCGGAGACCAGCACCGACAGCAACCGGGGATCGACCTGACCCTGTTCGAGCGCAGCGACCGCTGGTGGCTCGGCGATGAGCTTGCTGTTGCGGAGCAGGTCGGCACCGGCCGCACGCCGTTCGGCGAGCTCCTCGGCAGGCAGCGGATCTGCTCGCTCCTGTTCGGGTGACAGCAGCGGTGTCTCGCTCGGCGTGGGTTGGCTGGACGGGCGGTTCTGCGTGGCCGACTGGGTCACCTGGCGGATGACCAGCGGGCCGAATGCGGCCAGCGGGCGCGAGCGGTCGAGGAAATCGCGCAACCGCTCGTCACGGACGCCTTCGGCGGCCACCGCGAGGGACGGATCGAGACCCGATCGTACGAATGCGCCACCGGAGCGCACGGCGTCGTACGGCATCCGCGCGGCCAGGTCGTCGCTGGCGCGGGCGAGGACGACCCAGGTCGCGTCGTCAACGAGGACGGCCTCGTCGTCGGAGACCTCGCTGTCGAGGAAATCAGCGACAGCGCGGGCCGGATCGCCGTCGGATCGGGAGGCGACCTCGGGACCCAGGCGGACCAGCCAGATCGGCAGCGCGAGAACGACGAGCAGGCCGACGACGATGGCTGGACCGAGTCGACGCAGCCGCGCGGACTCCTCGGAGGTGACCTCGCGCCAGTGCAGCCAGGCGGCTTCGACCGCGCTCGGGATGACCAGGGCAGCGAACGGGACGGCCGCGATCGCGGCACTGACGCGCGAGGCTGACCCAGGGAAGAAGCAGAGCAGCACGAGCACGAGCAGCGTCGCCGAGACGACGCGCAGCCGTCCGAGCAACAGCGCACCCGACGCAGTGAGGATCGAAAGCACGACGAACACCGGGTCGGGCCCGATCAGGACGTCCAGCGAGATGCTCTCGGCGCCGCTGCCGAGTCCAGTCGATCCGACGCCGGAACGGACCAAGAGGTAGGTCACGAGCCACGCGACGGCCATCACGGCGGGCGCGACGGCATCGACGACGCGATCGCGGATCGTCGGTCGCAGCGCCTCCCAGGCGAACCAGCTCACCGTGGGCACGACAACGAGCAGCATGGGAGCAATGAGCAGCGCGAGCAGCGCGAGGACGGCAGCAAGGCCGACCACGAGGAAACGTCCCCGTCGCGTGACGCTGGGCTTCGTCGCGGACGCGGCGAGCAGGATCGCCGCGAGCATGCACGGGATGGCGAGATTCGCCGGATCGACCATGCGGTGCAGCGTGATCGACAGCGGCGATAGCCCGAACAGGACCGCCGCTACGACCGCGGTGACGCGCGAGTGGGTCAGGTGGCGGCCGAGCAGGTAGACGAGTCCGACACCGACCGCTGCCGCGAGGAGCATGGGGACGCGGCCAGCGAGCACCGGGCTGCCGTCACCGGTGAAGGCGCCGGTGGCGCTGGCATAGGCACCGAGCAGGCGATCTGCCACGGACGTCGACGCGAGCGCGCCGGGGATCTCGGAAGCGGCGAAGGCGCGGACGACGTAGCCACCTTCGGCAATCGTTGCGCTCGACGCGGCGCCGAGAGCGAGGAGGGGCAGGATGGCTGCAGCGATCAACGCGATGACCGTCGCGACGACGCCAAAGTTCGGCAAGTCAACAGCGGGACCAGCTGGAGCGGACGCGGGCGGTGGTTGTGCCGTCCGGGCGGCGATGGGCTCCGGCGTGACTGCCGGTGGTGGCGGTGCCGGCGCGGGTTGTGGCGTTGCGGACACTGCCGGCTTCGGTTTCGGCGCAGCAGTCTTCGGCGGCGCGGGTTCTGGGGTCGGGCGCGCTGCCGGCGGTGCATCGGCGGGCTGAGGTGCGTCCGGTGGCTTCGGCTTCGGCGCGGCGGGCTTCGCCGCAGCGGGCTTGGGCGCCGCTGGCTTGGGTGCAGTGGGCTTGGGTGCAGTGGGCTTGGGTGCAGCGGGCGGTGTCGCCGCAGCGGGCTTGGGCGGGACGGGCGTCGGCGATGTCGAGCTCACGGGCTTGTCGGCGGCAGGCTCGGGTGGCGCAGCCCGCTCGGGCGGGACGGGCGTCGGCGATGTCGAGCTCCGGGCTTGTCGGCGGCCAGGCTCGGGTGGCGCAGCCCGCTCGGGCGACGCAGCTGGCTTCGGCGATGCCTCCGCCGCTGGCTCGGCTGGCTTGGGGGATTTGGCTGGCTCGGCTGGCTTGGGGGGTTTGGCTGGCTCGGCGGCGGCGCAGCCGGCGCAGCCGGCGCCACCGGCGTTGCGGTCGCCTCGCGCTGCTCGCGAGCGGCCTCCCGGCGAGCTTGGCGGGCGCGCCGCGCGGCGGCCAGTCGGGCCGCCGCCGAGCCGGGTCGAGGGCGTACCGGCGCTTCCTCGTCGGGAGCGGCTGATTCGGGAGCGGCTGATTTGGCTGATTCGGGAGTGGCCGATTCGGGAGCGGCGGGCGCCTCCTGTGTCACCCCGTTGACACCGTGCGCCGCCGGCTCATCGGTCGGCGCGGTGGACGCGTCCGCTGTGTCTGTTTCGCCGCGTGGCGGACGCTGCCTGCGACGTTCCTGCTGGGCTTTCCGGGTCGCGGCCAGCCGCGCGGCCATGGATCCGGGGCGGCCGACGGGCGTTGCACGGTTGCCTGGCGCCGTCTCCTCAGCGGCGGTCTCCTCGTCCGGAGGAGGAGCCTGGAAAGCCTCGGCGCTACCCGCTGGCTCGCTGCCGTGCCGCTCAGCCAGCAGGTCGCTCAACGACCGCCGCTCTGACCGGTTGCCGCTCACCGAGCATCCTCCCTGCGTACAGCACGTAGCTCCGGTGTGGTTCCCCGGAGTGCACCGGCGTCGCCCGGGAGGGGAGGCGGCGTCATCGGAGTGGCGCGGCCACGCCGACGGACCGGAGCATGCGCCTTGCCATCAAAGCACACGCCTGCGCAACCCCTCACCGACTCCGGCACCGTCCCACATTCGTAACCGATGGGGCCGCGGAATGCAGCGGCCTCACGACCAGACATCGGTCCCCCGAACAGACGTCGGCGCGGGCCCGTTCGGGTGGGCTCCTAGCAGACGGTATCGAGGTTCGCCGGCTGCCCCGTTATCGCTTCCGGCGTCGGTGTGACGGTCTCGGCCGGTTCGCTCGGGATCGCCGGGGTGGGCGTGCTCTCCTCGGCAGCCGGAACCTCCGGCGGTACCGGAATAAGTGCCTGCGTGACGGTCTGCCGGATCAGCGCGAAGTCCGGATTGGCCGACGTGATCAGCGGGGGCACGAACGCCACGCTCGTCTGCGTACCAGCCTTGATCCGGTCGCCGAGGTCGACGAACGCGGGAAGCAGCGCCGCCGGGATGTCGGTCTGGAGGTGCTCGCGCAGCGTCCCGGCGATCTGCGGGTAGCTGCGGAACACGGTGACCGGATCAGCCGTGTCGACGATGGCGTTCACCACGCAGCGCTGGCGGGCCATGCGGTCGTAGTCGGTGGCGAAGTCGCGCGACCGGGCGTACAGCAGTGCCGTCTCGCCGTCCATCTGCTGTAGCCCCGGTTCGATGAATCCCTGCGACCGACCGATGGCGCCGCTGGCCTTGATCGCGCCGTACGACACTCGCTCCTTGACGTTCACGGTGATCCCGCCGAGCGCGTCGACGACCTCGCGGAAGCCTTCGAGGTCGACCATCATGTAGTAGTCGACCGGCAGCCCCAGGATCTCGCCGACTGCGTCCTTGACCGCGCGGATCCCCTTGTCCGGGACGCCGGCCAGCAGGTTCGGGCTATCGCTGACGGTCGGGTAGATCGCGTTGAGGAAGTCCGGGAAACCGCGCGGGTATTTCTGGGCCAGCTCGCTTCCCGGTGGGAACGGCGCCCGCTCGAGGTTGCGCGGCAAGCTGAACAGCACCGCGTTGCCAGTGGCGGTGTCGATGCTGGCGAGGATCACGGTGTCGGTGCGCAACCCGCGACGATCGGGGCCGGCGTCGCCGCCGAGCAGCAGGACATTGACCCGCGGCGTGCCCGCCCACGGGTCGACTTCCTCCGGCTGGACCTTGTCTCCGCTGGCCAGCGCGCCCGCGTCGTCGTCGAACACGGTGAGGACGAGATCGCGCTGGACGTAGGCGTACCGCGTGGCAACCGCGAGCGGGGCGGCGATCGCGAGGCACAGCACGGCCACGGTCGCATACGCCGCTAGTCGCGACGCCCCGGAGAGCTGCCGTGGGCGTACCGCGAGCCACCCGGCGACCACAGACGCTGGCCACACGAATGCCAGCAGCCCGGCGACGACCAGCAAGATGGCGAGCGCGTCCGGGTCGACGGCGAGCTGGAGGAAATCCTGCCTGGAGCGGGTGACGACCCACAGGATCGCGACAACGACGACGACGGCAACACTGATGTTGATGAGCAGTCCGAGCCGCCGCCGACCCGCCGCGCGGTGCGGCGCACCGGGCAGCAACACTCCCGCCGCAGTCAGCAGCAGCGCTTCGCCCACCGTGCGACCCCGGCGGCGCCGACGAGGCCGGCGCGCACGCGTGTCGACGTCGTTGTCGGGGGACGGGCTCACGAAGACATTCAAGGACGGCGACGCTGCTTTGCGCGACTTTCTGCGGACGTGACCTCGAAACGGACCACCGGCCGATGGGGAGATCTGCGGAACGCCTCGGTGAAGCCGGCTCGAGTGAACAGGTCGAGGGTGCCGGTGTAGAGCTCGGCTGAGGGGCGTCGCCGGCCACCTGTGTCAACCGGGTAGCCCTCGATCACGTGCGCGCCGTGGTGGATCGCGTGCATCATCGCGGCATCGAGCAGTGCCGTCGCGACACCCGAGCGCCGAGCGGACCGGGCGATGTAGAAGCAGACCACCGACCAGACGTTCGGCTCGGCCGATTCCTCGGCAGCCGGCTTGAGGATCGGGGAGCGCAGGACGCGACCGAAGTCCGAGCGCGGACCTACCGACACCCAACCGATGGGGTCGCCCTCATCGCCGTACGCCAGCAGGCCGGGCACCCGGCCCTCCTCGGTCAGCCGCGCCAGGAACTCGCGATTGCCCACACCTTTGTTGCGGCAGCCGGCGTCGAACTCCGCGCCCTTTCTGCGGAAGTACGTGCACCAGCACCCCGAGTAGAGCCCACTCGGCCCTGCGAACGCGGCGAAGTCGTCCCACCGTGCCGCCGTCACCGGCCGGGCGGTCACCCCCACTACTGACTCCTTCCGTCGATGCGTCCTGCATGAACCGGTACTCTGACTCGACGCGGCCGATGGCCGCCAGGAGGCTTCGCCTAGTCCGGTCTATGGCGCCGCACTGCTAATGCGGTTGGGGTTTATCGCCCCTCCCGGGTTCAAATCCCGGAGCCTCCGCACTCGTGGACGCGCCCCCCAACCGTTCGGGGAGTGAGCGCCCCGACCCGTCGGCGGAGCTGCCGTGAGCGAGCACATCCTCCAGCGACGTTTCGGGAGCCTCCGGCTGGTCCAGCGCGGGCAGTCGCGTCGCCGGCGGCTGCACGGAGGGGTACCGGCGCAGCACGATCAGGCCGACGACACCGGACCACAGGCACGCCAAGCCGATGCCGTACAGCGCGCCGCCGATCGTGTCGGACAGCCAGTGCGCGCCGACGACGGTACGGCTCAGGCCCATGCACACCGTCCAGACGAGCGCGAGGGCGTACCAGACCACGCGGGTCCGCGTGAGTGGCGTCATCGCCACGACGAGTCCGAAGGAGAAGGCGGCGGCGGTCACGGTGTGGCCGGACGGGAACGACAGCCCGCTGGTCACCATCAGCGCGTCGTCTGGCCGCGCGCGCGCCACGATCGCTTTGAGCGGTCCGATGAACAGCTGCGCCGTCGAGACGGTCAGCCCGAAGACGACGAGTGATTCCGATCGACGGGTGTAGGCCAGGCCGACGACGATCACGCCGATCACCGGCCACATCACGCCGCCACCACCGAGCAGGCCGAGCCACACCGAGGCGTCCTCGATCAGCTCGCTGCGATGGTCGGCGAGCCACGTCGCCCAGCGCACGTCCAGCGCGTCGATTGGCGACACCTTCGCGATGACGAACGCCGTGAGCAGGACCGCGAGTGCCATGCAGGTCTCGCCGATGGCCACTTCCCAGATCCGGTACCGCATCCGCGCGGACCGAGAGGTGTCCATCCGGTCTGTGTACCCGATTCCGCTGCCGCGCGAACCGGCGGGCCGTGTTGTGCGTGGAGGTGGTCGCGGGTACGGCGCTGCGACCCCGGCGCGGCGCCGTACCTCGGGGACATCTGCTCCGAATCTCTCGAACCTCCCGGTTGGAGCACCATCATGCGTTCCGTTCGTCTGCGCGTTGCCATGTTCGCCGGAGCAGGCGTCTCAGCGCCCTCACCCTCGTCGCGTGTGATAGCTCGGCGTACGCCCAGGACAGCGCCGCGCCGCGCCCGCCGGTCGCCGACAGGCCGACCTGCACCTACCTCGACCCGTTCTAGAAGCCGGCCCTCGCCCCGTGGATCTTGAGCCTCGTTGTCGTTTCAGTGACGTCAGGTCTCAAGATCCACGACGGATAAGGGTCCCGACGAAGCCGCTACACTCGGGCGACGGCTCGCGTTCTCGCGACCAGCGCCCGTAGCTCAACGGACAGAGCATCTGACTACGGATCAGAAGGTTAGGGGTTCGAATCCCTTCGGGCGCGCCAAATACCCCGTTTGCTGCGGTGCATACGTGGGAGCACTCGGGAGTGGGTGGGTATGGCGAAGCTCATATTCGGGATGAACCAGTCCCTGGACGGCTACGTCGACCATATGGCGTTTGCGCCAGGCCCCGTGCTCTTCCGCCACTTCATCGAGGAGGCTCAGGCGCAGGCGGGCAGTGTGTACGGCCGCCACATGTATGAGGTCATGCGTTACTGGGACGACGATCAGCCCGAATGGGATGCCGAGGAACACGCCTTCGCGGCGGCGTGGCGCAACCATCCGAAATGGGTCGTCTCGGGCTCGTTGACGTCGGTCGGCCCCCACGCCAGGCTCATTAAGGATGATCTTGAGGGCGCGATCCGCGAGCTGAAGGCCGAGCGCGACGGGGAGATCGAAGTTGCTGGCCCGAACCTGGCGCAAAGCCTCACCGAACGTGGCCTGATCGACGAGTATCGAATCTACCTGCACCCCGTCGTGCTTGGTCACGGCAAGCCATATTTCGCCGGACCCCGGCCGCCGCTCCGCCTCATGACTCACGATCGGATTGGCGACGATGTGATCAGGCTGACCTACGTTCCGGCTTGATGCCGTGACTCGCCGAATGGACATCGCGGCCAGAATGGCGCGCTCGCCTACCGTGCGGAGCGCTTGGGCTGACGGGGTTGGTTGGCCCGGATGTCCTTCGCTGCGAGTCGAGCGGTCTCCTCGATGCGTTTGTCGCGCGTCGCATCCGTCTTCGCCGTACCGGTTCACTCGAGGATCGCGCGCTTGGTAGAGCGTGGGAACGCGTCCCAGTAGCGACGCGCATCCGCATCCGCATCCAGCTGCGTCGGCAAGTCCGCTGGCTCGACGAGGTTCTCCACGTCGTCGAGCTTCCTCGGTTGACTGTCGACCCATCCGTGCGCGATGGCTTCCTTCGTCGCGCTCAGCCAGAGATTGGCGGCGGATCAGGCGTCATGCCGGATCCCCGCCTGACGCGGTACGTGACCCGACGAATCAGGGTCTCGAAGGGGCCGCGCAGTCCCGACCGACGCATCCGATCCGCGACCACCACGGTGGCCAACCAGGTGGCCGTCGCGAGCAATGCGGTCGTGGCGACCGTCAGCGTGCCGGACAGGTCGAGCAGGAACGGAGTGAACGCCAGCGCCCACACGACTGACTGCATGACGTAGCAGGTCATCGACCGCTGGCCGGTCGCGGCAATAGCGAGGACGGACGGGCTGCGTCGATCCTCGATGCGTGCTGCGATCAGCGCGATGAGCGCTGCGTACCCAAATCCACCCAGCACGCCGGTCGCATCGTGCAGCGCTCCGATGATGTCGAGCGTTGCGGGGTCCGGCACGGGACGTACGCCGGCGAGCATGAGAGACACCGGCTGGGCACCCAGCACGGCTGCGCTCAGACCCAGGACGGCGGTGAGGCGCAGCAGGGTCCGGTGCTGTGCCGGGTCTGCGAGCAGTTGGCGGCGACCGGCCCATAATCCGACCAGGAAGGGGCAGGCGAACCCGATCGGCCCGATCAGCGCGATGAAGAGCTGGATGGGGGGCCGGCTGGTGAGCATCGCCGCCAAGTTCGGCGGAAGCATGGCCGGATCGGGCGGGGCCGCACTCGTCGAGAGCGAGCCACGGCCGGGCAGGCTGGTCAGTACGAAGAAGCACGCGGCAAGCACGAGCAACGCGCGATCCCGCCAGCGCACCGTCCACGCTGCGAGGAACAGCAGGACTCCGTACGCAGTCAGGATGTCGCCGACGTAGAGCAACAAGCCGTGCAGGAACCCGACCAGCACGAGAACGCCGCTTCGTCGCCACAGCAGCTTTTGGACCGCGCGAGGACTCGCGTCTGCCTGACGCCGAACGATCTGGGCGACGCCGTACCCGAACAGCAGCCCGAACATGGGATAGGCGCGGCCGTCGACGAAGGTCGAGATGAGCCAGGTGACCGCGGCATCGAGCGAGGAGCCGTCTCTCGGGAACCCGCCGAGGACGCCGTTCCCGGTCGAGCCACCGGTCAGGAAGTAGTGCGAGTTCGCCAGCGCGATCCACAGCAGCATGAAGCCGCGGGCCAGATCGGGCGCCAGGGACCGCTCAGTCACCGGGGTTGCGCCGATCTGCTCTGACAGTCGCAGACTCATGACTTCATGCGACATCGCCGACGGTGTGGGCACATCGGCACAAAGTCGACGGTGCAGTGACCTTGGTCGACAGGCAGACTCTCGTGTTCAGAGGTCGGGCTCGCTTATAGCTTCCGCTGAAAGCCTCTAGCGATCAAGATGTGGCCCGGACGGCGGCCGCCACTCACGCTTGATCAGTCCGTATACCCACGAGTCCGACACCTCGCCGTTCACGATGCAGTCTTCCCGCAACGTCCCTTCGCGCACGAATCCGAGCTTCTCCAGGACGCGGGCAGAAGCCGCGTTGCGTGTATCGGTCTCGGCCTGGACTCGATTCAGGTCCAGCGTGTCAAATGCCCACTGCAGCAAGGCGCCCGCGGCCTCCGTCGCGTAGCCGTGACCCCACGCCGCATCGTCAAGGCAGTAGCCCATCGACGCGCTGCGGTAGTCAGGATTCCACCGGATCAGACCGCACCAGCCGATGAACGCCTTGTCAGAAACACGGTTCATGGCCAGCCGTGTCCCGCTGCCTTCCTCCGCCATGCGCCTGCAAGCCGCGATAAAGCGCTCGGCCTGCGACCGTTCGCTCCAGGGCGGCGCATCCCAGTAGCGCAGCACGTAGGCGCTGCTGTGCAGCGCGAAGAGGGCGTCCGCGTCTGCACTGGTGAACGGGCGCAACCGCAGGCGAGCGGTCAGCAGTGTCGGGCTGGGCAAGGACATGCGTGCCAGGTTGCCATGGGCTTTGAGGTCGCCGGGGCAGGTGTCACGTCGCCGTCGTGCGGCTATCAGAACGGTCTGACAAAAATACTTCTGCGTTCGGCGTTATCCACAGAAGCATCGTCAAGAATTGCTTTACCCGGCCTCCGGTAATTCCCCTGGGGACGGCTGCGGAATTGTCGGCGGCCAGGTCTAGAATTTCCGTATGGCCGCCGATCTCGAGCTGAGCAGTGAGTTGGAGATTCACTTGCGCATGTTCGAGGAGGGGGCGCGCGGGTTACGCGAGTTCGACTGGACGGTCGTGACCAACGAGAAGCTGCTCGACGGGGTGCGCCGTATGGACCGGGTGGATCGGCAGGCACCCGCCCGGCGCGGCGGCGCTCTGAGCGAGGTGAAGACGCGGGGCCTGCCGGAGCAGCACGGCTGCCGGACGGCGGCGGCGTTCCTGCGGCAGCTGCTGAACTGTTCCGCGGCGGAGGCGGGGTCGCGGCTGGCGCTGGCCGATGATCTGGTCCCTGGCCGGTCGATGACTTCGGGTGAGCTGCTCCCGCCGAAACTGCCGGCGCTCGCTGCTGCGGTCGCGGACGGTGATCTCGGCGCCGAGCAGGTGCGGCTGATCCGGCAGACGATGCGCCGCATCCCGAACACCGTGGATCAGCCGACCCGGGACAAGGCCGAACACGACCTCGTCGCGCACGCGCGCGATCTGGACCCGGACCAGTTGAAGCACGCGTGCGTCGCGGATGCTGATGTGCTTGGACCCGGACGGATCCCTCGGTTCCACGGACGACGAGCGGCGGCGGCAGCGGGCCTTCACGATCGGCCGGCAGGATCGGCACGGCATGTACCCGGTGCAGGGTCTCCTCGACCCGGAGACCGGCGCGCTGCTCAGGCGGCGCTCGAACCGCTCGCCGCACCGCGGCACACCGCGCAGGAACGCGACATGCGGACCGTGTCGCAGCGGATGCACGACGCGGTTCGCGACGCCGCGAAACTCATGCTCGGCTCCGGTGACCTGCCGTCCCAGGCCGGGGTGCCCACCACCCTGATCATCACCGCGAAGCTCGACGACCTCGAACGCAAGACCGGGCACGTCTCGACCGCGCACGGCGGCCTGCTCCCGATCCGCGACGTGCTCCGCCTCGCGGCGAACGCCAGGCTGGTGCCGGCGGTGTTCGACACCGACGGCGCACCGCTGTGGGTCGGCCAGGCAACCGGCTCGCGTCCGCGCACCAGCGGCACGTGCTCACCATCATGGACAAGGGCTGCGTCTACCCCGGCTGCGACGTCCCAGCGACCCGGTGTGAAGTGATGCACCTGCACGACTGGGTCAAGGGCGGGCCCACCAACATCGACAACCTCGCGCTGGGTTGCGACTACCACCACCACCGCTTCGGCGAATGGACACTGCAACGCCGAGGCGGGCGGGTGTGGTGCAACCCACCGATGTGGGTCGATCCCGCTCGTCGACCGAGAATCAATTCGGTGTTTCACGACCCCGAATTACCGATTCCGCCACCGGATGGATAGCCCAAGTCATGTCTCCGTAAGAATGAGTGGTAAACCCAGCCGCTCGAAATGTGACCAGCCGAAGGTCGTGATCTCGGCGACGAGATCTCCTTCGACGCGCAGGACGTCGAGTTTGAAACCGCGGAATTCGCTGTCGCCCGGGCGCCGGAGATAACTGGCCGCGGCAGGCATGCGGTTGGCTCGCGTCGGCAGGAGGCGCCAGTCGCCGTCCCGGTCGGGTCCGAAGGCGCGCTCCAGCAGCGGGCGGATGTTGTCGAGTCCGTCGAAGTACTGCGGGTTGGGAGGCATGGTGACGCGCAGGTCCTGCGCGGCGATGGCCACGGCGGCTGCCGCGTCACACCGCTCGTGGGCGTCGATGAACGCGTCGAGCAGCTCCCGCTCGGCCGGGCTCGGCGGCTGCGCGCTCCAGTCGCTGCGATGCGACGGTAGGTGCTTGCGCATCGTCGACCGTGCCCGCTGGAGTGCGCTGTTGGCTGCGGGCACGCTCACCTCGAGCATCGACGCCATGTCTTCCGCCGGTAGGCCGAGGACCTCACGGGCGAGCAGAGCCGCGCGCTGGCGCGGTGGCAGCACCTGCAGCGCCGCGAGGAATGCGAGCTCGATCGTCTCCTTGGATACGGCGACCACCTCCGGCTCGTCCTCGACCGGTGCCACCTGGTCGAGGAGACGGTCGGGGTACGGCGCGAGCCAGCCGATCTCGGCGTACGACCGCATCCGCGCGACTTGCCGCCCGCGGGCGCGGATCAAGTCCACGCACACGTTGGTCGCGATGCGGTAGAGCCAGGCGCGGACGTGCTCGCGCGAGAAGCGCTCCCAGCCTCGCCAGGCGCGCAGGTACGTCTCCTGCACGGCGTCCTCGGCCTCGTCGTACGACGCGAGCATGCGGTAGCAGTGCACGTGCAGCTCGCGGCGGTACGCCGAGGTGCTGGTCTCGAAGTCGCCAGTCTGAGAGTCGCCGTCCAGCAGCACGCTCATGACGCGCGGGGTTTCACCTGCTGGACGGCCCAGGTGTTGCCGTCCGGGTCGCTGAGGAAGATGAACGATCCGTAGTCCTGGTCGTCAGGATCCGGCCCCGGTCGCATGGCGCCATTCTCGAAGTGCTGCACGCCGCTGTTCTCTACCCCGGCGGCCTCGAGCTGCTTGTGCGCTGCCTGGATGTCGTCGACGACGAGGTGCAGGCCCTTGGTCGTCCCCGGCTCGCCAGCACCGACGTTGATGCCGATCGTGATCGAGCAGGCTGAGCCGGGCGGTGTCATCTGCACGACACGGAACGCGTCTCCTGCTGCGTGATCGACGTCGAGCCGGAATCCCATCTGCTCGGTGTAGAAGGCCTTGGCGCGGTCGACGTCCGCCACCGGCACGACGATCAGCTCGAGCTTCCAATCCATCTTTCTCACTCCTTCAGCCGCGACGGTCGCCGCGAGTCGATGTAACGCTGTCGAAGGATGGAACGACGCCGAGCGGCAGTACTCATCGGTCCATCGATGACCGATTCTCGACCGTGTCGCTCAGTGGTTCAGCTGGCCGAACTCGGAGCGGTGCTTGAACCAGATCGCCGACACGTGTCGTCGATGCTCACCTGACGGAACCAGGTCAGGCCGAGACCGGACGCTTCCACCGCTGCGCCGAGGTCGGCCAGCGGACGAAGCTCATCCCGGATCGCCCTCAGCGGCCGAGGAAGTGTCGACCCAGCGCCGGATGCGCTGCGGCGTCCCCGTGACCTGGGCTCGGCATCGGCGAGCCACGCCTCCTCGGGGACCGGACCGCAGTGTCGATCGCGCACGACTGGCGGGCTCACTTCTTCATCCTGATGGCAACCGGCACCGCTCGCGCGTTCGATGGCGTCCGCTTGAATGACGGCGTGTCCACGACCGGTCTTGTCCACCTGCGGGCGGCCGGCACGAGCCTGCTCCTCGACTGCGGCGGGACTCTGCTCCCGCGGGTCCTGCACTGGGGTGCTGATCTCGGCGAGCTGTCCGACGACGACCTGGCAGCGTTGCTGCACGTCTCGATGCCGCAGCTGGTCACGAACACCCTCGACGAGGTCGTCCAACTCAGCGTTATCCCGGAACTGTCGACCGGGTGGCTGGGCACTCCGGGGATCGCCGGACACCGCGACGGCGCAGATTTCTCCACGTCGTTTCGGCTGCGCAGTCTCGACGTCACGGAACCGGCTGACGAGCTGGTGCAGCACTCCCTGGTCATCGATGCTGCCGACACCACCGCGGGCCTCGCGCTCCGGCTGGAGATCGAGCTTACGTGCAGCGGACTGGTTCGGCAGCGAGCCACCGTTCAGAACACAGCGGAGAGCGCCTTCTCTCTCGACGCGGTGTTGCTCACCCTTCGGGTGCCGGCGGAGGCGACCCAACTGCTCGATCTCACCGGACGCCACTTGCGTGAGCGCAGCCCGCAGCGCCACGACTTCACCCTCGGGACTCACCTGCGCGAGAACCGGCGCGGCCGTACCGGGACGGACGCGTCGCTTGTCCTCGCCACCGGTACGCCCGGCTTCGCCTTCCGCAGCGGTGAGATCTGGGCCGTGCACGTCGCGTGGAGCGGCAACCACCGGCTGCTCGCGGAGCGCACGCCGGCGGGGACATCGCTGCTCGCTGGCGGCGAGCTCCTCCTGCCCGGCGAGGTCCGGCTGGCGGCGTGGGAGACGTACACGAGTCCGTGGGTCTTCGGCGCGTACGGCATCGGCCTCGACGCGGTGACGGCGCGCTTCCACCGGTACCTGCGAGCTCGCCCGCATCATCCGCGTACGCCGCGGCCGGTGACGCTCAACACCTGGGAAGCCGTGTACTTCGACCAGAGCCTCGACCGGTTGTCGGCGCTGGCTGAGGCGGCAGGCGACGTCGGAGCCGAGCGTTTCGTCGTCGACGACGGCTGGTTTCGCCGCCGCCGCAGCGACAACGCCGGCCTCGGTGACTGGTACGTCGACGAGACCGTGTGGCCCGATGGGCTGCATCCGCTGGTCGAGCGGGTCCGCAAGGTCGGACTGCAGTTCGGGCTCTGGGTCGAGCCGGAAATGGTCAACCCGGATTCGGATCTGGCCCGCAGCCATCCGGAATGGATCATGGCAACGGCAAACCGACTGCCGCCGGAAGCGCGTCAGCAGCAGGTTCTCGACCTCGCGCACACTCACGCGTACGACTACATCCTCGAGCGGCTGGACGCACTCGTCACCGAGTACGGCATCGATTACCTCAAGTGGGATCACAACCGCGATCTCGTCGAAGCGGGCCACAGCCCGCACGGAGCCGCCGGCGTCCACGAGCAGACGCTCGCCGTCTATCGGCTCATCGACGAGTTGCGCGCCCGTCACCCGCAGCTGGAAATCGAGTCCTGCTCCTCCGGCGGGGGACGTGTCGACCTCGGCATCCTCGATCGGACGGATCGGATCTGGGCGTCGGACTGTATCGACGCGCTGGAGCGGCAACACATCCAGCGCTGGACCGCACTGCTCGTCCCGCCGGAGATGATCGGCGCCCACGTCGGATCGCCCGTCTCACATACGACCGGTCGCCAGCACACGCTCGGCTTCCGCGCAGGTACCGCACTGTTCGGGCACTTCGGTATCGAATGGGACCTCACGCTGGCGACCGATGCGGAGCGCGCCGAACTCGCTCGCTGGATCGGGCTGTACAAGGACGTACGCGACCTGCTGCATACCGGCGACATCGTCCGAGCCGACGCCGCGGATCCGCAGCTGTGGGTGCACGGAGTCGTCAGCTCGGACCGGTCACGCGGCATCTTCGCGCTCGTCCAGCTCGGCACCAGCGTGCAATCGCCCGCAGGGCGTGTACGGCTGCCCGGTCTCGACCCGGACGGAAGGTACCGGCTCACACCGCTGGAGCCGGGCAACGCCCCGGAGGGCCCGACGACCGCGCCGCTGCTGTGGTGGGCAACGCAGCCGGAGCTGCCGGGCCGCGCGCTCGCCGAGGTCGGCGTCCAGGCTCCGACGCTGTTTCCCGAACGCCTCGTGCTCCTCGACGTCGAGCGAATCTCGTAGGGCAGGTCGAATGACTCAAGCATGGTGGCATTCAGCTGTCGTCTATCAGATCTGGCCGCGCAGCTTCGCCGACGCGAACGGTGACGGCATCGGTGACCTCGCGGGCATCACCGCGCATCTCGACTATCTCGCCTGGCTCGGTGTCGACGTTCTGTGGTTGTCGCCGGTGTACGCATCGCCGCAGGACGACATGGGTTACGACATCAGCAACTACCAGGACATCGAGCCGACGTTCGGGACCTTGGGCGACTTCGACGAGCTTCTCGCCGGCGTGCACGACCGAGGGATGCGGCTGGTGATGGATCTCGTCGTCAACCACACCTCCGACGAGCATCCGTGGTTCGTCGAGAGCCGGTCCTCGCGCTCGTCGGCGAAGCGCGATTGGTACTGGTGGCGGCCACCGCGCGAAGGCATGGAGCCCGGCGCACCGGGAGCCGCGCCGACGAACTGGGCGTCCGTCTTCTCCGGCTCCGCCTGGGAATTCGACGAGTCGAGCGGCGAGTACTACCTGCACGTGTTCACGCGCAAGCAGCCCGACCTCAACTGGGAGAACCCGCAGGTACGCGAAGCCGTCTACGCGATGATGCGCTGGTGGCTCGACCGCGGCGTCGACGGCTTCCGCATGGACGTCATCAACTTCATCTCGAAGGAGCCCAGCCTTCCGGACGGTCGCATGATCGGTGGCGGTCGCTTCGCTGACGGCTCGCCGTACTACATCGGCGGTCCGCGACTGCACGAGTTCGTTCAGGAGCTGCACCGGGAGGTCTTCGCGGATCGGGCGAATGCGTACCTCACCGTCGGGGAGATGCCGGGCGTCACCGTCGAAGAGGCACGGCTGTTCACCGACCCCGCTCGACACGAGATCGACATGGTCTTCCACTTCGAGCACGTTCGCCTCGATCAGGTGCGACCAAGTGGGACGTCCACCCATTGCTCATGCGGGATCTCAAGGCGACGTTCGGGCGCTGGCAGGTCGGTCTCGCGGACGTTGGTTGGAACTCGCTGTACTGGAACAACCACGACCAACCGCGGGCGGTCTCGCGGTACGGCGACGACGGGCGCTATCGCGTCGAGTCAGCGAAGCTGCTGGCGACGGTGCTGCACTTACATCGCGGAACGCCGTATGTCTATCAAGGTGAAGAGATCGGCATGACGAATGCCGCATTCGACAGCATCGATGACTTCCGGGACGTCGAGTCGCTGAACCACTATGCCGATGCCGTCGGTGTTCTTGGCGAAGCGCCCGACACCGTACTCAGAAGTCTGCGAACGATGAGTCGCGACAACGCGCGCACGCCGATGCACTGGGACGACACGCCGAACGCGGGATTCAGCACCGCAACGCCATGGATCCCCGTCCAGCCGAACTTTCCCGAGATCAATGTCTCCGACGCCATGGGCGACCCGGACTCGGTGCTGCATCACTACCGGCGGGTGATCGCGCTGCGTCACAGCGAGCCGGTCGTCGCGGAGGGCGACTTCCAGATGCTGCTCCCGGACGACGACAACGTCTACGCATTCACCCGCTCCCTCGACGACGTCACGCTGCTCGTGCTCGGCAACTTCTCCGCCGGCACCGTCGAGGCTCCGGTCCCGGCCGCCGCATCTTGGGCGCGGGAAGAGCTCATCCTCGGCAACTATTCGGCGCCCGAAGAGGCAGGCAGCAGTGGCGCGATCGAGCTGCGGCCGTGGGAGGCCCGCGTCTATCGACGTGTCGTGCGGTGAGTGATCGTCAGGCAGTCACCGCGTGGCGATGATCCGCGCGGCGTCGCATGGGCGGCTCGGTGGGCGGCGGAGTGCGGCGCTCCGGCAGCTCCTCGATCAGGTCGACAGTCGCCTCGGCGATGCGGCGCACGGCGCGATCGACGGCGTCGGCGGTGCTGCGGCGTCACGGTGGAGATCCCCGCGACCTTGCGGACGTACTGCAGCGCAGCAGCGCTGATCTCCTCGGGCGTCGCCGACGGCTCGAGCCCGCGCAGGGCAGTGATGTTGCGGCACATACCCCTGAGGTTAACGGTGACTCGGCAGTTATGGGCGCTCAGTAACCCGTCGGGGGATAGTTCGGCGGCGCCGCGCGACGCACCTTGACCGCGCTGCGCGCCACTCCGTTGAGCAGCGCCCCGATCGTCGCGCCGATGACGATGATGATGACGGCAGTCGCCACCTTCGACGCGCGCTCGGCTCCGCTGAGGAACGGCAGCACGGCGGCAATCAGCGTCAGCAGGGTGATGATCGCGTTGAAGAACTGCCACGGTCGGGGCGTGGACAGCAGCAGCACGTGCATGAGGCCGGTCGCCAGCAGCGCCGCGAGCGCGGCGAGCAGCGCGAGCATGAGCGTGCTCGAGTCGCCGAGGGTCCCGGCTTCGGTGGGCGCGAGGAGTGGGACGTCAAGGACCCCGCGAACGACCAGGACGCCGAGGACGGCGATGAGCGCCGCCACGATGGCGGTGGCCACGCCGCCCGTCCACAGCCGACCGGCCTCGAGGACCGCCCGCGGCTGCGTGGAGTCGTTGCCGGGATAGTTGGGATCGTTCATGCTCGGCTGGTAGCTCACGTTCGGATGATTCCACGCTGCCATCCCGTCGGAAAAGCAGGGGTCGTACGAGTCACTGCAGGCTCGCCTCGAGCAGGACGACCACCAGACCCAGCAGGCCGTTGATCAACCCGGTGCCGAGCGCTCGCATCCAGCGCCGCCCGGCCAGTGAACTCATGCGTCGACCTCGAAATCGTCAGGTGGAGCGTTCGGCCGGGAGCTGGCCACGACGGACCGCATCGACCATCGCCTGGTAGTCGCGCTCGGTCTGGTCGGCGTACGACCGGGCGAAGCGCGATAGCGCCACGTCGAGCTTCGACGACTTCCCGACGTACCCGGCGATCATCGACGCGCCGGTGGTCCGCGCATGGCCCTTGGCGAGCAGCTGGCCGCAGACACCGGCGTAGTCGGCCAGGGTTGATGGGTCGATCCCATCGACGGAGATCGCGCCCTTCATGTCGCGGAATTGGCGCACGTAGTACTGCCGGTCCTCGACGGTGGTCCACCCGAGCAGCGGGTCGCTGACGGTCTGCAGCGCCTGCTGGTACTCGACGACGCGCTGGCCCTGGTGCGCGTGCAGTGCCGACTCGCCGTGGACGTACGGCGCGACGACTGATCGGCGCGCCTGCTTCAACTGCAGGAAGACGACGTCATCCGGGCTGCTGCCTTCGCACAGGGCCACATAGGCGCGCAACCCGACGCTGCCCACGCCGACGACCTTGTGCGCGATGTCGATCACCGTGTAGCCAGCCAGGATGCGCCGCCATTGCAGTGGCAGCGTGCGCAGGTACGCGTCGAGTGCCTCGCCGATCAGCGCCGCGTCGGCGTCACTGACGCGCGTGATGAGCGGCGGCTGCTCGACGATGCGCAATCGCCCGTCGCGCTGCTCGGTCAGCCGTGGCAGGGCACGGTCGCTCGTGCGGGTGCGGGCTCGTCGGGCGGCGCGCTCGATCTCGTTCTGCAGTCGACGATCAGATGTCGCCTGCTGGAAGCGGTCGACGTCGAGCCGTTCGTACGAGCGGATGAGCAGCGGTTCCTGAGCGAGGTGCCGGATGTGCTGGCGGTAGGTCCGCAGGCAGGTGCGGACGGCGGTGGCGCAATCGTCCTCACGCGAACCGTTCTGTCGCCCGGCAACCCAGACGCTGGCGGTGAGGCGGCGCAGGTCCCACTCCCACGGACCCGGATGCGCCTCGTCGAAGTCGTTGAGATCGAAGACGAGGTCGCGCTCCGGAGAGGCGTAGAAGCCGAAGTTGCCGAGGTGCGCGTCACCGCAGATGACGGGTGTGATGCCGGTGACCGGGAGATCGGCGAAGTCCGTCGCCATGATGCCGGCGGTCCCGCGCAGGAACGCGTACGGCGACGCGATCATGCGGCCGATTCGGACGGGAATGAGCCAGTCGAGCCGATCCTCGTGAGCGCGGAGGACCTGCTCGACGGCGTCCTCCCGAGCAGGCAGCGATGCCCAGGTCGACAGCGACGAGCGCGGCACCTGCTTACGGAGTGCGCGCCCCAATGCGTAGCGCTCGCTGCGCGGCACGCTCCGGTCGAGCAGTGACTCGTAGCCGCGGCGATCGGCGACCGTGATGACGCGGCGCTCTGGGTGCGCTGTCATGCCTTCAGGATGTCAGGCGCTCCGCTGCTGCTCCTCGTAGTCGATCGTCGATCGCCTCGGCAGAGAAGACGGAATCGAGCACCAGCCGGCGGGCGCCCTCCACGCCCGCCTGACTGCCGAGTGCGCTGGTGGTGATGACGAGGTCTCGGGTCGCGAGTGGCAGCGTGCGCTCGTACAACACCTCCCGTACGCCGACGAGGAAGTGCTCGTGCGTGTTGGCCATGTCACCGCTGAGGACGACCACGCCGGGGTTGAGCAGCGCCACCGCCGTCGCGAGAACCTCGCCGAGCAGCCGGCCGGCGGTACGCACCAGGGCGATGGCTTCGGGGTGCCCGGCATGGACGAGGTTCACCACGTCCCTGCTCGATGCCGCGGGTACGCCGCGCTCGGTGAGCTGACGTGCAAGGGCGCCGCCGCTGGCGTGCGCGGCCAAGCAGCCGACCGAACCGCAGGCGCAGCGCCGCGGCCCGTCGGGATGTGCGATGCGGATGTGGCCGATGTCCCCAGCGCCGCCGGCGAGGCCGCGCTCGGGGCGACCGTGCAGGATGACCCCGGCCCCGATGCCCGTACCCACCTTGACGAACAGCAGGCTCGGGACGTCCGGGAAGCGGCTGCGGGCCTCGCCGAGACCCATGAGGTTGGCGTCGTTGTCGACGATGACAGGAACGTGGAACCACTGCTGGAGCGCCTGCGGTACCGGATAGTCGTGCCAGCCGGGCATGAGTGGCGGCTGGTTCGGGCGGCCGGTCGCGAAGTCGACCGGTCCGGGCAGTCCCACACCGATGCCCTGCAGCTGCGTCAGGGGCCGCCCACTCTTACGGAACAGAGCTCGAAACCCGTCCCGCACAGCGTGCAGCACCGGCTCAGGCCCGGAATCGATGAGCATCTCCTTGGTCGACTCGGCGAGCACCTCGCCGCCGGCGTCCTGGAGCGCGAGCCGGCTGTGGGTGGCGCCGAGGTCGGCGAGGAGGACCAGCTTGTCGCTCTCGTCGAACGACAGGATGCCGGATGGCCGGCCCGCAGCGCCGGGGCGTGAGCCGGACTCACGCAGGTACCCCGCGGCCATGAGTTCGGCGAGCCGGACGAACACCGTCGACCGGGACAGTCCGGTCGCTTCCTGGACTTCCCGGCGCGTGCGCACCTCGCCGGAACGCACCATCTGCACGATGTGCCCGGCGGATGTGGTGACACCGGCACGAGGCACCGGGCTCCCTGTCAATAAGCGCTAAAGGACGGATGCTTCTGTCGCGTCCGCGTCGACTTTAGTCTTGCTAGCGGTCGGAGGCCAGAGCCTCTCCGTCTGCCGCCGATGCACCCATCGTGACGATGAGTCCGGTCCAGGACTGAGGGATCGCACCCAGTCCGCGACCGGTCTCGGCCTGCCAGTACTCCGCCAGGCCACTCATCTGCGCGCCAGCGACCGTCCGCGCGGCCAGGTCGTCGGCCTGCGGTACTCGTCCCCAGCGCCGCTGCGCCAGCCAGAGCAGGTAGTTGAGCTGCGGCCACGTCGGACCGCGCCAGTACATGACTGGGTCGTACGCCGGATGGGTGCGCGCGACGTTGGCCGGCCCGAACTCGGCACCGAACCGGTCGGGCCGGTCGAGCTGGTCGAGCGCGGCGATCGCTCGCTTCGGGTCATCGGTGACCAGCGCCCCCATCACTCCGTCGCTGATCGGCACGCTGACGGACGGACCGCCGCCGACGACCGCAAGGTCGTCCCACAGCTGCTCGTCGTCGTTCCAGAGGTGTCGGTCCATGGCGGCGCTCACGCTGCGCGCCCTGCTCGTGAGCTCCTCGTCGGCGAGCGCTTCTCCCAACTCCGCCATGGCAAAGGCGACGTAGGCATTGAACCCGGCCGGGCAGGCCACCAGTCGCGATGACCAGGCCGCGGCGCCGTCCGCGGTGAACGTCACGTCGTGCATGAGGGCCTTGTTCCACGAAGTCCGCGCCAAGCGGTCGTAGCCGGCAGGGGTCTGCCCCGGTGCTCCCCAGTCATCCCAGCGCGGCGAGTGATCGTTGCCCGCCTCCCACGGATGGACGACGTAGATCAGACCCTGCTCCGTGCGGCGGTGCGACCAGAGCCAGTCGAGCCCGCGGCGAGCCTTGCCGAACACCTGCGAGGACACGTCGAAACCGGAGTCCATCAGGACGCGGATGGTGTGCCCGAAGATCGGCGGCTGCGCCAGCGAGGACGTCGCGGCCCGCGGGCCGAGCCAGGTGTCGGGCGGTTCTCCGCCATAACGCATGTGCGGCACGAGCCCGTCGGGCAGTTGACCGTCGAGGACGGCAGCCAGCTCTCGCGGAGCGCGATCGTCGCCCAGGTGCGCCCAGATGATGGCGTGGAAGCAGGAGTCCCACAGCCACAGGTGCGGGTAGACCGCCGGGTTGGGCACGCAGTACCCGCGGTCCTCGAGCCAGTGCGCGTCCATGAGGCGCCGCACCTGGTCCCGAACAGTACGAACAGCATGGCCGTCGATACGACGACTCCCTTCATCGGTTGGGTTTGAGAGCTGGTGATCCTTGTTGACGCATGAGAGCCGGTGATCGAATGGCCGGTGATGCCGACCGTCCCCCCACCGTACGAGCCGAACCCGCACTACCCGACGGTCGGTGGGTCGGTGACGACCGGCTGGGATATGCCGATCGCCGAGCTCTCCTCGATGGTGGGCAGCGGTCCCACGACGCTCGCCATTGACGGTCCGGCCGCTGTCGACTGGGATCACCTCGTCGAGGAGGTCGGTCGAGCGACACCGGGCCTGGCCGTGACGTGGTTTGACGTCCGGCGCTGCCTGGTTCCGTGGCCAGAGCTGGTGCGCAGAACAGCATCCGTCGCCCTTGCGGACGACCCCGACTTCGATCACCTCGCGACGGGTGATCTCGCGCAGCTCTTCGACCGGCTCCCGGCGCCGCAACCGCCAGACGCAGGCCTCACCATTGCGTTCGGTCCGGGCGCCGCACTGGCTCCGCACCACGTGCTGTGGTACGTCGATCTGCCGAAACGCTTTGCCGAGGCAGCGATCTCAGCGGGCGGTGGCGTCAACCTCGGCAGGTCTGCGGCGGACGGTCCGGCGACCACCAAGCGGCTGTTCTACATCGACTGGCCGCTGCTCGATCGGCATCGCGACGAGATCTGGCCGCGTGTCGATCGTTGGTTCGATCTGCAGCAGCCGTCGATGCCGGCGTCCATCGATCGGTCGACGCTGCAGCAGACCGTGGAGGCGCTCGTGCGCCGACCTTTCCGGACTCGGCCCACGTTCAACACCACGCCCTGGGGCGGCCACTGGGGGCAGCGCCAGCTGGACATGAACACGGACGCGCCCAACACCGCGCTCGGGTACGAGCTGATCGCACCGGAGAGCGGCGTCCTCTGCGGTAACGCTGCAGGCGCTGTGGAGCTGCCGTTCCAGGCGATCGTTGCGCGCCATCCGGTCGACATCCTCGGTGCTGCGGTGCACGACATGTTCGGCACGTCGTTCCCGATCCGCTTCGACTACTTGGACACCGTCGACGGTGGCAACCTGTCGGTGCACTGCCATCCGCGCGAGGACTACATGCGCGACGTCTTCGGCTGGCCGTACACCCAGCACGAGACGTACTACGTGATGGTCGGCGGCGAGTCGGGTCGCATTTTCCTCGGCCTGCGCGGCGATCTCGACGTCGAGGCGTTCCATCGCGACGCCAAGGAGGCGCACCTGCTGGGTGAGCCGTTCGACATCGAGCAGCATGTGCAAGTGTTTCCCGCGACACCGCACCACCTGTTTTGCGTCCCTGCGGGAACGCCGCATGGCAGCGGTGTCGGCAACGTCATCCTCGAGGTGAGCGCGACGCCGTACCTGTACTCGCTGCGCTTCTACGACTGGCTGCGCCGGGACGCGCAGGGCAAGCAGCGTCCGGTGCACGTCGATCACGCCTTCACTAATCTCGACCTCTCACGAGCGGGCGCGGCCGTGCCTAACACCCTGGTGCAGCAGCCGCGCATGGTGCGCGAGGGCGATGGTTGGCACGAAGAGATGCTCGGCACGCTGCTCGAGATGTTCTTCGAGGTACGCCGCATCGTGCTCGACGCCGACGTCGAGGCACCCGATGACAGCACCGACGGCTTTCACGTTCTGAATGTCGTCGAGGGCGACGGCGTACGGATCGAGGTCACCGATGGGACGTCGACGACGTTGTCGTATGCCGAGACGCTGGTCGTTCCCGCCGCCGTCGGGCCGTACCGCATGCGGCGCCTCGGCGACAGCCGCGTGCGACTCGTCAAGGCGCAGGTGCGGTGATGTCGCTCGCGCATGTCGCGGCGCTGGACATAGGCGGGACGCATGTAACGGCCGCGCTGGTCGACGTCGGCACCTGGATCGTCGTCGACGGCAGCACGTGTCGACGCGACATCGACAGCGGCGGTGACGCCGACACCATCGCCGCCCGCATCGCCGAGGCGGCGACATGCACCGGAGCGACCGACGGAACGCCGTGGGGGATCGCGATTCCCGGCCCGTTCGACTACCGCCGCGGCATCGGGGACTTTCGTGGCGTCGGGAAGTTCGACGCTCTCCGCGGTGTCGACGTCGGTCAGTTGCTGCACGGGTTCGGCGTCCAGGGCATGCTGCACTTCCTCAACGACGCCGACGCCTTCGGCATCGGCGAGTGGATTGCGGGGGCAGCCCGTGGGTGTGCTCGCGCGATCGTGGTGACGCTCGGCACCGGGGTCGGATCCGCGTTCCTCGTCGACGGCGAGGCGGTGCACACCGGTCCCGGCATACCTCCTGAGGGACGGCTCGACCTGCTGCGTATCGACGGCCGCCCGCTCGAGCGAACCATCTCGCGGACGGCGATCCGAGCGCGGTACGCGGGCGATGCATCGCTGCCGTCGGCCGACGTCCAGCAGATCGCCGAGCTGGCCCGCTCTGGGGACGTTGCGGCCCTGGCGGCCGTGGAACCGCCCGTCCGCGCGCTCGGCCGGGTGCTCGGTCCACGCGCTGC
Source organism: uncultured Actinomycetota bacterium (assembly GCA_963801015.1). Taxonomy (GTDB): domain Bacteria; phylum Actinomycetota; class Actinomycetes; order CAWDCV01; family CAWDCV01; genus CAWDCV01. The sequence continues at coordinate 1,058,710 of CAWDCV010000002.1, read as the reverse complement.
GGCATTCGCCGCGAACGTGATCGTGGTGGGTGGTGCCATCTCCGCGGCCTGGGACGTCATCGAGGCCCCACTGCGTGGTGGCATGGAGGAGGCAGCGCCCGGCTGGTCGCACGGCTGCGACCTCCAACCCGCACAGCGCGTGCACGACGCCGCGCTGCTCGGAGCCGCGTGGAGTGCCGCGCGGGCCCACCCCACGGAGCTGTGTGGTTCCCCCACGTAAGACTTGTGCCTGCTCACAGGACAGTTGTTGTTAACAATCCGGCGTCACATGCTTTACAACAAGGCATCCGCTCGACCAGGCTCCTGGTACCCGCACCACTCGGCTGTTACCTCATGCCGCAGGGCCGACAGAGTCCCGCACCAACGTCGAGGAGCTTCGAATGTCGAGATCGATACGCCCCGCCATCCTGGGCACCGCCCTCGTCGCGATGATGGCCCTCGCCGCCTGTGGCGGCGGAGACGACTCGGGAGGCGGTGAAGGCGGCGGCGGCGAGGACAACTCGATCGTCGTCTGGACCGGTGACACGATTCCCGTCCGCGTGGAACAGACGCAGGCGATCATCGACAATTTCACCGCCGACACCGGTATCGAGGTCGAGCTCGTCGGGGTCGAGGAGGACCAGTTCAACCAGCTGCTGACCTCGGCTGCCGCCGCCGGGGAGCTCCCCGACGTGATCGGTTCGCAGCCGCTCGCCGGGATCCGCACCCTGTCTGCCAACGAGTTGCTCAACACTGATGCCGCCGCGGCGGTGATCGAGGCGCTCGGCGCGGACACGTTCTCGGAGAAGTCGCTCGAGCTGACGCGCGATGGCGACACTCAGCTCGCCGTTCCGACCGATGCCTGGTCACAGGTCCTGTACTACCGCACCGACCTGTTCGAGGCCGCGGGACTGCAGGCGCCGGAGACGTACGACGACATCCTGGCCGCGGCGCAGGCGCTGGACACCCCTGAGGTGGCCGGCTTCCTTGGTGCCACCACCCCCGGCGACGGATTCACGCAGCAGACGTTCGAGCACCTGGCGCTGGCGAACGGCTGCGAGATGGTCGACAACGAGGGCGAGATAACGATCGACAGCCCGGAGTGCGTTGCCTCCTTCGAGTTCTACAACGACCTGATCACGCAGTACTCCGTGGAGGGCACGCAGGACGTCGACACGGTCCGCGCGGGCTACTTCGCCGGCCAGGCAGCGATGGCGATCTGGTCCACCTTCCTGCTCGACGAGCTGGCAGGGCTCCGCAACGACGCGCTGCCGAGCTGCCCGCAGTGCGTGGCCGATCCCACCTTCCTGGCGACGAATACCGGCCTCGTGGCGACGCTGCAGGGCCCCGACGGCGAAGAGCCGGCGCAGTTCGGCGAGGTGTCCGCCTGGGCGATCACCGCGGAGGCAAACGCCGAACCGTCTCAGCAGTTCGTCGAGTACATGCTCAGCGACGGATATGTCGACTGGGTGGCGATCGCCCCCGAGGGCAAGTTCCCGGTCCGGTTGGGCACAGAGGACAGCCCGACGGAGTACGTCGACGCGTGGGAGGACCTGCCCGTCGGTGTGGACTCGAAGGCACCGCTGTCGCAGTTCTACCCGCCGGAGGTCATCGACATCCTGACCAGTGGCGCGGACAACCTGAAGCGTTGGGGCATCACCCAAGGCCAGGGCGACTTGATCGGTGCCTCGCTCGGTGAGTTGCCGGTGCCGGCCGCGATCGGCGCCATGACGAGCGGCCAGTTGACTCCGCAAGCTGCCGCCGAACAAGCCCAGCAGGCGCTCCAGTCGATTGCGGACACGCTGGAATGAGCGGGCGGCCATGAGCGAGCGCGCGGACACGGCCGGTGCCGCACCGCCGGTTCCGCCGCCCGAGATGGAGGGATCCGAGGGCGTCGGCGGCCGCCCACGATCCGCCAAGCGGCGCGCCGATGCCCGGGCAGGCATCATCCTCATCTCGCCCACGTTCATCATCGTGCTCGTGATGGTGGTGCTGCCCATCCTGTGGACCATCTCGATGGCGTTCCAGCAGATCCGGTTGCTCAACTTGCGGACGGCGGGCATCTTCGGCGACTACACACTGGAGAACTTCGAGGGGATTCTCTCCGCATCTGGCTTCTGGACGGCGCTGCGGACGACGCTGATCTACTCCGTGCTGGGTACGACGTTGGCGATCGGGCTCGGGCTCATCGCGGCGCTGGCGCTGCGACGACCATTCCGCGGTCGGACGCTCATCCGCGCCGCGCTGCTCCTGCCGTACGTCGCTCCTGTCGTCTCGGCCACCTTCGCCTGGACGACCATGCTCAATCCGCAGTTCGGCATCGTGAACTACTGGGGCCAGCGGCTGCTGGGCTGGGATGAGCCGATCCCGTTCCTCAGCCAGGCCGAAGGTGTCATCCCCGGCATTTCCACCGCGCTGTGGACAGTGATCGCGTTCGAGGCCTGGCGGTCGTTCCCGTTTGCGTTCCTGTTCCTCACCGCTCGGCTGGCGGCCGCGCCCGAGACGCTCGAGGAGGCGGCACTCGTCGACGGCGCTACGACGACGCAGCGGTTCTGGCACGTGATCCTGCCGCAGCTGATGCCGACCATCGCCGTGCTCTCCGTACTCCGTTTCATCTGGACGTTCAACAGCTTCGATGACATCTACCTGCTCACCGGTGGAGGGGCTGGGACCGAGGTCGTCGCCGTCCGCGTTTTCAATGCGCTCACCGCTCGGGGTGACATCGGCGTTGCGGCCGCTCAAGCACTGGTCCTCGCGCTGATCCTTGCCGCTCTCGTCTTCCTCTACCTGCGCCGGGTGTCCACCCGGGAGGAGGTCGTCTGATGACGCAGACCCTGCAGCCCAGTCAGCAGCCCGCGGCGGCGACCACTCATATGCGTGCTCGGTCGGGATGGTCGCGCGATGCCGTGGAGACCCGTGTCTTTCGGGTTCTCCGCTGGGTCGTCATCGCGTTTTTCCTGATCGTGTCGATCTTCCCCTTCTACTACACCGTGCTGCTCTCGATTCGCTCCCTCGACCAGGTCGTCCAGAACCCGGGTGCACTGTTCGTCGGGCCGAGCGAGTGGATATTCAGCAGCTACCAGAGCGTGCTCCAGTCGGTAGACGAGGGTGGGCAGGGCTTCCTCACCTTCATTCGCAACAGCGCGCTCGTTGCCCTTGGCACGGTCGCACTCACGCTTCTTGTCGCGATTCCAGGCGCGTACGCCGTGAGCCGGCTGCAATTCTTTGGCCGGCGCCAGATCAGCGGGCTCTTCCTCGCCGTCTATCTGTTCCCGGCCATCCTGCTCGCGGTGCCGTTGTTCGTCTTCTTCACCCGAATCGGTCTGCGTGGCTCCCTGGTCGGGCTCCTGATCGTGTACGTCTCACAGATCGTCGCGGTCTCGATCTACATGCTCAGGAACTACTTCGACACCATTCCGGAGAGCATCGAGGAAGCGGCGGCCATCGACGGCTGCAGCCGGTTCCGCATCTTGACGACCATTGCGCTGCCGCTCGCGGCGCCGGCCATCATGGCCAATGCGCTGTTCGTCTTCATGATCGCCTGGAACGAGTTCCTCTTCGCGCTGCTGTTCCTCGTCGAGGAACGCGATCGGTGGACCGTCTCACTCGGGCTGTCCCAACTTGCTGGCAGCATCGAGATTCCGACGACGGTGCTGATGGCCGGCTCGGTGATCGTCACTTTGCCGATCATCATCCTGTTCTTTGCCGGCGAACGACTGCTGACCGGCGGTCTCACCGCCGGCGCCGAGAAGGGCTGAGACATACGGTCCGACCGTGACCGCGTTCTTCCTGCCGTTGCGAGGCTCCTCGCAGTTTCGGGCAACCGAGCACACGGTGGGGCCGTGGGCGGATACCGAGCAGCATGCCGGTCCGCCGTCCGCGCTGCTCGTGCGTGCGCTCGAGTCGATTCTCCCCAGCGCGGGCAGCCTGGCCCGGGTGACGATCGACCTGCTTGCCGCGGTACCGGTCACCGAGCTGACGATCAGATCACGACTGCTACGGCCTGGCCGATCCGTCCAGCTCGCCGAGGCCGAGCTCGACGCCCGGGGCCGCGTCGTGGCCCGCGCCACCGCTTGGTGGCATCGGCATGGCGACACCGTTTCCGTGGCGACGGACACGCCGCCGCCGCCTCTTCCCGAAGCACTCGGCGACGATCGGCAGCCGTGGCCGGGCGGCTACCTGCGGGCGATGGAGTGGCGCTGGGTGAAAGGTGCTCTGGGCGAGCTCGGACCCGCGACCGTGTGGTGCCGCATGCGCATGCCGCTCGTCGAGGGCGAGGAGCCGTCGCCGACCCAGCGCATCTTCGTGACCGCTGATTCGGGCAACGGCATCAGCGCGATTCTGGATCCGCGGCAGTGGCTGTTCGTCAACACCGACCTCACCGTGCACCTGTTCCGCCCGCCGACCGGCGAATGGGTCGGGATGGCCGCCGAGACAACCCTCGGCCCGTCGGGCTCCGGCGTTGCCACCAGCCGCCTGTACGACACGATCGGCGAGGTCGGTCGCGGCGCGCAAGCCCTGCTCGTCCGCCCGCGCTGATACTCGAGCGGTACGGGCGTCAGCCCAGCAGCGGCGCCAACGTGTCGCGCGCGACCAGGAGGCCGCGGGTGACGGCATCCGGCGACCCGGTGTACGTCGGGTCCTCGTGCTCGATCGAGACCACGCCGTCGTACCCGCCATCGCGTAACGCCGCAAGCACGCCGCGCCAGTCGACCTGGCCCAGGCCGGGCAGGCGGTAGCGCCACCAGACGTGGTCCCACGGGTTGCTGCGGTCGACGGCGTTGCCGACATAGCCGACGCGGTCGATGTGTCCCGGCAGCACCTCGACGTCCTTGGCCTGCACGAACCCGACGAGCCCCGCCGCCATCGTCGCGGCACGGACCGGGTCGATGCCGATGCCGGGCAGGTGTGACGGGTCGAAGTTGAGCCTCAGCCCAAGCCTGGCCATCCAATGCCAGAGCTCGGGGGAGTACGCGAGGTTGGCGGGATAGCCGTCGGGATGCCAGCCCGACATCAGGCAGTTCTCGATGACGATCTGCACGCCGTACGCCGATGCGTGCTCGACGAGCGGCGGCAGCACCGCCTCTGCGTCGCGCAGGTTCTCGGCCACGGTGCGGCTGACGTCCCGACCGACGAATGTGCCGACCGTGGATACACCGAGGAGGGCCGCCGCGTCGATGCACGCACGCAGGTGGTCTTGGGTACGGCGCCGTCCGGCGCGATCGCCGTCCAGGGTGTTGGAGTAGCAGGCCAGCGCCGACAGCGTCACCCCGGCGGCCGATGCTCGCTCCAGGATCACGCGAGCGCTGCGTTCGTCCAACGCGCGAACGTCGACGTGTGCCGGATGGTCGGGCATCGGGTCGTCCACGGGCCAGGCGCCGACCTCGAGCGCACCGAAGCCGTTTGCTCCCGCCCAGGACACGACCTGGGCGACGGACCAGGACGGTAAGCAGGCGGTCAGGAACCCAAGCCGCATGAACTTTCTCGTTTCTGCCGCAACATGACCACTACCGAGCATATGATGTCTAGTAACAACACAAAACTATGTGGGGGAGGAACACCACAATGTCGCTGGTCGTACAGATGACCGGCACCCGATCCGTGGCGGTCGCCGAGGAGGAGGATCCACCGCTCGGGCCTCATCAGGTCCGGCTGGAGACCTGGTTCTCGGGAATCTCCGCCGGTACCGAGCTCACCACCTATCGCGGATCGAATCCGTACCTGAACAAGATGTGGGATCCCGACCGGCGCTTCTTCGTCGACGGTGGACCCACGATCGACTACCCGATGTCCGGCTGGGGGTACGAAGAGGTCGGGCAGGTCGTCGCCGTCGGCACCGAGGTGGCCTCACCGGCCGTCGGTGACGTCGTCTACGGCACGTGGGGACATCGCAGCCACGCCGTGGTTCCGGTGTCGGCCGTGGCCGGACACGTGCTCCCGGCCGACGTTGCCGCTGTGCACGGCATCTTCGTCCGCGTCGGGGCGATCGCCCTCAATGCCGTACTGGCGGCGAACATCCACTTGCGCGAGCACCTCGCCGTGTTCGGGCAGGGCGCCATCGGCCTACTCGCGACGCGGATGGCGACGCTCAGCGGCGCCACCGTGACCGCCGTCGACACACTGCCGACCCGCCTCGCGCTCGCGACGACCATGGGCGCAAAGGAGATCGTCTCCGCGTCGCACCCGGGCGGTGCTGCCGCGGCGATTCGCACGCTCGAGTCCGAGGGGGCGGATGTCGCGATCGAGCTCAGCGGTAACTACCGGGCGCTGCATGAGGCCATTCGCTCAGTACGTCCCAATGGCCGTGTCGTCGCCGCCGGCTTCTACCAGGGCGAAGGTATTGGCCTGCGCCTCGGGGAGGAGTTCCATCTCAACCAGGTTGAGCTCGTCTCCAGCCAGATCGGCTCGGTGCCGGCCGCGCTCAAGGCCAGGTGGGACCGCGACCGCCTGGAGCGCGTTTTCGTCGAGCTACTCGCCGATCACACCCTCGATCTCAGCCCGCTCGTCAGTCACGTCTTCGACGTCGCCGACGTCGCCGACGCGTTCACGCTGCTCGATGAACGTCCGGCTGAGGCGCTGCAGGTCGTCCTGCGGTTCCCCGCTGCCACGTCACGAGGGATGCCGCGAGGGGTGGCGTCATGAGGTGGCGCATCTCGTGCCAGGAACAGCTGCTGGTCGGCGAGACGCTGCAGGACAAGTGGGAGTTCGCGCTGGAGTGCGGTTTCGATGGGATTGAGCTGCGCGGCAAAGGCGACTTCGACTTCGAGGCACGGCTGCCCGAGCTGCGCAAGGCGCAGGCTGACGGCGTTGTCATGCCGAGTGTCTGCGTCGACATGCGCCACTTCATCGGCGCGTTCGACGACGGCTTGCGCCGGGACGCGATCCAGCAGATGTGCAGCCAGCTCAGCGTCATTGCCGAGATCGAGGGCGAGCTGGCCATGACCCCGGCGTCGTACGGCATGTTCTCGCGGCGACTGTCCCGCAACGAACCACCGCGCTCACCCGAGGGAGACCGGACTGTCCTGCTCGAGGCGTTGCACGGGCTGGGCGAGCACGCTCGCTCGCTCGGTGTCCTGATCTGCCTCGAGCCGCTCAATCGCTACGAAGACCACATGGTCAACACCCTCGAGCAGGCGGTCGAGCTGTGCCGCGAGACGCAGCTGCCGTCCGTGCGCGTTGCCGCTGACACCTATCACATGAACATCGAGGAGATGGATCCGGCAGCATCGCTGCTGCAGGCGCAGGGCTGGCTCGGGCACGTTCAGGTGTCGGACTCCAACAGACTCGAGCCGGGCGCCGGTCATATCGACTGGTCGACGATGCTCGCTGCCCTCGATGCTGCGTCGTACGACGGATGGCTCGCCTTCGAAGGTCGCTTGTCGGGACCCGCTGAGCTCGTGCTGCCCGCCACGGTCAGCAGGTTGAGGCAAGCCAGTCGATGACGCACGCACCGGTCCTCACTGCACCTGCGCCTCGCAGTCACGTTGCGCGGGTCGACGTCGAACACCTGCGACGTGATGCAGTCGCGACACTGCTGCGCAACTGGCGAGGTTCCTCGACCGTCCCGACCGCAACGCTGTACCCGCACCAGTGGAGCTGGGACTCCGCGTTCATCGCGATCGGACTGGCACACATCAGCAGTCGCCGAGCGTGGAGCGAGCTGTTCTCGCTGTTCGGTGCTCAGTGGCGCGACGGCCGGGTGCCGCAGATCGTCTTCAACCCGTCGGTGCCGAAGGACGCGTACTTTCCCGGCCCGCCGTACTGGCAGCCACTGCCCGCGGGCGGCCCGGTCGCTGGCGTGTCTACGACCGGACTGGTCCAGCCGCCGGTGCACGCTGCCGCAGCACTGTCGGTTGTACGTCATACGCCGCACGATGAAGTACGTCCCATGGTGCAGCGCATCTATCCAGCGCTTGCGGCGTACCACGACTACCTGTTCTCTCGACGGATGCTGCCGTCCGGGCTGGTAGCGATCGTGCACCCGTGGGAGTCGGGCTGCGACAACAGCCCGTCCTGGGACGCCCCGCTCGACGCGGTCACCGCGGGCATCGATGACATCGCGACGCTACGTCGGGATCTCGACCACGTGAGCCGTTCTGCGCGCCCGACCGACCAGGAGTACGCCCGCTACATGCTCATCGCGTCCACATACCGCGACACCGGCTATCGAGATGACGATCTGGTGTCGCTGCCGTTCTGCGTGGTCGATCCACTCTTCAATGCCTTGCTCGTCTGGTCGGAACGGGCGCTGGCCGACATCGCCCGCTTAGCAGACCAGCCGGCGCAGCACCATCTCGACCGCGCTACAGCACTATCTGCAGCAATGCATCAACAGCTATTCGACGACGATCTCGGCAGCTACGTCGCCGTGGACGCTCGTACCGGACATCCGAGCCGCGTCCGCACCGTCGGGGGCCTGGCGCCGCTCCTCCTGGCCGACCTGCCCGAACGGCATCGTCGGGCGCTGATGCGAACACTGACCGGGCCGTCGTTCCTGGTCGATGGGGCTGCGTACGGCGTACCGAGCTACGACCTCACCGCCGCCGACGTCGACCCCGACCGGTACTGGCGCGGTCCCACGTGGATCAACACCAGCTGGCTGTTACGGGCGGCGCTGTTGGACGCCGGCGAGTACGTACGTGCGCTGCGCCTGACGGAGTCAATGCTGGACCTGGTCACGAAGGCCGGCTTCCGCGAGTACTTCCACCCGTGGACGGGAGAGGGCTTGGGCGCTGCGGACTTCAGCTGGTCGGCGGCCCTCGTGCTCGACGTGCTGCACGACCTCGAGAGCGCAGACGGTCACCGCCAGCGGTAGCGTCGTACCCGACTGTTACAGGTTCCGACCGATGCGGGGAGGCATTCGGTGTCGAGCTTGGCACGCAAGATTCTTGCCGAGGGCATAGGGACGGCGATCCTCGTCTTCTTCGCCGTCGGGTCGGCTGTCTTCGGTACCGAGACCATCGGTGCCGCCGGGGTCGCCTTGACCTTCGGACTCGTCCTGCTCGCGCTCGCGTACTCCATCGGGCCGGTGTCGGGCTGCCATGTCAATCCCGCTGTCACGCTCGGCGTACTACTCCGTGGCGGCATCAGCGCACGCGAGGCGAGTGCGTACTGCATCGCACAGGTAGTCGGAGCCATCGTCGGTGCGCTGCTGCTCAAGCTCATGACCACGGCCGGTGACGTCGTGGACAACACGGGCGCGCTCGGCACCAACGACTGGGGTATCGCGGTCAACATGTTCGGCGCGTTCGTCCTCGAAGTGATCCTCACCTTCGTGCTCGTCGTTGTGGTGCTGCTCGTCACCGGTCGTGCGGCTTCGCCGGGCTTCGCCGGGCTGGCAATCGGCCTGGTGCTGGCCGCCGTCAACTTCGTCGGCATTCCGCTCGACGGAGCGTCGGCCAACCCGGCGCGCTCGCTCGGTCCGGCGCTCGTCGAGGGTGGGACACCGCTTGCGCACGTATGGCTGTTCATCGTTGCCCCGCTGCTCGGCGGCGCACTAGCGGCGGCGGTTGCGCCGCTGCTGACGCCCGAGGTCGAGGACGTCGAGGGCGAGCCCGCGCTCACGGACCCGACCGGGGCAACCGTGCCGCCATCGCGTCGGTCTTCGAGTCGGGATCGGTCGAGTCGGGATCGTTCGAGGCTGAATCATTCGGGGATGAGCGCCCGAGGTATCGCGAGGTCGAGATCGAGGAGCGCATCGAGCGCTACCGCGGGGACGAACCGCGCTAACGTCACGAAACGTGACATCGTCGCCAGCCCCCCTCCGCATCGCCGTCCAGATCCAGCCTCAGCACGCCGATTATGCGGACATCCGCCGTGCCGCCGCGGAAGCGGAGGACGCCGGCGTCGACATCGTCTTCACCTGGGATCACTTCTTCCCTATCAGTGGGCCGCGCGACGGTAAGCACTTCGAATGCTGGACGATGCTCGGCGCCTGGGCGGAAGCGATGAGCCGCGTAGAGATCGGCGCACTCGTGACGTGCAACAGCTATCGCAATCCTGAGCTGCTCGCCGACATGGCGCGCACCGTCGACCACATCAGCGACGGACGCCTGATCTTGGGCATCGGTTCCGGCTGGGCTGAGCGCGACTACGACGAGTACGGCTACGAGTTCGGGACGGCAGGATCGCGACTCGATGACCTGGCGGCGGCGCTGCCACGAATTGAGCGTCGCTGGTCGCTGCTTGACCCGCCGCCAACGCGGAAGATCCCCGTGCTCATCGGTGGGGGTGGCGAGCGCAAGACGCTGCGGATGGTCGCGCAGTACGCGGACATCTGGCACAGCTTCGCGGATGCATCGACGCTGCCGCGCAAGACCAAGGTGCTGCACGATTGGTGCGCCGAGGTCGGACGCGATCCCACCGACATCGAGAGCTCGGTGAGCGTGAACCGTAGGCCGGATGCCGTCGGCGATACCTTGCTCGAGGCCGGTGCGACCCTGTTCGTCATGAGCTTGCGCGGCCCGGCGTTCGACTTGGGTCTGACCCGAGAATGGATTGCCTGGCGCGACGACCAGCAGTGAAGGCGAGCATGCTGTGGTAGCCCATCGCGATCGCGAGCGATTCCACGCGGAGAGCCGCGACGAATGGCAGCGTTGGCTCGCTCACAACCACGACACCTCCGACGGCGTGTGGCTGGTGTCGTGGAAGAAGAGCACGGGCAAGCCGCAGGTGACGTACGAAGAGTGTGTCGAGGCGGCTCTCGCCTACGGCTGGATCGACAGCACGGCCGGCACGCTCGACGACGAACGCAGCATGCTGTGGTTCGCCCGACGCCGACCCAACAGCGGTTGGTCACGCCCTAACAAGGAGCGCATCGCCCGGCTCGAAGCATCAGGGCTGATGGCACCGCCGGGGAAGCGGGCCGTGGAGGTCGCCAAGGAAAACGGCTCCTGGACACAACTCGACGATGTATGGAATCTCGTCGTTCCCGACGACCTTGACGCCGCGCTGGCCGAGCGCAAGGGCGCTCGAGAGCAGTGGGACGCGTTCTCGCCGTCGGCGCGCCGGGGCATCCTCGAGTGGATCGTGCACGCCAAGCGTGAGGACACCCGGCGCAAGCGGATCGAGGAGACCGCCGAGGCGGCCGCCCGCGGCGAACGCGCCCACTGATTCCGTCTGCGCCTAGATCACTCTTGCGTGGCGTGTCCGAGTGCGCTCTGCGTATGACCGCGAGCACGTTCGGACAACTCGCTGATGTTTGGCGGGCGAATCATGTCGGTGAAGCGATCTACGGTCGCTTCATGACGACGCCCCGTCCTAGCTCGCAGCCGCTGCCTGACCGGCCCACGATTCCCGGTGGGTACGGCGTGCCCGCCTCGACCCGCGGCCTCCTGACGTGGTCGGCAGTAGAGGAACGGCTCACCGCATCGCTTCACTACTGGCTCGCCACCGTGCGTCCAGACGGGACGCCGCACGTCGTTCCCCGATGGGGCGTCTGGCTAGATGGCCGCTTCTGGTACGACGGAGCACCGGTCACCCGCCATGCACGGAATCGCGAGACCAATCCCGCCTGCACGCTGAACCTCGAGAGTGGCACCGAGGTGGTCATCGTCGAGGGCACGGCGACCGCCGCCCGCGCCGACGCGGATGGACTCGGGAGCCGCCTGGCGGCGGCCTTCAGCAAGTACCACCCGTACGGCTATCGCCCTGAACCCGACGCGTGGTCGGGCGACGACGGTGGCGGCTTGGGTGTGCTCACTCCTCGCCGAGCGCTGGCGTGGTTCGCGTTTCCCCGCGACTGCACGCGCTTCACCTTTAGCGCCGGCGCCGGCTGAGCCGTTCACCGCCGCCCGGAGGAGCTGAGTCAGCGCAGCCAGCGCCGCAGGCTCTTCTTGCTGGACGCCTGCCAGACCTTCTCGAACTCCGCCTCGAGGCCTTCCGCCTTGGCCTGCTCGAACGCATGCAGCCGGCCGTACGTGAATCCGTTCTCCCCGTCGAGGAACGCCTGCACACCGAGCTCACGCAGCAGGGCGCGGGTGACGACGCTGTCCTGGTGGTCGCCGAGGAGCTCCTGAATGTCCTCCATGGCTGAGGCAAAGGTCTCGGCGGCATCGCCGAACACGGGCGCGACCGCTTCGCCGGCATACCGCGCCTGCTTCGCCTCCTTGCGGGCCTCGTGCATGGCAGTGTCGCGGGTCTCCGACGTCTCCGCCGCCTCGGCCTCTCGAACACGCTTGTGGAGTCGCTTCCAGGACTTGCGGACGAGTCGCGGCAACACCTCATCTGCCGGCTGGAACGCCTCGGCGCGGAACGGCGGGTCCGCGATCAGCGCATCGAGACCGTCGAGCAGTTGCCGATAGCGCGCTTCGTCGAGCTCCGCCAGCACCTGGTCGTGCGCCTCGCGATACTCGCGTGACAACCGGATCTGCACCCGCTCGGGGACCCGGCCGAGGACCAGCTCGGGAGACTCTGCGGCAATCTGCTTCTCCAACCGCCCCAGCATCACCTCGCGGTCGCGGGCTTCACCCAGCTCGCCGGCGAGCCAGCGCAACTCGGCTCGCAACGGATCGGTACGACTGCGGTCGAACAGCGCGCGGAACGTCCGCAGCGCACTGCGCAGACGCCGCGTCGCAACGCGCATCTGGTGGATGGAATCGGGCAGGTCACGTCGGACGCGCGGATCGTTATTCATCAACGCGTCCACCAGGACGCGAAGCCGCTCCACGATGACCGCGCCGGCCGGTGACGACGTCGTCAGCTTCGGCTCGTCGGTCGACGGTAACCGGTCGCCGAGAGCGCGAGCCACCTTCGACGGCGCCGGGCTGAGCTCCAGGCCAGCGGCTTCCAGGTGCGCCGCGACCTGGTCGAGGAAGTCCTGGTCGCCGTCGACCAGTTCGACCTCGAGTTCTTGCCACGTGGTGCTGCCCGCACCGCGGAGCAGCCGCTCAGCAACCACGCGGTCGACCGCAACCTCTGCCTGAACCGTTCCGTCGGATCCGAGCAGCTCGTACGCAGTGCGATGGGTGCGCAGGTTCACGACCGGGCGTAGCCGGCGACCGCGGGTACGCGCGGACACCAGGACGGCCACATCCTTGGGCACGCTGCGGACCGCCCGTCCGAGGGGATGGTGGAGCTCGTCGCGGGCGCCCTTGACCTTGGGCAGTTTGAGGTGCCAGCCGTCATCAGTGCCGCCGCTGCGACGCCGGAGGGTGAGCTGGTTGGTGGCGAGTCGGAGGTCGGTCGTGTCGAAGTAGATCGCCTGGAGGTCGTGCTCGCGCGACGTCACGGAGGTGACTCCGGGCAGCTCATTCAGGTCGGGGAGGGCCGCGTCGGCTGGCAGCTCGTACTTGAGTTCAACCTCGCGTGAACTGCTCGTCACCTCTTGATTGTCCGCCATTCAGTCAAGCGACGACTAGCGTTTGGATGCGTGACCGATCGCGACACGGACGCCCAGGTGACGGCGTCGCGCGGAGTGCTACGCCAGGAAGTGTTGCTCGTCCTCGCCGTGTCCATCGCGGCTTCGGCCATCTACGCGCTGCTGTCATTCATCGCGTCGGCGACCGCTGAGGAACCCCTGCGCTCACAGTCGACGGTTCTCATCAGCAGCCGGGCGCCGGGTCGACCGTGGATCGACCTCGGTTACCAACTCGCGCGTATCGTCCTGGCCCTGGCGCCGGTCGCGTTGGCATGGCATTTCCTCGCCCGCGGCGGGGAGTCGCTGCGGAGCATCGGCGCGGATCTGTCTCAACCGCGCAAGGATCTGCTGCGCGGTGTCGCGTTGGCCGCCATCGTCGGCGGCACCGGACTGGCGCTCTACCTCGCTGCGTACGCGGCGGGCATCAATCTCACCGTGGTGCCGACGTCGCTACCCGATGTGTGGTGGCGGGCGCCGGTCCTGGTGCTCCTGTCGATCCAGAACGCGCTGCTTGAGGAGGTGCTACTCGCTGGCTTCGTCCTGCATCGTCTGCAGCAACTCGGTTGGTCACCATGGCGTGCCGTTGCCGTCAGCGCCGTGCTGCGCGCGTCGTACCACCTCTATCAGGGGATCGGTGGCTTCATCGGCAATCTCGCGATGGGCGTGCTGTTCGCGCGGCTGTATCAGCGGTGGGGACGCTGCATGCCGCTCGTGGTAGCCCACGCGCTCATCGACATCGTTGCGTTTCTCGGCTGGACCGTTCTTGTCGGCCGAGTTGGCTGGCTGCCGGCACCGCAGTAACGAGAGACTGACCCGCATGGGCGAGGTTCTCCTGCTCCGACACGGTCGTACGGAGTGGAGCCTGAACGGGCGCCACACCGGTCGTACTGACATCCCACTGCTGCCCGAGGGCGAGCGCGACGCGCGGGCGCTCCAACCGTGGCTCGAGACCCGCAACGTCATCGCGGCGTTCACGAGCCCGCTGCAGCGTGCTGCCCGCACAGCCGAGCTCGCCGGTGTCGATGCCACCGTCGACGCTGACTTGCGCGAGTGGGACTACGGCGACTATGAGGGCATTACGACCGCGCAGATCCGCGAGTCCGTACCTGAGTGGTACCTGTTCCGCGACGGGTGTCCGCACGGGGAATCACCGGAGCAGACGGGACGCCGCGTGGATCGTGTCCTCGACCAGGTGCGGCCACTGCTCGTCGACGGCGACGTCGCACTGTTCGCGCACGGGCACATCCTGCGCGTTCTCGCCGCACGCTGGCTGGAATTGCCGCCGAGCGGTGGCGGGTTGCTGAAACTCGACACGGGCACGACGAGCGTGTTGGGCCACGAGCACGGGCGCCCTGCCCTGCACGTGTGGAACGCCTCGGTCGTACTTATCGAGAAGGCAGTCGAGGAGGGTCAGACCACGCCGTAGAGGCGGTCGCCCGCGTCCCCGAGTCCGGGCACGATGTAGCCGAGCTCGTTCAGCCGCTCGTCGAGCCCGGCCGTGACGATCGTGCACGGCACGTCGACGTCGGCCAGCTCCTGCTCCATCCGGGCGAGCCCCTCAGGTGCAGCGAGCAGGCAGATGCAGGTGACGTCGTCGGCGCCGCGGGCGAGCAGTAGCTGGCACGCCGCGGCCAGCGTCCCGCCCGTCGCAAGCATGGGGTCGAGGACATAGCACTGCCGGCCGGACAGGTCCTCCGGCAGCCGGGTGGCGTACGTCGTGGCGACCAGCGTGTCCTCGTCGCGGATCATGCCGAGGAAGCCGACCTGAGCGGTCGGCAGCAGCCGCATCATCCCGTCCAGCATGCCGAGCCCGGCCCGCAGGATTGGGACGACGACCGGCACTGGTCGTGACATGCGCACGCCTGTCGCCGGGGCGACCGGCGTCTCGACCGAGACCTCTTCGGTACGGACGTCGCGGGTCGCCTCGTACGCCAGCAAGGTGACGAGCTCGTCGGCAAGCCGGCGGAACGTCACGGAATCGGTGCGAATGTCGCGCAGTGCGGTGAGCTTGTGGCCGATCAGCGGGTGGTCGGCGACGTGGATCCGCATGGCCGGAACCGTACCGCCCGCCCACCGACACTTTCTGTCACGATCATGGGGGAGAGGCATGGCTGTGGTGGCTGGGGGTGGGCGGTGGCGGAGGAGCCGGCGGTCGACTTCGCGGTGGCGGTCGTCCGCGAGGAGGGCAGTTGGGTGGCGACGGCGTTGCCGCCGCACATGTCTGCCGACCTCGCGGTGCTGCTCACCACGTTGCGCCAGCAGGCCACTGAGGGATCCGCGCTCGGCCTGGTGTCGGTCGAGGACGACTATTTCGTGCTAGTGCGCATTGCCGGTGACGACGTACGGCTGCTGGTCTCGGACGTGACCGCCGCCCCAGACTCCGCCTTGGCCCGTCAGGTCGTGGACATGCTCGATCGTCCGCAGCCGGACGAGGACGAGTCGGTCCAGCCGGGAGGCGACCTGACACTCATCGCGGATCTTGGCGTCGATGCGATGGAGCTCGGCGCGCTGTGCGATGAGATCGACCTGTACCCAGACGAGGTGCTTGGCGAGATCGCCACGCGATTGGGTTTCGGAGCGCAGTTCGATGCCGCGGTGGAGAGCGCGCCGCAGTGACGGTGCCTCGCCAGGAAGCAGGTTCGTGGGAGCCGGCGATGCGGTCGGCTATCTCGGAAGCTGCGCTAGCTGCGCAGAGCGGCGACGTACCCGTGGGCGCGGTGGTGCTGTCGACCCGCGGCGACGAGCTGGGCCGCGGCCACAATGCGCGCGAGGTACGCCAGGATCCGACCGCGCATGCCGAGGTTCTTGCGCTGCAGGCGGCCGCAACGCGCCTCGGTACCTGGCGGCTCACCGGCTGCACGCTGGTGGTGACACTCGAGCCGTGCACCATGTGCGCGGGTGCTGCGGTGCAAGCGCGCGTGTCCCGACTGGTGTACGGCGCCGACGATCCCAAAGCCGGTGCGGTCGGCTCGCTTTGGGATGTCGTACGGGATCGGCGGCTCAACTCGCGCCCCGAGGTCATCGGCGGCGTTCTCGCGGCGGAGTGCGCTGCGCAGTTGCGTTCGTTCTTCGAGCAGCGTCGTACGGTCGGATAGTAACGGTCCGGTAACCTGCTGCGCGGTGGCGTGTCCGAGCGGCCGAAGGAGCACGCCTCGAAAGCGTGTGAGGGGGCAACTCCTCCGTGGGTTCAAATCCCACCGCCACCGCCCGGTTCCAGCCGCTTCACGTCACGCGGTCGTCCGTGCAGCCGGCAGGCAGCGGATCGCCCAGCATCCGATCGAGCAGCCAGTCCGCACCCGCCGATGCGGCGACCGCGCGTACCTGGAAGTGGCCGACGCCCGGATACGTCCGGTAGTCGACCGCAACACCGTCGTCGCACTGCTGCGTGACGAATGAGTCGGTGGTATTCGGCCGAACGAGCTCGTCGGCCAGGCATTGCGCAACAAGCAGCGGGACCTCAACGGTTACACCGCTCGCAGAGTTGTCGTCGAGCATCCGTGCTGTTTCCCGCAGCCACCACGAGAAGAACGGGGACGGTGAGCAGAGCCCACCACCAACGGCTGCGATGCGTGCGTTTGCCGGGCGTCGGCGAGGACACGTGCTTATCGTCCTACGCTGACGAGGTGGCGACGCACTGGACCATCGGCGGCGACGCTGCCGACCCCCATGCCCTTGCAGAGTTCTGGGCGTTCGCGCTCGGGTACGTGGCCGAGCCGGGGTACGACGACCCGGACGGGGCATCGATCATCGATCCCGATGGCGTTGGTCCGGCTGTCAGCTTTCTGCGGGTACCGGAACCCAAGACCGCGAAGAATCGGCTGCACATCGACATCCGGGTTGCGGGCGAGCCGCCATGGAACATGGCCGAGCGCGAGCAGCTCATCCGGGCCAAGGTCGCCGAACTCGTCACGGTCGGCGCGACGATGGTTCGCGAGGAGTCCTACAGCGAACACCTCGGGCACGTCGTGATGCTCGATCCGGAAGGCAACGAGTTCTGCGTCGCCTGATCCGCGTGCACTAGTGAGTGGTTCCTCGTGCACGCGATAGGTCGATTCGGCGTGCACAAGGAACCAGCTCGTGGGCTCCCGCGATGGATCAGGCTGCCTCGCGGGGAACGGTGACGGCGCCGGTCATGATGGCGACGGCTTCGTTCATGGTGTGCGACTGTGGCGTCACGACCGCCGCGCGGTGGCCGAGGCGCTGGATGTGGATGCGGTCGGCGACCTCGAACACGTGCGGCATGTTGTGGCTGATGAGGATCACGGGCAAGCCGCGGTCGCGTACGTCGCGGATGAGCTGCAGGACGCGGCCCGATTCCTTGACGCCGAGCGCGGCTGTCGGCTCGTCCATGATGACGACGCGGCTGCCGAACGCCGCTGACCGGGCGACTGCGACACCTTGTCGCTGACCACCGGAGAGCGTCTCGACCGCCTGCGAGATGTTCTGGATCGTCAGGATGCCGAGGTCCTTCATGTGCTTCCTGGCCTCGGCGCGCATGCCGCTGTTGTCGAGCATCCGCAGCACGCTGCCGAGCGGGCCCGCCTTGCGGCGCTCCCGTCCGAGGAACAGGTTGCTGGCGATGTCGAGCGACGGTGCGACGGCGAGGGTCTGGTACACCGTCTCGATGCCCGCCGATCGGGCGTCGAGCGGCGTCCTGAAGTTCATGCACCCGATCGTCGAGCAGGATCTCGCCACTGTCGGGAATCGTTGCCCCCGACAGCGCCTTGATCAGGCTCGACTTTCCGGCGCCGTTGTCACCGATCACGGCGAGGATCTCGCCGGGATACAGCTCGAGGTCGCAGTTGTCGAGCGCCACGACCTTGCCGTACACCTTGACCAGATTCTTGGCCTGCAGGATCGGTGTGCGCTGTGTGACCTCGTCTCCGGAGCTCTGCGCCATGGCGGTGCTCATGCCTTCACCTTCCGGATCCACTGGTCGATGGCCACCGCGGCGATGACGAGGACGCCGACGGCGAAGTTCTGCCAGAGCACGTCCACGCCGGCGAGGACGAGACCGCTGCGTGCGACACCGACGATGAGCGCTCCGAGCAGCGTTCCGAAGATCTGCCCCCGGCCGCCGAAGAGGCTGGTGCCGCCGATGACGACGGCGGTGATGGTGTCGAGGTTGTATTCCTGACCGGCCTGCGGGCTGGCTGAGGCGATCCGGCCGATCAGGACCCACGCGCCGATCGCGTAGATGAGGCCGGCGACGACGTACACACTGAGCAGCACCCGACTGGCTTGGATACCCGAGAGCCGCGCCGCCTCCGCGTCGTCGCCGACGGCGTAGACGTGCCGCCCCCATGCGGTCATGCGCAGGCAGTACGCCATCAGGAAGAACAGGATCAGCATCAGCACGGTGCCGGCGGTGAGACGGATTCCGGCGACGCCGAACGTCTCGCCGGTCCAGAGCAACAGACTGGACATGTCCGTGCCGCGGATCGTTTCGCTCTGCGAGTACCACAGGTTGAGTGCGAAGAAGATGTTGAGTGTGCCAAGCGTGACGATGAACGGCGGCAGTCTCAACCGCGTCACCAGGAAGCCGTTGATGAATCCGCATGCCGTCCCGACCGCGAATCCCACGATCAGGGCGAGCCATCCGGGCAAGCCCTGTTCCGCGGACAACTTCGCCATGACGATGGAGCTGAGCACGGCGATCGCACCGACGGACAGATCGATGCCCGCGGTCAGGATGATGATGGTCTGACCCACGGCGAGGGTGGCCACGACGGTCACCTGCTGCAGGACGAGCGACACGTTGTTGGTCGCCAGGAAGTTGTCAGAGACGATCGAGAACACCACGATCGCCAGGATCAGTACGGCGGCCGGACCGAGATTGGGCCGGCTGTGCAACAGGTCGTGGATGCGCTGGCCGGTGGTCCGCGGACCGGCGAGTTCTTCGGCCGTGGCCGGGGCGTCGTCGACGACCGCAGTCGCTCCGGGCTGGCCCCCGTCGCCAGGGTTGGTGGTCATTCGCTTCTCTCCTCGTCATCGGCGATGGCGAAAACGTGGGTACGAGGGCGGGGCGCCCGGTAGGGGACGCCCCGCCCACGCGAGACGTGGCTGGCAGTGTGCTCGTGTCGAGACTGCTCGGCTAGGGCATCAGCCCCAGCAGTTGTCCAGCCCCCACGTCGTGTCCTCGGAGTCGACACCCGAGGCCGGCTTGTCGGTGACGAGGGTGACGCCGGTGTTGATGAACTCCTCGCCGCCCATGTCGGGCTTCTCGCCGCTTTCCGCGAAGTCGACGACCGCCTGAACGCCCTCCTCCGCCATCAGCAGGGGGAACTGCATCGAGGTCGCACCGATCGAGCCGGCTTGAACGCTCTCGACGCCGGGGCATCCGCCGTCGATCGACACGATCGTGATGTCGCCTTCCTTGCCGGCTGCCTTGACCGCCTCGTACGCGCCCTCGGCCGCCGGCTCGTTGATGGTGTAGACGAGGTTGATGCTGGGGTCCTTCTGGAGCAGGTTCTCCATGGCGGTACGGCCGCCCTCCGGTGACCCGTCGGTCACGTCGTGACCGACAATCTGCGGGTCACTCTCGTCGCCGATTTGGGTTTCGTCGCCCACGTCGATGCCGAAGCCGTCGAGGAAGCCCTGATCACGCTGGACGTCCACCGAGACCTGATCCGGATTGAGGTCGAGCATCGCGATCTTGGCCGGCGTGTCCCCGAGGGTGGCCTTGGCCCACTGACCGATGAGCTGACCGGCGAGGAAGTTGTCCGTCGCGAACGTGACATCCGCGGCGTCCGGCGGGTCGGTCTGGGTGTCGAGCGCGACGACGAGCAGGCCGGCCTCCCGCGCCTTGTCCAGCGACGGCACGATGGCCGCCGAATCGCTGGGCGTGATCAAGATTCCCTGCGCACCCTGGGCGATGAGCTGCTCAACCGCTTCCACCTGGGCCTCGTTGTCGCCGTCGAACTCCCCGGCGAACGACTGCAGCTCGGCACCGAGTTCCTCGGCCTTCGCCTCGGCGCCCTCCTTCATCTTCACGAAGAACGGGTTGGTGTCGGTCTTGGTGATGAGCCCGATCGTGACGGTCTCGCCGTCCCCGCCTCCCTCGGAGGCCGTGTCGCCGCCGTCATCGCCACCACAAGCGGCAAGGACGAGCGAAACGGCAATTCCGAGGCCAAGGACGCGCAACCCGCGCCGTGTCGTGGAACGCATGTAGTCCCCTTCCGTCAGGTCACCGGAGCGGCGACTGACAACGTTGTCAGACCTTTATAGTGGTGTGTAAGCTCGAGGTCAAGGGCTTGTTATCTCATTGTTTCCTCGTATGCTAGGCATTGTGATGACAACGATGTCTTCGGCGCCCGCGAGCACGCAGCCGCGGCCGACAATGCGTGACGTAGCGGCCCTTGCCGGAGTCAGCCTGAAGACGGTGTCGCGCGTCGTCAACGATGAGCCCGGCGTGTCCCCGGAGTTGGCGAAGAAAGTCCAGCTGGCCATCGACCGCTTGGATTACCGGCCCAACCTCGGGGCCAGCAGTCTGCGCCGCAGTGATCGGCTGACTCGGACGCTCGGTCTCCTGCTCGAAGACGTTGCCAACCCGTTCTCCGCGGCGCTGCATCGGGCCATCGAGGACGTCGCGCGACCACGCGGTGTGGCGGTTCTCACCGGCAGCCTCGACGAGGACCCGGTGCGCGAAGTGCAGCTGGCCGCGACGTTCATCGCCCGGCGGGTCGACGGCCTGATCCTTGTCCCGGCAAGTCACGACCAGAGCTACCTGCTCACTGAACGCCGCGCGGGGCTGCCCATGGTGTTCGTGGACCGTGCGCCAACGTTGCTGGACGCGGACGTCGTCCTGTCGAACAACCACGGTGGGGCAAGCGAAGGCGTGCGGCACCTGCTCGAGCGTGGACACCGTCGGATCGGCTATCTCGGCGACTTGATGACGATCTCCACCGCTCAGGAGCGGTGGTCCGGGTACCGGGAGGCGCTGCGCGAGTACGACGTCGCCGTCGATGACAGGCTCGTACGCCACGATCTGCGCACGATCGCGCAAGCCGAGCAGGCGGCGCTCGACGTGATGACGAGCTCCGAGTCGCCGACGGCCCTGTTCACCAGCCAGAACCTCGTCACGATCGGTGCCATCCGCGCACTTCGACAGCTGCGCAGGCAGCACGAGGTGGCACTGGTCGGCTTCGACGACTTCCTGCTCGCCGATCTCCTCGACCCAGGGGTGACGGTGATCGCCCAGGACCCAGGCCGGATGGGGACGGTGGCGGCCCAGACGCTGTTCGAGCGACTCGAGGGCAACGTCGCGCCAACGCGGCGGCACCTGGTGTCGACGGAGCTCGTCGAGCGCGGCTCAGGCGAGATATCCCCGCCTGAGTAAACGTCTGCACAGCGCGGGTCGCATCCTGCGCCCAGCCGGCGACCGCGAACGGGTACGGCGCTACTGCGTCGGGGCTGCGGACGCGGCCGGCGTAGGCGGCGTGCAGTTGGGCGGCGGCGCAACCAGCTGCCCGTCCGGTCCGGGTGTCGGCAGTGCCGTCAGCTCGGTGAACCGCTCACCCACCGCCAGATCTACCGACGCATCCGGACGCTGATCGACCACCAGCACCGCGCCTGGAACCTGCGACGCGACCAGAAGCGCCTGGCCCGCGCCGGCCGGTCCGTGCCGGATCTCCGCCGCAGTCAGGACGTTCTTGGCCATCGGGTCGTTGGCGATCGTTGCCAGCACGAAGCCGCGCTGGGCCATCCCGTCCGCCACCAGGCGCGCCAGTCCTGACCGCCCGGTCGCGTTGAAGACGTTGATCGACACCTGCCCCGGCTGGATCTCCGGTGGCGGGCACGGCGGCAGCGCTACCGTCGCCGTCTCGGTCTCCGGCGTCGTGTCGCGGAAGACCGCCCACGCCCCCCACAGGGTCGCTCCCACGAGGAACAGAAAGGCCAGGCCGAGCGTGATTGCGGTCTTCTGACCGCGGCCCAGCGGCGTGCGCGTGCGAGCGGGTTCCGTGGTGGTCATCGTCACGACGGGTCCCCCTGCCCGTATCGCCCGCTCTGGCTCATTCGATCCCCGCTCGCCCGCTGCGCATCATCCCCCCGCAGCGGAAGTGTTGTACACGAATCGTGGCCGATAGGTGGCCCTCTGCGCTACTTGTCGAGGATGAGAACGCGTGCGTGCAGCGTGTTGCGTTGCTGCAGCGCCGCCCGCAACGCGCGATGCAGCCCATCCTCGAGGTACAGGACCCCCTGCCACTCGACCACGTGCGCGAAAAGATCGCCGTAGAACGTGGAGTCCTCGGCGAGCAGCGCGTCGAGGTCGAGCACGCGTTTCGTCGTCACCAGCTCGTCGATGCGGACCTGCCGCGGTGGGAGCTGCGACCAGGCGCGCTGCTCGTACCCGTGATCGGGGTACGGGCGCCCGTCGCCCACCGACTTGAAGATCACAGCGTGTCAGTGTAAGGGCGGTGACCGTAGCCACCTGCCTCTAGGCTCACCACCAGCGCCAGGGGAGGTGTGATGGCGAACGAGTCCGTCGACACGGCAGACACGGTGGAGATGGTGCGGGCGGGGTACGGCTTCGCCGGTCCGGTGCTCGAGCTCGGCGCGCTCGTGGTCGACGGGGCGCCGGTGATCGATGCGCAGGTACGCATCCCCCTCGCCATGACGAACCGGCATGGCCTCGTAGCAGGTGCGACCGGGACGGGCAAGACGCGGACGCTGCAGGTGCTCGCAGAGCAGCTGTCAGCGCACGGTGTTCCCGTCTTCGCCGCCGACATCAAGGGCGACCTGTCCGGGATCGCCGCACCGGGCGCCAGCAGCGATCGGCTTTCGGCGCGAACGGCCTCACTCGGTCAGCAGTGGACGGCGACCGGATTTCCTGTCGAGTTCTACGCGCTCGGCGGACTGGGTACGGGCATCCCACTGCGAGCGACGATGACGTCATTCGGGCCCACGCTGCTGTCGAAGGTGCTCGGGCTCACCGACATCCAGGAGTCATCACTCGGGCTGGTGTTCCACTACGCCGACAAGGCCGGGTTACCACTCCTCGACCTCAAGGACCTGCGCGCCGTCATCCAGTACCTCACCAGTGACGAGGGCAAGCAGGCGCTGACCTCACTCGGTGGACTGTCGAAGCAGACAGCCGGTGTGCTGCTGCGCGAGCTCATCACCTTCGAGGATCAGGGCGCGGACGTCTTCTTCGGCGAGCCCGAATTCGACACCGCGAATCTGCTCCGCTGTGCCGCTGATGGTCGCGGCATCATCTCGCTGCTCGAACTGCCGCAGCTGCAGGATCGGCCGGCACTCTTCTCGACGTTCCTCATGTGGTTGCTTGCGGACCTGTTCGAGGAGCTCCCGGAGGTCGGCGACATCGACAAGCCAAAGCTCGTGTTCTTCTTCGACGAGGCGCACCTGCTCTTCAACGACGCGTCCAAGGACTTCCTCACTGCCATCACGCAGACCGTCCGACTCATCCGATCGAAAGGCGTCGGCATATTCCTCGTGACCCAAACGTCCAAGGACGTTCCCGCGGACGTACTTGCTCAGTTGGGAAGCAGGGTGCAGCACGCCTTGCGCGCGTTCACTCCGGACGACGCGAAGGCATTGAAAGCGACAGCGTCGACATTCCCGCGATCGTCGTACGACTTGGAGGAAGTGCTGACGCAGCTGGGTATCGGCGAAGCCGTCATCACCGTGCTGTCGGAGCGAGGAGCGCCGACGCCGGTGGCGTGGACGATGCTGCGTGCGCCGCAGGGCAGCATGTCTCCGCTCGATGCTGCACAGTTGGATGCTGCAGTTGCAGCATCGCCGCTGGCAGCAGAGTACGGCCAGCAGATCGATCGCGAGTCGGCGTATGAACGGCTCGCAGCCAAGCTGGCGCCGCCACCTGCAGCACCCGAGGAGCCGCCTCCGCCGCCGCCCGAACCCCGCCGCCGGGAGGAAGACCGCGGACTGCTCGACAACCCCATGTTCAAGACCGTCGCCACGGCTGCTGCGGCGACACTAGGGCGTGAGATCGTGCGCGGAATTTTCGGCACCCGCCGGCGTCGGCGCCGCTGACAACGACAGACCGGGCGCCCATCCGGAGATGAGCGCCCGACCTGAATCTCGTCCGTTACGCGGCTGCGCGCGGCGCGTGCAGCCCGCCGTCCTCCTCAGCGAACGTCCCCTCCGGGCCAGCCGGCGCGGGCAGCTCGTAACCAGGAGGACCCGGCACCTCATTGCCGGGCACGCCGTTGACCGATTCGGTCGAGTACGCGAACGTCAGCATCGCGAACGCCACCAGGTCGCTGTTCACCTCGAGCGCATGCAGGCTGATGTTGTTGTAGTCGTCGCAGGCGAGGTGGTAGCACGGGTCGAATTGCTCGCCGGCCGTGCCGCCCCAGATCGCCTCCTGCTCCTCGGTCTTAACGACCTCCGCACCGGTGAACAAACCGCCGGAGGGGATGCCCGCCAGGATGAACGCCTCGTAGTCGCTCCTGCCAGAGAACTCGGTGTCGTCGTACGGCTCGCCGATCAGGGTGTAGTACGACTCGTAGACGTCCTCGATCGCGGTCGATCCGGGCGGTACCGCGACCGGCGCCTCGAACGTGGACTCGTCAGCGTCGTAGACCCCGAAGAAGTAATTCGGGGAGCCGATCATGTCGTAGTTCATGTACAACGCGATGCGGTCGAGCTCCTCCGGCGATAGCCCCGCCACGTAGTCGGCGGACCCGACGAGCCCCTGTTCCTCGGCGGCCCACCAGGCGAACCGCAGCGTGTTCTCCGGGTTGAGGTTGGCCATCAGCAGCGCGGTCTCGAGCAGCGCCGCGGACCCGGAGCCGTTGTCCTGGATGCCCGGGCCCTCGATCACGCTGTCGAGGTGGGCGCCGGCCATCACCACGTTGTCCTCGTTCTTGCCCGGCAGCTCCGCGATGACGTTGTAGTCGATGCGGGTCTCCGCCGGCAGCACCTCGACGAACGCGGTCGAGCCCGGCTGCGCCAGCGCAACACCATCGGCGAAGCTCGCGCCAACGACCGGGATCCTGTGCGTCGACGAACAAGGCCGGGCCCGTCGGGTTGGCCGGTCGGTGCGGCTTGTGGCGTCCGCGACGATCAGGCCCTCGCGATCCGGCGTGTTGCCCTGGTTGAAGATGATGACGGCCTCGGCACCGGCTGCTCGGCGTTGTACGCCTTGTCGCCGAAGAAGCAGGTGCCGCGCTGCACGAGCGCGATGTCGTTGTCACCGCTGAAGTCAAGGCCTGCGAAGTCGGCCGCTTCGCAGCCGCTCGTGCTCGCGCGGTCGCCCGTCAGGTTGATGTCGACAGGGATCACGTTCCCGGTGACCTGACCAGATCCGCTGCCGGTGAAGACGCCGGTCTCGTACTCAGCTTGGACCGGCGTGAGCTGGCGCAGCGTTGCCGGGAAGTTGAACGTGACTCCACCGGGTCGAGAGTCACCTCATAGCCCGCCGTCGCGAAGCAGACCAGCGACGTAGTCGACGCTGTCGGCGTAGCCGTCGGTGCCGGCTGCCCGGGTGCCCGGGTAGACCGGGTCCGTGCTGTTGTCGGCGATCTTCTGGAACTCCGCCTGATGCTCCCGCACCCCGTCGACGGTCATGCACTCCAGCAGCTTCTGGTAGGTGTTGTTGCTGCGGTTGTCACACGCGTCGCCCGGCGCCGCCAGCGCCGCCGACGCCGGCGCCAACAACGTCACCGCCACGGTGGCCACTCCCAAGACGGTTACCCGCCGTCGTGTCCTTCCCAGCATCAAGCCTCCCCATCGAGGTCGCGGCCGCTCGTGGCAGCCCGGTACGAGGCGCACGTCGCCCCCCGCCGCCGGACGCTAGCCGTGACACGAAGGGCGCGTAAAGGGGGACGTGATGACAAACACGCTGCGTGACCAGCATCGCCGCTCAATCCGCAGTAGACGGTCACAGTGCTCGGTGCATGACGTGGAGTCCGACGTACCCGAGCGTGGGATGCACGAAGGCGTCGGGGACTGTGGCAAGGACCTGGAACCCGAGCGACTGCCACAGGGCGACTGCCGCTGTATTGGCTTCGACCACCGCGTTGAACTGCATGGCTCGATAGCCCTCGACGCGCGCCAGGGCGAGGGTGTCCTCGGCGAGTCGGCGTCCGACGCCGCGGCCGCGGTATCGCGGGTCGACGGCAAAGCTGGCGTTCGCCACGTGGGCGGCCGGGCCGCCTTGGTTGGGGTGCAGCGTCGCGGTGCCGACGATGACGCCGGCCTCGTCGCGCAGGACGAGGGTCCGGTTCGGCGAGGGCAGCATCCACAACACTCGGGCCTGGTCCTCGGTGATGTCAGGTGGCCAGCAGAAGGTGTCTCCAGCTGCGGCGACCTGGCGCAGGATGTCCCAGATCTCGGCCCAGTCCGCAGGCGTTGCCTCGACGGTACGCACGGGCTCCAGTCTGCCCAGTCCGTGAGCACCGTTGTTGCCGACCGCTTCACCAGCTGGTTCCTCCGGAACAAGACACGCCGGTGGAACACGTACACAGCGAACCAGTCCGTGCGTCTACTTCCGGCTGTCGCTCCAGGCCTTCGTCACGGCTCGCAGCTCGTCGGCGGCCCGCTCGACATCGGCCAGGTCGGCGAAGGTCATGTAACGCGCGGTGTCGCCACCCCCGTTGAGCCGGTCATGAACGCCGGGGATGGAGGCCCCGGCATGAAACAGCAGGCTGACGTGCTGTTTGGCTCGGGGATTGAAGCCAGCTCGCTCAACGGCTCGACGGCGGAGGATGAGGGATTCGAACCCTCGAGGGGTTGCCCCCAACACGCTTTCCAAGCGTGCGCCCTAGGCCACTAGGCGAATCCTCCGTCGCAGAGGGTACCGGTCGGCTTACGCCCTCTCGCTGGCATCAAGACAGCATCGGTACAGTGGAAACGACCCCCCGTGCGGCGTCACTCCCTCCTAACTCCCCCAGGGCCGGAAGGCAGCAAGGGTCAGAGGGCTCTGGCGGGTGCACGGGGGGTCCTGACTTTGTGGGGTAGGACCATCCCGATGTCCGACGCCGAGACCATGGCCGCCTCCGTACGCGAGGCGCGCGAGCACACGCTCGAGCGGACGCTCATGTTTACCGATGCAGCTGTCGCGATCGCGCTGACGTTGCTCGTCCTGCCGCTCGTCGACGTCGCTGGGGACGTGGGCGACTCCTCTGTCTGGGACGTCCTCACCGATCACTGGCAGGACTTCTTCTCCTTCGTCCTGTCGTTCGTCGTGATCTCCAGCCTGTGGTCAGTGCACCGCGCGCTGTGGGAACTCTTGGACGACTACAACGGTGTGCTGTTCGTGCTCAACACGTTCTGGTTACTGGCGATCGTGTTCCTGCCCGTTCCGACGGCGCTGCTCACCACCGGGTCCGAGCTGTCTGCCACCGGAACACGCCTGTACCTCGGCACCATGGTCGTCGCTGCGATCATGATGACCGCCCAGACCTGGTGGGTGCTGCGTCATCCGCAGCTGCGACGCGTCCATGCGACGCACGACGTCATGCGCGACCGCATGGATGGGAGTCTCCGGGCGACGTTCGTGCAGGTCCTCGCGCTCGGCGTGTCATTCATCAGCCCGACCTGGGGGTTGTCGACGTTGTGGCTGCTGGCGGTGATCGACCGTGTTCCGTTACCGCGACGATTCCGAACGGGGAGCTCCGGCTGACCAGATAGGCGGCTGTGGATGGCCCGGTTCCCCTGTCCGGACAGGCGGCTAGGGTCGGAACGTGGCGCTGGCTCTCTACCGGAAGTACCGCCCTTCGACATTCGCCGATGTGGTCGGCCAGGAGCACGTCACTGAACCCTTGCAGCAGGCGCTGCGCAACGACCGGGTGCACCATGCCTACCTGTTCTCGGGGCCGCGCGGCTGCGGTAAGACAACGAGCGCGCGCATCCTGGCCCGCTCGCTGAACTGTGTGAAGGGCCCGACGCCAGACCCGTGCGGGGTCTGCGATTCGTGCATCAGCCTGGCCCCGAACGGTCCCGGCAGTCTCGACGTCATCGAGATCGACGCCGCAAGCCACAACGGCGTCGACGATGCCCGCGACCTGCGCGAGCGAGCGTTCTACGCGCCCGTGTCGTCCCGTTTCAAGATCTACATCATCGACGAGGCGCACATGGTGACGGCAGCCGCGTTCAACGCGCTGCTGAAGCTCGTCGAGGAGCCACCGGAGTTCGTGAAGTTCGTCTTCGCGACGACCGAACCGGACAAGGTCATCGGGACGATCCGCTCCCGTACGCATCACTACCCGTTCCGGCTTATCCCGCCCGGAGTGCTGCGCGATCACCTGGCCCGGCTGTGCGAGCAGGAACAAGTGTCCGTCGAGCCGGGCGTGCTGCCCCTTGTCGTCCGCGCCGGCGCCGGGTCGGCGCGCGATGCGATGTCGGTGCTCGACCAGCTGTTCGCTGGCGCCGGACCGGGCGGAGTGACCTACGCGATGGCGACGTCGCTGCTCGGCTACACCGACGCGACGCTGCTCGACGACGTCGTCGACGCGTTCGCCGCGTCCGATGCCGCCACGGTCTTCACCGTCGTCGACCGGGTCATCGAGGGCGGCCACGATCCGCGCCGGTTCGTGACCGACCTGCTGGAGCGGCTACGCGACCTGATCGTGCTGGCCGCCGTCCCCGATGCCGCGAGCAAGGGGCTGGTCGACTGCCCCGAGGACCAGCTCGAGCGCATGGACGCCCAGGCCAGGCGGTTGGGGACCGCGGAGCTCACCCGGGCCGCGGATCTTGTCAACGCGGGTCTCACCGAGATGCGGGGAGCGACGGCGCCGCGGCTGCAGCTCGAGCTGATCTGTGCCCGCGTCCTGCTGCCCGGGGCCGACGACACCGATCGCGGCGTCGCCGCGCGACTGGATCGGATGGAGCGCCGGCTGGCGATGGCCAGCGTCCCCAGCTCCCCGCCAACACAGGCGCAGCCACCCCAGCCGCAGCCCATCCAGCCCGTGGCGGAGCAGCGGGCGGTGGAGCAGCCGGCGGTGGCTGTGCCTCCCCGCGAAAGCGCGGCTGCGCCGCCTGCGGCGTCGGCCGAGCCGGCTGTCGCGAGCTCCGCGCCGGCATCGGAGCATCAGCAGCCTGCCGCGGTCGGCCCGACCGGCATCGACCTACCGGGCATCCGGCGCATGTGGCCCGAGATCCTCGACGAAGTCAAGCGCCACCGCCGTTACTCCTGGATGATCCTGCTCGACAACGCCCAGATCGCCGCGCTCGACGGTCGGGTGCTCACGGTGGCGTTCTCGTCCGAGGGCGCCAAGCGCGCGTTCACCCAGAGCGGCAGCCCAGACATCTTGCAGCTTGCGCTGATCGAGAAGCTCGGCGTCGACTGGCAGGTCGAGACGATCATCGACCCGGGCCGCCGGGCGGCTGCGTCGACGCCGGACGCGACGGTGGCCGCGTCGTCGGGAAGCTCGGGCAGGCAGGCTGCGCCCAGCCCCATCGTCGACGAAGAGGTGAGCGCCGACGATGAGCTGGTCGGCGACGGTGAGTCGGGAGCCGATCTCGTTCAGCGCATGTTGGGTGCGCGCAAGATCGGGGAGTTCGAGGCGTCCTGACGGACGCTGTCGATCAGCTCGAGTAGTGCTCGACCACCAGCTGCTCGTCACAGACCACCGGAATCTCTCGTCGCTCGGGCCGGCGGACGAGCTGTGCGGTGAGGCTGGGCAGGTTCACATCGAGGTACGGGACCGGCGCCGCCGGGGCATGCTCGCCAGCTGCGAGGTGAGAAAGGGTGTCTTGTCACGACTCGATGGCCGAACGGAAACGATGTCCCCGGGAATGACGCGTCGGATGGCCGATCCACCTTCGCGCCGTTGAGCGTGATGTGCCCGTGCGTGACGAATTGGCGTGCCTGGTAGATCGTGCGCGCGAAACCGGCGCGCAGCACGACCGCGTCCAGGCGGGTCTCGAGTTCGATCAGCAGCGCCTCGCCGGTCTTGCCGCCGCGCCGGCGCGCGCGCTCGAATGCCCGCCGCAGTGGCCGGTCGGGATGGTGCGGGTGCCGCACTCGACCTCGGCCACGGCCGGACCGTGGTGTACGTGGACGTCGCCGAGGTTGTCGTCAGCAGTGGACTCGACGGCACCGACGTGGACGGTCACGATAGCTACATCGACGGTCGCTGCGGCGTAGTCCTCAACAGATGCGCGAACTGCTCGGCCGCTGCCCGCTGACGGCTGAGAGCTGTGGCGGGGCATAGGGTCGGAGCACGACCGACGTCGAGGCGAGGAGTGGATCGTGTTCCCCGGTGGGGGTACTCCCGACATGCAGCAGCTCCTCCAGCAGGCGCAGCAGATGCAGCAGCAGTTGATGGACGCGCAGGAGCGATTGGCCCAGACGAAGGTCGAGGGCAGCGCCGGCGGCGGCTTGGTGACGGCGACCGTCACCGGCACCGGCGAGCTCACCGGGTTGACCATCGACCCGCAGGCCGTCGACCCCGACGACACCGAGACGCTCGCCGATCTCATTCTCGCCGCCGTCCGCGACGCCACGAACAATGCCAACGACCTGCAGGCGCAGACGATGGGACCGCTGGCCGGAGCGTTCGGTGGGATGGGCGGGCCCGATCTGAGCGGCCCCGGCGGACTTCCCGGCCTGCCGGGTCAGTAGGCACGGTGTACGAGGGCGTCGTCCAGGACCTGATCGACGAGCTGGGGCGGCTACCCGGTATCGGTCCCAAGGGCGCCCAGCGAATCGCGTTCTACCTGCTCGCCGCCGATCCGGCCGACGTGCGGCGGCTCGTGTCAGCGCTGGTCGAGGTCAAGGAAAAGGTGCGATTCTGCCGGACCTGCGGCAACGTCTCCGAAGCCGAGGAGTGCCGTATCTGCCTCGACCTGCGCCGCGATCCCACCGTGCTGTGCGTCGTCGAGGAGCCCAAGGACGTCGTCGCCATCGAACGCACCCGGGAGTTCCGCGGCCGTTACCACGTCCTCGGCGGAGCCATCAGCCCGATCGAGGGCATCGGTCCAGACGACCTGCGGGTTCGCGAGCTCATGACGCGATTGGCCGACGGGACGGTCACCGAGCTGATCCTGGCGACCGATCCCAACCTCGAGGGCGAGGCGACCGCGACGTACCTCGCACGCCTGATCAAGCCGATGGGTTTGCGCGTGACGCGGCTGGCTAGTGGACTTCCTGTCGGCGGTGACCTTGAGTATGCGGACGAGGTCACGCTGGGACGAGCCTTCGAGGGGAGGCGGTTGCTCGATGTCTGACCGGACCGTGAATCAGGACGACGACCTCAGCGCATTCACCGAGGACATCGCCGGCCAGATACAGGCGTACGTCGCGGCCGTCGCCGAGGTCGCGCGCGGCGACTCGCCGGACAGCGCCGTGTCGGTGCTTCTCCTCGAGGTTTCGCAGCTGCTGCTCGCCGGCGGTCGGCTGGGCGCGATCGCCGACGTCATCCCGCACGAGCAGTACGAACCCGACGCCGGCTACGAGCCGGATGCCGACACCCTGCGCGAGGACCTCGCCGCCCTGCTCGCGCCGATCGATGAGTACGCAGAGGTGTTCGACCCCTACGCCGACGAGCCCGAGGTCATTCGATCGCGGCTGTCCGACGACCTCGCAGACGTGGCGCTCGACCTCATTCACGGGCTGACGCACTACTCGGAGGGCCGGCTGAACGAGGCGCTGTGGTGGTGGCAGTTCTCCTACCTGAGCAACTGGGGAGCGACCGGGAGCGCGGCGCTGCGAGCGTTGCAGTCGGTCGTCGCGCACGTCCGGCTCGACGCCCGCATCGACGACGAGACGGCGGCGGAGCAGCGCCTGCTCGCGCAGGTCGCCGCGGAGGCGACCGGCGCCGAGTAGCCGTCGCGTAAAGCGATTCGCCTGTTCAGCAGCGCTAGCTAGACTCGGCCATCGGCGCGCTGGGGCGCGGGGACGAAGCGGAGGGCCGAAGGGGATCGCGTGGGGCTGCTCGTGCAGAAGTACGGCGGCTCATCCGTTTCCGATGCCGAGGGGATCAAGCGGGTCGCGCAGCGAATCGTTGCGGCGAAGCGCGCCGGTGACGAGGTCGTGGTCGTCGTCAGCGCGATGGGCGATACCACGGACGAGTTGATCGATCTCGCCGAGCGGGTGACGCCGCTGCCGTTCGGTCGTGAGCTCGACATGCTGCTGACGGCGGGGGAGCGCATCTCGATGGCGCTGCTCGCGATGGCTATCAAGACTCTGGGCCACGATGCCCGCTCGTTCACCGGCAGTCAGGCCGGCGTCATCACCGACTCCGCCCACGGCAAGGCGCGCATCATCGATGTCACGCCCGGACGAATTCGCGCAGCTCTCGACGAGGGCTCGATCGCCATCGTCGCCGGTTTTCAGGGCGTGTCGCAGGACACCAAGGACGTCACCACGCTCGGGCGCGGTGGTTCCGACACGACTGCGGTGGCCCTTGCCGCTGCTCTCGGCGCCGGTGTCTGCGAGATCTACAGCGATGTCGACGGTGTCTACACCGCCGACCCACGACTCGTGCCCACCGCGCGACGCCTGCAGCGCATCACGTACGCCGAGATGCTCGAGATGGCCGCATGCGGCGCCAAGATCCTGCACCTGCGCTGCGTCGAGTACGCCCGCCGATACGGCATTCCGGTGCACGTCCGATCGTCCTTCTCGCAGCGCGACGGCACGTGGGTGCGCGATCTACCCGATGGAGAGGCTGACATGGAACAGGCGATCATCTCCGGGGTCGCCCACGACCGCAGTGAAGCGAAGATCACTGTCGTCGGCGTGCCCGACAAGCCCGGCGAGGCCGCAGCGATCTTCCGCACGTTGGCCGATGGCGACATCAACATCGACATGATCGTGCAGAACGTGTCGTCGGTGCAGACGGCCCGCACGGACATCTCCTTCACGTTGCCGATGACCGAAGGCCGGCATGCGATGGAGATGTTGGAGAAAGTGCAGCCAGAGGTGGGTTTCGAGACGCTGCTGTACGACGATCGCATCGGCAAGGTGTCACTCGTCGGTGCTGGCATGCGTTCCCACCCTGGCGTGTCCGCGAAGTTCTTCGGGGCCATCGCCGACGCCGGTGTCAACGTCGAAATGATTACGACGTCGGAGATTCGCATCTCCGTAATCGTCCGTAGCGACGATGTCCCGATCGCTGTTGCAGCGCTGCACAGCAGCTTCGATCTCGATGCTGCCGACGAGGTGGCCACCGTGTACGGAGGTACCGGTCGATGACACGACGTTCCGGACGCCCCACTCTTGCCGTCGTCGGTGCAACCGGTGCTGTCGGCACTGTGATGCGCGATTTGCTTACGACGCGAAAGAACGTATGGGGCGACATCCGCCTTGTTGCATCGCCACGGTCAGCAGGACGGATGCTGTCGGTGCGCGGTGAGGACATCGAGATCGTCGCACTCTCGGAGGACTGCTTCGACGGTGTCGACGTTGCAATGTTCGATGTGCCGGACGAGGTCTCCGCGCATTGGGCACCCATCGCTGCCGCACGAGGCGCCGTTGTGGTCGACAACTCTGGCGCATTTCGTATGGACGACGACGTGCCGCTTGTCGTGCCCGAGGTCAACGCCGATGCTGTACGCAACCGACCGCGCGGCATCATCGCCAATCCCAACTGCACGACGTTGTCGATGATCGTCGTCGCCGGCGCGCTGCATCGGGAGTACGGCCTGCGCGAGCTGGTCGTCTCGTCGTACCAAGCCGCGTCCGGTGCCGGTCAAGCGGGTATCGACGCGCTTCGAGATCAGCTCGCCAAGGTCGCCTCCGACCGGTCCCTCGGTACGCGGTCGGGCGACCTGCGCGGCACTGTCGGTGACCTCGGCCCGTTCCCTGCACCGCTCGCGCTCAACGTCGTGCCCTGGGCCGGGTCGCTCAAGGACGATGGCTGGAGCTCCGAGGAGCTCAAGATCCGGGGCGAGACGCGCAAGATCCTTGGCTTGCCCACGCTGCGTGTGAATGCCACCTGCGTACGCGTTCCCGTCGTGACGACGCACTCGGTCGCTGTCCACGCGGTGTTCGAGCGGGACGTCGACGTCGACGCAGCGCGCGAGATCTTGAGCCATGCGCCAGGCGTCGTCGTCTGCGATGACCCGGCCTCGGGAGAATTCCCCACGCCCGCCGACGTCGTCGGGACCGACCCCACCTGGGTCGGGCGGCTGCGGCGCTCGATGGACGAGCCGAGCGGCCTGGAGTTCTTCGTCTGCGGCGACAACCTCCGCAAGGGTGCGGCGCTCAACACCGCTCAGATCGCTGAGCTGGTAGCCGACGACCTCGCCCACACTCGCTGAGAATCAGCCGGCGTCAGCCGGAATCGCCGAGCCGCCGCCGCGGCGCTGGCGGTCCGGTGCTGCCACGAATGAGCAGCCGGGTCGGCATCACGACGCTCTGCGGTTCCGTCTCTCCGGACAGGGCATCGAGCAGCAGGCCGGCGGCGATCGTGCCCTGCTCGTAGACCGGCTGCGACACTGTCGTCAGGTCGACGACGGCTGCCATCTCATGATCGTCGAAGCCAACGACCGATACCTGACCGGGAACCGAGATGCCCGCTCGCGACAGCGTCCGCATGGCTCCAATTGCGAGCTCGTCGTACTCCGCGAACACCGACGTCGGCAGCACGTCTCCCGACAGGAGCTGCTCCATCGCTTCGGCGCCACCGCCGATGCCGTACGTCGCCGTGACGAGCATGTCGTCGCGCCCTTCGAGGCCGGCTGCCGAGAGAGCCTGGCGATAGCCCAGGACTCGGTTTCTACTGGCAGAGAAGCCGAAGTCGTCGCCCACCGCCGAGATCATGGCGACCAGCTCGTGCCCCTGATGAAGGAGATGATTGACCGCTCGCTGCGCACCCTCGATGTCGTCGATGGTGACCGACGTCACGCCCGGCACCTGCGAGCCCACGATGACAAGCGGCAACGAGAGCGCGCGCAACGCATCGGCGTGCTCCTCCGACAGCGGCAAGGTGAGAACGAGGACGGCGTCGACCCGGCGCGTGAGCGGCATCCGGTCGAAGAAGCGGTCCCGCCCCTCCGTGCCGCCGAGGTTGTAGAGCAGGACGTCGTACCCCGCCTCGTGCAGGACGTCGCATGCACCGGCCACCGCCTGGGCGAAGAACCACCGGGTGACAAACGGCACCACGACTCCGACGGTCGTCGTGCGCCCAGACGCGAGCCCGGAGGCGGACGGCGAAGCGACGTACGAGAGCTCGCGCGCTGCGGCGAGCACCTTCGAACGGGTCGCCTCGGAGACGTTCGGGAGGCCGCGCAGGGACCGCGACACCGTTGCTGGGGACACGCCGGCAAGCGAAGCCACGTCGAGGATGCTTGCGTGCTCGCTTCGTCGCGCTCCGCGCACGACAGGCACCGTCGTTCCCGACCTGGGCACGCTGGCCTCCCGCTGCCCCGGGCAACCACGGCAAGCGGTTGCAGGATGTGCGACGCAACGTAGCACCGCTGTTCGCGCCAGTCAGGTCACGGATCGGAAACATGCGTAACATGGCCTGGCTTCGGCCCGGCTTCCGTGGCAGGGTCCATCCTGCAAACGCTCTCTGTGAGCCCTGTCACATGAGACAGGTCGTCACATGAGACGGTCACAGTACACACGCGTAGTGCTGATCGATCGGCAAAGGAGCGCACACCCGGCTGCGCCGGCGACCGCCACCGCGACAAAGGTTCGAGACGTCGCCCCGACCCACGGCGGCGGAAACGAGCGGTTGGTGGACGGCTCTTCCGGTTCTGGGAGACCGATCAGTGGACCACCGGCAACTACCGCGACGTGCTGCGGGGCGGCATGGGGACCGCATTCGTCAACAGCATCGTCGTCGCCGTGCCTGCCACGATCATCCCGTTCCTCATTGCGCCTTCGCGGCTTACGCGTTCACGTTCATGCGGTTCCCCGGACGTGAGACGTCGTTTGCCATTGTCATCTCGATGCTCGTGGTACCGATCCAGGTGGCTTTCGTGCCCATGCTGCAGCGGTTCAAGAGCCTTGACCTGGTCGGGTACGTTCCCTGCGGTTTGGCTGCTGCACACCGGTTTCGGGATGCCGCTTGCGATCTACATCATTCGCAGCTACATGGGCACGGTGCCCGCCTCGATCATCGAGTCGGCAAAGGCTGACGGTGCTAGCCACTTCACTACGTTCTGGCGGCTCGTGCTGCCGATGTCAGTGCCGGTGCTGGCGTCGTTCGCCATCTTCCAGTTCCTCTGGGTCTGGAACGACCTGCTCATCGCCCTGATCTTCCTGGGCCAGACGAACGAGGTCGTCACGGTCAACTTGGCTCAGCTGCTCGGCCGTCTCGGTGAAGGCTGGCAGCTGCTGACCGCGGGTGCGTTCATCACAGATGACGCTGCCGCTCATTGTGTTCTTCGCGCTGCAGCGGTACTCCTCGTGGACTCACGGCGGGGTCGGTCAACGGCTGATCCGCCGGCAAGCCGCGACGGGCGGGCGCAGCTTCGGCTGTGGCCCGCCTGTTCGGCACTTACTCAGATTCCCCGCCCCGTTAGGTCTGGGTTAAGCGCCGGCTAAGCGGGGTGAGGCAGGGTGCCCTCATCGAGAAGCCAATCGGTGGCTTCCGAGAGGGGGAACATCATGGCGGACATTCAGTTTCCGAATGTGCTCTTCGGACCGGGCACGTTCACGGCGGACGTCCTTGACAACAACGGACAATCCGTCAACTGTGCTGGACGCGGGGCTGCAGTTCACGATCCGCACCAGCTGGTCGATCGACCCGCTCGCCGCGCTGCTTCATGGGCGGCGACTGGCAGTTCGCGTCCTACGTCGAGGCGATCGGTCCTGGGGCCGAGCAGCAGGTTGGTCCGACCCAGACGGTGCCGCTGAACGGTGGCACGAACTACGCGACCGACATCATCGTCCCGGCCCCACGCTGCCGAACAACCTGCCTGCCGGGCAGTCCGGCGCGTACAAGCTGGTGACCCTGCTCACGCATGTCAACTTCGGCTCCGTGTCCGACGTAGCCGCAGTCGCTGAGGGCCCGGTCCTGCGGATCAGCTGAGAATCGATTGCCGGCGATCTCCCGCGTCAGAGCTGGGAGATCGTCGGCATCGTCATGTCGACGCCACCCATCGACCCTCGGTGCAACGCCAGAAGATCGCCGCGATCGATCACGGTCAGCGCGCCGCTGACACGATCGACGACGAGACGGCGGCCGCAACCGTCCTCACACTCGAACAGCAACCCGCCCGGATGCGACGAGCCGACGAGCAGGTGAACGTCGTTCATCATGGGGGACCATACCCACCGCACCACGAGTTACGCCGACGATCGCTGGAGACCGCAGCTCGTCGAAGATGCGGGTCGTTTCTGGCGTGGGTCGGATGTGGAAGTCATCCCAGAGCAGCTCCGCGCATTGGTGATACTGCGCGAGCGCGCGGTGCGTCTGCCCTGATGATGCATAACACCCCATGAGTTGGCGATGCAGCACCTCGTTGTGTGGATCGAGGGCGAGTGCGGCCCGCGCGGTGGTGGTGGCCGCCGGTAGGTCGGAGACCTCGAGATAGTGATCGACCAGTCGAATGCGCAACTCGATCACTTGCAGTCGCAGCGCTTCCCGAACGGTACGCGGCCAGGAGCCATAAGGATCGTCGGCAAGGAAGTCGCCCTCGTACAGATCGGCGGCCATTTCGTACGCCCGGCGCGCGGCGGCGCTGTCGCCACGGCGGTCGAGGCGTTGGCCAAGCTCTGCGTAATGCTCGAACTCGGTGACGTCCACCCACGCGCCCGCCGACGGCACCAGCTGGTAGGTGTCAAAGCGGCGCTCCAAGAGCGGGCAGGTGGTCACGTCGCTGAGCGTTCGCCGTACCCCAGTCAAGGCGACGTGCAGGCTGTTGCGCGCCGCCTCCGGGGAAGCGTCCGGCCAGAACACGTCCATGAGGACATCGCGCGGCACAGGCTCCTTGCGATGGGTGACGAGATAGGCGAGGAGATTTCGGGTGCGGCGGCTGGAGGAGGTGTCGATGACCGACCCGTCGACGGCGATCACGCAACCGCCGAGCAGTCGCGCGGTCAGCAGGCCACGTCCACCCTGCCCGCCCGAGCGCTGCTGCCGGTCATCCATAGGTCCCCCGCTCGCCTGCAGTACGCACTGGCACACCAAAGAGTTCACGCGGTGAGGGCTGGATACCTCCCCTGAGTCGCGGAGAGGGACAGTCGCTAGGGTCGTTGCTGTGCGAATTGGTATTGGACTCCCGAATCCTGTTCCCGGCACCCCCGGTGATCTGCTGCCCCAGTGGGCGATCGCGGCAGAGCAGCGAGGCTTCTCCAGCCTCGCCACGATCGACCGGATCGCGTTCCCCAACCACGACTCGCTGATTTCCCTCGCTGCGGCGGCCGCGGTGACGCAGCACATCGGCCTGGTGACAAACATC
The DNA here is from genome assembly GCA_963801015.1 of uncultured Actinomycetota bacterium. GTDB lineage: Bacteria > Actinomycetota > Actinomycetes > CAWDCV01 > CAWDCV01 > CAWDCV01. The sequence goes on along the minus strand of CAWDCV010000002.1, from coordinate 1,020,093 downwards.
CTGTTGCTACCTACTCGCGACACCGTCGTCGTCGCGAAGGAAGCAGCGTCCGTTGCGGCGATCTCGAACGGCCGGCTGACGCTCGGCATCGGTGTGGGAGGCCGGGAGGACGACTTCACGGCCACTGAGACCGAGTACGGCGACCGTGGCAAGCGGACCGACGAGATGTTGGATCGCATGATCCAAGCCTGGGCCGGCGAACCGGTCGGCGGCAGCCCGGAGCCGGTCGTTCCCGAGGTCCCCGGCGGGACCATCCCGCTGCTCATCGGCGGGTACGGGGAGGCGGGCGTCCGTCGTACCGTGCGCTACGGCGTGGGCTGGACCGCGGGCGGGATGCCGCCTGAGGCGGTCGCGCCCATGGTCCAGCAAGTACGGGCGGCGTGGGCCGATGCCGGACGCGAGGGTGAGCCACGCTTCGTCGGCTTGACCTACTTCTCCCTCGGCGACGAGGTGACCGACCGGTCGATGCAGTACCTGCGGCGCTACTACAGCCAGATGGGCGACGCCGCGGAGTACATCGCTGCCGGGGCGCTGAGATCGCCGGAGGCGATCAAGCAGGCCTGCGACGCCTACGCCGAGGCCGGCCTCGACGAGCTCATGATCGACCCCACCGTGGCCGAGCTCGACCAGGTGCACCGCCTCGCCGACGTCATCCTCTAGCCGCGGCTCGAACGGTCGCGGCGACGGCGTCGATATCGGCTGGGCTGACGCGGCAGCACCCACCGACGAGCCGGGCACCAGACCGTACCCAGGTGGCGACGGCTGTCGGCTGGAAGCTGCCGCCGCCCGACCAGGCATGTTGCTGCGAGTCCCAGCGCTCACCGCTGTTGGGGTAGACGACCACCGGCTTCCCGCTCATGCTCGCCGCGAGCTCCACCAGCTCGCTCGCGTCGTGCGGCGCGATGCAGTTGACGCCGACCGCAAAGACGTCGGCGACGTCGCGCGCCATCGCGAATGCGTTGGCCGCAAGCTCGCCAGCCCGAGTGCGAACGCCGTCGCAGCTGATTGACAGCCACGCGGGGACATCCAGCTGGCCGACCTCCAGTAGCAGTGCCTCCACCTCGGCGAGGCACGGAATCGTCTCGATCGCGAGCACATCGGCACCTGCGCCCGCGAGTACCTCTAGCCGGGCACGGTGGAATCGGCGCAGAGCGTCGACGCTCAGCCCGTAGTCGCCGCGGTACTCCGACCCATCGGCGAGCACCGCGCCGTACGGCCCGACGGAAGCCGCCACCCAACCACGCCCCGCGGCCGCTGTGCGGGCTAGCTCCACGCTGCGCACCATCAGTCGAGCCGCATCGTTGCTGTCGAGACCGAGAGTTGCGAAGCCATCGAACGACGCCTGGTAGCTGGCGGTGATCGCGACCTGCGCGCCGGCGTCGAAGAACGCGCGATGGGCGGCGATGATCTCGTTCGGCGCATCGGTCAACAACCGCGCCGACCACAACGCCGACGACAAGTCGTTGCCCCGACGCTCGAGCTCGGTGGCCAGGCCGCCATCCAGGACGACGACCTGATCCTGGAGAGCCTCCGCGAGCTCGACCACTTCGCGATGATGACAGCCGACCACGATCAGGAGGGCACATGGCAGATTCCCCAGTCGCGGTAGTCACCGGCGCTGGTTCCGGCATCGGCCGGGTGGTGGCGCGGACGCTGCTCGACGCCGGCTACCGGGTCGCCCTCGCCGGCCGTCGCCGCGAGGCATTGGAGGAGACAGCGGGGGAGGGGTCGACCAGCCTCGTTGTGCCCACAGATGTCGGCGATCCAAATGCGGTCGGAGCACTGTTCGCTGCGGTGACCGACGCGTGGTCCCGGGTCGACCTGTTGTTCAACAACGCGGGCACATTCGGCCCGATCGGGACCATCGACGAGATCGCCCTCGACGACTGGCGAACCACCGTCGACACGAATCTCCACGGGGCCTTTCTGTGCGCTCGCGCAGCCTTCGCGGTGATGCGCAACCAGTCGCCATCCGGCGGGCGCATCATCAACAACGGCTCGGTCTCGGCCCACACCCCGCGCCCAGGCACCGTGGCGTACACCACGACAAAGCACGCCATCACCGGGCTGACCAAGACGATTTCGCTGGATGGGCGGGCGTACGACATCGCCTGCGGCCAGATCGACATCGGCAATGCTGCGACCGAGCTGACGGCGAATATCGCACGAGGGACCAAGCAGGCGGATGGCTCGATGCGTCCCGAGCCAACGTTCGATGCCGCGCTTGTGGGCGACGCTGTTCTCTACATGGCCCGACTGCCTCTGGATGCCAACGTGCAGTTCATGACCTTGACGGCGACAGCCATGCCGTACATCGGGCGCGGCTGACGGCCCGCTGTACCGTCCGACCATGATCGAGAATCGTTCGCTTCGCGGGCCCACCGTCATTCCTGTTCTCGTCTACCCGGATGTCCGGGCCGCCGTCGCCTGGCTCACGGATGCCTTCGGGTTCGCCGAACGTGTTCGCATCGGGGCGGACCACCGCTCCCAGCTGACCGTCGGTGACGACGGGGCGGTGATCGTGGCGGACACCGCGTCCGATCGGCAGCCACCTCGGCCGGGGAGCTACTACCACCTCCTCAAGGTGCGCGTGGACGACGTCCAGGCTCAGGTGGAGCGGGCTCGCGCCCATGGTGCTCAGGTGCTCCAGGAGCCGGAGGATCAGCCGTACGGGGAGCGCGAGTGCACGGTCGCGGATCTCGCCGGGCACCGCTGGCAGTTCACGCAGACGCTGCGCGACGTGGCACCTGAGGAGTGGGGTGGCGAGACGATTCAGCCCTGATCCGGCCGCATCCGCTTGCCGAGTCGGCAACGAAACTTGCTCCCTCGCCGGTGGTGACACATCGTCGTGTACCGGAGGTGGCTGTGGTGATCGACGAGTTGCGCGGCGGCTATGACGTAGTGGTGATCGGCGGCGGTTCCGCCGGGTTGAACGGCGCGCTGATGCTGGGCCGAGCCCGCCGATCTGTCCTCGTGATCGACGCCGGCAGCCCGCGCAACGCACCTGCACCAGGCGTGCACGGCTTGCTGGGCCGCGAGGGTGTCCCGCCGAGAGAGTTGCTGGAGCAGGGTCGCGCCGAGGTGCGCGCGTACGGCGGTTCCATCGTGACGGATGAGGTCACGTCGGTGGCCCGCGACGAGGACGGCTTCACGGTGACGGTCGCCGACGACACCTCGGTACGAGCACGACGACTGCTCATCGCCACGGGCCTGGTGGACGAGCTTCCGGACGTCGGCGGTCTGCGCGAGCGCTGGGGTCGCGAGGTCATCCACTGTCCGTACTGTCACGGGTGGGAAGTGCGCGACCGGGCCGTCGGGGTACTCGGCATCGGGCCGATGTCCGTGCATCAGGCACTGATGTTCCGTCAGTGGACCCCCGACATCACCTACTTCTGCCACACGATGCCGCCGGACGACGAGCAGGCGGAGCAGTTGGCGGCTCGCGGGATCCGGGTGGTCGACGGCAAGGTCGTGTCCCTGCAGATCGTCGACGACCGGTTGACCGGGCTCGAGCTGGCCGACGGCACTGTGGTTCATCGTGACGCGCTGGCGATCTCGCCTCGCATGGTTGCTCGCGCAGGCGTGCTCGCCGACCTTGGGTTGCGGCCCTCGGATCACCCGTCCGGGATGGGCGAGCACATCCCAACCGACCCGACCGGCCGTACCGACGTACCCGGGGTGTGGGCCGCCGGCAACGTCACGGACCTCATGGCTCAGGTGGGATCCTCAGCCGCCGCCGGTGCGTTCGCCGCAGCCCAGATCAACGCCGACCTCATTGCCGAGGAGACGCAACGCGCGGTACAGGAGTATCGACGGGGAGCGCCCACCGACGCCGCGCACGTGCCGTAAGCGCTTTAGTCACTCGCGATCAGGGTGGCAATCCGGGTTGTCGCGGCCAGCATGCTCGGATCCTGTGTTCGCTGGTACGCCTCGACGGCAGTGTCGGTGAATTTGATGACGTGCTCGTCGCCATGGCGAACCGCGCGATCGACGACCTCGGCGACAGCATCCGTACCAGCCGGCGTCGACTCCCGCAGCCGCGGCGGAGTCGGTTGCGCTGGCGCCCAACCGCTGTAGACGAAGGCGGTTGCTGCCCACACCGCGTCGAAGCTTGGAAGCCACTCCTCGGCAGGCAGTGCCGGGAGACAGTGCAGGACAGCGTTCGGCGCTGTTGCGGTGTGCACGAGCAGCACGGGGGCTGCGTACCCATGCGAGAGGTAACGAATAACGGAGGCGTCAATGAGGCTGACAAGCCGCGCGGGGACATCGTCGGCATTCGTCGGCGCGCCCATTGCCGCTACGACGCGCGGCCACTCCGGGAGGTCGGCTAGTTGTGCCAGGCGGGCGGCCACCGGCCCGCGCTGCTCCGGTACGCGCGGCATGGAGTCCAGCGCTGCTGCGGAGTCGAGACGTCCGGACGCCGAGGCCGAAACCGGGAGCGGTTGCATCCGCGCCGCCCAGAAGGCCAGCGCGTGCCCCAGCTCGGTCACGCTTGCAGGATCGTCGGAGCCCGCGAGCAGTGCGCGAACGACGTGGCTCACCCGGATGACGCCATGGGTGGTGCCTGCGAGGATTCCCGGTCGCAAACGAGGCCACCACTGGGCCAGAACGTCGTGCCACGCTTGCTCGTTCAGTTGCTCCCCGAAGTACGCGGTCCAGTCGCCGAGACGTCGCCCATCACCCAGCGCCTCCTGCCATGAGGCGTCGGTGATTCGGGTGTCGGGCCGCGGCAGGGCCTCCAGCCGCGCTGAGTACCGGTCCAGCCATGGGTCGACGCTCGCGGCATAGCCTCGCCGTACCAGGACTTCGACGGCCATTGGCCCATGGTTGCTGAGCTGGTTCTCGCCCCACTCCGGCCCGGTGTCTTCGAGCCGTGCATAGGCCTCGGTGAGTGCGTCTTCGCCCATGAGACCGAAGCTACGCCGAGTGCGTCGCTCAGGCCTGGATGTAGACAGGGTCCCCAGCGTGCACGATGCCCGGACTGACGACGGAGGCGTACACACCGGCCGAGGAGCCCCGCTCCCTGGTCACCCGCTGCAGGAGTTCTGGCGTGGCCCGCGCTGTCGCTGGATCGACGGTGATCACCACACAGCGGGAGTCGCGCTTGTCGACCCGCAAGACTGTCGTGCCGATCTGCAGCGTGCCGCCCACCCAGGCGTCCTCGATGAAGGGCTCGCCGGCCTCGACCACCAGATTGGGCCGGAACCTTCGAGAATCGGCCTCCGTAACGATGCCTTGGCACAGGGCATCGACGGTGGCTGTGGTGATCAGGGACATCGGCAGCGTGTCAAAGGTCCCTCGGTTCAGCCGCATGAGACGCAGCCCACTCCCTATCAGATCCGGTAACAAGGGATCCGTGACCGTGAGTTCGGTCCCGTCCGGTGTGCGCACATCCACCGTCGACGCTTCGGGCCGGTCTGGGTCGCGAAGACGCGCGGAGAACAAACACATGCGTGGTTCTTCTCGGATGGTCTGCCAGGGAAATCCGTGCGCCTGGTGATCAGGTCGAACGAACGCCCACCGACGGTCGCCGGCCACGCCGTGCCACGACACGTCGACAGCGTCGAGCGATTCACCTGCCATCGACTTGACGGGATAGCGGTACAGCTGGGCAATTCGCCCAACGTCTCTCCTGATGCTCATGGCCGCCTCTGTTAACCAGAGCGCCCTTGAGACATCGACGTAGCCGCCCGAGCGTCGCGGGATCGAGCCCGCTGCAGCGCCCCTCGACGCGGCCTCCCTCAGGCTACGACATCCGTCCGTCTGTGATCCTGAGAGTGACCAAGGAGGACAGTGAGCGAGATCTGGGTCGTGGTCCGCCCCTTGCTGCATGGCGTCTAGGTCGCCGAGTTGCGACCTCCTCACCGGATCGACGCCGCCGAACGACGGATCCTGGCTGTGCACCGCAGCGGACGGATGGCCGCTTGGAAGCACGACACCCGCACCTGACCAACGCCGGCAGCCGCCACGCGCACGACGTTAGCCAGAAGGGTCGAGGCGGAGGCGACCATCCGAGCGCTCATCCAACGCCTGTTGGAGTGCCTCGCGGGTCTTGAAGCCGAGCAGCGCCGTTGCCTCGCTGGAGAGTTGGGCCGCCTGTTCCGGCGGCACGGTCAACCGGGTGGTGATGCAACCACCGCTGAAAATGTCGAGCCAGGTGGTCGAGAATACGGGGACCCGGCGCTCGACTCGGACGTAGCGTCGAGCTCCCGGCTGGGCGGACGTAGCTTCGTCCGCTCCCGCGCGATCGCAGCTGGCGGTCAGCCGGATGATCGCCACGCTGCTTCCCGCCCGATCGTGGCCGAGGGTGAGTACCGACCGGCCGTCGTTGACCACCATCTCGTCGACCATCCAGCCGGCCGGCAGCGCCCGCAGACACGGCACCAGGGAGGCCGACGGCACCGATTGGGCCTCCAGCCACAACGGCTCTACCTCGGAGCAGGGAAGGTTGGCGATGTTCAGCGGCGTTGCATTGGCCTCGTTGCCGGTGACGCTTGCGGCGATGAATGACATCCCGAACAGCACCAGGACCAGGACCAGGCCCCACAAGCCAATCCGGCGCCAGCTCCACCGCTGGACACGGATCGGGTCGGGTGGGGTGGGCAGCAGCCTGACGAACTCGCCGTGCAGGTCACGACCTCTCTCTCGCAGCATCCGCCGCAGCTGAGAAGGAAGCGCCAACCCTCGAGCGGCCGCGAACCCCTCGGTGATCTCCTCCACGGTGAACTGGCGCTGGGCCCGCTGGTAGACCCGCTGCGGGGTGTCACGCAGAGCGAGGCACAGCATCATGTTGGCCAGATCGACCGCCTGCCGCCACGGGCTGGGTCGTCCCTGTATGAACGCCACGTCGATCAACAGCAACCCGCGGTCGCGAACCAGCAGGTTGGCCGGCTTGATGTCACGGTGGGCCAGCCCGGCGTCCCACATCCCACGCACGATCCTGAGGCCGTCGTCGATGACCCGCTCGTCGATATCGGCCTCGCCCAGCTCTACCGCTCCGTCGAAGAACTCGGTGACGAGCAGGTACTCCCGCTCGGGGGTGAGCTCCACGTAGCCGTACGGTGCGGGGCTGGGCAGGCCGGCGTCGCGGCACAGCCGGAGCGCGTAGTCCTCCTGCTGGACCAGCCGCCGGACGGTGTGGAACGGCCGCTCGTCCTCTAACCGCCCGTACAGCAGTTCGCGGCCGAGCTTGTACCAGCGGTCAGCTCGCAGATGGCTCTTGGCGTACAGCTTGGCGAACAGGTAGCTGGGCGGGTCGCCCTTGATGGTGATGCGCAGCGGGGTGGAGCCGGCCGATCCGGCCAGCCCGAACGGCTGGACATCCTCGACCACCAGGCCGAGTTGATCCTGCATTGCCCGCCGGATGGCCTCGCCGCGCGGGCCGGTGACATCGAGGTGTGCGCTGCTACCGCGCCGGTAGCTGACCGGGAACACCGCGCTGGGAACGAACAGCCGAAAGGCGAGCAGCGGAACGGCAACGCCGATGGCGACAGCCACCAGAACGTCGGTCGGGGCTTCGGCGCCGAGGGCTACTCGACCGAGCGCAGCTAGGGCGACCAGCGCCGCCACGACCCATTTGCCGACGTTCCTCCAGCGACCCTCCGGCACCAGCGTGTACAGCACCGCCGCCAGCGTGGCGGCAAGGAAGGTGAGCTGCAGCGACGGCAGCGCCCAGCCGCCCCAGCCGGTGCGGATGTCCACCCCGAATGGTCGCGGACGCTGTGCGATCGGCCCGACCACAGCCTGTACGAGGAAGGTCACCAGAATCGCGATCGCCAGCACGACGATCAGATGCCGGAACCGACGCAGCACCAGCAGCGACACGACCAGCCCTATCGCCAAACCGTTGAGCACCCACCAGGAGCTGATGGCCGCCAATCCCCGCCAAACCGCCTCCAGCGCTGGGCCCTCGAGCCCACCCAACCAGGCGACCACCGCATCATCGACGACCGTGACCGTAACCGCCGGACCGTCCAATTCACCGGCGAAGACCCAGATCGTCAACGCGACCAGGAGCACCGCAGCCACCAGCCACCCCACACCGCTGGTCTGCAGTTGATGCGGCAATGGGGGCGGCTCTCCCGTGGGCCGGCGACGCCTCGTCCGCCGGGTCGGCCCGGCGGTGCGCGGACCGACGGCTCGGGTCGACGGATCCGCGGGCACGTCCATCACCCCTCCGACCACCAATCGCGCCAGCGCATCGCATCAGGCCGAAGAATCCACCGGCACGGGGCAGGTGTTGTCCTAGCGACTCTCCCACGCGCCCGCTGTTCCCCGCTGCCCCACATCGTCGTCGAGGTATCGGCTCATGCCTCATCCATCCCGCCGGTGAGCGCGCCCGCAGTGCCCCTCCAGTCGCGCGCCGAACACCTACCCGCTGCGGTCCACGCGCGCCGGCCAGTCCAGCGCCTGCTCGTCAGCGTTGTCCGAGACCTCCATGTCCACGAAGTCGACGCGCCAAGCGAGTGCATCACGGACGACCGGGTCCCTCACGAACACGTCATCAGGCCGCCCGGCGATGAGCCCGAGCGCGGCGGCCACGTCGCCTGAGCCTGGTGACGCATCGACCAGACACACCGGCGCTTCCCGCCCTGGGCCAGCGCCGCCGCCAAGTTGATCGCCAGGCTCGTCGCCCCCGCCCCGTGCCGGGTACTGAACACGGTGATCACCCTGCGCCAGCGGCCTGGCTATTCCATCTGCGGCATCTGCGCCATCCCAGCCCGATACTCCAACTGACGCCATCAGCGTGCTAGCCCCGATACCGACCCGTCTGCTCACATCTGCAGGAACCCCGCGAGCGTAGAAAGGCCCGCGGCCGGCCTGCCGCTGTCGCACTAACGAGCCTCGCGGGGGCTTGGGCAGCACGTGGTCATCGGGTGTTCGGCAGTTGTGGAGTGCTCGGCGTCGTCCGTGGGGCGATCCGCGGCGCCCCTGCCCACCGCCGGCGACGCCGGCCTCAACGCTGGTGCTAGTGAAAGGCGCATCAGCATCATTGGGGTAACCAGAGGTGTGGGCGTCGGCGCGCCGCCTTGCCCGATCGTCGACGCGGATGCGCTCATCGATTCGGTTCAGCTGCGGACGAGCACGCTGCCGAACACGGTGAAGCCCTGGACTCGGACGACCGGTGCCGACTGCATGGAGCTCGATCTTCGGACGTCCACCTTCTTGCGACCGAACAGTGAGAATCCGCTGAGTTCGACGATGACTCCGTCGGGAACGATGACTTCGATGTCGCCAAAGGGTGCGACAGCGGAAATCTGAACCTGACCTGTGGGCACCGCCGCCTGGCGTAGATCGAGTTCGACGTCACCAAAGACGGTGATCGGGGACACGGTGCCCTCGGCCCGCCACCAGCCGCGGCGGGAGACGTCGGCGAACACCGAGACCATGCGCTGGGAGTGCACCGGCTGCGTGGATGAGGGAGGGGAATCCTGCTCCGGAAGATCGACCGCAACCTTCGCGAGCTCGCCGCGCGTGGTGGCGGAGTAGGCCGCTTCGGTCCGGCCGACCAACTCTTCCAGGGACAGGCGGCCTTCGGCGGAGGCGGCGCGGAGGCGTTCGACGATGGCTTCTCGCTCGCTGTCGGAGGCGCGCACCCCATTCGGGTCCGTCACCTCGGCAACGTTACCCCTTGCGCGACCCCGCGCCGTAGGCGTCCGGCAAGCTGTTACTGCTGCCGCGGAGGTGACCTGTTACCAAGCCGCCCCTCACAAGATCTGCTGGCGTGGACAGCTGAGCGTCGACACCTGCGGCTGGGGAGTCCGGCGCGCGAGCTCCCCCGACAGCTCAGGCACTTCCAGCGAAGGGCACGGTGACGCAGCGACGCAAAAGACGACCCGCGATGCAGGCCGAGGCCTTTCTGCTTCACCACCTGGCTAACTCCGCTGGCTCGGTCAGCGACCTGAGCACGCGCCCGCGGGACGCGTCCAGAACACATCACACCTGCAGCACCCACCCCCCTTTTCGTGACCCGTTCATCACCGCACTCTCCCACCGCCGCACTGACGCGGACGGCAGGATCTACCCGAGCATTCCGCCCCAGGTGCTCGAGGACGGTGTCTGGAAGCAGGGGCTTGCTGACTTCCGCCAGCGCCGTCCGGATGGGTGGTACTTCCACGTCCTGCTCCATCACCCGCCGATGTTCAGCCGCTTGCTGTGGGCTCGTCACCCCGACCAGATCAGACAGCGCGAAGAGCCGACGCTGCTGAGGGTGAGGCCGAGTCACGGTTCGATAGTGGAGATGGCCAGTGACGACGGGCTATCACGTCGGGCTCATCCTGGTTCAGCTGTCACTCCGCCGACCTCCGAAGCAGTACGTACGCGGCAGTGTCGCGGCCGCGTCGTCCAAGGCGAGTAGAGGCTTCTGCAGCGGCCCGGTCTCTCCGTAGTCCCTGTTGGCGCGGCTTCGCCGACGCGATTTGCGCTGGCGAGGGATGCGTGATCTTTAAGACAGCGCGCCTAGCTGGCCGCCAGGCGAGTTCAGTTCATGAACGTGCCGCGGCCTTCGCAGTTGGTGGGGGGGTCGCCGGGATCGGCGTAGTCGTTCAGGTCGTTGCCCGATCCGCAGTCGGCGACATGGTCGGCGTTGCCGTCATAGGTCCCTAGCTCATCGCTGCCGGCGCCGCCCCACATGCGGTCGAGCCCGGCACCGCCGATGATGAGGTCGGGATTCGGCCCGCCGTAGACGTCGTCATTCCCCGGTCCGCCATCGGCGTTGGTGGTACCGCAGTCGGCCGACCACAGCACATCGTCGCCCTCTTCGCCATACAGCCTGTCAAAGCCGGAGTTCGGTGCCTGGGCACAGCAGCGCGTCGAACCACCCGCAGACCTGCGGGAAGGTCTGTGAAGACTTGGACCGGCGCTGCACCGGACCGGTCTGACCCCGGCCAAGGTGTGACCATGGTGTCCTGCGTTCGATTTGTCGACCGGCTCCGGTGCAGCGCCGCGGCGCGCACCGGCCAGACGGATCTGACCTGATAGGAGCTTGGACTAGAAGCCCCGTCACAGACCTGTCGCTCCGCCCGGCCGGTTCGCCCCATCCGTCAGATCAGCCCTAACGGAGGAGCGAATCCAGCATGACGACCGCACCTGCGACTGTCACCGTGATCGGCGGCGTCGACACCCACAAGCTCACCCATTACGCAGCGGCCGTCGATGATCAGGGCCGGCTACTCGGGCATCGTGAGTTCCCAGCGACCGACCGCGGCTACCAGTCGCTGTTGGCCTGGATGCGCGGCCTCGGCGACGTCGACGCGATCGGTGTCGAGAGCACCGGCTCCTTCGGTGCCACCCTGACCCGTGCCCTGACCGCGGCCGGCGAACGTGTCATCGAGGTCAACCGCCCCAACCGGCTGGCTCGGCGCATGGACGGCAAGTCCGACCGCCTCGATGCTGAACAGATCGCTCGAGCTGTCCTCGGCCAGACCTCGACCGCGACCCCGAAGGCAAAATCCGGGGCGGTCGAGGTGATCCGCACCCTGCGAGTCACCCGCGCCAGCGCGGTGAAGGCACGCACCCAGGCGTTCAACACTCTGTGGGGCGTGATGATCGGCGCACCATCCCCGCTGCGGGACGAGCTGGTCGCGCTGAGCAAACGCACATTGGTCAACCGCTGCCTGCGGCTGCGCCCGGAAACCGACGACCTGATGAGCCTGGCCAGTGATCCCGATCGTCTGCTCATCGCCGCGCTGAAGACATCCCTGCGAGACCTAGCCCGCCGCTGGAAAGCGCTCGACGAGGAGATCAAGGGCCTCAACCGTCAGATCGAGCCGCTGGTCCGAGCCACGGCACCGGAGCTGGTCGAGTTGCACGGTGTGGGTGTCGAGGTCGCCGGCCAGTTCCTCGTCACCGCCGGTGATAACGCCGACAGGATCCGCAACGAGGCCGCCTTCGCCAAGCTCTGCGGCGTCGCACCCCAACCCGCCAGCAGTGGCCGCACCACCGGCCGACACCGACTCAGCCGCGGCGGAGACCGAGCAGCCAACAGCGCGCTCTACATCGTCACCATCGTCCGCATGCGACACCACCAGCCCACCCGCGCCTACGTCGAACGGCGCACCGGCGAGGGGCTCAGCAAACGCGAGATCATCCGCTGCCTCAAGCGCTACATCGCCCGCGAGATCTACGCCAATCTCCCCAACACCCAGATCGCAGCAGCGGACGCCACCACGGTGCCCGCAGAAGCGGCTTGACGAACATAGGAGCATCGAACGCTTCCACCAGACCGAGAAGAAATGGCTCGTCGCGCAACCACCGGCACGGACTCTCCAGCTACAGCAACAGCTGGACGCCCTACGCCAGTACTACAACACCCGCCGCCGGCACCGGGCCCTACGTCCCCGCACCCAGGTCGATCGTGGGCATTTGAGTCAGTCTGCGACGACCAAACCGCTCGAGGCGGCGCCAAGCAGCGCGCACACTGCTTCGGCGGTGTCGATGTCGATAGTGCCAGGCGGTACGGCGATTGCCACGTGCCCGGCCAAGCGGTCGTGAGCAGGCGCCGCGCACGGTTTCGTAAGCCGGTAGTCGCTGGAGCTTGTGAAGTTCACTGCTCGGTTCCTCCCTCGGTTGGTGATGCTGAAGGCTATGAGGAGCCGACCCGGGGCGGTCTCGGCCAAATGGCTCTCGTTCGGCACCAAACGGACATCGGCTCGTCCCGGGATGCTGGGGCCGTATGGCGGTGAGCCGGCATCGTGCCTCTTCACCCGGCGTGACCCGACAGCGAGCCGGGATCCCACCTCCGGCGCCGCCTAGGATGCCGGCCGGAATCTCACCTGGTCCGGAAACCGGCACCACACTTCGCGGTGCCCGAGGGAGTCGTCTTTCACGTGGACGCGAACGTGCCAGGCGCCGTCGTGATGCTCGGTCCAGTCAGCGACCCCCCGACGCCACGTCCCGTCGACCAGCACGTCGACGACCAGCTCGTCGGTCTCTTCGGATGCCCTGTCGGCGTGATGACGGCCGGTCATCGCCCAGACAATACGAGCCGTGATCGACTCGTGTCGCTAGGTCGAACAGGTGGTTAGATGCGCCGAACGGACAGGCGGGCTGCGCCGCGTCCCGCATTGCCTATGTCGACGGCGCTCGCGACGGACTGCTCGGGGTCGATCCTGCCCACATCGCCATGCTGACTCGACGGTTACGTGTTGCATGCCGGGATGTCGCTGCATGCGCCTGCGCCGCGAGGTTGGTTGCTGCTTGACTTGCCTGGTTGCTCGGTAGGGGACCGAGCGTGGAGGGGGAGTGTGTCATGCGCAAGATGCTGGTCGCGGGGGTCCTGTCGACGATCGCCATCGTCGGGACAGCAGTGCCGGCCGCTGCTCAACCGCCAGGGCAGGAAAGGTTCCCCGAGGAGTTCGTCTGCGATGGTGAGGACACCCTGATCGTTACCGCCGGCCGCAACGGCTGGATCGATGGCGTGAAGTACCACGCCGTGGCGTTCTCCATCGAGGGCACGTTCACCCCCGTGGGTGGAACACCCGAGCCGGTCGACGAGGTCAAGACCTGGGCCGGGGGCAAGGACGCCAACAGTCCTGACCTCATCACCTGCACGTCGGAGGTCTCCGAGACCGACGAGACCGGGACCTTCGAAGCGACCTTCACGGTCACTGCAGTTCCGGCCGGCTAAGGCTCCTCTGCTGGACAGGACGATTCCCCTGCCGAGGGCATCGTTACGACGGCTACGGCGGGAGGTGTCGCCGATCAGGCCGCCTCCCGCTGCGCCTCCACCACAACAACCGGTCAGATGCGGGGCATCACCACGGCGCGAGCCTCCGCGCCGCCCCTGAAATGGGACGCCAAGCTCCCCTCGGAGTCGGGTGGCACGAACAGCGGACACCATCTACTTCTGGATCAACCTGGACGGCAGCGAGGGGCCGATCGTGGTCGAGACCCGCCCCTCGCGCTCGGCGTGGTCGACGACACGTGGTTCAACAGGATCACCGACTTCGGGCTCCCAGGGCCGGATCGCGACTTCGTGAAGGACATGCGCACGACCGAAGTCGGCGCGTTCCGGGACCGGTCGCTGGCCGACACCGCGTTCCCGTATGTGTTCCTCGACGCCACCTACTGCAAGGCCCGGATCAATCGACGAGTCGTGTCCCAGGCCGTGGTGGTCGCCACCGGCGTGACCGCCGACGGGCGGCGGGAGGTCCTCGGGTTCGACGTCGGTGACAGCGAGGACGGCGCGTTCTGGACCGCGTTCCTGCGCGGCCTGAAGGCCCGCGGCCTGCACGGGGTGCAGCTGGTCATCTCCGACGCCCACCAAGGCCTCAAGCAGGCCACCGCCGGGCAACTGGAGACCGCTCGGCTACGTCGAGAGCCTCCGTGGTCGCCCCGCAAGGAGAACGGCTACCGGGACGGTGGGCGGCGCGGGCAGAGAGCCAGTCGCCGGCAACGGTTGCTGCGGCAGGAGCCCTCACCGTGGCCCGCTGGTCCACGAAGCCCATCGGGTCGCTGGCACGAGAGCGGGTTTCCGGTTCAGGTCGCGTTCAGGCCGCTTGGGAAAGATGCCGCACATGCGAACCAGTGCAAAGACAGTTCTTGCTGCCGCTGTCGTTGCCGTCGGGATCCTCGTGGCTGGTGGCGCAGCCGCTGCCGGTCGGGGCGATGATGCTGAACGACCGATCTCCGGGCCTGCGCTCGACCAGGCGACGCGGGCAGCCCTCACCCACACCGGTGAGGGCCGGGTCACCGACACCGAGGTCGGCGACGAGGACAGCTACTACGAGGTCGAGGTCACGCTCTCCAATGGCCGACAGGTCGACGTCCAACTCGACGCCGACTTCCATGTCGTGGGCACGACAGCCGATAGCGATAGAGACGAATAGTGCATGATCCGCAGCGTGAATCGCGGGCGGGTTAGATGTTGCCTCAATAGTGATCAATTGAGGGCGATCAACACCGCCTGTTCGGCCGACGTTGAAGAGCGTCGATCGTCTCGCTCCGACATGTTAGGCCGTACCGGATTCTCCGCTGGACCATACGAGGACTCGCCGCTCTTGCGTGAGTCGGCTCGGTGGTCGGACGTGGCGGCGACGGCGAGTGCCTCCTCCTCAGGCGTTGCCACGCGACGGCTGATCGGGGAGCCGCGCAACCGGCGGTACACGTTCCTTCGTCACAGGAGGTCGACAGGAACTCGGTGATCTCTCTCGCCGAGATGGGCGCGCGGGGCACTCGCGCGATAGAGCGGTGTGGCGCCGATCCGCGCACCTCCTCGGCGTTGAACGCCTGCCCGCCCTGCGCAAGTGACCGCTCGGAGAACAGCGCACATGGCGGCCTCGGCTTCGTCTTCGCTGACCTGTCTGGCGGTGGCCCCGAGGTAGGCGCCTTGGCCCGTTCCTTTCGGCGTGTGGGAGTCGAAGATCACAATTCCCAGCTGTGGCCGCACCTCGAGATTGCGGGAGTGCCGAGGGTGACGGGGTGGATGCTCGCTGTGTTCCGCCCGCCGCGCAGTTGCCGCTCCCTTGCGGGTCCACGGCTCGTACTGTCCGGCCGACGCATTGAGCCGGTGGGCCTGATGATGTGGCCGCGGACAGCATCGGCCGCGCACCGCGGACGTCCGAGGCCGCAAGTCTTGTTCCGACGTGCTGCAGTGTTTGCACAACGACACCAGCTATAGAACCTTGACGGTTAGGCGATGCAGCACCAGCTAGGGCGGGGGAGCGGATCCTGTCCTCCAGGTAGCGACGCAGTGGAGCCACCAGCGCAACGGAGGACTGCCGGAACGAAAGACATGGGCGCGGCCACGGATGCCTGCTCCCACTGCAAAGGAACTCCTTCTACGGCCGGCGAGCCGGCCACGGTTCATGCGTTCGCTCAGTCGGCTGTCCAGGAGAACCGGCACGGCGAAGCCGAGGTTCTTCTTGCTGTGTCAGGCGGTGCCGCGCACCTGCGACAGTACGTCGGCGACGAGTAGGCGGATCGCTTGGGTTTGTCAACCGGGTCTGGCCCCAGTGTGCTCAGGTGACTGGCCCCTGGTCTAGAGCCCTACCCGCGCCCCGGAGTGCTCGACCGAAGCGGTTCAGGCACCCGCACGGGTGAACGTCACATGCGTGACTCCGCTGGGCGAGGAGGTGGCCTCGATCTCGTAGTCCTTCTCGAGGCCCTCCAGGCCGTCCCAGAGGCGGACGCCTCGGCCGAGCAGGATCGGGACCACCGCCAGGTGCATGTGGTCGACGAGCCCGGCGGCAAGGAAGTCGCGGATCATGGTGGGACCTCCGCCAAGGCGAACGTCCTGGCCGCCCGCAGCCTGGCGGGCGGTCTCGAGCGCCTCGGCAGGCGACGCGTCGATGAAGTGGAACGTCGTGCCGCCCTCCATCTCAATCGCCGGGCGCGGGTGATGGGTGAGGACGAACGTCGGTGTGTGGAACGGCGGGTTGGGACCCCACCAGCCCTTCCACTCCGGGTCCTCGTGCCATCCGGGCGGGCCGAACTTCCCGGCACCCATGATCTCGGCGCCGATCCCAGGAGTGAACAGCTGCAAGAAGGCGTCGTCGACGCCGCCGCTGCCGCCGGGTTGGCCAGCCCTGTTGACCCACCACCGGGTGACGAACATCCACTCGTGCAGCCTTTCGCCGGCGTGGCCGAACGGTGTGTCCAGGCTCTGACCTTCGCCGGTGGCGAACCCGTCGAGCGAGACGGAGATCTGCTGGACGCGGGTGACTGACATGGCTGTGCTCCTTCGGTCCTCGGGGGATCAGTTCTCGTAGGTGGAGCGGAAACGGAGGTTGGTCGCGGCATTCGGGTCATCGCGACGAGATTCTCGACGGTTACGGCACCGAACGACGGCTCATTGTGCTGGGCGATCTGAACGATGAGATGCGTGCCGCGACCACGCAGATCATCCAAGGCCCTCCCGGATCTGAGATCGGCTCCCGCGGCGAGCACCGCGGGGACAGGCGACGCTTGGCGGTTGCTGAACATCCCACCGTTGATCCTCCCGAAGAGGCACGCATCTTCCGCATTTTCGAAGGCCGGCCAGAGCTCATCGAGCATCTGCTCGTCTCGAAGGCGGTACGCCCGCTGGTCAAGAGCGCGACAACGGTGATCGCCCAACTGCCTCCAGTAACGATGGACGCGAACCAACCCGAGACGACCCGACGGTCAAATGATCAGTAGAGTGCGCGTCGCGTCGGTGATCAAGCCGTTGACCTGGAAGTTCTTGTCGGGGTGACAGGATTTGAACCTGCGACCTCTTCGTCCCGAACGAAGCACGCTACCAAGCTGCGCCACACCCCGATTGCGAGCTCAGGATAGCTGAGGCGGAACAGCCCGCCGAAACGCCTTTTCAGGACGATGCGGGCGTCAGTGTGAGCAGCGTCGCCTCCGGTGGGCAGGCGAAGCGGACGGGCGCATACGGCGATGTGCCGAGGCCGGCAGACACGTGTAGCCAAGCGTCGTTATAGCGCGACAGTCCCCGCGCACGGCGTCGATCGAGGCCGGAGTTGGTGACGATGGCTCCGTACCCGGGCAGCCGCAACTGTCCGCCGTGCGTATGCCCGGCCATCAGTAGTTGATAGCCGTCCGCCGCCATCTGATCCAGGACACGCGGCTCGGGTGAGTGCGTGACGCCGATGGACAGATCCGCACCGACGTCGACGGGTCCGGCCACCCGGTCGTAGCGATCGCGATCGAGGTGCGGATCGTCGACGCCGACAAACTCGATCTCGCGGCCGTCAGCATCAAGGCGGGCGCGGCGGTTCGAGAGATCGGTCCAGCCGGCCTTGGCGAAGCCATCGCGGAGGTCCTCCCATGGCAGCTCGACGGTGAGGTTGCGCGGTCGGTCGTCGGGCAGCAGGTATCGGGCAGGGTTCTTGGGGCGCGGGGCGTAGTAGTCGTTCGAGCCCATGACGAAGACACCAGGGCGCTCGAGAAGCGGATCGAGTGCCTCGAGCAGTGGCTCGACAGCGTGCTGGTGCGCCAGGTTGTCACCGGTGTTGACGACGAGGTCGGGCCGCAATTCCGCCAGCGATCGCAGCCAGTCGAGCTTCTTGTGCTGGCTTGGAGTCAGGTGAATGTCGCTGATGTGCAGGATGCGCAACGGACGCTGATCGGCCGGCAGTACGGGTACGTCCAGGCGACGCAGCCGGAATGAGCGGACCTCGTACCCGGCGGCGTAGCCGAGGCCGGCTGCTCCGAGGGCGAGCACGCCGAGCGGGATCGATCGCGTGGGGTGCATTCCTCCATGCTGGCAGACTGCCGCCATGCCGGAGCTCAAGAATCGTTTGCAGGCCGATCTCACGCAGGCGATGCGCGAACGTGATGAGCTGAGGCTGGCCACGCTGCGCATGGCGTTGGCCGCAGTGACCAACGAAGAGGTCGCTGGTAAGGCGGTGCGCGAGTTGTCCGACGACGAAGTCGTACGAGTGCTGACGCGAGAGGCCAAACGCCGTCGAGAAGCGGCCGATGCATTCGCATCGGGCGGGCGGCCGGAGCTGGCGGAACGCGAGCAGGCCGAGGGGCGGGTGCTCGATGAGTACCTACCGGCGCAGCTGTCTGACGACGAGCTGCGCGCGCTGGTCGCGAGCGCGATCGACGAGACTGGCGCAGAAGGACCACGAGGTCTGGGTGCGGTGATGAAGGTCGTCACCCCGCGCGTCGCGGGTCGGGCCGAGGGTGGTCGCGTCGCGGCGGAGGTACGGCGTCAGCTGGCCGGCTGAATCTGTTGTCGTAGTAGGTCAGCGCGGCTGAAGGCCCGCAGAATCCGCTGTTTCGTTGCGGCTGCGTGGTACGCGAGGTCGGCGTGGTTCCAGCGCACGACGACGTAGCCGAGGTCTTCGAGTCTTTCCTGTCGGCGTTCTCCGCAAGCAGCGTGGACGGTGCAGCATCGAAGTCGCCTCGGAGGTCTGACGGGGGCGGGCCACCGCTCAAGGATGGTCACGTCAGCCTCAAGCCGCGGTTCGTCATCCACACCTTCCCGTCATGCTCGCCAGAAGCCCACCTTTTCGGCGTGAAATGAGCTCGAGATTGGGCTTTTGGCGAGCATGACGGGGAACGGCGGCGGCGTCGTTGAGTGTGCCTACTCCTCCGGCGTTAGCGGCTCAGCAACGGTCGTCGCCCAAGAACCATGTGCGGGACTGGCAGCCTCTGTCAGCCGGGGCCGCCGCCGGCGCGCTGGCGGGCTTCGCGGATGGCGTCGCGGATCTGCTGGCGCGTGTCTTGCGCCGCCGCCTGACCAGTTTGGTCGGGTTGCGGCGGTTGCGCAGGAGGGAGCGGCGCACCCGGAGGTACGCCGTTGCTGATGTAGATCGTCACCGTCGCCCCGGGACCGGTCCGGCTACCAGAGCGTGGGTCAGTAAACGCCACGAGCCCAGCGCCCACCCGCGAGTTCACGGCACCGTCGCGGATGGCGACCTGGAGACCCGCGCCCTGCAGCGCTGCAACTGCCTCGTTGACCGGCAGCCCGCTCACGCGCGGAATCTCGATCTCCATGCCCGGCAGCTGCGAATAGTCCGGACCTTGGAAGCCGACCGCTTCGATCCCATCGAGTTGCGCGGTCATGACGTCTTTCCAGATCGGTCCGGGCAAGCGACTACCGAACGCCTCATTCAAGCGCTGACCCATGATCGTGAGGTTGACCAGCGACCGGCTCTCGCCGGGGAAGCCTGCCCAGACCGCTGTCGACAGCTGTGGCGTGTAGCCGTTGAACCACACCGCCACGTTGCTGTTGGTCGTCCCGGTCTTGCCAGCAGACGGGCGATCGATGATCATGTTGGCGCCGGTCGCGCCTGGTGAGACGACGGTTTGCAGCACCGCGTTGACGACATCGGCGACAGGCTGAGCAATGGTCTGCGCGCACGTCTGCGGCGGAACCGAGATCGGTTGACCTGAGGCGTCGGTCACGGCACTGATGGCGCGCGGCTCGCAGTGCACGCCGCGAGCCGCGAACGTCGCGTACGCCTCCGCCATGGTGAGCGGGGAGACTTCTTCAGGCCCGAGGACGAAGGACCGGTCGCTGAGAAACTCCTCACGACCGTCGGCGCGCGTGACGCCGGCCGCCTTGGCCATGTCCATCGCGGCGCAGAATCCGGTCTGCTGCTCGAGCTGCGCGTAGTAGGTGTTCACCGACGAACGGGTCGCGGTCACCATGTCGATGGAGTCGAAACTGCCGCCCGCGTTGGCCGGCTCCCAGACGTCGGGGAAACGACGGCCGCCGTTCCGGCAGTTCGGGAAGTTGGGCAGACTGATCTTCGCCGGAGCTGCGTACGACTGCGAAAGCGGGATGCCCTGCGCGATGGCCGCAGCCAGGACGAAGATCTTGAACGTCGAGCCACCCTGGAAACCGCGGCTGTTGCCGGTCGCGTAGTCGGTCGACAGGTTGACCGTGGTCGTTCCCGGCGTCTCGTTCGGGCTGTAGCGGCGATTGCTCGCCATCGCCTTGATGATGCCGGTGCCCGGCTCGACGGTAGCCAGCGCGACAGCGACCTCGTTGTCTTGCTCGATCCGTCCGTCGATGCCGGCCTGCGCGGCTTCTTGCATTCGGGGGTCGAGCGTTGTCGTGATCGTCAGCCCTCCGCGCAGCAGCAGGTTGGTGCGATCGGCCTTCGTCTCACCGAAGGCGGGGTCGTTCTGCAGCACCTTGAGGACGTAGTCGCAGAAGAACCCGGCCTGGTAGTTGGCCGTCTCGCAGCCGTTGCCGGTCTCCTGCACGTTGAGACCGATCGGCGAGGCGATAGCAGCGTCAGCATCGGCGCGCGGGACGAAGCCCAGCTCCGCCATGCGCTCGATGACGACGTTGCGTCGCGCGACCGACGCCGGCCCGAACTTCACCGGGTCGTAGCGGCCTGGACGCTGTACGATGCCAGCGAGGAGCGCAGCTTCGGTCAGCGTCAGCGCCGACGCATTCTTGTTGAAGTAGTGGCGCGCTGCCGCCTCGACACCGTGCACGCCGTCGGCGAAGTAGGAGATGTTGAGGTAGCCCTCGAGGATCTGGTCCTTGGTGTACTTCTGCTCCAGCGCCACCGCATAGCTCATCTCCTGCAGCTTGCGGGTGATGCTCTGCTCGACCGCGGCAGCCTGCTCCTCCGGGTCCTCGCCGGCGATCTCCTTGAGGACGTTGCGGACGTACTGCATCGTCAAGGTCGATGCGCCCTGCTCGATGCCGCCGGACTGGAGGTTCGTGACGAGCGCACGTGCCGCGCCCTTGGGGTCGACGCCGCCGTGCTCGTAGAAGCGGGCGTCCTCGATCGCGACGACCGCCTGCCGCATGATCGGCGCCACCTGGTCGAGCGGGACCGAGATGCGGTTCTCGTCGTAGAAGTTGGCGAGCAGCGTGCCATCGGCGGCGAGGATCGTCGAGCGCTGCGGCAGCGGCGGGAGCTCGAGCTCACTGGGCAGGTTCTGGAAGCTCTCCGCCGAGTCCTTCGCGACCAACCCGACACTGCCGAGGAACGGTACGGCCAGCGCCGCGACCAGCACGCCAGACAGGGCGCTCGCGCCGACGAAGAGCGTCAGGCGCCCGATCATGCCCCGCTCTGACCGCCACGACTCGACCGACATGCCCACGACTCTACGAAACGTCTCGGACAGCCGCTCCGTGCCCTGGTCGCCCTCCCCTTCTCGCTCGTCCCTCGCTCGGCGGCTCGGCTGCTCCAGCGTGCCCCGAAACGGATGACCCCCATCCGCCGATGGGATGAGTGCGAATAGGACATACGAGCCGGCGGAATGACCTATCGGGGGCTGGCGGGCTGGTAGCTGGCTGCGTAGCGTCACCATCGGCTGTCACGCACAGCTACGGCTGACGATGACAGGCGGGGGCGGGGCGCGTGAGAAGGGGCGGGGAGAAGTCGATGCTGTGGACGGTCGAGTGGGCCACCCGGGCGAGTTGCCGGAAGGCTGACCCGGATGCGTTGTTCGTTCAGGGGGCGGCACAGAACCGGGCCAAGGCGATCTGCCAGGGCTGCCCGGTACGCACGGAGTGCCTGGCGGATGCGCTGGACAACCAGACCGAGTACGGCGTCTGGGGCGGCATGACCGAGCGGGAGCGTCGGGCGCTGCTGCGCCGGCGTCCCAACGTCACGTCCTGGCGCCGCCTGCTCGAGACGGCTCGCGCCGAGCACGAGAACGCGATCTCGACGCTGGACCAAAGCTCGCCCGACTCCGGCGAGGAGCGGGCGGCCGGCTGACCCGGTCCGCAGGTGCTTCTGCTCGAGGAGGGGCGAGCAGAAGCACGCGGGCCGGGTCACCGGCGCAGACGGGGGACAGTCGGGGAATCAGGTCGTCCTGGGCATACGGGGGAGGCCCAGGACGACCTTGGCGGTTGTTGAGCCGGACGCTAAGCCGCGAGCGCCGCGCCGATCGAGCGCAGCCCGTCCAGGTCGTGGACATCCGTCGGCTGCACCGGCACCTCGACGACGGGCACCGCAGCGTGGACCGACGTGAAGCGCTCGCGCAACCGTTTCTCCCGCGCGAGCACGAGCATCCGATCCGCATGGAGTCGCAGCAGCGTCGCGGTGACCGACTCGTCGCGCTCTTCCAGGTCCTCGGCCGCGGCAAGGCTGCGGGCGGCGGACAGCTCCGGCGCTGCGGTGCGATGCACCCGGTTCAGGACGAGGCCTGCCAGTGGCATGCCCTCGGTGCTCAGCCGATCGACGAAGTACGACGCTTCGCGAAGCGCGTCGGGCTCTGGTGCCGCGACGACGAGGAATGCCGTTCCAGGAGCCTTGAGCAGCTCGTACGTCGTATCCGCCCGCTCGCGAAATCCACCGAACATCGTGTCGAGTGCGGCGACGAACGTCTGCACGTCGCGCAGGAAGCCGGCGCCGAGAACGCGCATCATGACGTTGGTCACGGTCGAGACGCCGAACGACAGCGCCTTCATGTACGTACGACTGCCAGCCTTGACCGGCGCCATCAGGATGCGGATGAAGCGCCCATCGAGGAAGTTCCCGAGCCGCTTTGGTGCGTCGAGGAAGTCGAGCGCCGACCGCGACGGTGGCGTATCGACGACAACGAGGTCCCACTCGTCGGTCGCGCGCAGCTGGCCGAGCTTCTCCATCGCCATGTACTCCTGCGTGCCGGAGAACGACGACGACAGCGACTGGTAGAAGGGGTTGTCGAGGATCTGCGCGGCCTTGTCCCCCGAGGCGTGCTCGAGCACGATCTCGTCGAACGTCCGCTTCATGTCGAGCATCATCGCGTGCAGCTCGCCGTCGCTGTCCGCACCGACGCCGGCCACCGGCCGGGGCACGTTGTCCAGCTCGGTCAGGCCCATCGACTGCGCAAGCCGTCGGGCCGGGTCAATGGTGAGGACGACGACCCGCCGGCCACGCTCTGCCGCGCGTAGCGCCAGTGCTGCAGCAGTCGTCGTCTTGCCGACGCCGCCGGACCCGCAGCACACGAGGATCCTCGTCTGCGGGTCATCAATGAGGGCATCGATGTCGAGTGACGTGGTCATCGTCAATGGTCGCGCTCGCCATCTCGCTCGTTCCTCGCTCGTCGGCTCGGCTGCTCCATCATGCTGCTCCCTGGCTGCGCAGCACCTCGGCCAAGCTGTAGAGCCCGCCGAGGTCGACACCCTCGGCGAGGACGGGCAACTCGTACGTCGGCCGCTTCAGCTTCGACAGCATGCGGCGCTCCCGCTGCTCCAGCGCCACCCGTTCGGCGTGCTCCGCCGCCTCGGTCAGTAGGCCGTCCACGACCTCCGGCGCCGGATCGACGCCCGCTGCCTTGAGGTCGGTACGCACCGCCTCGTCGTCGAGGCGGCCGTTGCGAGCAGCAGTCAGGTCGGCGGCGGAGAGGTAGGGCTCGCGCACGAGGTTGACGATGACCGCGCCTACGGGGAGCTCGGTGCGACGCAGTTCCGCCACCCCGTCGCGTGTTTCCTGCACCGGCATCTCCTCGAGCAGAGTGACGATGTGCACCGCTGTCTGCGGAGACTGCAACAGCTTCATGATGGAGTCTGCCTGATTGCGTACCGGACCCACGCGCGCAAGACCCGCGACCTCGGTGTTGACGTTGAGGAACCGGGCGATCCGTCCGGTCGGCGGTGCGTCCATGACGACCGCGTCGTACACCGGCGACCCGTCCTTCGTCCGCCGACGGGCAGCCTCGTACGTCTTTCCGGTGAGCAGTACGTCGCGCAGGCCGGGCGCGATTGTCGTGGCGAACTCGACCGCGCCGAGCTTGCGCAGCGCCCCGCCCGCGCGGCCGAGCTTGTAGAACAGCTCGAGGTACTCGATCATCGCGGCTTCGGCGTCGATCGCCAGCGCGTACACCTCGCCGCCGCCGGGTGCGACCGCGACGCGCCGCTCCTCGTACGGCAGCGGAGGAACGTCGAACAGCTGCGCGATGCCTTGCCGGCCCTCGGTCTCGACGAGCAGCGTGGTCCGACCGCCAGCAGCCAGCGCCAGCGCGAGTGCCGCCGCGACCGTCGTCTTCCCCGTCCCACCCTTGCCGGTGACGATGTGCAGGCGGACGCCATCCCAGTCAGTGTCGCGTCCGCCCATGACTCCGAGAGTAGGAGGGCCGGCAGCTAGGGTGCCCGCATGAACGCCTGGGAGTACGTGACCGTGCCGCTCCTCACGCATGCCACGAAGCAGATTCTCGATAACTGGGGCGACGACGGGTGGGAACTCGTGACGGTCATTCCGGGGCCGAACCCCGAGCAGCTAGTCGCCTACCTGAAACGGCCTAAGTCATGACGCCGGAGGAAAAACTCGCCGAGCTGGGTATCGAGCTGCCGCCCGTCGCGGCACCGGTTGCCGCCTACGTGCCGGCGCTGCGGAGCGGATCGTACGTCTATACCTCGGGACAGCTGCCGCTGGTCGGGGGACAGCTCGAGGCGACCGGCAAGGTGGGGGCCGAGGTCGGTGCCGAGCAGGCGAAGCAACTTGCGGCCACCTGCGCGCTCAACGCCTTGGCTGCGATCCGCGAGGAAGTGGGCTCGCTGACAGCGGTCCGCAGCATTGTCAAGGTGGTCGGCTTCGTCGCGAGTGCGCCGGACTTCACCGGGCAGCCCGAGGTGATCAACGGCGCGAGTGAACTGCTCGGATCGGTGTTCGGTGTTGCCGGTCGGCACGCGCGCAGCGCAGTCGGTGTCGCTGTCCTGCCGCGCAACGCGCCCGTCGAGGTCGAGGTCATCGTCGAGGTCGAGTAGGCAGTGTCCTGATGCCCGACGTACGCACACTGCCGGCGAGCTTTGCGGATCGGGTCAGGCGCACCACCGACCCGTCCTTCGTCCCGCCTGCCGCACGGCCGGCGGCGACCGTGGTGCTGCTACGCGACTCCCCACATGGTGTGGAGGCGTACCTGCTGCGTCGGGTGACGACGATGGCGTTCGCAGCGGGGATGCACGTGTTTCCCGGCGGGACCGTCGATCCACGCGATGCCGATACGGCGTTGCAGTGGGCGGGTCCACCGCCCGCCGCGTGGGAATCCCGGCTGACGGCGGACGCTGCGCTGGTCCGATCTCTGACGTGCGCTGCTGTGCGCGAGACGTTCGAGGAGTCCGGTGTACTGCTCGCCGGCCCGTCCTCGGACGACGTGGTCGCCGACACCACCGGGCCCGATTGGGAGATGGATCGCGCGGCGCTGCTGGATCGATCGCTCGCATTCGCGGAACTCTTGGACCGGCGCGGGCTGGTGCTGCGAGCCGACTTGCTCGCGCCCTGGACGCACTGGATCACGCCGGAGTTCGAGGAGCGGCGCTACGACACCCGCTTCTTCGTCGCGTCACTGCCGGCCGGGCAGCGGACTCGGGACGTCGGCGGCGAGTCCGATCGCGCGGTGTGGATGCGGCCCGCCATGGCGTACGACGGCTTCCGCGACGGGTCGCTGGCGATGCTGCCGCCGACAGCCGTCACGCTGTCCGAGCTCGTGCCGTACGACACCGTGGCTGACGTGCTCGCTGCAGCGAACGAACGCACCATCCGACCGCTGCTACCGCGTGCGGTGCTCGGCGACGGGCAGATCGTGCTGCTGATGCCGGACGATGAGGGATACGAGCGGTGAGCTGGACGGGCGGCGCCGTGAGCGAGCGGGCGACCTGCGTCCTCGCCCCGAACCCCGGGATCATGACGCTGGACGGCACGAACACCTGGGTGCTCGCCGAGCCAGGCGCGCGCCGCGCCGTGGTGATCGATCCCGGCCCGCTGCTCGAGGAGCATCTGAGCCACGTCGAAGCGGTCGCGACGGAAGCGGATCGAGAGGTCGGACTGGTTCTGCTGACGCACGGGCACGCCGATCACGCCGAGGGCGCGTTTGCGTTCGCCAATCGAGTGAACGCGCCCGTGCAGGCTCTCGATCCGGCCCTGCGGCTTGGCGCCGATGGTCTGGTAAACGGCGACGTCGTCGAGCTGGACGGGCTGGAGCTGCGCGTCATGGCGACGCCCGGGCACACGTCAGACTCGCTGTCGTTCGTGCTGCCGGCCGAGGCGGCGGTGCTGACCGGGGACACCGTTCTCGGCCGCGGTACGTCGGTCGTGGCGCACCCGGACGGCCGGCTCGCTGACTACCTCGCCTCGCTGGAGCGCCTGCTCGCGCTTGCCGAAGCGGCCGAAGTGTCGACGCTGCTGCCGGGTCACGGGCCCGTGCTAGAAGATGCGCAGGCGGTGCTTGACTACTACCTGGCGCACCGGCGCGAGCGGTTGGATGCGGTGGCCTCGGCGCTGCAACAAGGCGATCGCACCGCGGCCGAGGTCGTGCGCCGCGTGTACGCCGACGTCGATCCGGTACTTTGGCCGGCCGCCGAGCTATCGGTCCGGGCCCAACTGGACTACTTGCGCGAGGGCTCACCCGCCGGCAACTGACGGCAGGACGGTGACGACGTCGCCGTCCGCGATCGGCGTCGCCAGCCCGGTGGCACCGCGCACGTCCTCGGTTCCGACGTACACGTTCACGTGCCGTCGCAGTGCTCCGGTCTCGTCGCGCATCCGCCAAGCCAGCTGCGGCCGCCCCTCGGTCAGCGCGTCGAGGACGTCGCCCACAGTTTCGGCATCGCCAAGCTGGACACTGAGCGATCGCTGTCCCTCGGCGTGCTCCGCAAGCGCTGCGGGCAGCCGGACGACGACCGCCGCAGTACTGGTCACGACAGCAGCGCGGCTCGGACGCAAAGGACGTCGGGCAAGTGTGCGGCAACTTCGACCACGGTCTCTCCGGAGTCGGTGCTCGCGTAGACGCACCCATCCCGGGTGCCGAATGCGACCAGCGCTGGATCGTCATCCGAGGCGTCGTCAAGAGCGAGCACGCAGGCGGCGTCGCGGAGCACGACATTCCATGACTGTTCGGGCATGCCGGCACCCACCTCGTCCCACGACTCGCCGCCGTCCTCCGAGCGATGGAGTCGTAGTCGACCTTCGGGAGGCAGCCGGTGCTCATCCGCGACGAGCGGCAACACCCAGATCAGGCCGGGCCGACGCGGATGGGCCAAGACGGGGAACCCGAAATTGCCCGGCAAGCCGGCATCGATCGCTGTCCACCGCTCGCCGGCGTCGTCACTGCGGTAGACGCCGCCGTGGTTCTGTGCGTACAGCCGCGTCGGTCCGTCGGCGTCGGCCACGATCTTGTGGACGCACTGGCCGTACTCCGGCTCGGGGTCGGGCAGGAAGCTGGCCTGGATGCCGCGGTTGCGCGGCCGCCACGCCTCGCCGCCATCGACCGTTGCGTACACGCCTCCGGTGCTCGCCGCGACGGTGACCCTCTTCTCGTCGGAGGGATCGGTGACGACGCTGTGGACTGCTGCCCCGCCTGCGCCGGGGAACCAGTCCTTGCGGTGCGGGTGCTCCCACAGACCGCGAACGAGCGAGAAGCGGCGCCCGCCGTCGGTACTGCGCCACAGGGAGGATGGTTCGCAGCCGGCCCATACCAATTCCGGCCGCCCCGGATCGGGGTGCAGCTGCCAGATGCGCTCCAGTGCAGCGCCGGCGTCTTCCGGAAACCGGACCGCGGCGTCCTCAGTCTCCTCCCAGGTCGCCCCGAGATCGTCGGAGCGAACGACGACCGGTCCCCAGTGCTCGCTGCGGACGCCTGCGAGCAGCGTGAGCGAGCCCTCCGATGGCAGGAACGCCAGCGACGGCACCTCCCGCATGACCAGGTACGGGCCTTCCACGACCCAGGACTCGTCCGATCGAGATCGGGCGAGCCACAGGCCCTTGCGGGTGCCGATCGCGAGGACGATCTGCTTGGCCGGGCTCATCGGGCGCGCCGAGACAGGCGATCGACGTCGTTGATGACGACGGCGCGCGCCTCCAACCGGATCCAGCCGCGGCTGGCGAAGTCGGCGAGCGCCTTGTTCACCGTCTCGCGGGATGCGCCGACGAGCTGCGCCAGCTCCTCCTGCGTGAGGTCGTGCGTGACGTGCAGCCCGTCGTCGGCCTGGACGCCGAAGCGCGTCGACAGGTCGAGTAGCGCCTTGGCGACCCGGCCGGGCACATCACTGAAGACCAGGTCAGCCAGCGATTCGTTGGTACGGCGCAGTCGCTGCGCCAACGCGGCCAGCATCGATTCCGCGACCGCGGGTCGGCCGGTCAGCAGCTGGTCGAGCGCCTCGTGCCCGAGACTCATCAGCGTGCTGTCCACGACCGCTACTGCCGTCGCCGTTCGCGGCTTCGGGTCGAACAGCGACAGCTCCCCGAACATCTCGCCGGGGCCGAGGATGGCGAGGATGTTCTCCCGGCCGTCGGTCGCGGCGCGGCCGAGCTTGATCTTTCCGTCGGTGATCACATAGAGGCAGTCGCCGGAGTCGCCCTCGCGAAACAGCGTCTCGCCCCGCGGCAGCGTCACCTCGGTCATGGAGGCGCGCAGCGCCGCGGCGGCATCGTCGTCCAGCGCCGAGAACAGTGGCGCCCGCGAGAGCACGTCGCTCACACCCGACCTCCTCACCTGGGCGACCGGTGATCACGTCAGTCTGCCGTACCCGGGATCTCCCCGGCACCCGTGGCAGCCGTGCCTACCATGAGCTGGTGCCAGGGAGGGGATCAGCGCGGTTCGTCGACGAGACCCGGCTGGCTCTCATACGCCGCGCGCGGCGTATCAATCGCGAGCTCGCCGTGGCGTACCCCGATGCCCATACCGAGCTCGACTTCACTACGCCGTACGAGCTTGTGGTGGCGACCATCCTGTCGGCTCAGAGCACCGACAAGGGCGTCAACAAGGTGACGCCGATGCTGTTCGCGACCTACCCGACCCCGGCCGCGCTCGCAGGTGCGGATCGCAGCGCCGTCGAGGAGCTCATCAAGCCGACCGGCTTCTTCCGCAACAAGACGTCGTCGATCATGGGTATGGCGCAGGCGGTGTGCGAGCGGTACGGCGGGGAGATCCCGTCGCGACTCGACGACCTGGTGACGCTGCCGGGCATCGGCCGTAAGACGGCCAACGTCATCCTCGGCAATGCGTTCGGCATTCCCGGCATCACCGTCGACACGCATTTCGGCCGATTGGCGCGACGGTTTGGCTGGACCACGCAGACCGACCCGGTCAAGGTCGAGGCCGACATCGCCGCCATCTTCCCCAAGTCGGAATGGACGATGCTGTCGCACCGGCTCATCTGGCACGGGCGGCGGTGCTGCCATGCCCGCAAGCCTGCCTGCGGGGTCTGCCCGGTGGCGCGGCTGTGCCCGGCGTACGGCACCGGGCCGACCGATCCTCATGTGGCCGCGAAGCTGCTGCAGTCGGGAGACCCGGGAGACGCAGGGTGACGTGCTGCGCAGCAAGGCCGTGACCGTCATACCCGAGTGGCTGCGTCCGCTAGCCGACATCGCCGGAACGGTCCGCGATGAGCAGCTCAGCCGATTCGTGCCGCCGGACGATACAGTCCGCGAGTCGGCCGTGCTCATTCTGTTCGGCGAGGGACCCGACGGCCCGGACGTGTTGCTGATCGAGCGGGCCCACGACATGCGCTCGCACGCAGGTCAGCCGGCCTTTCCCGGCGGCCGAGTCGATCCCGACGACGAGAGCGCCGTGGCGGCAGCGCTGCGTGAAGCCGAAGAGGAGACCGGCCTCGATCCAAGCGGAGTCGACGTCATCGCCACCATGCCGGCGCTGTGGATCCCGGTGTCGGAACAGGCGGTGACCCCCGTCATCGGCTGGTGGCGCCGACCGACGCCCGTCGGTGTCGTGGATCCGGCCGAGGTTGCGTCGGTGCACCGGGTGCCCGTATCAGACCTCGTCGACCCCGCGAACCGGGTGCGCGTGCTGCACCCGAGCGGCTACATCGGCCCGGCGTTCCGCGTCCGCGGGCTGCTCGTCTGGGGCTTCACCGGCGGCTTGTTGGCGAGCGTGCTGCGGCTCGCCGGTTGGGAACTGCCGTGGGATCTCGAGCACGTCGTGGGCCTACCACCGGCGATGTACGAGGGCCGGACGTGAACACACTCGACGTCGTCCTGCTCATCGCCATCGTGTCGTTCGCCGTCTCCGGCTACCGCCAGGGCTTCATCGTCGGCATGCTGTCGTTTGCCGGATTCCTCGGCGGCGGCGCGCTGGCGATGTATGCGTGGCCGCGCTTTGTCGACGTGACGCAGCCCGGCGCTGGGCAGTCGCTGCTGGCGATCGCTGCCGTGCTCGTGGGCGCCTTGCTTGGGCAGCTGCTCGCGAGCCACGTCGGCACTCAGATCCGCGACGTCGTCACCGCGCGGTCTGCACGGGCGCTCGATGCTGCAGGCGGTGCCGTCGTCAGCGTCATTGCGGTGCTGCTCGTGGCGTACATCCTCGGCCTCGCCATCGTGCAGTCCCCGCTGACGGGGATTGCGCGACAGGTGCGCGCGTCGTCCGTACTCGGCGTCGTCAGTGAGGTCGTGCCGGAGACGGCGTCTGGGCTGTTCTCCGGCTTCCAGAACATCCTTGACGGCAGTGGCTTCCCGCGCGTCTTCAGCGGGCTACAGGAACCGACGCTGCCGGTGCAGGAGCCTGATCCGGCGGTGCTGCAACTGCCCGCCGTCGCAGAGTCGCGCGACAGCATCGTCAGAGTCGTGGGGGCAGCGCCAAGCTGCCGGCGGCAGGTCGAGGGCACCGGCTTCGTCTACGCACCCGAGCGGGTGATGACCAACGCACACGTCGTCGCCGGCGTCGACGACGCGAACGTCGTTCTGGGAGATGGCGAGCAGACGTTGCAGGCACGGGTCGTTGCGTTCGATCCGGGCCGGGATGTCGCGGTGCTGCTCGTACCCGGGCTGGATGCGGAGCCGCTGGGATTCGCGTCGGCGTCGCGGGGCGACGATGCAGTCGTCGCTGGGTATCCCGAGAGCGGGCCGTTCACTGCCGTACCTGCTCGGGTGCGCGGCGAGACCCGGGCGCGCGGCAACGACATCTACAACAGCGGCACCGTGGTCCGCGAGATCTACTCGCTGTTCACCACCGTGCGACCCGGCAACTCTGGTGGACCACTGCTCGCTCCAGACGGAACGGTGTACGGCGTCATCTTCGCGGCGTCCGTGGACGATCCGTCGACGGGCTACGCCCTGACGGCGGAGGAGGTCGCGCCCGTCGCCACCACCGCGGCCGCTTCGAGCGACGAGGTTCCAACCGGCGCGTGCGTGTAGTCCGCGCTTCTTCCTGTTCCGCAATCGTGATGTCTCAAGATCCGCGAGTAGGGGTATGCCTCGATGGTCAAGGGAAGGAGGCCCCAATGGATACGGGTCTCGTCATCACTTTGGTCATCGTCGCCGTCCTTGCGTTGATCGTGCTGGCCATCGTCATCCCGCGGATCCGCCGCGGCCGGGTCGAGCAGCGGGAGGCGCAGGCGCGAGATCACCTGCAGGAGGCACAGGTTCGGTCGGCGCGAGCAGACGCCGAGCGGGCGGGCGCCGAGGAGCAGGCTGCCCGAGCGCGCCGCGAGCGAGCGGAGATCGAGGAGCGCACGCTGCGCGATCAGCGCGATGCAGAAGAGCGGATCGTCGCGGCCGATCGCGAGCAGGCCGAGGCCGAGAGCCTCGAGCAGCGCGCCCGAAAGCTGGCGCCGGACCTCGACCGGACGCCAGACGTCGATCGAACGCCGGACATGGACCGGACCGCCGATGGGCGCGCCTACGACCCTGCTAGGCGCGACGCGTCAAGCGTGGCACCGGAACCCGTGCGTCGGCAGGACCCGGACTCGCCGCAGCCGCCGCGATAGCGCTGTCGGCCCAGTCGAGCAGCCCGCGTACGTCGATGTCGTAGGGCGGCGCGTCTTGGTACGGGTGGATCCTGGCCGCGGCGCGTCTGAGCAGCGCCACCGCGCCGGTGGGATTGCCGCGCTCCAGGTGGGTCATGCCGACGGCGAGCTGAGCGAGGCCCTGCCACAGGTCTCGCTCGGCGGGCGGCGCGGCCTTCCAGGTGCCTTCCAGGACCTCGTGTGCATGAAAGGGCAGCCCCTCGTCGAGGAGTCGCTGAGCCTCGACGAGGGACTCTTCCGGCGGCAGCACGAAGTCGTCGGGGACGCGGGCCACGCCTTCCGAACCATGCGGGAGAGGGCGGCCTAAGCCGTCGCGAGGCCGGGCGTTGCGGGCTCGCCCACTGGGGTCACGGTCGCGCGGCACGCTGCTCAGTGTCCCGTAACGTGCCGGCGTGAGGACAACCCCGCTTGCGGATCACCATGCGTGAGGTCGTGGACCGCGGAGATGGATCGTGGCTGCCATGAGCGATTGGTTACTTGTGGCGCGAAACGCTCGGCGTGTCGCGTCTTAAGGAACCAGTTGGTGAGTTCCGGCCTCCTGCTCGGGAATCACGAACGGTGCGGCGAGGTCGTGTTGTCGATGACCATGCTGGCGCGCGTCCACGGTTGGCAGGCGGCGAAGTAGAGCCGTTGCCCCTCGAGGTACCGCCGGTTCGCTGGGTGCTCAGGCAATGCGGGACATCCGTCGCGCTTGCTCATGCGGGCGTACGCGGTGTCAAAGGTCACGCGCAGGAAGACGGAGAAGTCCCAGTTGCGGACGAGCTCGTCACGATGCAGGAAGGGCACCGCATCGGCGACCGTGGAAAGGACGTCAGGGCGAGTCAGCGATCGGGCTCCGGGTCGGCGAGCCAGGTGAGCAGCTCATCTGTCAACGTCTCCGGTGCTTCCTCGTGCGGGAAGTGGCCGACGCCGTCGAGCAGTCGCCAGCGGTACGGCGCCTCGACGTACCGGCCAGAGCCAGCAGCCGTCCGCGGAAGGAACATGCCGTCCGCCGCGCCGTGCAGTTGCAGCACCGGGACCGTGATCGGCGATGACATTGCGCGCGCGAACCTGATGCCGTCGCGCCGGGGCAGTGAACGCAGCATCCAGCGGTAGTACTCCAGCGAGCAGTGGGCAACACCGTTCACGCGTGCGGCGCGTCGGTAGACATCGGCCGCGGAGTCGTCAAAGCCGCGAGGTCCCGACCAGGAGGTCAGCAGCCGCCCGACGAAGCGCGCGTCGTCCGCGACTAGCTGGCGTTCGGGCACCCATGGACGCTGGAAGCCGACGATGTGACGCATCCGCGCGGCTTGCCCGGGATCGGTGAGGACCGCACCGCGTAACCGGTTCGGGTGTGGCATCGACACGGTGACGAGCCGTCGTACGAGCTTCGGTTGCAGAGCCGCCGCCGTCCAGCCGAGGTACGCCCCCCAGCCGTGCGAGATCACGGCGGCGTCTGGTTCGCCCAGTGATCGAATGACGCCCGTTACGTCACCTGCGAGCGTGAAGGGGTCGTAGCCTCGCGGCGGCTTGTCGCTCGCGCCGTAACCGCGCAGATCCATCGCGACCGCGCGGTAGCCAGCGGCCGCAAGCACGGGCAGCTGATGCCGCCACGCCCACCAGAATTCGGGAAACCCGTGCAGCAGCAGCACGAGCGGCCCGTCGCCCATCTCGGCGACATGGAAGCGGGCGCCGTTCGCCGCCACATTGCGGTGGCTCCACGGACCGTCGAGCAGCGTCGTAGACGCGTCGAGAGGAGCCATGCGGCCAAGCCTCCCACGCGGCGGTTACCCGCCGGGCGCAGCCCCGGGTCAGGCGCGTTTCACCAGGCTCGCGGTCTCGCGTACGGACCGGATCGTTCGCTCCGGCGGGCCGACCTGGCTCACAGCATTGCGCCCAACGAGCACGAGCACCGAAGCGATCAGCAGGTAGAGCAGCGCGACGATGACGAACGCCAACCACGGCCAGATCCCGAACGCGATGAGCCCGTACGCCAAAGCGATGGACAGCAGGATGACGGCGAGCAGCCCAAGGAAGCCGGCCGCGCCGAACATGGCGCCGCCCTTCGCTGCGGTCTTCGCTTCATCCTTGATCTCGGCCTTGGCGAGGTCGACCTCCGCGCGCAGCAGCGTGGACAGGTCGCGACTGGCCTCGGCAACAAGTGCGCCGATGCTCGGTTCCGCGCCGTCCGGTTCGCCGTCTACGTACGACCGACTCGCGTGCCGGCCCGTGGAGTCCGCCATGCCGCCTCCCTACCCCTCATGCCTGCGGATCGAACGCCACCTGCCGCCCGTTGCCGCGGACGTTACCCCAGCAGGAAGTACCGAAGCGCGAGGTAGGGCCATGACAGTGTCACCGTGATGGCGGCGACCACGAGGCCGTACCGGGTGAACGTCCAGAAGCTGATCGGATGTCCGTACTTCGCAGCCAGTCCGATGATGACGACGTTTGCGCTTGCACCCACGGCGGTGGCATTGCCGCCGAGGTCGGCACCGAGGGCGAGGGCCCACCACAGTGCCTCGCCCTGGGTCGGGTCGGGCACGTTCTCCACGAGCCCTTCGACGAGCGGCGCGACGGTCGTGACGTAGGGAATGTTGTCGACGATCGCCGACATCACCGCTGAACCGAAGAGCAGCACGGTCGCGGCGAGCAGCGGACGACCGCCGACCGCTTCCTGCGCGGTCTCGCCGAGCCGCTCGATGACGCCGGTCTCGACCAGCCCGCCCACCATGATGAACAGGCCCATGAAGAACACCAGGGTCGGCCACTCGACCTCCTCGAGGAACTGCTGAGGGCGCGTCCGGCTGACGAGGATGATGGCGCCGGCGCCGAGCAGCGCAATGATCGACGGCTCGACGTGCAGAGCGCTGTGCAGGACGAATCCGATCGTCACACCGGCCAACACCAGCAGGCAGCGGATGAGCAGCCCCATGTCGGCGATGGCTTCACGCTCGTCGAGCTCCATCACCTCGTCGACACGTTCCGGGTCGTACTGAAAGGCGTCACGGAACAGCCATCGGCACAGTCCGATGAAGACGATCAGAAGGACGACGACGAGCGGCGCCAGATTGACGAGGAAGTCGTTGAAGGACAGGCCAGCCCGGCTGGCGATGATGATGTTCGGCGGGTCGCCGACGAGGGTGGCGGTGCCGCCGATGTTGGCCGCAAGCGCCTCGGCGATCAGAAACGGGACGGGCGGGACGTTCATTCGTTCACACACGAGGAACGTCACCGGCGCCATCAGCAGCACCGTCGTGACGTTGTCGAGCAGTGCAGATGCGACCGCGGTGATCAGGACGAGCAGCACCATGACGCGAAACGGCTTCCCGCGTGCCCGTTTCGCCGCCCAGATCGCGAGGTACTCGAACACGCCCGTTTGCCGGAGTACACCGACAATGATCATCATCCCGAGCAGCAGGAAGATGACGTTCCAGTCGACGCCAGTCTCTTCGCTGAAGAACGCGGTCTCCGCGTCGACGATCCCGACCAGCGCCATCGCTGCGGCGCCGCCGAGGGCAGCGGCGACTCGGTGGACCCGCTCGGTAGCTATGAGGATGTACGCGATGACAAAGATGGCGATGGCGACAATGGCCATCAGCGGGCCGCCATCAGGGCGCCTCGGGAAGCAGCATGCTCAGCAGGCGAGAAACCGTGATCGCGCCGATGAGTTCGTCGCCGTCGAGCACGGCGACAATGGGGCTGCGGAGCCGGGCCATGAGTGCTGCGACCTCGATGGCGGTGTCGTGTGCCTTGAGCGTGGCCAGCTCGGCGGGCTTACTCGGCAGCAGCTCTCGAACGCTACGCCTGGCCAGCGGACGAAACAGCTGGTCGGCGTGTCGCTCGTCGTAGACGCGAGCGAGTGCCGGATCGTCCTGCACGTACGCCGGCACGACGAAGCGCAGTACCTGCGAGCCGGGGAGGATCGTCCAAGGCCGCCCGTCGTCGCCGTTGACGATGAGACCGGGCAGCCGGCGCTCCGCCATCAACCGCGCAGCGGCGAACGCGTCGGTATCCAGGTCGACGACGGGGTACGGCTCGGCGAGCTCGCGCGCCAGCATGTGGGCACCCTGTCACGTGTCGTGTAGTTAGTCGTGAAACTTATGCACGATCGCGAGCGCGCCATTCCTCACGACGATCTACACGACCGCAGCAGGGAGTGGCGTCAGTCCTCCGAGGAGGCGCTTGGCAACTTCTCCGAAATCAGGTCCATCACCGACGAGTCGGTCAGCGTGGTCACGTCGCCGAGCTCGCGGTGGTCGGCCACGTCGCGCAGCAGCCGGCGCATGATCTTGCCCGACCGCGTCTTCGGCAGCTCCTGCACGACGAGGATTTGCCGCGGCTTGGCGATCGGCCCGATCTCCTTGGCGACGTGCGCGCGCAGCTCCTTCGCGATGGCGTCACCCTCGGACTCATCTTCCGGCACCGAGCCGCGCAAGATGACGAACGCAACGATGCCCTGACCCGTCGTCGGATCCGTTGCGCCGACGACCGCCGCCTCCGCGACCTTGGGGTGCGACACCAGAGCAGACTCGACCTCCGTCGTGGAGATGCGGTGCCCGCTGACGTTCATCACGTCGTCGACGCGACCGAGGAGCCAGATGTCGCCGTCGTCATCCTTCTTCGCGCCGTCGCCGGCGAAGTAGGTGTCCTTGAAACGCGACCAATACGTTTCGACGTAACGGTCGTCGTCGCCCCAGATCGTGCGCAGCATCGATGGCCACGGCTCTGTCAAGACGAGGTAGCCGCCACCGCCGTTCGGCACAGACTTTCCGCTGTCGTCGACCACGTCGGCACTGATGCCAGGCAGCGGCCGCATCGCCGATCCCGGTTTCGTGCCGGTCACGCCAGGCAGCGGACTGATCATGATGGCGCCGGTCTCGGTCTGCCACCACGTGTCGACGACGGGGCAGTTGTTGCCGCCGATGTTCTCGCGGTACCACATCCACGCTTCAGGGTTGATCGGCTCACCGACGGAGCCGAGCAGTCGCAGCGAGGACAGGTCCGCCTTGTCCGGGATGTCGGCGCCCCACTTCATGAACGTACGAATCGTGGTCGGCGCGGTGTACAGGATCGTCACGCCGTACTTCTGCACGAGGTCCCACCAACGTCCCTTGTGCGGCGTGTCCGGCGTCCCTTCGTACATCACCGACGTGGCGCGGTTCGACAGGGGTCCGTAGACGATGTACGAGTGCCCGGTCACCCAACCGATGTCGGCGGCGCACCAGTAGACGTCGCTGTCGGGCTTGAGGTCGAAGACATTGCGGTGCGTGTACGACACCTGCGTGAGGTAGCCGCCGGTCGTGTGCAGGATGCCCTTCGGCTTCGCCGTCGTACCGCTGGTATAGAGAATGAACAGCGGATGCTCCGCGTCGTGCGCCTCTGCGTCGTGTGACGCTGATTGCCGGTCGACCAGTTCGTGCCACCACACGTCGCGGCCCTCGGTCCACGGCGTGTCCTGCTCGGTGCGCCGCACGACCAGGACCGATTGCACGCTTGGGCACTCCTGCAGCGCCTCGTCTACCGCCGGCTTCAACGCACTGGGCGCGCCGCGTCGGTAACCGCCGTCCGCCGTGATGACCAGCCGCGCGTCAGCGTCCTGGATACGGCCCTTCAACGCATCGGAGGAGAAGCCGCCGAACACCACCGAGTGCGGCGCGCCGAGCCGCGCGCACGCGAGCATCGCGATCGCCGTCTCCGGGACCATCGGCATGTAGATGGCGACCCGGTCGCCCTTCTGCACACCCAGCTCGAGCAGCGCGTTCGTGGCCTTGCAGACCTCGTCCTTGAGTTCGGCGTACGTGATGGTGCGCGTATCCCCGGGTTCGCCTTCCCAGTGGTACGCGACCTGGTCACCGTGACCGGCCTCAACGTGCCGGTCGACGCAGTTGACCGCGACATTGAGGGTGCCGCCCTCGAACCATTTCGCGAAGGGCGGATCCCACGTGAGCACCTCGGTCCACGGGGCGTCCCACTGCAGCGCCCGCGCCTGCTCCTCCCAGAACGCGAGCCGATCGTCGGCCGCCTCGTCGTACAGGGACGCCTGCGCGTTGGCAGCGGCGGCGAAGTCATCCGGCGGCTCGAAGCGCCGGTTCTCGTGCAGGAGGTTTTCGAGTGCTTCGGTACTCACGCGGTTCTCCTCATTGACGAACGCGGTGTGCGGGCCGGACCCCGCGGCAGGGACCGCGGGGTCCGGCCCAGCTTCGCATCCCCGCTGGTCAGTGGTGCAGGACCGCCTTCTCGGAGCCGGCACCAGTGAGCGAGCGGACCTCCATCTCGGCGTACTTCTCGTCGTTCGTCTCCTTGCTGGTCACGGTGCCCAACCAGCCGAGGAAGAAGGACAGCGGGATCGAGATGATGCCGGGGTTGTCCAACGGGAACCAGGAGAAATCGACGCCGTCCAGCATCGACAGGCTGCGTCCGGTCGCCGGATCGTCCGGCTTTCCGGAGACGACCGGCGAGAAAATGATCAGCACCACGCAGGAGATGAGGCCGCCGTACATGCTCCACAGCGCGCCGCGGGTGTTGAACCGCTTCCAGAACAGCGAGTAGAGGATCGTCGGGAGGTTCGCCGATGCGGCGACCGCGAAGGCCAGCGCCACAAGGAACGCGATGTTCTGACCCAGCGCGACAATGCCGCCGACGATCGACACGATGCCGATGACAACCGCCGTGATCCGCGCGACCCGCACCTGCTTGCGCTCGTCCAGCTCGGCCTCGCGGTTCATGACGTTGGCATAGATGTCGTGCGCGAACGATGTCGCCGCGGTGATCGTCAGTCCAGCGACGACGGCGAGAATCGTCGCGAACGCGACGGCCGCGATGATCCCGAGCAAGATCGTGCCACCGAGCTCGTACGCCAGCAGCGGCGCAGCGGAATTCGCTTTGCCTGGTGCGGCAACGATCGTTTCGCCTCCCACGAGGGCGGCAGCGCCGTACCCCAAGACCAGCGTAAACAGGTAGAAGATGCCGATCAGCCAGATCGCCCACACCACCGATCGCCGCGCCTCCTGCGCGGTCGGCACGGTGTAGAAGCGCATCAGCACGTGCGGCAGGCCTGCGGTGCCGAGCACGAGAGCCAGCGCAAGCGAGATGAAATCGAGCCGGCTCGTCGATGAGACGCCGTACTGGTTGCCTGGGTTGAGGATGTTGGCCGTCGCCTCGCCGCCGCTGTCGACCGCGGCTCCCAGCAGTGACGACAGGTTGAAGCCATACTTCGCGAGCACCCAGATCGTCATGATTCCAGCGCCACCGATGAGCAGCACCGCCTTGATGATCTGCACCCAGGTTGTTCCGCGCATGCCGCCGACGAGGACGTACGTGATCATCAGTGCGCCCACGACCGCAATGACAAGGCTCTGTCCGCCGCGGTTGGTGACGCCGAGCAGGAGCGCGACGAGTCCGCCCGCGCCTGCCATCTGGGCAAGCAGGTAGAAGAACGACACAGCGAGCGTCGACGTCGCCGCGGCAACACGGACGGGGCGTTGGCGCATCCGGAACGACAGCACATCGGCCATCGTGTAGCGGCCGGTGTTCCGAAGCAGCTCGGCAACGAGCAGCAGCGCGACCAGCCAGGCAACGAGGAAGCCGATGCTGTAGAGGAACCCGTCGTAGCCGTTGACGGCAATCGCGCCGGCGATGCCGAGGAACGACGCCGCGGACAGATAGTCACCCGAGATCGCGATGCCGTTCTGCGGTCCGGTGAACGCGTGCCCGGCGGCGTAGTAGTCGGTCGCGGTCTTGTTGTTGCGGGAGGCGCGGAAGACGATGACCAGCGTCACCGCGACGAAGAACAGGAAGATGCCGATGTTGACGATTGGCTCGCCGAGACCTTCCATCAGCGCTCCCCTCCCTCGATCTTCAGGCGGATGTCTTCAGCGACGGGATCGAGTCGTCGGTTCGCATAGCGCGCATACGTCATCGTGATCGCGAACGTCGACACGAACTGCCCGAGACCGAGCAGCAGGCCGACGTTGATGTTCCCCCACACCTTCGTGCTCATGAAGCCGCTGGCGTAGCCGGCGAGCAGCACGTAGAGGAAGTACCACGCGAGGAATAGGGCGGTCATCGGGAAGACGAAGGAGCGGAATCGGCGGCGCAGGTCCTGGAACTCAGCGCCCTGCTGGACTTCGACGTAGACCGAGCTCGACGGTGGGGGAGTCTGTCCCCGTTCTTCGACTGTGCTCACGGCAACACCTCTCCGTACGTTGCGGGAAGCGGCAGATCACGTCCGGACGGCAGGCAGATTTCCGCACTGTGACGTGCGTCACGGTAGCGGCGAGGAGCC
The DNA here is from genome assembly GCA_963801015.1 of uncultured Actinomycetota bacterium. Lineage (GTDB taxonomy): Bacteria > Actinomycetota > Actinomycetes > CAWDCV01 > CAWDCV01 > CAWDCV01. Next base: position 979,747 of record CAWDCV010000002.1, on the reverse strand, counting down.
AGGCCGGGGGAGGACGAATCGGGACGTACGTCGCCGAGCGGTCGTCAGGGAGCGCCGAACGGTCGTCTGCCACGCTTCCTCGATGATCGCCCCGGCATTCGTCGTCCGTCGCGTTCGGGCAGAGGACTGGCCGCGCCTCAGGGCGCTGCGACTCGAGGCGCTCGAGGACACTCCGATGGGTTTCCTCGAGCGGTACGAGGACGCGCTGAAGATATCGGACGAGGGCTGGCAATTTCGCGCTCATCGAGGCAGCCAGGCGGGTGACTCGGCCCAGTTCGTCGCCGACCAATGTGGGCGCGAGGACGGGTCGTTCCTGGGGACGATGGTCGGCTTTCCGGACACCTCAGGTTCCGACGAGGTGTGGCTGGCTGCGGTCTACGTCACGCCTGCCTGGCGCGGTCGCGGTCGAGCCGTTGCCGACGCGCTCCTCGATGCTGTCGTCGACTGGGCGCGCAGCCGCAGTGCTTCCCGCATGCTGCTCGAGGTGCACGAGGACAACGCGTCGGCGCGCGCGTTCTACCGCCGGCGCGGCTTTATCGAGACCGGGCAGCGCAAGCCGTATCCGCTGGACCCGTCCGCGGACGAGCTCGTCATGGCGCTGCCGCTTTACCCACGGGGCGGAGGGTCAGTCGAGCAGGGCGCGTAGTTTCGTGACCGTCCGCCAGTTGCGGGTTGTGACCGTGCCGTCGAACTTCTGTTCGCCGACGGTCTCCATCAGCGGACTCGCGGCAATGCCGTCGGGGCACCAGAAGTATGCGGCTTGCCGGCCAACGGCGAGCTGCTCCGGCGACCAGGAGTCGTCGACAAGCTTGCGCAACCGGCTGCGATCGCGTCCATCGGTGAAGAACATGACCATCAGCCGTGACGGATCGGTCATGACGTCCGTGAGCGGGTTCTGGTCAACGATCTGATCGAGCTGCTTGCCGGTCACCAGGATCACGTCGCTGCTGACACCGGTGGCGTTCTTTATCGCGTCGTACAGGGCTTTCTCGGTCGGTTTATCGGCGGCGGTGAATACGACGTTGCCGCTGTTGAGCAGCGTCTTCACCTCGCTGTGCCCGAGAGAGCCGACAGCGTCGCGAAGGTCGGCCATCGCGATGCGCTTGGCTTTGCCGACGTTGATGCCGCGGAGCAACGCGACGTAGCGGTCAGGCATGCCGACCCCGGTCGAGATCGAGCGATTCGGGAGCATGCAGCCGGACCATGGTGCGCCCCACGTTGGGCGCGATGCGGCTTGGCGTGGCAAGCGATACAGCGATCATGACGGCAAAGGCTATGGGCACCGTCCATGCCGCGGGTTGCGCCAGCAGCGCTCCAATCCAGCCATCACCGATTCCGCCGCGCGCGATCGTCGTGGCTACCGCAGCGATGGCAAGGCCACCGCCCGCGACGAGTCCGGCGGCGGCACCGACCCAGGTCAAGCGACGCCACCAGATACCCAGCACGAGCAACGGGCAGAACGACGATGCAGCAACGGCAAACGCGAGGCCGACGACGTCGGCGACCGCGAGCGATGATGCCGCGAGCGCGAGGAAGAGGGGGATCACCACGGCCAAAAAGGTGGCGATGCGAAAGTCGCGGACCTGACCGCGCAGCACGTCCTGCGACAGCACTCCCGCGACCGAGACCGCGAGGCCGCTCGACGTCGAGAGGAACGCAGCGAACGCGCCACCGGTGACGAGTGCGCCGAGCAGGTCGCCACCCAGGCCCTCGATCATGCGGCCAGGGAGCACGAGCACGACGGCATCGGTGCGCCCGGTGAGGAGAAGGTCGGGTGTGTAGACGCGGCCCAGCACGCCGTACAGCGGCGGCCACAGATAGAACACCCCGAGCAGGCAGAGCACTACGAGCGTGGTGCGCCGCGCCGCGCCGCCGTCGGGGTTGGTGTAGAAGCGCACGAGCACGTGCGGCAAGCCCATGGTTCCGAAGAAGAGCGCCAGGACGAGTGAGTACGTCGCATACAGCGGATGGTCGCGCTCATCGGTGGCGTTGAGCGGCAGGGCCCAGGCGGCATCGGCCAGCGGATCGAGTCGTTCGACGTGCGGCACGTCCGAGCCGGCAGCGAAGACGAGCGTCGATCCCGCATCGACCGCGTGCGCACCCGCGTTCCAACGCTCCTCGACACCGTCGACGACGACTGTGGTGTCACTGGGCACGGCGACGTCGACCGACTCCTGGACCTCGACCGTCGTGCGCTCGCGGAACGTCGGCAGGTCGGGCTCCGTCAGGGCCGGTGAACCGTCGGCCCGCCACACGGCAACCAGGAAGAACACGGGCACCGCGATCGCCGTGAGCTTGAGCCAGTATTGGAAGGCTTGCACGAAGGTGATCGAGCGCATGCCGCCTGCGATGACGTTCGCGACGACGACGGCCGCCACGACGAGGCCGCCGACCCAGGCTGGCGCGCCAGTGGCCGTACGCAGCGTCAGGCCGGCACCCTGGAACTGCGGCATCAGGTACAGCCAGCCGATCAGGACGACGAGGATCGATGCGATGCTGCGCACCGTCGTCGACTCGAGGCGTGCCTCAGCGAAGTCGGGCAGCGTGTAGGCACCAGAGCGACGCAGCGGTGCTGCGACCAGGACGAGGAGAACGAGGTACCCGGCGGTGTAGCCGACGGGGAACCACAGCATGTCGACGCCATACGCGAGCACCAGTCCGGCGATGCCGAGGAACGATGCCGCCGACAAATACTCGCCGCCGATCGCGGAGGCGTTCCAGCGCGGCGAGACCATGCGCGACGCGACGTAGAAGTCGGATGTCGTTCTTGAGAACCGCAGCCCAAGGGCACCGATCGCGACGGTGACGACCGTGACGGTCACGACTGCGATGACTCCGTAGACGGTATTCATGAACGCTCGACGAGGTCGGCGAAGTCGCGCTCGTTGCGCTCGGCGGCACGTACGTAGAACCAAGCGCCCGTGATCAGCGCCGGATAAACAGCAACACCGAGAAGAAGCCAGGGCAGCGGGATACCGAAGAGTCGGATCGACGCGACGTCAGGCTGCACTGCGAACAGTAGCGGGAGACCGCCGAGCAGGATGCCGAACACGACGCACGTGATAATCGCGAGCCGCGCCTGCGCATTCATCAGCGATCGGATGTAGACCTCACCGAGCCGGGTCTGCTCGTCGATGTCACGCGTCACCGCGATTCGCGGTTGTCGTCGAGCAGCGCGCATGCGGGGGCTGGTGACCGTCACCCGTCGCGCCGAGCGGTCGCTCATGGTTGCGCCCGGCGCACGAGGACGTCGCGCAGCTCTCGGGTATGCCGTCGAGATACGGCGAGGTCGGTGTCGCCGATGCGCACCGTGCAGTGCCCTGCTTCCCAACGCACCTCGTCGATGTGGTGCAGCGCGATCAAGTGCCGCCGGTGGATGCGAACGAACCCGACATCGCGCCAGCGCTCCTCGAGCGTGGTCAGCGGTATGCGGACGAGATGGCTGCCCGCGGCGGTGTAGAGACGGGCGTAGTCGCCCTGCGCCTCGACGTACCGAATGTCGGTCCGCGGGACGAAGCGGGTGACACCGGCGAGCTCCACCGGGATGACCTCGTCGTCGGTGGCTTCCATCGGCCGTGACACCGCGCCGTCACTGACCCGGCGGATCGCCTCTGCCAGCCGTTCCGCGCGTACTGGTTTCAGCACGTAGTCGACGGCCTCCAGCTCGAAAGCATCGACGGCGTGCTCGTCGTACGCCGTGACGAACACGATCTGCGGCGGTATGGCGAAGCGCGCCAATACGCGAGCGACGTCGACGCCGGACAGGCCAGGCATGCGGATGTCGAGGAACAGCGCATCGATCGCGCCGTCTTCCATAGCGCGCAAAGCCTCTGCGCCGTTCGACGCCGTACGAACAGTGCCGACGCGCGGGTCCTCGCCGAGCAGGTACGCCAGCTCCTCGAGCGCGGGGAGCTCGTCGTCGACGGCGAGGACGCGCAACATGTCGGGAGGCTACGAGGCTCGGACGCCGGGATGGTACTTCGGGACCCGGAAGCTGACCTTCATGCCGGCCTGTGGCGCGGTTTCCACGATCAGACCGTGCTCATCGCCGAACACCGAGCGCAGTCGCTCATCGACATTGCCGAGGCCGACGGATCCAGAGACCTGTTCGCCAGCGAGAATCCGACGCACGTTGTCGGCATCCATACCAACGCCGTCGTCCTCGACGCTGATCGCGCACGACGAGCCGTCGTCCTCGGCGAGGATCACCACATGACCGGCAGACTCCTTGCCCTCGAGGCCATGCCGCACCGCGTTCTCGACCAGCGGCTGCAGGCAGAGGAACGGCACGGCAACGGGCAGCACCTCGGGAGCGATCCGCAGCGTCACGTCGAGGCGGTCGCCGAAACGCGCACGCTCGAGCAGCAGGTAGCGGTCGATGGAGCGCAGCTCCTCGGCGAGCGTCGTGAACTCGCCATGGGTGCGGAACGAGTAGCGCGTGAAGTCGGCGAACTCCAGCAACAGCTCGCGGGCGCGCTCGGGATCGGTGCGTACGAACGACGCGATGGCCGTCAGCGAGTTGTAGACGAAGTGCGGGCTGATCTGCGCCCGCAGCGCGCGAACCTCTGCCTCCATCGCCCGCGTGCGCTCACGGTCGAGTTCCGCCAGTTCGACCTGGGTCGTTACCCAGCGAGCCACCTCGTTCGTGGCGCGCACCAAGCCCGCTGAGGCGTCGCTGCCGTACGCCGCGAGCGCGCCGACCACGACGTCGTCGCTGGTGATGGGCGCGATGACGGCATAGCGAATCGGGCAGTCGTACCGGTGGCACTCGACGGTTTCCGGACCGAGCACCTGTGTCCGCCCCGACGCCAGCGTATTCGTGACGTGCGTGACGACAGCATCGCCATGGTGCTCGCCCACGCCGTCCCAGGCGAGCAGCCGGCTCCCATCAGCGAGGCCGACCGCCGCCGTGCCGAGCAGGGCACGCAGGTGTTTGATCGAGCGCCGCGCTCCATCGGCGGTCAACCCACCGCGGAGAGGAGGAGAGGCGAGCGAGGCCGTGTGCAGGGTCTCGAACGTGGCCCGATCGGCCGGCGAGCCCAGGTCTCGGCGCCAGCGCCACCCTCGCCAGACCACGTCGGCACGGTAACGCCCAGCGGACGTTGGTGCGCCACATAGGTTGGCGCGCATGGCGGTGCGGTCGCGTGGCTGGCTGCTCTTGCTCGCTGCCATGGCCGTTTGTGCGTGTTCAGCAGCGGAGGATCCGGCGACAGGGGAACCGTCTACGCCTCCGGCGGTTGCGCCGACGGCGACTGTGACGCCGAGGCCTACGGCAGTTCCGTACGCGGTCACCGTGCAGCCCGTCACTGGGGCGCAGCTGCCGTACACCTACGCCGATGGCTGTCCGGTGCCGATCGAGGACTTGCGGCTGCTGACGATGACTCACCACGGTTTCGACGGCACGTCACGCACGGGCGAGATGGTGGTGCACGCCGACCAGGCCGAGGCCGTCGGGCGCATCTTCGGCCAGTTGTACGACGTCGGCTTCCCGATCGAGCGGATGCGGCTGGTGGACGCGTACGGCGGCTCGACCGAGGTGTCGCTGGCCGACAACAACACCTCCGGCTTCCACTGCCGCCCGGTGACAGGAGGCACGCGCTGGTCGGAGCATGCCTACGGGTGGGCCATCGACGTCAATCCGGTGCAGAACCCGTACGTGCGCGGCGACGTGGTGCTGCCCGAAGCGGGCCGTGCGTACCTCGATCGCACTGTTGCTGTTCCCGGCCTGATCGCCGATGGCGACGTGGTGGTGGCCGCGTTCGCGGCGGAGGGTTGGTCCTGGGGCGGTACCTGGTCGACGCTGCGCGACTACCAGCACTTCTCCCTGACCGGCCGATGACCATCGACGCGCTCGCGGCGCTGAGCGAGCTGCCGGGAGTCAGAACTGCAGTCGATCAGGCGCGCGCCGCTGTCGACGAGTTGCTGCGGCATCGCGTGCTCCGTGCGCGCAGCGCCGAGGTGAGCGCCGAGTCAGCGCTGCGCGGGGCGCGGGCGTCGGCAGCACTCGAGGGCGAGGACTGGACGCTCGCCGAGATTCGTCGCTTCGATGGGAGAAGTGACCGACCGGGCGCTTCGACCGTCGCGGCAGCACTGCGCGTCTCGACAGAGGTTGGTCAACTCGCGCCCACGTGGCAGCGCGCGCCGCTGCAGGTCCTCGCTCGGCTGCACCTGGTCGCGGCATCGCCGATGGACCCAGGGACTGCGGGCCGGCCGCGGGTAGCGGGCGAGGAGCTGACGGCCCGCCTCGATGCGCTAGCGGAGTTGTTGACCGGGCGGGGCGCGGCACCGGCGATCGTCGTTGCCGGCGTCGTGCACGGTGAGCTGCTGACACTGCAACCGTTCCCGACGCACAACGGGCTCATCGCGCGTGCGGCTGCTCGACTCGTGCTGATCACCCGCGGCGTCGATCCCAAGTCGGTGTCCGTGCCAGAGATCGGTTACCTGCCATCTGTGTACGCGCAGAGCGCGATGGCGTACGCCAGCGGCACGCCCGACGGTGTCGCGCGGTGGCTGGTGCAGTGCAGCGACGCGGTGCTGCTCGGCGCGCGCGAAGGGCTGGCGGTGTGTGAGGCAATTCGCCGGGAATGACGCGGATGGGCGGGAAACGAGGGCGGCGGCGCCCCGAGGAGCGCCGCCGCTGGCACGTCTTCCGGGTTACCAGGCGTGCAGTCCACATCGTCGGAGCGGGCGAACCCGTCTCGACGAGCCCTGACACGGGCTAGGTGCCGCGTGGGTGCTCGGTCGCCGTGCTCGATCCGGAAGGTCTCGTCGCGACGAGGCCTCTCGGGCCGTAGGGCAGTTCTACTCGGTCACGGACCGATAACGGAAGATGTACTCCTTGATCTTTACCTTTCGGGCACGTCTCGCTGACGTACGCGGCGATGTCAAGGGCGAGATCGGGTCCAGCGCGACCGTCGATTCGGTGGGTGGGCGGCCCGCTCGCGTACCGGAGACGACGACATCGAGGTCGTCGTAGTCCAGCGTCGCGCCAGCGGTGGAGTCCTGGACGCGCCACGTCACGAACGTCCAGGCATACGCGAGCATCCCGCCGAGAACTTCGATCGGCAAAGCATCGGCAACAACGTCGAGTCGTGTCGACGCCGCACGAATCGACGTGATTGTCGTCGACGCTTGGCTCGACGACTCGAACCACACGGGGACACGCAGGCCCTCCGACGAGGCGACGATGGCGTCGGCGTCGCCACCGAGCACGCGCAACCACAGTTGGTCGTCAGGCTCGCAGACGAGTCGCCGGGTGGGCGTCAGCTGATGCTGCTCATCCACCAGTGGCAACACCTCGTGCGACCGGCCGTCTACGGGCGCGGTATTTCATGCAGCTCGGCAGGTGGCTGCGACGAATGCAGCGACGTCGAGAGCGACGTCGGGGTCGACGGTGACGGCTGTCTGGATCTCGGGTCCTGTCAATCGCCCCGTGACGAGGCCGCCGAGATCGTTGAAGTCGAGCTCCATCGCTCCCGTGCAGTCGACCACCCGCCACGCAGCGTTGGCTCGGCGCCATCGACGATGACGCCTTCACTGCTCCTCTTTACGCCGACTATCAATGACCCGCCGTCCGGGCCGGCAGACGGCACGGCCGTAACTGCCACAGGTACTGCTGGTCGTCGGCGAGGGGCAACGCTACCGAGCGCGATACACCATCCGCCGTCTGCACCTGCAGTCGAACCTCGACGTACGGAGAGTCGTCGCAAGCGATGTCGAACTCGATGCGCTGGGTCACGGCCTGCTCCGACTCCACCCCGAAGGGTGCGACGCTGTCATCGAAGGGAGGCACGTACCCGGGTCCGGCAATCGAGATCCGCTCGACGCGTACGGTCTCCGGCCCGTCGTTCTCGATCCGGACGTACGCCTGTACCCGCGTGTCGTCGCCAGTGAGCGTCGGTACGTTGCGCAGCCGCGCGGTCAGGTCGACAGCCGAACTGGCGGGGCACTGTCCTGCCGATCGCGCCACGCGTCCCAGCCGATGCCGCCGATAGCGGCGCCGAGCAGAAACACCAGGAGGAGCACGAGCGGGCCGCGCCATCGCCGACGCAGCGCCGGCGCGCGCGATGCAGGCGGTTGAGCGCCAGCGTCCTCGACAAACTCGGTTTCGGACGATCCCGAGTCGAGGACCGTGCGGCTCATGCGGTGCGGCAGGTGTTGTTGGCGAACTTGGCGACATCGAGCGCCAGGTTCGGGTGGGCCGTGAGCTGAGTGGGGATCACCCTGCCGCCAGGGCGCTGCGCCTCGACGACGAACCCGAAGGCCTCGTAGCGCAGGTCCTCGACGTCCTGGCAGTCCAGCACCCGCCACGTCGCGGTCAGCGTGAAGCTCGATTGGCCGGCTGGGCTGATCTCCGCCGGTAGTCCGTCCACGGTGACACTGAGCTTGTTCGACGAGGCGCGCATGGCCAGCACCGTCACCTCGACCGGGGCGTAGCTAGACACCGAGATGGCCATCCGCAGCGCCGGCCCGCCCTCATCGACGATGCTGCTCGCGCCGCTGTATCCCACGTCCAATGGCACGAAGGGCTCGTTGGGATCCGGGCAGAGACTGTGGATCGCGTTCTCGAGCACACGGTCCCCGTCCTCGACCGGCAACGTCGCTGAGCGGGTAACACCGTCAACCGTGCGGACGCGCATTGCCACCGCGGTTTCCGACGACGCCTGCAAACCGCACTCCACTTCGACGAAGAGACGAGAAAGCGCGACCCCATCCGGCAGTGCCTCGATCGCTTCGCTGTCACGTCGCGAACTCGAGAGCACTGCCGTGTTGCTGAGCTCGAGTTCATCGATGATGACTGTTTCGGTGCCCGTGTTGGTCAACCGCACGTACGCCTCGATGCCGCTACTCGTCGCATCGGCGCTCGTCAACTTCGCTGTGAACGAGACAGCGCTGCGCGCCGCAGCGACTGCGCGTTGCGCTTGCCACTCGTTCCAACCGGCGCCGCCGATGACGAGACCGACGACGAACGCGATGGCGAGTGGTGCGATCGACCGCAACTTCGTCAGCCAGCTGCGCGGGATGCCTATCCGCAGCGGTGAGCGACGCTGGGGCGCGCGCTCCGGGCGGTCGTCGTACACCTCGTCGTAGGACGATCGAGAGTCGAGGACCTCCCGGCTCATGGCCGCTCCTCAGCCGTGCCGTTCCCGCCGCCGCGCGGCATACCAGACTAAGCCCGCAGCTGCCGCGCCGGCACCGAGTGCGGTCGCGGCGAGCACCGGTTTCGTCGGAACGCCGAGCGTGATCCGACTGCGCAGCGAGACGGGCCGCGTGAACACCAGCACGGGCCAACCACGGGCCGTCGCCTCTCGACGCAGCGCGCGATCGGGATTGACGGCCAGCGCGTGTCCGACGGCTTCGAGCATGGGAACATCGGTCGCGGAGTCGCTGTAGGCGTACGACGCCGCCAGGTCATAGCCCTCGGCGTCCGCGAGCTCTCGGATGGCCTCAGCCTTGCGCTCGGCGTACGCGTAGTACTCGATCTCACCGGTATAGCGGCCGTCCTCGATGACGAGTCGTGTGGACACGACGCGGTCGGCACCGAGCATCTCGCCGATCGGCTCGACCACGTCCGACCCGGACGAGCTGACAATGACGACGTCGCGGCCGGCGTCGCGATGCTCCTCGATTAGCGTTGCTGCCTCGTCGTAGATCAGCGGATCGATGAGTTCGTGCAGCGTTTCGGCCACGATGTCCTTGACCTGCTGCACGTCCCACCCGGCGACCATCGCGGTGAGGTAGCGGCGCATCCGCTCCATCTGGTCGTGGTCGGCGCCGCCGACGAGGTAGACGAACTGGGCGTACGCGCTGCGCAGGACGGCGCGACGGTTGAGCAGGCCACCCTGGTAGAAGGATCGGCTGAACGCCAGCGTGCTCGACCTGGCGATGATGGTCTTGTCGAGGTCGAAGAACGCGGCGGCGCGCACCGATCGTGGGTTGTCCACTCGCGCCAGGATAGTGAGAGCGGTGCTTCTGGCCCGGCAAAAACTGGGGTTTGCCCGTCCCGGTCACCGGGCAGCCTTGTCCAACTAAAAGGTTTATTCAAGTGCCCCGGAAGCGTTTGCTCATCAACGCGCCAGGGTACACCATGGCACGTGGGGGATGTTTCGCGTCCTCCACCTGCTCGGTCCGACTCATCCCCCCCGGGTCGGACCCAGCGACGGCCCCCGCTCTCCCCCCGGCGGGGGTCGTCCCCTTTCTCGGCCCAGATATCCACAGGGCCATCTTGTCCACAGATGTCCTCGGGTGACCGAATTGGTGATCCTGGCGCTGCATGGTTGGCGCCGAGTTCCCCCATCTCGGAGACGCCGATGTCCGCTTCGCCCCCACTTGTCCTGACGAGCGATCCCCTTCTGCTCGACGAGCTAAATCGGCTGGCTGCAGCTGCCGGCGTCGAGCCGGATCGAGGACGCGACGCCGCGGATGCGCGCCGACGCTGGTCGAGTGCTCCACTGATCCTGGTCGGACGCGATCTTGCGCCAGAGCTGGCTGCGTCGTCCCCACAGCGGCGCGACGGCGTCGTGCTGGTAAGTCGTGACCTCGACGACGTCGAGGTCTGGGCGCTCGGGGTGGCTTTGTCAGTGGAAGCGGTTGTCTTCTTGCCGGACGCTCAGGCGTGGCTCGTGGATCGCCTCGCGGACTCCGCTGACGGACCTACGCCTGAGGCGGCGACGATCGCGGTGCTCGGAGGCCGCGGGGGCGCCGGCGCCACGATCCTGGCATGCGCGCTCGCCATCACAGGAGTACGGCGCGGTCTGCGCACCTTGCTCGTCGACGGCGACCCACTGGGCGGCGGCATCGACCTCACTGTGGGCGGGGAGGATTCCGACGGGGTGCGCTGGCCCGACCTGGCGTCGGCGCGTGGGCGGGTGAATGGCGCCGCATTGCGAGACATCCTGCCCCGGGTTCACGACCTCACGGTGCTGTCCTGGGACCGCGGCGACATGCTCAGCATCCCGGTCGATGCGATGCGGTCGGTGCTCGCCGGTGCGCGGCGCAGCAGCGATCTCGTCGTCGTCGACCTACCTCGGCGGCTCGATGACGCTGCGGGCGAGGCGCTGTCGATCGCCCGACCCGCCCTCCTTGTCGTGCCCGCCGAGATCCGCGCCACTGCCGCCGCAGCCCGAGTCGCGGCCGCCGCCACACTGGTGTCGTCCGACCTGCGACTGGTCGTTCGTGGTCCGGCTCCGTCCGGTCTCGACGCCGAGCTCATGGCCGAGTCCCTGGGGCTGCCGCTCGAAGGGTCGCTGCGCGCCGAGCCCGGCCTGGCCGCCGCGCTGGAGCGCGGCGTCCCTCCAGCCTCGCGGGGTCGCGGCCCTCTCGCCGGTTTCTGCGCCGCATTCCTCGATCGCCATGCTCCCCGTTCGTCGCACGCTGCGGCGTGACCGCGCCTACTGGCGACGCTGTCGTCGCCCGGGTCCGACATCGTCTGGCGGGGTCAGGGACGCCGCCAACGCCGTCCGCGGTCGCTGCAGCGCTCCGGGCGGAGGAGCGGCTCGTCGACGATGCGCTGGTGCTGGAGGTGCTGGTAGCACTGCAGTCGGAGGCGAGCATCGCCGGACCACTGGCCGCGCTGCTCGACGATCCCGCCATCTGCGATGTCCTCGTCAACGGCCCCCGCGAGGTCTGGGTCGATCGTGGTTTCGGGCCTGGAGCGCACCGACGTCGTTTTCCGCGACGAGGCAGCGGTACGACGCTTCGCTCAGCGAGCGGCCGCAGTCGCCGGGCGGCGGCTCGATGACGCATCTCCGACCGTCGATGTGCGGATGCCCGATGGCGTACGGCTGCATGCCGTGCTCCCGCCGGTCTCGCCCGCGGGAACGCTGCTCTCCATCCGCGTGGGGCGGCGACGGAGCTTCACCCTGGCCGAGCTGCAGACTCACGGCTCGCTGTCCGCGGCCATGGCGGATGCGCTGCAGGCCCTGGTCGCCAGCCGACGGGCGTTCCTCGTGACTGGCGGGACCGGCAGCGGGAAGACGACGCTGCTCGCGACCCTGCTCAGCGCCGTCGCGACGCGCGAGCGCATCGTGCTCGTCGAGGACTCAGGAGAGCTGCGTCCCGACCATCCGCACGTGATACGGCTCGAGGCGCGACCTCCGAATGTCGAGGGAGCTGGCGAGGTCACGCTGCGCGACCTGGTTCGGCAGGCGCTGCGGATGCGACCCGATCGATTGGTGGTCGGCGAGGTGCGAGGCGCCGAAGTCGTCGACCTGCTGGCCGCGCTCAACACCGGACACGAGGGCGGCTGCGGCACCGTCCACGCCAACGCCTCGACCGAGCTGCCGGCCCGGCTGGAAGCGCTGGGGACCGCCGCCGGGCTGCCGCGTGCCGCCGTTCACAGCCAGGTCGCTGCGGGGGTCGACGCGGTTCTGCATCTGGCCCGAGCCCTTGATGGCCGGCGCCGGGTGGCCGAACTCTCGGTCGTCGATGCGGATGCCGACGGGCTGGTTCACGTGGCCGCGGGCCTGGTGTCGGACCGAGCCGGACGAACCACGGCCGGACCGGCACTTCGCGCACTTGAACGCCTGCTGTCCTCGGGGGATCGATGACCTGGCTCCTTGTGCTCGCGGCGCTGAGTGCTGCAGCAGCGGTCATGGCTCTCGGCCGACCGGCGCCGGCCATGCGGCTTGCTCGCATCGCTCGACCACCTGCTGTCGATGCGTCAGGACGTGGTGGATGGGATCTCCGCGCGGTGACGCCTGGCGCGACCATGCTCCTCGTGGCAGGCGGCGTCCTCACCATCGCGCTGCGCTCACCCGTACTGGCGCTGGCTGGTGTTCTGGCGGCGATCGGGTTCGCCCGGTGGCGCCGGCGGCGCCGACGACGTCAGATCACCGCGGAACGCCGGGCCGCGGTGATCGAGCTCTGCAGCGGGCTGACGGCTGAGCTTCGCGCCGGCCGGATGCCTCGCGACGCCCTGACCCGGGCCGCGTCGGGGTCCGCCGCTGTGGGTGCCCTCTGCGCTTCGGCCGTGACCGCGGCCGAGTCCGGAGGTGACGTACCCGCAGCGCTTGCGGTCGCCGGTCGCAATGGGGCCGACGCGTTGCGGTGGCTAGCTGCCTGCTGGCAGGTCGCCGAGGAGCAGGGCGCGGGACTGGCTGCTGCCGCCGAGCGGCTGGCTGAGCACGGCCGGGCCGATCAGGCCGTACGACAGGAGGTTTCTACCCAACTTGCTGGTCCGCGCGCGACTGCTGCGCTGCTGGGGGCGCTGCCCGCTGTGGGCGTGCTGCTCGGCACGGGTCTTGGCGCTGCCCCGCTCGACGTGCTGCTGCGGACGCCGTGGGGACTCGGCTGCCTGGCGCTCGGCAGCCTGCTCACAATCGCCGGCGTCGCCTGGACCGAGCGCATTGCTCGTGCGGCCGAGGAGGCGACGTGACGCTGCTTGCTGCTCTCAGCGCTGCGCTGGCCGTCGCACTCCTGCTCGATCGGCGTGGTAGCTCGCGGGCTCGCGAACGCCTGCGGCGGATTCGGCGAATTGCGGTCGCGCACGTCGACGTCGGGGCTGATGAGCGCCGCCGGCGCCGATGGGCCGTGGGAGTGGCGTCTGTGGCAATCGGCTGGCTGATCGTGGACTGGTGGGGGTTGGTCGGCCTGGTGGCCGCGGTCGTGGGCGGTGTCGCGCTCGACGCCTGGTTGCAACGGCTGGAACCGCGCGCCCTGCGTCGACGACGCGAGCAGCTCGAGACCGATGCACCGCTAGGCGCAGAGATCCTGGCTGCGTGCCTGGCGACCGGCAGCGCTCCCGACCGCGCCGCCGAAGCCGTCGCCTCCGCCCTAGGCGGACCCGTCAGCGAGGAACTTCGAGCCGTCGTTGCTCACCTGCGACTCGGTGGCGATCCGGCGAGTTCCTGGCGCCAGCTGGAGACGGTGCCGCCACTGGCGTCACTCGGTCGCGCGGTCACTCGCGCCGTCGACAGCGGGGCGCCGGTTGCCCAGGCCGTCTCCTCCGTCGCGGACGAGCAGCGGCGACATCGACGGTGGCAGGCGCAGCTGCGCGCTCATCGCGTCGGTGTCCAGGCCGCCGCCCCGCTCGGACTGTGCTTCCTGCCGGCCTTTGTGCTGATCGGCATCGTCCCGGTGGTCATCGGCATCGGCCGCACGCTGCTTGCCTAGACGTTCCACAGGCGCGTCGTCCACAGATTCGGGCCTGCCGAATCCATCCCCAGATCGCGGCGTGAGCCACCACGGCGCCGTGCGAGCCCAGACCCTCGAAGCCAAGCGCCTCCCGGCGTTTCCGCACCGGCCGGACTGCCGGTCCCTGGAGGTCTCGATGCGTCTTCTCTTTGCCCGCGCGGCTCGCGACGACAACGGGATGAGCACGGCGGAGTACGCCGTGGGAACCGTCGCGGCGTGCGGGTTCGCCGGGTTGCTGCTCAAGCTGCTGACGAGTCCGCAGGTGCTCGAGCTGCTCACCGGAATCGTCACCAAGGCGCTGAAGCTCCCGCTGTGACTCGTCGCTTCTCTGTCGGAGGCCGGGCTGCCGTCAGCCCGGCCCGCCGGCCGCCGTCGAGAATGACGGCGAGCCGCGGATCGGTGACCGCCGAGACCGCGGTCGTGCTGCCGGCGCTCACCGTGATCCTCGCCCTCGTGCTGTGGGCCGTCGCGGCAGTCACGGCCCAACTCGCGTGCGTCGATGCAGCCCGCATGGCGGCCCGTGCACTCGCGCGCGGCGAGCAGGCGGCGGCCGTGCGAGCGGCAGCGGCGCAGGCCGCGCCGTCCGGGGCATCCGTGACGGTCGGAGCGTCGGGACAGCAGGTAGTCGCCGAAGTGTCGGCGTCTGTGGGAGTGACGTTGCCAGCTGTGGGGCGGATTGGTGTGCCCGTGCATGGCCGAGCGGTGGCGGCACGTGAACCGAAGGTGTCGCCATGATCTGTCCCGGAGCGCTGCGAACGAGTGAGCGCGGGCTCGGCACCATCCTCGTGCTGGCGGTGGTGACGCTTCTGCTGGCGGTTCTCGGGGGGGTGCTGGCGCTGGGGCAGACCTTGATTGCGCGTCACCGGGCGGCCTCGGCCGCCGACTTAGCAGCGCTCGCGGCCGCCGACCGCGCTCTCGAGGGAAACGCTGCCGCCTGTGCTGCCGCCGCGGCGATTGCCGCCGAGCACGCAGCGGTCATCACGACATGTCGACTCGATGGGGACATCGTCGATGTGATGGCAGCCTTCCCGCTCCCCGCGGCGTTGCGGGCGCTCGGCCCTGCAAGGGCTCGTGCCCGGGCCGGCCCGGCGGAGGCGAGCGAGCCGCGGGGACCACCCGCGGCAGACTCCGAGCGGCGACGCAGCTAGCTCGGAGATCTGGTGCGGCGTTCGGCCTCCTGTTTGGCCGCGTCGAGGGATGCAACAACGGTTGCTTCCCAGACGGCGGCGACTCGGTCGCCCCACCACCGGCCGACGCCCCACAGGTCGGTGCCGAGCTGACCGTCGTAGTCGATTTGGGTGCCGCTGTACGTCTGCGTGAGGACGAAGGATTCGACGACGTACGGCACCGGTCCGCGCACCAAGCGGAAGTCGATGCGTTCCGGACGGCTGAAGCGCACCGTCTCGACCGTCGTGGCGACCCGGCCGGCGCCGAGCGGAGTGCGGTGGGCGGCCAGCACCATGTCCGTGCCCCGCTCGAGCACGTCGACCTTCTCGGCGAGAGCGCGTGGTCGACGCTCGCCGTAGGGAGCGGAGAGGACGTCGAACACGAGCTCGCGTGGGGCTGTCACGTCAACGGGGGGACAGCCCAGCGACCGGACGCGTCGACCCCATCCGGTGTCCAGGGTGAGCGCCCCTTCGACGGTGAGTTTGTAGCCGAGGGCGCCGAGACCGGCTAAGGCCAAGGCAGGCGTGATTGTCACCTGACAACCCTGGCACGTGAGCTACGCGGTAGGTGTTGGGCGATCCTCGGAATTCGACGTCAGGCCCAGTTGTTCGGCGAGTTCCGCCAGTCGTGCTCGCTTCTGATTCTGCGGCAGGGCCTCGATGCCGAACTTGTGATAGAGCACGCGCAGGTGGGTCTTGACCGCATCCAGGCTCAGGCACAACTGCTCGGCGATCTGCTGATTGGTCGCTGGCGGCGAATAGGCGTGACCGGCTCGGTGCGGGCGGCCCAGCGCCTCGAGGACGTGTCGCTGCGGGTCGGTCAGCCGCCGAATAGAGGGCAGACTGCCGTCGGCGATGGTTGCCACGGTCGCGCCTGTTCCGGGGGCACAGAACGTCAGGATCGTGCTCCCCACGCGGATGACGTCCCGATCGTGTAGTCGCACGCGGCTCCCGAGACGGCGGCCGTTGACGAACGTGCCATTGCTCGACAGCCCGTCGTCGCGGATCATCCACTGCTCGCCGATGTGTTCGATCACTGCGTGAACACGCGACACCTGCGGATCATCGTCGATGCAGATCTCGACCGAGTCGGCGCGACCAATTGTCAGCTGCGCACTCGTGGTCGACGGCAGCGTCCATCGGCGCTGCTCGCCCTGCGTCGTCCAGCGAGAGAGGTAGTTGTCCTCGCTTGACACGCGGACCTGGGCAGCGGCCTGATCAGTGGCCAGCTCGGGCACCGGTGCCTCCGACCAGAGGATGCGCTTGCCCGTCCGTGAAGTCCAGAGCGAATCCGGAGCAGGTGGGCGAACACCGCACCTTGGGTGGCTGGTTCTTCGCTCCCCGGCCCGCCACCGTGACGGACAACAACCACGACACGGGGGAGTGATCGTCATGAAGCAGTGGGGAACGCGGGCCGCGTGCACGTCCATGGCAGTGGCTGTGGCCGCGCTGAGTCTCAGCGCTTGCAGTCAGGGCCCAGCGGACTCGCCGACACCCGAGCCCGGCAGCGCAGCGCCACGCGCTGACGACCAGGCGACGACAGCTGGCGCCGTACCGGCCGGGGTCGCACCGGTGGGCGCTGGCGTCGCACCGGCCGGGGATCTGTCATCGCGCTGCACGATGACAGCGGCATGGAACACCGCACCCGATGACGGAGGGTTGGCCCTCAGTCCAGCAGAGCTGACCGATGTTCGGGTCGGTCGGCATGCCTGCTACGACCGTGTGGTGTTCGATGTCGACGGTTCCGACCCGGTGGGCTTCACCGCGTCCTACGTGCCGGTGGTTCACGCGGATGGCAGCGGCCAGGAGGTTCCCGTCGAGGGAGCCGCGGCCTTGCAGGTCGTGATCCGAGCCCCGTACCTCGGCACTCACGATCCCCAGGCGTGGGATGACTTGCCTCGGGTCGGTGACGACCTGGTAGCGGCATCCCAGCTGTCCGGATGGAAT
Source organism: uncultured Actinomycetota bacterium (assembly GCA_963801015.1). GTDB lineage: Bacteria > Actinomycetota > Actinomycetes > CAWDCV01 > CAWDCV01 > CAWDCV01. The sequence goes on along the minus strand of CAWDCV010000002.1, from coordinate 962,501 downwards.
GCATTGCGCGACGTGGTCTTCGCCGGCACGTTCGAGGGCCAATCCACGCTCGCCGTGGGAATTCAGGATAAGCGCGCATTTCGCGTGTGGAGCCTCGAATCCGCAGATCGGCAACGGGTCATCTTGGATATCGCGCACTGATTCACCGCGACCAGGGCAATCCTTGTTAGATGTCGCCGAATGGATAAAGACACGTCATCGGCAATAGGCTCACGACAATCCCGCAGAGAACGCGAGCTGGGCACCCAGGGTCGGCGCCGGCCGGCGCGCGGAGGGACGCGGGCCCACGGTCACCGGGCTGCGAACGTCCTAGCGGTGGCCGGCGGCCGGCTGACGCTGCAACGAGGTTAATTCCGCAAGAACCCTGCGGTGTGTCGCCTGACTGCTTCTGCAGGCCGCCTTATCGTGACGCACAAGGAAGGGGCACCTCCCACGTATGAGGTGGGGGGTGCCCCTCAGCTTTACGTCCCCTACGTTCTCCGATCGCTCGGGCGCGCGGTTCTGTAAAACTGGCCGCTAGTTCGAGAACCTTCCGACTACCGGTTGCCCGGTACCCATTTGCCACCGGAGTTTCCTCCGAGGCGCGGTCCCCGATACTGGCGACGTGGGAGATTTCTAGCGCCTTCGATGCACCTGCGCAAGCCCTACGACCAACTATTTTCTGACTTTTTTCTTGTCCACAATATGTCCACCGGAGAAGAGAAATTTTCCCCCGATCTCGCGACTCTTCCACACGTTCGTCCACTGCTTTGTCCACATTCCCGGGTGATGCGGGAGACGAGGCCGCTAGTCGTCCAGGCTGCCCATGGTCAGGTTGACCGTGGTTCCCGTCATGCCGCTCGCCGAATCGGATGCCAGGACCACCGCCATGTTTGCCATCTCCTCGAGAGTCATCAGGCGGCGAGAGTGCGTCCTGCTGGCGAGGAACTCCTGCCACTGCTCCCAGGTCATGCCCGATGCCGCGGCCCGAGGCTCGAAGGCGTCCCGGATCGTTGGTGTCTCGGGCATGGCCTGCGGCCGTAAGCCGACGACGCGAATGCCATGAGGTGCGAGTTCGGCGGACAGATCCCGCGTGAGCGCCTCCTTGGCTGCCATGGCCGGGCCGTACCCGCCCACCAGGGGAATTCCGGTCCGCGCGTGCAGCGCGGTGACCGTCATGATCACTCCCGATCGCTGCCTGATCATGTGCCGCGCCGCCAGACGCGCGGTCAGGAAGTACGACGTCGCGTACGCCGTCAGGGGCAGGGAGAACTGTTCGACGTCCACGTCGACCAGAGGGACGCCCAGAATCTTCGCGTTCGGGATGCCAATCGCATTGACGGAAATGTCGACGCGGCCTGCACTGTCGACCACCGACTGAAGGTGAGCATCTATGGCTTGCCCGTCGAGAGCGTCGACCTCCGCTGCGCAGGCGGATCCGCCCGCCTCGGCAATGTCTCGAGCGATCGGCTCCAGGGACCCCGAATGGCGTCCAGTGAGAAACACCGTGGCGCCTACCCGCGCGAACGCTCGCGCAACGGCGCCACCGATGGCACCGCCGGCTCCGTAGATCACGGCAACTTTGCCCTGCAGCATCCTTGGTTCCCTCCGTCGCATCGAGCGAGCCGTCGATGATGAAGACACGCTGAGATCCGAAAGCTGGGCGGTCGCCAACCGCCCAGTTCGACGTGCAGCAGGTGTCTGTATGGGGATGAACGTGCGAGAAGCTGGCGTGACAATGGAGCTGATGGCGACTGACTCGGTGTCTCGGGCGCGCGCCGGCGACTCCGACGCTTTCCGAGACCTGACCGAGCCGCATCTGCGCGAGCTTCGGGTGCACTGTTACCGGATGCTCGGATCACTTCAGGATGCCGAGGACGCTGTGCAGGACACGCTGCTCGCCGCGTGGCAAGGCCTCGGTGGCTTCGAGGGCCGCGCATCGGTGCGCACGTGGCTCTATCGGATCGCAACCAACCGCTGCCTCAACGCCCGTCGCTCGATCAGTCGGCGTCCGGCGCAGCCGTGGAACATTCCTGAAGTCGAGCCGCCCGAGCCGTCCCGGCTCGGTGAGGTGCTCTGGCTCCGGCCCTTTCCCGATGCCCTCCTCGATGGGCCGATCGATCAGCCGCTGGGGCCAGAGGCTCGCTACGAGCAGACCGAGTCGATCTCCCTCGCCTTCGTGACCGCTCTGCAGCTCCTGCCACCTCGTCAGGTCGCCGTCCTCACCCTGCGCGACGTCTTGGGATTCCCGGCGCGTGACGTGGCGGAGATGCTGGACACCACCGTCGAGGCGGTGAACAGCGCCCTGAAACGGGCCCGTTCGGGGCTGCAGGGTGTACGGCAGCCGACCGCTGAGGACCGGCGAACGACCCCCGGGTCGCCCGCCGAACGGGCGATCGTGGCGAGCTTCGTGAGTGCGTACGAGTCCGCCGATCTCGACGCGCTCATCGCCCTGCTGACCGACGACGTGTTCATCTCGATGCCACCCCTGCCGCTCGAGTACGAGGGCCGAGATGCCGCTGCCGTGCTCTTTGCCAGCATCTTCCGCTCGGGCCGGCGGTTCGACCTCGTCGAGACACGAGCCAACGGTCAGCCGGCGTTCGGCGCCTACCTGCGGGCCCCCAGCGGCATCCGGAACGGGATCGGCCTCATCGTCCTCACGGTCATGGGCGACCGGCTCAGCGCCATGACCCGCTTCGACAACAGCACGCTGCCCTGGTTCGGGCTCCCTCGATCACTGCCAAGCCTCTAGGAGGCAAGCGTGGCGCGGCAGCGCAGCGGGAGCAGCTTGATGATCGACGGATGTGGGCCTAGTGTCTAAGTAATCGCTTATTTAAGGACTCGCTTCACGATGCCGCACGTCGACAACTTGAGTCGCGCCTTCTCAGCGTTGGCTGACCCGACCCGGCGCGACATCCTGTCTCGGCTGTCGAACGGTTCGGCGACGGTCGGCGAACTCGCGGCGCCGTTCGCGATGAGCGGCCCGGCAGTTTCGCAGCATCTCAAGGTGCTCGAGCGTGCCGGGTTGGTCGAGCGGACCGCCCGGGCTCAATGGCGGACCCTCACGATTCGAACCGAGCCGCTCGACGAGGTGGCCGCCTGGATCTCTCGGCATCGAGATCACTGGGAGGGGCGGCTCGACGCGCTGGAGGAGCGCCTTCGCACACTCACAGAGCGCACACTCACCGAGGAGGACAAGCACAGATGAGTGACCGCACATCGACGGACAATCTGGCCGAGTTCACGATCACTCGTACGCTCGACGCGCCGCGCGACCTCGTATGGCGGGCGTGGACCGAAGAGGACGAACTCGCGCGCTGGCTATACGACTTCGGGCGCACGCCGCGTGATTCGATCTCATTCGACGTCCGCGAGGGCGGGCGCTATCGCTACACGCTGATCGCCGAGGAGACCGGGGAGACGTACCCCACCGGCGGTGTGTTCCTCGAGGTCGTGCCGCCCGAGCGGCTCGTTTTCACCTGGGGAAACCCGGACGACCCGGTGGACGTGGCGCCCGTCGTGACCATCACGTTGACCGACCGGGACGGGCGCACCGAACTGGTGTTCTGGCTGCGCGGCATCGCCGGCCATCCTGGCGACGGCAATGTGTACGACGGCTGGGACCAGGCGCTCGACAGCCTCGCGTCCGCGGTCGCCGACCGCTGATCGCGACTCGTCCCCTCCACCCGACCTGAGGAGCACCGTGGCCCGCTTGATCGTGGAACAGATCGTCTCCGCCGACGGCACCGCCGCCGATGCCGATGGCGGTATGGCCTTCGTCCCGGAACCTGTCGATGGGGGCGACATCGACCAAGAGCAGCTACAGCGCCTGCGAGACCTACGAGCGATCGTGCTGGGCGCCACGACGTACCGCATGTTCGTCGAGTATTGGCCGACCCCGAAGTCGGACCAGGAGCCGATCTCGCAGCTCATCAACACCGTGCCGAAGCACGTCGTGTCGAACTCACTCGATGCCGTGCCGTGGGGCGAGCACGAGCCGGCGACACTCGAGCGCGGCGACGGCGTCAAGGTGATTCGGCGCCTCAAGAACACCTACGACGGCGAGATCATCCTGTGGGGAAGCCTCACCCTGGCCGACGCTGCATTCGCCGCCGGCGAGGTCGACGTGCTTCGGCTTCGGATAGTGCCGACGCTGATCGGTGCGGGGCGCGGGGTCGTACCGCCGACCGTGCCCCTCACGTCACTTCGCCTGGTGAGTGCGCACCCTCACGAGGGCGGTCAGGTCGCCCTCGAGTATGAGGTCGAGCGGTAAACCGGACGCCGCATGCCGCACCGGGCGTTCGTGGCGTGATATCTCAGGCGGTCGGCTGCGTCGGGCGGTCGTCGCCTCGTCGGGGCTCGGCCGTGGCGTCCGGAGGACGCTGGACCGCACCTGGATCGTTGAGGATGCGCCGGTCAGGCTCCGTGGGGCGGGTGGCGGCCGCCCGGCCGCGCTCGCGCTGCAGCTGCGCTTCGAGCTGAGCCTTGTCCGCGGCGAGTTGCTCCCGTTCCAGGGCGAGCTGCTCGATCGAGCTGCGCTCGCGCTCCCGCTCCTCGCGGTCCTCGAGCCGGCGCCGCCTCGCCCGAGCCGCGCCGACCTTCATCATCCACAGGCCGACGACCCCGATGAGTCCGGTCAGCACGCCCGCCACGAACAGGCCGGCCACGGTCAGGTCATCGATCGTCGTGCCGAACACGTCGAAGATGACCTGCACGTTGTTGTCGACGACTACACCGATGACCAGCGCGAGCGCCAGCAGCAGCAGTAGCAGTCCGATGATCGCCATGTGGATCTCCTCCAAGGTCCCCGAACACACAGAGCACGGGGACCGGATCTAGCGCTCGTCGCCGCCGTCGAGGAGAACGTCGAGCAGCCGAACCGCTCCCACCTTATGTAGCGGAACGTTGCCGTTTCCGCACTTAGGAGACTGTACGCACGAGGGGCACCCGACCTCGCAGTCACAGGATGCAACGGCCGCGCGTGTCGCGCCCAACCAGGCGCGCGCCATGGTGAAGCCACGCTCGGCGAAACCAGCGCCACCGGCGTGGCCGTCGTACACGAACACCGTCGTCCGCCCGGTATCGGGGTGCAGAGCGGTCGACACCCCGCCGATGTCCCACCGGTCGCAGGTGGCCACGAGCGGCAGGAGGCCGATTGACGCGTGCTCAGCAGCGTGAGCGGCGCCGGGCACGTCGGCAGCGTCGAGCCCGGCCTGTTGCAGCTGCTCGTCGGTCACCGTCCACCAGACCGCCCGCGTACGAAGCGTCTGTGCCGGCAGATCCAGCGGCTCCTCGGCGAGAATCTCAGCGCTCAGCACCCGCCGGCGCAGGTACGACACGACCTGGCTGGTGACTTCGACCGTCCCGAGGCACAGCCGGGCGTCTCCCCAGGCGTCCTCGTCGTCGGTCCGCAGGATCCGGATGTCCGTGACGTCGCGCGCCACGGTGGTCCAATCCGGTTGGCCGGCATCGACGAGCGCGACGCCGTCCTCGAGGTCGAGCGAGCGGACGATGAAGGTTTCTCCCTGGTGAAGATGGACGGCTCCGGTGTGGACCGTCGACGGCGCCGAACTCGCGTGCACAGTGCCGAGGACGCGGCCCGTGTCGGCTTCGACCACGCGCACGGGGGGTCCGCCGGTGCCGCGGATGTCGGCGAGGTCGCAGGCGCGCTCTCGGCGTGTCCAGTACCAGCCGGTGGCGCGTCGCCGCACAAACCCCTGCCGGACCAGCTCCTCGAGCACCGACTCGGCGGCCGGCCCGAACAGCTCGAGGTCGTCCGGGCAGAGCGGGAGCTCGGCCGCGGCAGCACACAGGTGGGGCGCCAGAACGTACGGATTGTCCTGATCGAGCACGGTCGCCTCGATCGGGCGGCCGAGCAGCGCATGAGGGTGATGCACGACGTAGGTATCGAGCGGGTCGTCGCGCGCGACCAGCACGGCGAGCGCTTCCCGACCGGCTCGACCGGCGCGGCCCGCCTGCTGCCACAGCGATGCCCTGGTGCCCGGAAAGCCCGCGAGCAGGACGGCATCGAGGCCGATGACGTCGACCCCGAGCTCGAGTGCGTTCGTCGTCGCGACGCCCAGCAATTCCCCGGATCGCAGCTGAGCTTCCAGCCGTCGCCGTTCCTCGGGGAAGTACCCGCCCCGGTAGGCGGCGATCCGCTCGGTGAGCTCTGGCGCAGCCTCGGCGAGTAACCGGCGGGCAGTCAACGCGACGGCCTCCGCACCCCGGCGCGACCGGACGAACGCGAGCGTGTGCACTCCATCGGCGACCAGGTCGGCGAGGAGCTCGGCGGTTTCGGCCGTGGCCGACCGCCGGACCGGCGATCCGGTGTCCATCCGCGCGTGGGTCGTGCCCGGTTCCCACAGGGCGAACGACATCGGCCCGCGCGGCGACGCATCGTCGGTCACCTCGACGATCGGGACGCCGGTGAGCCTGCCCGCGGACACCGCTGGGTCGGAGACCGTGGCGGACGCGAGCACGAAGGTGGGCGAGGCTCCGGCCCGAGCGCACACGCGGCGCAGCCGGCGAAGCACCTGTGCGACGTGCGATCCGAACACCCCGCGGTACGAGTGGCACTCGTCAACGACGACGTAGCGCAACGAGCGAAGAAACGTCGTCCACCGCTGGTGGCTCGGCAGCAGCGACCGGTGGAGCATGTCGGGATTGGTCAGCACCCAGGCGGCGTGCTCGCGGGCCCAGTCCCGATCCTCCGGCAGCGTGTCGCCATCGAACGTCGCCGCCCGCAGGCCAGGCAGACCGAGCGCATTCACGCTCCGGAGCTGATCGGCGGCGAGCGCCTTGGTCGGTGCCACGTACAGAACGGTCGCGCCACGGCCGCCGGGCGCGCTCATGCCCTCCAGCACCGCCGTGATCCCCGGCAGCAGGTACGCCAGCGACTTTCCCGACGACGTGCCGGTCGCGACGACGACCGAGCGGCCGGCATACGCGTGCTCCGCGGCCTCGACCTGGTGCTGCCACGGCCGGGCGACACCGCGGGCGGCCAAGCGGGTACGAAGCTGCGACGGGACCCAGTCCGGCCAGGCGGCGGTTCGACCAGGCCGGGACGGGACATGCTCCACGTGCGTCACCCGGTCACGGCGTCCGGACGGCGCCAGCAACCGGTCCAGCACGCGGGCGGGCTGGTCGGGCACCGTCATTCGGCCGGCATCGACTGGGGCGGCAACCATCCCCGCCAGTCTCGCATCCGGCCGCGCTTTCGCGGCGCAACCGATCGCGGTTGCGGAAGTGTGCGCGTCGGCGCATGGGGGAGGCTGATCCAGGCGTCTCGAAGCGTTGCGACGAGCGGCAGCGAGAAGCGTGAGCGATTTGTAATCGTGATTGAATGCGTCGGCCATACACGCGTGGAGGAACAGAGTGGACCTGTCGCTATCGACCCGCACCGAGGGAGATCGGACCGTCGTCGAGGTCGGCGGCGAGATCGATGTCTATACGGCCCCCAAGCTGCGTGAGCAGCTGGTCGACCTCGTGGCCGCGGGCAACTATCACTTGATCGTCGACATGGAGAAGGTCGATTTCCTCGACTCGACCGGTCTCGGCGTCCTTGTTGGTGGCCTCAAGCGCGTGCGCGCTCATGACGGCTCGCTGCGCCTGGTGTGCACGCAGGAGCGCATCCTCAAGATCTTCCGGATCACCGGCCTGACGAAGGTGTTTCCCATTCACGCCACGGTCGAGGAAGCCGCGCAGGCGTCCGATTGACACCGGAGGAGTCTGGTGTCGACCGTCGAGCTGTCGTTCTCGCCGCTGCCGGCTCATGTTCGTACGGCCCGGCTGATCGCGAGCGCGGTTGCGCGCCGTGTCGGTGTTGACGCGCAGGTGCTTGACGAGGTCCGGCTCGCGGTCGGTGAAGCGTGCACACGAGCGGTCGAGCTGCACCGACGCAGCGGCCTCACCGACCTGATCCGGGTGTCCTTTAGCGAGGGGCCTACTCGGTTCGTCATCAGCGTTGAGGACTGCGCGCGGGCTGGCGATCCCGACGTGCCCGGGCCAGGCAGTGATGCGCTCGCCGAGCTGGCTCGGACGGTGGATCTCGATGGCGACGATGCCCTGTTCGAACCGCTGCCGGCGGGTGTTGGCATCGCCGTGATCGGCGAACTCGTCGACGATCTCGACGTCGATGTCACTGACTCGGGCACCAGCGTCTGCATGAGCTGGCCACTCGTGCCGGTTGCAACCACCGCGCCCGGGGACTTGGGGGCACCGTCTACTTCCCAGTAGACTCCGGGCACGCCGACCACGCCCGATGCCGGGGACGGTCGGCTTTCGACGTGGTCGACGACAATGTTCATACGTGACGTACTGGTTCATACGTGACGTACGGCTGACTGTGCCGGCCGTGACTTGAGCTAGCGGGCGAGACCCGCCCGACGTCAAGGAGGACGTCACATGTCCGGGGACGTGCTTGCCCAGGAATCCGGTGCTGTGTCCCTGTCTATCGGCAATCTCACCTATGTCGTGGTCGTGGCCGTCATTGGCCTCATCGCACTGGCGATGGCCAGTGTCTTTCGCCGCGAGGTGCTGGCAGCACCCGAGGGCACGACGCGTATGCAGACCATCGGTCGCGCCGTCCAGGAGGGCGCGTCGGCGTACCTGAATCGGCAGTTCCGCACCCTCAGCATCTTTGTCGTCCTCGTCTTCGCGCTGCTGTTCGCATTGCCGGGGGACATGGACATCCGCATCGGCCGCTCGATCTTCTTCATCGTCGGCGCCGTGTTCTCCGCGAGCATCGGCTACCTCGGCATGTCGCTCGCCACCAAGGCCAACATGCGTGTGGCCGCTGCTGCGAACGACGAGGGCCGCGATCCGGCGATGCGCATTGCCTTCCGTACCGGGGGCACCGTGGGGATGGCAACGGTGGGCCTGGGCCTGCTTGGAGCGGCGGTGGTGGTGTTCATCTACCGCGGCGACGCCCCGAATGTGCTCGAGGGATTCGGGTTCGGAGCGGCGCTGCTCGCCATGTTCATGCGCGTTGGCGGCGGCATTTTCACCAAGGCTGCCGATGTCGGTGCCGACCTGGTCGGCAAGGTCGAAGTGGGCATTCCGGAGGACGATCCGCGCAACGCAGCCACCATCGCCGACAACGTCGGTGACAACGTGGGCGACTGCGCCGGCATGGCCGCCGACCTGTTCGAGTCGTACGCCGTCACCCTGGTGGCCGCGCTCATTCTCGGCCGGGCAGCGTTCGGGGAGGAGGGGCTCGTCTTCCCGCTCCTGGTGCCAGCGCTCGGCGCGATCACGGCGATCATCGGCGTGTACCTGACGCGGCCTCGCCCCGGCGAGAACGGCCTGACCACGATCAACCGCTCCTTCTACCTGTCCGCGCTGATCTCCGCAGTGCTATGCGTGGTTGCAGCGTTCATTTACCTGCCATCGTCGTTCGACGGCCTCAGCGACGTACCGGCGGACATTGCCAGCCACCCAGGCGATCCGCGAGTACTGGCATCGGCGGCTGTCGTCATCGGCATCGTCCTGGCCGGCATCATCCTGTCGCTGACCGGCTACTTCACTGGCACCGACAAGCGCCCCGTCCAGGACGTCGCCCGCACCTCGCTGACTGGGGCGGCAACAGTGATCCTGTCGGGCATCGCGCTGGGACTCGAGTCGGCGGTCTATACCGCTCTCGTGATCGGTGCCGCCGTCTACGGCGCGTTCCTGCTCGGCGGCGGGTCCGTCATCATCTCGCTGTTCCTCATCGCCATCGCCGGGACAGGCCTGCTGACGACGGTCGGCGTCATCGTCGCGATGGACACCTTCGGTCCGGTGTCGGACAACGCGCAGGGCATCGCCGAGATGTCGGGCGATGTCCACGGCGACGGCGCGCAGATCCTCACCGAGCTGGATGCGGTGGGCAACACCACCAAGGCGATCACCAAGGGCATCGCCATTGCGACAGCGGTACTCGCAGCGACCGCGCTGTTCGGGTCCTACACCGATGCGGTGCGGACCGCGCTCGTCGAGGTAGGGGAGGAGGCCAGTACGCTGCCCGTCGCCTTCACCTACGAGATCATCTCGGCAAACACGCTCGTCGGCGTCGTACTCGGCGCGGCAGTCGTCTTCCTGTTCTCCGGTCTCGCCGTCAACGCGGTGAGCCGTGCTGCCGGGGCCGTCGTCTTCGAGGTGCGTCGGCAGTTCCGCGAGAAGCCCGGCATCATGGACGGCTCTCAGCTGCCCGAGTACGGCCGCGTGGTCGACATCTGCACCCGCGACTCGCTGCGCGAGCTGGCGACGCCCGGCCTGCTAGCTGCGCTGGCACCGGTTGCCGTCGGGTTCGGGCTCGGCATCGGGCCGCTCGCCGGTTATCTCGGTGGTGCGATTGCTACCGGCACGCTGATGGCCGTGTTCCTCGCCAACTCCGGCGGCTCGTGGGACAACGCGAAGAAACTGGTCGAGGACGGCAACTACGGCGGCAAGGGCTCGGAAGCGCACGCGGCCACCGTCATCGGCGACACCGTTGGCGATCCGTTCAAGGACACGGCCGGCCCAGCCATCAACCCCCTCATCAAGGTCATGAACCTGGTGTCCGTGCTCATCGCGCCGGCGATTGTCACCATGGCCATCGGCGCCGACGCCAACACCGGGCTGCGCCTCGGCATCGCCGGCGGCGCTGTCCTGGTGATCGTCGCTTCAGTGGCGTTCTCGAAGCGCAAGAGCGTCGCAGTCGGCGCCGAGCGCGAACAGGCTGCGCTGCGCCAGCAGTGACTTCCCCGCACCCGTTGAGGACGGGGTACGCCGGCGTCACCGTCCGTGATCGATTGGCTCCTTCGCGCGCGACTCGCTGGGCGTGTCGAGCAGACCAGAACCAATCCGTGCGGGGTCTGCCGGCGGGCGGTCGGGAATGCCCAGCAGGAGGAGCGCAGCCAGCGCAAGCAGAGCTGCGGCGGCCGACCAGGCGATCGGCAGGCCAGCGACGGCGGCCAATGCCGGGAGCGCGAAGCTGCCGACGATGCCGAACAGCTGCATGGCCAGGGACTGCAGCGACACCATCGTCGACCGTTGCGCCGCGTCGACCCGATGGTGCAGGAGCTCGGCCTTGAGCGGGCCTGCTCCGCCGAGCAGCAGGTAGCTCACGACGATGGCAATGGCGGCGAGCAGGAACGACGTTGCGAGGCCAACCCCGAGGATGGCCGCGGCGGCCCCGACCATGAAGCCGAACGCCGCGCGTGCGGAAGTTCGCGACAGCCGAGCCGCCGCCGGCGCTGCAGCAGCTCCTGCCGCAGACGCGAGGAACGCCACCGCGACGATGACGCCGTAGGCCGCACTCGCTCGCTCCTCGCCCCCGAGCAGCTCGGCGAACTGCGCCGGAACGAGCAACTCCAGACCCGATAGGGCAACGCCGACGACACCGGCGACGAGTAGCAACCGCACGACGGTTCGATCGAGATACGCGAGCCGCACTCCGGCCCTGATCGTTGCCGGCACGTCGCGCACGGCGCCTCGTAGGGTCGCCGAGGAACGCTGCCCGGGAGGCTCCACGACCAGGGCGGCCACAGCGATCAGGTGAATGGCAGCCAGCACCGCCGCGACGAGGAGGGGGACGGCGAGCGGCGTCAGGACACCACGGCTCGACGGCACATCGGACAGCAGCACGGGCAGCAGCCCGCCGGCAATCGCGCCGACAGCCAGCGCCAGCGCCTCGGCCACCTGCCCGCGCGACAGTCCCGGCTTCAGGTCCGCCATGGGATCAGCGGCCTGCACCGTGTCGACGTACCACGCCTCGAGCGGCCCGGATCCGAGCGCGCGACCGGCGCCCAACAGCACCACCGCGACGACAAGCGCCCACAACTCGAGTGCTACCGCAAACGTCACAGCCGCCAGCACGTTGAGCAGGGCGGACATCAGCAACGCGCGGCGCCGCCCGAGCACGTCGGCGATGCCACCCGTCGGCAGTTCCAGGACCACGACTACGGCGCCATGGAGGGCGAACAGCGCTCCGACTGTCGCAAGTGAGTACCCGCGCGATGTGACGAGCAGCACGAGCACGGGGATCTCCACGCCTGGCGGTAGCCATCGCAGGGCGGATAGCAGCATGAAGCGGCGCTGTGCAGATCGAGGAGTGATCACAGCTCGACCTCCGAAACAGGAAAGGCAAAGTTGATGACGAGGACGCGCGCAGCGTCGTCGTCATCCGGATCGCGCTCCGCCGCCTTATAGCTCTGGACAAGCGCCTCCATGTCGCGCTTGAGCCCTTCGAGGTCCTCGACCCGCAGGCGAAGGAGGTCGTCGCTGTCGATCTCGGCGGCACTCCACCCCCGAAGCCACTCGCGGCGTGTCGCATACCAGCTCTGCAGGTGCCGGACCGTGTAGTCGATGCGCTGCCGTTCGAAGACCCGTAGCGCCGATTGACCCCCGACGTCGTCGAGAAAGTCCGCGCTGTTCCACGAGGTGTAGTGCGTGGTGGCTCGCCAGCGACGTTCGCGCCGCGACGGCTGATCTGGGTCCTCCTCCACGAAGCCGTACCGCGCGAGCTGCCGCAGGTGGTAGCTCGTCGCTCCGCTGCTCTCGTCGAAGCGCCTCCCGAGTTCGGAGGCGGTCGCCGGGCCGTCGACACGCAGCGCGCCAAGCAGCCGCATCCGCAGCGGATGGGCGATCGCGCGCAGCGTCTCGAGGTCATCGACGCGCGTCGTGGACTGCTCCATAGACCCACCATAGACCGCAAACGTTCCTTTGCAAAGAAATGTTTGCGAAGTACGAGCGGAACAGGATGGGTTGGCGTTCCGTTTCGCCAGATAGCAGGCTCGTGTGATACACAGCGGGCCGCACCCCCCGCCCACCCTGTTGTTGTTGTTCGTGAGGAGCACCGTGGCCCGCACCACCCCGGCGACGAGCGGCACGCGCCGTCTCGTCATCGTCGAGTCGCCGCGCAAGGCGCAGACGATCGCGGGCTATCTGGGGCGCGGGTACGACGTCGAGGCCAGCATCGGGCACATCCGCGATTTGCCGCAGAACGCCGCCGAGGTGCCACCGGCACTGAAGAAGGAGCCGTGGGGTCGGCTCGGCGTCAACGTGGACCAGGAGTTCGAGCCCGTCTACGTGGTGCCCAGCGACAAGAAGGCCCAGGTGCGCAAGCTCAAGGACGCCCTCAAGGGCGCCGACGAGCTGTTCCTCGCGACCGACGAGGACCGCGAGGGCGAGGCGATTGCCTGGCACCTGCGCGAGGTGCTCAAGCCCACGGTGCCGGTCCGCCGCATGGTGTTTCACGAGATCACGCCGGAGGCCATCGAGCGGGCGCTCACCACGCCGCGCGACATCGACCAGGGCCTGGTCGACGCGCAGGAGACACGCCGCATCCTCGATCGGCTGTACGGCTACGAGGTATCTCCCGTTCTGTGGAAGAAGGTCATGCCGCGCCTGTCGGCCGGGCGCGTGCAGTCGGTGGCGACGCGCCTCGTCGTCGAGCGGGAACGCGAGCGGATCGCCTTCCGCTCGGCGTCGTACTGGGACCTCAACGGCGCCTTCGACACGGGACGCGAAGCCAGTGGCGGCGAACCCACGACCCTCCCGGCGCGGCTCGTTGCTGTTGACGGACGGCGTGTTGCTCAGGGACGCGATTTCACGTCGGTGGGCGAGCTCAGCACCGACACGCTCCACCTCGACGAGAAACGCGCTGTAGCTCTCGCGGCGGCACTGCGCGACAGCGTCTTCGAGGTGCGTTCCGTCGAGCGCAGGCCGTACACCCGTCGGCCGTACGCACCGTTCCGCACCACGACGCTGCAGCAGGAGGCGAGTCGAAAGCTCGGCTTCAGCGCGCGCCGCACCATGCAGGTTGCACAACGGCTGTACGAGAACGGGCACATCACCTATATGCGCACCGACAGCACGACACTGTCGGAGACTGCTATCAATGCTGCACGCGCGCAGGCGACACAGCTCTACGGCCGCAACTACGTGCCCGATGTGCCGCGGCGTTACGACAGCAAGGTGAAGAACGCGCAGGAAGCGCACGAAGCTGTACGTCCTGCAGGCGAGGTCTTTCGCACGCCCGCCGAGACAATGTTGCACGGCGACGAGTTCAGACTCTACGAGTTGATCTGGCAGCGCACGATCGCATCGCAGATGCGCGACGCCACCGGCCAGTCCGTGTCGATCCGGCTCGGCGGTCGTTCGAACAACGGTGAAGATGCGGAGTTCGGTGCATCCGGCCGTGTCATCACGTTCCCGGGTTTCCTGCGGGCGTACGTCGAAGGTGCCGACGATCCCGATGCCGAGCTCGACGACCGCGAGCGCCGCTTGCCGCAGGTGTCGGAGGGCGACGGGCTGACGGTAGTCACCCTCGATGCTGAAGGGCACACGACCAAACCGCCCGCGCGCTACACCGAAGCGACGCTCGTGAAAGAGCTCGAGGACCGCGAGATCGGTCGCCCGTCGACGTACGCGAGCATCATCGGGACGATCCTCGATCGCGGCTACGTCTTCAAGAAGGGCACCGCCCTGGTGCCGTCGTTCCTCGCGTTCGCGGTTGTCCGCCTGCTGGAGCAGCACTTCGCACGCCTCGTCGACTACGACTTCACCGCGCAGATGGAAGACGTGCTCGACGAGATCGCCACCGGTGACGCCGAGATGGCTGAATGGTTGACACGGTTCTACTTCGGTGCCGGCGCTGATGCTGCCGTTGACGGTAACGGCGTAGACGCGCTCGGCCTCAAGTCGCTCGTCGACAACCTTGGCGACATCGACGCGCGCGACGTCAACTCGTTCCCGCTCGGCGACGGCGTCGTCGTGCGTGTCGGGCGGTACGGGCCATACGTCGAGCGAGGCGAGCAGCGAGCGACCATCCCCGACGACATGGCCCCTGACGAGCTGACGCTCGAGGTTGCGCGCGAGCTGCTCGAGAGACCGTCGGGCGATCGGGTGCTCGGCTCAGATCCGGCGACCGGTTACGACATCGTCGCGAAGGATGGCCGGTACGGGCCGTACGTCACCGAGGTGTTCCCCGACGACGTCACCAAGTCGGCAAAGCCGCGTACGGCATCGCTGTTCAAGGCCATGTCCATGGATGCGGTGACACTGGAAGACGCGCTGCGACTGCTGACGTTGCCACGCGTGCTCGGGACAGACCCAGCTGACGGCGTCGAAGTGTCGGCGTTGAACGGGCGCTACGGGCCGTACGTCAAGAAGGGCTCGGAGTCGCGATCGCTGCCCGACGAGGATTCGCTGTTCACGGTGTCGCTGCCGGAGGCTCTCGGGCTGCTGGCTCAGCCGCGGCAGCGCGGCGGTCGAGGTGCAGCGACGTCGACGCCGCTGCGAGAGCTGGGTCCCGACACCACGACCGGTAAGCCAATGCTGATACGCGAGGGCCGGTTCGGGCCATACGTCACCGACGGTGAGGTCAACGCCAGCCTCCGCAAGGGTGACGACGTGGCGACGCTGACGGACGGGCGCGCTATGGAGCTGCTCGCCGACAAGCGCGCCAAGGGTCCGTCGACTCCGCGCAAGCGTGCAGCCAAGAAGGCGGCTCCGGCTAAGAAGAAGAAGGCAGCAGCCAAGCGCTCCTGACAGCCGCGCCTGCTGAGCTAGACCCAGCCACCTTCGATTGCGGCGAATTTGAGCGTCACCAGCAAACGCTCGAAGTTGCCGGAACACGTCAATGTTCGCGCAGTGCACGGAAGTCGATGCGCGCCCACGAAGCCTGCCTGTGCACACCGGTCAAGGACTGTCACGCACCGTCGCTAGGGTGTCTGGGTGGCTGAGATCCCTCCTGCGACGCGCTCCGCGGACGTGGCGAGTGACGCGGCGGCGTCGGACGCCCCGCCGCCCGCCGACGCAGCTCCGCCCGACGCATCCGCCGCTCTAGCAGCACCAGCAGCACCACCATCCCCGTCCATCGACGCGCCTTCCCCCGCTCGGCCCGATGCCACCGCCTCCGACGGCGGCCTGCTCTCGTTGCCGCCTGCCCGCGCGCTGTGGACCGCGCTGTCGCTGTCCACGTTGGGCGATTGGCTCGGCCTGCTCGCGGCCACCTCGCTCGCTGTCGCGCTCGCATCGAGCAGCTACGTGGCCGCTGGCACCGCGATCGCGGCAGTGTTCGCGCTGCGCCTGATCCCGCCGTTGCTCCTCGATCCGGTCGCTCACGTCGTCACGGATCGACTCGGCCGGCGCTGGACGATGGTGGGCGGCGACGCGATCCGCGCCGCGCTGTTCCTCTCGATCCCACTCATCGGCCGGTTGTGGTGGCTGTTCGTCGCCACCTTCTTCATCGCCATCGCAGGCACCCTCGTGGCGGCGGCGCGGCGCGCGACGGTGCCGCGACTCGTCCCGGCCGAGCTGCTCGACGACGCCGACCGACTCAGCCGGGTGACGTGGTACGGCTGCGCGCTCGTTGCCGGCGTGTTCTTCGCACTCCTCGCGCTGCTCGCGGGCGCACTCGGGGCAGGCATCCCGTTCTTCCTGACCAACGGGGTCGATCTGGCCCTCTACGTCACGTCGGCAACGTTCCTGTTCGCCGCTGTCGCCGCGGTGTCCGTGCCGCTCGGAGGCTCGCGCCCCTCGTGGCGCAGCCATCGTGGCGGGGGCTGGCAGGTCGAGCCGCTTACCGCGGCCCTGCTCGTCGCCGTCACTCCGGTGGCCGCTCTGATCGGCGCCGCGCGCCTCTACGTCGCTGACCTGAGGGGCGGGAACGCGGCGTACGGCGTCCTGGTCGCCGCGGTGTTTGCCGGACTCGCGCTGGGGATCGCCGCAGCGCCGAGAGTGTTGCCTCGCCTCAGTCGCCGCCGGCTGCTCGGGCTCACCGGTGTCCTCGCCGGCGCGTTTCTCGTCCTGCTCGCCCTGGTGCCCAACCTGGTATTCGTGGTCCTCGGGGCGGTCGTCCTCGGCTTCCTCGCCGGCGTCGCCTGGACGACCGGTGAGGGCCTGCTGGCGCGAGCTCGTACCGTGCTGCCGGTCGTCCTCGTGGCCGTCGTCGTTGTCGTGCCGCTGATCGCCGGTGCGGTCGGTGCTCACCGCTTCACGTTCACCGATGCCGTCGCCGTGGACTACAACGGCGCCGCGATCACCCTGGTGGTCATTGGCCTGGTGGCACTCGCCCTGGGCGTGCTGACGTACCAGCGCATCGACGATCGCGCGGGCGAGCCGCTGTTGCGCGATCTTCGGACCGCGCTGCACGCCCGCCCGCAGCCGACCCCCGGCGCGGCACTCGGCGGGTATCTCATCGCGTTCGAGGGCGGCGAGGGCGCTGGCAAGTCGAGCCAGGCGGAGCGGCTGGGGAGCTTCCTCATCGACCGCGGACACGAGGTCGTGCTGACGTTCGAGCCGGGATCCACGCCGGTCGGCCGCATGCTGCGCATGACGCTGCTCGATCCAGCTCGGGAGAGTCCCAGCGCGCGAGCGGAGGCGCTGCTGTACGCCGCCGACCGGGCCGACCACGTCGATACGATCGTGCGCCCCGCGCTGGAGCGCGGCGCGATCGTCGTGACGGATCGCTACAGCGACTCGTCCATTGCCTATCAGGGCGCTGGTCGGGCGCTGCCCGCTGACGACATCGCCTACCTGTCGGAATGGGCCACGAGTGGTCTGGTGCCGGACGTCACGGTGCTCCTCGACGTCCCTCCGGAGGTTGGTCTCGCCCGCCGAGGCACCGAGCTCGACCGGCTCGAGTCCGAGCCGGCGGAGTTCCATGACCGCGTTCGCGCCGAGTTTCTGTCACTCGCCCAGCGCTATCCGACGAGGTACGTCGTCGTCGACGCATCGCTGCCCATCGAGGAGGCGGCCGTCCGGATCCGGCAGCGGCTCCAGGACCGGGTGCCGCTGTCCGCGCGCGAGCGGCAGGAGATCGAGGAGCGGTGGCGCAGGGAGCACGAGGAACGTGCCCGCGCCGAGCAGGAGGAGCGCCGCCAAGTCGAACTCGACGGCGAGCAACAGCGGCGTGCCGCTGACGAGGAGCGCCAGCACGCCGAAACCCAGGCCTTGACGCTGGCCGAGGAGCATCGTCGCCGCGCGCAGGAGGAGACGCTGCACCTGCGCCACGAGGACGAGGACAACCGGCAGCGCATCGCGGAAACCGAGGCGTCTCGGCAGCGGCTGTCCGACAATCACATCCAACGGCGTGTCGCACGGGAGGAAGCCTTCCGCTACCTCTACGCCGACAGCTACGACGATCGAACCGGTCAGCCCGTACGGATCCAGGAAGCCGATCTGGCCGACGAGATCTTCGGCACCCCGGACGACGACCCACATCGATCAACGCGGGAGGGACGCCATCGCGCCGCGCCGGGGGACGACCCGGACGAGGAGCACACGCAGCTGCTCCCGCGCATCGATCCGTGACTACTGGCGTCGCGACCGCACCCGACGTCTTCGACGATCTCGTCGGACAGGAGCGCGTCGTCGCTGAGCTGCGACGCGCGGTTTCCGCCGCCGAAGCGATCTTGCACGGCGACCCCGTGGCCGACTCGGTGCAACCGGGGGCCGCCATGACGCACGCCTGGCTCTTCACCGGTCCACCGGGATCAGGACGCTCTACCGCGGCGCGCGCGTTCGCCGCTGCGCTGCAGTGCCCGAACGGCGGCTGCGGAACGTGCTCCGCCTGCCACACGGTGCGGATGGGCACGCACGCCGACGTCGAGGTCGTCCGACCGAGCGGACTCTCGTACGGCGTGGCGGACACGCGGGATCTGGTCCGGCGTGCGGCGTTGTCGCCGGCCGGAAATCGTTGGCAAGTCATCCTGATCGAGGACGCCGACCGGCTGACCGAGGACGCTGCCAACGCCCTGCTCAAGGCAATCGAGGAACCCGCCGCACGTACGGTGTGGCTGCTGTGTACGCCGTCGGCCGACGATCTGGAGCCGACAATTCGCTCGCGGTGCAGGCTGATGGTGTTGCGCACGCCGACGAATGCCGCAGTCGCGGAGGTCCTCGTCCGCCGCGACGGGATCGACCCGGCCATGGCGGCGTTTGCAGCGCGCGCGGCAGGCGGACACATCGGGCGGGCCCGCCGGCTGGCGACCGACGAGCGTTCCCGGCTGCGTCGGCAGGAGGTACTGCGGCTGCCCCTCCAGCTGGCCGACGTCGGCAGCTGCGTCACCGCCGCCGCCAACCTGGTGGACGCCACGACCGAGGACGCCGCCGAGGTGACCGCCGACCTCGACGCGACCGAGACCGAGGAGCTGAGCCTCGCCCTCGGCGCCGGGGCCACCGGCCGCGGCATGCCCCGTGGCGCGGAGGGCGCGCTCAAGGACCTCGAACGGCGGCAGAAGGCGCGGACCACCCGGACCAAGCGCGACGCGCTGGACCGGGCACTGCTCGACCTGGCGTCGTTCTACCGCGACGTCCTCGCGGTGCAGAGCTCGGCGACGGTGGGACTGACCAATGACGAGCTGCGCAGCTCGATCGAGAAGGTGGCCCGCGGCACCTCGGCGGAGCAAACCCTGCACCGGCTGGACGCGATCCTCGCCTGCCGCGAGGCCATCGAGGCCAATGTCGCGCCGCTGCTCGCCGTCGAATCGATGATGCTAAGCCTCCGCGCACGGTAATCCGTGCGCGTTTGGGGCC
The DNA here is from genome assembly GCA_963801015.1 of uncultured Actinomycetota bacterium. Lineage (GTDB taxonomy): Bacteria > Actinomycetota > Actinomycetes > CAWDCV01 > CAWDCV01 > CAWDCV01. The sequence continues at coordinate 943,019 of CAWDCV010000002.1, read as the reverse complement.
CGTATGCGGAAGGCCGTGTGGGGTTCGGGGGAGCACGGGGGCAGCGCCCCCGTGTGTAGGGTCTGCGCGTGGGCATGGTGATGGCCGTCAGCTTCGAGCGGTACGGCCGCCTCTACTACCTCGACCCCGGCGCCCACACGCCGCGGGTCGGCGACAAGGTGCTGGTGCCCACCAGTGAGGGACCCGAGGTAGCGGAATGCGTGTGGGCGCCGCAGTACGTGACCGAGGACATCGGCGGACTGCCGGTGATCGAGGGCCTTGCCGGCGAAGCGGAAGTCGAGCGCGATGAGACGAACCGGCGGCGCAAGGGCGAGGCAAAGTCGGTAGCGAAGCGACTGATCCGGCAACACGAGCTCCCGATGAAGGTGGTCGCGGTCGACTACGTCGACCGGCAGCGCACGATCACGATCTACTTCTCCGCGCCGCACCGCGTCGACTTTCGAGCGCTGGTTCGCGACCTGGCCCGCGAGCTGCACGCGCGCATCGAGCTGCGCCAGCTCGGCGCCCGCGATGAGGCACGCGTCCAGGGCGGCATCGGTCCGTGCGGGCGCGACCTGTGCTGTGCGACGTTCCTCAAGGACTTCGAGCCGGTCAGCGTGCGGATGGCGAAAGACCAGGACCTGCCGCTCAACCCACTGAAGATCTCCGGCGCCTGCGGCCGGCTGATGTGCTGCCTCAAGTACGAGCACCCGCTGTATCAGGAGTTCAAGGCAGACGCGCCAGCGCTCGGCACCAAGGTGACGTCGCCCGCCGGCGACGGCACGGTCGTCGGGCACAACGTTCCCAGTGACACCGTCGTCGTTCGGCTCGCCGAGTCGGGACGCCGCTGCGCGTGTAGCAAGGCCAGCGTGTGCGCGCCGCGCCAGGCGCACGACGCCGCATACGCAACTCCGCCCGCGGAGTAAGCACGGCGCTCATGTCAGAGCAGCCCGCGCTCCGGCTCGACCTCGTCGCAGGCCGGCGCGACCGTCTCGTTGAGGCCCGGTTCCTTCGAGACGGATTGCTGCCGGTCTTTCGATACGGAGTGCACGGGCTGCGCGAGGTGCGCAACGAGGACCGGATCCGAGCCCGGTGGCAGTCAGCGAGTGGGCTTGCCTCGGGCAACCGCGCGCTGGCTGCTGCGCATCGTGAATGGTGCCACGTCGCTCAGCCTGTTCGACGGAGTCGGCGCCGGCACGCTCGTTGTCGCAGAGGGAGAGTTCCGCCGCCTTCTCGGGATGACGCCCGCCGAACGCCGGCGCGCCGGTCACGGAGACCGTCGAGGAGATCGAGGCCGAACCGACGACGGTGAGTGCCCGCGCCGCGTGGATCTCGACGCTGCTCGTCACGGTCGTGATCATTGCGTTCTTCGTCACCTTGTGAGCGCGGCCGCATGAGCTGCCGCGGAGGGGCGCGGCAAGATGGGGCAGTGCGTCGTTTCGCCCTCGTGGTCTGCGTCATCGCCCTCGCGCTCGTCGGTTGCACCACGGGAGACTCGCCCTCGGCTGACGACACGGCATCGCCGGGGTCGACAGCCAGCGCCAGTGCGACCGACGGGCTCGAGACTTTCTATGCCCAGCAACCGCAATGGTCGGATTGCGAGGACGGGTTCGAGTGCGCGCGTGTCGCGGTTCCCCTCGACTACGCCGATCCTGGCGGCGAGACCATCGAGCTCGCCCTGGTCCGACTCCCGGTCGCGGATCAAGCGCAGCGGATCGGCTCGCTGCTGGTCAACCCGGGTGGTCCGGGCGGGTCCGGCCTCGATTACGCGCGCGGTGCACCTGATCAGATCGGGGCGGCCGTTCTGGGGCGCTACGACGTGGTCGGCTTCGACCCGCGCGGGGTCGGCGAGAGTACCCCGCTGCGTTGCCAGGACGACGCGCAGACCGACGAGTTCCTCGCGGCCGACGGCTCACCTGACGACGCCGGGGAGGAGCAGCGCCTCGTCGAGCTGTCTGAGCGGCTCTCACAGTTGTGCGCAGCGAGTCCCGAGGCGCGGCTGCTGCCGCACATCGGGACCGAGAACGTCGCCCGCGACCTGGACGTGCTTCGCGCCGTACTCGGCGACGAGACGCTCACCTACCTGGGCAAGTCGTACGGCACGTTCATCGGCGCGACCTACGCCCAGCTGTTTCCCGAGCGCGCCGGGCGACTCGTTCTCGACGGTGCCGTTGCGCCGGACCTGACGGAGGGCCAGTTGCTGGCCGATCAGGCTGCCGGGTTCGAGCTCGCGCTGAACGCGTTCGTCGATGACTGCGTGCCCCGACCCGACTGCCCGCTTGGCAATGACCGTGAGACCGCGCTCGCGACGTTCGACGCCTTGCTCGCCGAGATCGATGCCGAACCGCTCGGCAGCTCTGGCGATCGGGAGGTCACCCAGGGTCTCGCCTCGATCGGAGTGATCGCGCCCCTGTACGACAACGTGAACGGCTGGCCGATCCTGCGGCGTGTGCTCCAGCTTGGGCTGGCAGGGATCGGCGATGGCTTCCTCGCGCTCGCGGACCTCTACACCGACCGAGAGGACGGTCGCTTCGTGTCCAATTCCAACGACGCCATCTACGCCGTCAACTGCATCGACCGGCCGGCCCAGGGTGGCGCGGACTCCGCGCGCGCTGCCGTGCCCGCTCTGCAGCAAGCGTCGCCGCGATTCGGCTCGTATATCGCCTGGGGTGCCCTGCCCTGCGCTACCTGGCCGGTCGCCCCGGTGGGGGAGCCGGAGGCGATCTCTGCCGAGGGCGCGCCGCCGATCCTCGTCGTCGGCACCACCCGCGACCCAGCGACGCCGTACTCGTGGTCGCAGCGGCTGGCTGATCAGCTCTCGTCAGGAGTGCTGCTCACGTACGACGGCGATGGGCACACTGCCTACAAGCGGGGCAGCGCGTGCATCGACGACAACGTCGATCGATTCCTCCTCGACGGCACCCCGCCCGCGGAGGGCACGACCTGCGCCTGACAGCCTGGCCACTACTCCTGGCGGAGACGGGCTCCGAGTTCGCGGGTGGTGGGGACGATGAGATCGACGTCGGCTTCTTCCGTACGCCAGTTTGACGATCGCCGGCCGAAAGGCGACCTTGCCGTCGTAGACGGTCGTCCCGAAATAGATCCGACCGTCATCGAGCACTGCCTGGCCGAGCCGACGGTTGAGGTCGTCGAGCTCGCTTTCCGCGACGCCGGAGGGTTGGTAGCGGAAGCAGACGACGTTCAGCGGGACTTCCGCCAGGCGCTGGAGGTCGGGGTCGGCGTCCACCTGGGCGGCCAGTCGCCCCGCCAGCCGAACGTGGCGCTCGACCATTGCCTGGTATCCGCTGCGGCCGTACGCATGCAGCGTGGCCCACACCGCCAACGCTCGCGCGCGTCGCGACATCTCCGGCCCCAGATTGCTGAAGACAGGGCGATCCCGCTCAGCCTGACCCAGATAGGCGGCTGAGGATGTGAACGTCTCGCGATGGACGTCTGGGTCATGGACGAAGGCCGCGCCGCAGTCGTAGGGCACGTCAGCCACTTGTGCCCGTCGACGGCGACGGAGTGAGCCCGATCCAGGCCGCGGACGAGGTGACGAGTCGCGGGGGAAACGGCGGCGAACACCCCGAACGCGCCATCCACATGCAGCCCAGCGACCCCGATCCCTGCTCGGGCAGGGCGCCGGCCATGCCCGCCGCTCGACCCGGCCTCGCATGGCGGGCCCACCGCGGCCTCGTCGATCGTGGTGAGGTATCGCGTCGCCTCGTCGGCGACCAGGCGGAGGGTGTGGGCCACTGCGTCGCGATCCAGCCTCGGGTCGGTCACGGCCGGCATGTTACGAAGCGTGTTCCGCGAGATAGCGGCGGGCGGCGAACCAGCCGTACCCGCCGGTCAGGGCGATCGACGTCGCGATGATCACGAAGAGCCAGGCGGCGGGCTCATCCCAGCGCAGGTCGCCTGCGAATCGCAGTGCTGCGATCAGCTCGAGCAGCCCGAAGACGCCGTACGCGAGCGAGGAGATCTGAAGGCGGATCATGCAGTTCTCGCGTAGCGCCAGGAGGGCCGCCGCGCCGAACGAGATCAACCACGCTCCGGTCGCACGGGCCGTGAGCGGGGTCAGCTGCCACGGCCAGGTGGAATTCTCCGTGGCCGGCCAGACGTACAGCACCACGCCGGCGATCAGCAGGATGGTGCCCTGGACCAGGAGCAGGGCGGCGACCCATCGGGGCAGCGGGAGCCGCCGTGGCGGATGACTGCCCGGCATCCGCTCCTGGGCGACCAGAACGACGGTGAGCGCGATGGGAACGGCGATGTAGACGATCAGCCAGAACCACGCCGCGAACCGCGCAATCGCCCCAGGAGCAGAGAAGTGGAAGCGGTCGATGTGCACCAGCGTCGCGATCAGCGTGAGGACCGCGAACAGCAGGATCGTCAGCAGGGGCAGCCGCGCGTTGATCCAGGCGCCGGTGCGAATCGACAGGGCCACGAGGACGCAGCCACCGCCGTACGCGGCGCCGAGGAAGGCCGCCGTCACCGGGGGTTGGATCGTCCAGGCGAAGTAGTCCTCCGTCTGCGCAGAGAAGACAAAAAGCACAATCAGGGCGAGAAACGTGAGGAGCGCAAACGCAAGCAGCGTGGCTCTCGTCACGGGCAAGAGACCACGATGTGTCGTAGCGGTGTCAGGTGCGGTATTCACGTCAGCCTCGCTCGCCTCTCAACAGCCGTACGCTAGCCATGATCGCGCCGTTGGCGACCCACCGCGGCCGATCAGTCGATATCGGAGGGACGATGACGCAGGACTCGTCCACGCTCGATCTGCCGCCCGACATCTTGACCCACGACCAACGCGTCCGGGTATTCGTTTCTTCGACCCTCGAGGAGCTGGCCCCCGAACGCCTCGCCGCTCGTGCGGCGATCAAGCGACTACGGCTGACTCCGGTGATGTTCGAGCTGGGTGCCCGACCGCATCCACCGCGCCAGCTCTACCGCTCGTACCTCGCGCAAAGCGACGTCTTCATAGGTATCTACGGCGATCGGTACGGATGGGTTGCACCTGAGAGCGACATTTCAGGTCTCGAGGACGAATACCGACTCTCGGGCAGCATGCCGAGGCTGATGTACGTCAAGGCGCCGGCCCCGGATCGAGAGCCACGACTCATGACGATGATCGAGGACATCTGGGCACATGCCGGGGCGTCCACGACGCCGTATGCGGATGCCACTGAGCTCGAAGAGCGGATCGCCGACGACCTCGCCGTTCTCCTCACCGAGCGCTTCGCCGCGACCAGGTCCGCGTCCACAGCGCTGCATCCCGAGCCGCTGCCTGTCCCACTGACGCCGCTGCTCGGTCGCGAGGCCGAGCTCGGCGAGGTGCTTGGCCTGCTGCGCCGCCCAGAGACGCGGCTGGTGACCATCACCGGCCCGGGAGGGATAGGCAAGACGCGGCTCGCCCTCGAAGCTGCTGGTCAGGTGGCCGATCCAGGCGAGGTCTGCTTCGTCGACCTGTCGTCGGTGCAGGATGCTGCGCTCGTACCGTCGATCATCGCAGCGGCGCTGGACATACGCCTCGAGGGCACCCGCGCAGCCTTCTACGTGCTGGCCGATCGGCTCGCGAATCAACCGATGTTGCTGGTGCTCGACAACTTCGAGCAGGTGTCGGCGGCCGCGAGCGAGGTCGTTCGACTGCTGACGTCGGCGCCGGGTGTGCGAGCGCTGGTGACGAGCCGCCGCGTGCTGCGCGTTCGTGGGGAGCACGAGGTGACGCTGTCGCCACTGCTGACTCCGCCCGATATGGACGCGAATGCGGCAGCCGTGGCGGCGTTCCCGGCGGTCCAGGTCTTCGTGAATCGGGCTCGACAGGCTCGGCCCGACTTCACGATCACCGATGACAACGCGCAGAACGTTGCCGACATCGTGCGCCGTGTCGAGGGCATCCCGCTGGCACTCGAGCTCGCGGCAGCGCGCGTCCGGCTGCTGTCGGCCCAGGCATTGCTCCAACGACTCGATCGACCGCTTGACCTGAGCTCGCATGACGTCGACGCTCCGACGCGGCAGCAAACGCTGCGTCGCACCATCGCGTGGAGCTTCGACCTTCTCGACGGACCTGAACGTGCACTGATGTCGCGACTCGCTGTCTTCGTCGGCGGCTGGTCTCTCGATGGCGCGGAGGCGATGTGCCGCGGCGACACCGCCTTCGACGTGTTGGAGACCCTGTCGTTTCTGGTCGAGCACAGCCTGGTGACCGCGGACGATCGCCCTTACGGTGAGCCGCGTTTTCGCATGCTGGAGACGGTGCGCGACTACGCCGTCGAACAGTTGCGGCAAGCCGGCGAGTACGACGACGCGATGCGGCGGTTGTCCGGATACGTGTGCGAAGTCGTACGCAGCTTCGCGGGCAGCGCCGATGGGGACGAGCGCCGCCGGGCAAGCGAGCGAATGGATGCCGAGCTCGACAGCATCCGTGCCGTCCTGCGCTGGGCCGTGGAACAGGATGATGCGGAGCTCGTACTGTCGATCGCAGCTCCTGCATACCGATACTGGTGGCGGCACGGCTTGCTGCGCGAGATGCTCGACATCGCCGATCGCACGTCGACATTGCCCTCATCTGCGCGGCTCTCCCCGCGACTTGCCACGCTGCTGCTCTGGACGCGCGGCACGATCCGTATCGCCCTGGGCCATACGCAGGAAGCCGTACCCATGCTGCAAGCTGCCGCTGACGACGCGAAGAAGCTCGACGACGACTGGGTGCGGGCGCAGAGTCTGTTCAGCCTGGCCATCACGCTGCCACAGGACGATGCCGCACAGATGCGGGCGATGCTCGAGGAGGCGCTGGCCCTCTTCCGCACAGTGGACGACGGCTGGAGCATCGCGTTGGCGCTGACGCCGCTCGGAGATCTCGCCCTGCTCGAAGGCGATGTTCCCCGCGGAACCGCTATGCATGAGGAAGCGCTGCAGTGGGCCGAACGCATCGACGACCACTACATGCGTGCCCAGTCGCTCGACCAGCTCGCGCTCGACGCGATGCTCGCCGGCGACGTCGCGCTGGCGCGTTCACGCTTGACCGCGGCCGCCGAACTGCATCGACAGGTGCGCGATCAGGAGGGTCTCGCGTACTGCCTCGACGGTCTTGCCGGCGTCGCGCTCGCCTGCGGTCGAACCAACACGGCAGCCCAGCTGGTGGGTGCTGCGGACCGCATCCGTCGCATCGAAGGGCTCGCGGTGTGGCCACTCATGGCACCGCTTTCTGACCAGCTGCGCCAGGGGATTGCGATGGTGCTGGGCGACGGTCCTTACGCCGAGGAGCACGAGCGAGGGGCGGCGATGGACTCCCTCGATGCGCTCGACCTCGGCCTGCGCGACGGCTGAGCCTCGCTCGGCCCGCCGTCTGTATCCTTGACCGTCGCGCCGCTTGGCGGCGCACGCCGCCTTAGCTCAGTCGGCCAGAGCGACGCACTCGTAATGCGTAGGTCGTCGGTTCGATTCCGACAGGCGGCTCGTTCTCGCGCAACTCTGGGCTCCCGTCCTGTTCCCACGCGACCTGCGGCTGGCGTGACGACCGTACGCAGGCAAGTCCGAGCGCTGCGACCAGCACGACGGCGGCTGCGGTTGCGACGAAGAGAACGATCGGTCCGCCGCACTGATAGACCGCACCCGAGGCGGCGGCAGCGACGGTGGCCGCGATCAGCCCGGCCGCGGCATCAGGCCTTGAGATCCTGCTGCCCGCGCGGGGTCGACGGTATGGGCCAGCGCCGCCGCGGCTCCGATGATCGCAAAGGCCTGGCCGGAGGACTCCACTAGCGCGACACCGGTCGCGACCCAGGGATCGACGATGATGCCGTAGACCACCACGATCGGGATCTGTATCGCTGCCCCGAGGACGAACCCACGGACCCCGCCGCGACGATCGGCAAACCGACTTGCGGCGCCGGCGACGAGCACGTAGGGCAGCGCGAAGACGCCGCTTTGGCCATCGCCTTCGACGGATGGCCCCCCGCGGTGCGGTAGAGCACCTGAGTCCACCGATGTTGTCAGGCGTGCACGAGCGTGTTGTGGAACGTCAGGGCTCGCCAGCCGCCATCGCGCTGCGCGAGCACCATGGTAAAGCTGCTGCGGCTGGTGCCGGCCATTGGTCCGGTGGGGCACTCGAGGACGGCGTTGCCGTGGATGGCCACGACCCCCACTGCGAGCGGCTGCAGGGAGTCGAGGACATAGCGCACGGTGCTGCCCCGCCTCGGGAGGTGGTGGCCGTGTCGGCGCGCATCACCCGTCGCATCCACGAGCGCTGCGGAGACCTCGTGCGGTCGAGCCTCGACGCAGCCCGGATCGAGCCGGAACTCGCGACCATCGCCGAGGAGGGGGGCCGGCGTCACCGGGCGGGCGCACTGCGGGTACCGAGCGGCTGAACGAGTTGGGGGCGTTGCGGCCGTCGCTCACGGTCGACGAGGCCGCAACAACGATCGCAGCACTGTCCGACATCCGGCTGGCGTTCGTGCTCGCCGACGATCATGCGCTGGGAGATCCCGCCATCGAGCAGTGGATGACCGACCGGATCGCCGAAGCGGTGCTGCTCCGCACTGAATAGTCGGTGGCGCGCTGAGGCCCCGAGGGCCGACGATGCCGTGATGACCGCCTCGGATTCGAGTGAAGCCGTCTCGACGCGATGGACGAAGTCGACCGTGTTTCGCGACATGTGGGTCGACCCGGACGATGATCCCCGCGAAACAGATGTCACGGCCGTCGACGAACGCGGCATCCTGCTCGACTATCTGGGCCACTACCGGCTGACGCTGCAGATGAAGTGCGCCGACCTGGACGCCGAGCAACTTGCCCGGCGTTCCGTACCGCCGTCCACGATGTCCCTGCTCGGGCTGGTACGGCACCTGGCCGAGGAGGAGCGGCACGTTCGCCGAGTCATGGCCGGCGAGGATGCGCCGAGGCTGTACGCCACCGACAACGACCGTGACGGCGATTGGAACGGCGCGATCGCCGATCCGGCAGTCGTGGAGGACGCCTGGCGGCAGTGGCGGGCCGAGCAAGAGCTCACCGACCAGTTCGTGGCCGGAGTCGCCGACCTGGGTGCCTGGAACAGCGGAGTCTCCGACCTCGGCCCCGACGGAGCGGACGTGCAGCTGCGCGAGATTCTGGTGGCGCACATCGCGGAGTATGCGCGGCACTGCGGCCACGCCGATCTCCTGCGCGAGCGCATCGACGGCCGCGTCGGCCAGTAAGCGCCCTTCGACAGCCGGCACACCTCAATCCGCCCCGCCGGCCGTCGCCATGGCGTTTCTCGGTTCGCTGCTCGCTCGAGTCCGCGCTCGACGCAGGAGCATGAGCCCCGTTGCAGCAAGAGCCAGAAATACCGGCACAACCCCGAGCGCGGCCTTGAGCGACATCGCGTCTGCCAGCGCCCCAACCGTCAGGGGCGCGAGCAACACCGCGAACGACGTCACCGCAACTGCCCGCCCGCTCGCCAGGGCGGCCCGCGTGGACGCAAGCGCGACTGTCAAGGACAGTCCCATCGGGAAGACGTTGCCAAGCCCGATCCCGAGCAGCAGTAGGCCGACCAGCGCCTGCGCAAGACCCGTCGACGGCCAGAGGATCGCGAACCCTACGGCTGTCACGGCCAGCGCGAGTGCGAGCAGCCACGCCGGATCGTGCCGGCGTGCCAGCCGGCTGCCGAGCGTGCGGCCGACGACCACGCCGCCGAAGTAGCCGGCCATCAGTGCGACCGCGGTGTCCGTCGACACGTTCGCGGCCTCGTGGACGAAGGTCGCGCCCCAGGCGGCGATGCACCATTCGGCCGCGACGGTGCAGAAGAGCACCGCAGCCGCGATCCAGAACACGCCGGGGAGGCCGCCCCGTGTCGTGTGCGGCGACGGCAGCGCGTCGATCGCCAGCCCGCGGTTGCTCCACCACACCACCGCTGGGACGGCGAGCGAAGCCAGCAGCGCAACGCGCCAGCCGGCGTGCAGCGCTGAGGACAACGACAGCACGCCAATCAATGCGACGTAGGCGATGCTGGCCGCCAGGTTGGCCTCGGCCAGCGCGATCGTGCGGAGCTCGCCGTGCCGGTCGGCGAGCGTGGCCTGGATCGTCGCGAGCAGCAGCCCGCCGCCGACGCCCATGATCAGCGCCGAGCCAACGGTCAGCTCGACGACGCGCCCGGCGGTTAATCCGATCGTCGCCACGCTCATCAGCGCGGCCGCCGACCAGAGCAGCGTTCGCCGCCCGAGCGCGCGCTCGAGCTGCGCGGATACCACGCCGGCGAGCATTGCCCCGCCCGCGAACGCTGTGACGTGCAGTCCACCCGTCGCGTAGCTCAGGTCTAGCTCGTCGCGCAGGTGCGCGACCACGAGCCCGGGCGCCGCCTGGAGGTAGGCAAACCAGGCGAGCAGCACGTACGCGACCCAGGTGAGCTGATCGCGACGGAAGGGCTCCTGCACGGTGTAACGATACACAATTCAGCTAGGCTGGTCCCGTGGCATCACCCGTAGGCGAGAAACGGGCCACGCTCGCGCAGGTGGCAGACCTGGCCGGCGTCTCGGTCATGACCGCCTCCTACACCTACAACCGGCCCAGCCGCGTATCAGTTCAGGCCCGGTCGAAGGTGCTGGCTGCGGCGGCGCAGCTGGGGTACGCCGGTCCCGACCCGAATGCCCGGTCGCTGCGCCGCGGCAGCACGCTCACGCTCGGCGTCGTGATGGGCGAGCATCTGAATTACGCGTTCGAGGACCCGGCAGCAGTGTCGTTCCTGGCAGGGATCGCTGATGTCTGCGCAGATCGCGGTTACGGAATGACCATCCTTCCGATCACGGGCGCAGCCAGCGACGTCCCACGGATCACTAGCGCCGCCGTCGACGGGTTCATCGTCTGGACGACATCGGACGATGACCCGATCTTGGCGGCCGTACAGGCGATGAAGCGGCCCGCAGTGGTCCACGGCGGACCGAAGATCCGCGGCGCTGGACTGGTGAGCATCGACAACCGGGCAGCGGCCGGCGCTCTAGGCCATGTCGCATTCGCGGGCGCACGACGACCGGCGATAGTGAGTCAACCGCTGTCCCGGGATCGGATCAGCATGATCACCACGGGCGCGGACATCACAGACGTCTCGTTCCCCGTGACGCGTGACCGGCTGGAGGGGTACCGAGAAGCAGCCGAGGGAGCCGGCATTGCCTGGGCCGACGTGGTCATCGCGGTGTGTTCACGCAACGACGCGGCGGAGGCCGAGCAGCTCGCGGGAACCCTCTTGGCCTCCGCCGAGCCGCCTGATGCGATCGCCGCGATGAGCGACCAGCAGGCCGCCGGGGTCGTCCGCGCGGCTCGCACCACCGGTCGCGTCATTCCTGGCGATGTTGCAGTGACCGGATGGGATGACACGGCTGTGGCGGCACAACTTGGGCTGACAACCGTCGCGCAATCGCTGCGCGAACAGGGGGCCGCATGCGCCCAAGTCGCGCTCGGGCAGGACGTGGATCCCCACATCGGGTCGTGGTCGATCGTTCGTCGAGGCAGCACGCGCCAGTGACGGGGCTACGTGGCCTGCCACACAGATCCGTCCACAGGGTCGGCGGGTGTGCTCGAGCGCCAGGGCGCCCGCCAGTCGGGAGCCTCCCAGGCCTCGCCGCCGTAGATGCGCTCGCGTGCCACCTTGTCGCCGCGGAACTCGTGCAACGACACCCCGTACATCGGCGCACCGCCGTCGTAGCGAACCGTGACCTCGGCGACGACGAGATCGTCGTGCACGGTGACCCGTCGTACCTCGTAAGTCACTTCGGCGGGGTACTGGCCGCGCCACTGGGTGAAGTTGTCGCGGCCCTCGAACCGTTCACCCGACTGCGGAAACTCCAACACCGCGTCGTCGTGGTAGATCTCGTGCGCGTTCGTGACGTCTCCGCCCGGGGACGCGAAGATCAATCTGATCTTGTCGAGCAGCACCGACTCGTGGTTGGTCATGGCATGTCCCGCACTTCTCTCCGACACCTGTTCCCGCAGTACGAGCCGCAGTGGCAGCCAGTTCGCTCTCGGCACCACCGTCTCGGAGGGCTCGTACCCTCGCGGGCGTGAATCGCCGTGGTCGTACGCTGCTGCGACGAGCCGCTATCGATGTCACCCCGCTGCGTCATATCGACTTTCGCCGGCTCTGGGTCGGAAACTCGGTGGCGTTCGTCGGGTTCCAGCTGACCGCGGTTGCCGTACCAGTGCAGGTGTATGAGCTGACCGGCTCGTCGTTCTGGGTCGGGATGCTCGGTGCCGTCGGCTTCGTGCCGCTGGTCATCTTTGGCCTGTGGGGTGGGGCTGTCGCCGACGCCGTGGATCGCCGCCGCCTGCTGATGGTCTCGTGCGCGGTGCTGTGGGCATGTACCGGCGTGCTGTTCGTCCACGCGTTGCTGGGGTTCAACAGTTTGGCGGTGCTGCTGGGCGTCGTGGCCGTACAGGCTGCCAGCTTCGCTGCGGCATCATCGGCTCGCGGCGCGATCGTCCCGCGACTGCTTCCCGTGGAGCTCGTCCCTGCCGCCAACACACTGTCGTTCACAGCTGGCAACGTCGGCATGGTTCTTGGCCCACTGCTGGCCGCGCTCCTGCTCTCGCGCTGGTCGTTCGCGCTGGTGTACGCAGTCGATGCTGCGCTGTTCAGCCTCGTGTTGTATGCAGCGCTGCGCCTGCCCGCGCTGCCGCCGCTCGGGACGACCGTTCCTCCGGGACTGCGATCGGTGCTCGACGGGCTGGCATTCATCGTGACCCGACCTGTCCTGCTGATGTCGTTCGTGGTCGACATCCTTGCAATGGTGCTGGCGATGCCACGCGCGCTGTTCCCCGAGCGGGCCGAGCAGCTCGGTGGTGAAGGCACCGTTGGCTGGTTGTTCGCAGCCCTCGCGATCGGCTCGGTGCTCGCGGGTCTGTCGTCGGGATGGATTGGTCGTGTCCGCCGCCAGGGCATCGCTCTCGTGCTCGCCGTGCTCGCCTGGGCTCTCGCGGTCGCATTCGCCGGCTTCGCACGCACGCTGTGGCTCACGGTGCTGCTGCTCGCCGTCGCCGGCGCTGCGGATCTCGTCTCCGCGGTGTATCGGCAGACGATCCTGCAGACCTACGCACCCGACGAGATGCGTGGTCGCATGCAAGGCGTCTTCATCGTCGTCGTCGCTGGTGGCCCTCGACTCGGTGACCTGCGCGCCGGCGCGACCGCCGCGAGTTTCGGTATCGCTGTCTCGTGGATCGGCGGTGGCCTCCTATGCGCTGCCCTTGTCGGGTTCGCCTTGCTCGTGCCGTCGCTGCGCAAGTACGAGGCGCAGCGGTGAAACCCCGGGTTCACACATCGAGCGTCCACACCTGTACGGGTACGCCGTAGTGGTGGCCGTCGTGATCGTGGCGGAAGTCGAGCTTGGACAGCACTCGCCGCGAGGCGTCGTTGTCCGGTCGAACGACGGCAACGAGGCGAGTGAGTTCCGCCTGATCGCTGCCGACGACAGCGTGATCCTCCGCGAGATCCTCGGCGATCATCGGGCGCAGACGCAGTCGCTCGGTCTCGAGCGTGGGCTCCACCTGGCTCATCCGGACCCGCCGATTTCGTTCGTGCGTTCCTCACGCAGCACGCGCAGGTGCACCGCCGCCCACGAACGGAACGGTCGCCACGTGTCAGCAACTGCCTCGAGAGAGGCTGACGAGCCGTAGCGCTCGGCGATTTCCGATTCGAGTCGGCGCTCGTTGCGTGGCAGTGCATCGGGCGCGTTGGCACCGCGGACCACGACGAGCTCGGCAGCGAAGGGGCCGAGGCCCTTGACCTGGCGCACGGCCTCGACCGCATCGTCGGGATCCATACCCGCAGCGTCGCACCGTCGAGGGCACCGTCGAGCGCAGCATCGGCCACTGCGTGCAGATGCTCCGTCTTTCGACCAGGCAGCCGCTTCGTACGGAGAGTGAAACCCGCAGGGTCGAAGGCCAGGTAGCCGCCCTTGAGCATCGGCGATGATGGGGTCGCGGGTGCCGACCTGTGGCCAGGCACGCGCATCGACGTCCAGTGACAGGAAGCGACACACTGTGCCGTCGCGGCGTCGAGATCGCCATCCCCCCGCACCTCGATGTGCGCGATGGACCCATGCTGCGAGACGGTCGCCTCGGCACGCTGCCAATCGCCCTCGACGCAGAATGTGGTCTGGAGCGGCGCATCAGCGCTCGATGATGTCAGCTCAGTCGGCGCGAAGCTTTCCCAGAACTGCTTGCTTGTCGCGAGTGACCACGGTCCGGCAACGGTGATCTGTGTTGTCGACTGTGTCATGGAGCCGTCTGCTGCTCGGTCGACTCGGCCATTGCCATCGATGCCGCAGATCGCGCGAGAATCACGACGCCGACGACGGCCATTGCGGCGGTGACGATACCGAGAGCAATCGTGACGGTTCAGCACGATCCGTCGCACGGTTGCCGCGAGCCCGCACCAGAGGTTGGCGTTTCGAGATTGGCCTTCTGCTGCAGCGCTAACCCACAGGTGTAGGCGAAGGCGGCGACAACTGACAGCACACCGGCCAGCACGCCACCGACAGTAGTCCCTGCCGGCTGTCCGTTCTGTCCGCCGATCCGATCAATAGAGTCAATAGAGTGAGCGGCCGTGCATCATCGGGCACCTGCAGCGATAGCGGTCATGGTGCTGATGACTGCGTGCTCGGCCGGGGACGCCCCACCTGATCGTCTTCCGGCACCGAGTCCGGCACCGAAAACGGCATGTGGCGCGACTCTCGTCGAGGGTGCCAGTCCCGGTGGTCGACTGGCCTGGTCGAGCGACGACGAGGACGTGTTCGTCGACACCTTGGACGACAGCAGCCCGCCGGTACGGATGGGTATGCCGGACGTTCGCGACCTGGATCCCGACCTCTCACCGTCGGGAGTGCTGGTCTGGCGACGTGGTCCCGACCCGGCTACCGACGCCGCGGACATCGTCACCGATACACGCAACTTGACCGAAGCTGCACAGGAGAACAACTGGGGACCGGCATGGTCGCCTGATGGCTCCCGACTGGCGTACTCATCCACGCGCGATGCAGGAACCGGTGCCACGCGTGTGGACGATGGCAGCCGACGGGACGGATCAGCGGCTCGTCACGTCGGGCCACGGCGAGTACCCCGACTGGTCACCCGATGGCACGCAGCTCGTGTTTGCTGCACCCGGTGCTGCGGGTGCATACGACATCTTCGTCGTACCGGTGGAGGGAGGTGAACCGACAGCGATCGTCACCACACCGGGAACCGACTTCTTTCCCGCGTGGTCGCCCGATGGGCGCTGGATCGCGTTCCACCGTCTCGAGGCGGGCGTGTTCGTGATACGTCCCGATGGCTCCTCGGAGACACGAATTTCTCCTAACGCAGATGCCGGCGGCCCGGTCTGGGCACCCGACGGACGCCTCGGCTGGAGTGGGTCGAGCGGCTTCCTCGTGACGGATGTCGACCGCTGCGAGAGCGTGAGACTGTCGGACGTCGTCGTCGAGCAATTCCCTAGCTGGGCGATGTCCGCGCCGTAGGTCACCGCTGGCGAACGGCGGTTCGGGCAATGATCGCGTGTTCGTCGACGTGCCGCGGCAGCATGCCCCACATCGCTTGCGGCACGGGCAATCGGCTCTGACAGAAGGCATCGGACATGGGCGTAGGCGAGTGCTGCACAAGTAGCGCTGCCTGCGAGAGCACCGCCATGCGTACGGCCAATTCTCTCGCCGCTAGGGCGCTTGGTGCACGTACGAGTGCATCTACCTTGGCGAGCGCTTCAGCCAGGCGACCATCGACACCGGTGATCTCGGAGCGCCACGCGTCGTACGCCGTTGGATTTCGCTGGAGTACGCGCAGCAGGTCCAGTGCCTGCACGTTGCCCGAGCCTTCCCAGATGGCGTTGACCGGTGCCTCGCGATACAGCCGCGGCATGTGGTTTTCCTCGACATAGCCGTTGCCGCCGATGCATTCGAGGGCCTCGCCGACGTGCGACGCTGCGCGCTTCGTCACCCAGAACTTGGCCAATGGCAGCAGAATGCGGCGCAGCGCCTGCTCGTGATCTTCGTTGCTTGCGTCGAATGTGCGCGCGACTCGCATCGCCAGCAATGTTGCTGCCTCGGACTCCAACGAGAGATCCGCGAGCACCGACGCCATCGCCGGCTGGTCCACGAGCAGCGCTCCAAACGCACGACGCTGCGAGCAGTGCCAGCCGGCCTCGACAGTCGCCCGTCGCATGAGTGCCGCTGAGCCGAGCGCGCAGTCGAGCCGTGTCGCAGCCACCATCTCGATGATGGTGGCGACACCGCGACCTTCGTCTCCGAGTCGCCAACCGATGGTGTCTTCCAGCTCGATCTCCGCCGAGGCGTTGGAGCGGTTTCCGAGCTTGTCCTTGAGTCGCTGGATGCGGAACGTGTTGTGCGTTCCGTCGTCAAGCACCCGCGGCACGACGAAGCACGACAGCCCGTCCGGCGCCTGCGCGAGCACGAGGAAGATGTCGTTCATCGGCGCAGAGGTAAACCACTTGTGACCGGTCAGCAGGTAGGTGTCGTCAGCCGTACGCTGCGCGCGCGTGCTGTTTGCCCGCAGGTCCGACCCGCCCTGCTTCTCAGTCATCGCCATGCCGGCCAGCAGTCCGGCCTTCTCGGCTGGCGCGCGCAGGCCTGGGTCATACGTCGATGACGTGAGCTGCGGCTCCCATCTCTTGGCGAGCTCAGGGTCAGCGCGAAGCGCCGGGACGGCGGCGAACGTCATCGAGACCGGACAACCGTGTCCGGACTCAGCCTGGGACCACACGAGAAAGCCAGCAGCGCGCGTCACGTGCGGGGCCGGCTCCACCGATGCCCAGGGCGCAGCGTGCAAACCGTTGCTGATGGCAATGTCGAGAAGCGCATGCCATGCCGGGTGAAACTCGACCTCGTCGATGCGGTGGCCATGGCGGTCGTGGGTGCGCAGCGTCGGTGGGAACGTGTTTGCCTGGGTTGCCCAGTGCGACGCTTGCGCCGACCCGGCGAGCCGTCCCAGCGTGTGAAGTTGCGGCAACGATGCTGCTCCGCCGTACCGCTGGACCGCGTCAACCAGGGCCGGGTCGCATTCGAATACGTCGTAGTCGATGAGGGGCCGCGGTTGGTTGACCACGTCGTGCGTGCCCACAGCATCACCGTAAGACTCGGGTTGTCCACAGCTGCGTTGCACTGCCTATTTCTGTCGGTTGAATCCACTACAATCGAACACATGTTCGAGAATGAGTTCGAGGGAACGCCGGGTCCTGAGCTGTTCGGGGAGCTGGCCTCGATGAACGTCTCGACGCTGCATCCGATCGAGCGGTCGTGGGCGCTAACCGCGGTGAGGCAGATGGAGTCGTGGCTGACGGCTCAGCAGTGCCGTTTGCTGCTGGAGCTTGGATCCGATTTCGAGCGCTGCCTCGGCGGGGGAAACGCGGCGGACGAGGTGATGGCCGCGCACCGGGTGTCGGCCTATGCCGCGGAGCGACACGTGCGCCTCGCACGGTCTGCGGGACGAGCGCCTGCGCTGTTGGAGGCGCTCGAGTCCGGACGGCTCGGGGTGCCGCACGCGCACCGGTTGTCCCAGCACCTGGAGGAACTGGATACCCCGGAGGCGGCAGTCGTGGCGGCCCGCGTGTGTGGCGATGAGCGGCTACCGCTGTGGTCGGTCGGAGACGTGGGACGGGCAGCGGCTCGGGTCGCTGCCGAGCTCGACCCGGCGACTGCCGCGCAGCGTCGGCGCCGTCAGCAGCAGCAATCCGACGTCACGATGGAGCCAGCTGCCGACGGCATGGCGTGGCTCACCGCGTACGGCCCCGCGGAGGACATCGCCGCTGCGCTCACCGCGGTGAATGCGCAGGCGCTTGCGGCGCGACGAGCCGAGGACGCCGCTGAGAAGGAACGCACACCGATGGGCGTCCTGAGGCTTCAGGCGGCCGTCCGGCTCATGCTTGGCGGCAGCGTCTCTGAAAACGGCAGCGCCGGCGGATCAACGGTGGTCACGCACGTCACCGTGCCCTACCGGACCTTGGCCGGGATCGAGGACGCCCCGGGAGAGCTCTCGGGATACGGACCGATCCCCGCGCATGTGGCTCGGGATCTCGCTTCCCGGTCCGGAGTGTGGTGGCGACTGCTGACCGATCCGGCGACCGGCGAACTTTGCCCAGTGGTGGCGTCGCCCTATCGGATTCCCGATGCGGTGCGGCGCTTCGTGGCGGCTCGGGATCGGGCGTGCTCCCACCCCGGCTGCGACCAACCCGCAGCGCGTTGCGACATCGACCATGGCGAGGCGCACCCGTGGGGGCCGACCTGCGCCTGCAATCTCAGCCCGCGGTGCCGACGCCACCACAACGCCAAGACCCACCACCGATGGCAGGTACGCGCCCGCCTCGATGGCCGCCATGTCACGGTCAGTCCAACCGGCCGCGTGTATCCCACCGCCGTGCACGCGCCACCGGGTCCCTTGCCCGAACGCGTGCCGGAACCTCCCGACGAGGATGACGAGGCTGGCGATTTCTGGGCTGGCGATGACGCCCTCAGCGGCTTGGACTGGGACGTCGGCGCCGCCGCCGGAGAGCTCGACTGGGGCGCGATCGGGGACTCCGTGGTGTGGAACGGCGCGGATGACAACGCGGACGACCGTGATGGCCGCGGCGACTTCGGCAGCTTCGATGACCTCGTCACCTACCTGTTCGATCCCACCACGGGCCGCAACGACCCGGTCGTCGAGTACGTGCTTGCTCGGCGCTGACCGAGGGGCCGCAGCCGAGCAAACGGCTGAACAAAGTGAGTGACTGCTGTCGGTGGTCCTTCCTACCGTGAGTCCTCGTGACCATCGAGGTCGACGCGCTCGTCAAACACTTCCGGGTCCACCGCCGTGGGTCTGGTGTGGGCGCATCCCTGCGCGGCCTGGGGCCGACGCAGTTACACCCACTTCCTGGTTGCGGTGCAGAGCCCCGATCTCTACACGCTGAACCTGGGGGTTGGCCCCACTGACATCCGGCCAGCTCGACTCGGGACAGCAGTTCCCGCTCAAGCTGCCGCCGCGATCGTGTTGACCATTCTGGTAGCGATCGTGTTCTTCACCTTCCAGCGATACTTCGTCCGCGGCGCGAGTGAGGGGCTGTCGAGGGCTGACTCCAGCGTGCACGCCTTACCGTGAGGTGAGGAGGTGGCTCGACATGAGCGCGGAGTTTCTGCTGACCACGCTGATCATCGTGGCAACGCCCGGGACCGGCGTCGTCTACACCTTGGCGGCAGGTCTTTCGCGAGGAAGTCGCGCCAGCATTCTTGCCGCGTTCGCCTGCACGCTCGGGATCGTTCCGCACATGGCGGCCGCGATGACGGGGCTTGCGGCGTTGCTGCACACGAGCGCCATCGCTTTCCAGACGTTGAAGTACCTCGGTGTGGCGTACCTGCTCTACATGGCGTGGGCGACGCTCAAGGAGCGCGGCGCGCTGCACGTCGACGGCGATGCTGCTCCGCGATCGGCGCGAAACGTCATCGTCTCCGGCATCCTGATCAACATCCTCAACCCCAAGCTGACGATCTTCTTCTTCGCCTTCTTGCCTCAGTTCGTCGATGCAGGTGAGCCGTACGCCCTCGCTCGAATGCTGCAACTGAGCGCCATCTTCATGCTCGTGACGTTCGTGGTCTTCTGCGCGTACGGGATGTTCGCAGCGCTGGTGAGGACGCATGTCGTGTCCCGGCCGCGCGTGATGACCTGGATGAGACGCGTTTTCGCGGGTTCCTTCGTAGCCCTGGGCGCTCGGCTGGCGGTGACGAACCGGTAGCCAGCCGAGCCGGATGCACCGTGCGCACGCCGACGATCATGACTGTGGCACGATCGCTCCCGATGGCTATCGAGACCACTAACTCACCAGCGCGCGGCCGAGACGCTTCCGGCGTCGGCGCGCCCGGCCGTGCGCAGATTCCGCAGCGGACATTTCGCCGTGACGGCTGGCGGCGAGCCCCGCTCACAACCGCCGCCATCCTCATCTTCTTCGCGATCTATGCGACGGTCCGGATCTTCATGAACCGGTTCTACTACGTCGACCAGTTCCACTACCTGACACCGGTCTACTCACCGTGCCTCAGTAAGTCCTGCGTCGAAGGCTCGGCGGATTTTGGCACTCCGCTGCCGGAATTGCCGATTGGCATCCCGCTGGCGATCCTCGTCTTCCCGATCCTCGCCGGCTTCCGGGTGACGTGCTACTACTACCGCAAGGCTGGCTATCGCAGCCTCTGGTTCTCTCCGCAAGCCTGTGCCGTGCCCGAGCCGCACAAGAAATACACCGGGGAAACTCGCTTCCCACTGATCTTCATGAACGCGCACCGTGTGTTCTTCTGGTTGGCCAGCCTGCTGCTCCTCGTCAACATCTACGACGCGCTACGGGCATTCACCGGCGGTGGGGGATTCCGGGTGGGCCTGGGCACCGTGATCATCGTCGTCAACGTGACGA
Organism: uncultured Actinomycetota bacterium; assembly: GCA_963801015.1. Taxonomy (GTDB): domain Bacteria; phylum Actinomycetota; class Actinomycetes; order CAWDCV01; family CAWDCV01; genus CAWDCV01. The sequence continues at coordinate 922,645 of CAWDCV010000002.1, read as the reverse complement.
TGCTCGCGCTGTATTCGCTGTCCTGCCACGCCTGCCGGCACGCTGTCGGGGGGCGGATCAACAACTTCTCCAGGCACCCGATCCGCTACCGAATGTGGACCTTCGTCACCCAGCTCAACCCTCGGCACGGCACGTATGCGATGGCGTCACTGTTCACCGTCATCCTCACCGATGCCTACATCATGGTCCTGTCGATCGCCGCTGACGGCGGGGCCAACACCCTGCCGGGTTGGCTGTAGCCCCGGAGCTGCGCTGCGCTGGCCCGGTCGTGAAGATCGTCGTGTGACGCTGGCCCGGTCGTGTAGATCGTCGTGTGACGCTGTCCGGTCGTGTAGATCGTCGTGTGACGCTGGCCGGTCGCGAAGATCGTCGTGCTGCCGTTTCGCAATCGCACACTCACCCGATAACACGACGATCTACACGAGGATCTTCACGACGGTAAGCCCGGCCTGATTCACGCTGTCGCCTGTGTTACTGGTCAGGGCCGCGTTGTTGATCAGGTTGCGGACGCGTCGACAACACCCGCTGAGACGCTTCGCGAGAAAGCCGTGGACGCTGTGCAGCACGAATCCCGCTGCCCAGACTTGCAGAGCGTCCACGGCCGGATAACAAGACCCGCCAACGGCCGTAGATGATCTGGCGGTGGACACGCTGCGGGCCGATCAGTCGCTCCAACCCGCAGCGCGTCCACAACCTTCAGAGGGATCAGCGGATGACGGTGATCGGCGTGGGTAGCTCTAGCTCTGCCCACGATCGGTCCGCTGTCAGCACTGGTCGGCCCAGGCGCCAACCGAGTGCGAGACAGCACCGGTCGCCCAGGCTGAGCGTGTGCGCGTGGTCTCGACCGCGCAGTTGCGCCGAATGCTCTGCATCGACGCGGCTCACCGGTTCGAGGTGAAGACCCGCACTGCGCAGGTCGTCGACCAGTCCGTCGATGTCTTGTCCGCGATCGGTGAGCTTCGCCAACACCTCGGCAAGGCCGACGTTGGATAAGACCGCCCCATTCAGAGCCTCTTGTACGACGTCCGCCCCCTGCTCGTCCAGCAGGAGGGCGAGAACGGCGGAGGCGTCGAGAACGGTCATTCCCTCGCCGCCGCTCGTCGTCGATCGACGAGCAGCTCGTCGACCGCCCCGGTGGTCGACTCGTTCCGATAGCGACCCCGGAGTCGGCGCGCGGCTGCCTGCCGCGGTTCGAGCACGAGCCGTCCGTCCTCGGTCGAGATCACGAGTACGTCGCCGGGATGCAGGTCCAGCTCGGTTCGCACCCGGACGGGCAGCACGATGCGTCCCTGCCCGCCCATTACCACCGTGGCAGCCACGGCCGGAGTATGCCACGTCTGAGTCCTGTGCCAATCAGGTGGCAGAGTGGCATTGGCTCAAGCGTCGACGTACGAGATCGCCGGATCCGCTAGCCGCTGCGGGTCCGGCGATGCTTCTGCGGCGATGGCGCGACGCGCCTGTACCAACTCCTTGGGGCGGTCGACGGCAAGCACCGCGGTGAGGCGCCCATCCGGCGTGAGCCACGCCACCGCCCGCCCGGTGCCATCGTCGGGGTCGCGCCACACGACGGTGTCGTCCGCGGTGTGATGACCGACGTACTGCACCTTGTGCCCGAACTGGTCGCTCCAGAAGTACGGGATCGGGTCGTGGGGCGCCAGCTCATCCGACGACGGATCGTGCAGCAACGTGCGAGCCGCAGCCGTCGGCGCCGTGACCGCTTCGTCCCAGTGCTCGACGTGCACGTGCGCCTGCCAACGCGGCGACCAGCGCGCGGCGACATCGCCGACCGCGACGATGTCGGGGTCGCTCGTGCGCAGGTGCTCGTCAACAACGACGCCTCGGCGAAGCTCGAGGCCGGAGTCGACCAACCACCCGGTCGTCGGTCGTACGCCGACTCCGGTGACCACGACATCGGCCGGAAGCTCGCGTCCGTCGCGCAGCATCACCCCGCCCGGCACCACAGCTTCCACGGGCGTGTCGAGCAGGATGTCGACGTCACGCCACCATGGCAGCAGCGAGCGCGCAACATCCACGCCAAGTGCCTGGGCGCAGGGAGCCGGGCCGGCCTCGACGCACGTCACCGAACTTCCACGAGACAGCGCCGCCGTCGCAACTTCCGCGCCGATCCAGCTCGCACCGATGACGACGACGCGAGCTCCGGGCTGCAGACGCCCCCGAAGCCGTAACGAGTCGTCCAACGTGCGCAGCGTCAACTGCTCGCCGTCACCTGGCAGCCGGATCGGCGTCGCACCAGTGGCGAGGACGAGCCGATCGAAGTCGAGCTCACCGTCTGTCGTCTGCACCGTATGGTTCGCCGTGTCCAACGCCGTGGCCTCGATGCCGAGCCGAAGCTGTATCGCCAGGGCGTCGGGATCGAATCGAAGCGCCGATTCGTCGCGCTTCCCGACGAGCACGTCCTTGGACAGCGGCGGACGGTCGTACGGCAGGTGAGTCTCGGCGCCGACGAGAACGAGCTCCCCGGTGAAGCCCTCGACGCGCAGCTGCTGGCATACGCGAGCGGCCGCGAGACCCCCACCGACGATGACTATGCGCTCAGGAGCCACGACCTGGAACCCTATTCGGTGTGACCGAGAGCGAAACCCGACGCGTGCAAGCGTTCTACGACCAGCTCGCACCCACATTCGACCGCATCCATGCGGACTGGGCACTCAGCGTGCAGCGCCAAGGCGCAGAACTGGAGCGCCTCCTCGACTTTCGGCTGGGCGAGAACCGCCCGCACCGCGTGCTCGACTGCACCTGCGGTATCGGCACCCAAACGCTGGGCTTGCTCCAGCGCGGTCACTTCGTCGTTGGTTCCGATCTCAGTACGTCCACCGTGCAGCGGGCGTCCCGTGAGTCGCTGGCAAGCGGCTTCGGAGCTCGCTTCGCCGCCGCCGACATGCGGCGGTTGCCGTTCCATAGCGCCGCGTTCGACGCCGTCATATCCGCCGATAACTCGCTGCCCCATCTGCTCACGGAAGCCGCATTGCAATCGGCGTTGCTCGAGATGGCGCGAGTGACCAGGCCGGGAGGTGCCCTGCTGATCAACATCCGCGACTACGACGAGGCGCTGGTCGAACGTCCGCTTTCGCGTCCACCGTCGGTGTCAGGCGAGATCGGACATCGCGTCGTGACGTTTCAGCTGTGGCACTGGCATGACGACAACGAGCACTACGACGTCGAGCTGTTCCAGCTGTCGGAGGAGGATGCCGGCTGGACGGTTTCGCACTGGAGCATGCCGTCGTGGGCCATGTCGAGAACGACCGTCGAGGAAGCCGCCCAGATCGCCGGCTGGGGGGACATGACCTGGCACGAGCCCACCGGAGACAGCTTCTTCCACCCGGTCCTGCTGGCCACGAAGAGGTGACGCGTCGCTGTGGTAGCCCGCCGCGACGTCCCCTAGCCTGAGCGCCGTGTCCACCGGACGTGCGCCCGCGACGAACCGTCCAGCTGCGTGGGCCGCTCTGGCACATCGCCACCGTGCTCGTCATCGTGCCTTCCTTGGGTACGCAGCTTGGGATGGTTATCCGCGGCATCGACGTCCTCGTTCCCCAACAGGGACAAGCGCCCGGCGTCCTCACGCGCGTCATACGATTCTTCAGCTACTTCGCCGTGCAGTCGAACATCCTGGTGGCGCTGTCAGTTCTTCCGCTGCTGCGTTATCGCGCGATGGACGACAAGGTGTGGCGAGTCCTCCGCCTCGACGCTCTCATCGGTATCGCGGTCACCGGTGTCGTGTTCGTAGTGGCACTGCGGCCGATCGTCGATCTGAGCGGCGTGTCAGCGCTCACGAACGTCGGCTTCCACTACCTGTCGCCGTTGCTCGCCGTTGTCGGCTGGCTGTTGTTCGGCCCACATCGCTCATCTCCGATGAGTACGTCGCAGTTCCGAATCGCCACGGAGGGGGCGCATGAAGGCGTTCTTGATCAAGGTTCTGGCCGCAGCATTGGCGTTGTGGGTCGCCACCCTGATCGTTCCCGGGGTCGAGCTCGAAGGGTCGACGTTCACCGATCGGCTGGGAACGCTGCTGATCGTGGCAATCATCTTCGGGGTCGTGAACGCCATTGCGAAGCCGATCGCAACGCTGTTTTCACTGCCGCTCATCGTTTTGACGCTCGGGCTGTTCCTGCTGGTGCTGAACACCCTGATGTTGCTACTCACAAGCTGGCTCGCCGGGCTCTTCGACTTGCCATTCGACGTCGACGGTTTCTGGGCCGCGTTCTGGGGCGCGATTGTCATCAGCATCGTCACGTTCGTCGTCGGCCTCTTCGTCGGGGACGCGCGCCGCGACTGACCTGACGATGTCGGCGTACTTCATCGGCATCTCTGGCTGGAACTACGCCGGCTGGCGCGGCGACTTCTATCCAGCCGGGCTGCCGCATCGACGCGAGCTCGAGTACGCGTCGACGCGGTTGTCGTCGATCGAGATCAACGGTTCGTTCTACTCGTTGCAGCGGCCGAGCAGCTATCAGACGTGGTACGAGCAGACACCGCCCGGATTCGTGTTCTCTGTCAAGGGGCCACGCTTCGTCACGCACATGAAGAAGCTGTCGGATGTGCAAACGCCGCTGGCGAACTTCTTCGCGTCGGGAGTGTTGCTGCTGCGCGAGAAGCTCGGTCCGGTGCTGTGGCAGCTGCCGCCGATGCTCGGCTTCGACGCGCAGCGGTTGGCGTCGTTCTTCGCCATGTTGCCGCGGACCACGGGGCAGGCGGCGCAGCTCTCGCAGCAGCATGACGAACGGCTGGACGGGCGCGACTGGACCACCACCGACGCGGACCGGCCGTTACGACACGCGCTCGAGGTGCGCCACAGCAGCTATCGCGTCTCGGCTTTCGTTGATCTGCTGCGCGAGAACGACGTCGCTCTTGTCACTGCTGACACCGCCGGTCGATGGCCGTTCCTGCAGGACCAGACGAGCGATTTCGCGTACGCGCGCTTGCACGGCGACGAGGAGCTGTACGTCAGCGGCTACTCCGAGGAGGCCCTCGACGTCTGGGCCGACCGGGCACGCGCGTGGAGCATGGGCGACCGCGACGTCTACGTGTACTTCGACAACGACGTCAAGGTTCGTGCGCCGTACGACGCGATGTCCCTTGCCCGAAGGCTCACGAGCTGAGCGTTCGAATTACACACCTGTAGTTTTCTTCCCCCTCTCGACATACCGCTGTGATTGCTGTGAGTCTTGGGTCTCTTGTTACGAAAGTGACATAAGGGCATTCACGGGACACCCGGGACTCGGGAGGCGAGTCATGCTGGGGGGCGCGCGCCGACTCCTGCCTGCAGCGGTGGCCTTCGCCTGCGTGCTGACGCTTCCGCTCGCTGGGTCCGCCGCGGCCGCGGCCGATCCGGACTACCCGACTGCCGAGGCGGTCGAGGCGGCCAAGCAGGCAGCCGCGGCCAAGAACGGCGAGGTCGGCGCGATCGAGGCCGAGCTCAGGCTCGCCGATCAAAAGCTCGAGCAGCTCAACCTCCAGACCACGCTTGCGATCGAGGCGTATGTCGAGGCCGTCTACCAGCTGCAACTGGCCGAGCAGCAGGCCGCCGAGACTGCGGCCCGGGCACAGGAAGCGGATGTCGCCGTCGAGACCGCCCGGGGCGAGCTCGGCCGGTTCGCCTCCGCGAGCTACCGGATGGGCGGCGACCTTGCCGCGCTGTCGGCGCTGCTGGACGCGAAGGGCGTCAAGGGCCTGGCCGATCAGGCCGCGGCGCTCGACAACGTCGCATCGCAGCGCGCCCATAGCCACGACCGGTTCCGCGGCGCGAAGATCGCGGCCGACGTGCTGCGCAAGCTCGCGGCCGAAGCGAAAGCCGAACAGGAGCGCGCGACCGAACAGGCCCGCATTGCCAAGGAAGCCGCCGAACGCGAGCTGGCCGCGCAGCAGGCACAGATCGCGGTGATCGAGAAGCAGAAGCAGACGTTGCTCGTTCAACTCGCCGATCTCCGCAACACCTCGGTGCGGCTCGAGCGCGAGCGGCAGGAGGGCCTGGCAAGGGAGGCCGCTCGGCGTGCCGCCGAGGAAGCTGCCCGGCGGGCGGCAGAAGCCGCCCGCAATCGCTCCAACGCGGCAGCGTCAGCCGTCGGCGTCAGCTTCAGCGGCGGAGCGGGATGTTCGGGTGGCTCTCTGTCCGGTTACGCGAACGGGCGACTGCCGACGTCTGCGCTATGCCCACTGTGGGGGACCCGCGGGCATCGCCTGCGCGCGGACGCGGCGGAAGGGTTCAACGCGATGTCGCAGGCATACGCGGAGCACTTTGGCAGCCCCATCTGCATCACCGACTCCTACCGCTCGTACGAATCGCAGGTCATCCTCAAGCAGATCAAGGGCTTCCTCGCCGCCCGCCCCGGCACCTCGCAGCACGGCTGGGGGCTCGCCGTCGACCTGTGCGGAGGCATCAACTCCTACTCGACCGCGCAGCACGCCTGGATGCGCAACAACGCCCCGGACTACGGGTTCGACCTCCCGTCGTGGGCCCGGCAGGGCGGCTCGAAGCCGGAGCCGTGGCACTGGGAGTACGGCGGCTAGATGGCTGATATCGAGGCCGTCGTCTTCGACCTCGACGGCGTCTTGATCGACTCCGAGCCGGTGTGGGAACGGGTGCGCCGGTCGTACGTCGATGAGCACGGCGGCACCTGGGCACCCGATGCGCAGCAGCGGCTCATGGGCATGAGCACGCCGGAATGGGCGGCGTACCTGTCCGACGAGCTCGGCGTTGATGAGGACGCCGGTGACGTGGAGCGCGAGGTCATCGCCGAGATGGCCGATACGTACGAGGAGCAGGGTCTGCCCCTGCTCCCGGGTGCTGACGAGGCGGTACGCCGCCTCGCCGACGTGTGGCCGTTGGGACTGGCGAGCTCATCGCCGCGACGCCTCATCGACCAGGTGCTCGAGCTGACCGGATGGGCCCAGCTGTTCCAGGCGACTCGTTCCACCGAGGAGGTGTCGCGGGGCAAGCCGGCGCCGGACGTGTACGACGCGGTCGCTCACGATCTCGGCCACGCCACCTCGGCATGCGTCGCTATCGAGGACTCGAGCAACGGCATCCTGTCCGCTGCAGCGGCGGGGCTGAGCGTGGTTGTGATCCCTAGGCCGGAGTACCTGCCGTCAGAACGCGCAGCAGCAGCCGCCGCGCTGACACTGGAGAATCTCGACGCACTGACGCCGGAGTTGCTTCAGTCGCTGTGAGCCTCGCCGCCGGGGCGCTCCTCCTCGGCGGTGTCCTGGAGGCGCTGGCGCGAGGCCTCGATCTCGGCCTCGGCTTCGACCCGGCCTACCCAGGTCGCGCCCTCGACCGACTTCCCTGGCTCCAGGTCCTTGTAGACGCGGAAGAAGTGCTCGATCTCCTTCTTCTCGAACTCCGGGAGGTGGTAGATGTCCCGCAGGTGCTCCTGCCGTGGATCTGTGGCGGGCACGCAGAGGACCTTGTCGTCAGGGCCCTTCTCGTCGGTCATCCGGTACATGCCGATGGCCCGCGCCCGGATCACGCAGCCGGGAAACGTGGGTTCCTGCAGCAGGACCAGCGCGTCGAGCGGATCCTCGTCCTGACCGAGCGTGTTGTCGACGAAGCCGTAGTCGGCGGGATACTGGGTGGCAGTAAAGAGCGTCCGGTCCAGGCGGATCCGGCCAGTGTGGTGATCCATCTCGTACTTGTTGCGCTGACCCTTCGGAATCTCGATCACGACGTCGAACTCCACGGGTCCTCCAGCCTGGTCACGGATGGTGCAACGGTCACCTAGTGTCGCGTACGAGTCGCATGTGCGGCGATAGTGGCAAGCGGAGGAGTCACGTGCCGAGCAGGCGTACCGGCGGGATCGTCACCGCCGTCGCTGCCGTGGCCGTCATCGCAGCCGGAGCCATGGCGCTCCGCCTGACCGCCGACCAGGAGCAATCGTCGCCCGCGCCCGTCGTCTCGCCGAGCCCCTCGCCGACGCTGCCCGAGCCTGCCGCTGCCGTCCTCCCCGGTTTGAACGGCGATGCGCCCCTACCGACGACCGCCGGCATCGCGGCAGCGTTGGAACGTGCCATCACCGACCCGCGACTCGGACCGCGCGTGCTGGCCGCAGTCGTCGACCCGCTCACCGGCACGTTGCTGTACGGGCGGGAGGAGGGCGCGACCGCCATTCCGGCGTCCACGACGAAGATCGTGACCGGCGCTGCGGTGCTCGCCGAGCTCGGCCCGGATAGGCGCTTCACGACTCGCGTGGTGCGCGGCATTGCGCCGGACGAGATCGTCCTCGTGGGCGGCGGCGACCCACTGCTGACGGCGGTGCCGGCGAGCGCGGGCGACACGACGTACCCCACGCCGACGCGGCTCACCGACCTCGCCGCCCGTACCGTCTCCTCGCTTCGGGCGGCGGGGGTAGGAGCCGTACGGCTGCGGGTCGACGACTCGCTGTTCACCGGTCCGGCCATCAACCCGGCGTGGGAGGGCAACTACGTGGGCGGTGCTGTGGCACCCATCTCTGCGCTCACCGTCGACTCGGCGCGAGCACCGGGTGGCGGCCGAGAACTGGATCCGCCGATCGCCGCCGGCAACGCGTTCGCCACCATGCTCGGGCAGCACGGCATCGCGATGACAGCCCCGGTTGAGCGCGCGGTGGCGCCCGCGAAGGCCGAGGTGCTCGGGGAAGTACGGTCCGCGCCGACCGCAGCCGTCGTGGAGCGGATGCTGCTCGCCAGCGACAACGACGCCTCGGAGGCGCTCGCCCGGCACGTTGCGTTGGCCAGCGGTCAGCCGGCGAGCTTCGACGGAGTCGCGGTTGCGTTGCCTTCAGTCATGCAGTCATTGGGCCTCGATGTCGCGGGACTGGCCCTCGCCGACGGCAGCGGTCTGTCGCGGAGCAACGCCCTCCCGCCGGTCCTTCTCGTCCGGCTTCTCGCGCTCGCGACGACCCCCGGACACCCCGACCTGCGACCCGTCCTGACCGGGCTTCCGGTCGGGGGATTCACCGGCACGCTAGAGCTGCGCTTCGACGGTGAAGCATCGGCCTCCGCCGGCGAGGTGCGCGCCAAGACCGGCACGCTGAACGGCGTGCACACTCTTGCGGGAACCGTCGAGGACGTCGATGGCAGGTTGCTCACGTTCGCGTTGATGGCCGACAACGCGCCGGTCGGTGCGCCGTTGGCGGCCCAGGACGCGCTCGACGAGGTGGCGGCCGTACTCGCTGGCTGCGGCTGTCGATGACCGGCTCAGTCAGACCGCGGCTTCAGCAGCTGCTCGCGCAGGGTCGACGCGAGCCAGCGGCGGAACCGCGCGACTGGCCAGCCGCGCTCGACGACGAGCGAGTAGTACAGGGCAGGATCGTCGTACGTCCACAAGAGGTCGGCCGCCTCGTCCGGCCGGAGGCCGCGACGTAGCACCTTCTGCTGGATGAACCACGGGACAGGCTGGTCGCGCTGCGCACGCCAGCGCTCGGACTGCCATCGCTCGTAGAGCTCTCGCGCCTCGGGGTCGACCTCCGCAGCACCTTTCAGCGCCATCCAGAGCCGGCTCGCCCGACCCCCGGCGTCCGTGACGAACCCGGCATACATCTCGAGCGCGCGGTACGGGTCCGACTGGGCATTCAGCCGCTGGATGGCCGGGCGGTCTCGCATCGGAAGGGGCTCATCGTCGCCGGCCATCGCATAGTCGTGATCCTGTCAGAACGTGACGCGGCTATGGCCGCGTGACGTTCTGACACGAGTTCCGGTCGCGACGCATACGGTGAGGGCATGACGAACGGCGACTCCCGGGAGATGGTCGACTGGGATCTCGCGGTCGCGACGGCGACCCGGCTGGTCCGACCCGGTCCGGCGGTGTCCCGCGACGAGGCGCATCAGGCCGTCGCCGACCTGCGCGAGCTCTCCGTGGTGGCGCAGGCAGAGGTGCGCAACTTCACTGGGATGACTGCCTCGACCGCCAGCGATGGGGTCGCCATCATCGACCGGCCCGGCTGGGTGCGCGTCAACGTCGACGGCTTCCGCATGCTGCTCCACCCGCTCGTCGACAAGCTGCGCGAACGTCAGACCAACGCCTCTCAATCAATGTCCGGATTGACGGGTACGGTCGGTCCGAAGATCACCGGCGTGGAGACCGGCGTCCTGCTGGCGTACCTGTCGAGCAAGGTCCTCGGCCAGTACGAGCTGTTCGGAACGAACGGCGACGCGACGCCGGGTCGGCTGCTCCTCGTGGCCCCGAACATCGTGCACGCCGAGCAGGAGATGGGCGTCGACAGCCGCGACTTCCGACTCTGGGTCTGCATTCACGAGGAGACGCATCGCACCCAGTTCGGCGCGGTTCCCTGGCTGCGCGAGCACCTCATCTCCGAGATCCAGGCGTTCCTCGGCGCGACCGAGGTCGACCCGTCGGCGCTGGCGCGACGCCTGCGCGACGCGCTCGGCGTCGTTACCGAATCAGTACGCGGTGAGGGCGATCGCTCGCTCCTCGACGTCGTCCAGACCGACGAGCAGCGCGAGATCCTCGACCGGCTCACCGCGGTGATGTCGCTGCTCGAGGGGCACGCCGACTACGTGATGGACGGCGTCGGGCCTGAAGTCATCCCATCCGTTGCTGATATTCGCCGCCGGTTCCAAAAGCGTCGCCGGCAGGGCGCGAACCCGCTGGATCAGGTCATTCGCCGGCTACTCGGCGTGGAGGCGAAGATTCGGCAGTACGCGGACGGGGTCACGTTCGTCCGCGGCGTCGTCGACGAGGTGGGGATGGACGGCTTCAATCGGGTGTGGGGCTCACCGCGGACGCTGCCGAGCCGCGAAGAGATCGCCGACCCACAGTCCTGGGTACGCCGGGTCGTCACCGACCCGCCGGCGCTGCCGGCGTGAGATGGGCCCGCCGGCTCCGGTAGCAGAGGTACGGCTGGCGGTCCGCCGCGCGCTGGTCGACGTGGGCGCGGGTGAGCTTGTCTTGGTGGCGTGCAGTGGTGGCGCCGACTCTCTGGCGCTCGCGGCGGCAACCGCGTTCGAGGCGCCGCGACTGCGAGACGGCGGCGTTCGTGCGGGGGCGGTGACGGTCGACCATGGCCTGCAGGAGGGGTCTGCGCATCGGGCCGACCAGTTGGCTCTCGTCCTGCGTGGTCTAGGTCTCGAGCCGGTCGAGGTCGTGACGGTTCGCTCCACTGACGGTGCCGGTCCCGAGGATGCCGCCCGCCGGGCGCGGTATGCCGCTCTCGACGAGACCGCGTCGCTGCTGGGCGCGGGTGCCGTACTCCTCGGGCACACCCGTGACGACCAGGCCGAGACGGTCCTGCTCGGGCTCGCCCGCGGGTCGGGCGCCAGATCGCTCGCCGGGATGGTCCCGCGGTCGGGGCACTACCTCCGGCCGCTGCTCGACCTGCCGCGTTCGGTGACGCGGGCCGCGTGCGATGCCTCGGACCTTATGCCCTGGGACGACCCGCACAACAAGGATCCCGCGTTCGCTCGGGCTCGCGTGCGCCACGAGGCGCTGCCGGCATTGGAGAGCGCACTTGGACCTGGGGTTTCCGACGCGCTCGCTCGTACCGCAGCGTTGTTACGCGACGACGTCGATGCGCTGGATGCCTGGGCGGAGCAAGCGTGGGACGAGGTGTCGGCCGGTGGTGAGGGCCTCTCCTGCGATGCGCTGGCGACGCTGCCTGCTGCGGTCCGTACCCGCGTCCTCCGCCAGGCCGCCCTCGGCGCCGGGTGTCCGCCCGGCACCCTGGCCGCCGTCCACGTCTGGGCCATGGACGAGCTGGTCACTGGCTGGCACGGCCAGGTCCGCATCGAGCTGCCCGCTGGCGTGAGCGCGGTGCGGCGGTATGGGAGGCTCGTGCTCCAACCCCGGCTCGAGAGGTAGCGGCGTGGACGAGAAGGACATGGGCGCCGATCTCGAGCGCATCCTCGTCGAGCCGGACGCGATCGCCGCTCGCATCGGCGAGCTCGGTGAGCAGATCGACCGCGACTACGACGGGCGTGATCTGCTCCTCGTGGGCGTGCTCAAGGGTGCGGTCATGGTCATGGCCGACCTGGCGCGGGCGCTGCACTGTCCCGCCGAGATGGACTGGATGGCCGTGTCGTCGTACGGCTCGGGCACGAAGTCCAGCGGCGTGGTGCGGATCCTGAAGGACCTCGACAAGGACATCCTTGGTCGCAACGTGCTGGTGGTGGAGGACATCGTCGACTCTGGGCTCACGCTGTCGTGGCTGCTGCGCAACCTCGGCTCGCGCGGCCCCGCATCGGTCGAGGTGTTCGCGCTGCTGCGCAAGCCCGATGCCGCGCAGGTCGACGTCCCGGTGAAGTACGTCGGCTTCGAGATCCCCAACGAGTTCGTCGTGGGCTACGGCCTCGACTACGCCGAGCGTTATCGCAACCTGCCGTTCGTGGGCACCCTCGCGCCGCACGTCTACGCCGCAAGCTGACCCCGTCAGCGTCTGCGATACGCCTCGAGTTCGGTCGATACGCCCTCTACAGCAGGCGTATCACCCGAAATGATCACGGATACGTGATCATTTCGGGCAAGGGACGCGTCGGGTGACAGGGCGGCTCTACGCCGCAGGCTGAACGTGCCCGGGGAACACCGGGCAGCTCGCGACACGTTCCACTGACGTACGGCGGGTGTACCGTCGTTGCTCCCTGACCAGCGAGGATTCCGCCCTACATGGATTTCAAGCGCTACTTCCGAGGCCCGGTCTTCTGGATCGCCGTGGTCCTCCTCGCCGTGTTCCTCGGCAGCCGGCTGGTGACGTCCACGGGCGGGTTCGAGAAGGTCGACACCCAGACCGTGGTCGACGAGATCCGCGCGGGCAACGTGAAGTCGGCGCGCGTCATCGACCGCGAGCAGCGCGTTGAGCTCACGCTCAAGAACGACGACAAGATTCGGGCCTCTTACCTGTCTGGCACCGGCGACGACATCGTCTCCGACCTGCAGGAGACGCCGCCGCCGGAGAAGTACGACGTCTACGTGCCGCAGGAGAACTGGTTCTTCAGCCTGCTGCTGACGCTGCTCCCGATCGCCTTGATCGTCATCATCTTCTTGTTCTTCATGAACCAGATGCAGGGCGGCGGTTCCCGCGTCATGAACTTCGGCAAGTCGAAGGCGAAGCTCGTCGCCAAGGACACGCCGAAGACCACGTTCGCTGATGTCGCGGGCGCTGACGAGGCCGTCGAGGAGCTGCAGGAGATCAAGGAGTTCCTGTCCAGCCCGGCGAAGTTCCAGGCGATCGGCGCCAAGATCCCCAAGGGCGTGCTGCTGTACGGCCCGCCAGGTACGGGCAAGACGTTGCTCGCGCGCGCGGTCGCAGGTGAGGCGGCCGTGCCGTTCTACTCCATCTCCGGATCCGACTTCGTCGAGATGTTCGTCGGTGTCGGTGCCTCCCGCGTACGTGACCTGTTCGAGCAGGCCAAGGCCAACGCACCGGCCATCGTCTTCGTCGACGAGATCGACGCCGTCGGCCGGCACCGCGGCGCGGGCCTCGGCGGTGGGCACGACGAGCGGGAGCAGACCCTCAACCAGCTGCTCGTCGAGATGGACGGGTTCGACGTCAAGGGCGGCGTCATTCTCATCGCGGCCACCAACCGGCCCGACATCCTCGACCCCGCGCTGCTGCGCCCGGGTCGCTTCGACCGGCAGATCGCCGTCGAGCGTCCCGACCTGGCCGGCCGCAACAGGATCCTCGAGGTCCACGCACGCGGCAAGCCGATCGCGGCCGATGTCGACCTGCTGGCCGTGGCCCGGCGTACGCCCGGCTTCACCGGCGCCGACCTTGCCAACGTCCTCAACGAGGCCGCGCTGCTCACCGCTCGCGGCGACAAGAAGCTGATCGACCCGCCGGCGATGGACGAGGCGATCGATCGTGTCGTCGCCGGTCCGCAGAAGCGCAGCCGGATCATGACCGAGCAGGAGAAGACACTCACCGCCTACCACGAGGGCGGGCACGCGCTCGTCGCGGCTGCCCTGCCCGGCTCCGATCCAGTGCACAAGATCACGATCTTGTCCCGCGGTCGTGCGCTCGGGTACACCATGGTGCTGCCGGACGAGGAAAAGTACTCGACCACGCGCAGCCAAATGCTCGACCAGCTCGCCTACATGCTCGGTGGACGCGCGGCCGAGGAGCTGGTGTTCCAGGACCCGACAACCGGCGCGGCCAACGACATCGAGAAGGCCACCTCCGTCGCGCGGGCCATGGTGACGCAGTTCGGGATGACCGAGCGGCTCGGTCCGATCAAGTTCGGCCAGGACAACGGCGAGGTCTTCCTCGGGCGCGACATGGGCCACCAGCGCGACTACTCCGAGGAGGTCGCGGCGGTCGTCGACGAGGAAGTCAAGAAGCTCGTCAGCGCCGCGCACGACGAGGCCTGGGAGATTCTCGTCGAGAACCGCGACGTCCTCGACGAGCTCGTGCTGGCGTTGCTGGACAAGGAGACGCTCGGCAAGGACGAGGTCGCCGAGATCTTCACCGCGCTCAACCGCCGGCCATCGCGACCGGCCTGGGTCGGCTCCAGCCGGCGCACGCCAATCGACCGCCCGCCGGTACGGTCGCCGCGCGAGCTCGCCGCCGCCAACGGCAACGGCTCGACCCCGGCGGCGGACGGTGCGGCAGTGAGCGCGAGCGAGCCCAACCCCGCGAGCTGACCATGAGGACGGCTGCCGATCCCCTGCCGGGCGTCACCGAGTCATCGGACGGCAAACGTCCGCCGCGTCGGCCGTACGACGCTGCTCGGGTCGAGGCGGCCGTCCGCGAGATCCTCGTCGGCATCGGCGAGGATCCCGACCGCGACGGGCTGCGGGACACGCCGGCTCGGGTTGCGCGTGCGTACGCCGAGATGTTCGCCGGCCTCTACCGCGAGCCCGAGGACGTCCTCACCAGGTCGTTCGATATCGGCCATGACGAGCTTGTCCTCGTCAAGGACATCGAGCTGAACTCGACCTGCGAGCACCACCTCGTGCCGTTCCACGGGGTGGCGCACGTGGGCTACATCCCGGGCAAGGAGGGTCGTCTGACCGGCCTGTCCAAGCTGGCCCGGCTCGTCGACGTCTATGCCAAGCGCCCGCAGGTGCAGGAGCGGTTGACCGCCCAGATCGCCGATGCGTTGATGCGGATCCTCGATGCCCGCGGCGTCATCGTCGTGGTGGAGGCCGAGCACCTATGCATGACCATGCGCGGCGTTCGGAAGCCGGGGTCGCGAACCGTTACATCCGCTGTACGCGGTCAGCTCCTCAATCCGGCGACCCGGGCCGAGGCAATGAGCCTGATCCTCGGTCACTGACGCTCGTGATGGAGTTGCTGCCGAGCGTCCGTAGCATGCCGCCCCTGTCTCGTTGCCGAGTCATGGGCATCCTGAACGTCACCCCCGACTCGTTCTCCGACGGCGGCTGCTGGCTGGATGCCGACCGGGCCGTTGCCCACGGTCGGCAGCTTGCGGCGGACGGCGCCGATCTCGTCGACGTAGGTGGGGAGTCCACCCGCGTCGGCGCGCACCGGGTGCCCGTCGAGGAGGAGCTGCGACGCGTCCTCCCGGTCGTCCGCGAGCTCGCGGCAGAGGGCATAGCGGTGAGCATCGACACGATGCGATCGGTGGTGGCGGAGGCGGCCCTGCGCGAGGGCGCGACGCTGGTCAACGACGTCAGCGGGGGGCTCGCCGACCCAACGATGCTGCGTTTGGTCGCGGAGGCCAAGGTTCCGTACGTCATCATGCACTGGCGTGGTCACAGCATTCGGATGAATGAACTCACGACGTACGTCGACGTCGTGGCCGATGTCTGCAGCGAGCTGTCGCAGCGACTCGACGCCGCCGTCGACGCTGGCGTGGACGTCGACGCCACCATTCTCGATCCAGGGTTGGGTTTCGCTAAGAATGCCGACCACAACTGGGCGCTGCTGGCGAATCTCGATGCGCTGTACCAGCTCGGACGTCCGCTCCTGATCGGCGCGTCGCGCAAGCGATTCCTGGGAGCATTGCTCGCCGATGCTGCCGGGGAGCAGCGTCCGATGGATGAGCGCGACGACGCGACGGCGGCCGTGACGGCGCTTGCTTCGGCGGCGGGCGCCTGGGGAGTGCGAGTGCACGAGGTGAAAGGCAGTCTCGACGCTGTCCGCGTTGCTGCGGCATACCGAGCCGCGCGTGCGGGGGTGCGTGCCCGATGACGGCGTCATCATCGAGCGACGTCGACAGCGTCGTCGCGCTCAATAGCGAGCTCTACGAAGCCTTCGAGTCCGCCGACATCGACCGGATGGAGGCGCTGTGGATCGACGGCGAGTTCGCTGATGGCGCCGCCTGCATCCATCCCGGTTGGGCGCCGCTGCGTGGACGCGCCGCGATCCTTCGATCCTGGGCCGTCATCATGGCGAACACGTCGTACATCCAGTTCTTCTTGACCGATGTCGACGTCCAGGTGGCTGGAGACGTCGCCATTGTCACGTGCACCGAGAACGTTCTGACCCCGGGACCGTCAGACGCCGATGCGGTTTTCGGTGGCAGTCGTGCGGTGTCCACCAACGTGTTCCGCCGCACGCCGTCGGGCTGGCGAATGTGGGTGCATCACGCGTCGCCGGTCATCAATCCGCACGCATCATCGTGATGGACCGCATCACTGTGAGCGGTATCCGCTCCCGTGGATTCCACGGAGTGTTCCCATTCGAACGTCGCGAGGGTCAGGACTTCGTCGTGGACGTCGTCCTCGCGCTCGACACCTCTGCTGCTGCCGATGCCGATGACGTCGAGGCCACCGTCGACTACGGCACCGTCGCGCAGCGGGTCGCGGACATCGTCGCGGGTGAACCGGTTGACCTGATCGAGACGCTGGCGCAGCGGCTCGCGGATGCCTGCCTCACCGAAGAACGTGTGGAGCAGGTCGAGATCACGGTGCATAAGCCGCAGGCACCGATCGCCGTGCCCTTCGACGACGTCAGCGTCACCATCGTGCGGAGCCGGCCATGAGCCGGCTCGCCGCCCTCGCGCTCGGCAGCAATCTCGGCGATCGCACAGCGACACTCCAGGACGCGGTTGCCGCGATCCTCGACTCACCTGCGGTCACCGGCGTCGCCATATCACCGGTGTATGAAACGAAGCCGGTGGGCGGTCCCGAGCAGCCTGACTACCTCAACGCCGTCCTCCTGCTCGACACGGAGTTGCCATCGCTTGCGCTGCTCGAGCGAGCGCATGCGGTGGAGCAGGCGTTCGGGCGGGAACGTACCGAGCCGAACGGCGCCCGTACGCTGGACATCGACCTGATCAGTGTTGGGGACGAGGTAAGTGCCGATCCGGCGCTCACATTGCCGCATCCGCGTGCTCACGAGCGAGCGTTCGTGCTGCGCCCGCTCGCCGACGTGGCCCCTGACCTCGTACTGCCGGGACGCGGCCGTGTCGTGGAACTGCTAGCAGCGCTGCCCACTGGCGCCGCGATTCGCGAACGGAACGACATCCCATTGCGAATCCCCTCATGACACCAACACGCTGGACCACTCTGCTTGCCATCGGGGTCGTGGCGACCGCGATCGTCTGGGGGCTGCTCTCGGTATGGGAGGGCCTTGTCGGTGTCGTGTCCCTAGCGCTGCCGTGGACAGCGCCCATTGCGCTGGCTTTTGTCGCCGCCATCCTGTTCGCCGTCGCCGTTAGCCTGCGCAATCGGTTAGCTGACGAGATCCAGCGCGCTCGCGTGAACCCGTTCTTTGCGGCCCGAGCAGCGATGTTCGCCCGCGCCGGCTCGCGTACTGGGGCGTTGATCGCGGGCGCGTACGCCGGGGTTGCTCTGTTCTACCTGCCCGATCTCGACGTCCCCGCGCGTCGCGACCGGGTCGTCGTGGCAGCGGTGTCGATCGTGGCATCGCTGGCCGTCGTCGCCGCCGGTCTCTACCTGGAACGGATCTGCCGGCTGCCCGAACCGCCGGAGGAGGACCCCAGGCTAGGGTTGCCGGCGTGACCGACGAGGCAGCTACGTCCGATCGCGCGGACCAGGAACTTCTCGACCTGCCCTTCGAGGAACTGCGCGACCGCGCGTTCCATCTTGCTGAGCAGCGTCACGACTACGCGTTCTTCTGGGACCTGATCAGGCACATGCCTGGCTCGTCGGTGGTTGCGGCTGAGGACGGATCGCCGGGGGAGGCGTCCGGCAGCATCCTCGAGTCGATTGGAACGCTGCGAGAACTCTTCTCCAGCAAGCACTTGGGCGAAGACCTCGACACGTTCGAGCCGCTGTTCCGCGCCCGGTTCGTCGACTACATCCGCGTCCACAGCTAAGCCCGCCGACCTCGTAGTGCAGCTCGCGTGGTGGTCGTGAAGATCGTCGTGAAGCCAGTGCCGAGTCGTGAAGATCGGCGTGAATGGTCACACAGTCGTGGACATTGTCGTGAGGGTCAGCCCGCGGTGCATCCTGCGCGGGCTTCACGACGATCTACACAACCGCTCCTCGCGGCAGTGCGGGCGACGCAGAGGCTGTGACGCCGACGTTTGCTGACCACCTGCCGGCGCTCGCCGATCGGCTCGTGCAGGTGCCCGGCGTCGTCGGGGTGATGCTTGGGGGAAGTAGGGCGCGCGACGACTTCACGCCGGACTCCGACTACGACCTCGGGCTGTACTACCGCCTGCCGCGAAGCGGCCGGCAGGCTGCGCGGTGCGCCGGCCGACTTCGCCCGGCGCGCTCATCAGGTGCTAGCCCACCCGGGCCGCACGGAGGACAGCCTCGGCGCGGCGGTCGATGCCGCTGAGCAGTTGGTCGCCGATGTCAGTCGGAGCTGCCGACGGTGACGGGATATCCAGGGAGGCCGTCCAGGCTGACGGCGTTCTTCTCCTCGCGGTAGGCGACGAGTCCGTCGGGGCCGCGCTTGCGCGCGTGGAGCTCGAGCAGATCGCGCTCGCCGACGTAGTCCATCCGCGGAACCCCATAGCCGCAGGAGTCGGTCACGCGCGTGACGTCGACGAGGACGGCGGCGCGTGGCCCGGAGTGGTGCGGATGGCGCCGCACGAGGGCGTCGTACTCAGGTTCGCTCGGCAACGCGATCCGCCCGTGGCCGTGCAGCCGGACGATACGCGGACGCTTTCCGAACGAGCAGAACATCACGCAGATGCGTCCGTTCTCCCGCAGGTGCGCGATCGTCTCGATGCCGCTGCCGGTGAGGTCGATCCAGCCGACACGGTGCGGTCCGAGAACCGAGAACGTGTCGTGCCCGCGAGGACTCACATTGATCAGCCCATCAGCCGCCAGCGGTGCCGTGGCGACAAAGAACATCGGCTGCTCAGCGATCCACGACGTGAGCGCTGCGTCGATCTGCTCGAAGATCTTGCCCATACCTGACGGTACGTCGAGGCACGGGTGCCGGATCGCGCGTCGCGCGCCGAATGACGTAGCGGCCAGCCGAGATCAGCACCGAGACGCCGAGTCCGGCGGCGAGCCCAAGGAGCACCCCGCGCAGCGGGTCGTCCTCGAACGTGTTCCCGCCGAGATACCCGAGCAGAGCCGCATAGGTCGCCCAGCAGACAACAGCGATCGCATCGAAGCCCGCGAATGCCCGCCTCGGATAGCGCATTGCCCCCATCGCGACGGTTGTCGCGGTCCGGCCGCCCGGGATGAATCGAGCCGTGATCAGGATCGTGGCACCGTGCCGCGCAAGTGCGTCCCGAGGGAACCGACGCCGACGGGCGAGCCGCCCGCCCGATGTTCGGCCGAGGGCGTACGCGACATGGTCGCCGGCGAAAGCTCCGAGCGCCGCGACCGCAATCACGCCCGCGAGCGAGGGCTCGCCCGTGACCGCAAACACGCCGGCGGTGATGACCGCCGTCTCGCTGGGCACCAACGGAAAGAAGGCGTCGAGGAGCGCCACCGCACATAGCAGCGCGTACGCCCACGGCGAGGTCGCCGCGGTACGAAGCAACTCGACCACATCGGTCAGCACGTCCCCACGCTGTCCGCGTGAGCGGCCGACCACATCCAGGCGATCCCCGGGTGCGACCCGGAGACACGCCCTGAGGTCGACTGCGGGTTGCTGTTGACCGCGCGCAGTGGATGTCAGCGAACCAGGCCGGCGATGAGGTGATGGCGCCGGCAACGATGACGACGCCGAACAAGTAGGACAGCAGTCCGTGGGCGAGGACGGTACGTCGCATGAGGCTCGCGTGTCGTCCTCTCGACCGGCGAGCTCTCGGGTCTTAGGGCCGTCTGCCCGGATCACGACTGGCCAGACAGCGCCGAGGGCATCCGAGCCACGGGCTGGCTCGATGATGTCGGCACGGGTGTCGATGAGCGAACGTTAGGCGCGTGCCACGGTGTCGACGGTGATTTCGGACAGGTCGACGTCGTGCCGGTCGGCATCGATCGAGCGGCGCAGCGCCTCGTGCAGCGTCTGCGGCGTGAGCACGCCGAGGAATCGGGTGCCGTGCTCGAGTACGGCGACCCAGCCAGCGTCGTGCTGGAGCATTTCGCCAAAAGCCATGCGCAGCGACGCGTCCGGCGGCACCCAGGCCTCCATCCGGCGGACGGCGTTGCCAACGGTGCCAGGACCGTCGCACATGTCGACGCCGATCCAGCCGTGCAGGTTGTCGTCGTCATCGAGCACGATTGCCCAGCGAGAGCCAGAGCGCCGTAACGACTCACCTGCCGCAGCCAGTGTGTCCTCGAGATGCACGACAGGCGGGTGCTCCAGATCTGACGGATCGATCGGCGTGACCGCGAGCCGCTGCAAGCCGCGGTCGGACCCCACGAAATCGGCGACGAACGGCGTCGCCGGATTGCCGAGCACCGCGGCCGGCGTGTCGTACTGCTCGAGGTGGCCGCCCTGCGCGAAGACGGCGATCCGATCACCGAGCCGAACCGCCTCGTCCATGTCATGGGTGACGAACAGGATCGTCTTTCGCACGTCCTGCTGGAGCTGGAGGAACTCCAGTTGCAGCTTGTCGCGAGTCAGCGGATCGACAGCACCGAACGGCTCGTCCATCAGCATCACCGGTGGATCGCCTGCCAGCGCGCGTGCAACGCCGACCCGCTGCCGCTGGCCGCCGGACAGCTGATGCGGGTAGCGCGAGGCGAAGCGGTCCGGGTCGAGTCCGACCAGCTCGAGGAGTTCCGTCGCGCGCGCACGTGCCTTGGCGCGGTCCCAACCGAGCAGCGCCGGCACCGTCATCGTGTTGTCGAGCACCGTGCGATGGGGGAACAGCCCGACCTGCTGGATGACGTAGCCGATACGGCGACGCAGCTTGACCGGGTCGACATGGGTCACATCGTCGCCGTCAACGAAGACACGGCCGTCCGTCGGCTCGATGAGCCGGTTGACCATCTTCATCGCTGTCGTCTTGCCCGACCCCGACGGGCCGACCAGGGTTACGACGTCACCCGTCGGGATATCCAGTGTCAGGTCCTGCACCGCGACGGTTCCGTCCTCGTACCGCTTGGACACATGGTCGAGCCGGATCATCGCCTCGGCTGTACCGTCCATGGGTGGCCTTCCAGAGCGAGAATTGCTTGCAGGCGAATGCGTGGATCTGCCCGGAGTACATCCTTACCCGCGGCGACGAGTTGCTGGCGGCCACGAGCGAGCACGTGATCCTCACCGTAGTCTCCGTGATCGCCGGCTTCCTTCTCGCGCTTCCGCTCGCGGTGCTGTCCAGGCGTTACGTCCGGCTTCGCGGCGGGGTGCTCGGCATCACGACGGCGATCTACACGATCCCCTCGCTGGCGTTGTTCTCGATTCTGGTGCCGTTCACCGGGCTCGGCGCAGCCACCGTGATTACGGCGCTCACGCTGTACTCGCTGACGATCCTCGTCCGCAACATGCTGGCCGGCCTGCTCGCGGTTCCCGATGACGTCACAGAAGCGGCTCGGGGGATGGGGTACGGCAGCGCGCGCCTTCTCTTCACGGTGGAGCTGCCGCTCGCGCTGCCCGCGATTCTGGCTGGCCTGCGCGTCGCGACCGTCTCGACGGTGTCCCTGGTCACGATCGGCGCGCTGATCGGCACCGGCGGGCTCGGCAACCTGATCTACGAGGGCTTCGCGAGCTTCTTCCGCGCCCAGGTCCTCACCGCGTCCGTGCTGTGCGTTGTTCTCGCCATCGTCGCCGACCTCGCGCTGGTCGGTACCGGCCGGGTCCTCACGCCGTGGCGGCGAGGGGTGGCGTGATGGGGTGGTTCGGCAACGTCCTCGCCTGGCTCACCGATCCTGCGAACTGGACCGGGCCCAGCGGCATTCTGGCCCGGCTGTACGAGCACGTGCTCGTGTCATTCGTCGCGCTCGTCATCTGCGCGGCGATCGCGCTGCCGATCGCCATCTGGCTCGGGCACATCGGGCGCGGTGGCAGCTTCGCGATCAACATCTCCAATGTGGGGCGCGCGGTTCCCACGTTCGCCATCGTGGTGCTGCTCGCCGTCGGACCGCTGTCGGGACAGCCGATCATCATCACCATCGTTGCGCTCGTCCTGTTCGGACTGCCGCCGCTGCTGACCAACGCGTACGTCGGCATGCGCGAGGTCGACCGCGATGTCATCGAAGCGGCGCGCGGGATGGGTATGCGCGCCGGTCAGCTGCTCAACCAGGTGGAACTGCCGCTGGCCGCGCCGCTGATCCTCACCGGCCTGCGCACGGCGGCTGTGCAGATCGTCGCGACCACGACCATCGCCGCGATCGTCGGTGGGCCGGGCCTCGGGCGCATCATCACCGCGGGCTTGGGCAACCAGGACCAGGCCCAGCTCGTCTCCGGCGCGATTCTCGTCGCGCTTCTGGCGCTCGCGGTCGAGTTCGGCATGGAGGGCGTCGAGCGGATCGCCGACCCGGTCCGTCGAGCCAGGCGCGGGCGGCGGCAGACCTTGGTGCCGGAGACCGTTCCCACAAGTCCCTGACTCGTCGCACCTCCAGAGTCGAAGGCGCAGCATCCCCCGGCCAGACCGTGACCGGCCCGTAATCGGGCCGAGTCGTTCCTGTCGGTACCCGGTCCTACCATCGGGGACCTGCGGGCACGACCAACCGTGCCTGCCGGACACGCGCGACGCCACGGTGGTGTCGCGGGACACAGAAGGCGGTGCACACGTGCGCTTGCGACGCATCCTGGGCGTCGCTGCGGCCGGGCTCGCGCTCTCTCTCGGAGCAACAGCCTGCGGTGGCGACAACCTGTCTGACGACTCGGACTCGGGCTCGTCCGAATCCGAAAGCAAGGGCGAGCTGGTCATCGGCTCGGCCGGTTTCACCGAGATCAACATCATGGCGGAGATGTACGCCGCGCTCCTGCAGGATGCCGGCTACGAGACGACCATCCAGACAGTGCAGAACCGTGAGCTCTACCAGCCGGCGTTGGAGAGCGGCGAGATCGACGTCGTTCCCGACTATGCCGCGACGATGACGGAGTTCCTCAACCGCAAGGTCAACGGTCCCGACGCTGCCGTGGTGGCGACCTCGGACGTCGACACCACGGTGACTGCGCTGCGAGAACTCTCCGAGCCGCTCGGCCTGACCGCGCTGGACCCGGCCGAGGCGGTTGACCAGAACGCCTTCGTCGTCTCCGAGGAGTTCGCGACCCAGAACAACCTCACGACGTTGTCTGACCTCGGCGCGTCCGGCATCGAGGTGTCCCTGGCCGCGGGCGAGGAGTGCGCCACTCGACCGTTCTGCCAGCCGGGCCTCGAGCAGACGTACGGCATCAAGATCAGCCGAATCGATCCGCTCGGCGTCGCGACCGTACCGACCAAGCAGTCGGTGCAGGAGGGACGCAACCAGCTCGGGCTCGCTCTCACGACCGACGGGACGCTCGAGGACTTCGGTCTCGTCGTTCTCGAAGACGACAAGGGACTCCAGCTCGCCGACAACCTGATTCCGATCGTCAACACCGAGCAGGCCGGCGCTGAGGACATTGCGACCGCGCTCAATCAGCTCGCCGGGGTCCTCACGACCGAAGACCTCGCGGAGCTCAACCGGCGCGTCGACGCTGACCGGGAGCGCGAGGCCGACGTCGCGCGCTCGTACCTAGAGGAGAAGGGACTGCTCTCGACGTAACCCATGGGGGCGGTCGCGCCCCGTGGGTGGGGTTTGCTCTTTGGGTTTGCTCTTCGGGCGGAACACGGGGGGCAGCGCCCCTGTGGGTGGCTTTACCATGTCTTGACCGGCGACACCGCCCTGGGACGTCGTGTGGGCGTCCCAGGGCGGTATGCGCGGTCAAGACCTCCGTCATGCAGTCGTACGCTTGTCCGCCATGGCCGCAGGAAACCGTTCTCAGAATGCCTTCGGGCGAGACTCCGGAGCCATCGGGCGCGAGTCGAGTGACTCCCTCGGATCGGGACTGCTCGCGGGTCGTGCGCGCGGGCTGACGCTTCCGATTGTGCTCGGCGTCTTGTCGGCGATCGGGTTGCTGCTGTCGTACCTCGAGATCGGGCCGACGTCCTTCCGCATCGCGATCTTCTCCTGCATCATCGCCGGGTTCGTCGCGGCGCTGTTCCAGCGCCGATCGCTGACACAGGTCGAGCAGGTCGTCGCCGAGGAGCGGCAGGCTCGACTATCTGCCGTCCGCGATCTGCGCGACGAGATGGCGGCGCTGCGCGATGCGGTGCAGGGCGCCCGAGGGCCTGCGGTGGACTTCGGCCCGCTGCGCGCCGAGCTCGCATCGCTGTCCGACAAGGTTGCCGCGCTCGAGCAGTCGCAATCGACATTCCGCGACAGCTTGGTGCAGGAGATGAATCCTGGGCGGGGGCGCCGTCGAGGACGCACGAGCGACCCTGGCGGCGTTGCGGCGGGCGCTGCGGCCAATGGGTCGATGCACGAGGCGGCGTCGTACGTTACCGAGGCGTACGAGCCCCATTCGTACGAGCCCGCCTATGCGACATCTACCTACTCGGAGTCGCCCTCGTATCCGGAGACGTACTCCTCGGGCACGGATCCGGCGCTGTCACGCCGGTCATGGAGCGGCGCCGAGGAGGTTGCATCCGCCTCTGCGCCCGTCGACGAGGGGGACACGGCCGACTACGACTCGACCGCATATCCCAGCTACGACAGCGGTTCCGGTCGACCCAGCTGGAGCGCGGGGTCTGCCAACGGCGTGGATAACGGGTCGAACGGCGCAGCCAACGGTAACGGCGGGAACGTGTCGAGCAACCCCTACAACGACGCCTTCGCCTACGCAGGAGCGAACGCACTCGAGAGCGTGAGCACGATTGCTGTCGACCAGGCGGCATCCGCCCGGTCCGCGCTGTGGGAGTCCTCCGCGGCTTCCCGGCTGGCGAGCGCGGGCAGTGGTGGGCCTGGGGTCGGCGGATCGTCGCCCGCGGTTCGGGCGCCTTGGGGGTCGGAGTCCGGCCTCCCGTCACGTCCAGCTCCTGGCGGGCGCGCGGCGGCGGCGGCGTGGGAACCGCAGAGCGCGCAACCGCAGGGGGGGACGGCCTGGTCGGGTGGGAGCAGCCTCGGCGATGACGAGGATCCGGCTGCCGCCGCGGCGCGGCACGGATCACCGCGTCGGGGTCGCCCGAGCGACGAGGACCCGCTCGAGGTGACGCAGACGCAGCGGCTCTCGGCGAGCGAGCAGACGGCGATTCGACGGCGCTTCCTCGATCTCAGCTCGATGGAGGACGACGGCTGGTCGCGCCGGCGCTAGCGAGCGTCGAGATAGCGGGAACATTCGGCTGGGCGCGGCGCACGGGCTCGGCGCCGGCTCGGTCCTATTGTTGGATCATGATGAGGTCCCGGCATCGCCGCCTCGCCTCCGTCCCTCGGTGGACCGGCCCCGTACTCCTTCCCCCTGCCGCCTTTGCCACAGCTATCGCCCTGCGTAGCAACGATCCCCTGGTGCTGCGGAGTGCGTTCTTCGTCCTGCTGATCGTCGTTTTCGCGGCGATGGTCGTATTAGCGTCGTCGATGCAGCGCGCCTACCGCTTGCTCGCCATCGAACGCGCCGAGCTCGCGACGAGCTACGCCGAACTGTCCGCGCAGCGCTCGCTCGAGCACACCGCGATGCTCGAGAAGTTCGCCGTCCTGCTTCGTGATCAGGCCGACGAGATCGACAGCATGCGTGCCCATGGTTCGGAGGGCGAGGCGCTGCCGGGTGTCGCGGTGTTGTTTGGCGAGAACGCCGACGCCGGCGATGGAGCCGGCGAGGTCGCGGAGCTGTGGCCCGACCTCGCCGAGGCGCCGACCGTCGTCGACTTGATGGCCTGGGACGCCGCACCGTTCCGGCGCGCCGACCAGCGCCGCGAGGACGTCCGCCGCGAAGCCTAACCCCCCGGGCTCCACCGAAATGATCACGTATACGTGATCATTTCGGGCGATACGCCTGCTGTAGAGGGCGTATCGCCCTCAATCAAGGCGTATCGCGTTCTGAATCGCTCCTGTAGGCCCTACTTGTCGATGTCGCCGACGACGAAGAACATCGATCCCAAAATCGCCACCATGTCCGCGACGAGGGTCCCGGGTAGCAGCTCCGCCAGCACCTGAATGTTGTTGAACGACGCCGACCGCAGCTTCAGCCGCCACGGTGTCTTCTCGCCGCGCGACACCAGGTAGTAGCCGTTGATGCCGAGCGGGTTCTCCGTCCAGGCGTACGTGTGTCCCTCGGGGGCTTTGAGCACCTTGGGTAGCCGGACGTTGATGGGGCCGACTGGCAAGGCATCGAGTCGATCGAGGCAGGCGTCGGCGAGGTCGAGTGAGGCGTACACCTGGTCGAGCAGGCATTCGAACCGCCCGAGGCAATCGCCGGATTCGCGCACCACCACGCGCAGCACGTCCTGCAGCTGCCCGTACGCGAGGTAGGGCTCGTCCCGCCGCAGATCGAGGTTGACGCCGGACGCGCGAGCGATCGGCCCGCTGACGCCGTACTGCAGGATCTGCTCGCGACTCAGTACGCCGACCCCGCGGGTACGAGCACGGAAGATCTCGTTGCCGCGGATCAACGTGTCGAGGTCGGCCATCTTCACGCGGACATCGGCCACCGCAGCCCGCACGCGCCGCAGCCAGCCAGCGGGCAAGTCCTCCTTGAGGCCGCCCACGCGATTGAACATGTAGTGCATGCGCCCGCCGGAGATCTCTTCCATGACGCGCTGGATGGTTTCGCGCTCGCGGAAGGCGTAGAAGATCGGCGTGATCGCGCCCACCTCGAGCGGGTACGAGCCAAGGAACATGAGGTGGTTGAGCACCCGGTTGAGCTCGGCGAGCAGGGTCCGTGCCCAGACGGCGCGTTCGGGTACCTCCATGCCGAGCATGCGCTCGACCGCGAGCACGACGCCGAGCTCGTTGGAGAAGGCCGACAGCCAGTCATGCCGGTTCGCGAGCACGATGATCTGCCGGTAGTCGCGGACCTCGAACAGCTTCTCGGCGCCGCGGTGCATGTAGCCGATGACCGGCTCGGCGGTGATGATGCGCTCGCCGTCGACGACGAGGCGCAGCCGGAGCACGCCGTGGGTCGACGGATGCTGCGGGCCGATGTTGAGCACCATGTCGGCGCTCGACAGCTCACCAGCGAGGTTTCCCGCCAGATCAGCAGAGCCAATGCCGACGCCCACGGTCCGCTGCGTCGTCACGACCCGATCCTGCCACCCGAAACCGGCGGCAGCCGATCTAGGGTCGTCCCGTGGACCTCGCCTTCACTCCCGCTGGCGTGCAGTGGGTCGCCGTCTCGCCGCGACTGCGCGACCTGCGGCGAGTGCTGCTACTGATCTGGGTTATTCCGATCACGATCGTGGCAGCAATCCTGCTCTGGCTGCTCGTCCAGCCGTGGCTTGGCGTGCTCGCCGCGGTACTCGGGATCGCCTCCATCGCCTGGGGCTGGGTGCTGATCGACCACAACTACCGGTCATGGCGGTACGCCGAGAGCGTCGACGACCTGCTCGTTACCCGGGGGGTGCTGTACAAGCAGCTCGTCGTGGTGCCGTACGGCCGCATGCAACTCGTCGATGTCAACGCTGGACCGCTGGATCGACGCTTCGGAATCGCGACGGTGCAACTGCATACGGCCGCCGCAACGAGCGACGCCAGCATTCCTGGCCTGCTGCCGCACGAAGCAGCTCGGCTTCGGGATCGGCTGACCGCGCTCGGCGAGGCGAGGTCGGCTGGGCTGTGAGCGACCCGGCAGCTCCCGGAGCAGTGAGCAGCGCGCCGACCATCACTCCGCCGCGGCGGCTGCATCCGCTGACGCCGTTCGCTCGCGGCTGGCAGGTCGTCGCGGTGCTGTTCGTCCTGATGGCGAACAACATGCTCGGTGCTGGCCGCTGGGAGTTCCTGCTCATCGGGCTCGCGATCGTCATCCCCATCGGCAGCATCTACGGGTATCTGTCGTGGCGTTTCACTCGCTGGTGGATCGAGGAAGGCGTCCTGCGCCTGGAGACCGGCGTACTCTTTCGGCGCTCGCGACAGGTGCGGCTCGACCGGTTGCAGGCCATCGACATCGTCCGGCCGCTGATCGCGCGCTTCATCGGCTTGGCGGAGCTACGGCTCGAGACCGCGGGCGCGGGGGAGACCGAGGCGACGCTCGCGTACCTGTCAGAGAAGGAAGCCCGCGAGGTTCGGGCGGAGCTTCTTGCGCGCGCGGCCGGGCTGAAGTGGCAAGCGCTCGGTGGACCGCCAGATTCACATGCAGATCCAGACGGTGGCGCGGGCCCGCCGGCCGCGATGTCCGTTGGCGCTCCCGAGGCACCCGAACGAGTCATTAATCAGGTGCCGACCGGGACCCTGCTCGCCTCGCTGCTGCTCGACGTCGGGACGATTCTTGGTGCGATCTACCTCGCTGTTCTCGTGGTCCTGGTGTTCTGGTTCGACGCGCCGGGACTGTTCGCCCTCCTCATCCCCGCGGTGCTCGGCGTCGGCGGTGCGACGTTCGGCGCGTTCTCCCGCTACTTCGACTTCACGGTGGCGACGTCACCCGACGGGTTGCGGCTTCGGCACGGTCTGTTGGAAACGCGCGCCCAGACCGTTCCACCCGGACGGATTCAGGCGATCCGGCTGTCGCAGCCCCTGCTGTGGCGCCGATTCGGCTGGGCTCGCCTCGACGTCAACGTCGCCGGCTACAGCGGCGACTCCGGGCAGAGCAAGGTCAGCACTCTGGTGCCGGTGGCGCCGCGACCGGTCGCCGTGGGCTTGCTCGATCTCGTGCTTCCCGGTGTGCAGGTCGACGACATCCCGCTCGAGCCCGCGCCGCGACGCGCGCGCTGGCTCAACCCACTGCAGGGCCGCTACCTCGCTGTGGGTGCCAATGATGCTGTCTTCGTGGTGCGCAGCGGCTGGGTCAATCGCAAGCTCGTCGTGGCTCCGCATCCACGGACGCAGAGCGTCCGCCTCACCCAGGGACCGCTGCAGCGCGCCTGGGGGCTCGGCACGGTCCACATCGATGTGACCCCCGGGCCTGTATCGGTGCGGGCGCTCGACCGCGCCGTCAACGAAGGTTTGGTCATCGTCGAGGCCCAGGCCGAGCGAGCCCGCGTCGCCCGTCAATCAGCGGGTCCGGAACGCTGGATGGAGGCTCGGTGACTCTGGAGCAGCCGAGCCGACGAGCGAGGAACGAGCGAGAAGGCGAGCGCGACCAATGACGCAGTCAGTTGTGAACCAGTTCGACCCGTGGTCGCCGGCGTTCGTTGCGTCGCCGTACGCGGCGTATCAGCAGCTGCGCGAGACAGCACCGGTCAGCTGGTACGAGCCGACACAGCAGTGGCTCATCTCGCGGTACGCGGACGTGGGCGCGTTGCTCCGCGACCGCCGGCTCGGCCGCTCGTACTTGCACATCACCGACCATGCCGGCTTCGGGCAACCGCCCGACGTCGCTGGATCGGAGGACTTCTGGCACGTCGTCCGCAACGGAATGCTGGACCGTGAGCCACCCGATCACACCCGGCTGCGCCGGCTGGTGTCGCGGGCCTTCACACCGCGCACTGTGGAGCGGCTGCGGCCGCGCGTTCAGGAGATCACCGACGGGTTGGTCGACCGGCTGCTCGACGCCACGTCCAACGGCTCATCGGCCGACCTGCTCGCACTCGTGCTGGAACCCTTGCCCGTGACCGTCATCGCCGAACTGCTCGGCATTCCAGAAGCCGATCGGCACCTGCTCCGCCCGTGGTCCGCCGACATCTGCGGCATGTACGAGTTGCAGCCGACAACCGAGACCGCACAAGTGGCATCGCGCGCTGCACGCGAGTTCTCCGCGTACCTCGTCGACCTGGCCCGCTCTCGCCGGCAGACGCCCGGAGACGACCTGATCAGCGGGCTCGCGAATGTTGTCGACGAGGGCGACCGGCTGACCGAGGACGAGCTCGTCGGAACGTGTGTGCTGCTGCTCAACGCCGGGCACGAGGCGTCGGTCAACGGCGCGGGCAACGGCTGGTGGGCGCTGTTCCGGAATCCGGACGAGCTCGTCAGGCTCCGTGACGATGTCGATGGACTGCTCGCCACCGCGATCGAGGAGCTGCTGCGCTTCGACACGCCAGCGCAGATGTTCGAGCGTTGGGTGCTCGAGGACATCGTCGTCGCGGACGTGGAGGTGTCGCGTGGCACCGAGGTCGCGCTGCTGCTCGGGTCGGCCAACCATGACCCGCTGGTCTTCGTCGAGCCCGAGCAGCTCGACCTGGGTCGGCAAGACAACCCGCACGTGACATTCGGCGCCGGCATTCACTACTGCCTCGGCGCGCCGCTGGCGCGCATGGAGCTCGAGGTGTCGTACGCCACGCTGCTGCGTCGGGTCCCTGCGCTTGCCCCCGCGGAGGAGCCGCACTGGAAGCCCGGCTACGTGATCCGAGGCCTGGAGTCGTTCCTCGTCACGCGTTAGTCCCGCAGCGCCGCTAGTGACGGGGGCAGGGGTACGCCCACGCACTGGACGAGCCAGCCGAAGTCGCCAAGCCCGCCGCACTGAACGAGCTCGGCCGCCTCTGACGTTCGAGTCAGCTCTCGCAGGTACGACGCTGGGTCGCGCTCGGCGAGGTCGCGCGTGGGACGTTGGCCATTCACGCCCAGCGCGTGCAGCGCCTCACGTTGCCGTACGAGCAGCGACATCGACGCGCCGCTGCGTTCCCCCGCCGCCGCGCAGGCGTCAAGTGCTACATGCGCCGTCACGTCGCAGCTGCCGTCAGGAATGGGCGGGACGAGGCGCCCGCCGACGTAGCCGGCGAGCGTCCCCGCTGGCAGCATCCCGCTCGCGCGGTCGGCGAGTTCATGCGAGTAGTCGATGGCAACGGCCACTCCGCCGCTGAGAGCAGCCACCGCCGAGCTCCAGGCGGTGTCGCGCGGCCGGCCCACCTCGGCTCGGTCGCCGACGCCGCCGGACAGCAGGGGCCACCACTCGGTCAGCCAGGCGGCGTCCGGGTCGGTCACCGCTTCGCCCAGGGTCTCGTCGCCCGTGGCCGGGTCCACGAGCACCTGGCGCAAACCGTCCGGGGCGTGCTCGACGACGTCGACCGGCAGGTCGTCCAACCACTCGTTCGCGACGATCAGTCCGGTCACCGGCGCCGGCACCGTGCCCGACCAGCCCACACCAGGCGGCAGCACGTCGGGCCGCGGGACGACGTCGACCCCGTGCAGCTCCCACCGAGGGTCGAGCCCGATCGAGGCAAGCGTTGTCAGCAGCTCACCGCGCGCTGCCCCGAGGTCCACGATCGTGAATGGGTCCGGTCTGCCGAGCGATGCATCGACCTCATCCGCGAGCCGCACCAGGGCCTGCGCGAACCATGTCCCCGTGCCCACCGACGTACGGAAGTGGCCGGCGGCGCCCTCAGGTCGGCGATAGAAACCGTCCGGACCGTAAAGCGCGCGCTCGGTGGCGTCTCGCCATGTGGACCACTCCGGCACGGTCGTGACCGTACCGTGACCTGGCGAGCGCGTCATCCCCGAGCCCCGGGCCGCTCGACAGTCCACCATTCCCGCATGGACGACGTGTTCACCCAGGACACCCTGGTCGCGGTCATCGACGTCCTCGTCCGCCTCATCGAGGCGGCGGGGGCCCTCGTCATCTTCGTCGGGGCCGTCCTCGCGTTCGTCCGATTCATCGTTTTCGCCGTCCGGGACCGTCGCACCGAGTTTCTGACGCCCATCCGGCTCTCCCTCGCGCGCTACCTCACGCTTGGTCTGGAGTTCCAGCTCGCCGGTGACATCTTGCGGACGGCGATTGCGCCGACGTTCCAGGAGATCGGCCAGCTGGCCGCGATCGCCGCCATCCGTACTGCGCTCAACTACTTCGTTGGCCGCGAGATCCGCCAGGAGCGGGCGGAAATCGAGGCGCAGGCCGCCGTTGAGAAACAGACACAGACATGAGTACGGACCTGGTGCGCTTCCTCGCCCTGCTGTGTACGACCGCCGGGCTGATTAGCGGCGCCCTGGTGCTGGTGACGGTACGGCGTCCGTTGCTCGCCCTCTCGGTCGCCGTCGACTTCTGGGTCGCGGCGGGGCTGCTGCGGTTGAGTGGGCGGCTGTCATGGGAGGTCATCGCGGGCGCGGCCGGCATCATGCTGCTGCGTCAGTTGATCAACATCGGGCTGCGGGTGCGGGTTAGGACTGCAGCGCGCTCGCCCACGTAACGCCGGTGACCTTGGGCAGCGCGCCTAGCTGCTGCAGCAGGCCGAGCCGATCCTGCATCGCCCAGGTCTCCACCACCCGACCTTCGTGCACCTCCCACCACCGCATCGAGCACCAGCTCACCCGCTGCCCGGTCGGCTCGACATCGGCGAATCTGCCGGTGTGCGTGCCCGACAGGGACAGCCGCGCCGCCACGGTGTCCCCGTCGACGATCATGTCGTCGACGTCGATCGTGACGTCTGGGAAGCCGGTCAGCAGCTGGCGATGGTGCTTGGCGACCTCGGCGGCGATCTCGGCACCGAAGAGCTCGTCGATCGCGTCCGCGTCGCCCTGTCGCCATACCCGCTCGAGGACATCGTTGACGACGCGTACCGATTCGGTGTCGTGGGAATCGCGTTCGATCATGTTCGCATTGTGCTCTTGCGGCGGCGACGGCGATATCGCCGGATGAACACGAATGCCGCGATGGCGGCCACACCCAGCACGACGAGAGCGGCTATGGAGATCGGGCCGGACAGCCGCTCGTACGCCGAGCCCAGCGCGACGCCAGCACCGATCAGCGCTGCATTCCAGATCGCGGAGCCCAGCGTCGTCAGCACGGTGAACTTCAGCAGCGGCATGCACAGCACGCCGGCTGGGATCGACACGAGGCTGCGCAGGCCGGGCACCATCCGGCCGAGGAAGACGGCCCACGATCCGCGCCGCTCCATCCAGGCGTCGCCACGATCGAGGTCGTCCTCGTCGACGCGCAGCACTCGGCCGAACCGCAGCACTGCCGGTCGTCCGCCTCGCCGGCCCAACCAGTACAGCAGCAGCGCGCCCACGACCGACCCGATCGTGGCCGCGACGACGGACCAGCCGAACTCGAGGACGCCACGCGACACCTGGTAGCCCGCGAGCGGCAGCACGACCTCGGACGGAATCGGCGGGAACAGGTTCTCCACCAGGATGACGCCGGCGAGGGCCGGGTAGCCGTACTGGCGGACGAGGTCTTCGACGGTCGAGTCCAAAGACACGAAGGACTACTTACCCACCGCACGGGGCTCTGCCCCCGTGTCCCTCGAGAACCAAGCCTCACCGCGCGGGGCGCCGAAGACCAGCGCCTCCGGCGCGTTATCCTGCGAAAACGTACGTCCGGTACCCCTCGAGGACTGGAACGGAAGGCACCATGAGCATGTCTGGCTCGCCGCGCGACGCTGCGCAGACCCGTCCCGGCCGCCTGTCGGTCGGCGTGATCGGGGCCGGTCGGGTCGGGGCGGTCTTGGGCGCAGCCCTCAATCGAGCCGGCCACCGCGTGGTGGCGGTTTCTGCCGTGTCTGAAGCGTCGCAAACCCGCGCTCGCGCGCTGCTTCCCGGCGTCCCGGTGCGCGAACCATCCGCCGTCGCTATGGCGGCCGACCTGCTCCTGCTGGCCGTTCCTGACGACGTCCTTCCCGGTCTGGTCGATGGTCTGGTGGCCACCGAGGCGGTACGTCGCGGCCAGCTGATCGCCCATCCGAGCGGTCGGCACGGCGTCGACGTGCTGCGTGCGGCCTCCCGCATCGGCGCCTTGCCGTTGGCGCTGCATCCGGCGATGACCTTCTCGGGCACCGCCGATGACTTGCGCCGACTCCCAGGTGCCAGCTTTGGAGTGACGGCACCCGACGTGCTGCGACCCGTGGCCGAGGCACTCGTGCTCGAGATGGGTGGCGAGCCGGTCTGGATCCCAGAGGAGCGCCGGGCGCTGTACCACGCGGGACTTGCCACGGGCTCGAACCACCTGGTCACGCTCGTTGGTCAGGCGTCCGATCTGCTTCGCGCGGCCGGGG
Organism: uncultured Actinomycetota bacterium; assembly: GCA_963801015.1. GTDB lineage: Bacteria > Actinomycetota > Actinomycetes > CAWDCV01 > CAWDCV01 > CAWDCV01. The sequence goes on along the minus strand of CAWDCV010000002.1, from coordinate 888,442 downwards.
TGGAGAACCCTGCCGCGATGCTCGGGCCGCTGCTTATGGCAGCGCTCGACGGTGCACTACGCGTGGGTGACGCCGCTCTCACCGGCCCGGTCGCGCGCGGCGATGCAGGTACGGTCGCGGCGCACCTCGAACACATCGGCGCCGAGTCGGCCGCCTCGCACGCGGCATACCTCGCGATGGCTCGGCTGACCGCCGACCGGGCGCTCGCCGCTCGGGTGCTCGACCCCGCGGACGCGGAGGCGCTGCTCGACGTCCTCGCCCGCCGGTCCGAAGAGGCGTCCGCGTGAGGGGCACGCTGACCCGCCCGGTCGTCGTGGGCGACCGCACGGAGCTGGACGCTGCCCGCGCCGCGCAGCCGGGAATCGTCGCTCTCGTGCCCACCATGGGTGCGCTGCACGACGGACATCGAGCACTGATTCGTACCGCCCGCGCCGCCGCGGATGCTGTCGTCGTCAGCATCTTTGTCAACCCGTTGCAGTTCGGGGCCAACGAGGATCTCGCCCGGTATCCGCACACGTTCGACGCCGATCTCGATATGTGTGCGGTCGAGGGAGTCGACCTCGTGTTCGCTCCCTCGACGTCGGCGATCTATCCCGAGCAGCCGATCGTGACGGTGTCCGCCGGCGCTCTCGGCGACGTCCTCGAGGGCGCGCAGCGGCCGGGCCACTTCGACGGCGTCCTGACAGTCGTCCTCAAACTGTTCCACCTCACGCAGCCGAACCTCGCGTTCTTCGGCGCCAAGGACGCCCAACAGCTCCTGCTGATCCGGCGCATGGTCGCTGACCTTGACGTACCGGTGCAGATCGTGACCGTGCCCACGGTTCGCGAGCCGGATGGGCTGGCGCTATCGAGTCGGAACCGCCATCTCTCGCCTGCGGATCGAATCGCCGCGCTGGCGATCTCCCGCGCGTTGCGTGCCGGCGAGGAAGCCGCTGCCGGCGGTGCCGCTGCGCCAGCCGTGTGGGCCACTGCTCGCAAGGTGCTTGCGGACGAGCCGGCGGTCGACCTGGACTATGTGGCCCTCGTCGACCCCGTTCGTCTCGTCGACCTGATGTCCGATGCCAGCGGTCCGGCGTTGCTTGCCGTTGCTGGGCGGGTCGGCTCCACCCGGCTGATCGACAACGTGACCGTTCAGCTGTCGCCGAGCCGCGGGAGGGCGTGACCGCATGCTGCGCACCATGCTCACCGCCAAGATCCACCGCGCCACGGTGACGCAGGCCGACCTGCACTACGTCGGCTCGGTCACCGTCGACCAGGACCTGCTCGATGCCGCCGACCTGCTGCCAGGTGAGAAGGTGGCCATCGTGGACGTCACGAACGGCGCTCGGCTGGAGACGTACGTCATCCCTGGTCCGCGCGGATCCGGCGTGATCGGCATCAACGGCGCCGCCGCTCGGCTGGTGCACGTCGGTGACCTGGTGATCTTGATCGCGTACGGCCTGATGGATGACAGGGAGGCGCGCGAGCGCGAGCCCAAGGTCGTCTTCGTCGACGCCGAGAACCGGATCGTCGGCACCGGGCACGATCCGGCCGAGGCGATGCCGGGCCTCGTCCGCGGGGACGCGCTGGCCGCTCCATGATGCGGCTACCCCAGCGCCTGCTCGCACCCGAGCCGGGCTGGACGACGTACGCCGACGTGGTCGTTGTCGGCAGCGGCGTCGCCGGGCTGACTGCCGCGCTCGAAGCGCGGGTCGCCGGCAGGGTGCTGCTCGTCACGAAGGCGTTGCTCGATGCGGGGTCGACCCGCTGGGCGCAGGGCGGCATCGCCGCGGCATTGGGTCCGGGCGATACACCGGAACAGCACCTGCACGACACACTCACGGCGGGCGTGGGGCTCTGCGACGAGGCGGCCGTCCGCGTGCTCGTCACTGAGGGCCCGCAGGCGGTCCGCGATCTCGTGGCGCGTGGCGCGGAGCTCGACCGGGCGCCCGACGGCGAGATCGAGCTGACCCGCGAGGGCGGCCACCTGCGCCGCCGCATCGCGCACGCTGGCGGTGACGCCACCGGCGCCGAGATCTCGCGCGCCCTCGTTGCTGCCGTGCGCACCGACGATCGGATCCGCGTCGTCGAGCACGCGCTTGTCCTCGATCTCCTCCGCGATGCACGTGGACGCGCCGCTGGGCTCACCCTGCATGTGCTCGGCGAGGGGCAGCCCGACGGTGTCGGTGCGATCCTCGCTCGTGCGGTCGTGCTGGCGACCGGGGGCATGGGCCAGGTGTTCGCCGCGACCACTAATCCCGCCGTGTCGACCGGTGACGGAGTCGCGCTGGCGCTCCGCGCGGGGGCGATCGCGACGGACCTCGAGTTCGTGCAGTTTCACCCCACGGTGCTGTGGCTCGGCGCGGGGGCCAGCGGGCAGCAGCCGCTGATCTCCGAGGCCGTACGCGGTGAGGGTGGTTTCCTGGTCGACGCCGACGGCGCGCGCTTCCTGGCCGACGTGCATCCCCTCGCCGACCTCGCCCCGCGCGACGTTGTCGCCAAGGCCATCGTGCGGCGGATGGGAGAGACCGGCGCCGACCACGTCTGGCTCGACGCACGCCACCTCGGCGCCGACGTCATCCAGCGCCGCTTTCCGTCGATCGTCGAGTCGTGCCGCTCGCACGGGATCGACCCGGTGACCGACCTCATCCCGGTCGCCCCCGCCGCCCATTACGCCAGCGGCGGGATCCGGACCGACCTGCACGGTCGTACGGGCGTCCCGGGTCTGTACGCGTGCGGCGAGGTCGCGTGCACCGGAGTCCACGGCGCCAACCGGCTGGCGTCGAACTCGCTGCTCGAGGGGCTGGTGTTCGCGCGCCGCATCGGTGCCGACCTCGCCGCCGAGCTGCCTCCGGCCCGTGACCCGGCACCGGAGAGCCGGCCGGCCGCACTCGTCGACCCCGATGGTCGGCCAGCGCTGCAGCAAGCCATGACGCGCGGCGCGGGCGTACTGCGGGATGCCGGCGGGTTGGCCGCGACCGAGCAACGGATCAGAAGCGCTCGCCGCCCGGACCACCGAGAAGCCGGGGACCGAGGCCTGGGAAGTGACGAATCTCGCTACCGTTGCAGCGGCCCTGCTCGCCGCCGCCCAGCGCCGGGCGGAGACGCGGGGCTGCCACTGGCGCGAGGACTATCCCGACGCTGACGACGCGTGGCTCGGCCACCTCGCCAGCACGCTGCACGGCAGCGGCGGGATCGTGACGACGTACGAAGGAAAGAGCACGTGACTTTCACCGCCGATCTCGGACAGCGCCTGATCGAGGCAGGCCTCGATCCCGACTACGTACAGCGGGTTGCCCGGCTCGCCGTCGCCGAGGACCTGGCCGGCGGCGTCGACGTCACCAGCGTCGCGACCGTGCCCGTTGACCAGCGAGCCGTGGCGGACTTCGTTGCGCGCGCCGAAGGTTTTGTCGCCGGACTAGTCGTTGCGGAGACGGTCCTGGCGCTCGCCGGAAACGGGGACGTCGTGGTCCGTCGTTCGTGCCGAGACGGTTCGCCCGTCGTGCGCGGGGAGGCGTTGCTGACCGCGACTGGCCCCACCCGGCTGCTCCTGACTGCGGAGCGGACCACGCTCAACCTGCTGTCGCACCTGTCCGGTATCGCGACGCTGACTCGGCGCTGGGTTGATGCCGTCGCAGGAACGGGCGCGGTAATCCGCGATACGCGTAAGACGACGCCCGGACTGCGGGCGCTGGAGAAGTACGCCGTCCGGTGCGGTGGTGGCGTCAACCATCGCATGTCGCTCTCAGACGCGGCCCTCGTCAAGGACAACCACGTGATCGCTGCGGGCGGGGTGCTCGAAGCCTTCGCCGCCGTACGCGCCGGGTTCCCCGACCTGCCGGTCGAGGTCGAGGTCGACTCTGTCGAGCAGTGCGAGTTGGTCGTCGATGCGGGGGTCGACCTCGTGCTCCTCGACAACATGTCGCTGCGCGACATCGAGCGTTGTGTCGACATCGCCCGAGGACGCTCGAAGACCGAGGCGAGCGGCGGCTTGACCCTCGATCGCGCCCGAGAGGTGGCCGCGACCGGCGTCGACTACCTCGCCGTCGGCGCGCTCACCCATTCCGCGCCCGTGCTCGACATCGGTTGCGACTTTCGTACCCCGGCTCGTCGGCCCGCTGACACGGCGGAGGCCGAATCCGCCGCAGGCGGGTGAGCCGGGTGCCGGAGCAGCCGAGCCGCCGAGCGAAGGATGAGCGAGAAGGCGAGCGCGACCAGTGATGCTGCTCGCGATCGACGTCGGCAACACCCACACGGTGCTCGGCCTGTTCGACGGTGACGATCTCGTCGAACACTGGCGCATCGCCACCGACGCGCGACGCACCGCCGACGAGCTCGCAGTCGTGCTGCACGGGCTCATCTCCCAGTACGCCGCGGTGGGAGGTGCCGCCGTCGACGGCATCGCGCTGTGCTCGACGGTGCCGTCGGTGCTGCACGAAATGCGCGTCATGGTGCGTCGCTACTTCGGTGACGCGCAGGCGGTCGTCGTCGAGCCGGGCGTCCGTACCGGCGTGCCGGTCCTTACCGACAACCCCAAGGAAGTCGGCACCGACCGTGTCGTCAACGCCGTGGCCGCGGTCAACCTGTACGGCGGCCCGTGCGTGGTCGTCGACTTCGGCACGGCGACCACGTACGACGCCATCAGTGCGCGTGGCGAGCTGCTCGGGTGCGCGATTGCGCCGGGGATCGAGATCTCGGTGGAGGCGCTGGGCCTGCGCGGCGCGCAGCTGCGCAAGGTGGAGCTGTCCCGGCCGCGGTCGGTGATCGGCAAGAACACGGTGGAGTCGCTGCAGTCGGGTGTGCTGTGGGGATTCGCCGGACAGGCGGACGGTCTCGTCGGGCGTATCGTCACCGAGCTCGGCGAACCGCGCGAGTCGGTGACGGTCATCGCCACCGGGGGGCTGGCGCCCCTCGTCATCGACGAGCTCAGCTGCGTCGACGCGCATGAGCCGTGGCTCACGCTGATCGGGCTCCGGCTCGTCTACGAGCGCAACGCGTGAGCATCTCCATTCGACGGGCCCGCACAACGGACGTCCGTTCCATCCGCACGCTGATCGACCACTACGCGGACGATCGCATCCTGCTGTCCAAGGCCACGGTCACGCTGTTCGAGGACGTACAGGAATTCTGGGTCGCCGAGGCAGCCGCTGCCGCATCACCGACAGTCGTGGGCTGCGGAGCGCTGCACGTGATGTGGGAGGACCTCGCGGAGGTACGCACCCTCGCGGTCGACCCGGCGCTGCACGGCCAGGGCATCGGCACGCTGCTGCTCACGCGGGTGCTCGACACCGCACGTGAACTTGGCGTTTCCCGGGTGTTTACACTGACGTTCCAAACGGACTTCTTCGGACGTCACGGATTCGTGCCCATCGACGGAACTCCGGTGAGTTCCATCGTATACGAACAGCTGTTGCGTTCCTATGACGAGGGCATCGCAGAGTTCTTGGAACTCGAACGCGTCAAACCGAACACGCTGGGTAACACTCGGATGTTGCGGTACCTCTGAGGCCGTTTTATCCACACTCTGAGCTCGCAATAGCGGAGAATGTCCATTAGAATTTCCTCGAGAAGTGCACCCCTTGCGAAAGGACCCTCCCGTGGCACAGAAGACCGTGGTGACCCTCGTCGACGATCTCGATGGCGGGGAAGCCGACGAGACCGTCTCCTTCGGACTCGACGGCAGCACCTACGAGATCGACCTCTCCTCGGCCAATGCCGGCAAGCTTCGTGACGCCTTGGCCACGTATGTCGGTTCTGCCCGGCGTGGTGGCCGCGCTTCAGGCGCTGGCGGCGGCCGTGGTCGCTCCGCACGTCGCTCGAGCAACAACAGCGCGGCGATCCGCGCGTGGGCGCGCGAGCAGGGATTGAATGTCAACGAGCGCGGGCGCATTCCCGGCGACATCGTCACCCAGTACGACAAGGCGCACGCCTGACCGTAATTCCGCGCACCCTGTTAGTAACGACGACCTGTCCGAGCCGCCCGACTTCGAAGGCCAGGCGCGTTCGGACAGGTCGATTTTGACCCTGGGCCAAACCCGCCGCTGAAGTTCGCCGCCGCATAACTGCGGGCGCGTCGAGGGCGGCGAGGCGAATTCGTTGCTGACGGCGTCCCTAACGGCATCGGCGTCTCCGGTCTCCTCGCCGAGACGTGCGCTGTTCGCTGCCGGCGTACCCATGGCTGCACGTATCAGCGCGAGCCGGGAACACGTCGTATCCAAGGACAGTTGGACCACCAAGACAGTGCTGTCTTCACCTATGCCACTGCTGTCCGACAAATCAAGCACATGAGAGCCCGCAGTCCCGGGGCTAGCATGCGGAAGGACAGGGACCCGGCAGCCCGGACCTCCTGCCCGACCGCTCTGTGAGGAGCGACATGTTCGAGAGATTCACCGACCGCGCGCGGCGGGTGGTCGTCCTGGCTCAAGAAGAAGCCCGGATGCTCAACCACAACTACATCGGCACCGAGCACATCCTGCTGGGGCTGATCCACGAGGGTGAGGGCGTCGCGGCGAAGGCGCTGGAGAGCCTGGGCATCTCGCTCGAGGCGGTTCGCAGCCAGGTCGAGGAGATCATCGGCCAGGGCCAGCAGGCGCCGTCAGGGCACATTCCGTTCACCCCGCGCGCGAAGAAGGTTCTCGAGCTGTCGCTTCGTGAGGCGCTGCAGCTCGGCCACAACTACATCGGCACCGAGCACATCCTGCTGGGACTCATCCGCGAGGGCGAGGGTGTCGCTGCTCAGGTCCTCGTGAAGCTGGGGGCCGACCTCAACCGCGTTCGGCAGCAGGTCATTCAGCTGCTGTCCGGCTACCAGGGCAAGGGCGACCCGGCGACGAGTGGCGGCCCGGCCGAAGGCACGCCGTCGACGTCGCTGGTGCTCGACCAGTTCGGTCGCAACCTCACCCAGGCCGCGCGCGAGGGCAAGCTCGACCCGGTCATCGGTCGCGAGAAGGAGATCGAGCGGGTCATGCAGGTCCTGTCTCGCAGGACCAAGAACAACCCGGTGCTGATCGGCGAGCCCGGCGTCGGTAAGACCGCCGTCGTCGAGGGCCTGTCGCAGGCCATCGTCAAGGGCGAGGTGCCCGAGACGCTCAAGGACAAGCAGCTGTACACCCTCGACCTCGGCGCGCTCGTGGCGGGCAGCCGCTACCGCGGTGACTTCGAGGAGCGGCTGAAGAAGGTCCTCAAGGAGATCCGTACCCGCGGCGACATCATCTTGTTCATCGACGAGCTGCACACCCTCGTCGGTGCGGGTGCTGCGGAGGGCGCCATCGATGCCGCGTCGATACTGAAGCCGATGCTGGCCCGCGGAGAGCTGCAGACGATCGGCGCGACCACGCTCGACGAGTACCGCAAGCACCTGGAAAAGGACGCCGCTCTCGAGCGCCGCTTCCAGCCCATCCAGGTCGCCGAGCCGACGCTCGCGCACACCATCGAGATCCTCAAGGGCTTGCGCGACCGGTACGAAGCCCATCACCGCGTTTCGATCACCGACAGCGCGCTGGTTGCGGCGGCGCAGCTCGCCGACCGTTACATCAGCGACCGCTTCCTGCCCGACAAGGCCATCGACCTCATCGACGAGGCCGGCTCCCGGATGCGCATCCGACGCATGACTGCGCCGCCGGACCTGCGCGAGTTCGATGAGCGCATCGCCGGCGTTCGTCGCGAGAAGGAGTCCGCGATCGACGCGCAGGACTTCGAGAAGGCCGCGTCACTGCGCGACCGCGAGAAGCAGCTGCTCGCCGACAAGGCACGCCGCGAGCGGGAGTGGAAGGCCGGCGACATGGACATCGTCGCCGAGGTCGACGAGGAGCTCATCGCCGAGGTGCTGGCGGTCGCCACCGGCATCCCGGTGTTCCGCCTTACCGAGGAGGAGTCCTCGCGACTGCTGCGCATGGAGGAGGAGCTGCACAAGCGGGTCATCGGTCAGGAGCAGGCGATTCACGCGCTGTCGCAGGCGATTCGCCGTACTCGGGCTGGTCTCAAGGACCCCAAGCGCCCCGGTGGCTCGTTCATCTTCGCCGGCCCGTCCGGCGTCGGGAAGACCGAGCTGTCGCGCACGCTGGCGGAGTTCCTCTTTGGCGACGAGGACGCGCTCATCCAGCTCGACATGTCGGAGTACATGGAGAAGCACACCGTGTCGCGGCTGTTCGGGTCCCCTCCCGGCTACGTCGGGTACGAAGAGGGCGGCCAGCTCACCGAGAAGGTGCGGCGCAAGCCGTTCTCGGTCGTGCTGTTCGACGAGGTGGAGAAAGCGCACCCGGACGTGTTCAACAGCCTGCTGCAGATCCTCGAGGACGGTCGGATGACCGATTCGCAGGGCCGCAGCGTGGACTTCAAGAACACGATCCTGATCATGACGACCAACCTCGGTACGCGGGACATCTCCAAGGGCTTCAACCTCGGCTTCGCCGCCGTCGGCGACGAGCAGTCGTCGTACGAGCGGATGAAGAACAAGGTGACCGACGAGCTCAAGCAGCACTTCCGGCCCGAGTTCCTCAACCGCGTCGACGACACTGTCGTCTTCCATCAGCTCACACCGCAGGAGATCGTGCGGATCGTCGACCTGATGATCGAGCGGGTCGACGCGCGGCTCAAGGACAAGGACATGGGCATCGAGCTCACGCCGGCGGCCAAGGACCTGCTGGCAAAGAAGGGCTACGACCCGGTCCTCGGCGCCCGGCCGTTGCGCCGCACCATCCAGCGCGAGATCGAGGACGCACTGTCGGAGAAGATCCTCTTCTCGGAGGTCAAGGCAGGGCAGATCGTTCTGGTCGACGTCGACGACGCCGAGGGGGACGCGCAGAGTTTCACCTTCCGCGGCGAGCAGAAGTCGACGCTGCCCGAGCCGGCGGAAGTGGCTGCTGCAGGAACCGCTGCCGGTACGTCGGAGTCTCAGGCGTCCTGACGAACCATGAGAAGGGGCCGCTCCCGTCGGGAGCGGCCCCTTCTTCGTGGATCTTGAGACGCTGATGGCGGCGGCATGGCAGCGCCAGCACGGCTTCGGGGTCCGCTTCTGCTGGGGACTGTCCGGCGCTGCAGCCCTGGCCGCGGACGCGGACGTGGTCGTTCTCGTCGACGTGCTGACGTTCACGACCACGGTCAGCGTCGCACTCGACCGTGGAATCGAGGTGCTGCCCTACGCCTGGGACGACCCGACGGCCGAGGCGTACGCAAACGAACACCACGCCACCTTGGCGCTGCCGCGATTGCATTGACGTCCCGGTGATCTCACGCTGTCACCGGCAAGCCTCCGCTCGAGCAGTCGCCCTCCACTGACTGGTGCTGCCCTCGCCCAACGGTTCAGCCATCGCCCATCGCATCGCCGGCCGTGCCGGAATCTGCGTTGCTGCCTGCTTGCGGAACGCCGCTGCCGTCGGCGCATGGATCCGAGAGCAGCCGCTCCGTACCTGTTCTTCGGGCCGGCCGCTTCGTCGACGCCGGCTGACGTCACCCTCAGCTGCTGGTTCCCTCCGGTACACGACATGCCGATGGCAGCGTACGAGCGGAACCACCTGGCATTGCGGTGGCGATCACGCCGATGGCGTCGCCACCTGGGCCGGACCGGCACGGCCACGACCACTGACTCGCCGTCGTCGACGGCGTTGGCACCCTGGATGAGGTGCGGGGGAGAGCCTCCGGACGGTGCCGACCGCGGACATGATCGACGCCTAGACCGTCCGCGCCGCCGACAGCGTGGCCTGGACACACAGTTCACCTCTCGGTTAATGTTTACCAGGAGGTTAACTGTGGAGGCGGGTAGTGACGGCACGCTTGTTGACCGGGACCGGGCCTTGGATCAGCTGCTGGAGGCGCTGGCCAACCCGCACCGGCGCGAGTTCGTCTACCTGCTCGGGCTGCAGCCATGGGGCGTCAGTCAGCTCGCCCAGAAGAGGGGCCTGTCGCTCCCCGCCATTCACAAGCACATCAAAATCCTCGAGGAAGCCGGCCTGGTGAGCCGGCGCAAGCACGGCCGAACTACCTACCTGACGCTGAACCCGCAGCCGCTGGTGCTGCTGCAGACCTGGGTGGGCCAGTTTCATCCCTACTGGGGCGGCGATCAGGCCAGCTACGAGAACTACGCCCGCCACCTCGGGCTCGACCCGGTCGGGGATCGGCCCCAACCGCATCCACCTACAGGAGCGCCGGAATGAAGAAGTTCCTCGTCCTCACGTACGGCTTCACACCGCCGACCGAGGAAATCAAGAACTCCTGGGGGGCGTGGTTCTCCTCGGTCGGATCCCGGCTGGTCGATCCGGGCAGCCCCTTCGGCCAGGGTGTCGAGCTCACCACGACAGGCCGCAGCGACCTGACTCTCGATTCGCCAGCCCCCCTCGTCGGGTACTGCATCCTCAATGCCGACAGCTTGCAGGAAGCCGAAGAGCTGGTGAGCACCATGCCGATCATCGACAGCGTGCGCGTCTACGAAGCCCATTCCATGTAGCCGGCAAGGATCGGGCGAACGTCTCGCCAGCTGGTTCCTCCGTACACGACACGCCGATGGCAAACGTGCGAACGGAACCACCTGAGGTCGCCGGCGGTCGCAACGGCCCTCACCAGGTGGGAACCCCGATTCGCCGGGCAGAACACATGCATGGCGAACTACGAACTGGACGGCAAGGTAGGCATCGTGACCGGCGGCGGGTCGGGCATCGGCGAGGCGTGCGCGAGCGTCCTCGCGGCGTCCGGAGCAACCGTCGTCGTGGCCGATCTGGCAGAGCATGCTGCGCAGCGCGTCGCTCGTGCCATCGGCGAGGGCGGCGGCAACGCAACACCCGCGACACTCGATGTCGCGGATCCCGACGCAGTCCAGGCGCTGATCGACGGCATCGTCACCGATCACGGCCGGCTGGACTTTGCCGTCAACAATGCGGGCATCAGCGGCGACACGGTCCCCACCGGCGAGTACTCGATCGACACCTGGCGGCGCGTCATCGAGGTCAACCTCAGCGCGGTCTTCTACTGCTGCCGGTACGAGATCGACGCGATGCTGCGTGGAGGCGGCGGTTCCATCGTCAACATGTCGAGCATCCTTGGCTCGGTCGGGTTCGGTGCGGCGCCGGCGTACACCGCGGCGAAGCACGGGGTCGTCGGCCTGACCAGGGCCGCCGCACTCGACCATGCGCAGGCCGGCATTCGCGTCAACGCTGTCGGGCCCGGTTTCGTCGACACCCCGCTCCTCGCCTCTGCCGACGACGCAACCCGATCCGGACTTGCCGAGTTGCACCCTGTCGGCCGCATCGGCCAGCCGCGCGAGGTCGGCGAGCTGGTCGCGTGGCTGTGCTCCGACGCCGCCTCGTTCGTCACCGGTGCGTACTACACGGTTGACGGCGGCTACACCGCGCGCTGAGCAGGCAGCGCGTACCGGTCGCCGACCCGCTCGACCAGCCCGTCGGCGAGCAACCCCTCAAGCGCGCGAATGCGCTGGACGTCGTCGTCCCAGACTGCGTCGAGGGCGCCAGCGGGCACTGAGTCGGGTGCGGTGCGCAGCACCTCCAAAAGCCGTCCACGTACCTGCCGGTCAGTTCCGGCGTATGGCTGACCGCGTCGCACCGGTCCGTCGTACGCGGGATAGCCGGCCAGCCGCCATGCGCAGCGGTCCGCGATCGGGCAGGAGTCGCAGCGCGGAGTCCGCGCCGTGCATACCAACGCGCCGAATTCCATGACCGCAACCGCCCAGCGAGCAGCAATCTCCGGGTCATCGGGAAGCAGCTCCTCGCCCAGGCGGGCCTCGGCCGCGGTTGAGCTGGCGGACGGTTGCTCCACTCCCGTGATCGCGCGGGCAAGCACACGCCGCACGTTGGTGTCCTGGACGACGTGCCGCTGCCGGAACGCAAACGATGCAACGGCGGCAGCGGTGTACGGCCCGATCCCGGGCAGCGCCACCAAGTCGTCGTACGACGGCGGTACCTCGCCGCCGTGCCGCTCCACGAGCGCCGTCGCGACATCATGCAGGCGCAGTGCCCGGCGCGGATAGCCCAGGCGGCCCCACTGCCGGACGGCCTCGCCCGGAGAATCGGCCGCGAGCGCGGCCGGGGTCGGCCAGCGCACCAGCCACTGCTCGTACGCGGGTACGACCCGGGCGACGGGCGTCTGCTGCAGCATGAACTCGCTGACCACAATCGCCCATGCGGTGGCATCTGGTCGGCGCCACGGCAGGTCGCGGCGATGAACGTCGTACCAGGCCAGGATCGGCTCGTGCAGAAGGGACCGCATGACCCGCCGATCCTCGCAGAGCAGTGTCCGGCGAGCCTTCCGATCTTGACGACGGGGCGGATCTAGCCTGGCGACGTGGTCGACGTTCGGCCGGAAACTGACGAGCCGGGGCTGCCTGACGTCCTGTCACCGGTGCTGCATCCGGTCGGCCCAAACCCCCCGAGAACGTACTGGGTGCGGCGCCTCCTCGTGCTCGCGGTTGTCGTGGCGATCGTGGTCGTGGCGGTGCAACTGATCCGCGGCGGCAACGCCCCCGACCCCGGGCAGACCCAGACCGCAACGCTTCCCACGACGTCGGCATCGCCCTCGCTGACCGCGTCCGCGACGGCCACCGCATCGACGCAGCCATCGGCGTCGACTCCGATCGCCTCGGCCGAAACAAACCCCGCGCCCGCCACCCCGCAGTGCGCGCCGACCGACCTCGGGGTCACGGTGGGGACGGACGGGAGCAGCTACGGCGCTGACGGCGATCCAACCTTTACGCTGACGGTGACCAACAACGGCGCGCAGGCGTGCGAGACGAACGTCGGGCAGAACGCGCTCGAGGTGAAGGTCGGGACTGGCGACGCGGCAGTGTGGTCCTCCGACGTCTGCTACCCAGGCGGAGACTCAGACGTACGCACTCTCGAGTCTGGCGCCGTCTACACAACGTCGGTCGTGTGGCGGCGGGTGGCGGCAGCGGACGGGTGCCCGGACGAGCCGCGGGTCGAGCCTGGCACGTACCACGTCCAGGGCCGGGCGGGTGACGTGGTCAGCGAGCGGGTCGAGATCGTCTTGGAGTAGCGGGCGGAGGTCGGGCCGTCAGCGCTGCGCGAGCGCGAGTCTCATCCCGAACGCGATCAGCACCCCGCCGGTCACTGCATCGAGCGTGCGGCGAATCCGCTGGCGGCTCAGCAGCCGCCGCGCCCGGTCGACAGCGATGCTGTAGCCCGTGAGCCAGGCGAACGTCATCAGGCAGAACACCGCGCCGAGGAGCAGGGATCCCTCAATGTTCCCTTCCCGGGAAGGAACGAACTGCGGCAGGAGGCTGAGGAAGAACGCCGCCATCTTCGGGTTGGCGAGGTTGCTGATCAGTCCCGAACGAAAGGCACGGGCAGGAATCACCCGCAGCCACGGGCCCCCGCTGGCAGGCGTGCCGTCGCCGCTGCTCCACGCAGCGCGAAGCGATTGCACGCCCAGGTAGATCAGATACGCCGCGCCGATCAGTTTCAGAGCGAGAAACGCTGGCGCGGATGCTGCCAGGACGCTGGCGATACCGACGCTCACGGCAATCGTCCAGACCAGCTGTCCGGTGGCCACGCCCGCGGCCGTGTAGACCCCGCCGCGCCGGCCGGCGGCTAGGGCGTTGCGCACGGTGAGTGCGGTATCCGGTCCTGGCATGCAGATGACCAGCGCCGATACCGCGAGGAACGCGACCAGCTGGCTCAGACGTACCGCTCCAGGATCGACGACTCGGCCAGCCGGGACAGCCCTTCGCGCACGCTGCGAGCGCGGGACTCGCCGACCCCCTCCACCGACTGCAAGTCCTCGACACTGGCCGCGAGCAGCTTCTGCAGGCCGCCGAAGTGGTCGACGAGCCGGTCGATCACCAGCGGGGGCAGGCGGGGCACCTTCGCCAGCAGCCGGTACCCGCGCGGGCTCACCGCTGTCTCCAGCGCCTCAGGGATGCCACCGTGGCCAAGCGCGCGCGACACCGTGGTGAGGTCGAGCAGCTCGGTGCCGCTCAGGGCGTCGAGCTCGTCGAGGGAGTCCTCGACGGTGCGCGGGCGACGGCCCGCTGCCGGCGGCAGATAGTCACGCACCACGAGGGTGCGGTCGAGCTCGACGCCGGAGATCAGCTCGTCCAACTGCAAGGTCAGCAGCCGGCCATCGGTGCCGAGCTCGACGACGTACCCGTCGATCTCACCCGCGATGCGCTGAACCATCTCGAGCCGCTGCGCGACCGCTGCCACGTCGCGGACCGTCACCAAGTCCTCGATCTCCAGCGCGGAGAGTGTGCCCGCGACCTCGTCGAGGCGCAGCTTGTAGCGCTCTAGCGTCGCCAGCGCCTGGTTCGCCCTGGACAGGATCGCCGCGGAGTCCTCGAGGACGTACCGCCCGCCGTGCACCCACAGCGCGATGATCCGCATCGATTGGCTAACCGAGATCACCGGCAGTCCGGTCTGCTTGGCCACGCGCTCCGCGGTGCGATGGCGCGTTCCCGACTCGCCGCTCGGGATCGTGGAATCGGGGACCAGGTGGACCGCGGCACGCACGATGCGCGACGACGCGGAGTCGAGAATGATCGCGCCGTCCATCTTGGCGAGCTCACGTAGCCGGGTGGAGGAGAACTCCACGTCGAGCACGAAACCGCCTGTGCAGAGCGACTCGACGGTCCGATCGAGCCCGAGGACGATCAGCGCACCGGTGTTGCCGCGCAGGATGCGCTCGAGCCCGTCACGCAAGCTCGTTCCGGGGGCGACCGCGGCGAGCGTGCTGCGGAGCAGGTCAACATCCCCCCGGTCTTGCGCAGGCACAGTTACTCCTGGGGAATGGGCGCGATGGTCGGGCCAAACGGGTAGGAGTGTATCGGCGGCCATCGGGTGCTCTTGACGCGGGCTGACTTCGCAGCCGGATGGCGTCGGCAGGTGGGAGGAGAGTCGGCTCAGGCGTGTACTGCGGCGAGCAGTGAGGGGACGTCCTCGATTGCGATGACCTCCATGCCCTCCGGCACGCGACCCGGCTGGGCCGGGACGAGTGCCTTCGTAAAGCCCAACCGACCTGCTTCCACGAGTCGCCGCTCCACGCCAGAGACCGCGCGCACCTCTCCGGCGAGGCCCACCTCGCCGATCGCGACGACATCGCTCGCCAGGGCAAGGTCACGCGCGGCGCTGGCCACGGACAACGCGATCGCGAGGTCGCAGGCGGGCTCCGTCATCCGGCCGCCGCCGACGGTGGCTGCATAGACGTCGTGCTTGCTAAGAGGGACGCCGCCGCGCTTCTCGAGGACAGCGAGCACCATGGCCACCCGTCCCGTGTCGAGACCCGAGGTGGTCCGCCGTCCGGTGCCGAACGTCGACTCCGCTACGAGCGCCTGAACCTCGGCGACCAGCGGTCGTCGCCCCTCCAGTGCCACGGTCACGCACGTGCCGGGGACCGGGTGGCGGTGGCGGGTCACGAAGAGAGCAGACGGATCGGGTAGGCCGACAATGCCCGCGTCGCTCAGGTCGAAGCAGCCGACCTCGTCGGTCGGGCCGAACCGATTCTTCACCGCGCGCACCATGCGGAGCCGGCCGTGCCGATCGCCTTCGAAGTGCAGGACGACGTCGACCAGATGCTCGAGCGCGCGGGGACCGGCGATCGCGCCGTCCTTGGTGACATGGCCGACCAGCACGACGGCAATGCCGCGTTCCTTTGCAACCCGGCTGAGTGCGGCCGCGACCTCGCGTACCTGCGTCACGCCGCCCGGCGCGCCTTCGATGTCGGCGCAGCCGATGGTCTGAACCGAGTCGACGACGAGCAGCGACGGTCGCACCGCGTCGACGTGGCCGAGCACGGCCGCGAGATCGGTCTCCGCGGCAAGGTAGAGATCGGGGGCGAGCGCACCGATCCGCCCAGCCCGCAGCCGTACCTGCGCTGCCGACTCCTCACCGGTGACGACCAGGCTTGTCTCACCGGGATCGGCGAATCGAGACGCGACGTCGAGGAGCAACGTCGACTTGCCCACCCCCGGCTCGCCCGCCACCAGGACGACCGCACCGGGCACGAGCCCTCCACCGAGGACGCGGTCGAGCTCGGGCACGCTCGTCGGTCGCGCCTGCGCAGCGGCGACGTCGACGTGGACGATGGGCCGCGCCGCTGTCGTCACGGGACCGGGCGCAACTGCGCGCAGCCGCGCCGGCCGGACCTCCTCGACCGTGCCCCACGCCTGACATTCGCCGCACCGGCCGACCCACTTGGGCGCCTCCCAGCCGCAGTCGGCACAGCGGTACGGAACGCGCTCGCGCGCCGACGTCTTGGGCATAAGCGGACGCTAGTGGCCTAGGCCGACAAACCCGCGCCGACATCCACAGTCCGCCCACGCGCGGGAGATATGCGGCGGGACGCGAGGGCTATCGCGACGCGCGTCGCTTGATGCGGACCGGGAGTGCGGGGCGCCGCGTCGGCTTGCCGTTCGGCGAAGCCGCGTCGCCGGGCTCGATCGGCGGGTCGGCGGGATGCGGCGCCGCCATCCCCGTCGCGACCCGTTCGGTGCAGATGCCGGCGAGGACGGCGTACGCGGACTCGCCCATCAGCGCCGTCAGTTCCGGACCGTAGGAGACGAACAACGGCTCGGCCCCGACGTGAGCCTCTGTGGCTGACGTGCACCACCAGTGGAGGTCGTGCCCGCCCGGTCCCCAGCCACGCCGGTCGTACTCGGCGATCGTCACTTCGAGGTAGCGCGTCTCATCGGGACGGTTGACCCAGCGGAACGTGCGGCGCACGGGTAGCTGCCAGCACACGTCCGGCTTGGTTTCCAGCGGGTGCCGTCCGACGCGCAGCGCGTACGCGTGTAATGCGCAGCCCTGCCCACCAGCGAATCCGGGCCGGTTGAGGAAGATGCAGGCGCCGTCGACCACCTTTGTCTTGCGCTTGCCGTCCTCGACGCTGGCGATGCCGCGGCGCCGACCGACGCTCGCGTACTGCCACTCCGCCGGCGTCAGCTCCGCCGCGAAGCGGCGTACCCGCTGCTCGTCCGCGCGATCGGAGAAGTGTGCGCCGTGGGTGCAGCACCCGTCGTCCGGCCGTCCGGTAATGATGCCGGCACACCCTCGCGCGTAGATGCACGTCCACCGGGACGTGAGCCAGGTGAGATCACAGCGGAAGACCTGCTCGGCGTCGGCCGGGTCGACGAACTCCACCCATTCCCTCGGCACATCGAGGGGGACTTCCGGCACCGGCTCAGCCTAGTGCCCCGCTGCCACCGCCCTAGGCTGGTCGACCGTGACCGGCCGCTTCGAGGTGAGCAGCGCGGGAGAGGCTGTGCATGTCTCTCACGGAACGGAAACGGTACGCATCCCCGACGCACGCATCGCGCTGTCGACGGCGTCGACTTACCCGGAGCCCACCGAGGTGGCATTCGAGCTCTCCGCGAAGCTCGGCTACGACGGTGTCGAGGTCATGGTCTGGACCGACCCGGTGAGCCAGTCGCTGGAGGAGCTGCAGCGCCTGGTCGATTCGTACGGTGTCCAGGTGCTCGCCGTGCACTCGCCCTGCTTGCTCATCACGCAACGCGTGTGGGGCACCGATCCCTGGCTCAAGCTGGTCCGCGCGCAAGAGGTCGCGGAGACACTCGGCGCCGACGTCGTCGTCGTGCATCCGCCGTTCCTCTGGCAACGCGAGTACGCGAAGGCCTTCGTGACCGGCATTGAGGTCATGCACGAGGAGACGCACGTCAAGTTCGCCGTCGAGAACATGTTCCCGTGGCGGGCGCGCGGGCGTGAGGTCAAGGCGTACGCACCCGACTGGGATCCCATCTGGCAGGACTATCGCAACGTGACGCTCGACCTGTCGCACACCGCCACGTCGCAGTCGGACGCGCTCGCGATGGCGTCCGCGCTGGGTGAGCGACTGGCACACGTCCATCTCGCTGATGGCAGTGGCTCTGCGCGCGACGAGCACCTCGTGCCGGGCCGCGGGACGCAGCCCTGCGCTGAGTTGCTGGAGGGGCTCGCGCGGGGCGGGTTCGGCGGGACGGTTGTCCTCGAGGTCAACACGCGGCGCGCACTATCCCGCGAGGAGCGTGAGGCCGACCTCGCGGAGGCGCTGGCGTTCGCCAGGCTGCACCTGGCGGCCGAGTTCTCGAGTTCGCGATGAGTCGCACGGTCTTCGATTCCGCAGCCCAGGTGTACGGCCGGCTGCGGCCGCCGTACCCGCCGGCGCTGTACGACGGAATCGAGGAGCTATCGGGTCGTTCGCTGCATGGCGCCGTCGTCGTCGACGTCGGGGCGGGCACCGGTATCGCTACAGCCGAGCTGGTTTCCCGCGGGGCGCACGTGCTCGCTGTCGACCTGAGCCTGGCGATGCTGAAGCATCAGCGGATTCCGTCGGCTGCGGTCGTGGGCTCCGGCGCCGC
Source organism: uncultured Actinomycetota bacterium (assembly GCA_963801015.1). Classification (GTDB taxonomy): domain Bacteria; phylum Actinomycetota; class Actinomycetes; order CAWDCV01; family CAWDCV01; genus CAWDCV01. Next base: position 870,156 of record CAWDCV010000002.1, on the reverse strand, counting down.
GTTGCCGGTTCGGTCAGCGTCTTGCGACCTCGTCTGCTACGCCATGTCGTGGCATTGGATGCCCGAGGAGGCCGCATCTGCGGAGGTGTCTCGCGTGCTCCGTGCGGGCCGCGCGCTCGCGCTGTGGTGGAACGAGTACGAGGAAGGTTCGCCAGTCGATTCTCGGCAGTGGTTCGAGGAAACCGGCCGAGAGCGACCCGCGAATGCAGGCAACATCGATCACGCTGACGTGGAGCGTCGGCTTCGCACATCGGGTCGGTTCACCGTTGTGTGGCGGCTGACGGTGCCGTGGCAACGATCCGTAGCCATCGAGGACGTTCTCGATGAGAGGGCGACGCATTCGTCGGTGATCGAGCTCGGTGTCGATCGGTTGGATTACCTGCTGCACTACCGGGCGCAGCTCGACAAGGCGTGGCCCGACGGGATCGTGCACGAGCGCTACGTTTGCCAGCTGCACGTGGCACTGGTGTCGTGATGGCCGGGGTCGGGACGCGCGGTCGCCGCCCCGGCGGCGTCGACACGCGCGCCGAGATCGTGACCGCGGCGCGGCAGGAGTTCGCCGAGAAGGGGTACGACGGCGTGACGCTGCGCGGGATCGCCCGCGTGGCCGACGTTGATCCGGCTCTCGTCCACCACTACTTCGCCAACGGCAAGGAGGAGCTGTTCGTCGCCGCCATGCAGCTGCCGTTCTCGCCCGCGGAGCGGCTGCCCGACGTTCTCGCCGGTGGCGTTGACGGCCTCGGCGAGCGCATGGCCCGGTTCTTCCTCAGCGTCTGGGGCGATACGCAAGGCCGCGAGCCCTTTCTGGCCGTGCTGCGTGCAGCGCTGACGAACGAGCAGGCGGCCGCGATGTTGCGTGGCTTCGTCGCTCAGACGATCCTGTCGCGGGTCGCCGCTGCGCTAGATGTGCCGCCTGAGGAGCGCGAGCTGCGCGTCGAGGTCGCGGCAGCGCAACTCATCGGTGTGGCCATGCTTCGCTACGTCATTCGCATCGAGCCGCTGGCCTCGGCCACCGACGAGGACGTCGTAGCACTCGTGGCGCCGACGCTGCAGCGCTACCTCACGCCCGACCGCCGGCAGGGCGCAGGTTAGTCCTCCACAGCCGTTGACGTGGCGGGCCCCTCGGGGGATTATTCATCGCATGGTGAATAATGCCGTGGAAGTCTCCGCGTTGCGCGTCGTCCGTGGTGGTCGGTTGGCGCTCGACGACGTGACGCTGTCCGTCCCGACCGGGTCCGTGACGGGATTGCTCGGCCCGAGCGGGTGCGGCAAGAGCACGCTGATGCGATCGATCGTCGGTGTCCAGCGGATCGCGAGCGGCACCGTGTCGGTGCTCGGGCTGCCCGCGGGGAGTGCTCCACTGCGCTCCCGTGTGGGCTATCTGACGCAGGCCCCATCGGTGTACAGCGACCTCACAGTGCGCGAGAACCTGCACTACTTCGCGGCGGTCCTCGGTGCGCCCACCGCCGACGTCGATCGGGTCATCGCAGAAGTGAGCCTGGACACTCATGCCGACGTACTTGTGAACCAGCTATCTGGCGGCCAAGAGGCGCGGGTGTCGCTCGCCGCGGCGCTCCTGGGCAAGCCGGAGGTCTTGGTGCTCGACGAACCGACGGTGGGATTGGACCCGGTGCTTCGGCGCGAACTGTGGGAGCTGTTCCACCGTCTCGCGACGGACGGCGTCACGCTTCTCATCTCCTCGCACGTCATGGACGAGGCGGCGAGGTGCGATCGATTGGTGCTGATGAGAGAGGCGCGAATACTCGCTGACGATGAACCGGATGAGTTGTTGCGCCGCACCGACCGCGACGACATGGAGCAGGCCTTTCTTCGCTTGGTTGACGATGCTGCGCGGGTGGCAGCATGAACGCGCGCGTGACGTTCGCTACTGCACGGCGGGTACTGCAGCAGCTGCGCCATGACCGTCGCACGCTGGCGATGCTGCTACTTGTGCCTTGCATACTGATTTCTTTGCTGGCTTGGCTTTTCTCCGATTCGCCTGAGGTCTTCGATCGCATCGGTCCAGCCCTGCTCGGCATCTTTCCCTTCATCACCATGTTTCTCGTGACGTCGGTGGCAACGTTGCGCGAGCGCACATCGGGAACGCTGGAACGACTGCTGACGATGCCAGTACACAAGCTCGATCTGCTTGTTGGCTACGCACTTGCCTTCGGTGTCATCGCGATGCTGCAGGCTCTACTGGCTGCGGGGCTGGCGCTCTGGGTTTTGGGCCTCGATGTCGCAGGACCCGCCTGGGCGATCGTCCTCGTTGCTGTCGCCAACGCGCTGCTCGGCATGGCGTTGGGACTGCTCGTCAGCGCCTTTGCCTCGAACGAGTTCCAGGCGGTGCAATTCCTGCCGGCCGTGATCCTGCCGCAGTTCCTGCTGTGTGGACTGCTCGTGCAGCGCGATTCGATGCCGTCAGCCCTGAGTGCAATCTCCGACTGGTTGCCGCTGTCGTATGCCGTCGACGCGATGGGGGAGTTGAGTCGCTCACCGGACTTCACCGGTGCCGTCGCCCGGAACGTCATCATCGTCGCCGGCTGTGCGCTGGCCGCACTGGCGCTGGGCGCAGTGACCCTGCGTCGGCGGACGGCCTAGCGAGGACGGCGCCAGTAGCCCCGACAACTGACACAGCGCCGATCGAGCTCGCGCTCGTTGATCAGGTGATGGCGTACGTGACGCACCATCGCAGCCTCGCCCGCAACCCATACGTACGGCTCGTCGGGACCGTCGAGCAGCCGCTCTGCTGCCGAAGGCAGCACCAGCCCGAGCTCGGCTCCGACCTCGCCGCCGCAGCGGGGCAGCCACGAGACACGTACGCCCGCGGGTGCGCGCAGGTCGAGGGCGTCCTCCGCGCAGGGCACCTCGAGGAGCGCCTCACCGTGCGCATCGCTCGGCAGGCGCTCCAGGATGGCCGCGATCGCCGGCACTGCCGTCTCGTCACCGACGAGGAGTACGGGGCCGGTGTCGTCGGGGCGCTGGAACTCGACGCCGGCGCGCGCCTCTGGGGACGCGGAGTCGGGGCCGAGCAGGGCAGCTGCCTGTCCCGGCGTCGCTGCCTCGGCCCAGCGAGAGGCGGCACCGTGCGGATGCAGGACCACATCGACGTCGACCTCGTGCTGGTGCTGGCGGACGGCTCGCACCGTGTAGGTGCGCAGCGGGTTGCGCTGCTCGAGCGGCAGTGAGCGCCAGGTGGGATGCCAGTTCTCCCAGGTCGGGAGGTGGGCGAACCCGAGCTCGGGCAGCGGCAGGATGAGGACGACGCGCTGGTCGAAGCCGTTGTCGGCGAATTGATCGAGGTCGGGCCCGGTGAACGTCACGCGAAGGAATGTGGGGCTCAGTTGTTGCGTGGCCTGGACGACGACGCGGAAGACGCGGTACGGCCGTGCGGCAGTGCGCGTGTCTACAGCGACGGTCATGCCAGCCCTTCCCGACTCGATGCGAGGTAAGGCTACCCTAATGTCGCTGGTCGGCGGGAGCCGAGCTTTGAGTCGAGGGTGTTAAGAAGCTAGGCCCTCGACGACCTCAGCGTCGGGCAGGTCGCCTAGCGCTGAGCCGGGGAGGACGAGCTTCGACCGGCGCACACCGCTGCCGACGATGACGAGGCCGGCGGCGGCGACGCGTGCGTCTACGTAGATCGGCCAGCCCGCCGGCAGTCCGATCGGTGTGATGCCGCCGTACTCCATCCCGGTCTCGGCCACCGCCAGCTCCATCGGCGCGAAGGACGCCTTCCGCGCGTCGATGCGGCGCCGAACCACGCCATTGACGTCCGCTCGGGTCGTCGCGAGCACGACGCAGGCAGCAAACGTGGTGCGGTCGCCGCGCCGACCGGCGACGACGACGCAGTTCGCGGACTGCTCCATTGGCACCGCGTACCGCTCGCAGAACGCCGCGGTGTCTGCCAGCGCAGGGTCGATCTCGGCGACGAGGACGTCCGGCTCGGGGAAGGTCTCGAGTCCGGCGACCACGGGCGGCGCGAGCAGCTCGGGATGCTCGCGGGCGGGCAAGGTCGAGAGGGTGCCGATCACGGGTCCAGAATCGCGCATGTCACGTCCTGTCTCGCCCTGCCGTCTACGGGTCGTCATCGGGCGAGAGGATCGACGGCGATGGACGAGCTGACCGAACGGTTCGAGGAGCAGCGCAGCCACCTGCGGGGCGTCGCCTACCGGATGCTGGGGACATTCGGCGAGGCCGACGATGCCGTGCAGGAGGCGTGGCTGCGGCTCGCGCGGCAACCGGATCCTTCGGTGATCGACGACCTTCGCGGTTGGCTCACGACGGTGACGGCGCGCATCTGCTTGGACATGCTGACCTCGGCGCGTGCGCGTCGGGAGTCATACGTGGGTCCGTGGCTGCCCGAACCCGACGTGCGCGCTGATTCTGTCGATGATCCCGCGGACCGGGTCACGCTGGACGAGTCGGTGTCGATGGCGCTGCTCGTGGTCCTCGAGTCGCTGTCGCCAGCGGAGCGGACCGCGTTCGTGCTGCACGACGTGTTCGGGGTGCCGTTCGACGAGTTGGCGGAGACGGTCGGACGTTCACCGGCGGCTGTACGGCAGCTCGCCAGTCGCGCTCGGCACCACGTTCAGGAACGTCGGCCGCGGTTCACCACCGCCGCCGACGAGCATCGCCGCGTCCTGGACGCGTTCGTCAGCGCCGCGGCTGCCGGAGACCTCGATGGGCTGGTCAAGGTGCTCGATCCCGACGTCGTCTGGCGTGCCGACGGGGGCGGTGTCGTCCCGAGCGCGCTGCGCCCGGTGCACGGCCCCGAGAAGGTCGCACGCCTCACGCTGGGATTGGCTCGGCAGGCCGCGGCCGGGGCGACGGCCGACATCGAGATGGTCAACGGCGCACCTGGGCTGGTCGTACGGCTGCATGGCACGCCGTTCTCGGTCATGGCGTTCACGATCGCCAATGGCCGCATCACGGAGATCGACGCGGTGCAGAACCCGGAGAAGCTGCGCTTCGTGCCGAGTCACTGATGTAGTCCGACCTCTCTGCCGCCGGCAGGATGACGCGGAAGCGGGCTCCTCGGCCCGGCGCGGTCTGCACCTCGGCGCGCCCACCGTGCGCCGCCGCGATGGCGGCGACGATGCTCAACCCGAGGCCAGTGCCGCCAGCGCTGCGCGCGCGGCTTGGATCGGCACGGAAGAAGCGCTCGAAGACGCGGGCCGCATCATCCGGCTCGAGTCCCGGACCCTCGTCCGCTACCTCGACGACGACTCTGCTTGAGCCCGAGCTCGAGCCCTCACGCGACACGGACACGTGAATGGGTGCGGAGCCTGGCGTGTGCTCGAGCGCATTGCTCAGCAGGTTGCCGTAGACCTGGCGCAGCCGGGCCTCGTCGCCGAGCACCATGAAGGGGCCCTGACCGTGGGTGGCGAAGTCGATCGGTCGGTCCGGCTGAACGGCGCGGGCATCCGTCACGGCGTCGGAGGCGAGGGCAGCTACGTCGACCGGTTCCCGATCGAGTGGCCGCTGCTGGTCGAGACGGGCGAGCACCAGCAGGTCGTCGACCATCGAGCTCATGCGGGTGGCCTCGGCCTCGATGCGCCCCAACAGCCGGGGGACGTCCTCCTCGGACGTCGCGGCGCCCTGCCGGTACAGCTCGGCGTAGCCGCGGATCGACGTCAGCGGGGTCCGCAGCTCGTGGCTCGCGTCGGCGACGAAGCGCCGCAGCCGGTCTTCCGAGGTCGTCCGCTCCGTGAAGGCGTTCTCGATCTGCGCGAGCATGGCGTTCAGCGACTGCCCGAGCCGGCCGACCTCGGTGCGCTTGTCCTGGTCTGGTACCCGCTGCGACAAGTCCCCGGCCGCGATCGCCCCGGCCGTGCGCTCGATCTCGCCGAGTGGGCGCAGGCCGAGCCGGACGACGAGCAGCCCCAGCGCGGCGATGAGGACGAGCACGACCAGGCTGACGATGGCGACGATGAAGCCGAGCCGCCGGACCGTGGAGTCGACGTCGTCCATCGAGACCGCGATGACGAGGCTGCCGCTTTGGTTCGGAAGAACCTCGACGACCGCGCGGTAGCGGCCCCGCCCGTTGGCGGTGTCCAGGGTGAGGAACTCGCCCTCACGATCCCGGGCGCGGTCGAGGTCGAGTCGTGGAATGGACGGCGGATTCGCGTCGGGCGTGTCGAACACACGCAAGACTTGACCTTGTGGGTCGAGCACCGCGACGACGTACCGGCTGGGCAGGGGGCCCGTCTGCTCAGTGGTGGGACTCAGATCCCGCGGCGAGAACGACAACAGCTGCGAGTCCAGCCGGTCCATGAGGTAGTTGCGCAGCAGCGACACCGCAGCCACGTTCGCAATCAGGAGACCGACGGCGACGAGGGCGACCGTGCCCGCGACCAGTCGCACCCGCAGCGACCATCGGCTCATGAGCGCGGCAGTCGCAGCGTGTAGCCCACCCCGCGCACGGTATGGATCAGCGGCGGCGGGTCACGGTCGATCTTGCGGCGCAGGTAGCTGATGTACGACTCCACGATCCCCGCGTCGCCACCGAAGTCGTACGACCAGACGTGGTCGAGGATCTGCGCTTTGGACAGCACCCGACCAGCGTTGGCCATCAGATAGCGCAACAGCGCGAACTCGGTCGGCGAGAGGCCGATGATGTCGCTGCCACGGCGAACCTCGTGGGTGTCCTCGTCGAGCTCGAGGTCGGCGTAGCGCAGGACTGCGTCGCCGTTGCGATCTTGGGCTTGCCGGCTGCGACGCAGCACCGCACGGATGCGGGCGATGACCTCCTCGAGGCTGAACGGCTTGGTGACGTAGTCGTCGCCGCCGATCGTTAGCCCGCTCACCTTGTCCTCGGTGGCGTCTCGAGCCGTGAGGAACACGACGGGCACGCGCCGGCCGCTCGCGCGCAAGCGTCGGAGCACGTCGAAGCCGTCCAGGTCGGGCAGCATGACGTCCAGCACGAGCAGCTCGGGCTGGTACGTCTCGGCGATCGCGAGCGCCTCGCGGCCGGTGCCAGCGGTACGCACATCGAAGCCGACAAAGCGCAAGCTGGTCGCGAGCAGGTCGGCGATGTACGGCTCGTCGTCGACGACGAGGATCCGCGCCTCGGGCTGGTTCGCGGTCGCGTCGGAGGACGTCACGCGGGCCAGCGTGCCCGATTTTCCTGGGAGTTTCCTGAACGCCCGCCGACCCAGCCCCCAGCCCAGTCGAAATGATCACGTATACGTGATCATTGAGGGCGATACGCCTTCTACAGAGGGCGTATCGCCCTGACTCGTCGCGTATCGCGTGGCCCCGGGGCGTGGGGGGCGTCGTGGGCGCTCACAGCAAACTCCCAGGCACGTTGCAGCTTCGTCCCACCTGCACGCGGCACTGTGCTGGCCATGACCGAGACGACCGACTCCACGCGCACCATTCACGACCCGTGGCGCCCCGCCCCAGACGTATACGGCCCGCCGCCGTCGCAGCTGCCCGGCGACCCGGTGCAATCGCGGGACCCGCGCCGCCGGCTGTTCCTGCCTGCCGCCGCGCTCGCGATCACCGCGCTGCTGGGCGGTGCCGCCGGCGCCGGCGTGGCAGTCGCTCTCGACGAGGACCCCGTCGTCACCACGAACAGCAGCGGTGCCACGACGATCGTCGCCGATGGCACCGCGCGCACCGACGTCGGTGCCGTCGCGCTCAAGGCCAGCCCGAGCGTCGTCACGATCAGCGTCGTCGGTCGCGCTGGGAGCGGCACCGGCAGCGGCGTCATCATCAGCGAGGACGGCTACGTGGTCACCAACAACCACGTCGTCAACGCAGGTGCCGGAGCTGACATTACGGTACGACTCAACGACGGTCGCGTCGTCGACGCCACCGTGGTTGGCACCGACCCGACGTCCGACCTCGCGGTCATCCAGCTCGAGGACGCAAGCGGCCTCACGCCCGCCGAGTGGGGCGACTCCAGCAGCCTCGAGGTCGGCGACGTCGTCGTCGCCATCGGCTCGCCGCTCGGCCTCGACGGCACGCTCACCAGCGGCGTCATCAGCACGATCTCCCGCCCGGTCCGCACCGGCAACGACGCGAGCTCCGAAGCGGTCATCGACGCCATCCAGCACGACGCGCCGATCAACCCGGGCAACTCCGGCGGCGCGCTGCTCGACAGCCAGGGTCGCCTCGTCGGCATCAACTCGGCCATTGCGACTGTTGGCGGTCAGCAGTCCGGCAACATCGGCGTCGGTTTCGCGATCCCGAGCGACACCGCCCGCAACGTCGCGGAGCAGATCATCGAGCAGGGCTATGCCGAGCGCGCGTACCTCGGCGTCTCGACCTCGGCCGCCGACAACGGCGCCCAGGTACGTGAAGTCGTCACGGGCGGCCCGGCGCAGGGCGCCGGCCTGCAGGTCGGCGACGTCATCACTCAGGTCGGCGAGCGACGCATCGACGACGCCGACGAGCTCACCGTTGCGGTCCGCAACAACGCCCCCGGCGACAGCGTCGACGTGACCTACCTGCGCGGTGGTCAGGAGAACACCGTGTCGGTCACGCTCGCGGCGGCGCCGCGCTCGTAAGGTTCGCAGCAGTTTGGCGTACGGCCGCGCGTACTAGGAGCACCCCTTGGGCGCGCGGCCGCTGCGTCCCCGGGGTGCCCTAGCCTGGAACCGTGCCTGTGCTGCGCGAAACCCTGCTGACGATGTCTCGAAGTGATCGGCTCAAGGACCTGGTCACGCGGCTCCCCGTCTCGAGCGGACTGGTGGCGCGCTTCGTCGCCGGCGAGGACACCGACGACGCGGTTCGGGTCTCGCGCTCGCTTGTCGAGCAGGGGTTGCACGTCACGCTCGACCACCTGGGTGAGGACACAACCGACGTCGAGCACGCCACCGCGGTCGCCGATGCCTACCTCACCGTGCTCGGTGAGCTGGCCGACGCCGGCCTGACCAGTGGCACAGAGGTATCGGTCAAGCTCTCCGCAGTCGGTCAGGCGCTGCCCGGCGACGGCGAGAAGATCGCGCTCGACAACGCGCTGCAGATCTGCGCGGCCGCAAGGACCGCGGGCACGACGGTGACCCTCGACATGGAGGACCACACCACCACCGACTCGACGCTCGCGATCGCCCGGGAGGTCCGCCGCGACTTCTCCGACACCGGCGTGGTGCTGCAGTCCTACCTGCGGCGTACGGAGTCCGACTGCCGCGAGCTGGCGTACGAGGGCTCACGCGTCCGGCTCTGCAAGGGCGCCTACAACGAACCCGACACCGTCGCCTTCCGCTCCACGCGCGACGTCGACAAGTCGTACGTGCGCTGTCTCAAGGTGCTGATGTCGGGCGCCGGCTACCCGATGATCGCCACGCACGACCCGCGACTCATCGACATCGCTGGCGCACTCGCGGTCCAGCATGACCGCGCGCAGGGCACGTACGAATACCAGATGCTGTACGGCGTCCGGCCCGAGGAGCAGCTTCGGCTCGCAGCGTCAGGCGAGGTCATGCGGGTCTATACGCCATACGGCCAGGACTGGTACGGCTATCTCGTCCGCCGCCTCGCCGAGCGCCCGGCCAACGTCCAATTCTTCCTGCGCGCGCTCGCATCTCGGTCGTGAGGCACTCATGAGTCCTGCGCACGGCACCCGCGTCGCGATTCTCGGCGCAGGCAAGATGGGCGAGGTCCTGCTATCCGGACTGCTCCGCGCTGGCAAGCCCGCCGGTGAGCTTCTCGTCACCACGCGGCGCGGCGACCGCGCCGAACAGCTGCGGGAGCGGTACGGCGTCGAGGTCGTCGACAACGCCGAGGCCGCCAAGACGGCCGATGTCCTGGTGCTCGCTGTGAAGCCGCAGGACATGCCGGCGCTGCTCGACGAGCTCGCCGACGTCGTGCCGGCCGACCGGCTCGTGGTGTCGATCGCCGCCGGCATCCCGACCGCGTTCATTGAGCGCCGGCTCGCCCCGGGCATCCCGGTCGTTCGGGTGATGACGAATACGCCTGCGCTTGTCGATCAGGCGATGAGCGCGGTGTCCGGGGGGTCACACGCGTCAGCCGCGGATCTCGAACGCACCGAGGAGCTGCTGCGTCCGGTCGGCAAGGTGCTGCGCGTACCCGAATCACAGCAGGACGCGGTGACAGCCTTGTCCGGCTCCGGCCCGGCGTACTTCTACTACCTCGTCGAGGCCATGATCGACGCCGGTATCCTGCTCGGCCTGCCGCGTGCGGCGGCCGCTGACCTCATCGTGCAGACCGCCATCGGTGCGGCCGTGATGCTGCGTGACAGCGGCGAGCATCCGGTGAAGCTGCGCGAAGCGGTGACCTCGCCCGCGGGCACGACGATCAACGCGATCCGCGAGCTGGAGAACCACGGCGTCCGGGCCGCGTTGCTTGCCGCCCTCGAGGCCGCCCGCGATCGGTCCCGCGAACTCGCATCCGGTGCTGACTAGCTAGTCGGGCTCTGCAGGAAGATCGACGCGACGCTTGTAGTAGCCCCACGGGAACGTCGACGTCTTGATGAGTTCCCAGCCATCGTCGAGCAGCCGCTTGCGGTGGGAGCCCCCACGGGACGCGGCGATGCTGCCACCGCCACGGCGACGCTTCGACCAGGTGATGGAGCGTGCCGTAGTCGATGGAGTGCCAGCCGCGCCGTCCTTCACGCTCCAGCACGAGCATCTCGTCGAATGCGGTCAGCGGTGTCAGGATCCTCCGAGCGGGCCTGCCCGGCATCGAGAGGTCGTCCACCGCGCCGAGGTTGTTCCCAAACGCTGCTGCGCGGCCTGCCGGCTCACGCCGAGCAGTCGACCGATGGTGTCCTAGCTGTGGCTGGCCGCGCGAGCGCCGTCGATCGCGCCGCGGAGCAGCTTGCTCGTCTGCTCGGCTGCCACCCGCGTCGAGGCGACCAGGCGCAGGTACGCCTGCGGGTCGTCCTCGAGGGAATCGCGTCAACTCGGAGTCGACACCGGCGCCTCCCTACGATGAGGCGGTGCGATCGCCCGCCTGCCTCGGTGCTCTCCTGGCGGTCGCGCTGAGCGCCGTACTGACCGCATGCTCGGGTGGCGAGGAACCGGTCATCGAGACCGCTCGGGTCGCCACCGGCGACGTGATCGAGGTCGTCGAAGCGGCCGCGACGGTCACCGCCAAGGCGACCGCCACCCTGACCTCTCCCGCTGACGGCAGCATCGCTGAGCTGTACGTCCAGGATGGGCAGCAGGTGTCAGCCGGGCAGTCGCTCCTGCGTATCAGTAGTCCCAGCGCGGACGAGCAGCTGCGCCAGGCCCAGCAGGCTGACGCGGAGGCCGCCGAGAGCGGTGTGGTCTCGATTCCCGGCGCGGACGTGTCCGCACAACAGCAGCAAGCAGATGAGGCGGCCGAGCGCGGGTTCGCACAGGCTCGCACCGCCGCGGAGCAGATTCCGGATCCCACGGTTCGTGCGTCAGCGCTCGCGTCGGTGGCGACGGCCGAGGCGCAGTACGACGTCGCGCAGGCGCAGGCGAGGACGGCCATCGCCCGGTTCAATGCGGGACTTGATGGCATTGCCACCGCCTTGTCATCGCTGACCCAGGCGCAGCGGGTGCAGACCCGCGCGGCCGTCCAGATCGCCCAGCAGACCGTCGACGCGCTCCTGGTCACGGCTCCCATTTCGGGAACGGTCACTCTCGGCGGATCGACACCCAGCGCTGGCGACTCGACGGGGGAGGACCTGTCCGGCTTCGTCGATCAGCTGCCGTCGAACCTGCAGGGTCAGGCTGGCCAGCTGCTCGGGGGCAGCGGCGCTGGCGCCACCACGACCGGTGCGCTGTCCGTGGGCGTTCCCGTCTCGACCGGGCAAGCGGTGGCCAACGTCGTCGACGTGTCGGCGCTCTCCCTGGCGGCTGACGTCGACGAGACCGACATCCTTCTGGTCCAGCCGGGCGTCCCCGCCGACGTCGAGCTCGATGCCGTTCCCGGTGCCTCCTACACGGCAACCGTCACCACGATCGATGTCACTGCGACGCCGTCCAGCCGCGGCGGCGTGGCGTACCGCGTCACGCTGGGGCTGCAGGGCGGAACGCTTGCCGACGGCAACCCGGCGCCGGCGCCGCGTCCCGGCATGAGCGCCGTGGCGGACCTTCGGGTCCGGGACGTGCAGGACGTCGTCGCCGTCCCGACCTCGGCGATCGTGCGCGACGGCCCGCGGGACGCGGTCTGGGTCGTCGACGATGGCACCGCGCAGCGCCGCACGGTCACTCTCGGAGCCCAGGGAGACGAGGCCGCAGAAGTCGTCAACGGCCTTCAGCTGGGCGAGCTCGTCGTGGTTCGCGGCGCGGACCAGGTGAGCGAGGGAGAGCAGATCGAGTGACACCGGCCATCGAGGCGGTCGACGTCACGCGCACGTATGAACTGGAAGGCGTTCGGGTCGACGCACTGCGCGGTGTGACGCTGCAGATCGACACCGGCGAATTCGTTGCTGTGATCGGGCCTTCGGGTTCCGGCAAGTCGACGCTGATGCACCTTCTCGGCTGCCTCGACCGGCCGAGCTCAGGTGTCCTGCGTGTCGGTGGTCGGGACGTCTCGACGATGTCGGACACCGAGCTCGCCGAACTGCGCAACACCATGGTCGGCTTCGTTTTCCAGTCCTTCCAGCTGCTGGCGCGCACGACCGCGATCGACAACGTCGCGCTGCCCCTCGTCTACCGCGGTGTGCGCCGAGGAGAACGCAAGCAGCGCGCGGAGGCCGCGTTACGGGCGGTCGGACTCGGCCACCGGCTGCGGCACCGGCCCACGCAGATGAGCGGCGGCGAGCAGCAGCGGGTGGCGATCGCCCGTGCGCTGGTCGGTGAGCCGCAGGTGCTGCTCGCCGACGAGCCGACGGGCAACCTCGATACCCGTACGGGCGGCGAGGTGATGACGATCCTCGAGCAGCTGAACGCCGAGCGCCGGGTCGCGGTCGTGCTCGTCACGCACGAGGTCGAGGTCGCACGTCGCGCACGGCGCCAACTGCACGTACGCGACGGGCTCATCGAGTCGGACACATCGGAGCAGCCGAGCCGCCGAGCGAGGGACGAGCGAGAAGGCGAGCGCGACCAGTGACGCTGTCGGATCTCGCATGAAGGGCGGCGAGGCGTTTCGGGTAGCGCTGGACGCCCTGCGGGCCAACCGGCTGCGCAGCGTCCTCACCATGATCGGCGTCATCATCGGCGTCGCGGCTGTCGTCGTACTCGTCGCCATCGGCACCGGGGCGAAGAACGAGGTCGAGACGCAGGTCGAGGGCCTCGGGTCCAACCTGATCCTCGTCGTTCCTGGGCGCCTCGAAGCCGGCGGCGGGCCCACGGTGAGCCGGCTGCAACTCGGGGACGTCGAGACCCTGGCTCGCGTCGTTGGCGACCCCCAGCGGGTCACGACGACAGTGACCAGCGCCGAGACGGTGACGTCAGGATCCCGAGAGTCGTTCGTCACCGTGCAGGGGACGACGCAGACCTACCCGGACGTGTTCGACCGGCCGCTCACCCGCGGCCGCTACCTCAGTGCCGCCGATGTCGACACCCGCCGTCGGATCGTGGTGCTCGGCTCCCAGGTCGCCCGGGAGGTGTTCCCTGGCGTCGATCCGCTGGGCCGGCAGGTCATCCTGGCCGGCGTCCGGTTCCGCGTTATCGGCGTGTTCGCGGAAACCGGCGCCGCGTTCGGATTCAGCCGCGACACCGAGGTGCACGTGCCGGTGACGGCAGCGCAGCGACTGCTCGGTGTCGACCGCATCGACGGGCTTGCGGTCAAGGCACCCACGACCGACGGCATCGAGGACCTCCAGGATCGGCTCGTCACCGCGCTGCAGGAGGAGTACCCCGGCGACGAGTTCTCCGCGGTCACGCAGACGCAGATCCTCGGCACGATCGGACGGATCCTCAACCTGCTCACGCTCGTCCTCGCCGCAATTGCCGGCATCAGCCTGCTCGTCGGTGGCGTCGGCGTCTCGAACATCATGCTGGTCAGCGTCCGCGAACGAACGCGCGAGATCGGCTTGCGCAAGGCGCTCGGCGCCCGGCAGCGCGACATTCTGCTGCAGTTCCTCATCGAGGCGGTGCTGCTCACGACCATCGGCGGCGTGCTGGGGATCGGGCTCGGTGTTGGTTCCTCACTGCTGATCGACGGGCTATCGCCGCTGCCGGCTGTCATCTCGTGGTGGTCGCCCCTGCTGGCGTTCGGCGTGTCGGTGGCCGTCGGCGTGTTCTTCGGCGTGGCACCCGCGCGTCGTGCGGGTCGCCTCGACCCCGTGGTGGCGCTGCGTACGGAATGACGTGATTTGTCACCTACCCTCTTCCGACCTACTTTGCTGGACCGAGCGAACCTGAAGGAGTACTCCGTCATCACCGACGGCGGGGTGGCGTGGGCGTCGGACAACGTGGAGACGCGAACACGCAATGGCACGCCGATGAGGGTGTTCGCCACATTCGCCGCCCCCGAGGACGACATCGACGCGATCGAGGTCAGCTTCCGAAGCGTCTGACCCCGTTCACTGACGTCCCGATCCAGCGATGACCCGCGGGAGAACGTGGCTGTTCGCAGCGTTGGTCGCCCTGATCGGCGGCGTCGTCGTTGTCGGCGGTCCGGCTGCGGCGCAGCCAACGGACCCGGCCGACCTGCCCGAGCCCACCAGCGATCAACTCGCTGCCTCGGTGCGGGTCTGGGATCCGGCGGGCACCGTTCGCGTGTGGGACCCCGAGGGGACCGTAAGCACACTCGAAAAGCAGGCGACCGAGGGAGCCGAGACCGTCCTGAGTCTCGACACCGACATCCTGTTCGCCTTCGACAGCGCCGACCTGCCGGTGAGCGCGGGACCTGCGATCGCTGCGCTGCTTCAGCCCGTCCCGCCCGCTGCTGCTGTGTCGATCATTGGGCACACGGATTCGCTGGGCGAGGATGCGTACAACCTGGGTCTGTCCCAGCGGCCCGACCTGGCGCTGTCCACGGAGGGTCGTGGCGAGGCGGATCCGGTCGCGCCGAACGACAACGGTGGCGAGGACAACGCGGACGGCAGGGCGGCGAACCGGCGGGTAGAGATCCGCTACGCGTCGTAGGTTCGTCCTCATGGGTGCGTCGTTGGCCGTCGTCTGGGATGACGCGCTCACGGCGTACGACTTCGGGCCGCAGCATCCGCTGGCGCCGCTGCGTGTGGACCTGACGTTCCGGCTCGCGCGGGCCA
Organism: uncultured Actinomycetota bacterium; assembly: GCA_963801015.1. Taxonomy (GTDB): domain Bacteria; phylum Actinomycetota; class Actinomycetes; order CAWDCV01; family CAWDCV01; genus CAWDCV01. The sequence goes on along the minus strand of CAWDCV010000002.1, from coordinate 855,056 downwards.
TGGGCGTGCTGGATCAGCCCGGCGTCCGTGTCGTCCCGCCTGCCGACGCCGACGGCGCGTACCTGCGGTTGGTTCACGATCAGGAGTACGTCGACGTTGTACGCCGCCTGAGCAGCGGCGAACTGACCCAGGACCTCCGCCGCGGCCTCGGCGGCATGGACAATCCGGTGTTCCTCGGGATGCACGAGGCGTCGGCGCGTGTCGCCGGCGCTTCGCTGGCCGCGGCACGCGCCGTCCACGACGGCGTCACCGAGCATGCCGTCAATATCGCCGGCGGTCTCCATCACGCGATGCGCGATCGCGCCTCCGGCTTCTGCGTCTACAACGATCCGGCGCTTGCTATCGCCTGGCTGCGGGCGCAGGGCGTGGACAAGATCGCGTACGTCGACGTGGACGTCCACCACGGCGACGGCGTGGAGGCCGCATTCTGGGACGACCCGCGGGTGCTCACGATCAGCCTGCACGAGACCGGCCGGACTTTGTTTCCGCAGACCGGGTTCTCCGACGACATCGGCGGAAGCGGCTCGGAAGGCAGCGCGGTCAACGTCCCACTCCCGCCGGGCACGGGCGACGACGCCTGGCTGCGCGCGTTCCACGCCATCGTCCCGCCGCTCGTCGAAGCGTGGGGGCCGCAGGTCCTCGTCAGCCAGCACGGCTGCGACAGCCACTTCCTGGACCCGCTCGCCCATCTCACCCTGTCGGTCGACGGCCAGCGGATGGCGTACGAAGCCGTGCACGAGCTTGCCCATCGCTACGCCGGCGGGCGATGGATCGCCACCGGCGGCGGGGGCTACGAGATCGTGGACGTCGTGCCGCGCGCGTGGACCCACCTGCTCGCGATCGCGGCCGAGAATCCCGTACCCCCGGAGACGCCCGTGTCACAAGAGTGGCGCGAGCACGTCGAGCAGGTGACCGGTCGACCCGGGCCGCAGCGCATGACCGACGGGCGCTCGCCAGAGGTCGAGGAGGGTCCGTTCGATCCGGCAGACCCAGTCGACCGCGTCGTGTTGGCGACTCGGAAGGCCGTGTTTCCCTGGCACGACCTCGACCCGGAGTGGCCACAGTGACCGAAACTGCGCCGGCTGAGTTGTTCGAGGATGCGGTTCCGGATCGCGCTCAGCTGCGCGAGCATCTCGTGGCGGCGCGGATCGCCGGCGCCGTCGACACCCCGCGCGACAACAACCTGCGCAACTTTCGCTTCCTGAGTGAGCGGAATCCCGGCTTCATGTTCGGCCTGAGCTTCGACGGCCGCTGGAACGCGACCGACATCTTCGAGCTGATGGTGGCGCGCTGCGGCATCGATCCCAATCCTCGCCACATCGACGGCCCGGACACCATTGATCCCGACCTGACCATCGATGCGCTCGGAGCGGTTCGCCGACCGTCTCGCGGTGGCCGCCGAACGCGGTGAGCGCGTCGTCGTCGCCACCGGGCACCCGGGAGGCGTGCTCGCCATCCACGCCGAAGTAGCACGCGCACTGGCGGCGGCGGGCTGCACGCTGCTGACGCCGGCAGCCGGCGTGACCGTCGAGGAGTGGCGGTCATGGGGGACCGAGGTGCGCGACCTGCGCTACGTCAACGGCGTCGCCATGCTCCACTCCGGCGCCGAACTCCGGCACACCCACTCGCCGGTCCCGATGCAGATGATCCTCGCTGCGCTCGCTGCGGACGGGCAGCCGCCGCCCGACCTCGTGGTCGCCGACCATGGCTGGGCCGGCGCCGCCGGCGGGGCGGGAATCGACGCGATCGGGTTCGCCGACTGCAACGATCCGGCGCTGTTCGTGGGCGAGGCGGAAGGCAAGGTGCTGGTGAGCGTGCCGCTGGACGACAACGTTGCGCCGCACCTGTATGCGCCGCTCACGGCCTACGTGCTGGAGCGCGCAGGCCTAGCGACGTAGGAACGCTGACGCATCGTGGCCGTGTAGATCGTCGTGCAGCCCGGGCGTGGTCGGGTAGATCGTCGTGCAGCCCGGGCGTGGTCGGGTAGATCGTCGTGCAGCCCGGGCGTGGTCGGGTAGATCGTCGTGCAGCCCGGGCGTGGTCGGGTAGATCGTCGTGCAGCCCGGGCGTGGTCGGGTAGATCGTCGTGCAGCCCGGGCGTGGTCGTGTAGATCGTCGTGCAACGTCTGCAGGCGCTCAGACGGCGTGATTTTCACGACGATCTACACGACTGCCGAGGCCACGGCGACGCCTCAAGATCGAGAGGGACATTCGCCACCACTTTCCCAACAGCCACACTCGCCACTAGCATCTCGTTCAAGCGCACGAACGTTTCACGTCATCGGAGGGGAAAGCCGATACGCGTTCCGTGCGAAAGGCTCGGTTCGCTATGGCGCAATCCCTTAACCGGCCACTGTCTGAGGTTCGGTTCCTGACCGTGGCCGAGGTCGCATCGGTCATGCGCGTGTCCAAGATGACCGTCTACCGCCTCATTCACTCCGGTGAGCTGCCTGCCAATCGCGTCGGGCGCTCGTTCCGCGTCCCCGAGCAGGCCGTGCACGACTACCTGCGCGATTCGTACGTCGAGGCTGGCTGACCGCGTCCGCTGCGCCGCCCGGGTACGCTGACCGGGCGCGCGCTCGCCGAGCCTGCGCCGTATGAATCGAATCGACGAGCGAAGGTTCCCGTGGGCTCTGTCATCAAGAAGCGCCGCAAGCGCATGGCGAAGAAGAAGCATCGCAAGCTGCTGAAGCGCACCCGGGTACAGCGCCGCAACAAGAAGTAGCCGCGGGTGGGGCACGTCGTCCTCGTCACCGGCGTGGCGCTTCCGTTGGGCAGGCGCCTGGCCGCCCTGCTGCAATCAGCGCCTGACATCGAGCGTGTCATCGGTGTCGACGTCGTTCCTCCTGCTGAGCAGGCTGACCCGTCGGGTCGCATCGAGTTCGTGCGCGCGGATATCCGTAATCCGGTCATCGGCAAGGTCATCGCCGCCGCCGATGTCGACACCGTCATCCACCTGAGCGTCGCCACCTCGTCGCGACCGGGCGCGCGGCGCGCGGCGATGAAGGAAATCAACGTCATCGGGACGATGCAGCTGCTTGCCGCCTGCCAAAAGGCGCCGTCGGTACGCCGCCTGATCGTCAAGTCGTCCACGTCCGTATACGGGTGCTCGCCGCGCGATCCAGCCCTCTTCACCGAGGACCTTGAGCCGCAGGAGACGCCGCGATCCGGCTACGCCAAGGACGCCGTCGAGGTCGAGGGGTACGTCCGTGGCTTCGCTCGACGGCGACCGGACGTGGGAGTGACGACGCTGCGGATGGCGAACATCCTGAGCGCGGACAGCGAGTTGGCCGCGTACTTCTCCCTACCGGTGCTGCCGAGCGTGCTCGGCTTCGATCCGCGGCTGCAGTTTCTGCACGAGCAGGATGCGCTGGAGGCGCTGCGTCACAGCATCGTCCACCACCACGTCGGCACGTATAACGTCGCTGGCGACGGCATCCTGCTGTTGAGCCAGGCTGCCCGTCGACTGGGCACGACCACGCTGCCCGTGCCCGCGCGAGGGCTCGGAATGATGGCTGTGATCCTTCGTCAGGCGGGCGTGATCGACCTGTCGGTGGAGCAGCTGCAGTTGTTCACCTTCGGCCGCGCCGTCGACACCAGTCGGCTGCGCGAGACCTTTGGCTGGGCGCCGGCGTGGAGCACGACGGGCACGTTCGAGGACTTCGCTGCGACGCAACAGGTGGGCGGGCCGATCACGCGCGATCGGGTGGCCGCCCTCGAGACCGCTGTGCAGGGCGTGGTTGCGGCGGCGCGAGGAGGCGGACATGCCTGACGCCCGCGTCATCCCCTTCGACAGTGGCGACCGCCGTCGGCGTGCGGGGCAGCCACGCGCCCTACCCGAGCCAGATCCGCCCCAGCCGGAGGCGGGCACGGACTGGGAGCAGCGCATCACCGCCGCGCTCGACTTCCTGCGTCGCCGCCTGACCGGCGACTACGAGGTCGACGAGTTCGGCTTCGACGCGGAGCTCAACGACACCGTCCTGATGGCGCCGCTACGACCGCTGTTCCAGCGGTGGTTCCGCGTCGAGGTAAGCGGGCTCGACCACGTCCCGGAGCACGGTCCAGCGCTGATCGTGGCAAACCATTCCGGCGCGATCGCACTCGACTCGCTCATGACCCAGCTGGCTATCCTCGATCAGCACCCGGCCCGGCGACACCTGCGGATGCTGGGCGCCCACCTGGTGTTTCGCACTCCGTTCGTCGGTGAGATCGCCCGCAAGAGCGGGTCGACGCTCGCGTCCACGCCCGACGTCGAGCGGCTGCTTGCCAACGGCGAGCTGGTTGGCGTATGGCCCGAGGGCTACAAGGGAATCGGCAAGTCGTTCTCCGAGCGGTACCGGCTGCAGCGGTTCGGACGCGGTGGCTTCGTGTCGGCAGCGATCCGGGCCGGCGTGCCCATCGTGCCGTGCTCGATCGTCGGTGCCGAGGAGATCTACCCGATGCTCGGGAACCTCCGGACAGTCGCGCGGCTCATTGGCCTGCCGTACTTCCCGGTTACTCCGACGTTCCCGTGGCTAGGTCCGCTGGGCCTGGTCCCGCTTCCGTCGAAGTGGCTGATCGAGTTCGGCGAACCGATCCCCACCGCTGACCTGGGCAACGCCGCCGCTGATGACCCGATGCTCGTGTTCAACCTCACCGACCAGGTGCGCGAGACCATCCAGCAGACGCTGTACCGGCTGCTGATGCAGCGCCGTTCCGTCTTCTTCTAGAGTCCTCAGGGCGCGTTCGCCGAGACCGAGCTGGTACGCAGCAGCACCTGCTCGAGCGTCGCGACCAGGGCTGCCGAGTTCGCTTCGAGTTCGGCCGCCGCCGGGGGCAGCGCGACCAGCCGATCGTGCAGCTCCTGCGCAGCCTCGCCGAGGGATTGCGCGGGTTGGGCATCGCCGGACAGACGATACGCCGTGAGCAGCACGTCGTCGGCCTCCACCACCCGGCGGTGCGCGCCGGACAGCGCCTCGTTGACGGCTTCGATGTCACCCGGCGACAGCGTGGCCGACCCGTCGCGAGTTAGCAGCTCCTCGGCCTCGTCGACCCGCAGGTCGGCGAGTTCGAGCAGCCGTTCGCCGCGCGCGACCTTCTCAAAGGTGAAGGCCAGCTGCACCTGCTCGACACTGCGCTTGGCGGCGTACAGCGGCGAGCCGGGGAGCGCGTCCTCGCTCGCCGCCACGGCGGCCGTGGCACCGCCCAGCAGCGCTACCCCGACCACGGTGGCGATGGCGGCGATGCGCACCCCCGGACGGATCTCGTGCCGGGCATGTGGCTGCGGAAGATCGACGGGCGGTTCGTCAGGCGGAGCAACGGGCAGCGGCGTACGTGCGGGGGCGGGGCTCGGTTCCTCGAGCAGGCGGTCGTGCAGCGCCGTACGGAACTCCGGTGTGGCTCGGACGGCGACGAAGGGCAGTCGGCCGGCCGCCTCCACGAGGACGGCTTCGTCGGAGCCCGGTTGTGGTCGCGCCGTCGCTGGATCGTCCAGGGTGGCCGCGAGCCGGCGCGCGGGAGGCGGCACCTGCCTGGGCAGCGCGGCCCGCCAGCTGCGGCCGAGCTTGCGCCAGGCAGGTCCGCCGCTGCTCATGCGGCGGACTCCTGCGAGTGCGCGGATGGCCGTGGGCGCTCGTCGGGTGTCGTCTCGAACAATTCCAGGCCGACGTCCGGCACCAGCGAGCGCAGCGCCTGCCACTGCACCACGGCGACCGCCGATGGCTTGACCTCGAGGATGCGCGCGGTGGCCGTCACGGAGAAGCCTTGGAGGAACCGCAGGGACACACATTCCTGCTGATCGGATGGCAGCCGGCGCAGGCTGTCGAGCAATGCGGGGTCGAGGCCCGCGAGCTCGTCGACCTCCACGCGATAGCGCCCGACGCCGTACTGCTCCTCGATCAGGGTCCGGGCGGCGAGCACCAGCCAGGCGCCGATCTCGGGGGCAGGCCACCGGAACGAGGGAATGCGCGCGTGCGCGCGCAGCATGGCGGCGGCGGTGAGGTCCTCGGCCAGATCGGCTCCGCCGACGCGAAGGTAGACGTAGCGGAAGACGTCGTCCACGTAGCGGTCGTGCAACCGGGCGAAGGCGCCGCCGTCACCGGCTCGAGCGCGCGCGACCAGTTCCTCGAGGGTGAGGTCGGCGTAGGGGTCCGGTGCAGTCACGAGCCGACCTCCGGCGCGAGCACACGACCTCCCGGGAGTGGAGTGCTGAAGCCTCTATTGTTCGGAGGCCTGCACTCCTCGGTTTGGCGAGACTGGGGAACAACTCGATTCAAAGTGTGCTCCCCTCGCGGCGAGCGCGACTACCGAATCGACCTTCTCCTGAGCGCGACGCCGGCGGCGACGATTGCTCCTCCGGCGGCCACGGTCGAGAATCCGCGGCGTACGGCCGTCCGGCCGGTGCGGAAGTCGCGCACCGGCCATCCGTTCGCCCGGGCATACCGCCGCAGCCGCGCATCGGGGTTGACGGCGTGGGGCGACCCCACGAGCGACAGCATCGGAATGTCGTTCGCGGAGTCGGAGTACGCCGCGCAGCGATGCAGGACGAGGCCCTCGCGCTCGGCGAGCGCGCGTACCCCTTCCGCCTTGGCCGAACCGTGCAGGGTCTCCCCGACGAGTCGGCCGGTGTAGCAGCCGTCCTCGATCTCGGACACGGTGCCGAGTGCACCGGTCAGCCCGAGCCGACGGGCGATGAGATCGGCGATCTCGACCGGGGTCGCGGTGACCAGCCACACGCGCTGCCCGGCGTCGAGATGGCGCTGCGCGAGCGCGCGCGTGCCGGGATAGATCCGCTGGATCATGACCGAGTCGAAGACCTCCTCGCCGACGCGAGCCAGCGCAGCGACGGGTTGACCTGCGGCGAGAGCGAGCGCTGCGTCCTTGGCGGAGGTGATCAGGCCGACGTCCTCGGCGCCGATGAACCGAAACTTGAGCTGATCGCGCGCGAATCGGGCGATCTCGCGGCCGTCGACGAATCCGCGCTTGACGAAGCCACGGGCCAGGTAATAGAGCGACGAGCCACGCAGCATCGTGTTGTCGACGTCGAAGAACGCGGCTGCGGTCGGATCTGCTAGTCGGCTCGTACTGGTGGCCGCCGCAGCCTCCGCGGCCGCCACACCCGCCTCGACGGCGTGCGAATGAGCGCGGCGCCGGCTCTCTACGCGTCCGCGCACTCCGCCAACCTACGCTGACCGGTATGCCGGAGCACGTGGTCACTCTGCTGGCCAAGCCGGGCTGTCATCTCTGCGATGCAGCGCGCACCATAGTCGTGCGCGTCACCGATGAGCTCGGCGTGCCCTGGCACGAGGTCGACATCACTCGGGACGAGGCGCTGAACGCGCGCTACTGGGAGCAGATCCCCGTGACCCTCATCGACGGGCAGCAGCACGACTTCTGGTACGTCTCCGAAGAGCGCCTTCGCGCCGCCCTGACCGCGTAGGGCACTGCGAACCGGACGTGGGCGCCTCGACGTATCTACGGCAGTGACGTGGACGCTTTTGTGCATACGTTCACAAGGAACTAGCCTCGTCCGAGCCCGGGGCATACGTCGGGGAGGATTGTCGAGCAATCATGGCCGCAGAGCCAGCGCGTACCTCCTCGCGGCCGCGGGGCATCCCCGAGGCCACGGTGGCGCGGCTGCCCATCTACCTGCGCGCGTTGTCCGCACTGCAGGACCACGGAATCCCCACCGTCTCCTCTGAGGACCTGGCGGCCGCCGCCGGCGTCGGCTCGGCGAAGCTGCGTAAAGACTTGTCCTACCTCGGTTCGTACGGCACCCGCGGCGTCGGCTACGACGTCGACTACCTCGTGTACCAGATCGCCCGCGAGCTCGGTCTCACCCAGGACTGGCCGGTCATCATCGTCGGCATCGGCAACCTCGGCCACGCGCTCGCCAACTACGGCGGGTTCGCCTCGCGCGGCTTCCACATCGCCGCCCTGCTCGACGCTGACCCGGCTCGCGTCGGCGAGGTCGTCGCTGGTCTCGCCGTCCGCCACGTTTCGGAGCTCGAGCGGCTGGTCTGCGGGCTCGGGCCAGCGATCGGCGTGATCGCCACCCCGGCAACGGCGGCCCAAGAGGTGTGCGACCGGCTGGTGGCCGCTGGCGTGGGCAGCATTCTCAACTTCGCCCCGCTCGTACTCGCCGTCCCCGACGAGGTCGACGTACGCAAGGTCGATCTGGCGATCGAGCTGCAGATCCTCGCCTTCCACGAGCAGCGCAAGGTCGACGTCGCTGCCGTCACGGCGCTGCCCCAGCACAACGGCCGGACGCCGCTGGCTCGAGCAGGCAGCCGATGAGCATCCTGGTCGTCGGCATCAGCCACCGCACCGCTCCCGTCGCCCTGCTCGAGCGTGTGGCACTCGACGCGGATGGCGTCGCCAAGCTGACCCTCGATGTCGCGGGCTCGTCGCACATCGACGAGGTCGTCGCGCTCGCCACCTGCAACCGGGTCGAGCTCTATCTCGGCGTGGAGCGCTTCCACGCCGCGCTCTTCGATGCCACGGAGCTGCTGGCGCGGCACACCGGCATCGCCGTCGACGAGCTGACTGCGCACCTGTACGTCCACTACGAGAACCGCGCCGTCCACCACCTGTTCTCTGTCGCCTGCGGCCTGGACTCCATGGTCGTGGGGGAGCCGCAGATCCTCGGCCAGCTTCGTACGGCCCTGCGCGCCGCCCAGGACGGCGGCACTGCCGGCCGGGTACTCCACGAGCTCTTCCAGCAAGCGCTGCGGGTGGGCAAGCGCGCGCACACCGAGACGGGCATCGACCGCGCTGGCGCTTCCCTCGTGGGTGTAGCCCTCGATCTCGCCGCGCCGGCTCTCGACGGCCTGGCCGGCCGCAGAGCGCTCGTCGTGGGCGCGGGCAGCATGAGCGCCCTGAGCGCTGCGACCCTGGGCCGGTACGGCGTACGCGAGATCGTCGTCGCCAACCGGACCTACGCCCGCGCTGAGCAGCTCGCCGCCTCGGTCGACGGCTCGGCGGTCGCGCTCGACGGCCTCCTCGACGCCATGGCGGGCGTCGACATCGTCGTGTCGTGCACGGGCGCCGTCGGCACCGTGATCACCGCCGACCTGGTCGCCCGCGCGCAGGCCCGCCGGCCCGACCGGCCGCTCGTGGTGCTCGATCTCGCTCTGCCCCACGACGTTGAACCCGATGTACGGCAGGTGGCAGGCGTCGTGGTCATCGATCTGGCTCGGCTGGCTGAGGTGCTCGCCCCCGCCCAGCATGGCGATGATCTCGCTGCGGTGCGGACGATCGTCGCGGCCGAGACGACGGCGTTCGCCGGCTGGTCGCAGGCCGCGGGGGTCACGCCGACGGTGGTTGCGTTACGCAGCCGGGCGGCCGACGTCGTCGACGCCGAGCTCACCCGGCTCACCGGGCGGCTTCCCGATCTCGATGCGGGCAGCCGCGAAGAGGTTGCCCAGACCGTGCGCCGGGTCGTCGACAAGCTGCTGCATGCGCCGACCGTACGGATGAAGGAGCTCGCGACCGCTCCCGGTGGCGACACCTACGCGCAGGTGCTTCGCCAGCTGTTCGACCTCGACCCGCGCGGCGTGGAGCAGCTGAGTCTTCCTCCCCCGTCCAGCGAGCACGACGGTGACTGATCGACCGATTCGGCTGGGAACCCGACGCAGCGCGCTCGCCCTCGCGCAGTCGCGCAGCGTCGCCGCCGCGATCACCACGAACACGGGCCATCGAGTCGAGCTGGTCGAGATCACCACGTACGGCGACCGCTCGTCCGAGGCGCTGGCCACGATCGGCGGCACCGGCGTGTTCGTCAACGCCCTGCGCGACGCGCTCCTCGACGGCGACATCGACCTCGCCGTCCACTCGTACAAGGACCTGCCGACCAAGCCGGCTGACGGCCTGGTTGTCGCCGCGGTACCTGTACGCGAGGACGCGCGGGACGTCCTCGTCGCGCGAAACAACTGGACGCTGGCCGATCTCGCGCCCGGCTCGCGGATCGGTACCGGCAGCCCGCGCCGGATGGCGCAGCTGCGCGCTCTCGGCTACGGCCTCGACGTCGAGCCCATCCGCGGCAACGTCGATACCCGGCTCCGCAAGGTTGCCGAGGGCGAGGTCGACGCGGTGGTGCTCGCGTACGCCGGCCTGTCCCGGTTGGGGCGGCTCGGCGAGGTAACCGAGGTCCTCGACCCCCTCCAGATGCTGCCGGCACCGGCCCAGGGCGCGCTCGCTGTGGAATGTCGGGTCGAAGATCCGGTTACCATCGACCTGCTCTCCGATCTCGACGACACGCCGAGCCGGGCCGCCGTGACCGCAGAGCGAGCACTACTCGCCACGCTCGAAGCAGGGTGCAGCGCCCCGGTCGGGGCGCTCGCCGAGATTGCCGAGGGCGACGACGAGGGTGTTCCCGAGATCTACCTGCGTGGGGTCGTCGTGTCCGTGGATGGCTCCACCTCCGTCCGACTGTCAACGACTGGAAGCCTCGGCGACGCGGAGGTCATCGGCCGCCGTCTCGCGGCCGCTCTGATCGCCGAGGGTGCCTCCGATGTGATGGGGGAGCGCGTTCCTTGACCGCTCGTAACACCAGCAAGCGTCAGCAGCTGGGCACGGTGGCTTTCGTCGGCTCCGGGCCCGGTGACCTCGGCCTGCTCACGCTGCGGGCCGCCGACCTCCTGCGCGATGCGGAGGTGGTCCTGACCGACCAGCTCGTGCGGGCCGACGACATCCGACCGTGGTGCTCGGCCGAGGCCGAGATCGTCGACGGCTCCCTGGGCGAGGACGGGCAGCCGCTGGCGCACGCCGCCCGGGCGAAGCTGGTCGTCGAGGCGGCCCGGCGGGCGCGTACCGTCGTGCGGCTCATGGACGGGGATCCGGCACCGTTCACCGGACTGGCCGAGGAAGCGGGCGCGTGCGTCAAGGCGGGGATCTCGGTCGAGGTCGTGCCCGGCGTCTCCGCGATCACGGCGGTGCCTGCTTACGCCGGCATCCCGCTCACCGACACCAAGTCGCGGGCAGTCCACGTGCTCACCACGTCCGAGGCAGATCCGGACTGGTCAGCACACGCTTCGGCCGATGCGACGCTGGTCGTCCTGGGGCATCGCGAGCGCATCGGCGACGTCGCCCGGCACCTGATCGCCGCCGGCCGCGCCGAAACGACGCCGATCGCGGTCACGTCGCGGGGGACGACCACTCACCAGCGCACGATCGTGTCGACGCTGGGCGAGGTCGCTGGCGAGATCGAGGAGCTCGAGGCGCCGGCACTCGCGGTTGTGGGGCCGGTCGTGGCGCTGCGCGAGAAGCTGTCCTGGTACGAGACGAAGCCGCTGTTCGGCTGGCGCGTGCTGGTGCCGCGGACGAAGGAGCAGGCGGGCGAGGTCTCCGCGCGGCTGCGGACCTTTGGTGCCATCCCCGAGGAGGTGCCGACGATCCAGGTCGAGCCGCCGCGCACCCCCCAGCAGATGGAGCGCGCGGTCAAGGGCCTGGTCACCGGCCGCTATGAGTGGATCGCGTTCACCTCGGTCAACGCGGTCAAGGCGGTGCGGGAGCGGTTCGAGGAGTACGGGCTCGACGCGCGAGCGTTCTCCGGCATCAAGATCGCCGCTGTTGGCGAGCAGACCGCAGAAGCCTTGCGCGCATACGGCGTGACGGCCGACCTGGTGCCGTCCGGCGAGCAGTCGGCGCAAGGCCTGGTCGAGGATTGGCCGCCGTACGACGAGATCTTCGACCCGATCAACCGGGTGTTCCTGCCGCGCGCAGATATCGCCACCGAGACGCTGGTCGCCGGCCTGGTCGAGCTCGGCTGGGAGGTCGACGACGTGACGGCCTACCGCACCGTGCGGGCCGCGCCACCGCCGGCCGAGGTGCGCGAGGCGATCAAGACCGGCGGGTTCGACGCGGTGCTGTTCACCTCGTCGTCGACCGTGCGGAACCTCATCGGGATCGCCGGCAAGCCGCACCCGTCGACCGTTATTGCGTGCATCGGGCCGCAGACGGCGACCACCGCAGAGGAGCACGGGCTGCGGGTGGACGTCCTCGCGTCGACCGCCTCTACGTCGTCGCTGGTTTCGGCGCTGGCCGACTTCGGTGCGGCGCAGCGACTGGCGGCGGTGGCAGCTGGCGAGTCGAGCTGGCGACCCTCGCAGCGGCGGGCGCCCGCCCGGCGCAAGGCGAAGTAGGCCACCGTGAGCTTTCCGGGGGAGCGACCGCGTCGGCTGCGCCGTACCCCGGCTCTGCGGCGGCTGGTCGCCGAAACAACGCTCGAGCCCCGCCACCTCGTGTTGCCGCTATTCGTCCTCGAGGGCGCTAGCGAGCCGCGGGCGGTGTCGTCGATGCCCGGCGTCGTACAGCACACCCTCGAATCGCTGCGCAAGGCGGCGTACGACGCGGTGTCCGCCGGAGTTGGCGGACTCATGCTGTTCGGCGTACCGGTGTCGAAGGACGCGGTCGGCAGCGCGGGTACGGATCCGGACGGGATCCTGCAGCAGGCGCTGCGGGCGGTTGTCGCCGAGGTCGGCGACGAGACGGTCGTGATGTCGGACCTGTGCCTGGACGAGTACACCTCACACGGGCACTGCGGCGTCCTCGCATCTCATGGTTCGGTCGACAACGACGCGACGCTGTCGCGCTACGCCGAGATGGCGGTGGTGCAGGCGTCGGCGGGCGCTCACCTCGTCGGTCCGAGCGGGATGATGGACGGCCAGGTGGGTGTGGTGCGCGGGGCTCTCGATGAGGCTGGCTTCATCGACGTGGGTGTGCTGGCGTACTCAGCGAAGTACGCGTCGGCGTTCTACGGCCCGTTCCGCGAAGCGGTGCAATCGTCGCTGGTAGGGGACCGGCGGACGTACCAGCAGGACCCGGCAAACGCGGCGGAGGCGCTGCGCGAGGTGGCGCTCGACGTCGCCGAGGGCGCGGACATCGTGATGGTCAAGCCCGCGATGTCCTACCTGGATGTCGTCCGTCTGGTGGCGGACGCCGTGACGGTGCCGGTGGCGGCGTACCAGGTCTCGGGGGAGTACGCCATGGTCGAGGCGGCGGCAGCGCACGGCTGGATCGACCGCGATCGGGCCATCCTCGAGACGCTGACGTCGGTTCGGCGTGCCGGCGCGGACGTCGTGCTCACCTATTGGGCGACCGAGGTCGCCCAGCGCCTGTCCACCCGGTAACTGCGCCCGCTCGTCACCTACTGGTTCTGTCTGCACGCCCCTGTTCGGCGTGTCGCGTACCGGAGGAACCAGCCGAGCTGCGTCAGGAGATGGCTGGGCCCAGCCCGGTCGTGGGATGAGGCGGAACGGGTGCCCGGCCGGGTCCGTGTATACGTGCGAGTCATCCTTGCTCGGCAAATCGACGGGCGCCCAGCGCGAGCACCATCGGCTCTGCCGCTTCGACCTCGTCGACCATGACGTCGAGGTGGAACTGCCGCGGGTGGTGCGGATCGGGCCACTGAGGGGGTTCGTGATCGGGCGCGAGCTGGAACGCGATGCCCGAGGTCGTGTCGTTGCGCGCGATCACCACCCAATCTGCTGATGTGAATGTGACCGGCAGGCCGAGGAGCTCGGAGTAGAAGCCGGCGAGTGCCGCCGGATCCGGGCAGTCGATCACCACATGGTGCAGGACCCCGATCATGGCGTGGCAGTCGCCGTCGGGGTCGGCGTCTCGCTCTGGGTCGGCGTTTCGGTGGGGCTCGGCGTCGCCGTAGCGGTCGCTGTGGGCGTTGGCGTCTCCGTCGGGGTGGGCGTTGCTGTCGCTGTCGGCGTCGGCGTCGCGCGGTTGGCGTCGGAGTCTCGGTCGGCGTCGGCGTCGCGGTTGGCGTCGGAGTCTCGGTCGGCGTCGGAGTCTCGGTCGGCGTCGGAGTCTCGGTCGGCGTCGGAGTCTCGGTCGGCGTCGGGCGTGGGTGTCGGGGTTGGCGTGGGTGTCGGGGTTGGCGTTGGCTCGGGCGTCACCGTCGGCTCAGGCGTGGGGGTCGGCGTCGGCGCTGGGACCGGAGTCGGCACGACAGAAACGATCGGCGGCTCCGGCTCCTCGGGCAGTGGCGGATCGGGTAGCAGCAGCGGGTCGGCGTCGAGCGCATAGATCTCGGCGAGCGCGAGCACGCGGTCGACGTACGCCCAGGAGTGGTTGTAGCGCCACACCGCCTGCCGGACATGTTCCGGATCGTTGAGCGACCCCGATCCCGAGCACAGGTAGCGACCCGCAGCAACCGTTGCCTCGTCGATGTCCTGCGGGTCCGTCGTCATTCCCATCCCGCGCCAGGTGCCGGGCAGGAACTGCATCGGTCCGACCGCGCGGTCGTAGTCCGTGTCCCCGTCGAACCGGCCATCGTCGCTGTCGGGGATCAGTGCGAACGCGCCGCTGCCGTCCAGTTGCGGTCCACGAATCGGCGGCACCGCGACCCCGTCGGCCGTCAAACGTGCTCCACCGAGCCGCGCATGGTTGGACTCAACGCGGCCAATCGCCGCGAGGAGCGGCCAGCTGAGCCCGCACTCCGGGTCGAGTTCGGCGAGCCGCTGCGAGGCGGCCTGGTAGGCGGCGAGTGCCTGAGGCGGGATCCCCGACGCTGCAAGCGGCGCGACCGCCGGCACCACGTCCGGGGTCGGATCGTCGATCGGCTCGACCACCGAGGAGTCCTCGGGCACCGAGATGTCCTCGCTCACCGCGGGATCGGGGAGTGGAAGCGGCACGTCTCGTTGCTGCACCCGAGCTGGCCGGTCGAACCCAGACTCGTCGTGGCCCGCGGCCACGGCCAGGGGAGCGGAGCGCACGAGGGACGGTTGCGCTGCCGACGACACCGACGTCGTCGCCAAGCCCACGCACACGACAGCCACGGCCGCGCAGGCGCGAGCCCGGCCGGCAGCATCCCCCATGTACCTACCGTCACCCGTCGACCACGACCACGCAAGCGGTTGACCGAAGTTGCCCCTGGGAGGATGGCGAGATGCCCTACCCCGACGAGGCGCCCCACTCCGAAGCGCTGTTCGCGAGCGCGCAGCGTGTCACCCCGGGCGGGGTGAACTCGCCCGTCCGTGCCTTCCGCGCGGTGGGTGGCACGCCGCGGTTCATGGCCAGCGGGCAGGGCGCGTACCTCGTGGACGCGGACGGACGGCGTTATGTCGACCTGGTCTGCTCGTGGGGGCCGATGATCCTCGGGCACGCCCACCCGGCGGTCGTCGAAGCGGTCCAGCAAGCCGTACGTAAGGGCACCTCCTTCGGCACCCCGACGGAGGGTGAGGTTGCCCTCGCCGCCGAGATCGTCGACCGCGTCGAGCCGGTGGAACAGGTCCGCCTCGTCAACTCCGGCACTGAGGCCACGATGTCCGCGATCCGGCTCGCCCGCGGCTACACCGGTCGCAGCAAGGTGATCAAGTTCGCCGGCTGCTACCACGGCCACGTCGACGCGCTGCTCACCAGCGCGGGATCCGGGGTCGCCACCCTCGCGCTGCCGGACACTCCCGGCGTCACCGGAGCATCCGCGAGCGACACCATCGTGCTGCCGTACAACGATCTCGACGCCGTCGAGATCGCCTTCCAGTCGTACGGCGACGACATCGCGTGCGTCATCACCGAAGCCGCGGCCGCCAACATGGGCGTCGTCCCGCCACGGGACGGCTTCAACGCTGGCCTCGCTGGGCTGACCCACGAGCACGGCGCGCTGTTCGTATCCGATGAGGTGATGACTGGCTTTCGAGTGAGCCGGTCAGGCTGGTACGGAATCGAGGGCGTGACGCCTGACCTCATGACGTTCGGCAAGGTGATGGGCGGCGGTCTGCCCACGGCCGCGTTCGGTGGTCGCGCGGACGTCATGCAGCGGCTGGCACCCGCCGGCCCGGTCTATCAGGCGGGCACCCTGTCCGGGAACCCGATCGCGACCGCCGCCGGGCTCGCGACGCTGACCGCGTGTATGGATGACGTCTACGCGCACCTCGATCGCGTGGCAGCGGAGATCGGACGGCTGGTGTCCGATGCGCTCGCGCTCGAAGGCGTCGGCCACCGATTGCAGCGCGCCGGCAACCTGTTCTCCGTCTTCTTCACCGACGAGCAGGTCGACGACTACGACGCAGCTCGGCGCCAGGAAGCGTTCCGCTACGCAGCGTTCTTCCACGCGATGCTGTCGTACGGCGTCTACCTGCCGCCCTCGGCGTACGAAGCGTGGTTCGTGTCGGCCGCTCACGACGACGCCGCGCTCGAGACGGTCGTCGAGGCGCTGCCTCACGCCGCGCGCGCCGCCGCGCAAGCCGAGGCCTAGCAGTCCCCGCGTTACGCTGCTGACGTGCCCGAATCCCCCGCGACAGTGGTTCACCTGCTGCGCCACGGCGAGGTGCACAACCCCACGGGGATCATGTACGGGCGGCTCGCCGGCTACCACCTGTCGGAGCGTGGTCGCGCCATGGCGGAGAAGGTCGCCGCCGAGCTCGCCACGCGCGACGTGCGCGCGATCGTCTCGTCACCGCTCGAACGGGCCCGCGAGACGGCGGAGCCGATCGCCGAGGCGCTCGGTCTCGAGGTGCACCTGGACGAGCGGTTGACGGAAGCTGAGAACGTGTTCGAGGGACGGACGTTCGGTGTGGGAGACGGGTCGCTGCGCCGCCCGGCGTCATGGCGGCATCTGCGCAACCCCATCCGCCCGTCCTGGGGTGAGCCGTACGTCCACCTGGTGTCCCGCATGAACGCGGCCATGCGCAGCGCGCGCGACCTCGCGCTCGGGCACGAAGCCGTGTGCGTCAGCCACCAGCTGCCGATCTGGACGGTACGCAGCGCAGCCGAGGGGCGGCGGCTGTGGCATGACCCGCGCCGCAGGCAATGCTCGCTGGCGAGCCTCACGTCGTTCGACTGGGTGGACGACCGCATCGTGGCTGTCTCGTACAGCGAGCCCGCGCGCGAGCTCCTTCCTGGCGGCACCGGATTCTCTGCCGGAGCATGACCGCATTGGTGCGCAGGACGGCGTTCATCGCTGCCGCACTGCTCTCGCTCGCCGCGTGCGGCAGCTCGGGGGCAGGTGACCCGGTCGACGATGTTGCGCGCAACGAGAGCCGCTACATCGCCGGCGCCAATCAGCTGCGCACGATCGCGATCGATGACCGCCAGGCCGCCCCGGAGCTCCAGGGCACGCTGCTCGATGGCGGCAGCTTCGACATCGCCGAGCAGCGCGGCAAGGTCGTCGTCCTGAACGTCTGGGGATCGTGGTGCCCGCCGTGCCGAGCTGAGGCGCCGACGCTCGAGCAGGCGTGGCGCGACTTCGCGCCGCAGGGCGTGCAGTTCGTCGGCATCAACACCCGCGACGGTGAAGCGACAGCGCTCGCGTTCGAGCGCAACTTCGACATCACCTACCCCAGCGTGGTCGACAGCAGCGGGGTGAAGCTGCTCGCGTTCTCCGGCGCCATCAGCCCGGCAGCCATCCCGAGCACGCTGGTGCTCGATCGCAGTGGTCGGGTTGCCGCCGTCTACTCCGGTGAGGTCACGGTCGCCAAGCTGCGCGACATGATCACGTCGGTGCTCGCCGAGCCGGCGCCATGAGCATCGGCGACAGCTTCAGCAACACCGTGCTGAATGGGTCGTTGCTGCTGGCCCTTGCCGTCGCCGTCATCGCCGGCCTGGTCTCGTTCCTCTCCCCGTGCATCCTGCCGCTCGTTCCGGGCTACCTCTCGTACGTCACCGGGCTGGCCGGCGCTGATCTCGGAGAGGCCAAGCGCGGACGGATGCTGCTCGGCACCGTGCTGTTCGTGCTCGGCTTCACCGTCGTCTTCGTGTCGTACGGCGTGCTCTTCGGCGAGCTGGGAACGCTGCTGCTGCGGCAGCAGGAATGGATCACCCGCATCCTCGGCGTGGTGACGATCGTCCTCGGCTTGGTGTTCATGGGATACGTGCCGGGGCTGCAACGTGAGTGGCGCATCTCCCACGCGCCGACCGTGGGCATCGTCGGCGCTCCGCTGCTCGGCGTGCTGTTCGCGATCGGGTGGGTGCCGTGCATCGGGCCGACGCTCGGCACGATCCTGACCTTGGCTGTCGACCAGGCCAGCGCGGTTCGCGGAGCGCTGCTGAGTGCGGCGTACTGCCTCGGTCTCGGCATCCCGTTCGTACTGGCGGCAGTTGCGTTCCGGTACGCCATGGGCACGTTCGACTGGGTAAAGCAGCATTACGTATGGGTGATGCGTGTCGGTGGCGGGATGCTCGTCCTGATCGGGCTTCTTCTCCTCACCGGCGCATGGGACGCGTTGATGACCGACCTGCGCGGCTGGTCGGCACGGTTCGGTACGGCCGTCTGATGACTGTCTATCCCGCCGAACTCCGTCGACTGCGCTCCAGCTGTGCGCTCGCGCCGGAGGTCGGCTCGTGACCACGACCCAGAGCGGGCCAGACAGCGCCACCTCCTTTGACGCAACTGTCCCGGAGCCGGTGAAACCGCCGACGCTCGGTGTCGTCGGAATGCTGCGCTGGGGATGGCGCCTGCTCACCTCCATGCGGACTGCGCTGGTGTTGCTTCTTCTCGTTGCTCTGGCGGCGATCCCGGGTTCGGTGCTGCCGCAGCGCGGCATCGATCCGGTTGCTGTCAACGACTTCTTCCAAGAGAATCCGACGCTCTCACCGATCTTGGATTTACTTTCCCTGTTCGACGTGTTTGCTGCGCCCTGGTTCGCGGCGATCTACCTGCTGCTCATGACGTCGCTCACCGGGTGCGTCGTACCGCGCGCATGGCATTACGCCCGAACGCTGCGTGCCGAACCTCCATCAGCGCCGCGCAACCTCTCCCGATTGCCGCATGCGGCACGGTGGGAAGCCGATGATGACGATGCGCTGCACCGTGTGGCGGATGTGCTGCGACGGCGTCGGTTCCGCGTGGTCGTCGAGGGCGACACGGTGCGGGCGGAGAAGGGATACCTGCGCGAGACGGGGAACCTCGCGTTCCACGTGTCGCTGCTGGTGCTGCTCGCCGCGCTCGCCATGGGCTCGCTGTTCGGCTACCGCGGGAACGCCATCGTGGTGGAGGGCGAGGGCTTTGCGAACACGCTGACCCGCTACGACGACTTCACGCCAGGTCGGGTCGTCGACGGCGGTGAGTTGCTGCCGTTCTCGTTCACCCTTGACGACTTCACTGCGCGCTACGAGGAGACGCCCGGAGATCAGCAGGGTGCGCCACGCGACTACGAGGCATCGGTGACGTTCCAGCGGACGCCGGCGGACGACCCGGAGGCGTACGACATCCGGGTGAACTCCCCGCTCGCCATCGACGGCACGAAGGTGTTCCTGCTCAACCACGGCTACGCGCCGCGCGTGACCGTCCGCGATGGCGAGGGCAACGTCGTCGTGCAGGGAGCGGTGCCGTTCTTGCCGCGCGATCGCGTCAACCTCGGTTCGGTTGGCGTCATCAAGGCGCCGGACGCGCAACCGGAGCAGATCGCCTTCGAGGGGCTCTTTCTTCCCACCGGTGTGCTCGACCCAGAGCTCGGTCCGATCTCGGTCTTCCCCGCGGCGCGCAATCCACAGCTTTGGATGACCGCCTACTCGGGAGATCTCGGACTCGACAGCGGCGAACCGCGGTCGGTGTTCTCGATCGACACAGATGGCCTGACTCAGTTCAGGAATCCCGCCGATCCGGAGGAGAAATGGCGGGTCGCGTTGCAAGAGGGGCAGAGCGCGGAGCTGCCGGACGGTGCCGGGTCGATCACATTCGACGGCTACGCCGAGTGGGGCGCCTTCCAGGTCGCGCACGATCCCGGCAAGGGGCTGGCCTTGGCGAGCGCGATCGTCGCCATCGTCGGCGTGATGCTCTCTCTGGGCGTCCGCCGGCGTCGGGTCTGGGCGCGCGTCACGCCGGATGGACCGCGTACGGTGGTCGAGGTCGGTGGACTGGCCCGAGGCGAGGGGCGCGGCTTCGCCGAGGAGTTCGTGCAGCTGACCCGGGAGATGGGCGGCGCCGAAGGCGACAAGGAGGGCGCGTGGTCAACGAGGGCCTCGCCCAGCTGAGTAACAACCTGACGTACGCCGCGATCGCCGTCTACGTCGTTGCCATGGTGCTCTACGCCGCCGAACTCGCGTTCGGCGAGCGGGGCGTCGTTGCGCGCACCGCAGCCGCTGTGCCGGTGGGCGCAGGGGCGGCGTCCGTCGACGACAGCCGTCCATCGCCGCGCTGGGATGCGGCCAGGCTGGGCCGCAGCGCAGTGGCGCTCACCATGCTCGGCTTTGGCTTGCAGCTCGTCGCGCTGGTCGCGCGCGGACTTGCGGCGCAACGCGTGCCGTGGGGAAACATGTACGAGTTCTCCTCGGTCGCGGCGCTGATGGTGACCGGGGTGTTCCTCGTGCTGCTGACTCGGCAGGACGTGCGCTACGCCGGGCTCTTCGTGCTAGCACCAGTCGTGCTGACGCTCGGTCTCGCCGTGACGGTCCTCTACACCGACGCTGCGGCGCTGGTGCCGGCCCTGCGGTCGTACTGGCTGATCATCCACGTGTCGGTGATGGTGCTGTCGTTTGCGATCTTCACTGTCGGAGCGGTGCTGGCCGCGCTGTACCTGTGGCGGTCGCGCGACGAGCAGCGCGGCTCGCTGGGAGCGGTGACGCGCCGACTGCCTGATGCAGCGGCGCTGGATCGGGTGACGTACCGGGTCCACGCCTTCGCGTTCCCGCTGTTCACGTTTGCGGTCATCGCCGGCGCGATCTGGGCGGAGAGCGCCTGGGGGCGGTACTGGGGATGGGATCCCAAGGAGACGTGGTCGTTCATCACCTGGGTGATCTACGCGGCGTACCTGCATGCGCGCTCGACCGGAGGCTGGCGCGGTCGGCGTGCCGCCGTGATCGCGCTGGTCGGATACGCGGCGTTCCTGTTCAACTACTTTGGCGTCAACATCTTGTTCAGCGGCCTGCACTCCTACGGCGGCGTCTGAGCGCCCCGGTTGACGACCTGTCCGAACGTGCTTACCGCGCTGCGACCGGCGCCGCCGCTGCCAGTTGTCAGAACGTCGCGCGGTTCGAGCAGCGCCACGTTCTGACAACGTGTGACGCGGTGCGGTCTCGTGTTGTGAAGATCGCCGTGTAGATCGCGGGACGTCGTGTAGATCGTCGTGTAGATCGTCGTGTAGATCGTCGTGAGGCTCGCCCCGTTCGCGGGCGTGCCAGTTCGACACGACGATCTACACGACCAGGAAGCGAAGACCGTCGGGGGTCTAGCGAGCGGGTTCTTCGGCGGGCGGCGGGTCGTCGTCACGCCGGCGCTCGTCCTCCGAACGCGATTCGGTTTCCCCGTTGGGATTGCCGCCGGCAGGCGTGTCGCCACCGCGGAGATCGCCCTCGCGGCGCTTGAGGTCTTCTTCCCAGTTGCGCAGCAGTCGTTCATGCTCGGCGTTGCCGGTATCCAGGCTGCGCAGGAAGTCGGGGTCGTCGTCGGGGGCGATGGGTTGCGGTTTCGGCTTGCGCTTGACCGCTCCACCCGAGGCGCCGGATCCGTTTCCGCCGCCGATGCCGAAGGATCGCGTCCGGCCGAGGAAGAGCCACCCCGCTGCGCCGACGAACGGCAGGAGAACGATGCAGACGAGCCACAGAGGCTTGGGCAGGATGCGAGCTTCGCTGCTCGGCGTCTGGACGCAATCGATGACTGCCCACACGGTGAGAACGAGGGCGATCAGCACCGGAAGAACGCGCGACACGCACGCAGCCTAGGTCGGTGCGGCGCCGGCTCCAACACGCGTTCGTGTTGAAGCCGACACCGTCGACTCAGCGGCCGCGACGGCGTGCGACGTAGGCACGCATCCGCGCGGTCGTCGGCAGCCCATGGGTACCCCGCGCGAGTTCGGCCTCCCGCTGCATGTCGCGCATGTAGGCGCGGGCGACCTCGATGGTGTAGTGCATGACACTCTCTCCTACTGATCTTCGATCTGTACGCTACGTTAACGCTTTCACCTTCGAATCTATGCCCGAGAGCGTCAATGACCGATGGTCCGGGGAGTGCCCGTGGATCGCATCGACACCGAGCTGATCACTGCGCTGCGCGCTGAGGCGCGGGCGTCGTACGCCGAACTGGGTCGCCGGGTCGGTCTGTCCGGCCCGAGCGTCCAGGACCGGGTGCGCCGGCTGGAAGAGAGCGGCACACTGCGCGGCTACCACGCTGCCGTCGACCCGGTCGCCGTCGGTCTGGACGTCACCGCGTTGGTCGGCATCTACCTCTCCGACAATGCAGTCCAGGACGACGTTGCCGGACGGCTCGCCGACGTCGACGTGATCGAGGACTGCTGGTCGGTCGCCGGCGACGAGGCGTTCATGGTCAAGGTGCGCGTTGGCGATGTCGTGGCGCTCGAGGCCACACTTGGCCGACTGCGGCGGATCCGCGGTATCGCCCGTACTCGAACGACCGTGGTGCTGTCGACGCGCTGGGAGGGTCGGGCGGCGCCACTTCCTGCCTAAGCTCCCACCGTGGAAGACGTTCACCTGGTCACGCTCGACGAGCTGCGCGAGGCCCACAAGCGCATCGCCCAGGTCGCCATCCGGACGCCGCTGATTCCCGCACCCTGGGCGGGCGACGTCTGGCTCAAGGCCGAGTCGCTCCAGCCGATCGGCGCGTTCAAAATCCGCGGCGCCTACGCCAAGATGGCGACGCTGTCCGACGAGGAGCGCCGCCGGGGTGTCATCGCGCCCTCGAGCGGCAACCACGCGCAGGCGGTGGCCTACTCCGCGCGCGAGTTCGGCACCAAGGCCGTCATCGTCATGCCGGAGTCCGCCGCGACCATCAAGGTCGACGCGACTCGCGCGCTGGGTGCTGAGGTTGTGCTCGTGCCCGTGGCCGAGCGCGAAAGCCGTGCCGACAGGCTGGCGGCGGAACACGGCTACGTGCTGGTGCCGCCGTACGACGACCGCCACGTGATCGCGGGTCAGGGGACGACCGGCCTGGAGATCGTCGAGGACCTGCCGGACGTCGGGACGGTCGTCGTGCCGGTCAGCGGCGGCGGCCTGATCTCGGGGGTCGCGGCAGCGGTCAAGCAGCTGCGGCCGCAGACGCGTGTGGTCGGTGCCGAGCCGGAGCTGGCCGGCGACGCCGCGGAGTCGTTCCGGCAGGGCCGGCGGGTGGCCTGGTCACCGGACGACACGGCGCGCACGATCGCCGACGGCCTGCGCGTGCGGACAGTCGGCGCCCTTCCGTGGCGACACATCCAGGAGTTCGTCGACGACATCGTCACCGTCACCGAGGAGCAGATCCTCGATGCCGTACGTCGAATAGCGCTGCGCTCGCACCTCGTCGCCGAGCCGAGTGGTGCCGTATCGGTGGCCGCGATCCTGTCCGGCGCGGCGCGAGCGCAGGGTCCGACCGTTGCGGTGATCAGTGGCGGCAACATTGATCCAACGCTGCTGGCCCGCGCCCTGACCGGGACGTGAACCTGGCGGAGGTCGCGGCGGCGGTACGTGCCGGGACCGTCTCGCCCATCGAGCTCGTCGACCAAGCGCTGGATGCCGCAGACCGGTTTCGACACCTGAACGCACTCGCCGACGTGCACGCCGACGAGGCGCGTGCCCTCGCCGTGCAACGTACCGAGGAAGTATCAAGCGGCCGGGTGCGCGGCGCCCTGCACGGGGTTCCGATCACCGTGAAGGACTTGTTCGTCGTGGACGGGTTCCGCCTGTGCGCCGGCACCCAGGCGCCGCTGCCGCCGCTGGGGAACCAGGAGGCGACCGCCGTACGCCGGCTCCGCGATGCCGGCGCGATTGTGTTCGCGACGACCAACATGGTGGAGATCGCGCTCGGCATACGGGGCGAGAACCCGTGGACCGGAGACGTCCGCAATCCGCACGACCCGCGGCGCCAGCCGGGCGGATCGTCGAGTGGGTCGGCCGTTGCCGTTGCTACCGGCATCGGGCTCGCCTCACTCGGAACCGACACTGGCGGCTCGCTGCGAATCCCGGCGTCCCTGTGCGGTGTCGCGACGATGAAGCCGTCTATCGGTGCGGTGCCGACGGATGGCGTGCTCCCACTCAGCCCCACGTGTGATCACGTCGGCCCGCTTGCGAGGTCAGTAACCGACGCGGCGTACATGCTTGATCTGCTGACCGGGCGCAGCCCACGTCCGATCGACGCCGTTGCCCCTCGCCGGGTCGGCGTACCGAGGACATCCCTCGCCGGTCGCCTCGGGCTCGAGGTGCGCGCCGCCTTCGAGGCGCTGCTGGAACAGCTGCGTGGTTCGGGTGTCGAGGTCGTGAACGTCGCACCGGTCGACCTCGGGCTGGCCGAGCAGGCGTACGCCCAGGTCGTTCGTCCGGAAGCCGCGCGAGTCCATCGCGTCGCACTCGAGAACTCGCCGGAGTCGTTCTCGCCGAGCGTGCGCGATGCCCTCCTCATCGGTCGCGCGATGAGCGACGCTGACTACGCGGAAGGGCGCCAGCTCACGAGCCGGGTTCGGGCGGGAATCGACGCGACGCTCGACGATGTCGACGTCATGCTGCTGCCCGCAACACCGGTTCCCGCACCCTTGCTCGGATCGGCCGAGGTGACCGTCGAGTCCGGACGAATGCCTCATCGCGACGCATTGATCCCTCTCACGCTGCCGTCCAACCTGGCCGGCGTCCCGGTGGTGTGCCTGCCGTTCGCCTGGGTTGACGGCTTGCCGGTCGGCCTTCAGGTGGTCGCCGCACGTGGCCACGACCGGCGCGTTATGTCGCACGCCCTATGGCTGGAATTGTTTCTGACACGCGGCGTGGTGGACACCGTCGCATAGCCTGCACGTCGCACCGCAGCCTTCGATGGCGCCTTCCGCTGACAACGAGGTCACCTGTGTACGCCCGCGATCGCGACAGCACGTCCATCAGCTCTGGCGAATTTCGCGCCACCCCCTCGACACCGACCCGATTTCCGACGATTCGCGCGCTCGTCGCAGGCGTGCTGGCGCTGTTCATCGGGAGCGTCGTCTACTGGCAGATCTGGTTCTGGGCCGACGACGGCACGTCCCTGCCGGCGCTTCTCGCCGCCGCCCCGCTGCTGCTGGTTGCGCCCGAGTACGTGATCGGTCGGTGGTCCGCGATCGTCGGCCTGGTGGTTGGCGTGGGCGTCGGCGTAGCTGCCGACCTGAGCGTGTCATCCATGTCCGTGGCCGACGGGGTGTACGAGGCGCTGGCGCCGGTCGTGGCTGCTGCGACCAGCGGGTGGCTGTTGTTCTGCCTGATCACGGCTGTTGTCTCGCGGCTGGCCGCGCGGCGAGCATGATGGTGCCCGTGGGTGCGTCGTGAAGCCGCTCCTCGCTTACACCGGGCTGCGACTCCTGGTGTTCGCAGTGGCGCTTGTGCTGTTGTGGCTCGTCGGTGCTCGCGGCCTGCTTCTGGTCGCGTTGGCCGTCCTGGTCTCGGGCGTTGCGAGCTATGTGCTGCTGTCTCGGCAGCGCGACGCCCTCTCGTCCACCATGGTGACGCGGTGGCGCAGTAACAACGATCGAATCGACGCCCCAGCGCGAGCCGAGGACGAGCCACCCGACGACGCGGCTACGACACCCCGCTGATCGCGAAGCCGGCGCCGAGCAGTGCTCCGTAGGCAAGCTGCAACTGCCCGGTCCCGGCGAGTGCTGGCACGAGTTCCCGCCCGAGTCGACCGGAAGAAATCGCGCGCAGCGGGCCCGTCGCCAGCGGCAGCGACAGAAACGCCAGCGCCGCCCACGCGGTGACGGTGAACATCAGCCCGAAGACCGCGAGGAACGCTGTTCCCACCAGGACGGTGAACAGGGTGCGCGTGCGCTGGTCGCCCAGCACGACCGCCAGCGTGCGCTTGCCGGTGACGCTGTCGGTCGGGATGTCGCGAAGGTTGTTGACCACGAGGATCGCGCAAGCGAGTGCTCCGCAGCCGATCCCGCCGACGAAGGCCGCAACGGTCACACGCCCTGTCTGGACGTACGTCGTGCCGATAACAGCAACCAGGCCGAAAAAGACGAAGACCGACAGCTCGCCAAGTCCGCGGTATCCGTACGGGCGTCGACCACCGGTGTAGAACCAGGCCGCGACGATACACACAGCACCCACAAACAGCAGCTCGTACGTCTGCGTCGCCAGCACGAGCACAACGCCGGCGAGCGCAGCAACGCCGAACGCTGCGAATGCTGCGCGCTTCACCGACGCCGGCGATGCCGCGCCGGATCCCACGAGCCGGAACGGTCCGACCCGGTTGGTGTCGGTGCCGCGAATACCGTCGCTGTAGTCATTGGCGTAGTTGACGGCGACCTGCAACGCCAGCGCGACGATCAGCGCGAGCAGCGCCGCCCACCAGACAAACTCTCGCTCAGCTGCGGCAGCGCCGCTGCCGATCAGTACTGGGCTGACCGCCGCCGGCAGCGTCCGCGGCCGAGCGCCGCTCACCCACTCGGCGGTGGTTGTCATCGCTGTGGAATCAACGACAGCAGGGCTCGCCGGTCTATCTTGCCAAGACCCGTGTGAGGCAAGGAGTCGAGGAGGATGACGTCGCGGGGAACGGCAGCGCGTCCGAGGCGCGCCCGAACGGCCTCCCGCAGCGTCGCGCTCTTCACCGACTGTGCGACGACGAAAGCCACGATCCGCTGTCCCCATTCGTCGTCGGGGACCCCGATGACGGCCGCCTCGACGACGCCCGACTGCTCGGACAATGTTGCCTCAACGGCAAGAACCGAGACGTTCTCACCACCGGTAATGACGATGTCGTCAACTCGACCGACTACCTCGAGTCGACCGCGAGCATCGAAGCGGCCCACGTCATGTGTGACGAGCCGCCCATCCAGGAGAGCCGCCGCGGTGAGATCGGGTCGTCCGCGGTAGCCGGCGAAAATTGTCGGCCCGCCAATGACGATGCGCCCGTCACCAGCGATGTCCACGGTGACATCATCGAGCGCCACGCCGTCGTACACGCAGCCACCGCATGTCTCCGTCATCCCGTACGTCACGACCACGTTGACGCCGCTCGCCCGCGCGCGCTCGACCACGCCGGGCATGGGTGCGGCACCGCCGAGCAGGATGGCGTCGTACGAGCGCAGCGCCTCGATCGCCGCGACGTCGAGCAGCCTGGTGAGCTGAGTTGGCACCAATGAGGCGTAGCGACGGTCCGCATCGAGGCGCGCGGTGGCAGCGACGAATGCCGCGGCGGAAAAGCCGCTTGCCATCGGCATCATGACCGGGTCGGTCCGTGCGATCAACGACCGAATGAGGACCTGCACGCCAGCGATGTGATCGACGGGAAGAGCAAGCAGCCACTGTCCCGCGCCGCCGAGCCGTTTGTGTGTCGCGTGGGCGGAACGCAGCAGCGCAGCCGCGGTCAGCATCACGCCCTTGGGTGCACCCGATGAGCCTGACGTCGCCACGACGAGCGCGATGTCGTCGCGTTCGAGCGGAGCGGCGGCATCATCGGGTCGCAGAGCGTCGACGATTGCTGCCCGGACGCCGGGCTCGCGCGGCAGCGGCAGCAGTGCCGGGCCAGCCCCGTCGAACGCTGCCGGCAGCGCAGCCAGCAACGAGTTGCCCTCGACAGCAGACAGACGTCGCACGGTCAGTAGTACCAGGGAAACGACGACCAGTCGGGCCGGCGCTTCTCGAGGAAGGCGTCGCGCCCCTCGACGGCTTCGTCCGTCATGTACGCCAACCGCGTCGCCTCGCCGGCGAACACCTGCTGACCCATGAGCCCGTCATCGACCAGGTTGAAAGCGAACTTCAGCATGCGCTGCGCCGTCGGGCTCTTTCCGTTGATCGTCCGAGCCCACTCGATCGCCACCTCTTCGAGCTGGGCGTGGGGGACGACCTCGTTGACCATGCCCATGCGATACGCCGCCTGCGCGTCGTACTCCTTGCCGAGGAAGAAGATCTCCCTGGCGAACTTCTGTCCCACCTGCCGGGCCAGGTACGCGGAGCCGTAGCCGGCGTCGAAGCTGCCGACGTCGGCGTCGGTCTGCTTGAAGCGCGCGTGCTCGGAGGACGCCAACGTCAGATCGCAGACGACGTGCAGGCTGTGCCCGCCTCCGACGGCCCACCCGGAGACGACGGCGATCACGATCTTCGGCATGGTGCGAATCAGCCGCTGCACCTCGAGGATGTGCAGCCGGCCGGCGCGCGCCGGATCGACGGTGTCGCTCGTTTCCCCGGAGGCGTACTGGTAGCCGGTCCGGCCACGGATGCGCTGGTCCCCGCCGGAGCAGAATGCCCACCCGCCATCGCGCGGCGACGGACCGTTACCGGTGAGGAGGACGCAGCCCACATCGGGTGTCATCCGCGCGTGGTCGAGGACGCGGTACAGCTCGTCGACGGTGTGCGGGCGGAACGCGTTGCGAACCTCGGGACGATCGAAGGCCACGCGGACCGTGCCCGAATCGACGTGGCGGTGGTACGTCACATCGGTCAGAAGCTGCGACGAGTAGCCGTCGACCGGTTTCCACGCTGCTGGATCGAACAGCTGCGAGATCGATTCGCCCACGCGGCGAGGATATGGCGGGGTGGACGGCCCCATACGCTGACGCTGCCATGTCCGGTTCGCCTGTCGTCTTCGCGATCCCGCTGCGTACGCGCTTTCGCGGCAGTACAACGCGCGAGGGAATGCTCTTCAACGGATCCGCCGGCTGGGGAGAGTTCTCGCCGTTCTGGGACTACTCGCCGGCGGAATGCCGTCCGTGGCTGCGCGCGGCGCGCGAGGCAGCAGATGAGGGATGGCCGGATGCCGTGCGGGATCGCGTGCCGGTCAACGTCACCGTCCCGGCGGTCGGCCCCGAGCAATCCGCTGCCATCGTGCGCGCCTCCGGCGGCTGCCGCACCGCGAAGGTCAAGGTCGCTGAGCCGGGCCGCCCTATGAACGAGGACATCGATCGGGTGGCGGCGGTCCGGGATGCGCTCGGACCAGCGGGCCACGTCCGCGTCGATGCGAACGGCGCTTGGGACGTCGATACGGCCATCTCGACGATCAAGCTCCTCGATGCTGCGGCCGGTGGGCTGGAGTACGTCGAGCAGCCGTGCCGATCGCTGGACGAGCTTGCGGCGGTGCGACGCAGCGTCGACGTGCAAATTGCCGCAGATGAGTCGATCCGACATGCCGACGACCCGTTGCGGGTCACGCTCGCGGGTGCTGCGGACGTTGCGGTGCTCAAGGTGCAGCCGCTCGGTGGGGTTCGCGCGTGCCTGGCGATTGCCGAGCGCTGCAAGCTGCCGGTCGTCGTGTCGTCGGCGCTGGAAACGTCTGTGGGGATCGCTGCTGGCGTGGCGTTGGCTGCAGCGCTGCCTGAGCTGCCGTATGCGTGTGGCTTGGCGACCGTGCAGTTGCTCGAGGACGACATCGTCGCGGAACCCCTGCTGCCGGTTGATGGATTCCTGCCGGTTCGACGGGTAGCTCCCGATGCTGCAAAGGTTGACATCGCACGCGCCGACGTCGCTGCCGAGCAGCGCTGGCGCGAGCGGTTGCGGGCTGTGGCGTGAACCCGTCGCAGGCGTTGGCGACGGTGTTCGTCGACGAATTCATCCGCGGCGGGGTCGTCGACGCGGTGCTGTCGCCCGGATCGCGCAGCGCGCCGCTGGCGTACGCGCTGTACGAGGCCGACGCTGCAGGGCGGTTACGACTCCACGTGCGCATCGACGAGCGTACGGCCGGCTTTCTCGCGCTCGGACTGGCGAAGGCGTCGCGCCGTCCCGTGCCCGTGGTTTGCACATCGGGAACCGCCGCGGCGAACCTGCACCCGGCAGTACTCGAGGCGTCGCATGCGTCCGTACCGGTCGTGGTGCTCACTGCTGACCGACCGCCAGAGCTGCGGGGGGTCGGCGCCAACCAGGCAACCGATCAGATCGGCCTCTACGGAACGGCGGTTCGGTTCTTTCGCGAGGTCGGCGCCGCCGAAGAGCGGATCGGGCAAGTGGCGTACTGGCGCGCCCTGGTCAGCCGCACACTGGCTGCCGCAACCGGATCGCTGTCGCGGGATCCGGGACCGGTGCACCTCAATGTGGCGCTTCGCGAGCCGCTGATCCCGTCGAGCACATCGGATTGGGTGGAGCCGCTGTCTGGTCGCGGTGATGCTGGGCCTTGGGCATCGGCGGCACCGCTACAGCTTGCTGATGCGGCGCTCTCAGCAGAGCCGCGCACGCTCGTCATCGTCGGTGACGTCGTAGACCGGGGTGTCGGTAGCGCTGCAGCAGCACTAGCGACCTGGATGCGGTGGCCGGTCATCGCAGAGCCGTCTTCGGCTGCGTGGTCCGCAGGCACGATCTCGCCGCTGCTCCTCTCCGATGCGACGTGGGTTACGGAACACAGGCCGGAGCGCATCTTGGTGGTCGGCCACCCGACGCTGTCGCGGGCCGTGCTGCGGCTGCTCGGTAACCCCGCGATCGTGGTCGACGTCGTGGCCGAGACGCCGCGGTGGGTGGACCCGACGCTGAACGCTCGCCATGTGCTGCCGTCGAGCGTCCTGTACGCGGAGATGGTTGCCGATGACGACACCTGGTTGCAGCAGTGGCAGCGCGCTTCGGATGCCGTCGTCGCCGCGGTGGCTCCCGTCGTGCATGAGTCGTGGCCGTCCGGTCCGGCGCTTGCTGCCGCCGTACTCGCGACGCTGCCTGGGGAGTCGCTGCTCGTTCTCGGATCTTCGAACCCAATCCGCGATGTCAACCTGTACGCGCGCGGACGCGATGACGTACGCGTGCTGACCAATCGCGGGCTGTCAGGGATCGACGGCACGGTATCGATGGCTGTCGGGGCGGCGCTGACTGCCGGCGTGCCGGCATATGCGCTGCTCGGCGACCTCACGTTCCTGCACGACGCCAACGGACTGATCCTCGGTGCGGACGACGTGGAGCCCGACCTGACGATCGTGGTCGCCAACGACGACGGCGGTGGCATCTTCGGCCTGCTCGAGCAGGGCGCGCCAGAGCATGCGGAGCCCTTCGAGCGCCTGTTCGGTACTGCGACGGGCGTCGAACTCGCGGCGCTGTGCGCGGCCACGCGTACGCCGTACACACTCGCCTGCTCGCGCCCCGAGCTAGAAGCTGCTCTTGCGCCTCGCGCCGGAATACGTGTCGTCGAGGTGCGCATCGATCGGTCCGGCGCGCGGGAGCTGCACTCCCTCATTGAGACCGCGGTCTCCCATGCCCTCAGCGGCGACGCAGCAGATGCACCGCCGCTGCAATAGCGAGCCAGACGAGGGCGATGGGCAGCAGGACCGTAAGGGCGGGCGCGCCAATGACGAGTGCGTACTCGCGCGCCGAGGTCTGATCCAGAACGAGGGCGACGGCGATGCCGGCGAGCGCAACGCCCAGCAGGGCCAGCGGCCAACGGATCGTCGGCCACATCGAGCGCCTGGTGTCCACGCTCCAATTGTCGACGGTCGGCCGAGCCCGATGGGACAGTGGTGCGGTGGTGTCGCCGACGATTCGCTACCAGCGGGAGGGTCCTGGTCTCGAGTTCGACCGCGTGACGTTCTTCACCGATGCGGTGTTCGCGATCGCCATGACGCTGCTGGTCGTCGAGGTGGGCGTGCCCGAGGCACTCGACGGGACCGACACCGATCCCGGTGCCCTGCTGGCTGAGCTGCGGGACAAGGTCCCACTGATCGCGGCGTTCTTCCTCGGCTGCTTCGTCATCGGTTCGTACTGGGCGGCACACCATCGGTTCGTGGCCCGGCTGGCTGCGGTGGATCTGCGGTTCGTCTTCCTGACGGTCGTGTACCTGTCGTTCATCGCGCTGCTGCCGTTCCCGACCGGGCTCGTGGGCGAGTTCCCGCAGAACCCGATCTCCACCGTCGCGTTCGCCGTCACCTTGGCCGCGGTCAGCACGATGGAGGCAGTGCTCCTATCTCACGCCTGGCGGAACAAGCTGCTCAGCCAGGACATGCCGCGCGACGCCTTCCTGTGGATGCTCACGATGTCGCTCTCTCCGGTGGCGCTGTTCGTCCTGTCCATACCGGTCGCCTTCATCGCCACCTGGCTGGCGGTGCTCGTGTGGGCACTGTCGATCCCGGTGCAGGGGTTCCTCAACCGGCGTCGACCAGCATCCGCGGATCTCTTCCTGTACGGGCAGCGGGCCGACTCAGCTGCCTGAGAGCGCGTCCCGCATAGGGACGAACTTCGCCTGCGATTCCGCGAGCTCCGCCTCGGGATCTGACCCGGCAACGATGCCGCACCCGGCGAACAACCTCGCCCGGCGCGTGTCCGCGGGATCGATCCGCGCGCAGCGCAGCGCGATCCCCCAGTCGCCGTCCCCGGTCGCGTCCATCCAGCCCACCGGTCCGGCGTAGCGGTCGCGATCCATCTCCTCGACATCGCGGATGACCCGCATGGCCGCCGCCCGAGGCGTACCGCACACGGCCGCGGTGGGATGCAGGGCGGCGGCCAGCTCCAGCGAGCTCGACCCGTCGGCGAGGACTCCCGCGACGTCGGTGGCGAGGTGCATGACATTGGGCAAGTGCAGGACGAACGGGCTCTCCGGCACGCTCATGCCGGTGCAGTGCGGGGCCAGCACGTCGGCCACCGACCGGACGGCGTACTCGTGCTCGTCCAGGTCCTTGCTCGAGCGCGCCAGCGATGCGGCCAACGCCAGGTCGTGGGCGTCGTCGCCGGAGCGGCGAATCGTTCCCGCGAGCACCCTGGACGTCACCAGGCTGTTGTCCAGCCGGACGAGCATCTCCGGCGTGGCGCCGAGCAGCCCGTCGACGGCGAACGACCAACATGCCGGATAGCCGTACGCCAGGCGCCCGAGCAGCCAGCGTGGATCGATGGGTGCGGCCGCGCTCGCGATGAGGTCACGGGCCAGCACGACCTTCTCGAGCTCGCCCTGTCCGATCCGCTCCACAGCGCTTGCGACGGCCTTCTCCCACCCGACCGTGGACAGCGATCCCTCGGTGTACGTCACGTCGGTCGGTTTCGCCATCGGGACGAGACGTCGCGGTACCGGCGCATCGCCGACCGTGGTCAGCCACGCCCGCCCCTTACTGCGGCCGATGACGACCTGCGGAACGATCAGGACCGAGGATCCGCGCTGAGCGTCGAAGGTGAAGCTGCCGAAGGCCACCGGACCTGTGCCACGCAGCCCCACCGGATCGTCCACGACGAGGCCGGCAGATACATCCCGCCACCACGCGTTCGCCTGCGCGAACCGCTCCGGTCCGGACGTCGTGATCGACGCCGCAACGCCCCAGCCCACGAGGCCCTCGCCCTGGCGGATCCAGCCGAGCGGTGCCTCGTCAGGCAGGTGGAGCACCAGATCGTCGGGATCCGGGACCTCGACTGTGCGGACGACCACCGGGGCCGGCACGGACGCGGAGCTCACAGTCGGCAGCGTACGGCGGGGCCTACAGCGCCGACTCCCCCACAAGGGGCTATCCGGGCTCGGAGGAGTGACCTGGGAACAGATGCGCCGCGGGATCGATGACGACAGCGGCATTGTTCACCGCGACCGCCGCCTCCCCGAAGCCAACGGAGATGAGGCGCACCTTGCCCGGGTACTCCGTGATGTCGCCCGCCGCGAAGATGCGCGGCACATTCGTATGCATGCGGGTGTCGACGAGCACCTGCTTGCGTTCGATGTGCAGTCCCCAGCCCATCAGCGGCCCGAGGTCCGCGGTGAAGCCGAGCGCCGCGATGACGCCTTGCGCCTCGATCCGACGGATGTCACCCGTGGGCTTGTGCCGCAGTTCCACCGCTTCGATGCTGTCGGTGCCGTGTAGTGCCTCGACCTCGGTGAACACTTCCACCGGGATGCCGAGTGCGGCCACTGCGCGCACCGTCCCCTCGTGGGCACGAAACCGGTCCCGGCGGTGCACGATGCGGATCGAGCGCGCGATCGGGTGAAGGTTGAAGGCCCAGTCGAACGCGCTGTCTCCGCCGCCGACGACGATCACGTCGAGGTCCTCGTACACCCCGAGCCGAGGCACGAAGTAACTGAGCCCGCGCCCGAGGTACTCCTCGCCTACAGGCAGCGGCCGCGGCGAGAAGGTCCCGATGCCGCCGGTGATGATGACTGCCCGCGCGTGAACCGCAACACCCTCGGTGGAGGTGATCACCAGTGAGTCGTCGCCGCGCCGGTCGAGCGATGCGGCGGTGTGTCCCAACAGGTACGTCGGGTCGAACGGCTCGACCTGCTTGACCAGATTGTCCACCAGCTCGCGGCCGCGGATCTCCGGAAAGCCGGCCACGTCGAAGATCAGCTTTTCGGGATAGAGCGCGGTGATCTGCCCGCCCGGCTCGGGAAGCGAGTCCATGAGCGCGGTGGAGAGGCCGCGGAAGCCGGCGTAGTAGGCCGCGTAGAGGCCGGTCGGGCCGGCGCCGACGATCAGCAGGTCGACGTCGACGACTGCGCCTCGCGCGGCCCCGGGATTGGTCACGAGTCAATGATCCGTCACAGCGGCATTCCGGCACCAATGGCCGGCACCAAGAGAACGCGCCCCCAGGCGGGCGCCTACGCTCGGGTACGTGAGTCGCGTACGTGAAGCGGTCGTCGCGATCACCGGTGGGGGAAACGGGATCGGGGCGGCACTGGCACGCCGGATGGCGACCGACGGTGCCCGGGTTGCGGTCCTGGATCGTGACGGTGAAGCCGCCGCGAGGGTGGCCACGGAGATCGGCGGCCTAGCGCTTCGACTCGACGTCGCCGACGCTGCGGCGCTGGCCGACGCCGTGGACCGCATCGAGCACGAGCTCGGTCCGGTCGATGCGTTTTTCGCGAATGCTGGCGTCGGTGGCGGTGGGGGAGTCGACGCGCCCGACGAGGTGTGGCGAGAAGCGTGGAACGTCAACGTGCTGGCCGTGGTTGCTGCTGCTCGACTCGTCATCCCCTCGATGGTCTCGCGTGGCGGGGGCACGTTCGTGGTCACCGCGTCGGCGGCCGGTCTGCTCACCAATCTCGGCAACGCTCCGTACACCGCGACCAAGCATGCCGCCGCCGCTCTCGCCGAGTGGCTCTCCATCACCTACGGTGACGCGGGCATCCGGGTGCACTGCCTGTGCCCGATGGGCGTCGACACGCAGCTGCTGTGGGCCGGCGCCGATCGGATCGAGGGTGCCTCGGTCCTCGCCTCAGGCGCCGTGTTGACTCCCGAGCAGGTCGCCGACGCGGTCGTCGCTGCCATGGACGCCGGTCGTTTTCTCGTGCTTCCGCATCCGGAGGTGGCCACGTTCGAACAGCAACGCGCGGGCGATCGCGATCGGTGGCTGCGGGGAATGCGCCGCGCGCAGGCAAGCCTCACCGCGACGCTAAGCGAATCCCGGTAGTGGGTATCCCCTCATCGTGCTGACAACCCAGCGCATCGCCGCCTCGGCTCCAGGCGACCCGGCCACGATCGGGCCGTACACCGTCCTGGGCCGGCTCGGCGCGGGCGGGATGGGGACGGTCCACCTCGGGCGGGCGCCGGACGGGCGGCTGGTCGCGATCAAGGTGCTGCGCCGTGAGCTCGCCGCCGATCCCGCGTTCGTCGCGCGATTCGCCGACGAGATGCGTGCCGCGCGCCGGGTCGCGCCGTTCTGCACGGCTCCGGTCCTGGACGCGGCGCCCACCGCCGTACCGCCGTGGCTGGTCACGGAGTACGTCGAGGGCGTCCCGCTCGACCAGGCCGTCCGCGATGGCGGACCTCTGACCGGGTCAACGCTCGATGGCGTGGCGGTCGGGATCGCGACCGCGTTGACCGCAATCCACGCCGCGGGGCTGGTCCACCGCGATCTCAAGCCAGCGAACGTGCTGCTGTCGGCGACCGGTCCGCGCGTGATCGACTTCGGCATCGCGCGGGCGGTGGACGCCACGTCGGTGCACACGTCAGCCGGCATGGTGCTCGGCAGTCCCGGCTGGCTCGCGCCCGAGATTCTTGCGGGGCACCCGGTCACGCCGGCAGCGGACGTCTTCGCGTGGGGACTCCTGGTCGCGTACGCCGCGACGGGTCGCCATCCGTTCGGGGAGGGCTTCGACCAGCAGGCGTACGCCGCCTTGCACGGACAGCCTCGGCTGGACGGGATTCCGCATCCGCTGGTGCGACACGTCGCCGCAGCGCTGTCCCGCGATCCGCGCCAGCGCCCGTCGGCCCAGGCACTGCTCCTGGCGCTGCTCGGGCCGGCGACCGGTGATCCCGCCCGCGCGGCCACCCAAGCACTGCAGCAGGCGTGGAACCCGCCCACCCGCGTGCTCACCGGCCTGATGGCGCTACCGCGGCGGCGTCGGTGGTGGCGCCGGCCACGCGTGCTGGTGCCCGTCGCGCTGGTCGCGGTGCTGATCGTGCTGCTCGGCGCCTGGGGCGACCGCCAAGCGCAGCAGGCTGGGCCCGGTGCCGGGGCGGCACCCAGCGCGACCCCCACGCCGACGCCCACCTCCGGCCCCGGCGTCCCCGTGCGCGATGGCCAACTGGAGTTCGTTGTGCAGAGCGTCGAGTGCGATGTGCCCAGTATCGGCCGGCCCGGCTTCCTCCGGGAGGCCGATGGGGCGTACTGCCTCATTCCGGTCGAGGTGCGCAACGTCGGCCGGGAGTCCCGGCAGCTGAACGAGTGGCAGGTGGCACTGCACGACTCGGCAGGAGAGCGGCACAACGCTGACGTCGCGGCTCGGTGGTTCCTGGAGCAGGGCAACCTGTGGGAGTCGGTCGACCCGGGTGCCTCCGTGCAGGGGACCATGGTGTTCGACATTCCTGCAGGCGCCCAGCCGGTACACCTGGAGTTCCACGACACGCTGCTGAGCAGTGGGGTCGAGCTCGAGCTGTGACGCTGTGATGAGCCGGGCAACGCTGGACAAGCAGCCGCACGAGGTCGCGGCCATGTTCGATGACGTCGCAGCCCGCTACGACCTCACCAACGACGTACTGTCCCTCGGTCAGGACCGGCTGTGGCGGCGGGCGGTGGTACGCGCGGTGGGGGCACGCCCGGGGGAGCGCGTGCTGGACCTCGCGGCAGGGACGGGAACGTCGGCCGAGCCGTTCGAGGCCGCGCGCGCGTTCGTGGTGCCCTGCGATTTCTCGCTCGGCATGCTCGCGGTGGGCAAGCGCGCTCGGCCAGGTTTGGCGTTCGTGGCGGGGGACGCGCTGCGGCTGCCCTTTGCCTCTGGGGCCTTCGACGCGGTGACGATGTCCTTCGGGTTGCGGAACGTGGCTTCGGTCGACGGGGCGCTGCGGGAACTGCATCGGGTCACGCGGGTAGGGGGCCGGCTGCTGATCTGCGAGTTCAGCTCGCCGACGTGGGGGCCGTGGCGCACGGTCTACGTGGAATATCTGATGCGCGCGCTGCCGCAGGTCGCGCGGACCGTGTCGAGCGACCCGGACGCCTACGTCTACCTGGCCGACTCGATCCGCGCCTGGCCCGACCAGCCCGCGCTCGCCGCCCGCATTCAGCAGGCCGGCTGGCGGCAGGTGGCCTGGCGCAACCTGTCCGGCGGGATCGTCGCGCTCCATCGCGCGATTCGGGTGTGAGGGCGCCGCTGTGCGGGAAGGCCTGTTAGTGACAGCGTGGTCGTTCGCGCCGAGAGGAGACACCCCTATGGGTGACCAGGACAAGGTCAACAACAAGCTCGAGGACATTCAGGGCCAGGCCAAGGAAAAGATCGGCCAGGCGACTGGTGATGAGGAGCTCGAGGCCCAGGGCCGCGGCGACCAGGCCAAGGCCGACATCAAGCAGGCCGGCGAGAAGGTCAAGGACGCGTTCAAGAACTAGCGTCACCTGATCTCGAAGCGCCTCGCGATCCCATGGATCGGCGGGGCGCTTCGTTGTGCTCGGCGGGCCGCGGCCGCGCTGCTACGACGCCGCTCCTCCGCCGTCAAGGTTGCTGCGGTTCGCGCTCACGCGCCCCGGCGTGTGGATCGCCTTACATGGAGACGCGGCGCGCCAGGCGTTCTCCAGCGGTCAACTCAGCCGCTGATCCGATCGACGACGAGTTCTGGCACGAGGTGATCGTCGTCGCCGACCGACCACTGCGGAAAGTCAAATACCGCGAGCATCAGCTGGAGCGGGTACGTCGGCGGGCGCGGGCATCGGCGTACTTCGTGGCCGTCGACCGTGAATACCGCGACGTCGGCGTTCCAGTCCACCGTGTAGTTGTGGAACTCAGCGACGTTAATCGACAACCGTGGGGCGGCGAAGTTCTGCATCAGGGCCGGGTCGCGAAAGGCCTTGATCCCGACGCCCACTTCTGCCGACCGGCCCTGCACCGATCGCCCAAATACCTCGACGACGCACAGCTCGCCGCACTGCAGCTGGTCGGCGTCGTCCTCGAAGCCCGACAGCCACAGCGCTGCCATCGAGCGTGGCGAGATCTTCATCCGACACCGGATCTCCACTCGACCCGATGACGGTAGCCAGCCCTCGAAGCGCTGCTGCGCCTCACGCACCGTCTGCCGGTCGCGAAACCGTTGCTGTCCCCGGCGGCTTCCCAACGGTCCAGAGAAGCTGCCGGACTGGATTCCCGAGACCCGTAGCGGCGGCTCGTGGTCCCCACTGCACCAGACCGGATGGTCGACGGGCACGTCGAGGGTCAGGCAGGAATTCGCGAGCCGGTACGACGCCCGAGTCGCGTCCCGCGAGCTCCACGCCGGCAGATAGTGCGGCAGCCAAACGTCAGGGTCGAGCTCGGCACCATCGAAGTCGTCGAGGAACCTCACTCCGGCCTCACAACGCGTCGCTGCCTCTCCGGTACGCCGCTGACATCGCCCAGCGTGTCGATCCTGACTTCCCTACCGTGAATCCAGCAACCTGCGGACGCTGAGCCGCACGAGAACGGCTGCCCAGACCTGCTGAGCGTCCGCAACCCGATCGCCACACTTCTCACTCCGTCAGCAGCTGGTGGGGATGCTCCCTCCCTCGGCCCGCAGGAGTGCCCCTCGGGTGGCGGCTGCGGCTGGGCTGCACAGATAGGCGATGAGGCTGGCCACCTCGTCGGCCTCGGCGAAGTGCTGGAGCAGGGAGGTTGGCTGGGTCATGGGGAAGAACGTTGCGGCGAAGTCGTCCAGTGGCTGGTCCGCTGCGGAAGTCAGCACCCAGTCGCTCCCGGTTGGGCCGGGACGCCGCGCTGCTACGAGGCCGCTCCTCTGCCGTCAATGGTGCTTCGCATCGCGCTGACGCGCGACGGCCTGCGGCCGCCCTGGACTGCGGAGCCTCTGCCTGCGCGGCGCCCCGCAACCCAAGGACGGCGTCTGCTATCGCCTTTGCACGCCGCAGGCCCACTTTGCGGCTCGAACCGGACTGAAAAGTGGGCCTCTGCCGTGCAAGGAGCATCGCAACGGGTTGCGTCGGCGCTGGATCCCGCCATGCTCGCGAGACGCCCATTTTCGGTGCTTATTCTCGGCTCGAAGCTGGGCTTCTGCCGAGCAAGACGACGCCGGCCAATCGTCGTGATCACGGTTGTGGACGCTGTGCAGCACGAGGACGGCTCTCCAGACCTGGAGGGCCTCCACAACCCAATTGGCGACATGCGGCGGAGCCCACCAGCCATGAGGCGTGGCGGCGCATCCCGTCATTTTCAGGCCCGATTGTGCGGGATCCTCGCCCATGCCTGATCATTGACGGCGGTTCTCCATTCGGTGCTCGGCTCGTGCGGCGCAGCGGCTGAGAAAGCCCTAGACTCCTGCGAGTAGGAGCTCGTGAAGGAATTCACAAGCGCGCAAGACCACCGCAGGACACCGAGTAAGTGGGGACCGACCACATGCCCGCAGATCCGGCTGTAGCGATGCCGGCGTCGACGTCACGCGGTGACCGCGACGCCGATGTCATCGTCGTCGGTGCCGGCCCGGGGGGCTCGACCACCGCGTATCACCTGGCCCAGGCCGGTCTCGACGTGCTGGTCCTGGAAAAGTCGGCGTTCCCCCGCGAGAAGGTGTGCGGCGACGGCCTCACTCCGCGCGCAGTCAAGTGCCTGGTGAGCATGGGCATTGACACCCAGCCCGTGGACGGCTGGATCCGTAACCATGGCCTGCGCATCCTCGGCGGCGGTATGCGCCTGCAGCTCCCGTGGCCAGATCTCGCCGCTTACCCCTCGTACGGACTCGTCAGGCCGCGCGCCGACTTCGACGAGGTGCTCGCCCGACACGCGCAAAAGGCCGGCGTCCGCCTCCATGAGAGCACCACCGTGACCGCACCGATCATCGACGAGCGCACGGGCCGCGTCACCGGCGTGTCAACGAGCGGGAACGTCACCTACCGCGCTCCCCTCATCGTTGCCGCCGACGGCAACAGCTCCCGGCTGTCCCTGGGCATCGGGCTGCAAAAGCGCGACGACCGGCCGATGGGCGTCGCCGTCCGCACCTACTACCGCAGCCCTCGGCACGAGGACGACTGGCTCGAGTCGTGGCTTGAGCTCTGGGGAAAGAGCAACGGCAACGGTAACGACAACCTGCTCCCCGGGTACGGCTGGATCTTCGGCGTCGGCGACGGTACGTCCAACGTCGGGCTCGGCATCCTCAACACCAGCTCGGCCTTTGGCAGCACCGATTACCGCGCGCTGCTACGACGCTGGCTCGACAGCACTCCGGAGGAGTGGGGCTACCGCGAGGAGAACCGCACCGCTCCAATCCGCGGTGCGGCGCTACCGATGGGCTTCAACCGCACCCCCCACTACACCCGCGGCGTACTGCTCGTCGGCGACGCCGGCGGCATGGTCAATCCCTTCAACGGCGAGGGCATCGCCTACGCCATGGAGTCCGGCGAGCTCGCGGCCGACGTGATCGCGCAGGCCCTCGCACGAAACACCGACGACGCTCGCGAGAAGGCCCTGCAGGCGTACCCCCGAGCTCTGAAACAGGCGTACGGCGGCTACTACACCCTCGGCCGCGTCTTCGTGAAGCTCATCGGCCATCCCGAGGTGATGAAGCTCGCCACGCGGCACGGCCTGCCGCACCCGATGCTCATGCGCTTCACGCTGAAGCTGCTCGCCAACCTGACCGATCCGCACGGGGGCGACGCCATGGATCGCACCATCAACGCACTCTCCCGACTGGCGCCTGCCGCATGACTGCCGGCAGCTTTGATCTCACTACGATGAGCAGGCCCACGCCTGCGCAATCAGGGACAGAGGGGACCAGACCAGCATGAACCCCTACGTACCGATCCTCGTTCTCGGCCTCATCGGGGCTGGCTTCGCGGTCTTCTCCGTTGCCGCCGGCGCCCTCACCGGGCCGAAGCGCTACAACCGGGCGAAGCTCGACGCGTACGAGTGCGGTATCGAGCCGACGCCACAGCCGATCGGGGGCGGGCGGTTCCCAAT
This sequence comes from uncultured Actinomycetota bacterium, assembly GCA_963801015.1. GTDB lineage: Bacteria > Actinomycetota > Actinomycetes > CAWDCV01 > CAWDCV01 > CAWDCV01. The sequence continues at coordinate 814,018 of CAWDCV010000002.1, read as the reverse complement.
CCGCTACTACCTGACCGCAATGCTCTTCATCATCTTCGACATCGAGATCATCTTCCTCTACCCGTGGGCCGTCACCTTCGACGCGCTCGGCCTGTTCGGTCTGGTGGAGATGGTCCTGTTCATCCTCGCCGTCTTCGTCGCGTACGCCTACGTCTGGCGCCGCGGCGGGCTCGACTGGGACTAGGGGCACACCATGGGTATCGAGGAAAAACTGCCGAGCGGCGTCTTGCTGTCGTCGGTCGAGACGCTCGTCGGCTACTTCCGCCGCGGGTCGCTCTGGCCGGCGACGTTCGGACTCGCGTGCTGCGCCATCGAGATGATGAGCGCCGGCGGTCCGCGCTACGACCTCGCACGGTTCGGCATGGAGGTGTTCCGCGCCTCGCCGCGACAAGCCGACTTGATGATCGTGGCCGGCCGGGTGAGCCAGAAGATGGCCCCGGTCCTGCGCACCATCTACGACCAGATGGCGGCGCCGAAATGGGTGATCTCGATGGGCGTGTGTGCGTCCAGCGGCGGCATGTTCAACAACTACGCGATCGTCCAGGGCGTCGACCACGTCGTACCCGTCGACATCTACCTGCCTGGTTGCCCGCCACGCCCGGAGATGCTGATCGACGCGATCCTCAAGCTGCATGACAAGATCCAGCACGAGAAGCTTGGCCCGCATCGCGCGAAGTTCGAAGAGGAGCAGGAGCGCGAGGCGCTGGCGGCTCTTACTACCGCTGAGATGAGGGGCCTGCTCCGGTGACCACCCTCCCCGACAAGATCTCCTCGGGCAACGAGGACGCCATCGCCGTTCCGATCCCCGGCGAGGCCGAGGTCGTCGAGGTCCGCGAGGGCATGTTCGGCGTTCACGGCACTGGCGACACCTCGGGCTATGGCGGGCTCGTACGTCGCGTCTTCATGCCACCCGCGACCTCACGGCCGTACGGCGGCTGGTTCGACGCCGTCGCCGACGACCTCGGCGGTGCGCTCGAGGGCGGCTTCGACTCCGCGATCGAGGCCGTTGTCGTCGATCGCGGCGAGATCACATTCCACGTCGTACGCGACCGAATCGTCGACGTCGTCCGCGCGCTGCGCGACGAACCGAGCCTGCGGTTCGAGCTGTGCAGCGGGGTCAGCGGCGTGCATTACCCCGAAGAGACGGGTCGTGAGCTGCACGCCGTCTACCACCTGACGTCGATCACCCACAATCGGCGAATCCGGGTCGAGGTCGCTGCCCCCGATGCCGACCCGCACATCCCGTCGGTCTTCGCCGTCTACCCCACCGCCGACTGGCACGAGCGGGAGACGTGGGACTTCTTCGGCATCGTCTTCGACGGCCACCCGGCCCTCACTCGCATCGAGATGCCCGACGACTGGCCGGGACACCCGCAGCGCAAGGACTACCCCCTCGGCGGCATCCCCGTGGAGTACAAGGGCGCCGAGATTCCACCGCCGGAGGAGCGGAGGTCTTACTCGTGACCACTACGTACGAGGACGAGGCGCCGGCCGAGGGCCGGATCTACACGGTGACCGGCGGCGACTGGGATGAGGTCGTCGCCGACCTCGGCGAGACGCCCGCCGACCGCATCGTTGTCAACATGGGTCCGCAGCATCCGTCGACGCACGGCGTGCTGCGCCTCATCCTCGAGCTCGAGGGCGAGACCGTCATCGAGGCGCGCTGCGGTATCGGATACCTGCACACCGGCATCGAGAAGAACTGCGAGTACCGCACCTGGACCCAGGGGACGACGTTCGTCACCCGCATGGACTACCTGTCGCCGTTCTACAACGAGGCCGCCTACTGCCTCGCGGTCGAGAAGCTGCTCGGCATCACCGACGAGGTGCCGGAGCGGGCGACGATCATCCGCGTCATGCTGATGGAGCTCAACCGCATCTCCTCCCACCTCGTCGCGATCGCGACCGGCGGCATGGAGATCGGCGCGCTCACGGTGATGACGTTCGGATTCCGCGAGCGCGAGCTCGTCCTCAACCTGTTCGAGCTCATCACCGGTCTGCGCATGAACCACGCGTTCATCCGGCCCGGCGGCATCGCGCAGGACCTGCCACCGGATGCGATGGAGAAGCTGCGCGAGTTCCTCGAGGTGATGCCGGGCCGCATCAAGGACTACGAAGACCTGCTCAACCAGAACCCCATCTTCAAGGGACGTACGGAGGGCATCGGCTACCTCGACCTCACCGGCTGCATGGCGCTCGGTCTCACCGGCCCGGTGCTGCGCTCGACCGGCCTGCCGTGGGACCTGCGCAAGACGCAGCCCTACTGCGGGTACGAGACGTACGAGTTCGACGTGGCGACCACGACGACCTGCGACGCGTACGGCCGTTACCTGCAGCGCATCCAGGAGATGAAGGAGTCGCTGAAGATCGTCGAGCAGTGCCTCGACCGGCTGAAGCCGGGCCCGGTCATGGTCGCCGACAAGAAGATCGCCTGGCCGTCGCAGCTGGCACTCGGCGGCGATGGGCTCGGCAACTCCCTCGACCACATCCGCCACATCATGGGCGAGTCGATGGAAGCGCTCATTCACCACTTCAAGCTGGTGACCGAGGGCTTCCGCGTTCCGCCCGGCCAGGTGTACGTCGCGATCGAGTCGCCGCGCGGTGAGCTCGCGGCGCACGTCGTCAGCGACGGCGGCACCCGCCCGTACCGCGTGCACTTCCGTGACCCGTCCTTCACGAACCTGCAAGCTGTCGCGGCGATGTGCGAGGGCGGCATGGTCGCCGACGTCATCGTCGCGGTGGCGAGTCTCGACCCGGTGATGGGTGGGGTCGACCGGTGACAATCAGTCAAGCGACAGGCATCTCCGACGCCACCCGTCGGCAGATGCGCGAAATCATCGGCCGCTACCCGCACCCGCGCTCTGCACTCATCCCGATGCTGCACCTCGTGCAGTCCGAGCAGGGCTACGTCACGACCGAGGGCATCGAGGCCTGCGCGCACGAACTCGGTCTCACATCAGCCGAGGTTGCAGCTGTTGCCACGTTCTACACGATGTTCAAGCGCCGCCCGATCGGCGATTACCACGTCGGCGTCTGTACGAACTCGCTGTGCGCCGTCATGGGCGGTGACGCGCTGCTGGCGACGTTGAAGGACCACCTCGGCATCGGCAACGACGAGACGACCGACGACGGCAAGGTCACCCTCGAGCACGTCGAGTGCAACGCCGCGTGCGACTACGCGCCTGTCGTGATGGTCAACTGGGAGTTCTTCGACAACCAGACGCCGGAATCCGTCCGTGCCCTCGTCGACGCGCTTCGCGCCGACGAGCCCGTCGCTCCGACACGCGGCTCCGCACGGGTCGCTACCTGGCGCGAAACCTCGCGCGTGCTCGCCGGTTTCTACGACGGCCGCGGCGAGGAGGGCGTGCAGGCTGGTGCAGCATCTCTGGTTGGCCTGCAGCTTGCCCACGAACACGACTGGACCGCACCCGCACCCGATCAGGACTCGGACGCCGAGGAGCAGGATGCCGTCGCCGAAGGCGAGGCAGCCTCGGAGCAGACCGCGGCGACGGAGGGCAAGGCCGACGGGAGCTCTGCCAGCGATGCCCCGCTGGAGACGTCGGAGTCCGATCCGGCGAATCCACACACGGGGGGCTCTGCCCCCCGTGTCCCTCGCGATCCAGCCAAGGAAGAGGAGTGACGACGATGGATCCGCTGACCCCGGTGCTGTCGGCGCACTGGGACGAGGCCGACTCCTTCACCATCGACGCCTACGAACGCCACGATGGCTACAAAGGGCTCAGCAACGCGCTGAAACTGCATCCCGACGAGCTGATTCAGGCGGTCAAGGATTCCGGCCTGCGTGGTCGCGGCGGCGCCGGTTTCCCGACTGGCATGAAGTGGGGATTCATCCCGCAGGGGGACGGCAAACCGCACTATCTCGTCGTCAACGCCGACGAGGCGGAGCCGGGCACGTGCAAGGACACGCCGCTGCTGATGGCGAATCCGCACAGCCTCATCGAGGGCATCATCATCACCTGCATCGCGATCCGTGCGTCGCATGCGTTCGTCTATATCCGCGGCGAGATCGTGCACGTCCACCGGCGCATGCAGGCTGCAGTGCGCGAGGCGTACGACAAGGGCTATCTCGGCCGCGACATCCTCGGCAGCGGCCACGACCTCGACCTCGTCGTCCACACCGGCGCCGGCGCGTACATCTGCGGCGAGGAGACGGCGTTGCTCGACTCGCTCGAGGGCCGACGCGGACAGCCGCGACTGCGCCCTCCGTTCCCTGCCGTCGCTGGTCTCTACGCGAGCCCGACCGTCATCAACAACGTCGAGTCGATCGCCAGCGTGCCGTGCATCTTCCTCAACGGCGCCGACTGGTTCGCCTCGATGGGAACTGAGAAGTCGAAGGGCATGACGCTGTACTCCCTGTCCGGTCATGTCGCCGGACCGGGGCAGTACGAAGCGCCGCTCGGCATCACGCTGCGCGAGCTGCTCGACATGTCCGGCGGCATCCGTGAGGGACGCGAGCTGAAGTTCTGGACGCCCGGTGGATCGTCCACCCCGATGCTGACGGCCGAGCATCTCGACGTCCCACTCGACTACGAGGCGGTCGGCGCGGCCGGCTCGATGCTGGGCACCAAGGCGCTGCAGTGTTTCGACGAGACGACGTCGGTCGTCCGAACGGTATTGCGCTGGACGGAGTTCTACGCTCACGAGTCTTGCGGCAAGTGCACACCGTGCCGCGAGGGCACGTACTGGCTGGTGCAGATCCTGCGCCGGCTCGAGGCCGGCGAGGGCACCGAGGCTGACATCGACACGCTGCTCGACGTGTGCGACAACATCCTCGGCCGCTCGTTCTGCGCGCTCGGCGACGGAGCGACGAGCCCGATCACGTCGGCGATCCAGTACTTCAGGGACGAGTTCATCGCCGGCACGCACACGCCGGCCTGGGAGCTGTTCCCGTACGAGAGATCGGCGCTATTCGCCATGGAACCCATGGGTGCCCCCGCAGGAGCGCACTAATGACAGTGACGACGGAGCGGCGACCGACCGAGCGCCTCGCGAGGGAGGGAGCGTGACCATTAGCGCTGCGCCGGCGGCATCGGGCGCGCAAATTCAAGCGGGCGAGGACCTCATCACCGTCACCATCGACGGGTTCGAGGTCGCTGTGCCCAAGGGCACGCTCGTCATCCGCGCCGCCGAACTGATTGGCATCCAGATCCCGCGGTTCTGCGACCACCCGCTGCTGGAGCCGGTCGGTGCGTGCCGGCAATGCCTGGTCGAGGTCGAGGGCCAGCGCAAGCCCATCGCCTCGTGCACCACGACGGTGACCGATGGCATGGTCGTCAAGACCCAGCTCACATCGCCGGTCGCCGACAAGGCGCAGCAGGGCGTGATGGAGCTGCTGCTCATCAACCACCCGCTCGACTGCCCGATCTGCGACAAGGGCGGCGAGTGCCCGCTGCAGAACCAGGCAATGTCGAATGGCCGCGCGGAGTCGCGTTTCCGCGACAACAAGCGGACCTATCCCAAACCGATCAACATCTCGTCCCAGGTGCTGCTCGACCGCGAGCGCTGCGTGTTGTGTGCGCGCTGCACACGCTTCTCGCAGCAGATCGCCGGCGACCCATTCATCGAGTTGCTCGAACGCGGTGCGCTGCAGCAGGTGGGCATCTACGAGAAGGAACCCTTCGAGTCGTACTTCTCTGGCAACACCGTGCAGATCTGCCCGGTAGGTGCGCTCACCGGTGCGGCTTACCGGTTCCGGGCTCGCCCCTTCGATCTGGTGTCGACACCGACGGTCTGTGAGCACTGCGCGTCCGGGTGCGCGCTGCGTACGGACTGGCGCCGCGGCAAGGTGATGCGCCGCCTTGCCGGTGACGATCCTGAGGTCAACGAGGAGTGGAACTGCGACAAGGGGCGCTGGGCGTTCCAGTACGCCACGGCGCAGGACCGCCTCACCGTTCCGCTGGTCCGCGAAGACGATGGAACGCTCGTCCCGACGTCGTGGGCCGATGCGCTCGACGTCGCTGCTCGGGGTCTGGCCGCTGCGCGCGGGAGCGTCGGCGTGCTCGTTGGCGGACGCGCGACGCTCGAGGACGCTTACGGTTACGCCAAGTTCGCTCGGGTTGCCCTCGGCACCAACGACATCGACATGCGCGCGCGACCGTTCAGCGAGGAGGAGGCCGACTTCCTCGCCCACTACGTCGCCGGTCAGCCGATGGGTCCGACCTACGACGACCTCGAGCGCGCCTCGACCGTCCTCCTCGTCGGGTTCGAGCCCGAGGAGGAGTCGCCGATCGTCTTCCTCCGGCTGCGCAAGGCTGTCCGCCGGCACGGGATGAACGTGCTGGCGGTCGCGCCGTACGCAAGCTGGGGCTTGCAGAAGTTGTCGGGCCGGCTGCTGCCGACCATGCCGGGTGCCGAGCCCACCGCGTTGGAGGCGCTGCGCTCAGGAACTGATGAGCTGGCCGAGCTGGTACGCGGCTCCGGCACCGTGATCCTTGTCGGGGAGCGGATGGCCACGGTCCGCGGAGCGCTGTCTGCGGTGGCGTCGCTCGCCGATGCCGTGGGCGCGACCGTGGGCTGGGTACCTCGCCGAGCGGGCGAGCGCGGCGCCGTCGAGGCAGGTGCCCTGCCCGCGCTGCTCCCCGGTGGGCGCCCGGTCTCCGACGCCGAGGCGCGGACCGAGATGGCGCGAGCCTGGGGCGTGTCGGTCCTGCCCGATGCACCGGGACGCGACACCGGTGAGATCCTCGCGGCCGCATCCCGCGGCGAGCTCGGGGCGTTGCTGGTGGGCGGTGTCGACCCGGATGACCTGCCTGACCCGGCGGCGGTGTTGGCGGCGCTCGACGCCGTGCCGTTCCTCGTCAGCCTCGAGCTGCGGTCGTCAGCAGTCACCGACCGCGCCGACGTAGTGCTTCCCGTCGCCGCTGTCGTGGAGAAGGCCGGGACGTTCGTCGACTGGGAGGGGCGCCAGCGACCGTTCGAGGCTGCGCTGCCCGAGCTGCCGGCCATGCCGGACGTACGGGTCCTGCACGTGCTCGCCGACGCGATGGACGTTCACCTCGGGCTTCCCGACGTCACTCGGGCCCGCCGTGAGATCGGCGCATTCCGGCCCTGGTCGGATGCGCGGCCGGAGTTCCGGTCCGTTCCCGGGGGACTACGGCGACCACTCGAGCGCGGACAGGTGGTGCTGGCAACGTGGCATGAGTTGCTCGACGCCGGCAGGATGCAGGACAACGAGGAGCACCTCGCGGGGACGGCACGGCGGCCGGTTGCGCGCATGTCCGTCGCCACCGCGGCGCGTGTTGGGGCGACCGACCGGGCGTTGGTCACGGTCAGCAGCACCCGCGGGTCGGTCACCCTGCCGCTCGTCGTCACCCACTCCATGGTCGACGACGCCGTGTGGCTGCCGGCCAACGCGCGGGGTTGTTCGGTGCACCGCGATCTAGGTGTCGCTGCCGGCGACATGGTGTGGATCGATGCGGAGGAATCGAGGTGACCGTGAACGCGCTGCTGCTCGCTCAGGAGGATCTGTCCGTCTTTGGCCGCGACCCCTGGTGGCTCATCCTTCTCAAGGCCGTCGCTGTCTTCGTCATCCTCGTCGTGCTGACGCTGTTCAACATCTGGTTCGAGCGGCGCGTTGTTGCGCGCATGCAGCAGCGGATCGGCCCTAACCGCCTCGGCCCACAGGGGTTGCTGCAGTCGCTCGCCGACGGCGTCAAGCTGGCGCTCAAGGAAGACATCGTCCCGAAGACCGCCGACATCGCGGTGTTCTGGCTTGCGCCGATCATTGCGACGACGTGCGCATTCCTTGCGTTTGCCGTCATCCCGTTCGGGCCCGTGGTGTCCATCTTCGGCACCCTCACGCCACTGCAGCTGACGGATCTGCCGGTCGGTGTGCTGTTCGTCCTTGCGGTGGCGTCGATCGGCATCTACGGCATCGTTCTGGCCGGCTGGGCGAGTGGCTCCACGTACCCCCTGCTCGGCGGGCTGCGTTCGTCGGCGCAGATGATCTCGTACGAGATCGCGATGGGCCTGTCGTTCGTCGCGGTATTCCTCTACGCCGGGTCGATGTCGACGTCGCAGATCGTCGAGGCGCAGACGAGCCTGTGGTTCGTCATTCCCTTGATTCCGTCGTTCCTCATCTACGTCACGGCCATGGTGGGAGAAACGAACCGGGCACCCTTCGACTTACCGGAGGCCGAGGGCGAGCTGGTCGGCGGCTTCCACACCGAGTACTCCTCACTGAAGTTCGCGCTGTTCTTCCTCGCGGAGTACGTGAACATGGTGACGGTCAGCGCGCTGGCGATCACGATGTTCCTCGGCGGTTGGCGGGCACCGTTCCCGATCTCGCTGTGGGACGGCGCCAACAGCGGCTGGTGGCCGCTGCTGTGGTGGCTCGGCAAGCTCATGCTCTTCATCTTCTTCTTCATCTGGCTGCGCGGGACGCTGCCTCGGTACCGCTACGACCAGTTCATGGCGCTCGGGTGGAAGGTCCTCATCCCGATCTCGCTGCTGTGGATCCTGCTCGTCTCGACGATTCGAGTGCTCCGCGACGAGGCGCTCATCACGACCAACAACATCCTCGTCATCGCGGCTGGTCTGCTTGTCGCGGTCGGCGTCTTCGCGCTGATCGGCAGCTTCACGCAGCGGCGTAAGCCCGATGAGGAGCTCGACGCCGAGCCGGAGCCCGAAGCGTTCGACCCGATGGCCGGTGGCTATCCTGTGCCGCCGCTGCCGGGCCAGACGATGCCTACCGGAGGGCCGCCCAGGCGAACCCTTGCGAGCCAGCAGGAGGAGGACGTCGGTGTTTGAGCCCGTCAAGGGGTTCGGCGTGACCTTCGCGACGATGTTCAAGAAGGTCGTGACGGAGCAGTACCCCGAGGACAAGAGACCGACGGCGCCGCGCTTCCACGGTCGGCATCTGCTGAATCGTCATCCGGACGGATTGGAGAAGTGCGTCGGCTGCGAGCTGTGCGCGTGGGCGTGCCCGGCCGACGCGATCTACGTCGAGGGCGCCGACAACACCCCTGAGGAGCGGTACTCACCGGGTGAGCGTTACGGGCGCGTCTACCAAATCAACTACCTCCGCTGCATCTTCTGTGGGCTGTGCATCGAGGCGTGCCCCACCCGGGCGCTGACGATGTCGAATGAGTACGAGCTAGCCGACGACTCGCGCGCGAAGCTCATCTACGAGAAGCAAGACCTGCTCGCGCCCCTCCAGTCCGGCATGGTCGCCGCGCCGCATCCGATGTACCCCGGGACGACGGAGACCGATTACTACGAGGGCGCCGTCACGCACGCGGCGCCGGATCTCCTGCGCGCCGCAGAGGAGTCGACGCGGTGAACGGCGAGGCGATCGTCTTCTGGCTCCTCGCGCCGCTGTCGGTTCTCGCCGCTGTCGGCATGCTGCTCAGTCGTAAGGCGGTCCACTGCGCCATCTGGCTCGCGCTCACCATGATCTGCCTGGCGGTTCTCTATATCGCACAGGAAGCGGTGTTCCTCGGCATCGTCCAGGTCGTCGTCTACACCGGCGCCATCATGATGCTGTTCCTGTTCGTCCTGATGATCGTTGGCGTTGACGCCAGCGACTCGCTGGTCGAGACAATCCGCGGGCAGCGCTTCGCCAGCCTGCTCGGCGCGCTCGGGTTCGCCTTCCTCCTCGTCGCCGTCGTCGGTCGGGTGACATACGCACCGGTGGGGCTAGCCAATGCCAACGCCAACGGCAACGTTGAGGGGATCGCGCGGCTCATATTCACCCGCTACGTCTTCGCGTTCGAGCTCACCAGCGCCCTCCTGATCACCGCAGCGGTCGGTGCGATGGTGCTCGCGTTCCGCGAGCGGCTGCACGCAAAGGTGACGCAGCGGGAGATGGCCGAACAGCGTTTTCGGCGTGGTGGCATTGTGACGCCGCTGCCCGCCCCCGGCGTCTACGCGCGGCACAACGCAGTCGACACGCCGGCGCTGCTGCCCGACGGATCGCAGTCGGACCTGTCGGTCAACGCAGTGCTGCGCGGTCGCGGGGACGAGCGGCGATTGCCGTCCCAGTTGGCGACAACGCTGCACACCGACGGCGAGCCAGCCACCCCCGACGAGCCCGACATGATCCACTCTGAACCGCGCGGCGTCAGCCATCGAGAGAGTGAGCTGTCATGAGCCCCACGGGCTACGTGGTGCTGTCAGCCATTCTGTTCTCGCTGGGCGGGGCGGGCGTTCTCATTCGACGCAACGCCATCGTCGTCTTCATGTGCATCGAGCTCATGCTGAACGCCGCTAATCTCGCGTTCGTCACGTTCGCACGCAGCAACGGCAATCTCGATGGTCAGATCATCGCGTTCTTCGTGATGGTGGTCGCTGCCGCCGAAGTCGTCATCGGGCTCGCCATCATCATGACCATCTTCCGCACCCGCAGGACGGCGTCGGTCGACGACGCGAACCTGCTCAAGTACTGACGGGTGGATGCAATGGAAGAGGTGCAGGCAGCGACCGGCATCTTCACGCAGGCCTGGCTGCTCGTCGCCATTCCGCTGGTATCAGCGGGAATCCTGCTGCTCGCCGGTCGGCGGTCGAACAGTTGGGGGCACCTGCTCGGGGTAGCCGCACCGCTCGCCTCGTTCGTGCTCGGCGCGGCGATGCTCTTCTCGATGCTCGGGCATCCGGGTGAGGAGCGCGCGTTCACGGACAACATCTTCACCTGGGTGCCGGTCGCGGACTTCCAGGTCGAGTTCGGGACGCTGATCGACCAGCTCTCGATCGTCTTCGTGCTGCTCATCACCGGCGTGGGATCGTTGATCCACATCTATTCCATCGGATACATGGCGCACGATCCCGACCGTCGTCGCTTCTTCGCGTACATGAACCTGTTCGTTGCCGCGATGCTGCTGCTCGTCATAGCCAACGACTACCTCGTGCTGTACGTCGGCTGGGAGGGCGTTGGTCTAGCGTCGTACCTGCTGATCGGCTTCTGGTACTACAAGCCGAGCGCAGCGACCGCGGCGAAGAAGGCGTTCGTGGTAAACCGCGTCGGCGACGTCGGAATGTCGCTGGCCATCATGGTGATGTTCACGACATTCGGTGCGACGAACTTCCTCGGTGTGTTCGAGGGGGCACCGGAGGCCACCGAAGGCGCGATGACCGCGGTTGGTCTGCTTCTCCTGCTCGCCGCATGCGGCAAATCGGCTCAGGTACCGCTGCAGTCGTGGTTGCTCGATGCCATGGAGGGTCCAACTCCGGTGTCGGCGCTCATCCACGCCGCAACCATGGTCACGGCGGGCGTCTACCTGATCACCCGCTCCAACGCCATTTTCAACGCTGCACCGATCGCGCTCGTCGCGGTCGCCGTCGTGGGCGCCGTGACGCTGCTCGTCGGCGCGATCATCGGGTGCGCGAAGGACGACATCAAGAAGGTCCTCGCCGGCTCGACGATGAGCCAGATCGGCTACATGGTGCTGGCGGCGGGACTCGGTCCGGCCGGGTATGCGCTCGCGATCTTCCACTTGCTGATGCACGGCTTCTTCAAGGCGAACATGTTTCTGGGCGCCGGCTCGGTCATGCACGGCATGAATGATGACGTGAACATGCGGCACTACGGCGGCTTGCGATCGGCGATGCCCATCACGTTCATCACTTTCACTATGGGCTATCTCGCCATCATCGGCATTCCACCGTTCGACGGCTTCTTCTCCAAGGACCGCATCATCGAAGCGGCACTCGCCGACAACATCTGGCTCGGCATCGTGGCCATGATCGGCGCGGGCATCACGGCGTTCTACATGACCCGGCTGATGCTGATGACCTTCTTCGGCCAGCGCCGATGGCGCGAGGGCGTCCATCCGCACGAGTCGCCACCCGTCATGCTCGGACCCATGATCGTCCTAGGGGCGCTGTCGTTGTTCGGCGCCATTGCGGTTACCGGCAATAGCTTCATCTCCTTCCTGGAGCCGGTCGTGGGCGAGGAGGAGCACGAGCTGCCTGTGCCGGCGTGGACGATCAGCCTTCTCGTGCTCGCGCTCGTTTTCGTGGGGATGGCCATCGCGTACGCATTCTTCGGTCGACGCCCGATTCCGGACGAGGCGCCGGTGGCGGTGTCGCCAGTCACCGTGGCCGCCCGCAAGGACCTCTACGGAGACGTCATCAACGAGGAGGGCGTGATGGTGCCCGGGCAGTACCTCACCCGGTCCCTGGTCTACTTCGACAACCGCGGTGTCGACGGCGCCGTCAACGGGCTCGCCGCCATGTTCGGCGGCTCCTCCGGACGGATCCGCCGATGGCAGACCGGATTCGTCCGGTCGTACGCCCTGTCGATGTTCGGTGGCGCCGCCATCGTCGTGGTCGCTCTGCTGCTGGTGAGGCTGTCGTGAACTCCTTTCCATGGCTGACGATGCTGGGCGCCATCCCGCTGATCGGTGCGGTGATCGTCGCCGCGCTGCCGCGGGCGCAACCGCTGCTGGCCAAGCAGGTGGCCATTGCGTTCGCGCTCGTGACGTTGGTGCTGACGATCCTGCTCGCGGTGCGCTTCGAGCCCGGCTCCGCGGGCGACGAGCAGTTTCAGTTCGCCGAGCAGTACGACTGGATCCCAAGCTTCGGCGTGTCCTACGCCCTCGGCGTCGACGGCATCTCCCTCGTCCTCATCGCGCTGGCGGCGGTGCTCGTTCCGGTATGCATGCTCGCCGGCTGGTCAGACGTCGAAGAGGGGGGTTCGCGCCGAAGCGTGAACACCTACTTCGCGCTCATCCTCGTCCTCGAGACCATGATCATCGGCGTATTTGCGGCAACAGACGTCTTCCTGTTCTACGTGTTCTTCGAGGCCATGCTGATCCCGATGTACTTCCTCATCGGCAGCTACGGCGGCCCACAGCGGTCGTATGCCGCGGTGAAATTCCTGCTCTACAGCCTGCTCGGCGGCCTCGTCATGCTCGCTGCCGTCATCGGGCTGTACGTCGTTGGCGGCACGTTCCTGTTCACCGACCTGCTCGGTGTCGAGATCAGCGAGACGACGGAACGCTGGTTGTTCCTCGGCTTCTTCTTTGCCTTCGCCATCAAGGCACCGCTGTTCCCGTTCCACACCTGGCTTCCCGACGCGGCGGCGGAATCCACGCCGGCAGGCGCCGTGCTGCTGGTCGGCGTACTCGACAAGGTTGGCACGTTCGGCATGCTGCGCTACTGCCTGCCGCTGTTTCCCGAGGCGACGCGCTACTTCACACCAACAGTGCTGACCTTGTGCGTGATCGGGATCCTGTACGGTGCGCTGCTCGCGATCGGCCAGACCGACATGAAACGGTTGATCGCCTACACGTCGGTGTCGCACTTCGGCTTCATTGCGCTCGGCATCTTCGCGCTGACGAACCAGGGTCAGGCGGGCTCGACGCTGTACATGGTCAACCACGGATTCTCCACCGCTGCGCTGTTCCTCATTGCTGGTTTTCTCATCACCCGTGGCAAATCTCGTCTCATCGACGACTACGGCGGCGTACAGAAGGTGGCACCGATTCTTGCCGGCACGATGCTGGTGGCGGGCCTGTCGTCGCTGGCGCTGCCGGGTTTGTCGAGCTTCGTGTCGGAGTTCCTCGTCCTCGTCGGAACGTTTAACCGCTACCAGGTCGCTGCGGTCCTCGCGACGGTCGGCATCGTGCTGGCAGCCGTCTACATCCTGTTCATGTATCAGCGGATGATGACCGGCCCGGTGAAGGAGGGCAACGAAGGCATCCGCGATTTTGGGGCTCGTGAAGCGTGGGTCGTCGCGCCACTGCTCGCGATCATCGTGGCGCTCGGATTCTTCCCGGCGCCGCTGCTTGACGTCATCACCCCGGCCACGGAGCGAACGATGGAACAGGTCGGCGCTACCGATCCGGAGCCGCCGGTGCCCGTGAGCGCAGAGGGGACGGCGGAGTGAAGACGCTCGCCCAGGTCACGATCAACGCGCCGAGCATCGAGTACGCGCAGATCTCGCCGATCCTCATCGTGCTCGGCGCCGCGGTCGTCGGCGTGCTCGTCGACGCCTTCGTCCCACGGTCGTCGCGACGTAATGTGCAGCTCGCGGTAGCCCTTGTCGGCCTCGTTGCTGCTTTCATCGCCGTCGTGCTGCTCGCGGGCACCAACATCGACGCCGCGCAGGGGGCGTTGGCCATCGACGGGCCGGCACTGTTCATGCAGGGCACGATCCTGGTGCTCGCCATCCCGAGCTTGCTGCTGATCGCCGAGAACCAACTTGACGGCGTCGATGCATTTGCAGCATCGGCGTCGACGGTGCCGGGATCCGAAGCCGAGCGTGCGGTGACGACGGCCGGCGTCACGCAGACCGAGGTGTTCCCTCTGACGATGTTCGCGGTCGGCGGCATGCTCATCTTCCCGGCGTCCAACGACCTGCTAACAATGTTCATCGCGCTCGAGGTGCTGTCGTTGCCGCTGTACTTGCTGTGCGGTCTGGCCCGACGGCGGCGCCTGCTGTCTCAGGAGGCAGCGCTGAAGTACTTCTTACTGGGCGCGTTCTCGTCGGCATTCTTCCTCTACGGGATTGCGCTGCTCTATGGCTACGCGGGAACCGTACAGCTCGCCGGCATTGCCGATGCCGTCTCATCCAGCGCTGGCGCCGATCCACTCCTGCTCGCGGGCACCGCATTGGTTGCCGTTGGGTTGCTCTTCAAGGTCGGTGCCGTCCCGTTCCACTCCTGGACGCCGGACGTCTACCAGGGCGCTCCGACGCCGATCACCGCGTTCATGGCGGCGTGCACCAAGGTGGCGGCGTTCGGCGCGTTGCTGCGCGTCTTCTACGTCGCGCTCGGCGGTGCTCGCTGGGACTGGCGGCCGATGATGTGGGCCGTCGCCATTCTCACGATGGTGCTGGGTTCGGTGATCGCGCTCACGCAGACCGACGTCAAGCGCATGCTGGCGTACTCGTCCATCGCGCACGCGGGTTTCATCCTGACCGGCGTGATCGCGACCAGCGAGGCCGGACTCGCCGGCTCGATGTTCTACCTGTTCGTCTACGGCGTCACGACGATTGGCGCGTTCGGTGTGGTCACGCTCGTCCGCGATCAGGGCGGCGAGGCGACACACCTGTCCCGGTGGGCGGGGCTCGGCCGTCGCTCACCGCTCGTCGCCGGCATGTTCGCGCTGTTCCTGCTTGCGCTCGCCGGGATTCCGCTAACGAGCGGCTTCTTCGGCAAGTACGCCGTCTTCGTTGCGGCCATCGAGGGCGGTGCGACGCCGGTCGTCATCGTGGGCCTGATCTCGAGCGTGATCGCGGCGTTCTTCTATGTCCGCGTGATCGTGCTGATGTTTTTCTCCGAGCCGTCGAGCGACGGACCGACCGTCGTGATTCCGAGCCCGTTCACGACCGTGGCGCTGGCTGGTGCGGTTGCCGTAACTGTCGTGCTCGGCATACTGCCCCAGCCGTTGCTCGACCTGGCGGGCCGGGCCGACATCTTCGTACGGTGACATGACTTCGGCGCAGCCGGCATACGAACGCCCGCTCGGTGAGCTGGAGGGGCTGCCGCCTGACCTCGAGCACGCTGTTCGCACCGGCATGGAAGCCGTCGAGCAGCAGCTGCGTACGGCAGTAAAGAGCGACGTTCCGTTCGTCACCGAGACCGCCAGCCATCTGATCGAGGCCGGTGGCAAGCGGTTTCGCCCGATGCTGGTCGTGCTTGCCGCGCAATTCGGCGACCCGCACGCGCCCGGCGTCGTCCCGTCCGCAGTCGTCTGTGAGCTCACCCACCTCGGCACGCTGTATCACGACGACGTCATGGATGAGGCAGCGATGCGCCGCGGCGGACCAAGCGCGAACGCGCGCTGGACCAACACCGTTGCGATCCTCACCGGCGACTTCCTGTTCTCGCGTGCGTCTGATCTGCTCGCCGATCTGGGCCCGGAGGCCGTACGCATCCAGGCGCGCACGTTCGCGCGACTCGTGACCGGCCAGATCCGCGAGACCGTTGGGCCGGTCGACGACGAGGATCCGGTCGAGCACTACATCTCGGTGCTCGCCGACAAGACGGGGTCGCTGATCGCCACCTGCGGCCACTTCGGTGCGCTCATGTCAGGCGCGAGCGACGACGTCGTGGATGTCATGACGCGGTTCGGGGAGCGCATCGGCGTCGCGTTCCAGCTCTCCGACGACCTGCTCGACGTTGCGAGCGAGAGCGCGGTATCCGGGAAGACACCAGGCACCGACCTGCGCGAAGGCATCGCGACGCTGCCCGTTCTCTACGCCCTCGCGTCGACCGATCCGGTGGATGCGCCGCTGCAGGAGCTGCTGCGCGGCAACCTCGACCACGATGAGCAGTTGGCGGCGGCGCTGGCACAATTGCGGACCTCGTCCGGGATGCAGCGAGCGCGTGCCGACCTGCGGCGCTGGGCCGACGACGCCCGCAGCGTGCTATCCCCGCTACCCGACGTGCCCGCCAAGGCCGCGCTCGCGTCACTGTGCGACCTCGTCGTCGACCGCACCGCCTAACGCCCCCACCAGCGCAGCGCCAGCGCCGGCCAAATGATCACGTATACGTGATCATTGAGGGCGATACGCGTGTTGTAGAAGGCGTATCGCCCTGACTCGACGCGTATCGTCCGCACTCGCCGCGAGGGTGAGCGCAGGGGGTCAGCGGCCGATGAGCAGGTCTGCGCGGCCGGTGTTCCACGCGCACACCACCGAGGGACGGGGAAAGCGACCGTCCGGCCAGGTGCTTGCCGGGTTGTCGACGGCGGCCCCGCTTCGCCTTCGCGCCCGGCTGGGCCACCGTCACGCCATTCGTGTTGAGGAACGCCGAGCAGTACCGTTCGCGCGGCCCGTACGACGTGACCTCGCGACGCTATGCGCGTGACGTCAATGAGGTGAAGCGCCTCGGCCGCGACGGCGTCACGACGCCCAGTGATCGAACCGCAGAGCAGACCGAGATCGCGCTGTTCTGGCTGGAGAGCTCACCGCTCGCCTGGAACAGGATCGCGCGCACCGTAGCGACGCAGGCGGAGCTGGACCTGTGGGAGAACGCGCGGCTCTTCGGCCTGCTGAACATGGGGCGCGTCGACGGGTACATCGCCTCCTTCGACACCAAGTACGCCACGAACTTCTGGCGTCCGGTCACCGCGATTCAGCTGGCCGACGACGACGGCAACCCGCGTACGGCGGCTGATCCGACGTGGACGCCGCTGCGCACGACTCCGCCGATTCCCGACAACGATTCGGCCCACTCGGTCGAGGGAGCGGTGGCGGGTCGATTCACGCGTGTCATCGGCACTGATCGGATCCGGTTCGAGGCGTGCAGCCGAACCCTTCCAGCCGGCGAAACGTGCACCGATGTGACGCCGGTTCTGCGCCACTACCGGAGCTTGTCGCAGGCGGCAGCGGAGAACGGGTTGTCCCGGATTCTCATCGGGTTCCACTTCCGCAACGCGGTCGACCGCGGCCTCGAGCACGGCACCCAGATCGGCGACCGGGCTGTCGATCGAAACCTACGGCCGATCCGCTAACCCGGGCAGGAGGCGAAACCGACCGCCCGTCAGGGGGCGAAGCACACTGAAATGGCGATGGTCCAGCGTCGCCACAGTCCGCGTGCGGTATCTGTCGGCCAGGACAACAATCGACGCATCCGCGACGCCGATAGCTTGGTCGGCGAAGCGTTCGATGACGGCAGTGGCCTGTTGGACGTCATTTGCGTTCATGCCGGCAAGTTCCCACGCCCCGCCGGAGAGCTCACGCAGAACGGTGAGCTCGACGGCAACGCCAAAACGCTTGCTCAGGAGATAGTCAAGTTCGGCCAATACGAACGGCGACACCACCAGCGTCTCATCTGATGCGAGGATGACTTCTCGAACGTCGACGTGTTGCGGCTCACTTGCGTCGAAGAAGGTAAGCAGAGCGCTGGTGTCGACGATCACTGCTCGCCGAAGCCGCTGAGGAGCTCATCGACGCGATCGGCAATCGGGTCACCGCTGTGGTAAAGCCCTGCTCGAGGTCGTGGGCGCTGCCGAGCAACCGCCGCTCGCAGGGACTCACGAATGATCTCTGCCTCGGATACTCCGCGTTGACGAGCGAGACGTGTCACCGCCGACTTCAGATCAGTAGGCAGGTACAGGGTCGTCTTCTCCATACGCATATGGTACCACCGGTGGTGCCATACATAGACCGGTCAACCCACGGAACCTGCGGTGAGTTCGAGCTGACGCCTGCGCACTGACGCGAGGCTGTCGATGGTGAAGACGACCAGCGCGGTCCACACCAGGCCGAAGCCGAGCAGCCGGACCGTACCCATCGGCTCGTGGTAGAGCAGCACGCCAATGGCAAGTTGGAGCGTGGGGGCGAGATATTGCAGCAAGCCGAGCTGCGTCAGCGGAATGCGGATGGCGGCGGCGCCGAAGAACAGCAGCGGGATCGCGGTGACCACGCCCGAGCCGGCGAGCAGCACGGCGTGGCCGATGCCCTCTTGGCCGAACGTCGATCTGCCCGTGAACGTCAATGTCAGCAGGTAGGCCATCATCGGCACGAGCAGTACGCCGGTCTCGACGGCGAGGCTCTGGACCGCGCCAACGTTCGCCTTCTTCTTGAGCAGCCCGTACGTTGCGAAGGAGAACGCGAGCACGAGCGCGATCCACGGCACTCGGCCGTAGTCGATCGTCAACACGCCGACGGCAACCGTCGCAATCGCTACGGCTATCCACTGCGCGACGCGTAGCCGTTCCGCGAGCACGACTACGCCGAGCAGGACCGTGACCAGGGGATTGATGAAGTAGCCGAGCGACGTCTCGACCACCTGCCCGCTGTTGACGCCGTAGATGTACGTGCCCCAGTTGAACGTGATGACCACGGCCGCAATCGCCAGCAGCCCGAACCGGCGCCGATCCCGCAACAGGTTCGGCACCCACGTCCAGGAGCGCAGCACCACGAGCAGCACCAGGACAGCGACGAAGGTCCACACGATGCGTTGAGCGAGGATCTCGACCGCACCGGCCGGCTCGAGCAGCGGCCAGTACAGCGGGAACAGGCCCCACAGGAGGTAAGCGGCAGCGCCATACGCGACGCCGTGACGTGACCCTCGGTCTTCGTCGAGCGCGGGCCTCAGGCGATCGACCAGGTGTCGTTGCCCGCGATGAGCTTGACCAACGCGGCATCGTCCCCAGGGTTCTTGGTCGCCGCCTGCTCGAGCTGGCTGGTCATCAAGTCGTCGTACGTCGGGCGGGTCACGTCGCGGAACACGCCAATGGGGACGTGCGTCAGCTTCGATCCCGACAGCCGCGACAGATCGAACGCCAGCGATGGGTCATCGTTGTGCGCGTCGTGAACGATCAACCGAGACTGGTCATCGAGAGAGTCGACGTCGACGACCTCGAGCAGCGAGTCGGCGCCGCGCACGACGCCGTACTGACTCTGCGCACCGAACCGGATGGGTTCACCGTGCTCCAGCCGCATCGTGACGTCGTCGCGGGTGTCGGGTTCCTTCATTGGCTCAAAGGCGCCGTCGTTGAAGATGTTGCAGTTCTGGTAGATCTCGACGAGCGCCGTGCCGCGATGATGCGCCGCCGCTCGCAGCACCGCGGTGAGGTGCTTGCGGTCGGAGTCGAGCGTGCGCGCGACGAACGTCGCCTCGGCGCCAAGCGCGAGCGATACCGGATTGAACGGCGCATCCAGCGAGCCCATTGGCGTCGACTTGGTGATCTTGCCGAGCTCCGAGGTGGGGGAATACTGCCCCTTCGTCAGACCGTAGATCCGGTTGTTGAACAGCAGGATCTTGAGGTTGACGTTGCGGCGCAGCGCATGGATGAGGTGGTTGCCGCCGATCGACAGCGCGTCGCCGTCACCGGTGATGACCCAGACGGACAGGTCAGGACGTGACGAGGCAAGACCGGTGGCGATCGCCGGGGCGCGGCCGTGGATGGAGTGCAGACCGTAGGTGTTCATGTAGTACGGGAAGCGGCTCGAGCAGCCGATCCCGGAGACGAAGACGACGTTCTCCCGGCGCAGGCCGAGCTCGGGCAGGAAACCCTGTACCGCTGCGAGGATCGCGTAGTCGCCGCAGCCGGGGCACCAGCGCACCTCTTGGTCGGTCTTGAAGTCCTTGGCCGTCTGCTTCTCGTCGGCCTTGGGCACGAGGTCAAGCGCACCGCGAACGGTGGCGCTGCCGCGGTGACCGTTGGTCAGGTCGATGCTCACGTAACCGTCTCTACTTCTGTCTGTCGAACCAGGTCGGTGATCACGCCGGCGAGTTCGTCGGCGGTGAACGGGAACCCGCGGACCTTGTTGTAGCCCATGGCGTCGACGAGGAACCGCCCGCGAAGCAGCAGTGCGAGCTGGCCGAGGTTCATCTCCGGCACGAGCACCCGGTCGTACGCCTGCAGCACCGCGCCCAGATTCGACGGGAACGGGTTGAGGTGGCGCAGGTGCGTCTGAGCGACGCTCTGACCGGCCGCCCGCACTGCTCGGCAGGCCGCACTGATCGGTCCGTACGTCGACCCCCAGCCGATGACCAGCACCCGGGCCTGCCCGCTCGGATCGTCGACCTGGACCTCGGGGATCGACTCGGCGATCCGATCGACCTTGGCTTGCCGGGTGCGCACCATCAGGTCGTGATTGGCAGGGTCGTACGAGATGTTGCCGGTGCCGTCTTGCTTCTCGATGCCGCCGATGCGGTGCTCGAGGCCGGCAGTGCCGGGGATCGCCCACGGGCGGGCCAGCGTCTCCGGGTCGCGCAGGTACGGCAGGAAGGTGCCGTCGTCGCCGTTGGCCTCGCGGGCGAACGCCGGGTCGATGACAGGCATGTCGGCGAGGTCGGGCAGCTTCCACGGCTCGGAGCCATTGGCAAGGTAGCCGTCGGAGAGCAGGAACACCGGCGTGCGATACGTCACTGCGATGCGGGCGGCCTCGAGGGCAGCGTCGAAACAGTCGGCGGGGGAGCGCGGCGCCACGATCGGCACCGGCGCCTCGCCGTTGCGGCCGAACATCGCCATCAAGAGGTCGGCCTGCTCGGTCTTGGTGGGCAGCCCCGTCGACGGGCCACCTCTTTGCACGTCGACGACGATGAGTGGCAGCTCCAGCGAGACAGCCAGTCCGATCGTCTCGCTCTTCAGGGCGACACCCGGACCGGATGTCGTCGTGACGCCGAGGGCACCACCGAACGACGCACCGAGCGCGGCGCCGATACCGGCGATCTCGTCCTCGGCCTGGAACGTCATCACGCCGAAGCGCTTGTGCTTCGCCAGCTCGTGCAGGATGTCCGAGGCCGGAGTGATCGGGTAGGCGCCGAGGAACAGCGACAGCCCTGAGCGCTTGGCGGCAGCGACGAGGCCGTAGGACAGCGCGAGGTTGCCGGTGATGTTGCGATAAGTCCCTGACGGCAGCGTCGCCGGCGCGACCTCGTACGACACCGCGAAGTCCTCGGTGGTTTCACCGAACGACCAGCCGGCTTCGAACGCGGCGAGGTTGGCCTGCAGGATCTCGGGCTTGCTGCCGAACTTCGAGGTCAGGAAGCGACGGGTCCCCTCGGTCGGGCGGTGGTAGAGCCACGAGAGCAGCCCGAGGGCGAACATGTTCTTCGCCCGCTCGGCTTCCTTCTTCGTCAGGTCGAAGCTCTTGAGCGCCTCGACGGTCATCGACGTCAGCGCGACCGGGTGCACGTGGTACGGCTCCAGTGAGCCGTCCTCGAGCGGGTTGCTCGCGTAGCCGACCTTGGTGAGATTGCGCGTCGTGAACTCGTCAGTGTTGACGATGATGTCGGCGCCCTTGGGCACGTCGACGATGTTCGCCTTCAGCGCGGCTGGGTTCATCGCCACCAGGACGTCGGGGGCGTCGCCCGGCGTCATGATGTCGTGGTCGGCGAAGTGGAGCTGGAACGACGAGACCCCGGGCAGCGTGCCGGCGGGTGCGCGGATCTCAGCGGGGAAGTTGGGCAGCGTCGACAGGTCGTTGCCGAATGCTGCTGTTTCTGACGTGAAGCGGTCGCCGGTGAGCTGCATCCCATCGCCAGAGTCGCCGGCGAATCGGATGATTACTCGGTCGAGCTGCTGGACCTGCTTGGCCACGACTGCGCTGCCTCCTCGGGCGCGCCCGATTGGCGTGCCTGACCTTTCTTCGTGACCATGCTACGTCCGTGTTACTCGGCAGTTGGACGCGGCACACCTCCGTCTGTGGTTCTGTGGATAGCGGAGTACACGCAGTAGTGACATGCGTACGTTGAGCCATATTGGCCGGTCATTCACTGCGTCGTTCCCGGTCGTAGACTCCGGGCACGACCGGACGGGCGTCACCGGACAGCTTTACCGGACAGCTTCACCGGACAGCTTCACCGGACAGGGAGGTGCGGTGGACGGGTACTACGGCGCATATGCCGTGGTCGGCCTCGTGCTGCTCATCGGGATCGCCTTCGTCACCGTCGCCTTCTCGGCCAACCGGTTGCTGCGCCCCGACCGTCCGACGCGGGAGAAGCAGCTCACCTACGAGTGCGGCGTCGACCCCGTCGGCGAGGGATGGGCGCAGACGCAGATTCGCTACTACATCTACACCTTTCTCTATGTCGTCTTCGCCATCGACGCGGTCTACCTCTTCCCGTGGGCGACGGTATTCGCCGAGCCCGGATTCGGTGTGACCACGCTGGTCGAGATGTTCGTGTTCCTCGGGTTCCTGTCCATCGGCCTGCTGTACGCCTGGCGGAAGGGCGTTCTGCAGTGGGTGTAGTCGATCTGCCCGGTCCGCGGGTAGGACCTGTATCGCGGCTAGCACCGGAGCCGTTGAAGCTCATCCTCAACTGGGGCCGGCGCTACTCGCTGTGGGTCTTCAACTTCGGGCTCGCCTGCTGCGCGATCGAGTTCATCGCGTCATCGATGGCGCGGCACGACTTCATTCGCCTTGGCGTCATCCCGTTCGCGCCCGGCCCCCGGCAGGCCGACCTCATGGTCGTGTCCGGAACTGTCACCGACAAGATGGCGCCCGCCGTGCGGCGGCTGTACGAGCAGATGCCGGAACCGAAGTACGTCATCTCGTTCGGCGCCTGCTCAAACTGCGGCGGGCCGTACTGGGACTCGTATTGCGTGACGAAGGGTGTCGACCAGATCGTTCCCGTCGACGTCTACGTGCCCGGCTGCCCACCGCGACCGGAGGCGCTGCTGCAGGGCATTCTCAAGCTGCAGGAGAAGATCGCGGGGGAATCGCTCGGCGATCGCTACCAGTCCGAGGGGATCCGCGTCGTGCCCGTCGCTGCCGGCTCGACGCGGCCGCTGCTGGAGCCGCCGCGACCATGACGCAGCAGGTGCTCGAGCAGGCCTACATCGCGCTGGATTCCGAGGTCACGACCTCATCCGCGTACGGCATCCCGACGGTCGACGTACCGGTGGTGCGCTGGCTGGACGCCCTGCGGCTGGCTCGGGACCGGCTCGGGTTCCACTATTTCGACTGGCTGTCGGCGGTCGACGAACTCGACGACGGCTTCTCGATCGTGGTGCACCTGTGGTCGCTGACGTCGCAGTCGCACCTGCTGCTACGGACCCGGGTGTCGCGGTCGTCGGCGCGACTGCCGAGTGCGGTGCCCGTCTTCCGTGGTGCGGCGTGGCACGAGCGGGAGACGTACGAGATGTTCGGCGTCGAGTTCGACGGCCATCCGAACCTCATCCCGCTGCTGCTGCCCGACGGCTTCGAGGGACACCCGCTACGCAAGGAGTTCGTGCTCGCCGCGCGCGCAGCCAAGGCATGGCCGGGCGCAAAGGAGCCGGGCGAGAGCGAGCACGGCGCGCCCAGTCGACGAACGCTGCAGCCGCCCGGTGTGCCGGACCCGGCAGTGTGGGGACCCCGCCCCCCTCGAGTGTCAGAGTCTGACTCGCCTATAGCCGCGCCAGACCCTGACACGAGTTCCGAAGGCGACGAGTCGTGAGCGTCTGGCTCGACGTCGGCATCCGGCTGGTCCTCATCGTCGGGGCGTTCCTGCTGCTGCCCCTGCTTGTCGGGCAGATGGAGCACAAGGCCATGGCGCACATGCAGGGTCGCCTCGGCCCGATGTACGCCGGCGGCTACCACGGCTGGGCCCAGCTCGTCGCCGACGGCGTCAAGTTCGCCCAGAAGGAAGACGTCGTGCCAGCCGGCGCTGATCCGACCGTGTTCCGGCTGGCGCCGGCGGTGGCGCTCATCCCGTATCTCGTCGTCCTCGTCGTCATCCCCGTCGGACCCGGATGGTCCGGAGTCGACCTCGACATCGGGCTGT
The DNA here is from genome assembly GCA_963801015.1 of uncultured Actinomycetota bacterium. Taxonomy (GTDB): domain Bacteria; phylum Actinomycetota; class Actinomycetes; order CAWDCV01; family CAWDCV01; genus CAWDCV01. The sequence continues at coordinate 789,890 of CAWDCV010000002.1, read as the reverse complement.
TCTTCGTGCTCGCGGTGATGGGCGTCGGCGTGCTCGGCTCACTGATGGCGGGCTGGGCAAGCGCCAACAAGTTCTCGCTGCTTGGAGCATTGCGATCGGCCGCGCAGCTGATGGCGTACGAGCTGCCGTTCGTGCTCGCGGCATCGTCGGTCGCGATGGCCGCGGGAACGCTGTCGCTGATCGGCATCGTCGAGGCGTGGGAGCCGTGGTGGCTGATCTGGCAGGCGATGGCAGCGTTCGTGTTCTTCGTCGCGGGGCTCGCCGAGCTGCAACGTCCGCCATTCGATATGCCAGTAGCCGACTCCGAAATCATCTTCGGCGCCTACACCGAGTACACCGGGCTCCGGTTCGCGCTGTTCCTGCTCGCGGAGTACGCCGGCATCGTCGTGCTCGCTGCACTGACCACGGTGCTGTTCCTCGGCGGCTGGCGTGGCCCGTTCGGCGACGTGCTCGGACCGATGTGGACGCTGCTCAAGGTGTTTGCGCTGTCGTTTGTCGTCATCTGGCTACGCGTGTCGTACCCGCGGCTGCGTGAGGATCAGCTGCAGCGCTTCGCCTGGCAGGGCCTCGTCCCTGTCGCGCTGCTGCAACTCGCGATCACCGGGGTGGTGAGGGTGCTGTGAGCCCTGCGCCCGGAAGCGGCCTGGCTAAGGGGCTGGCGGTGACGTTGCGGGCGATGACGCGGCACGCGCACACGCGCCAGTACCCCGACGTGCTGCCCGATCTCCCACCGCGCAGCCGAGGCGTCATCGGCCTGCTCGAGGAGAACTGCACCGTCTGCATGCTGTGCGCTCGTGAGTGTCCTGACTGGTGCATCTACATCGACTCGCACAAGGAGACGGTGCCGGCCAAGACTGAAGGGGCGCGACCACGGCAGCGCAACGTCCTCGACCGCTTCGCCATCGACTTCGCGCTCTGCATGTACTGCGGCATCTGCATCGAGGTGTGCCCGTTCGACGCGCTGTTCTGGTCGCCGGAGTTCGAGTACGCCGAGCTCGACATCCGTGAACTGACCCACGAGAAGGACCGCCTGCGCGAGTGGATGTGGACAGTGCCGCCGCCACCGGCGCTCGATGGGCGCGCCGAACCCGGCAAGGAAGTGGCCGCAGCGAAGGCCGCGGTTGCAAAGCAGGCGTCCGCGTGAGCGATCGATCCCTGCTCTCCCCGACGGGAGTGGAGCTGCTGTTCGTGCTGTTGGGGCTGGTAGCCGTCGGCTCGGCACTCCTGGTCGTAACGACCCGGCAGCTCATCCACGCTGCGCTGTGGCTCGTCGTCACACTCGGTGCGCTCGCGGGGTGCTACCTGGTGCTGTCAGCGGAGTTCGTCGCCTGGGTGCAGGTGCTCATCTACGTCGGCGCGGTCGTCGTGCTTCTCCTCTTCGGCTTGATGCTCACTCGCGCACCGATCGGACGATCGACCGATCTCGATAGCGGACCCATTCAGCGGATCATCGCTGTCGTTGTCGCGCTGGCCACGGCCGGCACGCTGGTGACCGTTGTCGTCGCCGCATTCGGTAGCGCGTACATCGAGCTCGGTGACAATCCCACGACTGGCACTGCGCGCAGCGCCGGCGAGGCGCTGTTTCGCTCGTGGGTGCTCCCGTTCGAGGCGCTGTCGGTGCTGCTGCTCGCTGCGCTGATCGGGGCCATCGTGCTGTCGCGGACCAGGGAGTAGTCGATGCATCTCGCCTACGCCGTCGTCGTGTCGGCGCTGCTCTTCAGCATCGGTGTCTACGGGGTTCTCGCACGTCGCAACGCGATCCTCATCCTCATGTCGGTCGAGCTCATGCTCAACGCCGTCAACCTCAACCTGGTCGCCTTTGACGTCTGGCTGCAGGATGCCCTGCGCTCGGGGCAGGTCCTCACGCTGTTCGTGATCACGATTGCCGCCGCCGAGATCGGGCTCGGTTTGGCGATCGTGCTGCTGATCTTTCGCAACCTGCGCACGGTCGAGGTCGACGAAGTCCGCGGTCTCGGCGAGGACGTGTCGTCCGATGTGGCGGTACGCGGATGATCGGCATCGTCATCGCGCTGCTCGTCGGCGTACCGTTCCTCGCTGCTGTCGCGACGCTGCTGCTCGGTGGAGGTCGACACCGGATGGTGGTGCTGATATCCGTCGGCGGCACCGCGGTTGCGTTGGCGATGTCCGTGCTGCTCGTTCTTGAGCAACCGTGGCGCGAGGAGCAGGCGTTCGACGGCGTGCTGCTCAGTGTCCCAACCGGCGTGGTGGACATCACCCTCGCAACCAAGGTCGATGGGCTGTCAGCGGCGATGGTGCTGATGGTGTGCATCGTCGCCCTGCTCGTGCAGATCTACTCCGTCGCCTACATGGCCGACGAGGTTCGCTACTCCAGCTATGCCGCGCTGGTGTCGCTGTTCACGGCAGCGATGCTGCTCGTCGTAGTTGCTGGTGACCTGTTCGTGCTGCTCGTCGGCTGGGAAGTGATGGGCATCTGCTCCTACTTCCTCATCGGGCAGTACTGGGAGCGCGCCGACGCTCGTTCCGCTGCCGTCAAGGCGTTCCTCGTCACGCGATTGGGCGACGTGGGGTTCCTCTTCGGCATCTTCGTTCTCGGCTTGGCTGCTGGGTCGTTCCGCATCGATGAGGTCATCGCGACGGCGCCGGAGATGTCATCGGTCACGCTGACATTGGGAACATTGCTTCTCGTCTGTGGCGTCTGCGGCAAGTCGGCGCAGTTCCCGCTACACACCTGGCTGCCGGACGCGATGGCCGGACCGACGCCAATCAGCGCTCTCATCCATGCTGCCACGATGGTCGCCGCCGGCGTATTCCTCATCGCGCGGCTCTACCCGGTGTTCCTGCTCGCTCCGATCACGCTCGCGGTCCTCGCGGTGATCGCCGCCATCACGATGCTCGGCGCGGCACTCGCCGCGCTCGCCCAGGACGACATCAAGCGTGTGCTGGCGTACTCGACCGTCAGTCAGCTGGCCTACATGGTCGGCGCGCTGGCCACCGGCAGTCGCAATGCCGCCATCTTCATGCTGCTCGCGCACGCCGCGTTCAAGGCACTGCTGTTCCTCGCGGCGGGCGCAGTGATTCATAGCGTCGGAACGAATCTGATGAGCGAGATGGGTGCGCTCCGCTCAGCGATGCGCACCACGTTCGTCACGATGACGCTCGGGCTGGCCGCGCTGGTAGGTATCCCGCCGCTGGCGGGGTTCTTCAGCAAGGAATCCGTCCTCACTGCGGCCGAGGAAACGGCGTTCGCACACGTCGAGGGTCCGATGTACGTCTGGACCGGCTGGCTCATCCTCGTCGTCGGCCTGATCACTGTCGCGGTCACTGCCGCCTACTCCACGCGGCTGTGGCTGCGGACGTTCTTCGGCCGGTCGAACGCCGCGGAGGACGCGGTTCCGCATGCGACGCCGGCTGCCATGCTGTGGCCCCTGGTCGTGCTGTCGGTTCCTACCGTCGCTTTCGGCGTGGTCGGCCTGCGCGCGGAGTGGCTGCCGACGTGGCTTGGGCCGGAGTTCGAGCCCGAGTCGCTTGCGCCGGCGCCCATTACGGCAGCGGCCGCTGTTGTACTGGCGCTGCTCGGAGCGTTCTGGATGTACTCCCTCTGGCGTGAGGAGCCGGCGCAGGATCCCTTTCTCGCACTGCCACCGCTGCTACGTGACAGCTTCGCGACCGGCTTCGGACTCGATGCCGCGTACGACAGCATGTTCGTGCGTCCGGTGCGTGCGATGGCTCGTGACGTCGTCCGTATCGACGACAACGTGGTCGACGCGGCCGTACGCGGCTCGGGTCGCAATGCTTTCCGGCTGGGCGGACGGCTGCGCCTGACGGAGAACGGCAACGTGCAGGGCTACCTCACCGGGGCCCTGACCGGCTTCGTGCTGATCGCGGTTGCGGTTCTCGTGGTGGTGGGCGGGTGAGCGCACTGCTGGTGGTGCTGCTGGCAGCTCCGCTCCTCGGCTGCATCGCCCTGGTCGCGGTGCCGGCGACCGTGGGCGATCGAATCGCCCGACTCGTCGGGCTCGTCGTCTCCGGCGTCGTGCTGCTGGTGTCCGTTGCCGTCGCCGCGACCTTCGATTACGGCAGCCCGGGCACCATGCAATTCCAGATGGATGCCGCCTGGGCACCTGCGTTCGATTTGCGTTTCCATCTCGGTGTCGACGGAGTGTCCCTGCCACTCGTTGTCCTGACAGCGCTGCTCGTCTTCCTCTGCCTGGTCTACAGCATTCGCCACGTGCCGCGCCCCGGTCGGCCTCGGGCCTTCGTGGCGTTGATCCTGCTGCTCGAGGTCGGCATGCTCGGCACCTTCGTCGCTCTCGATCTCGTGCTGTTCTTCGTTGTCTTCGAGATCGTGCTCGTCCCGATGTACTTCCTGATCGCGGTGTGGGGAGGTGAGGGACGGCAGCCGGCGGCCACGAAGTTCATCCTGTACACGGTTCTCGGCTCGGTGGTGATGCTGCTCGGTTTCCTGGTGATCTACGCGCAGACCGGGACGTTCGACATGATCGAGCTCGCTGATCGTGGCGGCGAAGGCATCGCGCGCGGCATCCAGATCGCTGCCTTCCTGGCCATCGGAATCGGATTCGCGGTCAAGACGCCGCTGTGGCCGTTGCACACCTGGTTGCCCGATGCCCACACGGCAGCGCCCACCGTGGGTTCGGTGCTGCTGGCCGGGGTGTTGCTCAAGATGGGCACGTACGGCTTCGTGCGCATCGCGCTGCCGGTTCTGCCCGACGGGGCGCGCGCCATCGCGCCCGCGCTGGCCGTGCTTGCCGTCATCGGCATCGTGTACGGATCACTCGCGTGTCTCGCCCAGCACGACCTCAAGCGCCTCATCGCGTACTCCTCCGTTGGGCACATGGGCTTCGTGGTGCTCGGCATCGCCACCCTCACTGCGCCCGGCATCAACGGAGCGCTGTTCGCCAACGTCGCGCACGGGCTCATCACTGGGCTGCTGTTCTTCCTTGCCGGTGCGGTCAAGGACCGGCATGGCACTGCCGACATGAGTGATCTCGGTCGCGGTCTCTACGCGCGTGTACCGCGACTTGCGGCGTTGCTCGCGTTCGCCGCCGTCGCCTCACTAGGCCTGCCGGGATTGGCGGGATTCTGGGGCGAGATGCTCGCCATGTTGGGCGCGTTCCGTCCCGATGCGTCGCTCGATCGACCGCTGTTCCTCGTCCTCATGGTCGTCGCCGGTCTCGGCACGGTGCTGACAGCGGCGTACCTGCTGCAGATGGTGCGGCGGGTGAACCAGGGGATCAGCGACGAGCGCTGGACGCAGCCCCGGATGGTCGATGTCACGGGCACCGAGTGGTCTGCGTGGGCGCCGCTGGTCATCGCAACCATCGTCGTGGGGCTGTGCCCCTGGCTGCTGCTCGACGTCACTAATCCCGCGGTGCAAGTCATCGTCGGCGGCGCCGGATGAGCGTTCAATCCATCGATTTCGTCGCGATCGCGCCGCCGCTCGTGGTCGCGCTCACGGCGCTGCTTGTGCTCGTGCTCGACCTGCTCCTTCCTGAGGCGCGGCGCGCGGTGACGGTCGCTGTCGCTACCGCTGTCGGGTTGCTCGTGGCACTCGCTGCCGTCGCGGCGCTGGCCGTGAACGGGGCACAGCGCCAGACGTTCTGCGTCGCGTCCGATGAATGCTCGTACGCCGTCGATGACCTCACGCTGCTGTTCCAGCTCGTGATCCTTGGCGGCGCGCTCATCGTCGTCCTCATCGCTGCAACCGGCGTACCGGCAATGCGGGTGCCGCGCGGTGAGCATGACTTTCTGCTGCTCTGCTCGGTGTCCGGTGCACTGGTACTCGCCGCGAGCCGTGATCTCGTCGGCTTCATCGTGGCACTCGAGGTTGTGACGTTGCCTACGTTCGCGCTGGTCGGGCTGCGTCGCTACGACCCGCGATCGAGCGAAGCGGCATTGAAGATCTTCCTGGTCTCGGTCACGGCCACCGCGGTGTCGCTGTTCGGGATCAGCCTGGTCTACGGCGCGACCGGTGAGATGTTCTTCGTTGCGCTCGCTGAGGCGCCCCGCCCCGACGGCGCACTCGGCACGGTCGCCGACCTCGGCGTCGTCCTCACTTTGGCAGCGCTTGCGTTCAAGGTGTCGGCGGTGCCGTTTCATTTCTGGGCACCCGACACCTACGAGGGCGCGCCGCTGCCCGTTGCGGCGTACCTGTCCGTGGTGAGTAAGGCCGCCGGCTTCGTCGGCATCGTGCTGCTCGTCGGTCGCGCCTTTCCGGCCTACGACGACGTCTGGGGTCCGGTGCTCGCGGTGCTCGCTGCCGTGACGATGACGCTCGGGAACCTCGTCGCGCTGAGGCAGCGGGTGGCGATTCGATTGCTCGCTTGGTCGTCGATCGCCCAGGCGGGTTACATGCTCGTACCGATCGCGGTCGTGCCCACGGCGACCGATCCCGCAGCTGCACTCGCCGCGACCATCGTGTACGTCGTCGTCTACGCGGCCATGAACCTCGGCGCATTCGCCGTCGTGTCCGTGGTGAACCGCGCGGGCGACCGCAACCTGCTCTCCGACTACCGCGGACTGGCTCGGACCAACCCCGTTGCCGCGCTGGCGCTCGCGTTCTTCCTTGCCTGCCTCGCCGGGCTGCCGCCTGGCCTGGTCGGGCTGTTCGCGAAGGTTGTCGTGTTCGACGCTGCCATCGACGCCTCAGCGAACTGGTTGGCATTGATCATGGCGATCAACACCGTCATCGGGCTCGCCTACTACCTCGCGTGGGCGGCCTCGCTGTTCCGCCCGGGGGACGAGCGGCCGGCAGCCGGGGTGCCATGGTCGACCGGCGCCGCGATCGGCGTGACGGCTGCCATCACCGTCGTCCTGTCCGTCGCCCCCGGCCTGGTGCTCAACCTGCTGGCCGATCCGGGAGCGCTGCTGCGCTAGGCGCGGCGTTGCGGCGTCTCCACCGCGTCGAGGATGGTGCGGCTCACGGCCACGTCGAGCAGCTCGAGCACTTCGTCGCGCGAGCGCCCCGGTCGGTCGTTCCATCGGGTCAGATCGCGTACCCGAGCCGCTCGTACGTCACGGGAGACAGCCGCCGGCGTCGGCGACGTGACGCCGCGTATCTCCTGCAACGATCCCCACAGCATGTCCAGCGCCGGTGCGGCCGCCGTGGCGTCAACCCCAGGCCGGTGCGTCCAGGTGGCGTGCACTACGGCGCCGACCAAGCAGGCGCCGGCAACGTCGCCGCGCCGGAGCAACCCGAACCCGAACGGCCCGATCGGCCGCAGCCGCTCCTGGCGGTCGCGGACGGCGAACCAGGCGTCCTGCACCCAGCCCTTCTCGATCAGCGCGTGCGCCGCTTCGAGTTGGGTCCGGACCTCCTCCAGCGCCGCGATCCGCTCGCGCTCGATCTCCTCAGGAGTCCGTACCGGCTCGACACGTTCCGTGCGGCGCAGCAGCTCGCGCAGCCGAATCCGAAAGCCGGCAGGCGCAGCGGTGGCGACCCGGGCTTCCTCGACGAGACCAACGGCCATGGCAGCGACCCTCCGAAGGTGGGCGTCGTGGTCCCAAGATTGTGCGCCTCAGCCGCCGGGAGCGCATCCCTCAGTTGTCGGGCGGGGCTGCGGCAGCTGGCCAAGTCGCGCCTGGTTCCTCGCGTACGCCCTTGTCGGCGTATCGCGTCCCGGAGGAACCAGTAGTGAAGGATCGCGCTCACTGGTCGACTCACCCGTCGGCAGGGAGCGTGTTGGTGCCAGCATTGGCAGCACAATCTGGTGGGAGGTCACCCTGGCCGGATCACCGTTCGCGCGGCCCGTCATGGGCGCTCGATGGAAGCAGAGGTTCAATTGATCCTGGAGGACCCGGGCGCCACCTCGGAGTCAGGTGCGCTCTTTCATGAGCTTCACGAGCGTTTCGCCGAACTTGGCGGCGTAGAACTCGAGCTGCGGTCGCGCACCACGCAGCCACGGGCGGCCGATCTCACCTGGTGCTAGCGCACTGCCCTTCCGATGCCGCTGCGGCGACCCCGTACGTGGGAGCTAACTGCGGATCGGGCAGTGCGCACAGAAGACGAATTTCGCGCTCGATCCTTCGCCCTCAGCGCGCATCGCCTGATCACGATGGCCGCTGCGCGCTCGTTCAGCTGTTTAGTGCAGTCGAGATCGTGCTCGTGAGCCGGCGCACGGCGAAGGACAGCACCAGCAGGGTCACGCCGGAGAAGATCATGTAGCAGGCGAGGACGATGGCCAGGACGACGACGGAGATGATCGGGTTCCCGAACAGGAACACGAGCCCGGCGACCACCGAGATCAGCCCGAGGGCGAACGCCCAACCCCAGCCGTTGGCCTCGTTCTTGGCCCGCCACGCAAAGCCGGCCTGCGCCGCCCCGGCGAGCAGGAGAGAGATGCCCACCGTCAGCGCCAGGACTTGCAGCGTCACACCGGGCCAGACGATACCGATGATCGCGCCGAGCACGTAGATCGCTCCGACCAGCCAGCCGACCCAGGGCCGGCGACGCATCGACGCCGTGGCGAAGGCCTCGATGGCCCCGAAGACGAGCGCGAAGACCACGAGCCAGCGCAGTGTATTCACTCCCGCGTTGACGTTCACGAGCATGACGACGCCGAAGATCGTCAGCAGCAAGCCGATGACGAACGGGACGAGCCACGTCCGCCGTACCCACGCTGGAAGGTCCTCGACTCCGCGAGCGTCAACGGTGTCAGACATCGCACCCCTCCCCCAAGACGACCGGTGACGACCAGAATTGCACCGGCGAAGGGTTAGCGGTAGTTGGTGAACTGCATCGCGACGTCGAGATCCTTGTCCTTGAGGATCCGCATCACGGTCTGCAGGTCATCCTTCTTCTTGGCGGAGACCCGCAGCTGGTCGCCCTGGATCTGTGCCTGGACGCCCTTGGGGCCCTCATCGCGAATGATCTTCGTGATCTTCTTTGCGTTGTCCTGGGCGATGCCCTGCTTGGTCGTGGCGACGAGGCGATAGACCTTGCCGGACGCTTGCGGCTCCCCGGCGTCGAGCGCCTTCAAGGAGACACCGCGCTTGATGAGCTTGTCCTTGAAGACATCGAGGACTGCCTTCACGCGATCCTCTGACGACGCGCGCATCTCGATGCTCTCGCCCGACCAGGCGATCGACGCATCGACGCCCTTGAAGTCGTATCGCTGTGAGATCTCACGCGCTGCCTGGTTCAGCGCGTTGTCGACCTCCTGCCGATCGACCTTGCTCACGATGTCGAACGACGACTCGCTCGCCACGCTGCAACGCCCCTCTCGAACGTATCGGCCGGGGGCCGTCACCCATCGGCCTTCGGTATCCTGTGACCCGTCCCGGACAACCGCGGACACGGCAGGTTGCCCGAGTGGCCAAAGGGAGCGGTCTGTAAAACCGTCGGCTCAGCCTACGTTGGTTCGAACCCAACACCTGCCACCAGCACGGCACAGTCCGCTCACATGCGGTGATGCGACCTAGCCGTCGTCGCGGACTGTCGGTAGGCCGTTGGCGTTACGTCGCAATGCGCGTAGCGTTCAAGGATGGCGAAGAAGCCATGGCGGTGTCGCTTCGGGTTCCACGCGTACGTCAGGGATGTTTCCCCTGACGAAAAGTGGCTCGGGCCTAACGCACAGATCTGCAAGCTCTGCGGAAAGCGGCGAGACGCAACGTCCGGGATCTCCGGCCTAGCGGGTGGAGGGGGGCAGGGCGGCGGATAGCCAAGTCGATCACGGTGGCTTGTTGCGTATCTCTTCGGCTACGCCTTGCGCCGTTTCCTCGCCGCTGAAGCTCTCGACCCCTCGTGGCGGCCGGGGGGTGCGGCGGTCGCTCGCTCGATGTCGGTGTCTCGGCTTCCTCCGACGCGTCGTCTCTTGGTGGCACCGACCCGCCGCCGTGCGGGCAGGTGACGGTGCGCTCATCGGGTTCTGCGCGTGCCGTCCCAGCTCAGTGGCCAAAGGGAGCGGTCTGTAAACCGCCGGCTGAGCCTACGTTGGGTTCGAACCCAACACCTGCCACCGGCCACGCCCGGGTCCCGACCTGGGCGTTCGCACGCCGGCCGCGATCCGAGGCCGTTTTTCGTGGCCGTGGTGCACCACACGGCATGGGGGTCAGGCCAGCTGTGTCCCTTGTGCGACGGCAGGGCCCCGGCGCTTGGCCAGCACACCCGTCAGAAGGCGGGGCCCGTGGGCGGAGGCGGTCCTTGCCAGTCCGGACTGTCCCCGCGCCGCCGCAGCCTCTGCTCCTGTTTTGCGCGGCCCCTCTCGACGCGCTTACTTTGCCGCTCCTGACTCGACTTGTTGTCAGTCACGTCACGGCGGAGGCGCTGCAGGAGATCACGGAGTCCCATGGGTCCTCCCATCGGTTGACCGGGTAGTCGCCCTGTCCTCAGGTTGGTTTATCGCGGACTTCGTCGGCGAGGTCCTCGAGCGTCTCCTCGCCGCTGAAACTCTCCACACCCTCGTGACGGCCGGGGGGTGCGGCGGTCGCCCGCTCGACATCGGTGGTCTCGGCCTCCTCGGACGCGTCGTCTCGCAATGGCACCGACTCGCCGCATTGCGGGCAGGTGACGGTGCCGCTCACCAGGTTCTGCGCGTGCTGTCCCAGCTCAGCGGGGACGGTGTTGCCGCAGTGCGGGCAGCGGAGGTCCTCTTCGACGGACACCATGGCGCGGACGCTACTCCGAGTAGACGTGCGACGAAACGGATGTAGGGCATGCCTCCCGACCCACTGGCGGCGCGATCCGACGCCCAGACACCCGACCGGCGGCGTTGTCGTCGTCGCCGATATGTCCCATATCGGCTCCTCCTCCGCCTTGCCGAACGACGTCTGGACGCCGTTCGCATCCACCGCGGGTCGGGAGGCACGCCCTAGGATCGCAGCCAATGCGCCGGCCCAGCTCCCCGCTCGAGTGTCAGGCGTCGCTGCGCGATCATGCGTACCTCGCCGATCGCGGTCTGGCCACCGCCGTCTTCCTGTCGCTGTCACTCGGACGCCCGCTGCTCCTCGAAGGCGAGGCCGGCGTCGGCAAGACCGAGGTGGCAAAGGCGCTTGGCCTCCGCGCTTGGCGTGCAGCTCATCCGGCTGCAGTGCTACGAGGGCATCGACGCCAACCAGGCGCTGTACGAGTGGGACTACGCCCGGCAGCTGGTGTACGTCCGAGCCCTCAGCGAACGCGCTGCAACCAACGACGCTGACGTCGACGAGCTGTTCGGCACGCGCTTTCTGGTCGAGCGGCCCCTCCTGCAGGCGTTGCGTGCCGGCGACCAAGCAGTGCTGCTCGTCGACGAGGTCGACCGTGCAGACGACGAGTTTGAGGCATTCCTGCTCGAGGTTCTGTCCGATTTCCAAGTCACCGTTCCCGAGCTCGGCACCATTCGCGCGGAAGAACCGCCAGCCGTGATCGTCACCTCCAACCGCACCCGCGAGCTGCACGATGCGCTCAAGCGTCGTTGCCTCTACCACTGGATCGACTACCCGACTCCCGACCGCGAGGTCGAGATCGTCGCCGTCCGCGCGCCGGACGTGTCGAGTGATCTGGCGCGCAAGGTTGCGGTCGCCGTTTCCCGGCTGCGCGGCCTCGACCTGGAGAAGCGACCCGGAATCGCGGAGACGATCGACTGGGCGCGGGCGCTCGCCGTGCTCGGCGCCAACGGTCTCGAGGCTCAGGCCGTCGACGACACCCTCGGCTCGGTGGTCAAGGACCACGACGATCTGGTTCTGGTACGCGGTCGCGTGGCCGAGGTGATCGGTGACGGCTGACGGGGCAGCCATCCAAGTGCTGGTCGGCTTCGGTACGGCGCTGCGCGAGGCCGGTGTGCCGGTCAGCACCGGGCAGCTCACGGCGTACTGCCGCGCCATCGGCCGCCTGGATCCCGCGGACTCCGACGACCTGTATTGGGCCGGGCGCACCTGCCTGATCTCCCGCCATGACGACGTCCCCACGTACGACGTCATCTTCCGGCGCTACTTCGCCGGAACCCGAGATGAGCTGCGGCTCATCACGAGCGGCGCGCTGCCGCGGTCAGCCGTTATCGAGGTACCGCGTGCACAGCTGCGCACCTCAGTCGCCAATCGCCACAACCGGGCACCGACAGGCAATCGGGCCTCAGACGCGGAGCTGCTGCGTCACAAGCATTTTCGCGACTGCACGCCGGACGAACTGGCCGCACTCCAGGAGTTGATGGCCCGACTGCGGCTCACGCCGCCGACGCGACGGCGGAGGCGGACCCGACGATCCGCCGCCCGCGGCGACGAGCTCGATCTGCGCCGGATGGTGCGCCGGACACTGCACGGCTCGGTTGCTCCGCCGAAGGCGCCGTGGCGGCAGCCCCGAACTCGACTCCGCCGGCTGGTCCTGATCCTCGACGTCTCCGGATCGATGGCCGACTACTCGCGAGCGCTGCTGCAGTTCGCTCATTCGGCCGCGGCGTTGTCCGAACCGCGCACCGAGGTGTTCTGCTTCGGGACCCGGCTCACTCGCATCACCCGCGAGTTGCGCCACCGCAACCCCGACGCCGCGCTCGCGCAAGCCGCCGACGCGGTCGTGGATTGGGACGGTGGCACACGCATCGGCGAGTCACTGCGGACTTTTACGCGGGTCTGGGGGCGCCGCGGGCTCGCGCGTGGCGCCGTGGTGGTCATCTGCTCCGACGGCTTGGAATGCGGAGATCCCGCGACACTCGAGCGAGCGATGGCGCGACTGGCCCGGCTCGCGTACCGGATTGTCTGGGTCAACCCGCTGAAAGGCGATCCGCGTTACCAGCCGATCGCACGCGGTATGCAGGCCGCGCTGCCGTACGTCGATGTGTTCGTCTCGGGGCACGACCTGTCCAGCCTGGAGCATCTGGCGGAGTTGCTGCCACAACTAGCCTGACGCGGATCCAGAGCCTAGGGTCGGCTGGGCGATTCGAGGAGGTGGCTCGTGTTTCCAGCCAGTTTCGAGTACGCCGCCCCGAGGTTGCTTGACGATGCGCTGGCCTTGCTGGCCGAGCACAGTGACGATGCGAAGGTACTGGCCGGTGGCCAGAGCTTGATTCCGCTCATGAAGCTCCGGTTCGCCGCGCCCGCCTTGCTGGTGGACATCAACCACGTCGGCGGACTCGACGTCCTCGAGGAGGACCGTCACGACGGCGGCGCGCTGCGTATCGGCGCCCTGGTCCGGACCTCCGCGCTCGAGCACTCGCCGCTCCTGGCCGAGCGGTATCCCACGCTGTCCGCCGCGGCGCCACTGATCTCCGATCCCATCGTCCGCAATCAGGGCACGCTCGTGGGCTCGGTCTGCCATGCGGATCCCCAAGGCGATTGGGCGTCGGCCCTGCTCGCTCTCGACGGCGAGGTCGTCGCCCGCAGCATCGGCGGCGAGCGGCACATCCCGATGACGGAGTTTCTCGAGGGGCCGTTCACGCCCGCGCTGCGTCCGGACGAGGTTGCCGTTGAAGTACGTGTTCCGGCGCCGACCGGACACACCACGGGCACGTACCTCAAGCTCGAACGCAAGGTCGGTGACTTCGCGACCGCAGGAGTGGCCGTCGCGCTGTCGATGAATGGTGACACCGTCGAGCGCGCAGGGATCGGCCTGACCGGTGTCGGTGCGACCAACATCAAGGCGGTCGATGCGGAGCGGGTACTGATCGGTCGGCAGCTCACCGACGAAGCGATCAATGAAGCTGCGCGATTGGCGGCAGACGCCTGCGAGCCCCAGGCCGACATCCGCGGTACGGCGGACTACAAGCGACACGTCGTTCGCGTCTTCGTGGCGCGCGGTCTTGCGAAGGCGAGGGTCCGATGAAGGTCACCATCACCGTCAATGGCCAGGAGCGAACCGCCGACGTCGAACCACGCCTGTTACTCGTGCACTATCTGCGCGACGTCGCGAACCTGACAGGAACACATGTCGGCTGCGACACGACCAGCTGCGGAGTCTGCACGGTGCTGCTCGATGGTGTACCGGTGAAGTCGTGCACCATGTTCGCCGTCATGGCCGACGGTCGCGCAATCACGACTGTCGAAGGAATGGCGAGCAACGGTCAGCTGCATCCAATGCAGCGTGCGTTCAAGGAAGAGCACGGCCTACAGTGCGGCTTCTGCACGCCGGCGATGATGCTCGTCGGTTCGGCGCTGCTCGAGCAGAACCCGAACCCCAGCGAAGAAGAGATCCGCTGGGCGATCTCTGGCAACCTCTGCCGCTGCACGGGCTACCAGAACATCGTTAACGCGGTGCAGCGCGCTGCTGCCGAGATGTCCCAGCCGGTTGGTGCGGACGCGAGCTGAGGAGCTGCGATGACTGCAACTGAGACTGAGACCACCGCGCCAACTGAGTCGTCCGGCTGGCTCGGGAAGAGCATCAAGCGCAAGGAAGACGACCGACTCATCGCCGGCCGCGGCAACTTCGTCGAGGACGTGGAACTGCGCGGAATGCTGCACATGGCCGTGCTGCGCAGCCCGTACGCGCACGCGCGCATCAACTCGATCGACGCGTCTGCTGCGCAGGCGCTGCCGGGAGTCGTCGCTGTCGTCACCGGTGACCTACTGGCGCAGCACAATCTGGCGTGGATGCCGACGCTGTCGGGCGACACTCAAGCCGTCCTCGCCACCGACAAGGTGCGCTTCCAGGGCCAGGAGGTTGCCTGCGTCGTCGCCGAGGATCGGTATGTCGCGCACGATGCGCTGGAGCTCATCGACGTCGACTACGAGCCGCTGCCCGCTGTCGTCGACCCGTTCCGCGCGCTCGAGGCCGGCGCGCCGCTGATTCGCGACGACAAGGAAGACCAGACCGACAACCGCATCTACCACTGGGAGGCCGGCGACAAGGAAGCGACCGACCGCGCCTTCGCTGAGGCCGACCGAGTCGTCAGCCTTTCCACCCACTACCCGCGCTCGCATCCGGCGCCGCTCGAATGCTGCGGCTGCGTGGCCGACGTCAATCCGGCGTCTGGCAAGGCGACGATCTACATGACGTCGCAGGCACCGCACGCGATTCGTACCGTGTTTGCGCTGGTTGCTGGCTTGCCCGAGCAGAACATCCAGATCATCTCGCCCGACATCGGCGGGGGTTTCGGCAACAAGGTGCCCGTCTATCCCGGGTACGTCGTCGCGACCGCTGCGTCGCTGCTTATAGGCCGACCGGTCAAGTGGATTGAGGATCGCACCGGCAATCTCATCTCAACCGGCTTCGCGCGCGACTTCCACATGCAGGGTGAGCTGGCGCTGCGCAACGACGGCACGATGCTTGGCTTGCGGGTGAAGATGCTGTCCGACCAGGGATACGCGTACGCCGATGCGCAGCCGTCGAAGTTCAAGGCCGGGCTGTTCCACATCGTCACCGGGTCGTACGACCTGCCGGCCGCGCACGTCATCACCGACGGCGCGTACACCAACAAGGCGCCCGGCGGCGTCGCCTACCGCTGTTCGTTCCGAATCACCGAGGCGTCGTTTCTCATCGAGAGGCTCGTATCGACGGCGGCGTACGAGCTGGGCATCGATCCCGCTGAGCTGCGCCGCAAGAACTTCGTGCAGCCCGACCAGTTCCCCTACACGTCGGCCACCGGCTTCGTCTACGACTCCGGCGACTACGAAACGGCGCTCGATCTGGCGCTGGAGAAGGCGGGGTACGCGCAGCTTCGCGAGGAGCAGGCGCGGCTGCGTACGGAAGGCAAGCTGATCGGCATTGGGATCGCGTCCATGACCGAGGCACTAGGCGCCGGACCCAGTCGCGACTACGACATCCTCGGCATCAAGATGTTCGACTCCGCCGAGCTGCGCGTGCACCCGACCGGCAAGGCCATCCTCAAGCTCGGCGTACGGCACCAGGGCCAGGGGCACGAGACGACGTTCGCCCAGATCGTCGCGCACGAGCTCGGTATCCCGCCCGAGGACGTCCTCGTGCACGAGGGTGACACTGACAACACGCCGTACGGCCTCGGCACGTATGCCTCGCGCAGCACGCCGACGGCAGGCGCTGCGACAGCATTGGTCGCGCGCACACTGCGCGAGAAGGGGAAGAAGATCGCCGCATACCTGCTCGAGGTGGACGAGGAGGACCTCGAGTGGAACGCTGACCGCTTCTCGGTTCGTGGTGCGCCGGACCAGGCGAAGACGATTCAGGACATCGCATTCGCTGCGTACACCAATCATCCGCTCGGGATGGAGGCCGGCCTGGAGGGCGTCCACTACTACGACCCGCCGAACCTGACGTACCCGTTTGCGACGTACCTCGTCGTCGTCGAGGTCGACGCCGACACCGGACAGTGGAAGCCGCGGACCGTCGTCGCCGTCGACGACTGCGGCGTGCGCATCAACCCGATGATCGTCGAGGGCCAGATCATGGGTGGCCTCACCGAGGGCTACGCGATGTCGGCGATGCAGCAGATCGTCTTCGACGAGGACGGCAATTGCATCGGCGCCAACTTCATCGACTACCTGCTGCCCACGGCCTGGGAGACGCCGCACTTCGACCTGTACGACACGTGCACGCCGTCGCCGCATCATCCGCTGGGGGCCAAAGGGGTGGGCGAATCGGCCACTGTCGGATCGCCGGCCGCGTTCATCAATGCTGTCGTTGATGCTGTAGCGCATCTCGGTGTGCGCGATCTGGACATGCCGGCGACTTCCGACAAGGTGTGGGAAGCGATCGCCGCCGCGCGCGATAAGGAGACAGCCGGCTCGTGAGTGTCGGCGTGGACTTGGCAGCGCAAGAGGCAGCGCTCGTCGCTCGCCGGCGGCCGTACGTGCGGGTGACGGTGGTGTGGGCGAGTGCTCCCGTGTCGGCGAAGGCCGGGGATGCTGCGCTCGTCACCGGCGAGGGCGAGCTGATCGGCTGGGTTGGGGGCTCCTGCTCAGAACCCGTCGTGGTCGACCAGGCGTTCGCAGCGTTGGTCGAGGGAACGCCGCGGCTGGTGCGCCTCGACCCACCTGGTGCCGCGAGTGAGCCGCGTGAGGGCGTCATCGTGTCGCCGGTCACCTGCGCCAGCGGCGGTTCCCTCGAGATCTTCGTCCAGCCCCGACTGCCTGCACCGCACCTGGTCATCGTTGGCCGATCACCGATGGTGCAAGCGCTCGCGACCATGGCGCCCGCGATCGGCTTCGACGTTGCGGTCATGGAGCGAGACGGCATCGATCCGGCGGCCTTTCCTCCTGCGGTACGGGTGGTTGGCGAGCTCGACCTTGCGAAGGTCGGTACGGGACCGGAGTCGTATGTCGTCGTGGCGACCATGGGGCGCTACGACGAGGACGCGATCGAGCAGGCCCTCGGTGCCGAGGCCCGCTTCGTGGCGCTGGTCGCGTCTGCCCGGCGAGCAGTTGCTGTGCGAGAAAACCTGCGCGCTACAGGCGTTTCCGAGGAGGACCTCGCGCGCGTCCGCGCCCCTGCTGGGCTCGACCTGGGCCACCTGCCGCATCCGGAGATCGCGGTGGCAGTCCTGGCCGAGATCGTGGCCGAGAAGGCACGATCGGCACCGGTACAGATCGTCGACGCCTCGCCGTACGAGCGCGTCGTGGATCCGGTCTGCGGGATGACTGTCGATGCCGGCGGGGCTACGGATACCGCGGTGTACGACGCCGTGACGTACTGGTTCTGCAGTGCCGGGTGCCGGCGCCGATTCGAGGCGGCGCCGGAACGTTTCGCTACCGCTTGAGAGGAATCCATGCTCATCCAGGACCGCTTCACCGTGAACGTGCCGATCGAGGAGGCGTGGCAGGTGCTCCTCGACGTGGAGCGGGTCGCGCCGTGCATGCCGGGGGCGCAGCTGACAGCCGTGGACGGCGACGACTACCACGGCATCTGCAAGGTCAAGCTCGGGGCCATCACGGCGAACTTCAAGGGCACGATTCGGTTCGTCGAGGTGGACGAGGCGCAGCGACGCGTGGTCTTGAGCGCGAAGGGCCGTGAAGCTCGCGGGTCAGGAAACGCCTCCGCGACGGTGACCGCTCAGCTGCACGAGGTCGACGCAAACACCACCGAGGCCGAGATCGACACCGACCTTGCTGTCAGCGGCAAGATGGCCCAGTTCGGGCGCGGCGTGATGGCAGATGTGTCGACGAAGATCATGGGCGAGTTCGCGCGCCGGCTCGAGGAGAGCCTCGCCGAGTCGCGTCCGGACTCTGACACCGGGAACGCGGAGGACGAGGCGGCCGAGACCAAGCCTGCGGAGATTCCCGGTGCCGGCGCTCCGCCCCCGGCTGGCGAGCCCCAGACATCGCCGGAGACGTCGAGGGCGCGGACCGTCGTACAGACGGAGGTGGCCGAGCCGGTCGACCTCATGGCGATTGCCGGACCCAGCGTGCTGCGTCGACAAGGCGTGCCGATCGCGCTCGCCGGGGTGCTCGCCCTGCTCGCCATCACCAATGGCCGCGGGAAACGCCTCGGGTTGGCCGCGGTCGGCGTAGCACTTGTGGCCGCGTCCGTCGTCGCCGAGCACCGCCGTTGATGCGGCGCGTGACCTCGTGAAGAGGGCGACCGTCCCGGCTTCGTCGTAGCCTCGTTCCGTGCCGTCGACGCCGCGTCCGCTTCCTGCGCTCGGCATCGACTCACCGCTGGCGCTCGTCGACCGGCTGGCGTCGGTCGGCTACCTCGCGGATGAGGGCTTGGGGATGGCGACGTACCTCGCGCTGACCATGCCCCGGCCGCTGTTCCTCGAGGGCGACGCTGGCGTTGGCAAGACGTCGCTCGCGGCAGCGCTGGCGGAGCTGCTCGACGCCCCGCTGCTGCGGCTGCAGTGCTACGAGGGTCTCGACGCGTCTCAGGCGCTGTACGACTGGGACTTTCCGCGCCAACTGCTCCATCTGCGCGCCGCCGAGGCGGCCGGCATCACCGATGCCGAGGTGATCGAACGGGACCTGTACGACCGCCGGTTCCTCGTAGCGCGGCCGCTGCTGCAGGCCATCGAGACGTGTCCGAGCGTGCTACTCGTCGACGAGGTCGACCGCGCCGATGACGAGTTCGAAGCATTCTTGCTCGAGGTGCTGTCGGATTTCTCCGTCTCCGTTCCCGAGCTCGGAACGATCCGTGCCGATGTCCCGCCGGTCGTCGTCGTTACCAGCAACAGGACGCGCGACGTCCACGACGCCCTTAAGCGGCGCTGTCTCTACGCGTGGGTCGAGCACCCGTCCTTCGATCGTGAGGTGGCGATCCTGAGGCGCCGGCTGCCTGAGTCGACGCAGCGTCTCGCGCAGAGCGTGGCCGGCGCGGCGCAGGCACTGCGCGAGCTCGAGCTGGTGAAGCCGCCCGGCGTCGCCGAGTCGCTCGACTGGGTGCGCGCTTTACTCGCGCTCGGCGCTCGCGAGCTCGATCGTGACACCGCGGCCGCCACCCTCGGCGTCGTCCTGAAGTACCGGGAGGATCAGGACGCCGTACGCGCGCGTGGAGTGGAGACGCTGCTCGTCGCGGCGAGCGGGTGACCAGCATGGACCACACCACCGATGTCCTGGTCGGATTCGCCCGTACGTTGCGCAACGCCGGCGTCGCCGCAGATACGACGCGACTGCATGCATTCTTGACAGCGCTCGACCAGGTCGACGTATCCCGACGCCGCGACGTCTACTGGACCGGTCGGATCACGCTGTGCGGGCGACACGAGGACCTCGATCGGTACGACCGCGCTTTCGACGCGTACTTCCGCGGCGAGCACGGCGCGCTGCGGCTGCGTCAACGTCCCTCGCCAGTGTTGCGGCACGTCTCGATTGCCATACCCGGCGACGATGAGGACAACGCCGGGGAGGAGCGCGACGACGTCATCGGCGCCGCAAGCCGAGCTGAGGTGCTCCGACATCGCGACCTTGCCACGCTGACTCCGGATGAGCGTGAAGAAGTGCGCCGACTGGTTGCGGCATTGAATGCTGCCGGCCCGATGCGCCGGGCTCGCCGCCGGCATCCCTCCGCCCGCGGTGCCGTCGACGCACCGCGCACGGTCCGAGCTGCACTGAAGCATGGCGGGGAACCACTACACCTGCACCGGCATCGTCCTGGGGTAACGCCCCGTCGGCTGGTGATGGTGCTCGACGTCAGCGGTTCCATGTCCCCGTATGCCGACGCCTATCTCCGCTTTGCCCACGCCGCCGTGCGTCGCCGGCGCCGGACCGAGGTCTTCACACTCGGCACCCGGCTGACGCGCGTCACCCGTGAGCTCGGCGGTCGCGACGCCAATGCATCGCTGGCGACAGCATCCGCAGCAGTTCCTGACTGGAGTGGGGGGACGCGGTTGGGCGAGCTACTGCGCGCGTTCCTCGATCGCTGGGGGCAGCGCGGCACCGCCCGCGGCGCGGTTGTCGTCATTGCATCGGACGGCTGGGAACGCGGCGACCCGGTGTTGCTCGGCGCGCAGATGGCGCGGTTGTCACGACTCGCGCATCGCATCGTCTGGGTGAACCCCCATCGCGGGAAGAGTGGCTACGCGCCGCTGGCCGGCGGGATGGCCGCTGCCCTTCCGTACGTTGACGACTTCGTTGCCGGGCACACGCTGGCGACGCTCGAGCAGCTGGCTGAGCTGCTGTCGCGGGAGGAACGGCATGCGTGACGTCTTGGACGAGGTGCGCAGCTGGTATGTCGCTGGCGCACCGTTCGCGCTGGCGACAGTGGTCAGCACGTTCCGGTCGGCGCCACGTCCGCCAGGTGCAGCCATGGCGGTCTCGATCGACGGCGAAGCCGTGGGCAGCGTCTCGGGCGGCTGCGTCGAAGGGGCCGTCTACGAGCTGGGTCAGGACGTGCTTGCCGGGGCGGCGCCGACGCTACAGCGGTACGGCGTCAGCGATGACGATGCATTCGCTGTCGGACTGACCTGCGGCGGCGTTCTCGACGTCTTCGTCGAACGCATCGATGCAGCGACCTTTCCCGAGCTCGCCGTCGTCGCGAGCAGCATCGAGGCGCAAGAGCCGGTCGCCGTGGCGACGGTCGTGTCCGGACCAGCAGACGTCGGTGCGCACCTGATCGTGTGGCCGGATCGAGTTGCCGGTTCACTGGGGCCCGAGCGCCTCGATGAGGCGGTCGCGGACGACGCCCGCGGCATGCTTGGCCAAGGCAAGACGGGAATGCTGCACTACGGCCCTGAGGGTGAACGGCGCCGCGACGAGCTGTCGGTGTTCGTGCAGTCGTTCGCGCCGGCACCGCGCATGCTCGTCTTCGGCGCAATCGACTTCGCGTCAGCGGTTGCGCGGATGGGCTCGTTTCTCGGCTATCACGTCACCGTGTGCGATGCACGTCCCGTCTTCGCTACCCGCAAGCGGTTCCCCGACGCGGACGAGGTCGTCGTGCAGTGGCCGCATCGCTTCCTGTCCCGACTCGTCGAGGCGGGCCAGATCGACAGCCGTACGGTGATGTGCGTTCTCACCCACGACCCCAAGTTCGACGTACCGCTGCTCGAGGTCGCGCTGTCGACGGATGCTGCATACATCGGTGCGATGGGGTCGCGACGCACGCACGAGGATCGGCTGGCGCAGCTGCGGGAGAAGGGCGTCCCCACTGACCGTCTGTCACGGCTTGCATCGCCGATCGGCCTCGACATCGGCGCGCGGACCCCGGAGGAAACCGCGATCAGCATCGCCGCCGAGATCATTGCCGGACGCTGGGGAGGCAGTGGCCGCCGGCTCAGCGAGGTCAACGGACCCATCCACCACGAGTCCCGACTGATGACCGGATCGTGAGCGTCGCCGGGCTCGTCCTGGCTGCCGGCGCTGGCCGCCGCTTCGGCGGGCCGAAAGCGATTGCTCGGCTTGACGGCGAGCGACTGGTCGACCGGGCGGCCCGCCTGGTGCGAGACGGAGGCTGCACGCCGATCGTCGTGGTCTCTGGCGCGGCTGCGCTCGAGGTCACTGGTGCCCGCGTCGTCGCGAACCCGCAGTGGGAGACCGGCATGGGCTCGTCGCTACGCGCGGGATTGGCCACTCTGCGCGAGACCGATGCAACCGCGGCCGTCGTTGTGCTGGTGGACACGCCCTGGGTGGGCGTGGATGCTGTTCGCCGCCTGCTGGCTGCGCACGAGCGCGGTGCCGCCATCGCGGTGGCGACATACGACGGTGCGCCCCGGCATCCCGTCCTGCTGTCGCGGGACGTCTGGGACGATGCAGAGCGCTTCGCTGTCGGCGATGTCGGTGCCAAGGCGCTCATGAAGAGTCGAGCCGACCTCGTCGTCACGGTGGCCTGCGACGGCACGGGAGATCCGCGCGACGTCGACGTCCTCGGTGACTTGCGAGTTACTTGAGCAGCTGGGAAACCGACCGCGCGGCACTCAGCCCAGACTCGATAGCGCCGTCCATGAAGCCGTTCCAGCCGTTCGCGATGTCCGAACCGGCGAACACGACGCGTCCGTGCGGGGCTTGCAGAACCTCGAGTGCGTCAACGAGCTGGCCGGGACGGAACACCGACCACGTCCCGCGCGAGAACTCGTCCGCGCACCAGTCATGCGTGACCATCGCATCGACGCGCGCATGGGACGAAAGCAGGTCTTCGATTGCTCCTCTGACCGCCGACTCATCGGTAGGCGGAAGACGACGCGCGTCGGGGCCGAAAGCAACGATCACCTGGCTGTCGTCGTCAAGAACCTGTGTAGCAGCCAGGAAGGTGAGTGGCTCGTCATCGGGCGCCATGCTGAAGATCGGCTCGCGCTCACCACGAATCCGTGCTGACACCTTCAGGCCGTGGCTTGCCTGGCCCTCGTTCACTGCGGCCAGTTTCTCCGCCTGCAACCCGGGCGTGAACTCGATGGCGTGCAGGGTGTTGAGGGGTACAGCAACCACCGCAGCTGACGACGTGTACTCGTTGCCCTCACGGGTGATGATCCTGACCTGCTCATCGTGCTGCTCGACGGTGGCAACCGGCGATGATGTTTTTATGGTGGCGTTGCCGTCGTCGACCAATCCCGTCACCAGGTCGGCCGTCCGCAGTCCAAAGGCACCCAGGCTGTCCAGCATTAAACCGAAGTCCCACCCAGCGACGGCGTAGTCGTGCGAGCATTGCGGTCAAGGCAGATTCGGAGCACCGCGCCGAGCACGAGGTGCTGAGTACGGCGTTGACCATGTCACGTTCTTCGACGTCCAGGCCGCTGTTGTCGATGCGGTCCTGCACGGAGAGCTGATCTACTGCGGCGACCGCGTCGGCTAGTGCGAGCGGTTGGTACGGCAACGGAAAGACCTCTCGCGCATCGGCAAAGAGACGGGCAAACGCGTCCTGCATCCGGGGCGCCATGTCTTCCACCGTGCTGTTGTGCCTCTGCCGCTGACTGCGATACGACCATTGACTGGGTAGCGGCATCGGCCGGTAGGAAAGGCCATAGCGCGTCAACTCCGCGAACATGTGAGCCTGGAACCAGTGGACGAACGCGCCGCCCAGCTCAACATCGATGCCGTCCAACTGCGCCGTGTACGCGCGCCCGCCCACGCGATCTCGCGCCTCCAGCAGCAGGACCTCGCGGCCGGCATGGCGCAATTCACGGGCGGCAGTGAGGCCCGCCAGCCCGGCACCAACGACAATGACGTCCTGCTCATCTCCGGACATGTCCGCCCCTTTCGGCTCAGAGCCAGTCGACGTCTGCAGCGTCGGCACCGCCGCTGAGCTGCGCGTAGCCCGGCCCGCGGTCGAAGAACGCCCGATTGCCGCGAGCTGCACGCAGCTGTATTCGCTGGGACCGGGTGGCGGCGCTGTCGTAGGAGAGGTTGTCGTCGACAGATCCGGTCACCACAACGCCGTAGTCGCGCAGCGCTCCTTCCGGCGAAACCTTGTGCCATCGCACGTCGCGTACGACGAGATCGGGGTCGCGGTCGAGCGGATCGCCCCAGCCACCGCCGCCGGTGGTGCGGATCCGGATCACCGAACCCGCAGGTACCGGCTCGGCGTCGGCCAATGCATCGACAACGCGCTCGGCCGGACCGCCGGGATCGATGACGACCTCGAACGGCCGGCCGGCGCGGCCACCGTTGACGCCCCAGCAGGCGAGGATCGACCGGTCGGCGATCGACATGAAGTGCGCGTCGCGCAGCATCCGGATCTGCTTCTCGTAGCCGAGGCCACCGCGATGCAGTCCAGGCCCGCCAGAGTCGACCGCGAGCGACAGCTTCTCGACGACGAACGGGAACCGCGCCTCGGTGAACTCCGTCGGCAGGTTCCGCGAGTCGGGCACGACGTGGATGGTGTCCTCGCCGTCGGCGTACGGCCGACCGCCCGACCCGCCTCCGAGCACCTCGCGCATGAGGTACGGGCGCCCCGTCGCATCCAGCCCGTACACGCCGGTGTAGCGGATGGTCTCCTGATCAGCCGGCATCGCACCGCCGACCGCCTTAGCCAGCACTCCCGCGAGCACACCGAGCAGCCGCAGGATCACGAATGTGCGCGCGTTGGTGGGCGCTGGGAAGACAGGAGTCAGCAAGGTGCCCGGCGGCGGGAAGCGCATCTCGATGAGCGGCACCACGCCCTCGTTGACGTCCAGCTCCGCCATCCGCTGCGGCGTCTCGGCGAGGTTGCGCAGGATCGGCGCGAGCCACTTCTTGAGGAAGACGCCGTCGCTGTAGTCGCCGCAGTGGTTGATGGGGCCCTGCGCCTGCGGGCTCGTACCGGCGAAGTCGAGAACGAGCCGTTCACCGCCAGGATCGTCCGCGTCGGTGCGAGTGAGCGTGATCCGTTGCGCGTGCAGCTTCGGTGCGTCGACGCCGTCGTGCTCGGCGTAGTCCTCCCACACCCAACTGCCGACGGGGATCCTGTCGAGGATCTCACGGCGGTACGTCTGGGTGGTGCGGTCGAGAATTGCGTCGAAGCACGATTCGATGCTGTCGCGGCCGTAGCGGCCGAACAGCTCCTCGAGCCGGTGTGCACCCATGAGGCACGCGGAGCACTCCGCGTCGAGGTCGGCGGCGAGCGACTCCGGCATTCGCGAGTTCCGGGTGAGGATCGTCAACGCTGCCTGGTTAGGCACGCCCTGGTCCCACAGTCGGATCGGCGGAACCATCAGGCCTTCCTCATACACGCTGGTGGCACCGCTCGGCATCGAGCCGGGTACGGCGCCGCCGATGTCGTCGTGATGCCCGAACGCCTGGATGAACGCAACGACGTTGCCGTCGTAGAACACCGGCACGGTGACGCACAGATCGGGCAAGTGACCGATGCCGCCCTCGGAGCGGTAAACGTCGTTGTGGAAGAACACGTCGCCGGACCGCATCTGCGTCATGGGGAAGTCGCGCGCGATGGGGTGAACGAGCGCGGAGTATGAGCGGCCCGTGAGTTTGCGCAGCAATCGGTCGTGGATGCCGGCGCGGAAGTCGTGCGCGTCGCGGATCATGGGGCTGCGGCTGGTTCGTGCGATTGCGGTTTCGACCTCGCGCTCGACGCTGGCGAGCGTTCCCTGCACGATCTCGACGAGCACCGGGTCCGCGCTGGCACCGGCGTCTGCGGTGAGGAAGCCGTACGGGAACTGCGTGGGGACCAGCCGCGAGTCCATCAGGACTCCCGGGTGATGATCAGGTTGCGCCGGTCGTCGACGCGCGCGGCGAACCCCGGGTGCAGCGGCACGGTGGAGCCGAACTCCTCGAGGATCGCCGGACCGCGCACGACCTGGCCGCCGCGCAGATCGGGCCGCCAGTACACCGGTGTCTCGACGTACCCGTCCGTGGCGTCGAAGCACACCGGTCGGTTAGAGCGGGGCCTGATCTCGCTTGCGTGCCCGTTCTCGACAATGACCTGGATCGTTGGACGCGTGATCGGGCCGATGCCGGAGACGCGCAGGTGTACCCATTCGACCTGCTGCTCCAGGTCGCCTGCGAAGTCGTAGCCATACAGCCTTCGATGCTCGGCGTGGAAGGCCCGCGCGACGCCGTCGAATGCCTGCTCGTCCAGGTCGCTGCTCGGCACGGGGACGCGGACCTCGAATGCCTGGCCGAAGTACCGCAGGTCGGCGGTCCGGACGAAGGTGCGCTGATCCTCCGGAAAGCCTTCGACGGCCAGCGCAGCGTCGGCCTGCTCGGCCAGCTCGCCGTACACCGTCTGCAGCACCGCGACGTCGAGCTGGTCGTGCAGCACGACCTGGGTCCGGACGTAGTCGTTCTTCACGTCGACAGTCAGTAGGCCGAACGCCGACACGTTGCCCGGGTCCGGTGGGACCAGGACGGTCGGGATGTCGAGGATGTCGACGAGCCGGCACAGCAGCAGCGAGCCGGAGCCGCCGAATGTCGTCAACGTGAAGTCGCGAACGTCGAGGCCGCGCTGCACGGTGATCTGCCGCAGCGCATTCGCCTGATTCCAGGCGGAGATCTCGAGGATCCCGGTCGCGCAGGCCTCCGGACTCAGTCCGAGCTTGCTGGCGAGCTGCGCGACGCCGTCGCGCGCAGCGTCGACATCGAGCGGGATTTCGCCACCCAGCAGGTGCGGCGGGATGCGCCCGAGCACGACGCAGGCGTCCGTAACCGTGACGTCGGTGCCTCCGGTGCCGTAGCACAGCGGACCGGGATGGGCACCGGCCGACTGTGGTCCGACCTTGAGCGTGCCCTCCGGCGACAACCAGGCGATCGAGCCTCCACCCGCGCCAACCGTGACGACGTCGATCATGGGGATCTTGCTGGGGAAGGCACCGACGGTGCCCTCGGTGGTGAGCGTCGGCTCGCCGTCGACGACGACCGTGACGTCGGTGGACGTGCCGCCGCCATCGCAGGTGAGCACGCGGTCGAAGCCGGCGGCACCTGCGATCAGCGCGGCACCGAGCGCGCCGGCCGCCGGGCCGGACAGCACGGTCGTGATCGGCTGGTGCACGACTTCGTCAGCAGACAGCACGCCGCCGTTGGACTTCATCACGTAGAACGGCACGTCCTCGGACACGTACGCGTTCAGCTGCTGCTGAATGCTGGCGATGTACCGGCTGAGCTTGGGCTTGACGGCGGCGTCGACCAGCGTCGTCATGGAGCGCTCGTACTCGCGGTACTCGCGCAGCACCTCGCTGGAAATCGAGACGACGGCATCGGGGTGCAGCTCTTGCAGGATGTCGCGCATGCGCTCCTCATGCGCCGGGTTGGCATACGAGTGCAGGAAGCACACGCCGAGGGTCGTGATGCCGCGCTCACGGAACCAGGTCGCCGCCCGGCGGGCGCCGTCGTCGTCGAAGGACCGGATCTCTGCCCCGGTGAAGTCCAGTCGCCCGCCGACGCCCTGCACCAGGTGACGCGGGACTATGCGGTCGGGCTTCACCCAGAAGTAGCTGTTGCCGTAGCCGTCCGGCACGCTCTGGCGAGCGATCTCGAGCACGGCCTCGTACCCCTCGGTGGTGATGAAGCCGATTTCGCCGACCTTTCCCTCGAGGAGCTGGTTGGTTGCGACGGTGGTGCCGTGACTGACAGCGTTGACCCCGGCGGCGGCTTGTTGCTCGCGCAGGTCGAGCAGGTCGAGCACCTTCGCGATGCCAGTCATGAAGCCGTCGGCGGGATTCGCCGGCGTCGACGGGGTCTTCGTTGTCGCCAGTTGCCCGGTCGCCTCGTCGAATGCAACGACGTCGGTGAACGTCCCGCCGGTGTCGACGCCAATGCGGATCGTCCGGTCACTCACGTGACTGCTGCCAGCGCATCGATGGCCTTGGTGAAGCACTCCATCGGCGGATTCACCAACCCGGCTCCGACCTGGCCGGTGCCCGCGACGCGGCCAGCCATGCCGGTGTTGATCTGCGGGAGGATGCTAGTGCGCAACACCTTCGTCACGTCGATGCCGGTTGGCGTGCCGCGGAAGTCGAGGATCGGCAGGGCATACGCAGGGTTCTCGCCAACGGTGATCTCGTACATTTCCTGCGTCGTACGCAACGCGTCCGGGACGCTGCCGCCGACAAAGCGGACAATCGCCGGGGCGGACGCCATAGCGAATCCACCGATGCCCATAGTCTCGGTGATCGCGGAGTCCCCAATGTCGGGGTTGGCGTCTTGCGGTCCGTACGCGCCGAGGTAGAGCCCTTCGGGCACGTTCGCAGGACCGGTGAACCACGCGTCACCAGTGCCGGATACCTGGATGCCGAAGTCGGTGCCGTTGCGTGCCATCGTCGTGACGACGGTGCTGCCTGGAATGCCTGCTGCAGCGGCGGTCTGCAGCTTTCCGACGGGCATGACCACATTGAGGAAGAAGTGGTCGTTGCTCGCGACGAAGCGGGCGACGTCGGCGATGTCGGACGTTGACGCACCGCTGTCCAGGATGTTGGGCAGCAACTCGCGCAGCAGCATCAGTGTGCCGGCGCGGTTGCGGTTGTGACCCTCGTCGCCCATCTGCACCATCTGCCCGACGATTGCCTTGGCGTCGACGGGACCGTGTCCTTGCACCGCGGTCTTCAGCATCGGTCCCAGGACGGCATTCATCCATCGGAGCCGGTCGATGACCTCGTCGGAGTAGGCGCCGTAACGAAGCACCTTGCCGAGGCCTTCGTTGAGCGAACACCAGGCGACGCCGTCGTTGGCGTCGTCGCGTAGCTCGAACATCCACATCGACGGTGAGACGACACCGGCCATCGGACCGACGGCGCCGCGGGAGTGACACGGCGCAAGCTCGATGCCCTCGCCTGAGGCGAGGCGCTTCTCCGCATCATCGGATGACTCCGCGAGCCCCTCAAGCAGCATCGCGCCGATCAGTGCACCACGCAGCGGACCCGAGGCTCGATCCCAGTCGATCGGCGGCCCGGCATGCAGGAACTGCCCGCGCTGCAGCCCGAGTGCGTCCGCGGCCGGCCGCACGTCGACGAGCATTGCAGTGGAACGCAGCATGGCCGCGAGCGCCCGCTCATTGGCCTCACGGCGCCGCGGATCGCCGAGAACGGTGGCGAGCGCCGGCTCGGTGTCGCCCTCAGGAGGGCGCCAGTCGACCGGAGTTACCGGGACAGCCTGGGCCCGCAGCGCATCGACAAACACTTCGACGCCCGCGGTGACGACGCCGGTGTCGACGGATGGGAGCCCGGTCATGTGTCGCTGCCGCCGAGGAGGCCGACCGCCGTCCGGGCGGCATCGGCGTTGGACAGGTGGACGTCGGCGCCTGCCTCGTTCAGTGCGGTCGCCTGGCGATCTCGTCCCTGCGGGTCGTCGCGCGTCCCGATCAGGGCGACGACAACTGGCAGATTCCGACCGGCCGTCTCGCGTGCCGTACGGATCGCGGGTGCCAGCTCGGCCGCCGGGTCGGGATGCGCGCCGTGGCCGAGGACGACATCGAGGAGGAGCACGCCGCAGGTCGGATCGTCGGCCTCGGCGAGCAGCCGGCGGACGCGCAGCGCGTTGTCGATCATCGGGTGTGGGCGGCCGACCGTCATCTCGTCGTCGCCAAAGTCGAGCATGAGATGGCCGTTGGCCGGGCCGTCGGATGCTGCTTTCCAGTCCGGTTCGAGGGGGATGTTCGAGTAGATGGGGCCCAGGGCGTCGCTCGCGATGACCATGGCCTCGTCGCAGAGCGTGCCGCCGGCGTAGAGCCCGCGCAGGGAGCCGGTGACGTTCGACTGCCGTGCCGGCCATGATCGTGGCGCTGACCACGTCGCTCCAACGGCTTCGACGACCTGCTGCGCGCTGGCCGTCAGATCGTTCTGGCCGCGGCCGAGAAGGCCGTACACGACCGGCTTCCCGAGCGAATCGGCATGCTTCCGCACGCGCGCTGCGACATCGGCTGCCGGAGGCTTCGACACCAGCACGATCACTTCAGTGGTGTCGTCGTCGGCAAGCAGATCGAGGGCGCGTAGCGTCGACCGGCCGCCGACATCGTTGGACAGGTCGCGGCCACCCACGCCGAGGCAGTGCGACACACCGACGTCAGCGCCGTCGAGCAGCACCAGCAGTTGCTGCGCTCCCGTCCCCGATGCAGCCACGATGCCGACCGGCCCCGGCCGTACGACGTTGGCGAACCCCAAGCCCACGCCGCCGATCACCGCGGTGCCGCAGTCGGGTCCCATGACGAGTAGGCCACGCCGATCCGCCTCGACCTTGAGCGCTACCTCCTGATCGAGCGGCACGTTGTCGCTGAACAACATCACGTGCGCACCAGCATCGAGCGCGTCGACAGCATCGAGGAAGGCCGCGCGACCTGGGGTAGACACGAGGACGAGGTCCGCGCCAGAGGCGTGTACGGCAGATCCAACGGTGCGCGGCGACGTGCGCCCCGCCGACGTATCCGTATCCGGCCGCGTGGTGGACGACAGCTCGCGCTCGAGCCGAGCCACCGCCGCATCGAGGTCGGGGCCGTCGATGGCGACGAGCATGTCGTTGGGGCCGGCCGGGTCGCTCAGCTCGAA
Organism: uncultured Actinomycetota bacterium; assembly: GCA_963801015.1. Taxonomy (GTDB): domain Bacteria; phylum Actinomycetota; class Actinomycetes; order CAWDCV01; family CAWDCV01; genus CAWDCV01. The sequence continues at coordinate 759,747 of CAWDCV010000002.1, read as the reverse complement.
ACCCATGTCGGCGAGCAGCGCAACGTTGAGTTCGGTGGCCATCGCGATCAGGGCCGTGTTGACGCCCGGTTCGGAGGCAACGGCCTGGCTCACCTGCATGAGCGCGACGGAGTCGCGGTAGGCGCCGCGCCGTACCTCGACCATCTTCACGCGGCTGCCTCCTTCGGTCCACGTGTGGTCAGGGCAGCAACGATGCCGGTAACGACCGCCTCTCCGGAAGAGTGGCCGACGTCGATGAGTGCGTTTCGCGCAGAGTTCAGCTCCTCGCGCCCGTCAAGCGCCGCGATGAAGCGCGCGGCTTGAGGGATGCAGCGCCCCTGGGCGGCGGCCTGGAGGAGTGCGCGCGAGACGGCTGTGGTCCGGTGCAGCTGGTCATGGGTGGCGACGCCGACCGCACGCTGTCGCGGGTCGTTGGCGGCCGTGAGCGTGAGCAGGGCGCCCGCGACGATGTCGTCGCCCGCCGGGGTGAGGCCGGGACCGAGGCCGATCATGCCGGCGATTGTCGTGTTCACGTCCGTCTCGCCTCGAAGAGCCTGCTCGAGCAGCGCCGGCGCCGCCGGTACATCGACCGTGCGCGCGCGCCGCACGGCAGCGGCGACGTTGCGAAGCCGAGGTCGGGGAGCGGCCATCCACCGTCGGACGGAAAGAGCACGTCGACCGAGCACGAGGTGCCCCGCGCCGACGGTGGCTGGATCGAGCACGTCGAGGTCGAGGATCGTCGACAGCGGCGCGGCCACGGTCACGGAGCCCGGCAGTCGTACCGCCGATGGACCGCACACGACCACGAGGGTTGAGCCGACCTGCAGGTGGACGGCATCGGTGACGACGGCGAGGAGCTTCGCGGGACGTACCGGGCCCGTGAGCAGCGGCCGGAGCGCGTCGTCCGCAGCCGCCGGCAGCACCTCCCCTTTCGCAACGATCATGGAGTGATCCGTGCGACACGCCGCTATGACGGGGGAGACGGTGTGTATCACTCCATGATCGTTGCGGATGGAGGGCAGGTGCGCTAGCTAGTCGGTGGCGGGCGCTTGCTGAACCAGGGCGTCGTCGATCGACGCGCGCAGGTAGTCGATGGTGAACAGCTCTTCCTCGGTTGGCATGGCTCCTCCTCTAGGGCCTCTTCTCGGGAATTCAGTGCGGCTCGTCCTCGAAGAACACCGCTTCGACCGGGGTACGGAAGAAACGGGCCACGCGCAGGGCGAGTGGTAGGGACGGGTCGAACCGGCCGGTCTCGATGTTGTTGACCGTTTGCCGGGACACGCCGAGGGCGTCGGCGAGCTCGGCCTGGGACAGGCCACGTTCGCTTCGTAGGGTGCGGATGAGGTTGCGGACGAGGTGTCAAGCTAATTTGACATGACACATCCGTCAAGCGGATCGGCGCCGCCTCCTAGCCGTGCACCGAGGTTTCCGCCAAGGTGGGCTCCGAAGTCGGCAGCAGCGGGGGCGCGAACTGCGGAGGGATGCCATGGCGTTCAGCTGGAAGGTCGTCTACGACGGCAAGACGCCGCCTCCGGGGGAGGTGGTTCGGCCGGACGAGCGGCTGTCCTGGGGCCGTACGGTGGGGCTCGGCGCGCAGCACGTGGTTGCGATGTTCGGGGCGACGTTCGTCTTTCCGATCATCATGGGCCTCAACCCACAGCTCGCGATCCTGATGAGCGGTGTCGCCACGATCTGCTTCCTGCTGATCGTGCAGGGCAAGGTGCCGAGCTATCTCGGCACGTCGGCGTCATTCGTCGGCGGTGTGGCCGCGATCCGGGCTCAGGGCGGCACGAGCGCGGAGGTCACCGGCGCGATCTTCATGGCCGGTGCGCTCCTTGCGATCATCGGGCTGATCATCCACTTCTCCGGATCCCGGGTGATCTACGCCGTGCTGCCACCGGTCGTCACCGGGGCGGTCGTCATGCTCATCGGGTTCAACCTTGCTCCGGTCGTTGCCGACATCTACTGGCCGCAGGATCAGTGGGTGGCGCTGATCACGATGATCTTCGTCATCGTCTGCTCCGTCGGCTTGCGCGGCTTTGCCGGTCGCATCTCGATCTTCCTCGGGCTCGTGTTCGGGTACGTCGTGTCGTGGCTGTTCGACCGCATCTTCGGCCAGATCACGTCGTTCGACCCAGCCACCGGCGAGGAAAGCACCCGCTTCCGGACCAACTTCGACGGCGTCACCGCTGCTGACTGGATCGGCTTCCCGCCGCAGACCTCGATTGCTGCCGACGGTGCCGAGGCCGTCGGCTGGCACCTGCCGAGCTTCAACGTGGCGTTCATCCTGCTCGTGCTCCCGGCGGTGATCGCGCTCGTCGCCGAGAACACCGGCCACGTCAAAGCCGTGGCCGAGATGACCGACACCGACCTCGACCCGGTCATGGGTCGCGCAATCGGCGCCGACGGCGTCGGCACGATGATTGCGACCAGTGTCGGCGGTTCGCCCACGACGACGTACGCCGAGAACATCGGGGTCATGGCAGCGACCCGCGTCTACTCGACGGCCGCCTACTACGTCGCCGCGATTGTCGCCATCGTGTTCGGGCTGTCGCCGAAGTTCGGTGCGCTCGTCGCGTCGACCCCAGGTGGCGTGCTCGGCGGCATCACCGTCGTGCTGTACGGGATGATCGGTCTGCTGGGCGCGAAGATTTGGAAGGAGAACGGCGTCGACTTCGCGAACCCGATCAATCTGGTTCCGATTGCTGCCGGCATCATCATCGCGATCGGCGATACGAGCCTGCAGATCACCGATAACTTCGTGCTGTCGGGCATCGCGCTCGGCACGATCGTGACGATCGCCGGCTATCACCTCGCTCGGGCGGTGGCTCCGCCATATCTGAAGGAGGCGGACCGGCGCGGCGCAATGCTCGTGTACGACCAGCCGGGCATGTACGAGGAACCGCCGGACGACGAGACGACATCGCGACCCGACCGGCCTGACCGCGTGGGTGACGAGGAGGCACGGCGGACGCAGGTCGAGCAGCTCGACCGCCCCGACCGGCCCGACACCCCCGAACCGCGCGACAGGCGGGACACGCCGCCGCGGTGAAGCCGCCGCGCTTCGACTACCACCGGCCAGCCACCATGGACGAGGCGACGTCGGTGTTGGCCGACGTCGCCGATGGCGGCAAGGTCCTCGCCGGCGGCCAGAGCCTGCTGCCGCTGCTCAGCATGCGGCTAGCAGCTCCGGCCGCTCTCGTGGACATCAACCGGTTGCCCGATCTCGACCGAATCGAGGTCGACGAGACGGGCGTGCGCGTCGGGGCGCTGGTCCGCCACGCCGACGTGGAGCGGGATTCCTCGGCATTTCGGGCGATTCCGCTGCTGCGCCAGGCCGTGCGCAACGTCGCGCATCCGACGATCCGCAACCGCGGAACGACGGTCGGCAGCATCGTCCATGCCGATCCCGCGGGGGAGATGACCGCGGTGCTCGCGCTGCTTGGCGGCACGGTGGAGTTACGCAGCACGAGCGGCGCTCGTACGGTCGGTGCGGACGACTTCTTCCTCGCCCCGCTGGAGTCCGACCTGCGGCCGGGGGAGCTCGCAACCTCGGTCCACTTCTCGCAGCCACCCTCGCGCACGGGTTCGGCGTGGCACGAGATCTCGCGCCGGCACGGTGACTACGCCCTGTGCGGCGTGGGCGCCCTCGTAACGCTCGGCCCGGACGATCGGATCCAGTCGGCCAGCGCGGGGTTCATCTCGGTGAGCAGCACGCCGACGGTTCTCGACCTCACCGATGCCGTGGGCGGGATGGCCGCAGATGCGCCCGCGGACGACGATGGGTGGGTGGCGGCCAGCCGGCTCGCCCAGGACGGAACCGACCCGGAGGCCGACATCCACGCCACTGCCGAGTACCGCCGCCAGCTCGTCGGCGTGCTCACGGCCCGCGCGGTGCGCGAGGCGGCGGCGGCTGCCCTGGCAGATCAGCGATGAGCGCCGAGGTACTGCACGACGTCGAGCTCACCGTCAACGGCGTCCCGCATCAGGTACGAGTACCGGCACGACGGCTGCTGTCCGACGCGCTGCGGCACGACCTGCGGCTGACGGGCACGCACGTCGGGTGCGAACATGGCGTCTGCGGCGCGTGCACCGTCCTCGTCGGCGGAAAGCCGATGAGGTCATGTCTCCTTCTCGCCGTCAGCGTCGACGGCGAGGAGGTCACCACCATCGAGGGTTGTACCAACCCCGACGGCTCGCTCGGCGCGGTGCAGCAAGCATTCCAGGATTGCCACGGCCTGCAGTGCGGCTTCTGCACCCCTGGCTTCGTCACGACGATCACCGCCTACCTCGACGAGAACCCCGACCCGAGCGAAGACGAAGCACGCGAAGCGATCGCCGGCAACCTATGTCGCTGCACCGGCTACCAGAACATCGTCGCCTCGGTGCTGCGCGCCGCCGAGCTGCGCGGCGCGGAGACGTCATGACCGCAAACGCCTCCAACAGCGGATGCGGATTCGGCGCGCTGGTGGTCAGAATCGCATCCGCTATTGGAGCTGATTGCTCATGACGACCCGGATGCTGGGGGAGGGCATCGCCCGCCTGGAGGACCCGCGGCTGCTCACCGGCAACGGGCGCTACCTCGACGACCTCGGCCACGACGCGCTTGCGGTCGCATTCGTCCGCAGCCCGCACGGTCATGCCCGCATCACCGACATCGACGTCACCGCGGCCCTCGACGTCGAGGGCCTGGTCGCGATCTACACCTACGACGATCTCGATGGCCCAGTCGCCGACCCGCTGCCCGTGCTCATCCCGCATCCGACGCTCACCCACGCGCGTACCGGCTACTGCCTGGCCAAGGACGAGGTCAACCACGTCGGCGAGCCGGTCGCGATGGTCGTCGCCACCGACCGATATGTCGCCGAGGATGCCGCCGAGCTCATCGCCGTCACATACGAGCCACTGCCCGCCGTCGTCGGCGTTGCGGCAGCGCGCGCCGCGGAGCATCTCGTGCACGACGACGTCCCCGGCAACATCGCCGCCGACATGGTGCAGGAGTACGGCGACGCGCCCGCGGCCATCGACGCGGCGCCCCACGTTCTTGCGCTCGACCTCGAGGTCGAGCGCAGCGCGAGCATGCCGATGGAGGGCAGGGGCGTGCACGCGCGCTGGGACGGTGACGACCGCACGCTAAGGGTGCACACCTCGACGCAGGCGTCGACCAGCGTTCGGGCGGCGCTGTCCGCCAAGCTCGGGATCTCCCCGGACCGCATCGAGGTCATCGCCCCCGACGTCGGTGGCGGCTTCGGCGTCAAGATCGTGCACCCCTGGCCGGAGGAGGTCCTCGTCCCGTGGGCCGCGATCCGGCTCGACCGCGAGGTCAAGTGGGTCGAGGACCGCCGCGAGCATTTCGTGTCGAGCGCGCACGAGCGCGAGCAGCACCTACACGTGCGGGTCGGCTTCGACGATGACGGCATCATCCTCGGACTCGACGTCACCATCTGGCACGACCACGGCTCCTACACCCCGTACGGCTTGATCGTGCCGATCAACAGCTCGACGCAGCTGCTTGGTCCGTACAAGCCGGGCGCTTACCGGGTCGAGTTCTTCAGCCTCTACACGAACACCGTCATCGTCACGCCGTACCGCGGCGCCGGTCGCCCGCAGGGCGTGTTCGCGATGGAGCGCACGATGGACGCGATTGCGGACGAGCTCGGCCTCGACCGGGCTGAGGTGCGGTCGCGCAACTTCATCCAGCCGGACGAGATGCCCTGGGACTACGGCCTGATCTTCCAGGACGGACGGCCGCTGGTGTACGACTCCGGCGACTTCCCGGCTTCTCTGGACAAGATCAAGAAGCTCGTCGGCTGGGACGAGTTCGACGCGTTCCGCGCTCAGGCGGAAGCCGAGGGCCGACGGGTGGGGATCGGGCTCGGCTGCTACGTCGAGGGCACCGGACCCGGGCCGTACGAGGGCGGCTGGGTCAAGGTGCACAGCGACGGCGGCGTTGTCGTCGCAACCGGGCTGACCTCGCAGGGGCAGGGACACAGGACCGCGTTCGCGCAAATCGTCGCGGACGAGCTCGGCGTGCCGATCGACCGCGTCAGCGTGACCACGGGGGACACCCGCAGGTTCGGCTACGCCGTCGGCACGTTCGCCTCGCGGGCGGCAGTCGTGAGCGGAAACGCCATCGCGCTTGCCGCCCGGCGAGTGCGCAAGAAGGCGTTGCGCGTCGCCGGCGACGCGCTCGAGGCGGACCCGCAGGATCTGGAGATCGTCGACGGCACGGTGCGAGTCAAGGGGTCGCCCGGACAGGAGATCTCGCTCGCCACGGTGGCGGTGCTGTCGAATCCACTGCGGTACGCCTTCGACGAGGCGTCCAAGCAGGCCACCCAGTTCGCGGGCAACGTCGACTACGACCGGCCACCTGTGCCGGATGACGAGGAGCCCGGGCTCGAGGGCACCGACTACTACTCACCCATCCGTTCGACGTTCGCCAATGGCGTGCACGCCGCGATCGTCGAGACCGATCCGCAGACCGCGGAGATTCGCATCCTGCGGTACTGCGTCGTGCACGACTGCGGGACGGTGATCAACCCACGCATCCTCGAGGGCCAGGTGCACGGCGGCGTCGCGCAGGGCGTCGGGGGAGCGCTGTACGAGCGGATGGTCTACGACGAGCACGGCCAGCTGCTGAACGCGTCGTTCATGGACTTCCTCATGCCGTACGCCACCGAGGTGCCGGTCGTCGAGATCGATCACCTGTCGACGCCGTCGCCGCTGAACCCGCTCGGGATCAAGGGCGCGGGTGAAGCCGGCGTGATCCCCGGCATGGCGGTGATCGCCGCCGCGATCGAGGATGCCGAGGGCTTTCGCCTCACCCGGATGGGCATCTCGCCGTCCGAGCTGTTCCACCTGCGCCAGCGCCATGCCGCCGGGGAGATCCCGGCGCTGCGCCGTACCTCCCGGGAGGGCTCATGAAGGTCACCGGTTCGGCGAATATTGCGGCACCCCGCGATGAGGTGTGGAAGGCCCTCAATGACCCGGCAGTGCTGGTGCGGACGATTCCCGGCGTCTCGCGCCTGGAGGAGATTGAGACCGACGTCTATCGGATGACGATCTACGCCGGCGTCGCGTCGATCAAGGGCACCTACCAGGGCGAGGTCCGGCTGGCCGAGCAGCAGCAGCCCGACTCGTTCGTGCTGCGCGCCACGGGCACCGGCGCACCGGGCACCGTCAACGCCGACGTCGCGGTCCGGCTCACGCAGGAGGATTCGTCGACTCGGATCGACTACGACGCGGACGCGGTGGTTGGCGGCATGATCGGCGGCGTCGGTCAGCGCGTGCTCGGCGGCGTCGCCAAGAAGACGGCGGGTGAATTCTTCTCGGCGGTGCAGGACGTGCTCACCGGTGCTGCGCCAACGGAGGAGCCGACCGCTGCCGGCACTGCTGCGGGCGAAGCCGCCGGTGTCAGCCAGCGCGTGTTCGAGGCGCCCGCGTCAGCTCGCGGTTCAGGGGCGTCTGTGCTTGGGGCGGACCTGCGAGGCGTCCTGGTCGGGGCGGGCATCGCCTTGCTCGGGGCACTCGTGGGCGGCTGGATCGCCGGTCGGCGGCGACGGTGATGCGCGCATTCACCGCGGCCGCGCTGCAGGTCGCACCGCGCGCCGAGCCGCTCCGGCGAGAGACGATCGCCGCCAACGTCTCGTCCGCCGTTGACTGGGTGCAGCGATGCGCTGCGGCGTCCGACGCCGAGCTGATTGTGCTGCCGGAAACGGTGACCACCGGGTTCTCCCCGGGCTGCTCGGCGGAGGAGCTCTGGGATCTGGCGACGCCTGACCAGACGGTCGAGCCGTTCCGCCGAGTAGCGCGCGAAGTCGGCGTTCACCTGGTCTGGGGGACGTACACCCAGGGACCGGAGCGCGGTGTCGTCCACAATGCGGCGCTGGTCGCAGACCCCTCCGGTGAGGTGCTCGGCGTTTATCACAAAACGCACCCGTTCTGCACCGAGCTACGGTCCCGCGGCGGCTGGGTCACGCCTGGCGATGACAGCTGCGTCGTCGACACCGCGCTGGGCCGAATCGGCCTGATCATCTGCTTCGACGGCGACTATCCGGAGCTGTCCCGGATCACCGCGCTGCAGGGCGCCGAGGTGATCTGCCGTCCATCGGCTCTGCTGCGCTCAGCGGACATCTGGGAGCTGACGAACCGAGCGCGGGCGTACGACAACCACGTCTACGTCGTCGGCGCCAACGCCACCGGGACCGACCCAGCCGGCGTCATCTACTTCGGCAACTCGATGATCGTCTCGCCGATCGCCGAAGTCATCGCCCGCGGCTCGTCGCACGAGAGCTGGGTCGCGGCGCGTCTCGACCCAGCCACGGCAATGGCGTCGCTCACCCCGGGATCGAGCGTGCCGCAGGTCTTCGACCACCTCGCCGACCGCAACCTCGACTTGATCCGGCGCTACCGCGACCTGCTCGAAGGCCCTGGCGCAACGCCCTTCGCCCACAAGGCCCCGGACACTGAGCTCGTCGACTGAGCGCACGCCCGGTTGGTTCAGCTGCCCCAGTCCGCGGGATCAAGCGGGGTGATCGTCGGGAAGCGTCGAAAGTCGCGATCGGAGGTCCAGATCGTGCCGACCCCGTGTTGCCGCATGAGGGACGCGATATGGGCGTCGGTGACGAGATTGCCGCGAACAACGTCACGCTCCACCGTGCTCAGATAGACGTTCCAGAATCCGCGATCCTCACCTGGGCTGCGGACATGTGGCCGAGCGAGCAGGTCGTCGAGGTTGGCCTGAGCAGTTGCGGGATCGAGGGGGTGGTCGAAGATCGCCGGGTGAGTGACGATCCGCAGGTAGGCCATCGCGACCGGCCAGAAGATGTAAACCAAGTCCGGACCGGCGGCCAACGCGGTCAAGAGCCGCGCAGCGTCCTCGTGACGAGGACTCGAGCGGTCGGACGCGTAGATCAGGACGTTCGCGTCAATCGCGCTGCTCACCGGTCGGCGTCGAGGAGTGAAGCGACCGCATCCCGATCCTCGAGATCTACGCGCGCACCCATCGACCGAGAAGACCAAGCCAGCGGGCGCACCTGGGCCGGCTCATCCGTCTGCGCGAGCGCCTGAGCCAGCAGCTCGCTCGCCACTTGTCCCAAGGTCTTGCCCTCGCGGCGCTGACGTTGACGCAGTTGCTCGAGCACAGTGCTGTCGAGGTCGATCGTCGTCCTCATGCATCTGATGCTACTTCATTAGCATCAGATGCTCAACGAACCGAACCGGGTGAGTAGAGGTGTCCCGCCGGTACGGCTGCGGCGCAGACGACGAACTCTGGTCTTCAGCTCGCTCGCGCGCGTCGAGGTGGGGCGCGCGCTGGCGCCGCTGTGAGCCCACGCTGTGACGAGAGGCACAGAGGTGTTGGCCCGCGTGAACCTGATCAGGGTCAGCGATCGCGTGTTCGACGTCGCTGCGATGTTGCCCCCCGCGCAGCTACGCAGCCTCGACGCTATTCACCTCGCGACGGCGAGTCAGCTCGGTGCCAGCCTCGCCCGGGTTGTCACCTACGACGGACGCATGGCCGGGGCAGCCCGGGCCCTGGGATGGACCGTGGTCGCCCCGGCGTAGCAGCGTCAGCGCGACGTGTCGCGGTATCGCCGGACAGCCAATGGCGCGAAGATCGCGACGAAGACGATCGACCAGAGCACCGTCACAAGGATCGGATACTCGGCGGGGAAGCCGTCACCAGGGTACGGATTCGGGTTACCGAACAGATCGCGCATGGAGGCGGTCAGCGTCGTGACCGGATTCCATTCCGCGACCGGTTGCAGCCATCCCGGCAGCGTCTCGATGGGCACGAAGACGCTCGACAGGAAGGTGATCGGGAAGATCGTCGTGAAGGCGACCTGCTGCGCGACCTCGACGGTGGGCACCAGCTGCCCGACGAAGACACCCAGCCACGACATGGCGTAGGTGAACAGCAGAGCCAATGCGATCGCGATGAAGAAGTTCACGACGCCGTCTCGGACGCGCCAGCCGACGACCAGTCCGCTGAGCATGAGCACGATCAGGATGCCGAGGTTGTAGACCACATCGGCCACCGTCCGCCCGGTGAGGAACGCGGATCGGGCCATGGGGAGTGAGCGGTAGCGGTCGACCAACCCCTTCTGCATGTCGTCGGTGATGCCGACGGTGGTCGTCGCGGACGCGAACGCGAGCGTCTGCGCGAAGATGCCGGGCATCAGGAATTCTTTGTAGTTCTGACCATCTGGCAGGATGATCGCGCCGCCGAACACATAGGCGAACAGCAGCACGAACATCACTGATTGCAGGATCGCGAACGCCGCCAGCTCAGGAATCCGCGGGATCCGCTTGAGGTTGCGCCAGGTCACCACGAGCGTGTCGGACAGCGTGGATCCCCCGCGGGCTTGAGGCGTGCGCACCGGCGCCGACGGGGCGGTTGCGGTCACGATGCCCTCCCTGCCTTGTCCTTGGTTCGGTCAGTCTTCGCCTGCCCGTTGCCGTTCGCTTCGCGCTCCTCGGCCGCGTGCCCGGTGAGCGACAGGAACACGTCGTCCAGCGTCGGCCGGCGCAGTCCGACGTCGTCGAGCGGGATGCCAGCGTCGTCGAGTGCTCGGATCACCGACACGAGCTGTGTCGTACCTCCTTCGGCGGGGGCGGTGAGGCGGCGGGTGTGCTCGTCCATCTGGACGTCAGCGACGCAGGCGCGCGCCAGCACGTCATGGGCCGGCTGGAGGTCGTCGTTCTTACGGACGACGACCTCGACCCGCTCGCCACCGACCTGGGACTTGAGCTCGTCAGCGGTACCGCGGGCGATGATCTTGCCGTGGTCGACGACGGCGATGACGTCGGCGAGCGCGTCGGCCTCCTCGAGGTATTGCGTGGTCAGCATCAGCGTCGCCCCGCTGCGGACCAGGTCACGGATGACCTCCCACATCCCGAGGCGGCTGCGCGGGTCGAGGCCGGTGGTGGGCTCGTCGAGGAACAGCAGCTGCGGGCGGCCGATCAGTGCTGACGCGAGGTCGAGGCGGCGGCGCATGCCGCCGGAGTACGTCTTCACGACCCGATCGGCGGCGTCGCTGAGCGCGAACTGCTCGAGCAGCTCGCCGGATCGCTTCTTCGCCTCGGCGCTCGGCAACTGGTAGAGCCGGCCGAACATCCACAGGTTCTCAGCGCCGGTGAGGTTCTCGTCGACCGCGGCGTACTGCCCGGAGAGCCCGATGTGCTCGCGCAGCTGCCGCGCCTGCTTGACGACGTCGTAGCCGAGCACGCTGGCGCGTCCGGCGTCTGGGCGCAGCAGCGTCGCGAGGATCCGCACGGTGGTCGTCTTCCCGGCGCCGTTCGGGCCGAGCAGGCTCAACACCGTGCCCTCGCCGACGGTGAGGTCGAGCCCGTCGAGCGCGCGTACCTCCCCGGCGCGCGACTTGTAGATCTTGGTCAATCCTTCCGCGAAGATCGCGTTCTCCATACTGGCGAGGCTAGCTCCGACCACCGACAAGTTTCCTCGGCTTTATGCCCGAGCCGGCGCCTCCTCCGCGAGACGGAGGTGCCGTCCCCAAACTCACAGCGAATGGTGAGCTGGACCTCAGCTTGGCCACAGATTGACGATGGACAATCTCGGTCACGAGCGTCGTTCGCCAGGCTCAGCAGATCCACGAGAGGACGTTCATGACACCGACCTCGAGGACGAGGCTGCTTCGCGGTGGCGGGATCGCGGCGGCCGTCGGCGCTGGAGCCATCGCCGGTGCTCTGCTGTTCACCCCGGTCGCATCGCTTGCGCAGGGCACGCCGTCTCCCGAGGCCAGTACCTCGACGCCCGTCCCTGACGACCGCGAGGACGATCGGTCGCACCGGTTCGGGGACGGACACGGTGGTTTGAGCGAGGCCGCTGACGCGCTGGGCATCAGTGGTGACGAACTGCACGACGCCCTTGCCGAGGGCAAGAGCATCGCGACGATCGCGGAAGAGCGCGGCGTCGAGCTGCAAACGGTCGTCGATGCGATGGTGACTGCCTGGACCGAGCGCATCGATGCAGCGCTCGCCGACGGCCGCATCGACGAGAGCCGCGCGGACGAGCTGAAGGCTGAGCTAGCGGACCGGGTCAACGAGTTCGTTCATCAGGACGGGTGGGCGGAGTGGCGCCAGCACGACCGGTGGAGCAGTCGTGACTGGCCGGACGGGCATGGTTGGTGGGGCGGACGCGGTTGGTGGGGCGGCTCTGACGGACCCGACGGTCTGGGTGGTCTGGACACCGCGGCAGAGTCGCTCGGGATCGACGAGGCCGCGCTGTGGGACGCACTGCGCGATGGCGACAGCGTCGCGGACATTGCTGCCGAGCAAGGCGTCGATCTCCAGGTAGTCGAAGACGCACTTGTCTCAGCTGCGACTGAACGCATCGACGCAGCGCTTGCCGACAGTCGCATCGATGAGGATCGAGCAGCCGAGCTCAAGGCGGAATTGCCAAGCCTAGTGAGCGAGTTCGTCCAGCGAAGCCTTCCGGCCTGGCGGGGTTGGCGCTGGGAAGACCGCGACGACGACTAAGGATCCGTGCGGGCGCTGCGATAGAGGACGTGGCGCCGCAGCAGTGAATCGGCGGGCAGCGCGGGGTGGTTGAAGTCGTCCGCGGGGTTGTGCGTCATCCCGAGGCGCTGCATGACGGCCTGCGACTGCACGTTCGTCACTGAGGTGAACGACACGATCTCGTTGAGCCCGACCTGGTCGAACCCGATACGCAGCGCCTCCCGAGCAGCTTCGGTGGCGTACCCATGCCCCCAGGCCCACGCCGCCAGCCGCCAGCCGACCTCGACGGCGGGCGTGAAGTGAGCAGTGAAGCCAACGGGGGAGAGCCCGGTGAAGCCCGCGAACCGGCCGCTGTCCCTCACCTCGACCGCCCACAGTCCCCAGCCGTTGTCGGCAAGAAATGCGTCGTTGCGTCGGGCCAGGGCGTCGCTGTCCGCTCGCGACAGCGACGAGGGAAAGTGTTCCATCACCGCCGGGTCGGCGTTTAGCGCCGCGAACGGCTCGAGATCCGCATCGGTCCAGCTGCGCAGCACTAGCCGCGCAGTTGGTATCAGCACCTATGCCTCTGGCGCCGACACGAACAGGCTGAGCCCGAGCCGCCGTGAGAGGAAACGGGCCGCGAGCTGGCCGCGAACGCTGTTCCCCGCAGCGTCGAGTGGCGGCGCAAACGTTCCGATCCCACCCTTGCCCGGCGATACGGCAACGATGCCACCGCCGATCCCGCTCTTGCCCGGCGCGCCGACGTCGTACAACCAATCGCCGGAGTTCTCGTACATGCCCGCGGTCGTCATGACAGCGAGCGTGTAGTGGCAGATCGCTGGGTCGACGACGCGCTCTTTCGTCTTCGGGTTGACGCCGCCGTCGGCCAGCGTCGCACCCATCGTCGCGAGATCGGTGGCGGTCACGCCGACGCAGCTTTGCCGCGTGTAGAGGTCGGTCGCGGACGAAGGGTCGCTGTACACGCGGCCGTAGCTCTCCAGCAAGTTGGCGATGCCGCGGTTGCGATGGTTCGTCGCCGACGCCGAGGCGTACACCCCCTCGTCGAGCAGCAGCGGTCGTCCGGCGAATCGCGACAACCCTTCGATCAGGAACTGCCACTTCACCTCGACGTCACCGCCGGGAATCAGGCTCGTCGTCGCGATCGCGCCCGCGTTCACCATCGGGTTCGTCCGGCCGTCGGTGCTGCGCTCGACAGCGGTGAGTGAGTTGAACGGCATGCCGGTCGCGTTGACGCCAAGGAGTTCACGAGTCTCGTCAGGTCCGAGGGCCTGGCAGACGACCGCGAAGACGAACGGCTTGGCGGCACTCATGATCGTGAACGGATGCTCTGTGTCGCCGGCTGTGTAGACGCTGCCGCTGGTTCCAACGGCGCATACGCCGAACAGCTCACTCGGTACCTGCTCGAGCGCTGGGTAGACGTCAGCGTTGCGTCCGTCGGTCACAGACGCGTAGCGGTGGTGCGCCTCGTCGACCCACTGCTGAACCTGCTCAGGGGAGGGCAGGTGGCCAGTCGAGACGTACAGCGCGTCTCCGCCGGCGTCGGCGTCGGTGTTCGCGGGGTTGTCGAGCATCGTTCGGTCACTGTCCCACGACGGCGGCTTTCTGTGACTTCTCCGCACCCTCCCGACTCCTACGGGTGTCAGCACGTCCCGACAGGCCGAGGAGCCCGCCATGAGCAGCACCGAGATTTCCCGCTACAACTTCGTGAACGCCTGGCCGAGAGCCCGCCGGCTGGCGCTCATCATCCTGCTCTTTCTGTTCGCGATCGTCGGTGGCATGGCCGTTGCTGGACGGACTGCGACGACGTCGACCGACCCCGCTGCTCCCGCCGGCGCAGCGGTGGACAGCAGCGCCGCCGTGAGGCAACGACAGTGGAACCGAAACCGGTGGCGGTGGAAGTGGTGGCGGCGGGCCTTCTGATCAGGGAGGACAGGACGGCGACGAGGCCGAGCCGGCACCCGATCCCGAGCCCGAACCCGACCCCGATCCGAAGTTCGACGGACCCGACGACCTCGCGCCGAACCCGGGACCGGAACCCACTCCTCCCGACGACCTGGCCCCGAACCCGGATCCCGATCCTGTTGGCGCCGACGACACCGCCGCCGCGCCCGAGCCCGGCACCTTGAAGGTGCATCCGAACTTCGCCGAGGTGACGCTGCACGGCAAGGGCTACGAGAACGCGGAGTACGTGTGCTTCGGCAACCCGGTGACGTGTCGGTGCACTGGATCGTCAACGACGGCGTCGTCATCAAGTCCAACCCTCTGGACGGTGACCTCGAAGCCGGTGCCGTCACCTGCCCGCTGGTGTGGACGGACTACTGGGAGCTAGAGCCCGGCGACACCCACCCGGTGATGTTCGAAAGCGAGAACAACTTCATCTTGATCGAGGTCACGCTTGCCGAGTGACTCGCTTCACCAACGTAATTCCAGACGCCGAACGGCTGCTCGTTCGGCGGGTCTGGAATTCCGTGCGCTCAGCCGGCGGCGGCCGCGATCACGTCAATCATGAAACTTCCAGCCCTTTCTGTGACTTCTCCTCGCGGCCGGGACTCCTACGGGTGTCACTGCACCTACGGAGCTCGAGGAGCCCACCATGAACGTCAGCACCTACCGATCGAAGAGCAGCAACTGATTCGCGTCACCCTGCTCGCCCTGCTCCTCATCATTGGTCTGGTCATCGGCATCCTGCTCGGTGGCACGTCGCCGCAATCGAGCGCCGGCTCGGCGCCGGTGCCGTCCGGGGTCTCGACGCCACCCAGCGTTGACCTCGTCGCGCCGCAGGGAGCGTCGTCGACCGGCTCGACCGGCTCCGGCGGGGACTCCGACTCCTCCGAGCCCATTCCGGAACCAGAGCCAGAGCCTGACCAGGAGCCCGAGCCCGACCCCGACCCCGACCCGGACCCGGTGGGACCCGACGACCTGGCGCCGAACCCCGAGCCCGAGCCGGACCCGGACCCGACGACCTGGCGACCTGGCGCCGAACCCCGAGCCCGAGCCGGACCCGGATCCGTTGGGACCCGACGACCTGGCGCCGAATCCCGGATCCTGAGTCGACTCACGACACTCGATTCCAGACTCGCCGAGCTGCAGCTCGTTCGGTGAGTCTGGAATCCGTGCGTGATGGGGAGGGAGTGATGGTGTCGACGATCATCCGCGACGCAACGACGCTGGACGGGCACCGCGTGGACGTTGTCCTCGATGGCGAGCTCGTCGCCGACGGGCAGCCGACCGATGTCAGCGCCGACGACGTCATCGATGCTCGCGGCGGACTGCTCCTGCCTGCGTTCATCGACACGCATGTCCATCTGGACAAGGTCCTGATCCGCGATCGGCTGGCAGAACACGACGGCACGCTGCGTGGCGCGATCGACAGCATCCATGCCGCGAAGCGGCTCTACACCGTCGACGAGGTACGCGAGCGCGCTGTCGAGGTGATCCGCAGCTCCGTCCTCACCGGCACCACCCGGCTGCGCTCCCATGTCGACGTCGACACAATCGGCGGCCTCACCTCGCTGCACGGTGTACGCGCCGCAGCACAGGAGTGCAGCAGCATCGCCGACGTGCAGACGATCGCCTTCCCGCAGGAGGGCATCGTGCGCGACCCCGGCACCGAGCAGCTGCTGGTGGAGGCGATGCAGCAGGGCGCAGACGTCGTCGGCGGCATGCCGCACTGGGAACGCGGCGAGGACGAGCAGCGTGAGCACGTTCGCATCTGCTTCGACACCGCCGAGCGCTTCGACGTCGACGTCGACATGCACGTCGACGAGACCGATGACGGGACGGTGCGAACGCTCGGCATGGTGGCCGAGGAGACCATCCGCCGCGGCTGGCACGGCCGCGTCACCGTCGGACACGTCTGCGCCCTCGCCGCCGCCGACCAGGACTACGCCGACCGCGTGATCGCGCAGTGCGCAGCCGCAGAGATCACCGTTGTTGCCAATCCGGTGACGAACCTGGTGCTGCAAGGCCGTGGTGACCGCGGGCTGATCCGGCGCGGCACGACACGCATTCGCGAGTTGTTGGCGGCCGGCGTCAACGTCGCGTTCGGGCAAGACTGCGTCAGCGACGGCTTCTATCCGTTCGGCCGCGGCGACATGCTCGAGGTCGCGCTCATCTCGGCGCACACCGCGCACCTGACGACCGCTGACGAGCTGTCCGCAGCGCTCGACGCAGTCACTAACGCCCCAGCGACGGCGTGGCGGCTTGGCGGAATGTACGGCCTCCGGCCGGGCGCTCGCGCCGATCTCCAGCTCTACGCCGCACCGACCTGGTCTGAGGTGCTGCGCCGCCAGGACGCGCCGACGCACGTCTGGCACCGAGGCCGTCTCGTCGCGACCACCCGGATCAGCCGTAACCTCCAGCCATGAAGGGGCCACTGAGCGGCTACGTCGTCCTCGACCTCACCCGCGCGCTCGCCGGGCCGCACGCCGGGATGATGCTCGGCGACCTCGGTGCCCGCGTCATCAAGGTCGAGACCCCCGCCGGCGGCGACGACACGCGTGGCTGGGGACCGCCGTTCGTGGGGCCAGCGGACGCGCCGATCTCGACGTACTACCTGTCGTGTAACCGCAACAAGGAGTCGATCACCCTCGACCTCAAGTCTGACGACGGCAGAAAGACGCTCGAGCGCCTCGTGCGGCATGCCGACGTGATCCTCGAGAACTTCCGTCCCGCGGTGCTCGACCGGCTCGGCTTCGGCATCGCTCGCCTGCACGAGCTCAACCCTGGCCTGGTGATCCTGTCGATCACCGGCTTCGGCCACGACGGCCCCGAGGGCACCCGCGCCGGCTACGACCAGATCGCGCAGGGCGAGGCCGGGCTGATGAGCATCACCGGCGAGCCGGGCCAGCCAACTCGGGTCGGGGTGCCGATCGCCGACCTACTCGCCGGGATGTACGGCGCGTACGGCGTGCTCGCTGCGCTGCTCGAGCGCGAACGTACCGGCGCCGGTCGCGTCGTTCGGACCAGCCTGCTCGCCGCCGTCGTCGGCGTGCACGCGTTCCAGGGCACCCGGTGGACCGTGGCCGGCGAGGTGCCGGCGGCGCAGGGCAACCACCATCCGTCCATCGCACCGTACGGGCTGTTCCACGCGGCCGACGGCGACCTGCAGCTGAGCGTTGGCAGCGAGCGGCAGTGGCAGGTCTTCGCGCCGCTGGTCGATCTCGATCCCGACGATGCACGGTTCCGCACGAACACCGAGCGCGTGAACAACCGCGATGCGCTCATCGGCGAGATCGAAGGCGCGTTCGCCACCGCCCCCGCAGCGACGTGGTTGCAGCGTCTTGACGAGGCCGGCATTCCCGCGGGCAAGGTGCGCTCGCTGGACGAGGTGTACGGCTGGGAGCAGACCAGGTCGCAGGGCCTCCTGGTCGAGGTAGAGCACCCCGTGCTCGGGCGCATCGAGCTGCCCGGCCCGCCGCTGCGCTTCGACGACGCCGAGGCCAGCACGCACCGGGCGCCACCCGCGCTCGGGCAGGACAACGACAGCATCCGGGCCTGGCTCGACGAGCTCGACTCTGCACATGAGGCATAGCGACCTGCTCGACCTCGTGCTCGACGCCGGGTCGTGGCAATCGTGGGACGACGATCCCGTTCGCGTGGCAATGTCGCCGGCGTACGCGGCTCAGCTCGCCAAGGCGCGGGAACGTACCGGACTAGATGAGGCTGTCACTACCGGCGAGGGACGTATTTCCGATCGCCGAGTCGCCGTTCTGGCCGGCGAGTTCGGCTTCCTCGGCGGGTCGATCGGGGTGGCGACCGCCGAACGACTCGTGTGCGCCATCGAGCGAGCCACCGACGAGGGGCTCCCGCTGCTCGCTGCACCGACGTCAGGCGGGACCCGGATGCAGGAGGGGACGGTCGCGTTCCTGCAGATGGTCAAGATCGCGGCGGCTGTCGCCGCGCATCGAGCTGCTGGACTGCCGTACCTGGTCTACCTGCGCAATCCCACGACCGGTGGCGTCTTCGCGTCCTGGGGATCGCTGGGTCACGTCACGGTTGCGGAGCCGGGCGCGCTGATTGGCTTCCTCGGGCCGCGGGTGTACGAGGCGCTGTACGGGCGGCCGTTTCCCGAGGGGGTGCAGCGAGCGGAAAATCTCTACGAGCACGGCCTCGTCGATGCAGTGCTGCCGGCGGAGTCGCTGGCGCGCATCGCCGACCGCACGTTGACAGTCCTCCTCGCCGAACGAGACGGCCTCCCTCCCGTGCCCGAACTGCCCAAGGAGCCGCTGGACGACATCCCCGCCTGGGAGTCGATCCGCATCTCACGGCGACCGGAACGCCCGGGCGTACGTCAGCTGCTCCGCCACGCCGCGTCCGACGTCGTCCCCCTCAACGGCACCGGTCAGGGCGAGCAGGATCCCGGGTTGCTCATCGCGCTGGCCCGATTCGGCGGCGCCCCGTGCGTGCTGCTCGGGCAGGACCGCCACGGACAGACGGAGCAACCCATGGGTCCGGCGGGAATGCGTGAAGCCCGTCGCGGGATGCGACTCGCGGCTGAGTTGCGGTTGCCTCTCGTCACCGTCATCGACACCGCCGGCGTCGCCCTGACCCGGGAAGCGGAGGAGGGCGGACTCGCCGGCGAGATCGCCCGCTGCATCGCCGAGTTGGTGACGCTCGAGGCGCCGACGCTGTGCCTGCTGCTCGGCCAGGGCACCGGTGGCGGTGCCCTCGCGCTCGTCCCCGCCGATCGAGTGATCGCGGCTCAGCACGCCTGGTTGTCGCCGCTCCCACCCGAGGGCGCCAGCGCCATCGTGCACCGCAGCACGGAGTACGCAGCCCAGATGGCGGCCGACCAGGGCGTCCGCTCGCTCGACCTGCTGCGCTCGGGCATCGTCGATCGCATCATCGCTGAGCGCCCCGATGCTGCAGACGAACCGGCCGACTTCTGCGCCCGCGTCGGTCAGGTGCTGGCGTACGAGCTGATCACCCTGCTCGGCCTCGATTCAGCCGATCGGCTGGAGCAGCGGCGGCTGCGGTATCGACGTCTCGGCCTGCCTGGTAGGTAGTACTTGCACTGTCGCTATTCAGCGTTACTATGTACCGGTAGTCACTGTCACTGAGTAGCGAAGGCGTTCCATGGGCAAGCAAGAGACGGAGATGCTCAAGGGAACGCTGGAGGGCATCGTCCTCGCGATCCTGTCCGGCCGACCCGCGTACGGCTACGAGATCACCGCGTGGCTGCGGGAGCAGGGCTTCTCCGACATCGCCGAGGGCACCGTCTACGCGCTGCTCGTCAGGATCGAGCAGCGCGGCTTCGTCGACGTGGAGAAGATCCCGTCCGAAAAGGGGCCACCGCGCAAGGTGTATTGCCTCAATGCCCAGGGACGAGAACACCTCGAAGAGTTCTGGAGAACGTGGAGCTTCCTCACAGAACGGGTCGAACAGCTCCGCGAAAGGAGGCGATGAGACATGGCCGCACGATGGATCGAGCTGGTCACCGGATCGCTCGAACAGAAGAAGCAGTACCGGCAGTACAAGGCGAGGGTCAAGCAGCTGCCCGCGGACTATCGCGCCGCGGTCGAGGCGCTGGAGCGGTATCTGATGTTCTCCGGAGGGGTCGTCAAGGGCGACGTCGCGCTGCGGATGTTCGACGACCTCGCAAACCTCTTCGAGGAGAGCGCGGCGGCGGGTACCCCGATCCGTGACATCGTCGGAGACGACCCGGTGGAGTTCGTGGAGACGTTTGTCGCGAACTACGCGGATGGCCAGTGGATCAACAAGGAGCGCGACCGGCTGATCAAGGCGATCGATCGCGCGTCTGCGGGAGACACCGCTGATGGGAGCGCCGAGTGATGGTGACAGCGGGGGTGTCGGTGATCCACGTACAAGGCCTGGAGAAGGCGTACAAGGACGTGCAGGTCCTCCGCGGCGTCGATTTCGAGGTGGAGCGTGGCAGCATCTTCGCTCTGCTCGGCTCGAACGGCGCGGGCAAGACCACTGTCGTGAAGATCCTCTCCACGCTACTCAAGGCCGACGCGGGGACGGCCAGCGTCAATGGCTTCGACGTCGCCGCCCAACCGGCGAATGTGCGGGAGTCCATCAGCCTCACCGGCCAGTTCGCCGCCGTCGACGAAATCCTCACCGGCCGGGAGAATCTCGCGCTGATCGCCCGGCTGCGGCACCTCAAGAACCGGGGCGCGATCGCGGATCACCTGCTCGAGCGTTTCGCGTTGACCGACGCGGCCACGCGGAAGGTCTCGACCTATTCGGGTGGCATGCGCCGCCGGCTTGACATCGCCATGAGCCTCATCGGGAATCCGCCGGTCATTTTCCTGGACGAGCCGACGACCGGGCTTGACCCGCAGGCGCGCGTCGAGGTATGGCAGGCCGTCAAGGAACTCGCCGAGAACGGCACGACGGTGCTGCTCACGACGCAGTATCTCGATGAGGCCGAACACCTCGCCGATCGGATCGCGATCCTCCATGAGGGTCGGATCATCGAGAACGGCACCCTCGCCGAGCTCAAGCAGCTCATTCCGCCCGCGAAAGTCGAATACGTCGAGAAGCAGCCGACCCTCGAGGACGTCTTCCTTGCCATCGTCGGCAACGAAGGCGACGCCGGGATGGTCGGCGCGTCCACTCGGATGAATGAGGAACAACGATGACCGCGCATCTCCTCGCCGACACTGCCGCGCTGCTGGGACGATCTCTGCGTCACATCACGCGCAGCCCCGACACGATCATCACGACCGCGATCATGCCGATCGCCTTTTTGCTGCTGTTCGTCTTCGTGTTCGGCGGCGCGATCAACTCAGGATCCGATTCGTACGTCGACTACCTCCTTCCGGGCATTCTGCTTATCACGATCGCGTCGGGCATTTCCTACACGGCGTACCGGCTCTTCCTGGACATGCAGGGCGGCATCTTCGAGCGGTTCCAGTCCATGCCGATCGCTCGGCCATCCGTCTTGTGGGCGCATGTGTTGACCTCGCTGGTGGCCAACATGACCTCGCTCGTTGTCGTCGTCCTCGTCGCCCTCCTCGTGGGCTTCCGCTCCGGCGCGGGAGTGGCGGCGTGGCTCGCGATCGCCGGCATCCTGATCCTGTTCACCCTGGCCTTGACGTGGATCGCCGTGATCCCCGGTCTGTCCGCGAAGTCGGTGGACGGCGCAAGCGCGTTCTCCTACCCGCTCATCCTCCTGCCGTTCATCAGCTCGGCGTTCGTGCCCACCGACTCCATGCCCGGCCCGGTGCGCGCCTTCGCCGAGAACCAGCCGGTGACGTCCATCGTCGACGCCATCCGCGACCTGTTCACCGAGCAGCCGGTCGGCACCGACATCTGGATCGCGCTCGCCTGGTGTGTCGGCATCCTCGTGATCGCATACGTCGTCGCGATGGGCATGTATCGCCGCAAGATCTCCTAGTGAAACTGGCTCGACTCGGTTGAGCCGCGCAGCGCCACGGTTTCGCTCGCCGGATTGATCGCACTGCTCACGAGGTCGAAGTAGCCGGTGCCGACCTCGCGCTGATGCCTCGTTGCGGTGTAGCCGTCAGCCTCTGCCGCGAACTCCGCCTCCTGCAGCCGGACGTACGCGCTCATGCCCTCGCCGGCGTACGCGAGGGCGAGGTCGAACGTGGCGTGATTGAGCGCGTGGAAGCCCGCCAGGGTGATGAACTGGAACGCATAGCCCATCGCCCCGAGCTCCTTCTGGAAGCGGGCGATCGTGGCGTCGTCGAGGTGGCGACGCCAGTTGAACGACGGCGAGCAGTTGTACGCGAGCAACTTGTCGGGCCACCGCTCCTTGATCGCCTCAGCGAACCGCCGCGCCTCGGCCAGGTCGGGCTTCGACGTCTCGCACCACACCAGGTCGGCGTACGGCGCATACGCGAGACCGCGGGCGATGGCTTGGTCGAGGCCGGCGCGCACCCGGAAGAAGCCTTCGGCCGTCCGCTCACCGGTGCAGAACGGACGGTCGCGCTCGTCGACGTCGGTGGTAAGCAAAGTGGCGGCCTGCGCGTCGGTGCGCGCGACGACGACTGTGGGAACGTCGGCCACGTCAGCGGCCAGTCGGGCCGCTGTGAGCGTGCGCACGTGCTGTGCCGTGGGGACGAGGACCTTGCCGCCGAGGTGACCGCACTTCTTCTCCGACGACAGCTGGTCCTCCCAGTGCACCCCGGCAGCGCCGGCCTGAATCATCGCCCGCATCAGCTCATACGCGTTGAGCGGGCCACCGAAGCCCGCCTCGGCGTCAGCGACGATCGGCAGCAGGTAGTCGATGGACGCGTCTCCCTCTGACTCCCTCTCTGACCAAGCGATCTGGTCGGCGCGCAGCAGCGCGTTGTTGATCCGGCGGACCACGGCGGGCACCGAGTTCACCGGGTAAAGGCTCTGGTCGGGGTACGTCTGACCGGCAAGGTTCGCGTCGGCCGCGACCTGCCAGCCGGACAGGTAGATCGCCTGCAGTCCGGCCTTGGCCATCTGGACGGCCTGGCCGCCGGTCATCGCGCCGAGCGTCGCGACGTACTCCTCGCGCTCGAGCAGTGACCACAGCCGTTCGGCGCCCCGGCGGGCCAGGGTCTGCTCCTCGACGATCGAGCCACGCAGCCGGAGCACGTCCTCGGCGTCGTAGGGCCGCTCTACGTCCTTCCATCGCGGGTCAGTTGCCCACGTCCGACGGAGTGCCTGCGCGGTTGTCCCTGACATCGCGACCTCCTGCGTCCCTGAGAGTGCTTGAGGATTCGACGATGTTGCGCGAATCTGACATCTGCCAGTGTTCTTGCGGTAAAGGACGGCCAAACTTGACTGATCGGGACAGTTCCGAGGGCCTTTCCGGTGTCGATTCCAGTGTCGACCTCGTCACACTCGGTCGCAGGATCCGTCATCGGCGCCGTGCCGCCGGGTTCACGCTCGCAGCGCTAGGCGAGCAGGTCGGGCGCAGCCAGTCCGCGCTCTCGCTGATCGAGTCGGGGCAACGCGAACCTCGACTGTCCCTGCTGCGCGCGCTGGCGGATGCGCTCGGGACGACGCCCGCCAACCTGCTGCGCGCGGAGGCCCCCGACCGTCGCAGCGCCCTGGAGATCGAGCTGGTGCATGCGCAGCGGCGAGCCGAGTACGCCGACTTGGAACTTCCCGTGCTCGCTGCGGGACCGAGCCTGCCAACGGATGCGCTCGAGGTCCTGGTCGGGATGCACCGGGCGCTCGATCGGGCCCGAGCCCCCCGCACCGGTCCGCCCGCGACGCCAGAGGAGGCGCGGCGAGCGAACGCCGCGCTGCTCGCGGACATGCGCGAGCGCGACAATTACTTCGCCGATGTGGAGGCCGCCGCCGGCGCCGTACTCACATCGGTCGGGCGAACTGGCGGGGCCCTCACGCAGCGGACCCTCATCGCCATCGCCGACGAAGTCGGCTTCACGATCGAATACGCCGCGGACGTGCCGGCCTCGACCAGGTCGATAACCGACCTGCGCAACCGCCGGATCTACCTGCCTCCGGCCGGCGCCCGGAGCGAGCACGACCCACGCAGCATCGTGCTCCAGACGCTAGGGCACTTCGTGCTGGGCCATCAGCCGCCGACCGACTACGGCGACTTCCTGCGCCAGCGGGTCGAGGCGAACTACTTCGCTGCGGCGCTGCTGATCCCAGAGCGGGCGGCAGTCGATTTCCTGCGGGCCGCTCGGCACGATCACGCACTCGCGGTCGAGGACCTGCGCGATGCCTTCTCCGTGTCGTACGAAACCGCCGCCCACCGCTTCACGAACCTCGCGACGCAGCACCTGGACATGCCCGTGCACTTCGCCCGGGTCCACGAGAGCGGCACCATCCTGAAGGCGTACGAGAACGACGGCGTGCGCTTTCCGCAGGACCAGGTCGGCGCGATCGTCGGGCAGCTGTGCTGTCGCCACTGGGCGTCGCGGACGGTGTTCACGGCGGCGGCGTCGTCGACCTCGTACGGCCAGTACACCGACACTCCACGCGGTACGTACTGGTGCTCGGCGCATGTCGAGGAGACCTCGAGTGGACGGGCGTCGGTCGTCGTGGGCGTGCCGTTCGACCAGGCACGCTGGTTCCGCATTCCCGAGACGAGTGCGCGCCGACGGTCCAGCTGCCCGGACGATCCCACCTGCTGCCGGCAGCCACCGGCCGAACTCGCTGCCGACTGGGCCGACTCGGTGTGGCCGTCGGCGCGGGCGCATTCCCACCTGCTCGCCGCCATGCCGCCCGGCACGTTCCCCGGCGTCGACGAGACCGACGTACTCACGTTCGTGGCCAGCCGCGCCCCCGATTGAGGACTTGTCAGAACGACACGCGGCTATGACCGCGCCACGTTCTGACACGAGCCTAAGGTCGGCGCATGAGAGTGCTCGTGGCGCTCGGCGGCAATGCGATGACGGGACCGGACGGCAGCGCTGCGCCGCACGATCAGGTCGCGGCAATCGAGCGCGCTGCCGGCCCGCTCGCCGACGTCGTCACCCGCGGCATCGACCTCGTCCTCACCCATGGGAACGGTCCGCAGGTCGGGAATCTGCTGGTCAAGAACGAGATTGCGGCGTCCGTCGTGCCACCCGTACCGCTGGACTGGTGCGGTGCGCAGACCCAGGCGACGATCGGATTCGTTCTGGTCAGTGCCCTGGAGCACGCCCTGCGCGAGCGGGGCGAGCAGCGCAGCGTCGCGGCGGTAGTTACCCGCACCCGCGTCGATGCTGACGATCCCGCCTTCGCGCGGCCGTCTAAGCCGATCGGCAGGTACCTCTCCGCCGACGAAGCCAAGGTCCTGATCGACCATGGCCAGACGTGGGAGGACCGCGGCGCGCGTGGCTGGCGGCGCGTGGTCGCGAGTCCGGAGCCGCTGGAAATCCTTGACGCACCCGCGGCCCGGGCGCTGCTCGACGCCGGCTACGTCGTGGTGTGCAACGGTGGCGGCGGCGTGCCGATGGTCCGTACAACGGATGGAGACCTGGTGGGCGTCGAGGCGGTGATCGACAAGGACCTCGGCGCGGTGGTGCTCGCCGCGGCGCTGGAGGCAGACGTCCTGGTCATCGCTACCGACGTCGAGGCAGCGGTGCTCGGCTTCGGGACGTCCGAGGCACGTCCGCTCGGTCGAGTGCCGGTGACCGAGCTGCGGTCGTACGCCGCCGAGGGGCACTTCGCGAGCGGGTCGATGGGACCCAAGGTCGAGGCCGCATGCCGCTTCGTCGAGCGCGGCGGATTGCGGTCGGTGATCACGTCTCTCGACCGGATCGCTGAGGCTGTCGAGGATCCGTCCGGGGCGGTCGGTACGGTCGTCGTCCGCTGAGCTGTCTGCCGACCAGACTGTTGCCGAGGAGGCTGCTGTGCCCGACCCGATCGAGGTACGCAAGGTTCCCATCCAGCACGTCAGCGACGCCTCCGGCCTGGCCGAGCTCATTGACGCCGGAGTCATCGAGGCCGACCGCGTTGTCGCCGTCATCGGCAAGACCGAGGGCAACGGCGGCGTCAACGACTACACGCGGATCATCGCCGATCGTGCGTTCCGCGAGGTGCTGGTCGACAAGGGCAGTCGCAGCGCCGACGAGGCGAAGCAGGTGCCGATCGTCTGGTCCGGCGGCACCGACGGGGTCATCTCCCCGCACGCCACCGTGTTCGCGACGCTGCCGGCCGACAGCGCCGTGCAGACCGACGAGCCACGGCTGACCGTCGGCTTCGCGATGAGCGAGCCACTGCTGCCGGAGGAGATCGGCTACCGGCCGATGATCGAGAAGGTCGCGGCCGGCGTACGCGAGGCAATGGAGCGTGCCGGGATCTCCGACACTGGCGACGTGCACTATGTGCAGACCAAGACTCCGCTGCTGACGCTCTCGACGATCCGAGAGGCCAAGGAGCGCGGTCGCGAGGTGTGGACCGAGCAGACCCACGAGTCGATGGATCTGTCCAACGGCACGACCGGACTCGGCATCGGTGTTGCGCTCGGCGAGATCGAGCTGCCGCCGGACGACGCCGTGATGCACGATCGCACCCTCTACTCCTCGGTTGCTTCCTGCTCGTCGGGTGTCGAGCTCGATCGGGCGCAGATCGTCGTCGTCGGCAACGCCCGGGGCGTGGGCGGTCGTTATCGCATCGGCCACTCGGTGATGCGCGACGCGCTTGACCAGGAGGGGATCTGGTCGGCCATCCGCGATGCCGGGCTCGAGCTGCCCGACCGGCCGCGCTCGAGCGACCTCGACGGTCGCCTGGTCAACGTCTTCCTCAAGTGCGAGGTGTCGCAGGACGGCACCGTCCGGGGTCGCCGCAACGCCATGATCGACGACTCCGACGTCCACTGGCACCGCCAGATCAAGTCGTGTGTTGGCGGGGTGGCAGCATCGGTGACGGGCGACCCGGCCGTGTTCGTCTCTGTGTCGGCGGCCCATCAGGGTCCGGATGGGGGCGGGCCGGTGGCGGCAATCGTCGACCTCGGCCCGGAGCCGCCGACGGGATATGTCGCGCCAACGTCATGACCTTCCCCGTACCGGGTTCGGGTCTCGTCGACGTCGTCCTCCCGGCACCCGGCACCGGACCTGGGCGGTGGGTCGGAGCGCCGAGTGCCGTGCTCGAGGAAGACGGGTCGTTCGTCGTGGCCTACCGATTGCGCGCCGCTGACGAGGACGTGGCCACGGTGACCGTCGCTCGGTCGTCCGACGGTGTCGCCCTCGAGCCGATCGTCACGTTCGACAAGGATCAGTTCGGGGCGATGTCGCTGGAGCGGCCCGCCCTCGTCCGACTGCCGGATAGGTCGTGGCGGCTGTACGTCTGCTGCGCGACACCGGGCAGCAAACACTGGTGGATCGATGCCTTGGACGCGGCCAACCTGTCAGGCCTCGCGGACGCACCTGCTCGCACCGTCTTCGCGGGCGATGCAGCGTGGGGAGTCAAGGACCCGGTCGTGCGCATCGTCAACGGTCGATGGCGGGCGTGGATCTGCAGCCATCCGCTGGACATCCCGGACGAGGAGGACCGGATGACCACGATGTACGCCAACAGCGTCGATGGCTTGACGTGGACCTGGCACGGTCCGGCGCTCACCGGCCGCAGGCGGTCGTGGGATGCGCGTGGTGCCCGGGTCACCGCGGTGTTGCCCGACGGCACCGCGTCGTACGACGGGCGAGCGACGAAGGAGGAGAACTTCTCCGAGCGCACCGGCCTCGCAGCGCCCACCGGCATGCCGGGCCAGCTTGTCGCGACCGGCAATGCGCCGGTTGCGGACGTGCGCTACCTCGACGTCGTGCCGCTCCCGTCCGGTGGCTACCGCCTCTACTACGAGGCGCCGCTCCCGGACGGCAGTCACGAGCTACGCACCGAGCTGGTTACCGCACCCACCTCGCCGCCCGCTCTCTCCTAAACGATCATGGAGTGATCCACGCGACACGGCGGCCATACACCGCGGAATCGGTGGATCACTCCATGATCGTTGCGAGAACCGGTCGGCACGTGCACTCGGCCGTAGACGCCCAGCGCCACGGACACGGCCGCCCCGATCACGGCCGCGACGAGGAGACGCGTCGGGAACGGATGTGCTGGGACGCTCATGCTGGCGTCGCCGTCAGGAGTGGCGTCGGTGGAGGGCGCGGCGCGGGCCACGTCGGTCATATCGAGCTCCAGGAGCCGGGAGTGAGCTTCTGGAGTGCCGTACGCAGGTGCTCGTGATTTCGGTTCACGCGGCCGCGGATCACGACGATCTTCACGACCGGTCGTGAAGATCGTCGTGGACAGCGCCCCGCACGGAAACGCGCAAGGGCTTCACGACGACCTACACAGCCCACCACCCGGCGATCTACGCGACGCGCGGGCTGCGGCGTTCCAGCAGGACAACGTCCCGCCACTTGTCGCCTTGGCGTCCCATCCGCTCGCGTACGCCGACGGTGCGGAAGCCTGCCTTCGCGTGCAGAGCCAGGCTGGCGGCGTTCTCGGGGAAGATGCCAGCTTGCAGCGTCCAGATGCCGGCGGTCTCGCTCGCCTCGATAGCCGCATCCAGCAACGCCCGCCCGACGCCGCGTCCCGCTGCCTCAGGGGCGACGTACACACTGACCTCGGCCACGCCGGCGTACACGCGGCGACTCGATACTGACGACAGCGCCACCCAGCCGAGCACTGACCCGTCCGGCGACAGCGCCACGAGGCGCACCTCGGGAAGGAACTTGGCGTCGAACTCGGCCCAGCAGGGCGGTGCAGGCTCGAACGTGGCGTCACCCGAATCGATGCCGGCCTGGTAGATCCGCAAGACGTCGTCGGCGTGCTCGGGTGTCATCGCGATGACGCGCACGGAAGCGGGTGAGGACGCCATGGCGTGTATCCTCGTCGCCTGCTCGCCCCAATAGCTCAGACGGCAGAGCGTCTCCATGGTAAGGAGAAGGTCTACGGTTCGATTCCGTATTGGGGCTCGCGCGGCGGTGTAGCTCAGCCAGGCAGAGCAAGCGGCTCATAATCGCTGTGTCGCCGGTTCAAATCCGGCCACCGCTACCCGTACGTCCCGGCGTCGACTACCCTCGGCGCGGCCCCGCGACAGTCCAGAAGACCCAGAAAGGCGCCCCCGTGGCAGCGACCGACATTCGCCCGAAGATCACGCTGGCCTGCGTGGAGTGCAAGCACCGCAACTACATCACGCGCAAGAACCGGCGCAACGACCCCGACCGGCTCGAGCTGAAGAAGTACTGCCCGCACGACCGCCGGCACACCGTGCACCGCGAGACGCGCTAGCGCTCTTCTCGAGCCATGCTGCGCGAGGGGCCGATACCCGCCGTCGTGCACGGCGCCTGGGAGTACTTCGTCGCGCTCCTGTTCGTCGCCGCACCGTTCCTGTTCGGCTTCGACGGAGGTACGACGATCGCGGTCTGCATCGTCAGCGGCCTCATCATCCTCGCCTTCACGGCGACGTCTGACCTGCCCACCGGCCTCGTCAAGCAGATCAAGCCACCGATCCACGCGACCGTCGACCTCGTGTTCGCTCTCGCCCTTGTCGCAGCACCCTTCTTCTTCGGCTTTCGTACGCGGGAGGGCGGCGCGCTGGCGCTGTTCGTCGTCGTCGGTGTCGCACATCTGCTCATCACCATCGGCACCCGCTTCCCGATCGGTCGTCCGACCGAGGACGGCCGACCACGCTGGCCAGGGCGCTAGATCTGTCGGTCAATCAACCGCCGCGTCCTCGGGTGGTGGCGTGTCGGCTAAGGCTCTTCGCATGGTGGCGCGCAGGTGCTCGAGGAACGCCTCGATGGCTTCCAGTTGCTCTGCTGGGTACTGCACGATCATCGCGTCCAGGTGAGGCCTGCCGCAGGAGTGGCCATCCTCGGCACCATCTTCTTTGCCGCGCTGGGCGATGCCTTCGCTGCGAGCGGACAGGCAGATGTGTTACCCCTCCGGAGTCCTACAGCCAGGCGCTCACCGTGATCTTGCCGTGGCAGATTGCCTGCTATCTCGCGGCCGCGGCGCTGATGCTGCTGTTGCCCAGCCGCGCTGCGAGTGCGCCTCCCTCGTCAACGCCCGTCCTCGACGAGGGCAAGTAGCCTGCAGCTCTGCAACTGGGTAGCCGCCACCATCGGATGAGGAGCAGCGTGTGCCGTTGAATCGTGACTTCATCGGGCGCGAGTTCCCGCCGTCGCAGCCGTACGAGGTCGGCCGCGAGAAGATCCGCGAGTTCGCAACCGCGATCGGCGACACGAACCCCGCGTACACCGACCCTGAAGCTGCCAAAGCGCTCGGCCACCCCGATGTGATCGCGCCGCCGACGTTCGCCATCATCCTGTCCCTCGGCATGGGCGGGCCCATCGTGTCTGACCCCGAGCTTGGCCTCGACTACTCCCTCGTCGTGCACGGCGAGCAGCGGTTCGTCCACACCCGTCCGATCCGGGCCGGTGACGTGCTGGTCGGCATCCCGCGCATCACCGCCATTCGTGATGCCGGCCGGAACGAGCTGATTACGTGGGAGGCGGACCTGCGCACGGTCGAGGGCGAGCAGGTCTGCGTGGCGACGAACACCCTGGTGTCGCGCGGGACGGCCGCGCCCAAGTCGAGCGGAGGCTGAGGTGGCGAGCTCTGTGGCGTACGACGACGTCGAGGTCGGGACAGCGGTGCCGCAGCAGGCCTTCCCCGTCCAGCGCGTGAACCTCATCAAGTACGCCGGCGCGGCCGGAGACTTCAACGTCATCCACTGGAACGAGCGCGTGGCTACGGCGGTTGGCCTGCCCAACGTCATCGCGCACGGAATGTTCACGATGGCGCAGGCAGCCCGCGTCGTCACCGACTGGGTCGGCGACCCGGGAGCGGTGCTCGAGTACGGCGTGCGCTTCTCTTCGCCGGTGGTGGTGCCAGACGACGACCGCGGGGCGGAGATTGTCGTGGGCGGCACGGTGACTGAGAAGCTCGACGACAATCGTGTCGTTGTCACGCTCGACGCCCGGGTGGGGGAGACGAAGGTCCTCAATGCCGCCAGGGCCACGGTGCAGCTGTCCTGAGCGTCGTGCGTATCCGGCGGGACATCCGCTTCGTCGACCTGACCACGCTGCGGGTGGGCGGCCCAGCGCGATGCCTCATCGACGCGACGTCGCGGCAGGAGATCGTCGACGCCGTCCTGGACTGTGACGACCGCGGCGAGCCGCTGCTGATCCTCGGCGGTGGTAGCAACCTCGTCGTCAGCGACACCGGCTTTCACGGCACGGTGGTTCGCGTCGGGAACCGTGGCATCGACACCCGACGGACGGACGACACCGTCGAGCTCACCGTTCAGGCGGGTGAGCCCTGGGACGCCGTCGTCGCGCGGACCGTACGCGACGGATTGGCCGGCTTCGAGTGCCTGTCCGGCATCCCTGGGCTCACGGGCGCGACGCCGATGCAAAACGTGGGCGCGTACGGGCAGGAGGTGGCCGAGACGGTCCGGGTCGTTGACGTCCTGGACCGGCAGCGCCGGTCAGTTGTCCAGTTCACTCCCGAGGAGTGCGGGTTCGGCTACCGTACGTCGGTGTTCAAGGGCGCTGACCGCTACGCCGTCCTGGCGGTCACCTTCGCCCTGCACGTGTCCGACGTCTCGCGACCCGTTCGGTATGCCGAGCTCGCGCACGCACTTGGCATCGCGGTCGGCGACTGCGCACCGCTCGGCGCCGTACGCGAGACCGTGCTGGCGTTGCGCCGTCGCAAGGGCATGCTGCTCGACCCGGCCGACCCGGACACGGTGAGCGCTGGCTCGTTCTTCACCAACCCGGTGCTGTCGCCGGCGGTCGCGGCCGGCTTGCCGGCAGCCGCACCACGCTGGCCGTACCCGGACGGCTCGGTCAAGACGTCCGCGGCATGGCTGATCGAGCAGGCGGGCTTCGGCAAGGGGTACGGCAATGGCCGGGCGCGGATCTCGACCAAGCACACGCTCGCGCTGACCAATCGCGGCGGCGCGACGACCGAGGAGTTGCTAGGCCTGGCCCGGACCGTCCGGGACGGCGTCCGATCGCGCTTCGACATCGACCTCGTCAACGAACCGGTGCTCGTCGGCGCCACGCTCTGATTTCGGCGCCGGGTAGGTCACGTCCCGTCCTCGACCTTCACGTGGCCCCCTAGCCGGGCGGCCACCCGGATGGCCACCGCCACCCCGGCGTCACCCGCACGTCCCCATGGCGCCTGGGCCTCGGTCCACCAGACCGTCCCTTCGCGGAGGTCGAGTCCCCGGGTGATTCGCTGGACGTCGGATCCGTCCGCGAGCCGTCGTGAGGTCCAACACGTCAGTACGGCCCGGCCGTCGTCGCCGACCAGCTGCAGCGCCGAGCCGACGGAGAGCTGTAGCCGTCGGAGCCCGAGCGTCTCGTCGACCTCTACCGCAGCTCGCACCACAGCCTCGAGGGTCACCGGGGCCGCCGTCAGCACGTAGATCTCACGCGGCATCAGGACGCTTCTTCTCGGACGCCCGCCGGGGGTCGCAGATGCCGTAGCGAGAGGCCCGTCGTTGTGGCGAGCTGCTCCCGCGTGCCGAGGCTGACATGGGCCTCGGTGATCTCCTGCAGCCCGGACCGGGTCCATATGACCCGCAGGATGACGGCCAGTCGTTGAGCAGCCGCCAGCAGCAGCAGTGGGCCGGGCGCCTGCTCCTTCGCACGTACTTCTTGCGGCCCGTCGATGGAGTCGTCTGCATGCACGCTGTCCCGGGTCAGCGTCAGCTCCACGAGTCCCTCTTCACGCCGTTCGTCGGAGGTAGAGGGAGTGCAAGAAAACCCAAGGTGGCGCGGACGGAGCCCGTGGCAGGGTTCGTGCGTGCCGGAAAACTACTTTGACGAGCGAGTCGCCGGGACGTACGACGAGGACTCGGGCGACATGTTCGACGCGACGGTCCTCGATCCGACCGTCGACTTCCTCGCTGACCTCGCAGAGGGAGGCTCCGCGCTCGAGCTCGGCATCGGAACGGGCCGAGTCGCGATCCCACTCAGCCGACGCGGCGTCCGCGTCCACGGCATCGAGCTGTCACCAGACATGGTCGCCAAGCTGCGCGCCAAGCCGGACACCGCCGACATCGACGTCACGATCGGCGACTTCGCGACGACCACGGTCGCAGGCCCCTTCGACGTCGCGTACCTCGTCTACAACACGATCATGAATCTGACGACGCAGGACGAGCAGGTGGAGTGCTTCCGCAACGTCGCGGCACACCTGCGTACCGGTGGCTGCTTCGTGATCGAGGTCGGTGTCCCCGGACTGCAGCGGCTGCCGCCCGGCGAGGTCTACCAGCCGTTCACGGTGACGCCCACGCATCTCGGCTTCGACGAGTACGACGTCGCGTCTCAAGGGCTGATCTCGCATCACTACTTCTTCGGTGACGGTCGGGTCGACACGTTCTCAGCGCCGTTTCGCTACGTCTGGCCCGCCGAGCTGGACCTCATGGCGAGGATCGCCGGCATGCGGTTGCGCGAGCGCTGGAGCGACTGGACGCGCGTGCCCTTCACGAGCGATAGCACCAAGCACGTCTCGGTCTGGGAGAAGCTCGCTAACGCCGTCCCGGTTTGATCAGCACTTCGCTGGCGATCGGGCGGAAGCCCGCGGCGAGGAACGCCCGGAGCGAGCGCGCGTTGCCTGGCGCCACCGCCGCGAAGACCGGCTCGCCCGCAGCAACCAGGCGGAGCGCATCGCGGATCAGGGCGCGCCCGACCCCGGGCTCGGTCGTCGACACGGCCTCGACCGACAGCTCTGTTCTGCCTGCAAGCCCCCGCGACAGCGTGACCAACCCGCGATCGTCACCGAACACTCGTACGTCGCCACGCCAGGCACGCGCATGGTGCACCCGCGGGTGGTCGTCGAGATCGTCGCGGACCGCAAGCGCGCCGCCGCCGAGGCCGTGGGCCGCCAGCGTGACGTCGATGACGCCCACTTCCCCGTCCGGACCGGCCATGCGGGATAGCGCGTGGGGCTGCAACGCGGCACCGAACCCGTCCAGCGTCGTCGGCGCGAAATCGTCTGGACGCAGGGACGTCGCCAGCACTGCGTGGCCAGTGAACGACACGACTGCCTCGAGGCCGCAGTCGAGCGGCGGGACGACCACGGCCCGTCCATCGACGGGCGGAAAGACATCGCGGGCTGCGTAGAGGAGCACGCCCAGCAGCGGGTGCGTCACACCCGATCCCGTCACGGCGCCGCGAGCCACGCGTCGATGCCAGCAAGGAGCCGCTCCCGAATCCCCACGGGCGCCACCGAAGCCTGCACCGAACAGCGCGCCAGCGCCGCGATCTCCCAGTCGTCGAAGTCGTGGACGTCGCGCGCAACCTCGTACTGCGCCACGAGTCGCGAACCGAACAGCAGCGGGTCGTCCGCGCTCAGCGCGATCCCGACGCCGGCGTCAAACAGCTCCCTGAGGGGTACGTCGCTCGCCCGCGGGTAGACGCCGAGTCCCACGTTGGACAGCGGGCAGACCTCGCAGACGATCCCCGCCGCCGCCACGTCCTTCAACATCTCCGGGTCTTCGACGATGCGGACGCCATGACCGAGTCGATCCGCGCCGAGGTCGCGCAGCACCTCGCGCACGCTGGCCGGCCCGCGGAGCTCGCCTGCGTGCGGGGTCAGGAGCAGCCCGGCGCGATGAGCAATGCGGAAGGCGGGCGCGAACTCCAACGTCTGGCCGCGGCGCTCGTCATTGGACAAGCCGAAGCCCACAACCCCTCGCCCGACGTACTGCGTCGCGAGTCGCGAGAGCGTCCGAGCGTCGAGCGGGTGCCGGGTCCGGTTGGCGGCCACGATGATGCCGGCGCCGACACCGGTGTCTTCAGCCGCGTCGGCGGCCGCGTCGAGCACGAGCTCGAGGAACGTCGTGATCCCGCCGAACCGATGCGCGTACCCGGACGGGTCGACCTGGATCTCCAGCCATCCCGAGCCGTCCGCCCGCTCGTCCTCGAGTGCCTCGCGCACCAGGCGGCGTACGTCGTCCTCGGTCCGCAGCACCGAGCGGGCGATGTCGTACAACCGCTGAAAGCGGAACCACCCCTTCTCGTCGGCCGCGGACAGCTCTGGCGGCCAGGCTGAGCGAAGTGCCTCCGGCAGCCGTACGCCATGCAGATCAGCCAGGTCGACCAGGGTGGTGTGCCGCATCGACCCGGTGAAGTGAAGGTGCAGGTGCGCCTTCGGCAGCGAACGCAGATCCCGCACCAGCGTCACTGTGCCGCATGCCGGGTAGGCCTCCGACATGAGCACGCTTCCTCCCACGCCTGAGTCGCTCCTACTGCTCGCGTACGAGGACCTCGAGGGCAAATCTCGGGTCGACTCGACGACGTTGAAGTACGCGGTTGCCGGTGCCGTCCTCGTCGATCTCGCCGCGGCCGGACGCATCGACGTCGTCGATGGGAAGGTCGTCGTCAACGACCCGACGCCGACCGGCACGCCCTACCTGGACGACCCGCTCGCCCGCATCGCCGCGGAGCACAAGCAGCGCAAGCCGAAGTGGTGGGTCGAGAAGCTCAGCGGCAAGAGCAGGCAGCGGGTGCTCGACGCGCTGGTCGCGCGGGGCGTGCTGCGGCGCGACGAGCGCAAGGTGCTGGGGATCTTCCCGGCCGACCGCTATCCGGGTGTCGTCACTGGACCGGAGGACGCCGTGCGGACCCGGCTGCGCAGCGTCGTGCTGGACGGCGCTTCTGCCGATGAGTCAACAGCGGCCCTCGTCGCGGTGACCCGAGCGGCCGGCATGGCCAAGCAGCTGTTCCCCGGACTTGACCGGTCCGAGCGTAAGGCAGCGGACGCGCGGATGAAGGAGATCTCCGAGGGCGATTGGGCCGGAGCAGCAGTCAAGCAGGCACTCGACGAGATGTACGCCGCCATCTCGGTGGCGGTCGTGGCCGCGTCCTCGGGTGCGGCGGTTGCTGGGTCGAGCTAGGGCAAGCCCTAGCACGCGTCGCCGAGAAGCTTCTGCATCCGAGTGACGCCCTCGACCAGGTCGTCGTCGCCGAGCGCGTACGACAGGCGCAGGTATCCGGGCGTACCGAACGCCTCGCCGGGGACGACGGCGACCTCCGCCTCGTCGAGCAGTAGATCGGCCAGCTCGGCCGAGCTGCCCGCGCGCCGCCCGCGGATCTGCTTGCCGAGCAGATCCTTGACGGCGGGATAGCAGTAGAACGCGCCCAGTGGCTCCGGGCAGGTGACGCCGGGGATCTCCGCGAGCATCCGCGTCATCGTCTGGCGGCGGCGGTCGAACGCCTCCCGCATCTGCGCGACCGCGGACAGATCGCCCTCGAGCGCGAACTGTGCTGCCCGCTGCGCGACGTTGTTCACGTTCGAGGTGGCGTGCGACTGGAGGTTCGTCGCCGCCTTCACCACGTCCTGCGGTCCCAGCATCCAGCCGACCCGCCACCCGGTCATCGCATACGTCTTGGCCACCCCATTGACGACGACGCAGGTGTCGGCGAGCTCGGGGACCAACACCGGCATCGACGAGAATTCCGCATCGCCGTACACGAGGTGCTCGTAGATCTCGTCAGTGATGACCCAGATGCCATGCTCGACGGCCCAGCGGCCGATGGCGGCGACCTGCTCCGGCGGGTAGACCGCGCCCGTCGGATTCGACGGTGACACGAAAACGAGCGCCTTGGTACGGGGGGTCAGGGCCGCATCGAGCTGCGCGATGTCGACCAGGTAGCCGGTGGACTCGTCGGTGATCACATCGACGGGCACGCCGCCGGCGAGGCGGATCGACTCGGGATAGGTCGTCCAGTACGGCGCAGGCAGCAGCACCTCGTCACCGGGATCGAGCAGCGCCGCGAATGCGTTGTAGAGCGCCTGCTTGCCGCCGTTGGTGACCAGCACCTGCGAGGCGTCCACCTCGTAGCCGGAGTCGCGCCTGGTCTTGGCGACGACAGCGGCCTTGAGCCCCGGCAGGCCGGCGGTCGGGGTATAGCGGTGCATCCCCGACTCGCGGGCCGCCGCGATCGCGGCCTCGACGATGGGCTGCGGCGTCGGGAAGTCGGGCTCGCCCGCGCCGAACACGACAACCGGGCGCCCGGCCGCCTTGAGTGCCTTTGCCTTGGCGTCGACGGCGAGAGTGGCGGATTCGGAGATCGCCGAGATGCGGCGGGACAAGCGCGCGCTCATGCCTCCATCCTGACAGCTGCCAACGCGTACGAGTTCGACCGCGTTGCGCCCAACCCCGTACACTCGCGTTCCTGGTGGCATTCCCGCCATGCTCCGGCATGCCCGGGAACGCATCCGTAGGGCCGTAGCTCAATTGGTCAGAGTCCCGGTCTCCAAAACCGGTGGTTGGGGGTTCGAGTCCCTCCGGCCCTGCCAGGCGCCAGCCGATGACGACCAGCACAGAACCAGCCCAGAATCAGCAGCACAGCACAAGGGAGCAGGAGAGCGCAGTGGCCGACACGCGCACGCCGACGACGCCGGCGCGGCGTCCCGATGGCGAGCCGAATCGCTCGTCCTCGGGCGGGATCACCCGGCTCCCGGCGCGCATCGCGCTGTTCTATCGGCAGGTGATCGCCGAGCTGCGCAAGGTCATCTGGCCGACTCGCAGCCAATTGATCACCTACACGATCGTCGTGATCGTCTTCGTGGCGGTCATGGTCGGGATCCTCTCGCTGCTCGACTTTGCTTTCTCCACGGCAGTGCTCGAGGTCTTCGGCTAGCCCAGACACACCCCATCCGTACGAGACCCAACGAGAAACAGGAAGTTCTTCGTGTCCCAGCCCGATAGCCAGCCGACCTCCGTCGACGCTGACGCCGACGCCGCCC
Source organism: uncultured Actinomycetota bacterium (assembly GCA_963801015.1). Lineage (GTDB taxonomy): Bacteria > Actinomycetota > Actinomycetes > CAWDCV01 > CAWDCV01 > CAWDCV01. Next base: position 722,160 of record CAWDCV010000002.1, on the reverse strand, counting down.
TCGGTGGAGTCGACACCACCCCCGGCGGTGTTGATGTCATCGATGTCGATGGCACTGACAACGCCGCCGAGGACGACGTCGTCGTCGACCCGCTCGAGGAGTTCACCCAGGCGATGCGGCTCGCTCCCGGCGAGTGGTACGTCGTGCACTCCTATGCCGGCTACGAGAACCGAGTCAAGGCCAACCTGGAGAGCCGGACGGTCTCCCTCAACATGGAGGACTTCATCTTCCAGGTCGAGGTGCCCCAGGAAGACGTCGTCGAGATCAAGAACGGTCAGCGCAAGAACGTCCGCCGCAACAAGTTTCCGGGGTACGTCCTGGTGCGCATGGACCTCACCGACGAGTCATGGTCGGCCGTACGCAACACACCGGGCGTCACGGGCTTCGTCGGGCACGGGCACCAGCCAGCGCCGCTGACGCTCAGCGAGGTCGTGACGATCCTCGCGCCCGAGCCGGACAAGAAGGACCGCGTCGCCGCGCCGGTCAAGGTCCTCGACTTCGAGGTCGGCGATTCCGTCACCGTCATCGACGGCCCGTTCGCGACGCTGCAGGCGACGATCAACGAGATCAACGCCGATGCGCAGAGGATCAAGGGCCTGGTCGAGATCTTCGGTCGCGAGACGCCCGTCGAACTTTCGTTCAGCCAGATTCAGAAGAACTAGCGGTCACCCCGCACGTATCCACAGGTTCAGGAAGGACCCGTTCCCCATGCCTCCCAAGAGGAAGATCGCAGCGGTCGTCAAGCTGCAGATCAACGCCGGTGCCGCCACGCCGGCCCCGCCGGTCGGTCCGGCGCTGGGTCAGCACGGCGTCAACATCATGGAGTTCTGCAAGCAGTACAACGCTGCCACTGAGTCGCAGCGCGGCAATGTCGTCCCCGTCGAGATCACGATCTACGAGGACCGCTCGTTCACGTTCGTGACCAAGACGCCGCCGGCGGCGCGGCTGATCCTCAAGGCCGCGGGCGTTGAGAAGGGCAGCGCAACGCCGCACACCGACAAGGTCGCCAAGATCACGCGTGATCAGGTGCGCGAGATCGCGTCTACCAAGCTGCCCGACCTCAACGCCAACGACCTCGATGCCGCGGAGAAGATCATCGCCGGCACCGCCAGGTCGATGGGCATAACCGTCAGCGAGTAGTAGTTCTCTGTTCGTACCCAGAAGTACGTGGCAGGGCCGCGCTGGCCCACATGACCACACCTCCCGCTATCTCAGGAGCAGCACATGAAGCGCAGCAAGCACTACCGGGACGCCGCCGAGAAGATCGACCCCGAGCGGCTGTACGCACCTCTCGATGCGGTCCGACTGGCCCGTGACACCTCTTCGACCAAGTTCGACGCGACCGTCGAGGTGGCTCTGCGGCTGGGGGTCGACCCCCGTAAGGCCGACCAGATGGTCCGCGGCACCGTCAACCTCCCCCACGGCACCGGCAAGACCGCCCGCGTCGCGGTGTTCGCGACTGGCGAGCGCGCCGAGCAGGCCCGCGCTGCCGGCGCCGACATCGTCGGCTCCGACGACCTCATCGAGCGGGTTCAGGGCGGCTTCCTCGACTTCGACGCCGCGGTGGCCACGCCCGACCTGATGGGCAAGGTCGGCCGACTCGGCCGCGTGCTCGGTCCACGTGGGCTGATGCCCAACCCGAAGACCGGCACGGTGACGACCGATGTCGCCAAGGCTGTGAGCGACATCAAGGGCGGCAAGATCGAGTTCCGCGTGGATCGGCATGCCAACCTGCACTTCGTCCTCGGCAAGGCGTCGTTCACCGACCAGCAGCTGGTGGAGAACTACGCCGCCGCGCTCGACGAGGTGCTTCGGCTGAAGCCGTCCGCGGCCAAGGGCCGCTACGTCAAGAAGGCGACATTCACGACGACGATGGGTCCCGGCATCCCCGTCGACCCGAACCGCGCCCGCGGGTTCCTCGAGGACAGCGGCGCGCCGGTCTCCTGACGACCTGTGGACGGCGCACTCGGCGGAGTGCGCGGCTCGGCTAGCGTGGTCGTTCGTTGCCTGAACGCTGGGAGATCATCGCGTGCCTTCTCGCCGTACCGGCCTGCTGCTGACCCTGGCCGCGGCCGCCACGCTGGCAATGGTGGGCTGCTCCGGAGACGAGCAGCCCACTGCTAGCGCTCCGCGGGCAGCGGCATCGTCAGCTCCCACTGCCAGCGTGGCGCCGGCTCAGGCGGACATCGAGCTGCTGCGCCAAGCAGCGCTGAAGTCCGCAGCGGCGGGTAGCGCGCGAGTCAGCTTCGAGAGTTCGGCAACCGGCGGTGCGGACGTCCGCGGCACGGGGACCTACACCTTGGTCCCGCCGCTGCAGGGCTCCGTCGACTTCACCAGTTTCACCGTTGGTGGGCAGACGCTGCCAGGCGGCATGACCATGCTGATGACACCTGATGCCTATTACCTGCGCATTCCCGCGCTCGAGGGTCAGCTCGGCAAGCCGTGGGCGAAGCTCGCCCTTGCCGACTTAGCCCGGGAGTCCGGCCTCGATCTGAGTGCGCTGACCCAGCAGGCCCAGCAGGGCAATCCCATGGTCTACCTCGAGCTCCTGCAGAACGCCGGCGACCTTCAGGTCGTCGGTGCGGAGACGGTGGCCGGTGTCCCCACAACGCACTACCGCGGCACCGTCGACTATGCGGAGACGCTGGACCAGCTGACTCCGGAGCTGCGCGCCCAGCTCGAACAGCAGCTGAGCGCGGCCGGCACCCAGGCGGCCACGATCGATGTGTGGATCGACTCCGACGGCACCGTGCGACAGCTCGCGCAGGAGAGCGAGAGCTCGCTCGGACCCGTCTCGGTCACGATGACCATCGAGGAGTACGGCGTCCCGGTCGACGTCACGGCGCCTGCCGAAGAGGAGACGGCCGACCTGCGCGAGCTCACCGGCTAGGCGTCCAGCCTGCGTCGATTTGGTCGAGCAGACCGCGGCCCGTACCCTCGGCCGAGCCAGAGACCGCCGGCCGGCGGCGGAGGGATCGTCCTTCGTCACCCGAAGGCCCCGCAGTGCGGGCGACCTGCGTAGGTAGCTAGGACCGCATCGACGTTGTTCCATCTCACAGTCGATGTCTCGCCCCGAGCGCCTGCGCCGGGGCGTTTTCGTTGCGGGCACTCGGGACGGCTGGCGCCACCCGAGAGGAGACCCATGGCGAGAGCCACCAAGGTCGCCGCCGTCGACGAGCTCACCGAGCAGTTCCGGGGCGCGAACGCCGCCGTGCTGACCGAGTATCGCGGCCTGACCGTGTCGCAGCTCAAGGAGCTGCGCCACAACCTGGGCACGAACGCCACCTACGCGATCGTCAAGAACACGCTGACCAAGATCGCGGCGCGCGAGGCTGGGTACGACGATCTCGGCGAGCTGCTCCAGGGTCCGTCGGCGATCGCATTCGTGCAGGGCGATGCGGTCGAGGCCGCGCGCGGACTGCGGGACTTCGCCCGTACCCACCCGTTCCTCGTGATCAAGGGCGGCGTCCTCGACGGCCGTCCGCTGTCGCCGAGTGAGATCACCCGGCTGGCTGATGTGGAGCCGCGCGAGGTGCTGCTCGCCAGGCTCGCGGGAGCCATGACGGCATCCCTGTCGCAGGCGGCTGCGCTGTTCCAGGCGCCGCTGTCGCAGGCTGCTCGCACGATCGAGGCGCTGCGCCAACAGCAGGCCGACGCGGCCGACGCTGGCTCGACATCTCAGGCGGTGGCTCAGGCGGACACCGAGACAGACGCAGAAGCAGACACCGAGACGGATACCGAGGCAGCCGCTCAGCCGGAGCCTGCGGCCGCCGACTAACCCACCCCACTCCGCACGCACTCCACGAAAGGACCGCCACCATGGCGAAAGTCAAGACCGACGACCTGCTCGACGCGTTCAAGGAGATGACCCTCCTCGAGTTGTCAGAGTTCGTGAAGCAGTTCGAGGACACCTTCGGCGTGACCGCGGCCGCACCGGTCGCCGCCGCCGCGCCGGCTGCCGCGGGTGGCGGCGCCGCCGCCGAGGCCCCGGCCGCCGAGGAGCAGGACGAGTTCGACGTCATCCTCGAGGGCGCTGGCGACAAGAAGATCCAGGTCATCAAGGAGGTTCGCTCGTTGACGAGCCTCGGCCTCAAGGAGGCCAAGGACCTGGTCGACGGCGCGCCGAAGCCCGTTCTCGAGAAGGTCAACAAGGACGCGGCCGACAAGGCGCGCGCCGCCCTCGAGGGCGCCGGCGCCACGGTCACCGTCCGCTGACGCTCCCTCGAGACCGTTCCTGGTCGTGTAGATCGTCGTGAAGAACTCGGCGCGCGTAATCCCGCTGGGCGCTCACGACGATCTACATGACCGTGATCGCCGGCGTGCAGGAGCCGATTCGTACTGATTCGTCCTGATTCTTGTCCACAGATTGTGTACAAGCCCTTGACGGGACGGCGACAGCGAGCGACCCTGGCAGGGCGCTGTGAGAACTTCACGATTGCTGTTTTCGAGTACGGAGGCGGGCGGTTCACCGGCCCGCTGGACGGCAGTGACCCTATGGGTTACACTGCCCCTTTGCGCTGTCTTCGTTCCGACCCGTGGCTTGCCTCGGGCCGGTCCGCATGCGCGCAGTTAAGCCCCGCGAGCCATTTCGGAAGGACGCCTCTTGGCCGCCTCGCGCACTGCCTCCTCAAAGACGAGCACCGCGACCAGCACAGAAACCGCACCGTTCGACCCCCAGCAGAATCCGCAGCAAAGTTCGAACATTTCCGCTCCGCGCCGCATCTCCTTCGCGAAGATTCGTGAGCCGCTCGAGGTTCCGAATCTGCTTGCCCTGCAGACCGACAGCTTCGACTGGCTGCTCGGCAATGCGGCCTGGCGCGAGCGGCTGGAGCAGCGCAGCGACTTGCCGAGGAAGTTCGGCCTCGAGGAGATCTTCGAGGAGATCAGCCCGATCGAGGACTTCTCCGGCTCGATGTCCCTGTCCTTCTCCGAGCCGACGTTCTTCGACCCGAAGTTCTCGGTCGAGGAGTGCAAGGAGCGTGACATCACCTACTCCGCGCCACTCTTCGTGACGGCGGAGTTCACCAACAACACCACCGGCGAGATCAAGAGCCAGACGGTCTTCATGGGCGACTTCCCGCTCATGACCGACAAGGGCACGTTCATCATCAACGGCACCGAGCGGGTGGTCGTCAGCCAGCTCGTGCGCTCGCCGGGCGTCTACTTCGACAAGACGGTCGACAAGACCTCCGACAAGGACGTCTTCGGCTGCAAGATGATCCCGTCCCGCGGTGCGTGGCTCGAGTTCGAGGTCGACAAGCGCGACACCGTCGGCGTCCGTATCGACCGCAAGCGCAAGCAGAGCGTCACCGTCCTGCTCAAGGCGCTCGGCTGGGACGACGCGCGCATCCTCGAGGAGTTCGGCGACTACGAGTCGATGCGCCAGACCCTGGAGAAGGACCACACCACGGGTCAGGACGACGCGCTGCTCGACATCTACCGCAAGCTTCGCCCCGGCGAGCCGCCGACGCGTGAGGCCGCGCAGACCCTGCTCGACAACCTCTACTTCAACGCCAAGCGCTACGACCTCGCCAAGGTCGGGCGCTACAAGATCAACAAGAAGCTCGGCCTCGACCAGGCGCTCGACCGCAGCACCCTGAGCGTCGACGACATCATTGCGGCGATCCGCTACATCGTTCGCCTGCACGCGGGCGAGACCGAGGTCGCGTCGCCGCGCGGCGACGGCAGCATGCTGCGCATCGAGACCGACGACATCGACCACTTCGGCAACCGCCGACTGCGCACGGTCGGCGAGCTGATCCAGAACCAGGTCCGTACGGGCCTGGCTCGGATGGAGCGCGTCGTCCGCGAGCGGATGACGACCCAGGACGTCGAGGCGATCACACCGCAGACCCTGATCAACATTCGCCCGGTCGTGGCCAGCATCAAGGAGTTCTTCGGAACCTCCCAGCTGTCCCAGTTCATGGACCAGACCAACCCGCTGGCCGGCCTCACTCACAAGCGCCGGCTGTCGGCGCTCGGTCCCGGCGGCTTGAGCCGCGAGCGGGCCGGCTTCGAGGTCCGTGACGTGCACCCGAGCCACTACGGCCGGATGTGCCCGATCGAGACGCCGGAGGGTCCGAACATCGGCCTCATTGGTTCGCTGTCGTCGTACGGCCGGGTCAACGCGTTTGGCTTCGTTGAGACGCCGTACCGCAAGGTCGTCGACGCCAGGGTCACCGACGAGATCGCCTACCTGACCGCCGACGAGGAGGACTTCCACGTCATCGCGCAGGCCAACGCGCCGCTGACCGAAGACAGCTCGTTCGCCGAGCCGCGCGTGCTCGTTCGCCGCAAGGGCGGCGAGGTGGAGTTCATCCCCGCGGCCGAGGTCGACTACATGGACGTCTCGCCGCGGCAGATGGTCTCCGTCGCGACCGCGATGATCCCGTTCCTCGAGCACGACGACGCCAACCGCGCGCTCATGGGCTCGAACATGCAGCGCCAGTCGGTGCCACTGCTGCGCGCCGAGGCCCCGCTCGTGGGCACCGGCATGGAGTACCGCGCCGCGGTCGATGCCGGTGACGTCATCACTGCGCGCAAGGCCGGCGTCGTCCAGGAGGTCTCGGCCGACTTCGTCGAGGTGATGGCCGACGACGGCACGTACCAGACGTACCAGCTGTCGAAGTTCCGCCGCTCCAACCAGGGCACGTCGTACAACCAGAAGCCGATCGTCGACGAGGGCGCCCGGGTCGAGGTCGACCAGGTCATCGCCGACGGGCCGTGCACCGACAACGGTGAGATGGCGCTCGGCAAGAACCTGCTCGTGGCGTTCATGCCGTGGGAGGGCCACAACTACGAGGACGCCATCATCCTCAGCCAGCGGCTGGTGCAGGACGACGTCCTCTCCTCGATTCACATCGAGGAGCACGAGGTCGACGCCCGCGACACCAAGCTCGGTCCGGAGGAGATCACCCGGGACATTCCGAACGTCTCCGAGGAGGTCCTCGCCGACCTCGACGATCGCGGCATCATCCGCATCGGCGCCGACGTGGTCACCGGTGACGTTCTCGTCGGCAAGGTCACGCCCAAGGGCGAGACCGAGCTGACCCCCGAGGAGCGGCTGCTGCGCGCGATCTTCGGCGAGAAGGCGCGCGAGGTGCGCGACACCTCGCTCAAGGTGCCGCATGGCGAATCCGGCAAGGTCATCGGCGTCAAGGTCTTCGACCGGGACGAGGGGTACGAGCTGCCCCCAGGTGTCAACCAGCTGGTTCGGGTGTACGTCGCGCAGAAGCGCAAGATCACCGACGGCGACAAGCTCGCCGGCCGGCATGGCAACAAGGGCGTGATCGCGAAGATCCTGCCGATCGAGGACATGCCGTTCCTCGACGACGGCACGCCCGTCGACATCGTGCTCAACCCGCTCGGCGTCCCCGGCCGGATGAACGTCGGCCAGGTGCTGGAGACCCACCTCGGGTGGGTCGCTCAGACCGGCTGGAACGTCAAGGGGTCGCCGCGTTGGTCGGGCAACCTCTCCGACGGCGCGCTGGTCGGCGAAGCCGGCACTCGAGTCGCGACGCCGGTCTTCGACGGCGCGCGCGAGGAGGAGATCACCGGCCTGCTCGGATCGACGCTGCCGAACCGTGACGGCGTCCAGCTGGTCGACGAAACCGGCAAGGCGCACATGTTCGACGGCCGGACCGGGGAGCCGTTCTCCGACCCGATCGCGGTCGGCTACATCTACATCCTCAAGCTGCTCCACCTCGTCGACGACAAGATCCACGCTCGGTCGACCGGGCCGTATTCGATGATCACCCAGCAACCTCTCGGTGGTAAGGCGCAGTTCGGTGGCCAGCGCTTCGGCGAGATGGAGGTGTGGGCGCTGGAGGCCTACGGCGCGTCGTACGCGCTGCAGGAGCTGCTCACCATCAAGTCCGACGACGTGCTGGGCCGGGTCAAGGTCTACGAGGCGATCGTCAAGGGCGAGAACATCCCCGAACCGGGCATTCCCGAGTCGTTCAAGGTGTTGATCAAGGAGATGCAGTCGCTCTGCCTGAACGTCGAGGTGTTGTCCAGCGACGGCATGAATATCGAGCTCCGCGACAGCGACGAGGACGTGTTCCGGGCGGCGGAGGAGCTGGGCATCGACCTGTCTCGGCGTGAGCCGTCGTCGGTGGAGGAAGTGTGAGACAGGAACGCATGGCCCGCGTCCCTGTAGTGATCTGCGAATACTGAGAGAAGGATCCACGTGCTCGACGTCAACTTCTTCGACGAGCTGCGTATTGGCCTCGCCACCGCCGACGACATTCGGCAGTGGAGCCACGGTGAAGTCAAGAAGCCGGAGACGATCAACTACCGCACCCTCAAGCCGGAGAAGGACGGGCTCTTCTGCGAGAAGATCTTCGGTCCTACCCGCGACTGGGAGTGCTACTGCGGCAAGTACAAGCGCGTCCGCTTCAAGGGAATCATCTGCGAGCGCTGCGGCGTCGAGGTCACCCGCGCCAAGGTGCGTCGCGAGCGGATGGGCCACATCGAGCTGGCCGCGCCGGTCACCCACATCTGGTACTTCAAGGGTGTGCCGAGCCGGCTCGGCTACCTGCTCGACCTCGCCCCGAAGGACCTCGAGAAGGTCATCTACTTCGCGGCGTACATGATCACCTGGGTCGACGAGGACTCCCGGCACCGCGACCTGCCGTCGCTGGAGGCCAGGATCAACGTCGAGCGCCAGCAGATCGAGCAGCGCCGTGACGCCAGCGTCGAGGAGCGCCAGCAGAAGCTGGAGGCCGACCTCGCCGAGCTCGAGGCCGAGGGGGCCAAGAGCGACGTACGTCGCAAGGTGCGCGAGGGTGCCGAGCGGGAGATGAAGCAGCTGCGCGACCGCGCGCAGCGCGAGATCGACCGGATCGACGAGGTGTGGACCCGGTTCAAGAACCTCAAGGTCCAGGATCTCGAGGGTGACGAGGTGCTCTACCGGGACATGCGGGACCGCTTCGGCACGTACTTCGAGGGCGGCATGGGCGCGGCGGCACTGCAGCGGCGCCTGGAGTCGTTCGATCTCGAGGGCGAGGCCGAATCGCTGCGCGAGACGATCCGCGTCGGCAAGGGCCAGCGCAAGACGCGGGCGCTCAAGCGGCTCAAGGTCGTCTCCGCGTTCCTCAACACGCGCAACTCGCCGATGGGCATGGTCCTCGACTGCGTGCCGGTGATCCCGCCGGACCTGCGGCCGATGGTCCAGCTCGACGGTGGCCGATTCGCGACGTCTGACCTCAACGACCTGTACCGGCGCGTGATCAACCGGAACAACAGGCTGAAGCGGCTGCTCGACCTGGGCGCCCCCGAGATCATCGTCAACAACGAGAAGCGGATGCTGCAGGAGGCCGTCGACGCGCTGTTCGACAATGGCCGCCGCGGCCGGCCCGTCACGGGTCCGGGCAACCGACCGCTCAAGTCACTGTCCGACATGCTCAAGGGCAAGCAGGGCCGGTTCCGGCAGAACCTGCTCGGCAAGCGCGTCGACTACTCCGGCCGTTCGGTCATCGTGGTCGGCCCGCAGCTGAAGCTGCACCAGTGCGGCCTGCCCAAGCAGATGGCGCTGGAGCTGTTCAAGCCGTTCGTCATGAAGCGGCTGGTCGATCTCAACCACGCGCAGAACATCAAGTCCGCGAAGCGGATGGTCGAGCGTGCGCGGCCGGTCGTGTGGGACGTGCTCGAGGAGGTCATCGCCGAGCACCCGGTGCTCCTCAACCGGGCGCCGACGCTGCACCGCCTCGGGATCCAGGCCTTCGAGCCGCAGCTGGTCGAGGGCAAGGCGATCCAGATCCACCCGCTGGTCTGCACCGCGTTCAACGCCGACTTCGACGGCGACCAGATGGCAGTTCACCTGCCGCTGTCCGCCGAGGCGCAGGCCGAGGCGCGCATCCTCATGCTGTCGAGCAACAACATCCTCAAGCCGGCCGACGGTCGACCGGTGACGATGCCGACCCAGGACATGGTCCTCGGCATCTTCTTCCTGACCGCCGGGCGCGAGGGCACCAAGGGCGACGGCCGCTCCTTCGGGTCGCCCGCCGAGGCGATCATGGCGTTCGACAACGGTGAGATCGACCTGCAGGCCGAGCTCGAGATCCGGCTGTCCGGCGTCACCCCGCCCCGCGACTGGCAGCCGCCGGAGGACTGGACCGAAGGCAGCCCGTTCCGGCTGACGACGACGCTCGGCCGGGCGCTGTTCAACGAAACGCTCCCGACCGACTACCCGTTCGTCAACGAGGAGGTCGGCAAGAAGCAGCTGTCGGCCATCGTCAACGACCTCGCCGAGCGCTACCCCAAGGTGCAGGTGGCGGCCACGCTTGACGCGCTCAAGGAGGCGGGCTTCCGCTGGGCGACCCGGTCCGGCGTCACGATCGCGATCGGCGACGTCGTCACCCCGCCGCGCAAGCAGGAGATCCTCGACGAGTACGAGAGCAAGGCGGAGAAGGTCCAGAAGCAGTACGAGCGCGGCCTGATCACCGACGACGAGCGTCGGCAGGAGCTCATCGAGATCTGGACCCAGGCGACGAACGAGGTCGCGCGGGAGATGGAAGGTCACTTCCCGCGGGGCAACTCGATCTACATGATGGTCTCGTCAGGCGCCCGCGGAAACATGATGCAGGTGCGGCAGATCGCCGGCATGCGTGGCCTGGTCGCCAACCCCAAGGGTGAGATCATCCCGCGGCCGATCAAGTCGAACTTCCGCGAGGGTCTGTCCGTGCTGGAGTACTTCATCGCCACGCACGGCGCCCGCAAGGGTCTCGCCGACACCGCGCTACGGACGGCGGACTCCGGGTACCTCACCCGGCGGCTCGTCGATGTGTCGCAGGACGTGATCATCCGCGAGGACGACTGCGGTACGGAGCGCGGGATCGGGATGCCCATCGCGACCCGTACGGCCAAGGGCAGCCTGCGCAAGCTCGACAACGTCGAGACGAGCATCTACGCCCGCACCCTCGCCGAGGACGTCGTCGTCGACGGCGAAGTGGTGGGCCAGGCCGGGATCGACCTCGGCGACCTGCTCATCAACGAGCTGATCGAGCGCGGAGTCGACCGGGTTCGGGTGCGCAGCGTCATGACGTGCGAGTCGAAGCTCGGCATCTGTGCGCTGTGCTACGGCCGCTCGCTCGCGACCGGCAAGCTCGTCGACGTCGGCGAGGCGGTCGGCATCATCGCCGCCCAGTCGATCGGTGAGCCCGGCACCCAGCTGACGATGCGGACCTTCCACACCGGTGGCGTTGCGGGTGAGGACATCACCCACGGCCTGCCGCGTGTCGTCGAGCTGTTCGAGGCCCGCCAGCCCAAGGGCGTCGCGGCGATCAGCGAGGCCGTGGGCCGGATCCGTATCGATGACACCGAGAAGACGCGCAAGCTCGTCGTCGTTCCCGACGACGGCTCGGAGGAGGTCGCCTACCCGATCTCCAAGCGGTCTCGGCTGCTCGTCGAGGAGGGGTCGCATGTCGAGGTCGGGCAGCAGCTCGTCCACGGCGCGGTCAACCCGCACGAGGTGCTGCGCATCCTCGGCCACCGCTCGGTTCAGAAGCACCTGGTGGACGAGGTGCAAGAGGTCTACCGCTCGCAGGGCGTGGCGATCCACGACAAGCACATCGAGATCATCGTCCGGCAGATGCTCAAGCGGGTCACCGTGATCGAGAGCGGCGACGCGGAGCTGCTGCCGGGCGAGCTGGTCGAGCGGTCACGCTTCGAGGGGGAGAACCGCCGGGTTGTCTCCGAGGGCGGCCAGCCGGCGTCCGGCCGGCCGGTCCTCATGGGCATCACGAAGGCGTCGCTCGCGACCGACTCGTGGCTGTCGGCGGCGTCCTTCCAGGAGACGACGCGGGTGCTCACCGATGCGGCGATCAACGGCCGCAGCGACCCGCTGCTCGGGCTCAAGGAGAACGTCATCATCGGCAAGCTCATCCCGGCCGGCACGGGTCTCCCGCGCTACCGCAACATCCGGGTGGAGCCCACCGAGGAGGCCAAGGCCGCGATGTACTCCATGACGGGGTACGACAGCGATGCCTTCGCCGACTACGGCGCGTTCGGTTCGTCCGGCGGGCAGGCCGTCCCGCTGGAGGAGTACGACTTCGGGAACTACTCCGGCTGACGTATCTACGCCCTGTTCGCGACAAGGCGGCGGTTCCCTTCGGGGAGCCGCCGCTTCGTCGTACCCACGGGGGGAGCGCCCCCTGTGTTCCCCCCCGAAACCAAGCGGCAGAATGCGTGTCCATGGCCGACCCCGACCGCACCCCTCCCGAGCCGCCCGCTTCCAACGGGCCCGACGACGTCACCCAGCAGGTCCCGACCCGGGAGACTCCGCCGGTCCAGCAACAGCCCTCCCAGCAGCCGCCGTATCAGCCGCCCCAATACGAGACACCCCAGTACCAGACCCCTCAGTACGGCACGCCCCAGTACGACACACCCACGTACGGGACGCCGACGTACGGGACCCCGTCGTACGAGCAGCAGCCCTACGGCGCCGAGGCGTACTCCGGTGGCTATCCGACCCAGCCCGGTTACGGCTACACCGCGGCGCAGACTGAGCCGTTAGCGGTCTGGGGACTGGTCATCGCGATCCTCGGCTGGGTGGCATGCCCCATCCCCTTCGTGCCGGCCGTGGTGGCCCTCGTGCTCGCGGGAAATGCGCAGCGCAACATCGACGCGTCCGGCGGGGCGAAAGAGGGGCGCGGGATCAACACCGCGACCAAGATCCTGTCGTGGATCAACATTGGCCTCTGGGCGCTGATCTCGATCTTCGTGGTGGTGGCGATCGTCGCGTCGGCGGCCGCGAGCGTCTAGTCGGCGAGCTGCGCGTAGGCCGCGGTCAACGCATCCAACTGGTAGGACGCATTCAGCCCGCTTGGATTCGGCAGCAACCACACCGGTCGACCGGCGATCGTTCTCGCCTGCCGGCCGACGACCGCACGCGGGTCGGCGAAGGCAACGCGGTAAGCGCTGATGCCGAGCACGGCGACCTTGCCGGGCCGTACCCGCGTGACGAGGCGGGTCAGCCGGGGTACGCCCTCGCGCAGCTCCGCGGCCGTCAGTTCGCCCGCGCGGGCGGTCGCGCGGGGGACCAGGTTGGTGATGCCAATGCCGGCGGCGAGCAGCTCATCGGTGTCCTCGGGTCGCAGCCGACGCTCGGTGAGCCCGGCGCGGTGCAGGACGGGCCACAGCCGATTCGCCGGATTGCCGAAGTGCAGTCCGCGGACGCCTGACACCAGGCCCGGGTTGACGCCGGCAAGCAGGACCTTGAGGGCCCCCGGAGTGCCCGGGACAAGATCGGGCACCGTGCGACCGTACGCGGCGGCACGATCGATGCCGGTCGGCGAATGCGAGGGCCGCGAAGCAGGCACCGCGGCAGGCTACGTCCCGCCCGTCTAAGCGCACGCCCAGATCCCGTGTCAGAACGTGGCGCGGTCATGGCCGCGCGAGGCTCTGACACGAGCTGCGCGACGGCGGGAAATACCCGCTTTGACCTGGCCGCGACCGCTGGGTAACCTTCTCGCTTGTGCCTGGGGCATCCCGGGCGTTCGCGCGTGCGCGCAGTGTCGTGCAGGCGCTCCGTCTTCACCCTCGTCGGCGGGTTCGTCCCGGCGGCGGCATGGCCGGGCATCGCGACACGCCCGACCTCGGGGGTCGATGGACGGGCCAGGACCACTCAGACGAAGGAATTCGGAGACGTAGTGCCCACGATCAATCAGCTGGTTCGCAAGGGCCGCGAGGACAAGATCGGCAAGACCAAGACGCCGGCGCTCAAGGGATCCCCGCAGCGCCGCGGCGTGTGCACGCGCGTCTACACGACGACTCCGAAGAAGCCGAACTCCGCGCTGCGCAAGGTGGCGCGCGTCCGGCTGACCAGCCAGATCGAGGTCACCGCCTACATTCCCGGCGTCGGCCACAACCTGCAGGAGCACTCGATCGTGCTCGTGCGCGGAGGCCGAGTGAAGGACCTGCCGGGCGTCCGCTACAAGATCGTCCGCGGGTCGCTCGACACCCAGGGCGTGCGCAACCGCAAGCAGGCGCGCAGCCGCTACGGCGCCAAGAAGGAGAAGAGCTAATGCCGCGCAAGGGCCCGGCACCGAAGCGTCCGATCATCGTCGACCCCGTCTACAACTCCCCGGTCGTCACCTCACTGATCAACAAGGTGCTGCTGCACGGGAAGAAATCGACCGCCGAGAGCATTGTTTATGGCGCGCTCGAGGGCTGCCGGGAGAAGACCGGCAGCGATCCGGTCATCACCTTGAAGCGCGCGCTCGACAACGTGCGACCGACCCTCGAGGTCAAGAGCCGGCGCGTTGGCGGAGCCACCTACCAGGTGCCGGTCGAGGTCAAGGCCTCGCGCGCGACCACGTTGGCCCTGCGGTGGTTAGTCGGTTACTCCAAGAACCGGCGCGAGAAGACGATGACCGAGCGCTTGATGAACGAGCTCCTCGACGCGAGCAACGGTCTCGGAGCCAGCGTCAAGCGTCGCGAGGACACCCACAAGATGGCCGAGTCGAACAAGGCCTTCGCGCACTACCGCTGGTAGCACCGGCTGGAGGGCGCGGGCAGCAGTCTCGTCCAGCCTCCATCCGACTGCCCGTACGAGAGACCCGTACAGAGATAAGAGAGAAGACGTCAACGCCGTGGCGACCGACACCGCCCTGAACCTGGCCAAGGTCCGAAACATCGGGATCATGGCTCATATCGACGCGGGCAAAACCACGACGACCGAGCGGATCCTGTTCTACACCGGCGTCAACTACAAGATCGGCGAGGTGCACGAAGGCGCCGCGACGATGGACTGGATGGCGCAGGAGCAGGAACGCGGCATCACGATCACCTCTGCTGCGACGACGACGCAGTGGGACGGCTACACGATCAACATCATCGACACACCTGGCCACGTCGACTTCACGGTCGAGGTGGAGCGATCGCTGCGCGTCCTCGACGGCGCGGTCGCGGTGTTCGACGGCGTTGCCGGTGTCGAGCCGCAGTCCGAGACGGTCTGGCGGCAGGCCGACCGCTACGAGGTCCCGCGCATCTGCTTCGTCAACAAGATGGACCGCATCGGCGCCGAGTTCCACCGCTGCGTCGACATGATTGTCACCCGCCTCAACGCCACCCCGCTGGTCGTGCAGCTGCCCATCGGCAGCGAGGCCGACTTCCGCGGCGTCATCGACCTCGTCGGCATGAAGGCGATGGTCTGGAGCGCCGAGGCGGCCAAGGGCGAGATGTACGACACCGTCGCCATTCCGGCTTCCCATGAGGAGTCGGTACGCGAGTGGCGCGACCGGCTGCTCGAGACCATCGCCGAGAACGACGACGAGATGATGGAGCTCTACCTCGAGGGCGACGAGCCATCGGAGGAGCAGCTCATCGCGGCGATCCGCCGGGCGACCGTAACCGGAAAGCTCACGCCGGTGCTCTGCGGCTCCGCCTTCAAGAACAAGGGTGTCCAGCCGATGCTCGACGCCGTGGTGCGCTACCTTCCGTCGCCGATCGATGTCGGCGCCGTGCAGGGGCACGCCGTCGGCAATGTCGATGAGGTCGTGGAGCGCGAGCCCACCGAGGACGCGCCGCTGGCCACGCTCGCATTCAAGATCATGAGCGACCCGCACCTCGGCAAGCTCACCTACCTGCGCGTGTACTCCGGCACGCTGCGTTCCGGTTCTCAGGTGCTCAACAGCACCAAGAGCCACCGCGAGCGCATCGGCAAGATCTACCGGATGCACGCCAACAAGCGCGAGGAGATCGACCGCGCGACCGCCGGCCAGATCGTTGCCGTGATGGGCCTGAAGAACACCACCACGGGCGACACGCTGTGCGGTCCGGAGGCTCCGGTCATCCTCGAGTCGATGAGCTTCCCGGCGCCGGTCATCCACGTCGCGATCGAGCCGAAGTCCAAGCAGGACCAGGAGAAGCTCGGTACGGCGATCCAGCGCCTCGCGGAGGAGGACCCGACCTTCCAGGTCCGAACGGATGAGGAGACCGGGCAGACGATCATCGCCGGGATGGGCGAGCTCCACCTCGACATCCTGGTCGACCGGATGCGGCGCGAGTTCCGCGTCGAGGCCAACGTCGGCAAGCCGCAGGTGGCCTACCGCGAGACGATCCGGCGCAAGGTCGACAAGATCGACTACACCCACAAGAAGCAGACGGGTGGGTCCGGTCAGTTCGCGCGGGTCCAGATCAGCATCGAGCCGACCGGCGGCGAGGGCGACGGCGGGTACGAGTTCGAGAACAAGGTCACCGGCGGTCGCATCCCGAAGGAGTACATCCCCTCGGTCGACGCCGGCTGCCAGGAGGCGATGGACTTCGGCGTGCTGGCCGGCTACCCGCTGGTCGACGTCAAGGTCACGCTGCTCGACGGTGCGTACCACGAGGTCGACTCCTCCGAGCTCGCGTTCAAGATCGCCGGCTCGATGGCGTTCAAGGACGCCGCACGCCGGGCCGACCCGGTGCTGCTCGAGCCGATGATGTCCGTTGAGGTCATCACCCCGGAGAACTTCATGGGTGACGTGATCGGCGACCTCAACAGCCGTCGCGGTCACATCCAGGCCATGGAGGAACGTTCGGGTGCCCGCGTGATCCGAGCGCTCGTGCCGCTGGCCGAGATGTTCGGCTACGTCGGCGACCTGCGCAGCCGTACCCAGGGCCGCGCGGTGTACAGCATGCAGTTCGATTCGTACGCGGAAGTTCCGCGGAACGTGGCAGAAGAAATCATCAAGAAGGCACGCGGCGAGTAGTCCGTACCAGCCGTATCCATCTCAACCAGTCACAGGAGGCACTTCAGTGGCGAAGGCGAAGTTCGAGCGGACCAAGCCGCACGTCAACATCGGCACCATCGGTCATATCGACCACGGCAAGACGACGCTCACCGCGGCGATCACCAAGGTGCTGCACGACAAGATGCCCGAGCTCAACCCCTTCACGCCGTTCGACCAGATCGACAAGGCGCCGGAGGAGCGGCAGCGCGGCATCACGATCTCGATCGCGCACGTCGAGTACCAGACGGAGGCTCGTCACTACGCGCACGTCGACTGCCCGGGTCACGCCGACTACATCAAGAACATGATCACCGGTGCGGCCCAGATGGACGGCGCGATCCTCGTGGTCGCGGCGACCGACGGCCCGATGCCGCAGACGAAGGAGCACGTCCTCCTGGCCCGCCAGGTCGGCGTCCCCTACATCGTCGTGGCGCTCAACAAGGCCGACATGGTCGACGACGAAGAGATTCTCGAGCTCGTCGAGCTCGAGGTGCGCGAGCTGCTGTCGACCTACGAGTTCCCCGGCGACGACGTCCCGGTGGTTCGCGTGTCGGCGCTGCGCGCGCTCGAGGGTGACCCCGAGTGGTCGCAGAAGGTGCTCGAGCTCATGGACGCGGTCGACACCGCGATCCCCGAGCCGGAGCGCGACGTCGACAAGCCGTTCCTCATGCCCATCGAGGACGTCTTCACGATCACCGGCCGCGGCACCGTCGTGACCGGCCGCATCGAGCGCGGGATCGTCAAGACCAACGAGCAGGTCGACATGATCGGCATCCGCGAGAGCAAGCAGACGACGACGGTCACCGGCGTCGAGATGTTCCGCAAGATCCTCGACGAGGGTCGCGCGGGGGAGAACGTCGGTCTGCTGCTGCGTGGCACGAAGCGCGAGGACGTCGAGCGCGGCATGGTCGTCATCAAGCCGGGCACCACGACCCCGCACACCGAGTTCGAGGCGCAGGTCTACATCCTCAGCAAGGACGAGGGTGGCCGCCACACGCCGTTCTTCAACAACTACCGGCCGCAGTTCTACTTCCGCACGACGGACGTGACCGGCGTCGTGACCCTCCCCGAGGGCACCGAGATGGTCATGCCGGGCGACACCACGCAGATGAGCGTCCAGCTCATCCAGCCGATCGCCATGGAGGACGGGCTGCGCTTCGCGATCCGTGAGGGTGGCCGTACGGTCGGCGCGGGTCGCGTCACCAAGATCAACAAGTAACGACGTCGTCGGGTCCGGCCGGTTTGGTCCGGTCGGGCCCGGCAACTCTCATCAGGTATCCTCGCAAGGTTGCCGCCGCCCAGGCGCGCGACGCCCCCTGTGAGCAATCGAGCAGGGGATGTGTACGACTCCGATTCCGACACACCCGACCTCGGGGGTCGGCGGGATCACGTGTGTACGACCAGGCAGCAAGACGAGACAGCGACTGAACAAGACGAGGCAGGCGTTCATGGCGGGACAGAAGATCCGCATCCGGCTCAAGGCCTATGACCACGAGGTCATCGACAGCTCGGCGCGCAAGATCGTCGAGACGGTGACGCGCACCGGTGCGCAGGTCGCGGGCCCGGTGCCGCTGCCGACGGAGAAGAACGTCTACTGCGTCATCCGCTCGCCGCACAAGTACAAGGACTCTCGCGAGCACTTCGAGATGCGTACGCACAAGCGGCTCATCGACATCCTCGATCCCACGCCGAAGACGGTCGACTCGCTGATGCGGCTCGACCTGCCGGCGGGCGTCGACATCGAGATCAAGCTCTGACAGCGGGCAAAGGAAACAGAGATGCGAACCACGATCAAGGGCGTGCTCGGGCGCAAGCTCGGCATGACGCAGGTCTGGGACGACTCCAACCGCCTCGTCCCGGTGACCGTCGTCGAGGCCGGGCCGTGCGTCGTCACCCAGGTCCGCACCCCAGACGTCGACGGCTACAGCGCCGTGCAAATGGCGTTCGGTGCCATTGACCCGCGCAAGGTCAACAAGCCCACCGCGGGCCACTACGACAAGGCCGGCGTGACGCCGCGCCGTCATCTGGTGGAGCTGCGTACCGACGACGCGTCGACCTACACGCTGGGCCAGGAGGTCACCGCCGAGGTGTTCGAGCCCGGCACAACGGTCGATGTCGTCGGCACGAGCAAGGGCAAGGGCACTGCGGGTGTCATGAAGCGGCACGGGTTCAAGGGTCTTGGGGCGAGCCACGGCACCCAGCGCAAGCACCGCTCGCCGGGGTCGATCGGCGCGTGCGCCACTCCCGGGCGAGTGTTCAAGGGCCTGCGCATGGCCGGCCGGATGGGTGCTGTGCGCACCACGGTCCAGAATCTCACCGTCCACGCAGTCGACGCCGACAAGGGCTACCTGCTGATCAAGGGCGCGGTGCCGGGGCCGAACGGCGCCCTGGTCCTCGTCCGCAGCGCCGCCAAGGGAGGCGACGCATGAAAACAGTGAAAGTGGATCTTCCCGGCGACGTCTTCGACGTCCCCGTCAACGTTCCCCTCATCCACCAGGTCGTCGTTGCCCAGTTGGCTGCCGCCCGGCAGGGCACGGCTGACACCAAGAACCGCAGCGAGGTCCGCGGCGGCGGCAAGAAGCCGTACCGCCAGAAGGGCACCGGCCGCGCCCGGCAGGGGTCGACCCGAGCGCCGCAGTTCGCCGGCGGCGGTGTCGTCCACGGCCCCACGCCGCGCAGCTACGACCAGCGGACGCCGAAGAAGATGAAGGCCGCGGCGCTTCGCGGAGCGCTGTCCGACCGCGCCCGCAATGGCCGGGTCCACGTGGTCGACACGCTGGTGGACGGTGACGTGCCGTCGACGAAGACAGCACTAGCCGCAGTGACTGAATTGTCGGAGCGGCGGCACGTACTCGTCGTGCTCGACTCGGCCGACGATCTCGCCTGGAAGAGCCTGCGCAACGCGTCGGCTGTCCACCTGCTTGTTCAGGAGCAGCTCAACACCTACGACGTGCTCGTCTCCGACGACGTCGTCTTCACCCAGGCGGCGCTCGAGGCGTTCCTCGCGCGCGTCTCCGGCGGGGAAAGCAAGGGAGACGAGGCATGAGCAGCACCTACACCGACCACCGCGACGTCCTGCTGGCGCCGGTGATCTCCGAGAAGAGCTACGGCCTGCTCGACGAGAACAAGTACACCTTCCTCGTCCACCCGAACGCCAATAAGACCCAGATCAAGATCGCGGTCGAGAAGGTCTTCAACGTCCGCGTCACCGGCGTCAACACGATCAACCGCAAGGGCAAGAGCCGGCGCACCCGCTTCGGCATGGGCAAGCGCAAGGACACCCGGCGCGCAATCGTCACCGTCGCCGCAGGCGACCGCATCGACATCTTCGGAGGGCCGGTCAGCTAATGGGCATCCGCAAGTACAAGCCGACGACGCCTGGGCGCCGAGGCGCCAGCGTTGCCGACTTCGTCGAGGTCACCCGCACGGAGCCGGAGAAGTCGCTGGTCCGCCCGCTGATCAGCAAGGGCGGGCGCAACGTGCACGGGCGCATCACCGTCCGCCACCAGGGCGGCGGGCACAAGCGCGCGTACCGCGTGATCGACTTCCGTCGTCACGACAAGGACGGCGTGCCGGCCAAGGTCGCGCACATCGAGTACGACCCGAACCGCACGGCCCGTATCGCGCTGCTGCACTACGCCGACGGCGAGAAGCGCTACATCCTCGCGCCGACCCGGCTCAGCCAGGGCGACGCGGTGGAGAACGGCCCGGGCGCCGACATCAAGCCGGGCAACAACCTGCCGCTGCGCAACATCCCTGTCGGCACGGTGATCCACGCGATCGAGCTGCGACCAGGTGGCGGCGCAAAGATCGCTCGCTCGGCCGGCGCCAGCGTCCAGCTGGTCGCCAAGGACGGGCCGAACGCGCAGCTGCGCATGCCCTCCGGCGAGATCCGTAACGTCGACCTGCGCTGCCGCGCCACCGTCGGCGAGGTCGGCAACGCCGAGCAGTCGAACATCAACTGGGGCAAGGCCGGCCGGATGCGGTGGAAGGGCAAGCGCCCGACCGTGCGCGGGGTCGCCATGAACCCGGTCGATCACCCCCTTGGCGGCGGCGAGGGCAAGTCGTCCGGTGGCCGTCACCCGGTGACGCCGTGGGGCAAGCAGGAGGGTCGCACCCGGCCGAAGGGCAAGGACAGCGACCGCATGATCGTCCGTCGTCGTAAGACCGGCAAGAAGCGCTAGGAGTCGAAGCAATGCCGCGCAGCCTGAAGAAGGGCCCGTTCGTCGACGACCACCTGATGAAGAAGGTCGAGACGCAAAACGACCGGGGCACCCGCAACGTGATCCGTACCTGGTCGCGCCGATCGATGATCGTGCCGGCCATGCTCGGCCACACGATCGCGGTCCACGACGGACGCAAGCACGTGCCGATCTTCGTCACCGAGGCGATGGTCGGGCACAAGCTCGGCGAGTTCGCGCCGACCCGGACCTTCCGCGGCCACGTCCGCGACGACCGCCGCGCCCGGCGCGGCTGAAGATAACGATGGCAAGGGGACGAACGATGGAAGCCCAGGCGACTGCCCAGGCACGGGCGCGGTACGTCCGCATGACGCCGCGCAAGGTGCGCCGCGTGGTCGACCTCATCCGTGGTCTGCCTGCCGAGCAGGCGCAGGCGGTGCTGCGGTTCGCGCCGCAGGCGGCCAGCGAGCCGGTCGGCAAGGTACTCGATAGTGCCATCGCCAACGCCGAGAACAACGCCCAGCTGCCGGTCGAGAGCCTGGTCGTCAGCGAGGCGTACGTCGACGAGGGTCCGACGCTCAAGCGGTTCCAGCCGCGGGCGCAGGGTCGCGCGTACCGCATCAACAAGCGGACGAGCCACATCACCGTCGTCGTCGAGTCCCGCCCCGAACTGATCGCCACGAGTACGAGCTCCCGCACCACCCGTTCGAACAGGAGGACCCGCTAGTGGGCCAGAAGGTCAACCCCTACGGGTTCCGGCTCGGCATTACGACCGACTTCAAGAGCCGGTGGTACGCCGACAAGATGTACGCCGACTACGTCAAGGAAGACGTGGCGATCCGGCGGATGATGACACGCGGCATGGAGCGCGCGGGCATCAGCCGGGTCGAGATCGAGCGCACTCGTGACCGGGTCCGCGTCGACATCCACACCGCGCGTCCTGGCATCGTCATCGGCCGGCGCGGTGCGGAGGCCGACCGGATCAGGGCCGACCTCGAAAAGCTCACCGGCAAGCAGGTGCAGCTCAACATCCTCGAGGTGAAGAACCCGGAGATCGACGCTCAGCTCGTCGCGCAGGGCGTCGCCGAGCAGCTGTCGAGCCGGGTGTCGTTCCGCCGCGCGATGCGCAAGGCCATGCAGACCGCGATGAAGGCCGGCGCCAAGGGCATCCGGATCCAGTGCGGCGGCCGGCTCGGCGGCGCGGAGATGTCCCGCTCGGAGTTCTACCGCGATGGCCGGGTGCCGCTGCACACCCTGCGCGCCAACATCGACTACGGCTTCTACGAAGCGCGCACCACGTTTGGACGCATCGGCGTCAAGGTGTGGATCTACAAGGGCGACGTCCTGGGTGGTCGCGCCGAGCGCGACGTGCAGGCACCGACCGGCCGACGTGACCGGGACCGCGACCGCGGCGACCGTGGTGACCGCGGTGACCGTGGTGACCGCGGCCGCCCCACCGGCACCCGCGGACGGCGAGACCGGCGTGACGAGCCGGTGGGCGTCGGCGCAGAGAGCGGATCGGAGGCCTGACCATGCTCGTTCCTCGCAGGGTCAAGCACCGCAAGCAGCACCACCCGGATCGATCGGGTGCGGCCAAGGGCGGTACGAAGATCGCGTTCGGCGACTACGGCATCCAGTCGCTGGAGTCGGCGTACGTCACCAACCGGCAGATCGAGTCCGCGCGTATCGCGATGACCCGACACATCCGCCGTGGCGGCAAGGTGTGGATCAACATCTACCCCGACCGCCCGATCACGAAGAAGCCGGCGGAGACCCGGATGGGCTCCGGCAAGGGCTCACCCGAGTGGTGGATCGCCAACGTCAAGCCGGGCCGGGTCATGTTCGAACTGTCGGGCGTGCCGGAGGACGTGGCGCGCGAGGCGATGCGTCGCGCGATGCACAAGCTGCCGATGAAGTGCCGGTTCGTTCGGCGTGAGGCAGGGGAGGCGTGATGGCGGTCGGAAGCAAGGACCTCGCGGCGCCGAAGCTGCGCGGCATGGAGGACGACGAGCTGGTCAACCAGCTGCGATCGGCCAAGGAGGAGCTGTTCAACCTGCGCTTCCAGGCCGCGACCGGGCAGCTGGAGAACCACGGCCGGCTCCGCGCGGTGCGCAGGGATATCGCCCGCATCTACACCACG
This sequence comes from uncultured Actinomycetota bacterium, assembly GCA_963801015.1. GTDB lineage: Bacteria > Actinomycetota > Actinomycetes > CAWDCV01 > CAWDCV01 > CAWDCV01. Next base: position 699,124 of record CAWDCV010000002.1, on the reverse strand, counting down.
ATGCGCGAGCGCGAGCTCGGCATCGTCACTGAGCCATTGGCGGGCGAGGCAATCGAAACACAGACATCAGGCGGTAACTCATGAGTGACATCACCCAGCCGGCACGGGGCTTCCGCAAGTCGCGGGAAGGCCTCGTCGTCAGCGACAAGATGGACAAGACCGTCGTCGTCGCTGTCGAGGACCGGGTCAAGCACCCGCTGTACGGCAAGGTCATCCGGCGGACCAGCAAGCTCAAGGCCCACGACGAAGCCAACGCGTGCGGCGTCGGCGACCGTGTTCTCCTCGCGGAGACGCGGCCGCTGTCGGCGACCAAGCGCTGGCGCGTCGTGGAGGTCCTCGAGCGCGCGAAGTAATCAGGAGTTGACGTGATCCAGCAGGAGTCGCGACTGCGCGTCGCCGACAACACGGGTGCCAAGGAGATTCTGTGCATCCGCGTTCTCGGCGGCTCCGGTCGCCGCTACGCGGGCATCGGCGACGTCATCGTCGGCACCGTCAAGGACGCGCTGCCCGGCGCGGGCGTGAAGAAGGGCGATGTCGTCAGGGCCGTCGTCGTTCGCACGAGCAAGGAGCGCCGCCGCGCCGACGGCTCGTACATCAAGTTCGACGAGAACGCCGCGGTCCTTCTTCGCGAGGGTGGCGGCGGTGAACCACGCGGGACCCGAATCTTCGGTCCGGTGGGCCGCGAGCTGCGGGAGAAGCGCTACATGCGGATCATCTCGCTGGCTCCGGAGGTGCTGTAACCATGGCTGCGGCAACGAGAACGAAGATAATGAAGCCAAAGGTGAAGAAGGGCGACACCGTCGAGGTGATCGCCGGAAAGAGCAAGGGCGTGACCGGCACGGTGCTTCGGGTCTATCCCGTGCAGCAGAAGGTTCTCGTCGAGGGCGCGAACCGGGTGACCAAGCACACCAAGGTCGGCCAGACGCAGCGCGGTGCGAAGACCGGCGGCATCGTCCACCAGGAAGCGCCGATCCACATCAGCAACGTGATGCTCGTGGATCCGGAATCGAAGAAGCGCACCCGCGTCGGGTCCCGCTTCGACGACGACGGAAACAAGGTCCGCGTTGCTAAGCGAAGCAACAAGGACGTGTCATGACCACGACAACCGAGGAGCGGACCCAGCCTCGGCTCAAGCAGCGTTACCGCGACGAGATCGTGGGTCAGCTGCGCGACGAGTTCGACTTCCCCAACGTGATGCAGGTGCCTCGGCTGACCAAGATCGTGGTCAACATGGGCGTCGGCGACGCGGCCAGGGACAGCAAGCTCATTGACGGCGCCGTCCGCGACCTGACCGCGATCACCGGGCAGAAGCCGACGGTGACCAAGGCGCGCAAGTCGATCGCGCAGTTCAAGCTGCGCGAGGGCATGCCGATCGGCGCGCACGTCACGCTGCGCGGCGACCGGATGTGGGAGTTCCTCGACCGCATGCTGTCGATCGCGCTGCCGCGAATCCGTGACTTCCGCGGGCTGTCGCCGCGCCAGTTCGATGGGTCGGGCAACTACACCTTCGGTCTCAACGAGCAGAGCATGTTCCATGAGATCGACCCCGACCGCATCGACCGGGTCCGCGGTATGGACATCACGGTCGTGACAACTGCCAAAACCGACGACGAGGGTCGGGCACTGCTCCGACTCCTCGGCTTTCCTTTCCGGGAGAACTGAGTGGCGAAGAAGTCGCTGATCGCCAAGGCCGGCCGCAAGCCGAAGTTCAAGGTGCAGGCCTACACGCGCTGCAACCGGTGCGGCCGGGCACGTTCTGTTTACCGCACGTTCGGCCTGTGCCGGATTTGCCTACGGGAGATGGCCCACCGCGGCGAGCTTCCCGGCATCACCAAGAGCAGCTGGTAACCGACCCAAAGGGGGGCTCTGCCCCCCGTGTACCCCCGAACGTCAAGTCGCCGTAGGCCCTGTATCTGGGGAACCGCGGCGGGAAAGAGGCCTCCGGCCATGACCATGACCGACCCGATCGCAGACATGCTCACGCGTCTGCGTAACGCCAACTCGGCGTACCACGACACCGTGGCGATGCCGTACAGCAAGCTGAAGGTGCACATCGCGGAGATCCTCCAGCAGGAGGGCTACATCGCCGGGTGGCATGAGGAGGGCGAGGACGTCGTCGGCAAGACCCTCGTGCTCGAGCTGAAGTACGGTCCGACACGCGAGCGATCCATCGCCGGGGTGCGACGCATCTCCAAGCCGGGCCTTCGGGTGTACGCGAAGTCCACGAACCTGCCGCGAGTCCTCGGCGGGCTGGGCGTCGCGATCATCTCGACGTCGTCCGGACTGCTGACCGATCGGCAGGCCGCCAAGCAGGGCGTAGGCGGGGAAGTCCTCGCCTACGTCTGGTGAGGGCAGGGGAGAAACAGGATGTCGCGTATTGGACGCATGCCCATCGCGGTGCCGAACGAGCGTCGACGTAGCGATCGACGGTCGCGACGTCACCGTCACCGGTCCGAAGGGGACGCTGGCGTTGACGATCGCGGAGCCGATTGACATTCGCCGCGATGACGACGGAACGCTGAACGTCACCAGACCCGACGACGAGAACCGCACCCGGGCCTTGCACGGCCTGTCGCGGACTCTGGTCGCCAACATGGTCACCGGCGTGACGGATGGCTACTCGAAGAACCTGGAGATCGTCGGCGTCGGCTACCGGGTGCAGGCTCGCGGGTCGAACCTCGAGTTCGCGCTCGGGTTCAGCCACCCGGTCGTCGTCGAGCCGCCGGACGGCATCACGTTCGTCGTCGAGACGCCGACCCGCTTCAGCGTCTCCGGCATCGACAAGCAGAAGGTCGGCGAGGTCGCTGCCAACCTGCGCAAGCTGCGCAAGCCCGACCCGTACAAGGGCAAGGGCGTGCGCTATCAGGGCGAAGTCATTCGCCGCAAGGTCGGAAAGGCAGGCAAGTAGCCATGGCTGTCGCAGTCAAGGCGGCGCGAACGGGAAAGTCCGCCAGCGCGCGGTCCGCGGCGCGGACCCGACGCCACTTTCGGGTGCGTACCAAGGTGTCGGGGACGGCCGGCCGGCCGCGACTCGTCGTGACCCGGTCGGCTCGTCACCTGGTGGCGCAGGTCGTCGACGACAGCCGCCGGGAGGGCAGCGTGACGCTCGTGTCCGCGTCGACCATGGAAGCGGATCTGCGCGGCGGGGACGGCGACAAGACCGCAAAGGCCCGTGCGGTCGGCAAGCTCGTCGCCGAGCGGGCCAAGGCGGCCGGTGTCGAGGCCGTGGTGTTCGACCGGGGTGGCAACCGCTACCACGGCCGGGTCGCGGCGCTTGCCGACGGTGCCCGCGAGGGCGGGTTGGTTCTCTGAATGACGTACTTCGATAGAGAGGCTTTCTGATGCCTGGACCCCAGCGTCGCACTGGCGGCATGGGCGGTAACGAGCGACGGGGCCGTCGCGACGGCGGAGCGCAGGGCGCTCCGGCGGACAAGAGCGCGTACCTCGAGCGGGTCGTTGCGATCAACCGCGTCGCCAAGGTCGTGAAGGGCGGTCGACGGTTCAGCTTCACTGCTCTCGTGGTCGTCGGCGACGGCGATGGCAGCGTCGGGATCGGCTACGGCAAGGCCAAGGAGGTGCCGGCGGCGATTGCCAAGGGTGTGGAGGAAGCGAAGAAGCACTTCTTCAAGGTCCCCCGCATCCAGGGCACGATCCCGCACCCGATCCAGGGTGAGGCCGCTGCTGGTGTCGTGCTGCTCAAGCCGGCTTCGCCGGGTACCGGCGTCATCGCTGGTGGCCCGGTGCGTGCCGTCCTCGAGTGCGCCGGCATCCATGACGTGCTGTCGAAGTCGCTCGGCTCCTCCAACGCGATCAACATCGTGCACGCCACGGTGGCCGCGCTGAAGGGCCTGCAGCGGCCCGAGGAGATCGCGGCCCGCCGCGGCCTGCCGATCGAGGACGTGGCGCCTGCCGCGCTGCTGCGCGCCCGCGCCGGAGTGGGAGCCTGACATGGCCCGGCTCAAGGTCCGTCAGGTCCGCTCGCCGATCGGCGGCACGCACAATCAACGAGAGACGCTGCGCTCTCTCGGCCTGAAGCGCCTCCACGACGTCGTCGTGAAGGAGGACCGGCCGGAGATCCGCGGCATGGTGGCGACGGTCGCGCACCTGGTGACCGTCGAGGAGGTCGAGTGACATGGCAGAGACAGGATCAGGATCAGCACCCCTGAAGGTGCACCACCTGCGTCCGGCGCCGGGTGCGAAGACACCCAAGACGCGCGTCGGCCGCGGAGGTGGCTCCAAGGGCAAGACCGCCGGCCGAGGCACCAAGGGCACCAAGGCCCGCGGGCAGGTTCCGGCGCGCGTCGAGGGTGGCCAGACGCCGCTGCACATGCGGCTGCCGAAGCTACGCGGGTTCAAGAACCCGTTCCGCGTCGAGTACCAGGTGGTCAACCTGGACAAGCTCGCGGCGCTGTACCCCGACGGCGGCGACGTCACCGTCGACGGTCTGGTCGAGCGCGGCGCCGTCCGCAAGGGACAGCGGGTCAAGCTGCTCGGCACCGGCGACATCAGCGTTGCCGTGACGGTTGCCGTCGACGCCGCCTCGGCGTCCGCCCGCGACAAGGTGGCAGCGGCAGGGGGCACAGTCACCGAACTCCGCTGACGCCTCTCCGCAACGATCATGGACAGATCTGCGCGACACGCCATGTTCATCGGCAGATCGGGTGGATTACTCCATGATCGTTTCGTTGGAGGGGGTGGACGTGGTGGCTGGCACAGGAAGGGGACGTCGTTGCCGGTGACTGTTACAGTCCGGGGACGACCCGCCGACGTTGGGCTGGCGGTGTCAACTGCGTTCTGCTCGCCCGGGTGCCCGTGCACCATCTCGACATCCCCGTAAGCGACCGGGGGCAGGAGGATTTGTGCTCACCGCGTTCGCCCGCGCGTTCCGTACGCCGGACCTGCGCCGCAAGATCTTGTTCACGCTGGCGATCATCGCGCTGTTCCGCCTCGGCTCGGTCGTCCCCACGCCCGGCGTCGACGCGCGCGCGGTCAACTCCTGCATCAACACCCTCGATGACAGCAGCATCTACGGGCTGATCAACCTCTTCAGCGGCGGCGCGCTGCTGCAGCTGGCGATCTTCGCGCTCGGGATCATGCCGTACATCACGGCCAGCATCATCTTGCAGCTGCTCACCGTCGTGATCCCGCGACTGGAGGCGCTGAAGAAGGAAGGCCAGTCGGGTACGGCAAGGATCACGCAGTACACCCGCTACCTGACCGTCGGCCTGGCGATCTTGCAGTCGGCGAGCATCATCGCCATCGCGCGCGAACCCGGCCGGCTGTTCCCAGGGTGCCCCGAGGACATCATCCCGAACGACACGATGCTGGTGATCGCCATGATGGTCGTGACGATGACTGCGGGCACGGCGGTCGTCATGTGGCTCGGTGAGCTCATCACCGACCGTGGCGTCGGCAACGGCATGTCGCTGCTGATCTTCACCTCGATCGCGTCCGGCTTCCCGGCACAGCTCGGCAACATCCTGCAGTCGCGTGGCGCCTATGTGTTCGCCGGCGTGATCCTCATGGGCCTGGCGATCGTCGCGGCCGTCGTCTTTGTCGAGCAGGCGCAGCGCCGGATCCCGGTGCAGTACGCCAAGCGGATGGTCGGTCGGCGCATGTACGGCGGCACCTCGACGTACATCCCGATGAAGGTCAACCAGGCCGGCGTCATCCCGGTGATCTTCGCGTCGTCGCTGCTCTACCTGCCGACGCTGCTCGCCCAGATTGCCGGCCCCGACAGCACGTGGGGGGTCTGGATCGACCGCTACCTGGTGCGCGGCGATCACCCGATCTACATGATCTCGTACTTCCTGCTGATCCTGTTCTTCACCTACTTCTACGTGTCGATCACGTTCAACCCGACCGACGTGGCCGACAACATGAAGAAGTACGGCGGCTTCATTCCGGGCATCCGCGCCGGCCGGCCGACAGCGGAGTACCTCGAGTACGTGCTGTCGCGCATCACCCTGCCGGGCGCGCTCTACCTCGCGACGATCGCCGTCATCCCGCTCATTGCCTTGAACATCGTGTCCGGCCCGAACAACCAGGGCCAGAACTTCGTGTTCGGCGGGACCAGCATCCTGATCATCGTCGGAGTCGGACTCGACACCGTGAAGCAGATCGAGAGCCAGCTGCAGCAGCGCAACTACGAGGGCTTCCTCCGATAGGGCATGTCTCCCAATTCACTGGCGGCGCGAGCCGACGCCCAGACGCCGACCGGCGGCGTTGTCGTCGTCGCCGATATGTCCCATATCGGCTCCTCCTCCGCCTTGCCGGACCGGCGCCTGGACGCCGTTCGCATCCACCGCGAACTGGGAGACACGCCCTAGTGCGGCTCACACTCGTCGGGCCTCCCGGGGCGGGTAAGGGCACACAGGCCCAATTCCTCGCCTCGAACTTCGCGGTGCCCAAGATCTCGACGGGGGACATCTTCCGCAAGAACGTCAGCGAGGGAACGCCGCTCGGCGTCGAGGCGCGCAAGTTCATGGATGCCGGCGACTTGGTGCCCGACGAGGTCACCATCGGCATGGTCAAGCTCCGTCTGGCCGAGAACGACTCCCGCGACGGCTTCCTGCTCGACGGCTTCCCGCGGACCGTACGCCAGGCCATCGAGCTCGACGACGTGCTCAGCGTCATTGGGACCAAACTCGATGTCGTGCTGGAGCTCGTCGTCGACGACGACGAGGTCGTCCGGCGGCTGTCCGGCCGGCGTACGTGCCGCCGGTGCGAGCACGTGTGGCACGTCGACTTCGACCCGCCGGGCCAGCACGACACCTGCGACCACTGCGGCGGCCAGCTGTTCCAGCGCGACGACGATCAGCCGGAGACCGTCCGCCACCGCCTCATCGTCTACACCGAACAGACGGTGCCACTCGTCGACTTCTACGCCGATCGCGGCATTCTCGTTGGCATCGACGCCACCGGCCCGGTCGAGGACGTCACCGACCGCGCTATAGCGGCGTTGCGCCGGTTCAGCAGCTAGCGTCGGTAAGAACGTCCCCCGCCGTGTCCAGGAAGCTGAGAAAGCGTCCGATGATCCAGATCAAGACCCGGGCCGAAGTCGAGAAGATGCGTGCCGCCGGGATGGTCGTGGCGCGTGCACTGCAGAAGCTGCAGGACGCCGTCGAGCCCGGCATCAGCACCGCCGACCTCGATGCGATCTCGGCCGAGTCGATTCGCGGGGATGGAGCGGTGCCGTCGTTCCTCGGCTACCACGGCTTCCCGGCGACGATCTGCGCGTCGATCAACAACGAGATCGTGCACGGCATCCCGTCGCCGCACCGGATCCTGCGCCAGGGCGACATCGTCTCCCTCGACTGTGGCGCCATCCTCGACGGCTGGCACGGCGACTCTGCCGTCACCGTTCCCGTCGGCGCGGTCGCACCCGAGCTCACCGACCTGATGCGGGTGACCGAGGAGGCGCTGTGGCGCGGCATGGCTGCGGCCTCTCTCGGCGGTCGGCTCACCGACATCTCGGCCGAGGTTGAGGCGTGGGTGCGGAGCCAAGGCAACTACGGTCTCGTCGAGGAGTACGTCGGCCACGGCATCGGCACCGAGATGCACCAGGACCCGAACGTGCCCAATTACGGCCGGCCGGGACGCGGACCGCGACTGCAGGAGGGGCTGGTGCTCGCCGTCGAACCGATGGTCAATCTCGGTAGCCGGCACACCCGGCTGCTCGATGACGGCTGGACCGTCGAGACCGCCGACGGCGCGCCCTCCGCCCATTTCGAGCACACGTTCACCCTGCTACCTGACGGTCCATGGGTGCTGACCGCGCTCGACGGTGGCACCCAGCGGTTCGCCGAGCTCTCGGCAGGAGTTGCGGCGCCGTGATTCTCTGCTGCGCGCATCCGAGCCCCCGACCCAGCCGAAATGATCACGTATACGTGATCATTCAGGGCGATACGCGTCCTACAGAACGCGTATCGTCCTCACTCGCCGCGTATCGCGAGCGCGACCAATGAGTCAGCCTCCGGATCCGCGGTTGCGCGCCGGCGACGGCGATCGCGACGCCGTCGCGGAGCAGCTGCGGGAGGCGCACGCCGAGGGTCGGCTGACCATGGAGGAGCTCGACGATCGGCTCGGCAGGACCTACGCCGCGCGCACGTTCGCTGACCTCGCTCCGCTGACTGCGGACCTGCCGCCTCGACCCTTCGGCGGGAGCATCACGCGCCCGGCCGAGATCGCTCGCCCCCGCACGGCGAACGTCCCCGCACCACGCCGGGGTGCTCAATCGGGCAGCTGGATCGACTCCGGATTGCGCGCTGGCTGGTACGCCTGGACGGTCGCTGTCAGCATCAACGTCGTCATTTGGTTGATTGTCACCGTGACCAGCGGGGATCCCGTCTACTTTTGGCCAATCTGGGTGGCGGGGCCGTGGGGCGCGGTGCTGATCGTCACGACCCTGTCCCGTCGCGCGGAGCGGCGGCGGCAACTGCCGCCCGGATCCGGCCGCTGACCACCATGGCCCTCGACCCCACGCTGCGTGCCGGTGACGACGATCGCGATCGCGTGGCCGGTGTGCTGCGCGACGCATATGCCGAGGGGCGGCTGCCGCCGGCGGAGTTCGAGACCCGACTTCAGGCGACATACGACGCGACGACGATCGCGGACCTCCTCGCGCTCGTGACCGATCTCCCCGATCGCAGCGGCGCGCTGGCGGAGCTGCGCGCCGTCCCGATGCCTGCCGCACCCCCAACCCGGGCGGGCAAGACGCTTGGCGTCGGTGCCTGGGCGATCCCCGTCCTCGTGCTCGTCGTGCTGCTCGTGGTCGTCACCCGCGGCGGAGCGTTGCGGCTGTGGCCGATCTGGCTCGTTGCTGGTGCCGCCGTGGTCGCCCTGCTCGTGGGGCGCATGGGGAACAATCGCGGCTGACCTGCGGTTTTCTCGTATCGAGATCAATGGCGTACACTCGCCGGTCGGCTCACATTCCGCTCATTCTCCCGCGACCCTCTCTCGCTTCGGAGATGGGCGAATCTGTGTGTTCGATGCCCAACCTCTCACCGACAGTCCGACTCAGAACCCACCAACCAGACAAGCGAGGACATGGCCAAGAAAGACGGGGCCATCGAGATCGAAGGGACGATCGTCGAGTCGCTGCCCAACGCGATGTTCCGGGTAGAGCTCGACAACGGACACAAGGTCTTGGCGCACATCTCCGGCAAGATGCGGATGCACTACATCCGGATCCTCCCGGACGACCGCGTGGTCGTGGAGCTCAGCCCCTACGACCTGACCCGCGGCCGCATCGTCTACCGCTACAAGTGAACTCTGACAAGAAGGCCATAAGAGGGACAGACCCGTGAAGGTCCAGCCAAGCGTCAAGAAGATCTGCGACAAGTGCAAGGTGATCCGCCGGCACGGTCGCGTCATGGTCATCTGCGACAACCTGCGGCACAAGCAGCGGCAGGGCTAGTAGTACTCATCGCGCGTCGCACCTCCCGTCCGCGGGAGGCCACCCCCGGTCGGAGGCCGGGGCCGCACCCGAGTCGAGAAGACTCGGGGACGGGCCGCGACGCGCAGGACCTCCGCATCGGATGAAGGAGCACCACCCGTATGGCCCGTCTGGCCGGCGTCGACCTGCCGCGCGACAAGCGCGTCGAGGTCGCGTTGACGTACATCTTCGGCATGGGACGCAGCCGCTCCAAGCAGACCTTGGTAGCGACCGGCGTCAACCCCGACACCCGAGTGCGCGATCTGGACGACGCCGAGCTCGTCCGGATCCGCGACTGGATCGACGGCAACTACCGCATCGAGGGTGACCTGCGCCGCGAGGTCGCATCGGACATCCGTCGCAAGGTCGAGATCGCCTGCTACCAGGGCCTACGGCACCGCCGCGGCCTGCCGGTGCACGGTCAGCGGACCCACACCAACGCGCGCACCCGCAAGGGACCGCGCCGCGCCATCGCCGGCAAGAAGAAGGTTGGACGGAAGTAGATGCCTCCCAAGACTCGTCAGCAGGCCGGCGCCAAGAAGGTGCGCCGCAAAGAGAAGAAGAACGTCGCCCACGGGCACGCCCACATCAAGAGCACGTTCAACAACACGATCGTGTCGATCACCGACGTGACCGGCAATGTCATCTCGTGGGCCAGTTCCGGCCAGGTCGGCTTCAAGGGCTCCCGGAAGTCGACGCCCTACGCCGCCCAGATGGTCGCCGAGGCCGCTGCCCGGCGCGCGCAGGAGCACGGCATGCGCAAGGTCGACGTCTACGTCAAGGGTCCCGGCTCCGGCCGCGAGACCGCGATCCGTTCCCTGCAGGCCGTCGGCCTCGAGGTCGGGTCGATCCAGGACGTGACCCCGGTGCCGCACAACGGCTGCCGTCCACCCAAGCGTCGTCGAGTCTGAGTCGTCGAGTCAGAGAAGTAGGAGAGCGAACCGAGCATGGCTCGATACACCGGACCGGACTGCAAGCGGTGCCGCCGCGAGAAGACCAAGCTGTTCCTCAAGGGCGCGAAGTGCGAGTCGCCGAAGTGCCCCATTGAGATCCGCCCGTACCCACCGGGTGAGCATGGCCGCGGCCGTACCAAGGACAGCGAGTACCTGCTGCAGATGCGCGAGAAGCAGAAGTGCGCGCGCATCTACGGCGTGCTGGAGAAGCAGTTTCGCGGCTACTACGAAGAGGCGAACCGCCGGACGGGCAAGACCGGTGAGAACCTCCTCCAGATCCTCGAGACCCGCCTCGACAACGTCATCTACCGCTCCGGCTTCGCGAAGAGCCGAGACATGGCGCGCCAGCTGGTCCGCCACGGGCACATCCTCGTCAACGGCCAGAAGGTCGACATCCCGTCGTACCGCGTCGCGGAGGCAGACATCATCGAGGTGCGCCCATCCTCGGTCGAGCTGACGCCATTCATCGTGGCCCGCGCCGAGGCCGGCGAGCGCCCGGTTCCCGCGTGGCTCGAGGTCCTGCCGAACAAGATGCGCATCCTGGTCCACGGCACGCCGGCGCGTGGCGCCATCGACACCCCGATCCAGGAGCAGCTGATCGTCGAGCTCTACTCAAAGTGACTCCATCGGAATGAACATGCGGGCCGAGGGTCGGCTCGCATGCGTTCGCGACGTCATATAGCGGTCGTCGCGGGAAGGAAGATCCATGCTCATTGCACAGCGCCCCACCCTGGCCGAGGAAGTCGTCGACGACGTCCGCTCCCGGTTCGTCATCGAGCCGCTGGAGCCGGGCTTTGGCTACACCCTCGGCAACTCGCTGCGTCGGACCCTGCTGTCGTCGATTCCCGGCGCCGCGGTTACCAGCATTCGGGTCGACGGTGTCCTCCACGAGTTCACGACCATCCCGGGCGTGAAGGAAGACGTCACCGACCTGATCCTCAACATCAAGAACATCGTCGTCTCCTCCGAGCACGACGAGCCGGTCACCATGTACCTGCGCAAGCAGGGTCCCGGTGAGGTGACCGCCGGCGACATCGCGCCGCCGGCCGACGTCGAGGTGCACAATCCCGAGTTGCACCTCGCGACGCTCAACGGCAAGGGCAAGCTCGAGATCGAGCTGACGGTCGAGCGTGGCCGCGGGTACGTCTCCGCCGTGCAGAACAAGCAGCCCGGCCAGGAAATCGGCCGCATCCCCGTCGACTCGATCTACTCGCCGGTGCTCAAGGTGACCTACAAGGTCGAGGCCACCCGCGTCGAGCAGCGCACCGACTTCGATCGGCTGATCGTCGACGTCGAAACCAAGGGCTCGCTGCTGCCGCGCGACGCGATGGCAAGCGCGGGCAAGACGCTGGTCGAGCTGTTCGGCCTGGCACGCGAGCTCAACGTCGAGGCCGAGGGCATCGACATGGGTCCGTCGCCGACCGACGCCGCACTGGCAGCCGACCTGGCGCTGCCGATCGAGGAGCTCGACCTCACCGTCCGGTCGTACAACTGCCTCAAGCGCGAGGGCATCCACAGTGTGGGTGAGCTCGTCGGGCGCAGCGAAGCCGACCTGCTCGACATCCGCAACTTCGGCGCGAAGTCCATCGACGAGGTCAAGGCCAAGCTCGCCACGATGGGGCTCGCGCTCAAGGACAGCCCGCCCGGGTTCGACCCGAGCATGGCCGTCGACTCCTACGCGGACGACGACGACCAGGTGTACGCGGAGACCGAGCAGTACTGATCCTGCTTACCGAAGGAATCGATCATGCCCACCCCGACCAAGGGCGCCCGCCTCGGCGGTAGCCCCGCGCACGAGCGGTTGCTGCTCGCCGGCCTGGCCACGTCGCTGTTCGAGCACGGCCGGATCACCACGACGGAGGCGAAGGCGAAGCGGCTACGTCCGCTTGCCGAGAGGCTCATCACGTTCGCCAAACGCGGTGATCTGCACGCCCGCCGCCGAGTGCTGACCGTGGTTCGGGACAAGGGCGTCGTGCACACCCTGTTCACCGAGATCGGGCCTCGGTACGAGAACCGCCCAGGCGGCTACACCCGCATCACCAAGATCGGGCCGCGCAAGGGCGACAACGCCCCGATGGCCGTGATCGAGCTGGTCGAGGCGCTGACCGTGGCGCAAGAGGCCGTGGGCGAGGCGGAGCGCGCTCGGGGGACGCGGTTCGCCCGGACTCGCAAGCGCGATGCGGCGACGGCGGCGCCCGCTGCTGCGTCGACGGCGGCTACGTCGCCGGTGGCAGAGCCGGCTGAGCCGGTGAAGGAGCCCGCCGCCGAGGTAGCTGCTGAACCCGCAGGCAGTGACGAGGCCCTCGAAGCCGGCGATCAGCCGGCCGAGGGCGGCACGTCCGACCAGACCGCCGAGGCCGCTGACAGCGACCCGGCTGAGGGCGAGCGGGACGAGTCCTGACCTTCCAGGGCCAGCACCGCATCCGGCTGGACCTCGGCTACGACGGGTCCGCCTTCGCGGGCTGGGCCCGCCAGCCGGGTGCGCGTACGGTCCAGGGAGTTCTCGAAGCGGCGCTCGCGACAGTGCTGCGGTTGTCGGACGAGCCGGCGGTGACTGTTGCCGGCCGTACCGATGCGGGGGTGCATGCGCGCGGTCAGGTGGCGCACGTCGATGTGCCACTGGCCGTGGATCTCGAGGATGTGACCCGTCGATTGGCGGGCGTCCTGCCGTCCGACGTTCGCGTCTTCACGGCGACCGTGGCGCCGCCGGGCTTCGATGCCCGCTTCTCTGCGCTCTCGCGGCGATACGCGTACTGGGTGAGTGACGCCGCTACTGGCGTCGATCCGCTGCGTCGCCACGAGGTCCTCGATCATCGGCGGCCGCTCGACGTGGTCGCGATGGACGCCGCCGCGGTACTGCTTCTCGGCGAGCACGACTTCGCGGCGTACTGCCGGCGACGTCCCGACGCCACGACCCGGCGGCGGCTGCTGCGCTGCTCATGGCAGCGAGCCGAAGGCGGTCTCGCGGTCGCGACCGTCGAGGCCGACGCGTTCTGCCACAGCATGGTCCGATCGCTCGTCGGCGCGTTCCTCGCGGTCGGAGAGGGCCGACGCGCGATCGACTGGCCGGCACAGGTGCTGGAAGCAGGCGTCCGCGACTCCGCCGTCCAGGTCGTCGCGCCTCACGGGCTGACTCTCGAAGAGGTCTGCTACCCGCCGGACGAGGCGCTGGCGGCGCGGGCGGACGAGACGCGCCGCCGCCGGACGTCCTGATACCCACTCGCGATCGGAGGCATCGGTTCGCCACACTGCGGGACGTGGGTCACGTCGACGTGCAGAAGCTCGAGGTCGTCCTGCCCGATGGGCGGCCGCTGTTTCGCGACGTCTCGTTCCGTGTCGGGGACGGCGCGAAGGTGGCGCTCGTCGGCGCAAACGGATCCGGGAAGACGACGCTGCTGCGCATCGTGGCCGGCGACACCACGCCGACGAGTGGGGTCGTGACGAGCAGCGGTGGCATCGGCGTGATGCGGCAGTTCATCGGCTCGGTGCGCGACGACTCGACGATCCGAGACCTGCTCGTGTCGGTAGCGCCGCCGCGTATCCGTACCGCCGCAGTGGATCTCGAGGCGGCCGAGCTGACGATGATGGAACGCGACGACGAGCCCACCCAGCTGGCATATGCCACGGCGTTGACCGAATGGGCGGATGCCGGCGGCTATGACGCCGAGGTGCTGTGGGACGTGTGCACGACAGCCGCGCTCGGCGTGCCGTACGAGCGCGCCCAGTGGCGCGAGGTGCGGACGCTGTCGGGCGGCGAGCAGAAGCGGCTGGTGCTCGAAGCGCTGCTGCGCGGTCCGGACGAGGTGCTGCTGCTGGACGAACCGGACAACTATCTCGACGTGCCGGGGAAGCGCTGGTTGGAAGAGGCGTTGCAGGGGAGTCGGAAGACCATCCTCTACGTGTCGCACGACCGCGAGCTGCTCGCGCGGACGGCGACGCGCGTCGTGACGGTCGAGGGCGGTACGTCGTGGGTGCACGGCGGTGGGTTCGGGACATACCACGACGCCCGCGCCGAGCGGCATGCGCGTCTCGATGAGGTGCTGCGTACGTGGGAGCAGGAGCACGAGCGACTCAAGGCGCTGGTCAAGACGCTGCAGCAGCAGGCGGCGATCTCGGAGGACATGGCCGCGCGCTATCGCGCGACGCTGACGCGGCTTCATCGGTACGAGGCGGCCGGGCCGCCCGAGGCGCCGCCACCGCCGCAGACGGTGAAGATGCGGCTCGGCGGTGGGCGTACCGGCGTGCGGGCTCTGACGTGTGTCGGGTTGGAGCTCAGTGGGCTGATGAAGCCGTTCGATCTCGAGGTGTTCTACGGCGAGCGGGTGGCCGTGCTCGGCTCCAATGGCTCGGGCAAGTCGCACTTCCTGCGCCTGCTCGCGGGTGGCGCGGTGGCGTACGACGGCATGTGGAAACTCGGCGCTCGCGTGGTGCCGGGCTACTTCGCGCAGACGCATGACCATGCGGAGCTCTACGGTCGCACGCTCGTCGACATCCTCTGGACGGAGGCGTCGCGGCAGCGTGGGCCGGCCATTTCGGCGCTGCGGCGGTACGAGCTGGACGTAGTCGTGGATGCGACGTTCGACACGCTGTCGGGCGGGCAGCAAGCGCGGTTCCAAATCCTGCTGCTGGAGCTCGCGGGCGTGACGCTGCTGCTGCTCGACGAGCCAACCGACAACCTCGACGTGGCGAGCGCCGAGGCGCTTGAGGAAGGCTTGGCCGCGTTCGACGGCACGGTGCTTGCGTCGACGCACGACCGCTGGTTTGCGCGCTCGTTCGACCGGTTCCTCGTGTTCGGCGCCGACGGCACGGTCTACGAGGCCCTCGAGCCCGTCTGGGACGAAGCGCGCGTCACCCGCCCCCGCTAAAAGTTCGTCACGCTCCTTCCGAGTTGTCCGAATGCGCCGCGCTCAGCGTTGCGACGACGTTCGGACAAGGTCGCGGAGGCTGTGGACGAGGACCGGCGCGCATGCGGCGGATTGGCCACTGTTGGCGCATGTCCGCGTCCGCGCTGCGCCTCGCCCGAGATTGCGCGCCGGATCATCATCTGATCGGGAAGCAGGAGGGCATCCTGCGCCGCGAACAGCTCCGAGACCTCGGCTACTCATTCCACGACGTCGAGCGTGAGCTACGCGCCGGTCGGTGGAAGGCTCACGGGCCCACAGTGGTCGCCCTTCACAACGGGCCGTTGACACCGGCACAAAATCGATGGCGTGCGCTGCTCAACGCCGGCAGTGATGCTGCCCTGTGCGCGCGAACCGCGCTCGAGGTCGACGGGCTTCGCGGCTGGGAAGATCCAGCCGTCCACGTGATCTTCTCAAAAGGAGCGCGGCCACCGACCCTGCCGGGCGTCGTGGCCCATGAGTCACGGCGCTATGACGCCGTCGTCGATCGGCATCCTGTCGCCCTGCCGTGGCGCACCCGTATCGAAAGATCCGCCATCGACGCGGCTGCGTGGTCCCGGAGCTCACGTGCTGCCTGCGGTCTGCTCGCCGCCGTCGTCCAGCAACGCCTTGCCACGTCGGATCGGTTGCTGACCGAGTTGCAACGTGTCGGCCAGGTGCGTCATCGCAAGGTCATGGCGGCGGCCCTCGCCGACATCCGGGGTGGCGCGGCGGCCATGTCTGAGATCGACTTTGCGCGGATCTGTCGGCGGTATGGCCTGCCGGAGCCGATCCGGCAACGAGTGCGACGGGATCGCGACGGCCGTCGGCGCTATCTCGACGCCGAGTTTCGGGCGCGCGATGGCTCGATTGTCGTTGTCGAGGTCGATGGTGCCGTTCACCTGCTCGTCCGCACCTACTGGGACGACATGGACCGGCAGAACGCCTTCACATTGCAGGGCGATCGCGTCCTGCGCTATCCCACCGTGGCGTTCTATCTGCAGCCGGCGCGCGTCGCCCATGAGATCGGCGCCGCACTTGGCCTGCCTTGACGCCGACTGCTCTTCAGTTGTCCGAACGCGCCCCGTCCAAGCATGCGAGGACGTTCGGACAAGTCGAGGGAAGCGGCGACTTTTGACCCTCGGCGCCGCGCGCAGGTACCCTGCTGGGTCGTTGTGCCTGTCGGCTCGACACGGCGCGATCCCGAATCTCCAGAACGAAGGCTACGACCGTGCGCACGTACAGCCCCAAGCTCGGCGACGTCCAGCGTCAATGGCTCGTCATCGACGCCACCGACGTCGTCCTCGGCCGGCTCGCCTCGCAGACTGCCAGCCTGCTGCGCGGCAAGCACAAGCCGATCTACGCGCCGCACGTCGACACCGGCGACTTCGTCATCATCGTCAATGCCGACAAGGTCGCGCTGACCGGCAACAAGCGCGACCAGAAGATGGCTTACCGCCACTCCGGCTACCCCGGCGGCCTCACCAGCGTCCGCTACCGCGATCTGCTCGAGCAGCGGCCGGCCAAGGCCGTCGAGAAGGCTGTTCGCGGGATGCTGCCCCACACCACGCTCGGCCGGCAGATGGCGAGCAAGCTCAAGGTCTACGCCGGCCCGGAGCACCCGCATCAGGCTCAGCAGCCGGTGCCGTACGAGATCACCCAGGTCGCGCAGTAGCCACGGCCGAGACGCCTACAAAGGAGACCGTGGCTCATGACTGAGACCACCATCGAGACGACTGTCGCCGCCCCCGGCGACAACCAGGAAGGCGCCGACGAGGCGCCCGGCAGCTTCACCAGCGAGTCGCCGTCCGCCACACCGGTGCGGGCCGCATCCGCCCCCGGCGCCGCTACCGGCCGCCGCAAGGAGGCCATCGCCCGCGTCCGCATCACGCCGGGCACCGGCCAGTGGACGATCAACGGTCGCACGCTCGAGGAGTACTTCCCGAACAAGGTCCACCAGCAGCTGGTCCGCGAGCCGCTACGCACGCTCGAGCTCGACGGGGCGTACGACATCGTGGCGCGTGTCTCCGGTGGTGGCGCATCCGGTCAGGCCGGCGCCCTGCGGCTCGGTGTCGCCCGCGCTCTCAACGAGGCCGACGTCGAGGCCAACCGCCCGGCGTTGAAGAAGGCCGGCTTCCTGTCTCGCGACGCGCGGGTCAAGGAGCGCAAGAAGTACGGCCTCAAGAAGGCGCGCAAGGCGCCGCAGTACAGCAAGCGTTAATCCGCGCCGTGGGGCGCCTCTTCGGCACCGACGGCGTACGCGGCACGGCGAATGCCGACCTGACCGCCGAGCTTGGGCTCGACCTAGCGGTCGCTGCTGCGCACGTCCTCGGCGAGGCCGGCACATTCGCAGGCCATCGCCCGCGCGCTGTCGTCGGCCGAGACCCGCGCGCGTCGGGTGAGTTCCTCGAGGCCGCGGTCATCGCCGGCCTAGCGAGCGCCGGCGTCGACGTGCTCCGGCTGGGCGTCGTCCCGACGCCGTGCGTGGCGTACCTGACTCAATCTCTCGACGTCGACCTCGGCGTGATGATCTCCGCCAGCCACAACCCGATGCCCGACAACGGCATCAAGTTCTTCGCTCGCGGCGGCGCCAAGCTCCCCGACAGCGTCGAGGACGCAATCGCGGCGCGCATGCGCGAGCCGTGGCAGCGACCGACCGGGGGCGGCGTCGGGCGGGTACGCCGCTTCGACGAGGAGGGTGTCCGGTCGTACGTCGACCACCTGATCGCCTCGGTGTCGCATCCACTCGGCGGGCTGCGCGTGGTCGTCGACTGCGCACATGGCGCTGCGTCCTGGGTCGCGCCGGAGGCGCTGCGCCGCGCAGGCGCCGAGGTCATCGCGATCGGGGCTGAGCCGGACGGGTGGAACATCAACGACGGAGTCGGGTCCACCCACCTCGATCCGCTTCGACAAGCTGTCGTCGACGCCCGTGCACACGCTGGGATCGCACACGACGGCGACGCGGACCGTTGTCTCGCCGTCACCGCGGAGGGCGATGTCGTCGACGGCGACCAGATCCTCGCCGTCCTGGCGCTCGCGCTGCGTGATGCGGGCCGACTTCGCCACGACACCGTGGTCGCGACCGTGATGAGCAACCTCGGCTTCCGTATCGCGATGGAGCAGGCCGGGATCGCGATGGTCGAGACGGCAGTCGGCGATCGCTACGTGCTGGAGGCGATGAAGGCCGGCGACTACTCCCTGGGCGGCGAGCAGTCCGGCCACCTGATCCTGCTCGATCACGCCACCACCGGCGACGGCGTACTGACTGCCTTGTCGCTACTGAGTCGGGTTGCCGAGACCGGGCAAGCGCTTGCCGAGCTCACGAGCGTGGTCCAGCGCATGCCGCAGGTGCTCGTCAACGTGCCCGACGTCGACAAGTCCCGCATCGGCACGTCCGAGCAGATCGCGCGGGCCGTCAAGGAAGCCGAGGAGCAGCTCGGCGCCACCGGCCGAGTGCTGCTACGCGAAAGCGGGACCGAGCAGCTGGTCCGCGTCATGGTCGAGGCGCCAACCCAGGACGAAGCTCAGGCCGTCGCCGACCGACTCGCGAATGTCGTGAGCAGCGCGCTGGGTCGCTAGGTTGCCGCATCGGCCGCTGCGAACAGGGTTCGGATGGCCGGAAGCACCCGGTCGCACTCGTACGGCGCCGACAGGTGAGAATCGCCGCCCAGGGCGAGGAACGTTGCCGTGGGGATCTCGCGGGCGGCGCGCTCCGCATTCGCGGCCATGTCCTCGCCAGCGGCCATGTAGATCAGGCACGGCACCCGCCAAGCGCCGAGGTCAGACGAGATCGCGCCCTCGGCCAGGGCCGACTGCCACGCCGCCCTGATCGCCAACGGATCGTTGGCCAGCACGCGGCCCCGGGTCTCCTCGGGAAGCGCCTCGTCGCCAAGCACCGACTCGATGACCTCGATGAAACCGTGCATGCCCTCCGCCGATGCGACGTCGAGCGCCCTCGTGAGGAGTGGAACGAACGGCCAGGACGGATCCCAGGCGTACGGCTGGTTGCCGCACAGCACGAGCGAGCGCACCCGCGCCGGCGCATACTCACCAATCGCGAACCCCAATCGAGCTCCCCAGGAGAAGCCGAGGATGTGAGCCCGGTCGATGCCCAGCTCGTCGAGGACCGCAGTTGCATCCGCGACCCGCGTGGGGAGCGCGTACGCCTGCGGATCGTGCGGTTTGTCGCTGCGACCGTGACCTCGATGGTCGGCAAAGATCATGCGGTAATCGCCGGCCAGAGCCTGTACGAGGGGCAGCCCTTGCGCCTCCTCGATCGGATCGGCAAGCCCGGCGTACACCAGCACCGGCGACCCGCTGCCACCCCAGTCCTCGACGAAACTGCGAACCCCGTCCAGCGGATTGGTCGCGTACGGCACGGCGTCATCCTTCCCGCATCCGTACCCGCCGGACAGCGTGAGCCGGCCCCTTGACGAGCACCAGGTCGGCGAGCTCGCGCGTCGGCTCGATGTGCTCGCGCAGGTTCGGCTCGTTGATCGCGGACCAGATGTGTACGGCGGTGTCGTGCGCTTCGTCGTCGGTCAGCTCGGCGTACCGGTGAAAGAACGAGTCTGGATGCGTGAACGCCGTCCGGCGCAATCGAAGGAATCGCTGCACGTACCAGTGACGGATGTCCATGAGCGCGGCGTCGACGTAGATCGAGCAGTCGAGCTGCTCACCGAGGAGGGCTCGCGACACGTGCAGCCCTTCGAGAACGAGGATGTCAGGACGCCGCACGACCACGAATTCACCCGGCACGACGTCGTACGTCAGATGTGAGTACGTCGGCGCCCGCGCCTCGTTGCCTGCGAGCACGTCCCTGAGGAACAGCTGTAGCGCCGACATGTCGTATGACTCGGGAAAGCCCTTGCGGTGCGCGATGCCACGAGTGGCCAGCACGGCGTTCGGATAGAGGAAACCGTCCGTTGTCACGAGCGCCACCCGCGGGTGGCCACTCCAGCGAGAGAGCAGCGCGTCGAGGAGTCGAGCCAGCACGCTCTTACCGACCGCCACGCTGCCAGTCACCCCCACGACGAGCGGCCGACCGATTCGCGACCCGCACTCCATGACCCACGCCGCCAGCGGCAGGTAGCTCGCGCGAACCTCCGCGATGTCGAGCTCCTCCACCGTTCCGCGCAGCCGCCGCACGTCGGTTTCGCTGAGGGGCAATGGCAGGTCGCCGGCTCGGCGCGTCCACTCCTCGTGACTCAGCTCCGACCACATCGGCACGAGCATGGTGGATACGCTCGAACCATGTGCGGAATCGTGGGCTACATCGGCGACCGGTCCGTGTTGGAGGTCGTACTCGACGGCCTGCGACGCTTGGAATACCGCGGGTACGACTCCGCCGGCGTCGCGCTGCTCGCCGACGGTCACGTGACCATGCGCAAGCGAGCGGGCAAGCTGTCGAACCTCGTCGAGTCGATCGAGGCGGATCCGCTACCGCCGTCGACAGTCGGCATGGGGCATACCCGCTGGGCCACTCACGGCCCGCCCAACGACCGCAACGCCCACCCGCACCTCGACACCGATCAGGATGTCGCGGTCATCCACAACGGGATCATCGAGAACTTCGCCAAGCTCCGCCTCGAGCTGACGGATGCAGGCGTGGA
The DNA here is from genome assembly GCA_963801015.1 of uncultured Actinomycetota bacterium. GTDB lineage: Bacteria > Actinomycetota > Actinomycetes > CAWDCV01 > CAWDCV01 > CAWDCV01. The sequence continues at coordinate 678,243 of CAWDCV010000002.1, read as the reverse complement.
GTTCCGCAGCGACACCGACACCGAAGTCGTCGCGCACTTGCTCGCCGCCACGCTGCCTGACAGCGATGGCGATCTGGCCGAGGCGATGCGGCGCGTGTGCCGCCGGCTCGAAGGCGCCTTCACGTTGGTGGCCGTCGCCGCAAGCGATCCCGACACTGTCGTGGGCGCGCGGCGCAACAGCCCGCTGGTCGTCGGCCGGGGGCAAGGGGAGAACTTCCTTGCCAGTGACGTCTCTGCCTTTATCGCCCACACCCGGGAGGCGATCGAGCTCGGGCAGGACCAGGTTGTCGCCATCCGTCGGGACGGCGTCGAGGTCACCGACTTCGACGGCGGGCCGGCCGACATTCGGGAGTATCACGTCGACTGGGACGCCTCGGCCGCGGAGAAAGGCGGCTACGACCACTTCATGCTCAAGGAGATCGCGGAGCAGCCGCGCGCGGTGGCGGACACGCTGCTCGGTCGGCTGTCCGCCGACGGCATGCTGCTCCTCGACGAGATGCGACTGTCCGACCAGGAGCTACGCGATGTCGACAAGATCATCATCGTTGCGTGCGGCACGTCGTACCACTCGGGCCTGATCGCGAAGTACGCCGTCGAGCACTGGACCCGAATCCCCTGTGAAGTCGAGCTGGCGTCGGAGTTTCGCTATCGCGACCCCATCCTCGACCGGCAGACGCTCGTCATCGCAATCTCGCAGTCGGGCGAGACCATGGACGCCCTCATGGCCATCCGCCACGCGCGCGAGCAGGGCTCCCGCGTCCTCACCATCTGCAACACCAACGGGGCCACGATGCCGCGGGAATCCGACGCCGTCCTCTACACCCATGCCGGTCCGGAGATCGCGGTCGCGTCGACCAAGGCCTTTCTCACCCAGGTCGTCGCGGTCTACCTCGTCGCGCTGTATCTCGCGCAGGTGCGGGGCCTGAAGTACGGCGACGAGGTCGCAGGCGTCATCGACCAGCTGTGGCGAATGCCGGAGAAGGTCGACGCGGTGCTGGAGACGATCGAGCCGGTGCGCGCGCTCGCCAGATCGCTCGCCGACGCGAACTCGGTCCTGTTCCTTGGACGGCACGTTGGTTACCCCGTCGCCCTCGAGGGAGCGCTCAAGCTCAAGGAGCTCGCCTACATGCACGCCGAGGGCTTCGCGGCCGGCGAGCTGAAGCACGGCCCCATCGCGCTGATCGAACCCGGTATGCCCGTGGTTGTCGTCGTGCCACCGCCGCGAGGTCGAGGGGTGTTGCACGACAAGATCATCAGCAACATTCAGGAGGTACGCGCGCGCGGGGCTCGCACCATAGTCATTGCCGAGGAAGGCGACGACGCGGTGCTGCCCTACGCCGACGAGCTGATCCCCATCCCGCCGACGCCGACACTGCTGCAGCCGCTGGTGGCGACCGTGCCGCTGCAGGTGTTCGCCTCCGAGATGGCGATCGCCAGAGGCCACGACGTCGACCAGCCCCGCAACCTTGCCAAGTCGGTCACGGTCGAGTAGACGCCACGAGGACCCTGCTGCGCAGCGACATACGCCGCGCGACCAGCACCGCCACGACCGCGATCACAGCGAAGCCAGCGACGTCGATAGCGGCATCCACCCAGCTGATCTCTTCCACGGCCCCTACGGTGGCGACCGAGGTCGTCACACCCGCGAGCACGTACGTCAGGACGTTGCTGACCACGTGCGCCGCGATGGCAGCCTCCAACCCGCCGGTGCGCCAGACCAGGAACCCAGCGATGAGGCCGAGGGCAAAGCCCACGAAGCCTTGCTGGGCACCCCAGCCGTCCACGGTGCGAATCAGCAGCGAGAGCACCCGGACGCCGACCAGCGTGAGCGCTGCGACCGCGAAGCTGATGCCGAGATACCGCCGGCGAATCCCCGGTTGGACGGAGGACAACCAGCGCGGGCGCATGCGGTGGACCAGGATCACCAGCAGCCAGCTGATCGGCGCGAGCACAGCGATGCCGAGATTCGTGGCTAGCAACCCGCTCGGCAGCTCGAAGTCGTTGGCCCGAGCCGCGTAGTCCGCGTAGTCCTCGCCGGTGGAAGAGGTGATCCAAGCGAGCCTGATCACCAGCTGGCTGACCATGCCTGTCAGGAGCAGCAAGAGGGACAGCGCTAGCGCCACGCCGAAGCGCCGATCGCCACCAGGCGTAGCCGCTGCCGCGCAGAATCTGGGGATACTCGGTCCCATCAGAAGGCAGCAACCAGGACGTTCCCGTGGCCCGGCGCGTCTGCTGTTGGGTCGTTAACTCAGTACTCCCAGTCGGCGTACTCGGGGACGCGCGCCTTCATGTCGTCGAACAGCAGCACCATCCGATCGATGAACCAGGCCTTCGCGGTCTGCAGGATCACCAAGCCGGCGACGGTATAAATCACGTCCAGCTGAATGAGTCCCCAGGCGACGACGGCGAGTCCAATCGTCTGGATGGCATACGTGACCGTCGGAATGCGCGAGTCTGCGAACTGGTCCGGAATGGCTACCTGACCCCGCTCGGACCAGATCCGCTCGCCAAGGACTCCCTTGGACGCCCAGTTCCTGGTCGACCTCGGTGGGGGGAACAGCCGCGGGTTGACCACCATGAAGACCAGGGACAGTGCCACGGGGACCAGCGACCACCAGCCGATCCAGTCTCGGCTCCAGATCGAGATCGCCAGCAGTGGCGGGACCGCGAACCGGGTCCAGACACTCCACGGATTCGCGTGCCTCATCCAGTTCTCGCCGGTGAGCCCGAACAGCTTGGCGACCTTGTTCTCACTGGTGACCTGAGCCCGCTGCGATGTTGGACTAGTCATCGGGACCTCCTCTGTGGAAAAGCTCGTGGCCGAAGCGTGTCGGAGGCGACCTGGCGTCCGCTGGACGCCGGCTTGACATCCCAGCGTCCGTAGCGGCAAGCCATCGTCAAGTCGCCCGGGTCAGCATCGGGACTCAGGTCCTTGATCCGGGAGGCGGGATGCGACGAGGTGCGCCGGAGCTTCCGGTCGGCATCGTCTTCCGCCGGCTCCACACTGACGCCGATCGGGCGGTACTGGCGGACGATCTGCTGAAGCTTCGGCTGGACTGGACCTGGTTCGGGCTCTGGGACCTGGCCGGGCGGGGATCCGGGCTGCTCGCCGCGGCCGCGATCCGCGCAACCGACAAGCGGGTGGTGGAGCTGTGCGCCTGGGTCGTGCCGCCATCCTCAGCGGTTGGGGACCGGCTGTTCCGCGAGGTGAGTGACGCTCTTCGGGCGGAAGGTGTTGAGCAGGTCATCGTCAAGCTGGCCCACGGCTCGGCAGGCAGTCTGTCGCTGGAGCTCTAGGACGATTCCACGACGGGAAGGCGGCCCACGTCCTCGGCAGCGCGCTGCGCCAGCAGCTCACTGCCCTGCTGGTTGGCCACGGTCATCGCTCGATCGAGGGCTGCTCGTGCCTGGGCCGGCTGTGCCGGCATGACACAAAGCAGGGCCGCACTCCGAAGCCGATGCAACTCTGCCTCGTACATCCGTTCACCACTGCGAACGACCTGGCGCACGGCGGCGTCCAGGATCCGGAGTGCTTCCTCCGGCCGGCCGCTGAGCATCTCCGCCTCGGCAAGCAGACCTCGTCCCCACGGGACGAGGTGCTGCCCGCCACCGGCCTGGATGTCGTCCAGGCTCCGGCGCAGCAGGTCGATGTCGAGGGTGGGGTCGCCGTCCACCGCCTTGGTCCACTCCAGCACCGCGGTGGCGTAGCTCAGCCACACCGGCAGCCGCGCAGCAAGCTCCAGCGCCTGCGTCGCGTACGTGCGGGCTGCGGTCAGGTCCCGTCCTAGGGCGCTCACGAGCGCGGCGCTGGTCAGGATGCCGGCCCCCATCAGCGGAGAGAGGTCGCGAGTCCCGCCGGTGGCCGCCTCGAGCAGCTCGCTTGCCCGTTGTCGCATGCCGAGCAGATCCAGAACGGGTGCCAGCTGGAGCTGGACGGTGATCGATATCGGGAGCGGATCGTGCGGAGCGTCCGGCACCGCACCTGCGAGCTGCAGACTCAGTTCGAGGTGCTCGCGTGCAGCTGCGGGATTGCCCTGGCACCACAGCGTCCGACCAACGGCAAGATGAGCAATGGTCAGCAGGGCGGGGTCCTGCGCTCGCTCGGCGACAGCCAGCATCCGCTCGGCGAGCTGGCGCGCTGCATCGTGCTCAGCCCGAGCCACCGCGACCTCGTACAGGCTCCGGTGCGCAGCGACCGTGGCGGAGTCATCGGCCAGCTCGTCCGCCAGCTCGGCCGCACGTGCCACGGTCGCCCGGGTGGAGGGTGCCGCGGCTCCCTCGAGCTGGCTGAACAACGCGCCGAGTCGCAGCTGCACGGCGAGCTCGGACTGGGTGCGCTCGGTTGACGGCGGCATGGACGCCAGCAGCTCCAGCGCGCGCCGTAGCTGCTGCTCGGCCTGTTCGTGGCCGAGCCGGCTCATGGCCTGGTCAGCGCCGGCAAGCAGGTGCGGCAGGACCGCATCGGCGCCGACCACCGGGGCTGCTGACCACCAGTGGTACGCGAGCGCGATGGCATGCTCGCTGTCGTCCATGCCCTGACGTTCCTCCAACGCCTTCGCGACGCGGGCGTGCAGCCGGGCACGACGTACGCGGCTCACGTCGTCGTAGATCGCCTCGCGGACAAGGGCGTGCGCAAAGCGGAAGCGGCCGACCGTCTCGGCGTCTTCGACTACCAGCCCCGACAGCAGCGCTGCCTCGACGGCGTCCAGGGCTAGGTCGTCGTCCAGGCCGGTAGCGGCGACGACGATGTCCAGGTCGAACTCCCGACCGGCGACGGCGGCGACCAGAAGGACGGCGTTGGTCTGCTCCGGGAGCTGAGCCAGGCGCTGCCGCAGTACGTCGCGCACCCCAGCCGGAATGTCCTGGGCAACCGCTAGCTGACCGTCGCTGCCGAGCAAGCGGAGCAATTCGACAACGAAGAAGGGGTTGCCGTCGGTGCGCTCGTGCACGAGGTGCGTCAGGTCGGGGTTGGGTTCGGCACCCAGCTCGGCCGTGATCATCTGCCTGACCTGCGCACGGGTGAGGCCGCGAAGCACCATCCGGGTCACGGGACCCTCTCGAGCCAGCGCAGCCAACGTTTGCGCCAGTCGGCCACCACCGTCCGCGTCAGGGCTTCGGTAGGTGCCGACGACCAGTACCCGGGACCCGCGAAGTGCGCTCGCGAGGGTCGACAGCAGCCGAAGAGAAGCGGCATCCGCCCACTGAAGGTCGTCCACGATCAGCAGCAGCGCCCGATTGCTCGCCAGGCGACGCAGCAGGTTCGCTGCGGCATGACTCAGCCGGAACCGGACCGCTTCGACGTCCAGCACCGGGAGGGACGGTGTCGTCCCCGTGACCTCGCTCAGCTCGGGTATGAGCTGGGTCAGCTCCGGTCCTTCGGAACCCACGACGGCCGGCAGCCGCTCTGGCGGGACACCGGCGAGGAGCTCACGCAGGACTTGCATCCACGGCCAGAAGGGCGGTGCTCCCTGCTCCTCCGGGCAGCGGCCCCAGGCCACTGCCATGCCGTTGCGCCTGGCCCGCTGCGCGGTCTCCTCGGCCAATCGGGTCTTGCCGATCCCAGGCTCGCCGGCCAGGAGAACCACCCGGCCGTTTCCCCCCGCGGCGTCTGTCAGCGAAGCCTCCAGCGCGTCGAGCTGCTGCTCCCGCCCGATCAATACGGTGGGGGATCCAGACGTCTCCGCTGGTCGATTCTGCGGCGCCGACGGCTGGAGACGGATGGGCGCCCGGGCTGGCGTCCAGTCCAGCTGCGGTGACTGCTGCAGGATGTGGCCCTCGAGCTCGCGCAGCTGCGGGCTCGGGTCGACACCGAGCTCGTCACGCAACGCCCGGCTGGCGTCCCGGTATGCCTGCAACGCTTCCGCCTGCCGGCCAGAGCGGTACAGCGCCAGCATCAGCAGGCCACGCAAACCCTCCCGGAACGGGTGCATGGCGACCAGCTGTTCCAATTCCGCCACCATGGCCGGGTGCCGGCCCAGCGCCAGTTCGACGGTGGCCCGGTCCTCCTGAGCCACGACCCGCAGCTCGTCCAACCGCGCCCGTTCAGCCGACGTGAAGGCAGCGTTCTGAAAGTCGGCCAGGACCGGCCCACGCCATAGCCCCAGTCCCTCGTTCAGTGCGACGGCGGCTCCTCGGTGCTCGCCGGCCTCGAGCATTCTGCGGCCCTGTGTTACTCGCGCTTCGAATCGGGAGGCGTCGAGGTCATCGGCTGCGACCACGAGCCGGTAACCCGGCGATTGGCTGATGAGCACGCGAGGCGGCGTATGGGACGACCGGTCGGGTTCGAGCAGACGCCGCAGATGCGATACATACGCCTGCAACGAGCCGATGGCCTGTGCCGGCGGTTCGTCACCCCACAGCTCGTCGACGAGTCGATCCAGTCCGACGACGCGATTGGCGTCCAGCAGCAGGATCGCGAGCACCGCACGCTGCTTGCGCCGGCCCAGCGCCAGCGGCTGTCCGTTCGCGATCACGTCAAGGGGTCCGAGGATCCTGAAGTGCACGCCTCGCCTCCCCGCCCCGCTTCTCCGGCTCATGATTCCGGCGGGGTGCGATCACCGTCCAGCCGAGCACACGAGACGCGCTGCTAGCGTCGGCGGGTGATCTGTCCATGATCGTGGGCGTGGGGATCGATGTGGTCGACATCGCCCGCTTTGCGATGACGCTGGAACGTACGCCGGGTCTGCGTGAGCGACTGTTCACCGCTGCCGAACACGATCTGCCGCTGGGCTCGCTGGCGGCTCGCTTCGCCGCCAAGGAGGCGTTGACGAAGGCGCTCGGCGCTCCGGCTGGCCTGCACTGGACCGATGTCGAGGTCCGGCGCGAGAAGGGCGGTCCCCCTCGGCTCGAGGTACGCGGCACGGTCGCCGCGGCCCTGGTCGAGCAGGGCATCGCTCGCCTGCACGTGTCGCTCAGCCACGACGCCGGAATCGCGAGCGCAATGGTGGTGGCTGAGTCGTGAGGCCAGTGTCATGAGGCTGGCGCACGACGTGGAGAGCGTCCGCACGGCCGAGGAAGCGCTGATGGCGCGACTGCCCGACGGTGCGCTCATGCAACGTGCCGCCGCCGGGCTGGCGGCGACCTGCGCGCAGCTGCTTCGCAACGTGTACGGAGCACGCGTGGTGCTGCTCGTTGGGAGCGGCGACAACGGGGGCGATGCGCTCTACGCCGGGGCCAGGTTGGCCTCGCGCGGCGCCCGCGTCGACGCCCTTCTGCTCGGTAGTCGCACGCACGAGGCCGGCCTTCGGGCGCTGCGGCTGGCCGGTGGCCGAGTGAGCGATGACGTCGACCTCGTCGACCGCGCCGATCTGGTGATCGACGGGATCCTCGGCATCGGTGGGCACGGCGGACTGCGCCCGCCAGCCGACGAGATCGCCGAGCGGCTGTCCGCATCGTCGTGTGGCGTGGTCGCCGTGGACGTGCCCAGCGGTGTCGATGCCTCGACAGGCGTCGTGCCGGGCGCCGCGGTCCGCGCCGACGTGACCGTGACGTTCGGCACCTGGAAGCCTGGCCTGCTCGTCGACCCCGGCGCGTCGTACGCGGGTCACGCTGAGCTCGTCGACATCGGCCTCGGCCCGTACCTCGGCGAACCTGCCGTCACCTCGCAGCAGAACGATGACGTACGCGACCTGCTGCCCGTGGCGACCGCGGAGTCGGACAAGTACCGCCGCGGCGTGGTCGGTGTCGTCGCCGGATCGGAGGCCTACACCGGCGCAGCGGTGCTGTGCACCGGCGGAGCCTTGGCCGCTGGCGCGGGCATGGTGCGCTACGCGGGTCCGCCGCACCCGACGGAGCTGGTCCGAAACAGCTGGCCTGAAGTGGTGCTCGGGGAGGGCCGCTGCCAGGCGTGGGTCGTTGGGCCGGGACTCGGGCAGGACGACGATACGCACGAACGGTTGGAACGCGTGCTCGGTGAGGACACGCCGGTGCTCGTCGATGCCGATGGGCTGAACCTGATCTCGGCCGACCATGCACTGCTCGCGCCGCGTCGTGACCGACCGACACTGCTCACCCCACACGCCGGGGAGCTGGCGCGGCTGCTCGAGGTCGAGCGAGGGGACGTCGAGGCGCGCCGGATGGAGCACGTGCGCCGTGCTGCCGACGAGTTCGGCGTCACCGTGCTGCTCAAGGGGTCGACGACGCTCGTCGCCGCGCCGGGTTCGGGACCGATTCGCGTCAATGCGACGGGAACGTCCTGGCTGGCGACGGCGGGCAGCGGCGACGTCCTGTCCGGCATCGCCGGTGCCCTGCTCGCTGGCGGTCTGTCGCCTCTCGACGCGGGCTCGACGGGTGCGTACCTGCACGGCCTGGCCGGGCGATTGGCCGCTGACGATGCGCCGACGACCGCGGTGGCAGTCCTTGATTCCGTGCCGGCGGCGATCCGGCTCGTTCGGGCTGCGTAGTTCGTGCGGGCTGTCACAATCGAGCGCGTGCCTGAAGCCGTGCCTCCAACTGCGCGCGCCGCCGCGATCGTCGAGCTGGACGCCATTCGAGACAACGTCGCTCGGCTGCACGAGGCGTCGTCGACGGCGCAGCTGTTGGCTGTGGTCAAGGCCGATGGGTACGGGCACGGGCTCGTGCCGTCCGCTCGTGCGGCTCTTGCTGGCGGCGCAACCTGGCTCGGAACGGCCGCCCTCGACGAAGCGCTCGCCTTGCGCGACGCGGGCATCGACGTGCGGGTGGTGTCGTGGCTGGCGGCGCCCGGGGAGCGGTACGCGGACGCGATCCAGGCCGACGTCGACGTCTCCGTCTATGCGCCGTGGGCGCTGGACGAGGTCACCGCCGCCGCCCGTACCGTCGGATCCCCGGCACGAATCCACCTCAAGGTCGATACCGGGCTGGCTCGCGGCGGGGCGTGGATCGAGGACTGGCCGGCGTTGGTGGACGCGGCGCTGGCGGCGGAGGCCGAGGGGACAGTACGCGTGGTGGGCCTGTGGTCACACCTGGCTCACGCCGACGCTCCTCGGCACCCGACCATCGACCGGCAGCTGGCGACGTTTCGCGATGCGCTCGAGCTCGCGGAGAAGGCGGGGGTGCGGCCAGAGGTGCGCCACCTCGCCAATTCCGCAGCGACGCTCTCGCTGCCCGACACGCACTTCGACCTTGTTCGTCCTGGTGTGTCGGTCTACGGCCTGTCGCCCGGACCGGATGTCGGGAGTTCGACCGAACTCGGGCTGCGACCGGCAATGACGCTGATGGCCCGGCTGGCGATGGTCAAGCGTGTGCCCGCCGGTCAGGGGGTGTCGTACGGCCATCGGTACGTCACGTCGGGCGAGACGACACTTGGACTCGTGCCGCTGGGCTACGCCGACGGGATCCCGCGGCTAGCGAGCAACGTGGGTCCGCTGTGGGCGGCCGGGCGGCGGCGCACGATCGCTGGCACCGTGTGCATGGATCAGGTGGTCGTCGATCTCGAGGGCGATTCCGCGGCGGTCGGAGACGAGGTCGTGCTCTTCGGGCCTGGCACCGCGGGCGAACCGACTGCGGACGACTGGGCGGCGGCCGTCGGCACGATCAACTACGAGATCGTGACGCGGATCGGTCCTCGCGTACCGCGCATCCACCGGGAGCTCAGTTCGTGAGTCCTGCTCCCCTTCGCGGCCGGGCCGGTCTCATCGGCGCGGCCATCGGCGTTCTCGCGGCCGGGGCGGCGGTCGGGTTCACCGCGGAGAAGCTCGCGGTCGGCCGGATCCGGCTGCGGCGCGACCCCGAAGCGGACGAGAAGTTCGGCTCGCTGCGTGGAACCGTCGTTCCGGTAGTCGCTACCGACGGCACGCGGCTGCACGTCGAGATCGACGAGGCGCCCGAGGCCGTCGATGACCTGACCGTGATCTTCTGCCACGGCTTCTCGCACAACCAGGACGCGTGGCACTACCAGCGCCGTGACCTGCGCGGTGTGGCACGACTGGTGTTCTGGGACCAGCGCAGCCACGGTCGATCCGAACGCGGCGTGGTCGATGCGGACGTACTCGAGCAGCTCGGCCGGGACCTGCAGAGCGTCATCGACGCGACCGCGCCGACCGGTCCGCTCGTCCTGATCGGTCACAGCATGGGCGGCATGACCATCATGTCGCTCGCTGCCGAGCAGCCTGAGCTGTTTGGTACGCGGGTCCTCGGTGTTGGCCTCATCAGCACGTCCGCGGGAGATCTGGCCACGGTCACGCTCGGCTTCCCGAACGTCGGGCTCGTCCGCCGTGTCGTGCCTGGCGCGCTCAGTGCTATGGCTCGCCAGGCGGAACTCGTCGAGCGCGGCCGCCGTGCAGGCAGCGACATTGGCTTCCTCATCACCAAGAAGTACTCGTTCGGGTCGGACGTTCCGCCCTCGGTCGTCGAGTTCGCAGCGGAGTTGATCTCCGCGACGCCGATCGACGTGATCGCGAGCTTCTATCCGGCCTTCGACACCTACGACCGGTTCGAGGCACTGGCAGCGTTGAGCCGCGGAGTCGAGCTGCTTGTCCTGGTAGGCGACAGCGACCTGCTCACGCCTGCCGACCACAGCCGTGCCATTGCGGCGCAATTGCCTTCGGCGGAACTTGTCGTCGTCCCGGCAGCCGGGCACCTGGTGATGATCGAGCACCCGGACGTGGTCACGTCGGCACTGGTGGGCCTGATCGGCGACGTGCGCCGCAAGCTCGTGGCGGCGTCGGCATGATCGTCGATGCAGTGGTCTCGCCGACCCTCGTCGCGCCAGCGATGCGTACCTGGGCCGAACTCGCTGACGTCGCGGTCGGCTGCCGGGCGTGCCCGGAGCTGGTGTGTAGCCGCTCGTCGGTGGTCGTGGGTACGTGCCCGCCTGGTGCGCAGGTGCTGTTCGTGGGGGAGGCGCCCGGTGCGGCGGAAGATGCTGCGGGCACGCCGTTCGTCGGCAAGAGCGGGCAGTTGCTGGATCGGCTGCTGACCGAGGTCGGTCTGATGCGTGACCGGGTGGCCGTCGCGAACGTGCTGAAATGCCGCCCACCGGGCAACCGCAAGCCGCGCGCTGCCGAGGTCGAGAACTGCCGGCCGTGGCTGGCGCGCCAGATCTCGCTCGCCGACCCGTGTGTCGTCTGCACGCTCGGCGGAACGGCGGCGGAGTGGATGTTCGGTCGCGGCGTGCGGATCGCAGGGCTGCGCTTGTCGCCGCAGACGTACGACGGGCGGCGCGTTGTGACGACGTACCACCCGTCCGCGGCGATCCGCTTCGGTCCGGCGGGCGTACCGATGGCAGCGTTGCGGGAGGACCTCGAGCTGGTTGCCCGGTTGGTGTCGTGAACTTTGCCGCGGAGGTTCCTGACGCCGACGCGATGCGGGCGCTGGGTCGCCGGTTGGGGGCGCTGTTGCGCGCGGGCGACCTGGTCGTGCTCGCCGGCTCGCTCGGCGCGGGTAAGACGACGCTGACGCAGGGGATAGGTCTCGGCCTCGGAGTTCGAGGCCCAGTGACGTCGCCGACCTTCGTGATCGCGCGCGTCCATCCGGGCCCGGTGCCGCTGGTGCACGTTGACGCCTACCGGCTCGGGTCGCTGGCCGAGGTCGCGGACCTGGACCTCGAGGCGTCGCTCTCGGATTCGGTGACGGTCGTCGAGTGGGGGACCGGTCTGGTTGAGGGCCTGGCCGACGACCGCCTCGAGGTCACGCTCACCCGTCCGTCCGACGAGGAGACGCGCACGGTCACCGTTCGTGGCGTTGGCCCCCGCTGGACCGCGCCCCATCGCGCCGCCAACCCCACGCCGCCCCCTCTTGCCGCCGCCCCCCTCGAAACGATCATGGAGTTGCGGGACGTTTAAAGGGCGACTTCACGGCGTGTCGTCCCCGCAACTCCATGATCGTGCGTTGTTCACGCGGCTGGTCGCGCCAAAGCAGTACGGATGACGCTGGGGATGTAAACCGGCCGCCGCGTGTCGTTCCAGGTGAAGCGGACCATGTCAACGTCGGCAAGAGTGAAATCATTGGCCCGATGCCGATCGCGAAAGAGCGCCTCGGGGACGGCTATGAGGTTCCACGCCGTCCGCCTCGACGACCAGAGGTCTTGCTCGGCCTCTCCACCAGGCCAGATCGCCGAACCCGAGCAGCTGCCCCCATCGATCGCGAATTGGATACTGCAGGTCGTGCGGAGGGATTCCTGCGTCGATGCACAGCAAACGGATGCGCGTCTCGAGCGGAGACTGCGATCTGCCGTCGGCTAAGGGCAACAGTTCACGTAGCCGGCGGACCCCTGGCCGTCCGGCACAGTCTTCGCTCAGCTGCGCCACCTCGGAGCTCGAGACCTTTCTGCTGCTGAGCGCGGCGTCAAGGACGCACAGTGTGTGCGTCCTGGGAAGCTCCAGTGCAACGTCGGCTAGCGTTCGTCGCACCGTCGTCACGCGCAGCCCGTTGACGCTGATGACCTCTGCCGGAGCCACAGCGAACTGCCGCAGGACGACGTCGCAACTGTCTGGGGCGGCGCGTCGCGTGGCCGTTGGCCGAGCCTTCGAGCTTCGGTGCCTCAATGAGGTGCCGGGTGGGACGGCAACGACGATCGTCGAAGTCGCTGCGGGAAGACCTGCAAGGTGGTGGACCTCCGCAGCCGTCGTGCTGACGAGGCACGATTGGTCTCCTACACGAGCAGGGCGGCTTGCAGCCAAGCAATTCGGGGAGGCTCTTCAATCGCAGCAGCATAGGTGTGATACGTGCCGGCCAGGAGATGCCGCCACGCGCCGCGACGAACGAGAGCCTGCACGTCGTCAGCGCTGAGACCGCAGAGCAATGCCTGTTTCGTCGATACGACGTCATGCTGTGCTGCGGCAACAGCATTCATGCTGACTAGCGAATCATGGTCCACGTTCAGAGGCTGAGTCACTCCGACGTTGCCGACGGCTTCGCGAACGAATCTGTGGACGAGTGGCTTCACCCGCGTGCTGTGGATGGCCACCGTGCGTAAACGATCATGGAGTTCCAGGGAACGCACAGCACATTCTTCGGCGTGTCGATCCCGAAACTCCCTGATCGTTGCGAACTTGCTCGTTGTCAGCCGCATTCGCGAGTTGGCCCTGCGCGGCCTCCCGACGCGAGAGGCGGCTTGGTCGCTGGAACTGCAGGGCGCCGGCGCTGCTGCCCCGGCGCATGCCGATCAGGAGCGGTAGCGAGCAACCAGTTCGCGCTTGAGGACTTTGCCCGACGGGCCGAGCGGGAACTCCTCGACGATCTTGACGATGCGCGGGTACTTGTGGCCGGCGAGGTGTTCGCGGGACCAATCGATCACCTCGTCGGTCACCTCGGTCACCGGACGTCCGGAGCCGTCGTCGGCCAGCTTGATCACGGCGCACACCTCCTCGCCGTACGTCGGATCGGGCAGCCCGATGACCGCGACCTGTGCGACGGCGGGATGACGAGCGAGGATCTCCTCGACCTCGCGCGGATAGACGTTGAAGCCGCCGCGCAGCACCATGTCCTTCTTGCGGTCGACGATCGTCACGAAGCCGTCCTCGTCCTTGGTGCCGAGGTCGCCCGACCGGAACCAGCCGTCGACGATGGCCTCCGCGGTGGCCTCCGGATTGTTCAGATAGCCGGTCATGATGTTGTGCCCGCGGATGACGACTTCGCCGAGCTCGCCGACCGGCAGCAGCTCGATCGAGCCCTCGACCTCCGCGCGCGCGATCTCGACGTCGACGCCCCAGATCGCCCGGCCGACCGTCCCCGGCTTGCGTCCGTAGACCGGCTGGTTGAACGTCGCTACGGGCGCGGTTTCCGACAGGCCGTACCCCTCGTAGATATCAGCGCCGAACACCTCGGTGAACTTGTCGATGACCGCCACTGGGATGGGAGCACCACCTGAGCAAGCCGTCCGCAACGGCACGGGGTTTCCGCCTCGCGCCACGGCGTCGAGCAGACCGAGATACATCGTCGGCACGCCCTCGAAAATCGTGACGTCGTGCTCCGCCATCAGCTCCAGAGCCTGCGCTCCGTCGAAGCGCGGCATCAGGACGAGCGTGGCGCCACCGCGGAAACCGGCGTTCATCGCGCATGTCTGACCGAACGTATGGAACAGCGGCAGGCAGCCGAGGATGACTTCCTCACCCGGCCGCATGCCGATGACGTCGGTCGCCGACAGGTGAGCGTTCATCGTCAGGCTGAGGTGCGACAGCACCGCACCCTTTGGCTGACCGGTCGTCCCGCTGGTGTAGAGGATCACCGCGTCGGTGTCCGGATCGAGCGGAACGTAGGAACCGGGGGGCTCCGCGCGCGCCGCTAGGTCTTCGATGCGTTCGATACCGGGAAGTGCCTCCGGCAGCATCGATGTCAGCAGCGGTACGCCCGCCATCTCGGCGCCCTTGGCGCCAGCCTCGACCAGCGGTCCGGCCGCGCACAGCAGCGAAGCGCCAGAGTCACGTAGCACGTACTCGATCTCTTCCGGCCTGAGCAGCGCGTGCACGGGGACCACAACTGCGCCGAGGGACAGCACGGCGTAATAGAAGCGGGGAAAGTCGGGCACGTTCGGGATGAGAAGCGCGACCCGGTCACCCGGGCCGATCCCGCGATCGCGCAGCACGGTGGCGTAGAGGCGCACCTCGCGCCACAGCTCCTCGTAGGTGACCTTCTGCGGTCCTAGCACGACCGCCACCCGATCGGGGTAGCGCTGTGCGGACTCAGCCAGGATGGCGGCGATCGACAGCGTGGCCACGGTGCCTCCAGCGGATCGTTGGCTTTGCAGAGGCATTCTGCCTCTACCCTGGCCGGCGTGCTCCTGCTCGCGCTCGATACCGCGACCCCCGCGGTCACGGTCGCGTTGCACGACGGCGATGCCGTGATCGCCGAGCACACAGCTGTTGATCCACGTCGGCACGGCGAGCTGCTCGCCCCAGGTATCGAACGCGTTCTGCGCAGCGCAAATGCGACGCCGCGTGACATCACCGACATTGCCGTCGGCGTCGGCCCGGGACCGTTCACCGGTCTTCGCGTGGGCATCGTGACTGCACGGACACTCGGCGAGGCGGTGGCCGCGTCCGTACGTGGGTATTGCACGCTGGACGTGCTCGCGTGGCAGGCAGAACGGGACGACGACTTCGTGGTCGCGACCGATGCTCGACGGCGTGAGGTCTACTGGGCCCGCTACCGCGGCACGCAGCGACTGGATGGTCCACACGTCGACAAGCCGTCGGCGATCGGGTGGTCCGGCCCGGTGGTGGGACGCGGTGGTCAGCTCTATCCGGAAGGCTTTACAGACTCGGTGGAGCCCATCGATCCCAGTGCTGCGGCTCTCGCGCGCCTCGCCGTGAGCGGTGTCCCTGCATTGCCGCCAGAGCCGCTGTACCTGCGCCGTCCCGACGCTGTCGAGCCGGCCGCGTCGAAGTCGGTGATGGCGCGATGACGCCGACGATTCGGCGGATGCGCTGGTGGGATATCGAGGCGTTGCTGCCGACGGAGCAGGCACTCTTCTCCGACGATGCGTGGTCAGCTCGGACGTTCTGGTCGGAGCTTGCCGGCGTGCCGGAGACGCGTCACTACGTCGTAGCCGATGATGCGGGTGACGTCGTCGGCTATGCCGGAATGGCAGCCTCGGCAGACCAGGGGGACGTTCAGACCCTCGGTGTACGTGCGGATCGTCAAGGCAGTGGCCTCGGCAGACGCCTCCTGGATGAGCTCCTTGACGAGGCTCGTCGGCGACAGGTGCGCGACGTGTTCCTCGAGGTGCGTGCTGATAACCCGGCCGCGCAATCGCTGTACGAAAGGGCTGGTTTCAGCGTGATTACTCGCCGACGCGGCTACTACCAGCCGAGTGGCACCGATGCTCTCGTGATGCGGGTACGGCTATGAGGGACGAGCCACTCGTCCTCGGCATCGAAACGTCCTGCGACGAAACCGGCGTCGGACTCGTGCGCGGTATGACGCTGCTCGCGGACGCCGTCGCCTCAAGTGTCGACCAGCATGCACGTTTTGGCGGTGTCGTTCCCGAGGTGGCAAGCCGCGCACATCTCGAGGCCATGGTGCCGACGGTCGAGCGAGCGCTTGACACTGCCGGTGTCAAACTTCGGGATGTCGACGCCATCGCCGTCACTGCTGGCCCAGGTCTGACCGGTGCGCTGCTGGTCGGTGTTGCCGCTGCCAAGTCGTACGCGCTAGCGCTGGACAAGCCGATCTACGGCGTCAACCATCTCGCCGGGCATGTCGCCGTCGACCAGCTCGAACATGGTCCGCTACCCGAGCCATGCATGGCACTCCTGGTCTCCGGCGGACATTCCTCGCTGTTGCTTGTACGAGACGTGACCGCGGACGTCGAGCCGCTAGGCGCAACCGTCGACGATGCTGCGGGGGAGGCATTCGACAAGATCGCTCGGCTGCTCGGGATGCCGTTCCCCGGTGGTCCGCCGATCGATCGTGCCGCACGCGACGGCGATGCTTCGGCGATCGCATTCCCACGGGGTCTGACCGGTCCGCACGACGCGCCGTACGACTTCTCGTTCTCCGGCCTCAAGACAGCGGTGGCGCGCTGGGTCGAACGTCGACGTCGTGACGGTGAGTCAGTACCGGTGGTCGACGTGGCCGCGAGCTTCCAGGAGGCCGTCGTCGACGTGCTTACGGCCAAGGCGGTACGTGCCTGCCGCGACCGGGGAATCGACACGCTGCTCATCGGCGGCGGTGTGGCGGCCAACAGCCGGCTGCGCGCACTGGCCGAGCAGCGATGCACCGCAGCGAACGTGGGACTACGCATACCGCGGCCAGGGCTGTGTACGGACAACGGGGCGATGATCGCGGCCCTCGGCGCCGAACTCATGGCGCGGAACCGGAAGGCGTCCGCCCTCGACCTGCCCGCCGACTCGTCCCTGCCCGTCACGGACGTCGTGCTGCGATAGTCCTGCGCGTGGCCGATTCGCTGCCCGGCGTCCTGGGCGAAATTCAGCCGTACGTCGAGGACTGGGGCTATCTCGGTGTCGGAGCTGCGCTGCTGCTCGAGGACTTCGGGTTGCCGCTTCCGGGTGAAACGGCGCTGATCGTCAGTGCCGTCGTGGCGGCTGGCGGGGGACTCAACGTATTCGGTGTCTTCGGCATCGGCTTCCTCGCTGCGGTGATCGGCGACAACCTGAGCTATCTGCTCGGCCGCTACGCGGGTCGCGCTCTGGTGGTGCGCTTCGGCAGGTATGTGGGTCTGACCGAGAAGCGGCTGGCGGCGACCGAGTCTTTCTTTGAGCGGCGCGGCGGTTGGATCATCGTTGTTGCTCGCTTCTTCGACGGCCTGCGCCAAGCCAATGGCCTCGTCGCTGGAATCGTCGGCATGCACTGGGCGCGCTTCCTCGTGCTCAACATGATCGGTGCAGCATTGTGGGTCGGTACCTGGACCGCAGTGGGGTATGCAGCCGGCGACGACATCGAACCTATCTATGCAACGGTGCAGCGCTACTTCCTATTGGTGCTCGTCGTTGCTGTCGTTGTGTTCGCCTCTTACATCGGCTGGCGATTGCTGAGACGGCGCAGGGCGCCGACGTCGCCGTGAGCCAGCCGATTGACGTCGTGATGGTCGTTGACACCGGAGTCGACGATGCATTGGCCCTTCTCCTTGCTCTTCGCTCACCAGCGCTGCGCGTTCGAGCAATCGCCTGCGTAGCAGGCAATGTCGAAGTCGACCAGGTCGTCGAGAACACGCTGCGCGTCCTCGATGCGGCCGACTCCGGGGACCTTCTGCTGGGGCGTGGTACGACTCGTGGCCCCGGCGGGCGCAGCGTCCATGGAGCCGATGGCATGGCCGACTTGGGCCTCCCCGCGTCGACGCGCCGTCCGTCGACGCGCAGCATCGCCGAGGTCCTCGATCTCGATGAGCCGTACACGTTGCTCTCGCTGGCCCCGTGCACCGATCTCGCGCCGGCATTGTCGCCCCGCATCGCAGCGATCGCTGCGGTGGCGGGCTTCAACCGAGAACACGATCCCGTCGCCTTCGATGCTGTCGTCGGATCCAGCCCGCCGGCAGCCGTGTACGAGCGAAGCGTCTGGGAGCAGGCACGAGTGTCGCGTGACGACGCCGAACGGCTTGCGCACTCGACGGATTCAGCGGCATCGCTCGCTGGGCGGCTGCTTCACCACCAGGTCCAGCGCGGCGGGGGAGCGAGCGGCAGCATCGGAGATGCCGTTGCCGTCGCGGGCCTTCTTCCTGGCCGGCCAACGGGTGGGCTAGCGTGCGCCGCAACGTTCCTCGATGCGTTCAGGAGTCGCCGGTGAGTGCTTCCGCGGCAGCGGACATCGCCCGCCGCTTCGTGGCGGCCTTCTCCGCCAACGACCTCCAGGCGCTGCGTGAGCTACTCGCTGACGACGTCGTCTCCTACGTCACGAACGCCGAGGGGGGCGTCGATGAGGTGCACGGCAGTGAAGCGTACGTCGCACGCGTTGCCGCGATGGACGTTCCCACGGCCCGCATGCAGCTGGATGTGACACAGTCCGTTGCCATTCCCCCGGACCAGGTCCTCGTCATGGTCGAAGTCACAGCCGCACGCGCGGAGCGGACCCTGCACAACCACGCCGCGCACTTGCTGCGTATCCGCGACGGCCGGATCTCACAGATGTGGATGGTCGAGGCGCTGCCGGCCTACAGCGCGGAGTTCTGGTCCTGATCGGGGACGTGGTCGACGACAATCGCGATCTGCTTGCCCGATAGCCGCGTCAGCACGATCGTGGCGCGATTCGGGCCCTCGAGCCGCAGCTGGGCGCGCAACGCCTCCGGCGTCACTGCGGTGCCGCGCTTCTTCACGTCCAACACGCCGATCCGATGCTGTCGCATGTACGCCTGTAGCCGCTTGACGGAGAACGGCAGCACGTCGCGTACCTCGTAGGCGGTCGCAAAGGGGCTATCAAGCAGGACGTCGGAGGTCACATACGCGATGGACGCGTCGAGCAGCGAACCGTCGACGATTGTGGCCACGTTCGCGACGAGCCTCGCACGAAGCACCGCACCATCAGGTTCGTACAGCCAGCGGCGGACCGGGCCCACCTCCGGCGGCGACATCGAGGGGTCCGCGACCAGCGTCTCGCCGGCGGGCAACACGGTGGCGCGGCGGGCGGCCGACGATCGCAGTGCGCCGTACCACAGCGTTGTTTCGGCGACATCGCCGTCGACCGACACCCACTCGGCTTCGGCGCCATCGGGGATGGAGGAGTGCGGCAGGCCGGGGGCCACCTTGGCGGCAGTCGGTAGCCGGGCCGCAAGCTCGGTAACGAATGACAGCGGTGGTGAGTAGCCGGTCGGATCGAAGACGCGAGCACGTTCAGTACGCCGCGCAGGATCAATGAACGCGGCGTTGCAGCCAGCGGCGACGACATCGACGGAGGTCACGTCGGCGCAACGCACTTCTACCCGCTGGGTGATGTGCAGCGCAGCGGCGTTCTCAGCCGCTATGGCTGCTGTCAACGGGTCGCGCTCTACGGCCAGCACGTCGATGCCCGCGTTGGCGAAGGCCCACGTGTCGGCGCCGATCCCGCAGCACAGGTCCGCCACCCGAGCAGGGTTCAGCTCGAGAAACCGACGGAAACGATGTTCGGCAACAATCGGTCGGGTGGCTTGCTCGAGGCCGTTCGCGGTGAAGAGCAGCCGATCCGCGGCTATCCCGAACTTGGTCGTTGCCCTGGCGCGCAGGCGGCTCTGGGTCAGTGCCGCGGCGATGACGTCTGCCGAGTACGCCTGGGCGCGAAGCTGATCGGTCAGCGCGAGCACCGCGTTCTCGTCGTACGGCGGGAGCGCGGCTGCAAGCGCCGCCACGGCGGGCAGCTCCTCCGGCATCACGGCCGGGGCACTGCGCGGATCGCCAGGAAGCCGCGCGGCTCCCGCTGCAACTTTGCGTACTCCCCGGCGTCGAGCGATGCAGCAGCGGCCGCTGGACGAGGCTCCCACAGCCGCTCGATGACGAAGCCGGCGTCGTAGAGCTCCTCGCACGTCTGCTCGAGAGGCGATATCCAGTACCGGACGTGCCAGCCGCGGCTCCACACCTCCTCGACGATGCGGGCCTCGAAGTAGCTGCCACCGTGGCGCAGCCAGTCGCCTGTCGGATGCAGTCGCGAGAGAACCAGCGCGCCGGCTGGACGGAGGACCCGGCGAAACTCTCGCAGCGCGTGCCGCCGATCATCGACGTACTCGAGAGCGAGGGCGCACAGGACGGCGTCCACGCTGGCGTCGGCAAGCCAGACCAGCGGGTCGGCGAGGTCGTGCACGCGGAATTCGCCGCTGGGAACCCGGTCCCGGGCGAGCTCGATCATGCGCGGGCTCGAGTCGAAGCCGGTCACCTGAGCGCCGCGCGCCACGAGGTCGGCGGCGTACAGGCCGGGACCGCAGGCCGCATCGAGAACGCGCCGTCCGATGACATCGCCCAGCAGGGCCAAGCACGCCGGCCGGTCGTAGTGGGCGTTGAAGAAGCCTTCGCGCGCGTGGCTCTCGAAGTCCTCGGCAAAGGCCTCGTACTGCGATTGCCGGCCGACGCGATCGGACACAGCCCGATCCTCGCATTCGAACGCCCCAGGATGGCTTGACTGGCACTCGGGTTGACCGAGTGCCAACGCCGCCATAGGCTGCGGAGTTGGCACTCTCATACCGAGGCTGCCAACGACGACCGGCTGGGTACGGCACCCGCGACGACGGATTCGGCGCGGTCGTCAGGACATTTCCCGCACCTCAGACGACAGGAGGGGGAGGTCGCACGTGACGGCCACCACCGACATCAAGATCGCAATCAAGCCCCTCGACGACCGGATCGTGGTCCGGCCGTTGGACGCAGAGCAGACCACCGCGTCTGGTCTGGTGATCCCCGACACCGCCAAGGAGAAGCCCCAGGAGGGCGAGGTCCTGGCTGTTGGCCCGGGTCGCTGGGATGAGGACGGCGAGCACCGCATCCCGCTCGATGTGAGCGTGGGCGACGTCGTGCTCTACAGCAAGTACGGCGGCACCGAGGTCAAGTACTCCGGCGAGGAGGTCCTCATCCTCTCCGGCCGCGACGTGCTCGCGATCGTTACCCGCTAATCCAAGCGACGAGCGCCCCGGGCGGTCCGGTTCGCCGGCTGTCCCGGGGCGTTCTCGTCGTCCCTAGAACACCCGCAATCACAAGAAGCATCAAGAGAAGCAGAGAGGAATCGCCGCATGGCGAAGATCCTGGAGTTCGAGGAGGATGCGCGCCGCTCGCTGGAGCGCGGCGTCGACAAGCTCGCGAACACCGTGAAGGTGACGCTCGGCCCGCGCGGTCGCAATGTCGTCATCGACAAGAAGTTCGGCGCGCCGACGATCACCAACGACGGCGTGACCATTGCTCGTGAGATAGAGCTAGAGGACCCGTACGAGAACCTTGGTGCGCAGCTGGCCAAGGAGGTCGCCACCAAGACCAACGACGTTGCCGGCGACGGTACGACGACCGCGACCGTGCTCGCCCAGGCGATGGTGCACGAGGGCCTGCGCAATGTCGCGGCCGGCGCCCAGCCGATGGCGCTGAAGAAGGGGATCGACGCGGCGGTCGAGGCCGTCGTCAAGCGGCTGGCCGAGGTTGCCCGCGATGTCGAGACGCGCGACGACATCGCCCATGTTGCGGCCATCTCCGCCCAGGACACCGAGGTCGGCGAGACCATCGCGGAGGCGTTCGACAAGGTCGGCAAGGACGGCGTCATCACCGTCGAAGAGGCGCAGACCATGGGTGTCGAGCTCGAGTTCACCGAGGGTCTGCAGTTCGACAAGGGCTACATCTCGCCGTACATGATCACCGACGCGGAACGGATGGAGGCCGTCCTCACCGACGCGCTGGTGCTGATCCACCAGGGCAAGATCGCGGCCGTCGCCGACCTGCTGCCGCTTCTGGAGAAGATCGTTCAGAGCGGCAAGCCGCTGCTGATCGTGGCGGAGGACGTCGAGGGCGAGGCGCTGTCGACGCTCGTCGTCAACAAGATCCGCGGGTTGTTCGTCTCGGTGGCGGTCAAGGCACCGGGCTTTGGCGACCGGCGCAAGGCGATGCTGCAGGACATGGCGATCCAGACCGGCGCCCAGGTCGTGGCCCCCGAGGTCGGGCTGAAGCTCGACTCGGTGGGTCTGGAGGTGCTGGGGTCGGCTCGCCGCGTGGTCGTCACCAACGACACGACCACCGTGGTCGACGGTGGCGGCTCGGCCGAGGCCGTGGCCGAGCGGATTCGCGAGATCCGCGGCGAGATCGACCGTACGGACTCCGACTGGGACCGCGAGAAGCTGCAGGAGCGGCTGGCGAAGCTGTCCGGTGGGGTCTGCGTCATCAGCGTCGGCGCAGCCACCGAGGTCGAGCTCAAGGAGCGCAAGCACCGGCTCGAGGACGCGATCTCGGCAACTCGCGCCGCGGTGGAGGAGGGCATCGTCGCCGGTGGCGGCAGCGCGCTGCTGCACGCCGTATCGGTCCTCGACGGCAACCTCGGCCTGACCGGAGACGAGGCAACCGGCGTCGCGATCGTCCGCAAGGCCGCGGTCGAGCCGCTGCGGTGGATCGCCCAGAACGCCGGGTTCGAGGGGTACGTCGTCGTCAACAAGGTGCAGTCGCAACCGGGCCGCGGCTTCGACGCGGCAGTGGGCGACTACGCCGACCTGCTCGCCGAGGGCGTCATCGACCCCGTCAAGGTAACCCGATCGGCACTGGCTAACGCGGCCTCGATCGCGGGCATGCTGCTCACGACCGAGACCCTGGTCGTCGAGCAGCCGGCCGAACCGGCGGGATCGGCCAACGGCCACGGGCACTCGCACGGCCCGGGCGGACACGTCCACTGACCCCACGGCAGGGTCCAAATGATCACGTATACGTGATCATTGAGGGCGATACGCGTGTTGTAGAGCGCGTATCGCCCTCATTCGTCGAGTATCGCCCGCGGTACGGAGTTAGCTCGCCTCGCTGAGGTGAGCGAGCCGCTGCTTGTGCAGCACGTACTCCACCTCACGCTCGTCCTCGGACATACCACCCCAGACGCCGTACGGCTCGCGTACGGCGAGCGCGTGCGCACGGCACTGGACGAGGACCGGGCAGGCCGCGCAGACCTGCTTGGCGGCGAGCTCTCGGTTGCGCCGCGATGGGCCACGTTCGCCCTCGGGATGGAAGAACAGGTCAGAACTGACGGTCCGGCAGGCGCCGCGCAGTTGCCACTCCCATAACTCCGCGTTGGGCCCCGGAAGCCTGCTGATCTCGGCCACGGCGACTCCTGGAGACCAATCGATGATGCTGTCACCTGACTGTATATCGCGCCAAAGGTTGTTCAAACACTTAGCCTGAACAATTCTTGACTCGGTTTGCGCCGCCACTCTGCCGAGGTGCCGGGTGGCAGCGGGTTGGCGCCGCCTCGACAATCAGGCCATGACGTCGCCGTCCTGGCCTCGCATGGGCAACGGGCAGGGGGAGGCAGCTGTGAGCGAGGGGCCGGCGCTCACCGTTGCAGCCGTCGCTCGGCGGCTGGGCGTGGCGCCGGCGACGTTGCGGACCTGGGATCGCCGGTACGGCCTCGGGCCGAGCGCCCACACGGCCGGCCAGCATCGCCGGTACGACGCCGTGGATGTGGCGCGGCTCGGCGAGATGCGGCGGCTCACGCTCGACGGGGTGACCCCGGCCGATGCGGCCCGCATTGCGCTGGCAACCGACGTCACCGCGATCGGGCATCTCGCGACAGTGTCGACGGCAAGCGTTCCCGAGGCCTCCTCACGGCCGCCGGCCGAGGACGTGTCTCCCCTCGTCCGGGTGGTGACGGAGCCCCTGCCGGCTGGGCCGAGCCAGCTCCCGCTTCCGGGTGCCGGACCTGCCGCCCGCGGGCTGGCCCGTGCCGCGCTGGCGCTCGATTCCGCTGCCGCCACCGAGATTGTCAGCGCGGCGCTTGCACAGCGCGGCGTCGTGCACTCCTGGGCTGATGTCGTCAGCCCCGTACTCATCGGAGTCGGCCTGCGCTGGGCGGCGACGGGCACCGGAATCGATGTCGAGCACCTGCTTGCCGAGTCCGTCATGGCGTCGCTTCGTACGGTGCGCATGCGTGGCGCGCCCGTCAACGCGAGCCCGATCCTGCTCGCCTGCGTCGAGGAGGACCAGCACAGCCTGCCGCTGCACGCCTTGGCGGCAGCGCTCGCCGAGCGGCGCATCGCGACACGCATTCTCGGCGCCCGGGTGCCGGCCGATGCCCTCGCGGCCGCGGTGCGCCGGACGGGCCCCGTCGCGGTGTTTCTCTGGGCGCAAATGCCCGGGTACGGCGATCGTCGGCTGTTGGAGCGGCTGCCGGCGTTGCGGCCGGCGACGCGAATCGTGCTCGGCGGTCCCGGGTGGCGCAGTACCGAATTCCCGGACGGCGTCATCTACGTCGACGATCTCGCTGCCGCCGTCGAGCGTCTGAGCGAGACCGTCCTCGCCTAACGTCCGGCCGCCCCCGCTGCCTCAATCGACGACGCACCCCCGACCTTCGAAACGATCACGGGCAAGTGTCGACGACACGCCGGCGCAGGACTGCGTGTCGCGTCGATTACTCCATGATCGTTGCGAGAGGAGGCCGGGAACGGCCGGGGCGCGGCGGGGGTCGTGGTCAGGAGCGCGATGAAGTTCCGCCACAATGTCCGGGTGACCGTCCCCGTGCCGCCGTCGACCGTAGGGGCACGGTGACCCTCATGTCGGACGAGGCGCGGCTGCATACCGTAACGCCAGACGCCTCGCCGACGATGGATAGATCGGCGGACGCGGGTGAGCTTCGCGCTCTGGTGTCCCTGGCGATCCAGGGGGACGTCAGGGCCCTGGAGTCGCTACTCCTCCGCGTCCGCCAGATCGTGTATCGCTACTGCCGGGCCCGCCTTGGGTGGATGTCCGGTGCCGACCAGGCCGCCGACGATGCGGCGCAGGAGGTCTGTCTCGCCGTGCTGTCCGCGTTGCCGCGCTACCGCGACGAGGGCAAGCCATTCGAGGCGTTCGTCTACGGGATCGCGTCCCACAAGGTCGCCGACGCCCAGCGCAACGCCGCCCGGTTGCCGGTCCCCGTGGCCGACGTGCCCGACGGCCCGAGCCCGGAGCCCGAGCCCGCGGCCGCGCTCGCCCAGGCCGACGACGTCCAGCTGGCCCGCGAGCTGCTCGCCGAGCTGCCGGCGCAGCAGCGCGAGCTGCTCACTCTTCGCGTAGCGCTCGGCATGTCCGCCGAGGAGACCGGTCGCGCGCTCGGCATGAGCCCCGGAGCCGTACGCGTCGCGCAGCACCGCGCGCTGACCAAGCTGCGGGCACTCGCGGCGGCTCGGCCCGACGAGGACGGCGCATGAGCGAGCCACGCGACGAGCGAATCGAGACCAATCCCGACGCCGATCTCGCCGAGGTCCTGCGCGACGACGCGCTCCTCGACGCGATCGGCGCCTCGCGCGAGCCCGCGTTCACCACCCTGCCCGACGACGACGTCACCCGGCTGCTGACGGCGTGGCAGGCCGATGCGGCGACGTACGCCAACGAGCGCACCCGCCCGCCGGCTGACGTGCCCGTGACTCCGGCGGCCGAACTGCCCGCGGCCGACCCCATCCCGCACCGGGGCCGCCACGCCCGCCCGCGCCGTGGCGGCCGCCACGCACCGCGCTCCGCGGCGGCGATCTCGGCGGCAGCGGTCGCCGGCGTCGTGCTGTCCGTCGGCGGCGTCGCGGCAGCGGTCACGGGCAGCCCGCTCACGCCGCTGCGAGCAGTGGTGTCGGGCTTCGCGCCTGCTACCGACCAGGACGGGGCAGCGGACGTCACCAGCGTGACGCCGCGCGAACTGGCGAGCGTCCGATCCGCCATCAAGGACGGCCATCTCGACGAGGCGCGGCGCAAACTCACCGACGCCCGCGAGCAGGCCGAGACCCTGGATCCTGGCCCGGAGCAAGTGAACACGCTCGTCGTCATCGAGGATCTCGAGGAACGACTGGAGCTTGCCGAGCAGCAAGGCACAACTCCCGGGAGCGCGACCGCCAACCCCTCGCCGTCGGCGACGCCGACCGACAACGGCAGCGGCACGCCGACCCCGAGCGCGTCGGAGTCTCCTACACCGACCCCGACGGCGGAGCCGACGCCGACGTCGTCGGCGCCAGGCAGTGGCCAAGGCCAAGGCCGCGGCCGCGCGTCCCCCGGTCCGCCGTCAGGTGCTGGATACGATGGAGGCTCCCTGAGCTGACCGCGGAAGGTGCCGAGACGCGTCATGCATGCCCTCGACGACGAGACCTTCGGGCCTGACGCCCTCGCCGTGCCTGACAAGTTCGCGATGCTTGGTCTCACCTTCGACGACGTCCTGCTCCTGCCGGCGGCCTCGGACATCGACCCGGCCGACGCAGACACCTCCAGCCGGATGTCCCGCAACATCACGCTGCGGGTCCCCCTGCTGTCGTCGGCCATGGACACGGTGACCGAGGCGCGGATGGCCATCGCGATGGCGCGCCAGGGCGGGGTCGGAGTCCTGCACCGCAACCTGTCCGTCGACGACCAGGCGCAGCAGGTCGACGTTGTCAAGCGGTCCGAAGCGGGCATGGTGACCCAGCCGATCACGATCGGCCCGGAGGCAACGCTGGCCGAGGCCGATGCTCTGTGCGCCCGCTACCGCATCAGCGGCGTTCCCGTCACCGATGCTTCCGGCGTGCTGCTCGGGATCGTGACCAATCGGGACCTGCGCTTCGAGACCGATCCCGGGCGAAGCGTCGGCGAGGTCATGACTCAGATGCCGCTCGTGACGGCGCCGGAGGACGTCCGCGGCGACGAGGCGATGGCGCTGCTGCGCAAGCACAAGGTCGAGAAGCTGCCGCTCGTCGATTCCGACGGCCGGCTGACCGGACTGATCACGGTCAAGGACTTCGTCAAGAGCGAACAGTTCCCCCACGCGACCAAGGACGCAGGCGGCCGGCTCGTCGTCGGCGCTGCGGTCGGCGTGGGCGATGACGGGTTCAAGCGAGCGATGACGCTCGTCGACGCCGGTGTCGACGTCGTCGTCGTCGACACCGCGCACGGCCATTCTCAGGCCGTGCTCGACACCGTCTCCCGCATCAAGGCCAACGCGGACGTCGACGTCGTCGGCGGCAACGTCGCCACTCGTGAGGGGGCACAAGCGCTCGTGGACGCAGGTGCCGACGGCATCAAGGTCGGCGTCGGGCCGGGCTCCATCTGTACGACGCGTGTCGTTGCCGGTGTCGGCGTCCCCCAGGTGACCGCGATCCACGAATGCGCACAGGTGGCCCACGCCGCCGGCGTGCCCGTGATCGGGGACGGCGGGCTGCAGTACTCCGGCGACATCGCGAAGGCCATCGTCGCCGGTGCCGACACCGTCATGCTGGGCTCGCTGCTCGCCGGCTGCGAGGAGTCGCCCGGCGACCTCATCTTCGTCAATGGGAAGCAGTTCAAGGCCTATCGCGGCATGGGCTCGCTGAGCGCCATGCAGGCGCGCGGCAAGGCTGGCGGCCGGGCGTACTCTCGCGACCGCTACTTCCAGGATGACGCGCTGTCCGACGACAAGCTCGTACCGCAGGGCGTCGAGGGGCAGGTGCCGTACCGAGGTCCTCTGTCCGCCGTCGCTCATCAGCTCGTCGGCGGGCTCAGGGCGGCGATGGGCTACGCCGGCGCACCGACCATCCCGTACCTGCAGGAGCACGGGCGGCTGATCCGTATCACGGCCGCCGGCCTACGGGAGAGCCACCCGCACGACGTCGCCATGACTATCGAGGCACCCAATTACACCTCTCGCTAGAGTGCCTTTCTTGTGAGTTCTTCGTGAGTCCAGAGGTAGACATCGGTCGCGGCAAGCGCGGCCGCACGGCGTACGCCTTCGACGACATTGCCATCGTGCCGAGCCGACGCACTCGCGATCCTGAGGACGTGTCGATCGCCTGGCAGATCGATGCGTATCGGTTCGAGCTGCCACTGCTCGCGTCGCCGATGGACAGCGTGGTGTCGCCCGCGAGCGCGATCGAGATCGGTCGCCTCGGTGGGCTGGGGGTGCTCGACCTCGAGGGCTTGTGGACGCGGTACGAGGATCCGCAACCGCTGCTCGACGAGATCGCGCAGCTCGACGATGTCGATGCCACGCGCCGCATGCAGGAGCTGTACGCGCCACCGATTCAGGACGACCTGGTGGCGGCTCGGATCCGCGAGATTCGCACTGCAGGTGTGACGGTCGCCGCGGCGCTGTCGCCGCAGCGCACGGCACAGCTGCACAAGACAGTGCTCGACGCTGGCGTGGACATCTTCGTCATCCGCGGTACGACGGTGTCGGCCGAGCACGTGTCGAGCCGCGCGGAGCCGCTCAACCTCAAGCAGTTCATCTACGACCTCGACGTGCCGGTGATCGTCGGCGGCTGTGCGACCTATCAGGCGGCGTTGCATCTGATGCGAACCGGTGCGGCCGGGGTGCTTGTGGGATTCGGTGGGGGAGCGGCGCACACAACGACGTCGGTGCTCGGAGTCGCGGTGCCGATGGCGACGGCGGTTGCTGACGTGGCCGCTGCACGCCGTGACTACCTCGACGAGTCCGGCGGGCGGTACGTGCACGTCATCGCGGATGGGGGTGTCGGGTCTTCCGGCGATCTGGCCAAGGCCATCGCCTGCGGCGCCGATGCCGTCATGCTGGGCTCACCGCTCGCCCGCGCCGTGGAGGCGCCGGGAAAGGGCTTCCACTGGGGTTCGGAGGCGCATCATCCGGAGCTGCCGCGCGGTGTGCGCATGCAGCTCGGCTCGACCGGGACGCTGCGCCAGATCCTGCTCGGCCCATCCAGCGTCCCCGACGGGACCATGAACCTGTTCGGCGCGCTGCGCCGGGCGATGGCGACGACTGGGTACTCCGAGCTCAAGGAGTTCCAGCGCATCGAGGTCACCGTCGCTCCCTGAGGACTCTCGCCGGTCAGCGCTTACGCTCCCGTTATGGACACGGAGCGGCTGGCGTCACGATTCGTCGTCTCAGCGCAGCCGGACCGCATGACGACGTACGCGCCGTTCACCGGCAAGCCGATCGCCGATCTCCCGCTATCGACGCCGCACGATGTCGAGCGCGCAGTGGCCGTGGCCCGAGAGGTGCAGCCGGCGTGGGCAAGCCGCAGCGTCGCCGATCGCGCGCGGGTGGTGCTGCGCTTTCACGATCTGCTCCTGCAACGCCAACACGAAGCGCTCGATCTGGTCCAGCTCGAGAACGGAAAGTCGCGCGCGTCGGCCTTCGAGGAGCTGGCCGGCGTCGCGGCGCATGCTCGGGTCGTCGCTCGGCGGGCGCCGGGCTACCTGCGGCCACGTCGGCGCGCCGGCGCGATGCCGGTAGCCACGCGAACCGTCGAGTATCACCACCCCAAGGGCATCGTCGGCGTCATCTCGCCGTGGAACTACCCACTGGTGCTCGGCGCAAGTGACTCGATCGCGGCGCTGCTCGCAGGGAATGCTGTCGTGCAGAAACCGGACAGCCAGGTCCCGCTGACCGCGGCGTGGCTCGTCGACCTGATCATCGAAGCCGGGCTTCCCGAGCAGTTGTGGCAGCTCGTCCTCGGTGACGGGGCGACGGTCGGCGGAGCCATCGTGGACACCGCCGACTATGTGTGCTTCACCGGTTCGACGAAGACTGGGCGCGACGTTGCGCAGCGGGCGGCAGCACGGTTGATAGGAGCGTCGCTCGAGCTGGGCGGCAAGAACCCGATGCTGGTTCTGCACGATGCCGACATCGAGCGCACTGCCGAAAGCGCCGTCCGCGCGTGCTTCACGTCGACCGGGCAGCTGTGCATCTCGACGGAGCGCATCTACGTCGACGAGCGGGTGCGCGACTCCTTCGTGACTGCGTTCGCCGACCGTGTGGCAGCGATGCGGATTGGGCCCGGTGACGACTGGTCGATCGATATGGGATCGCTGGTGTCGCAGCGGCAACTGGATGCTGTCACCGCCCACGTCGACGATGCCATGGCGAAGGGCGCGCGGGTACTTGCCGGTGGCCGTGCCCGACCGGACCTGGGCCCGTACTTCTACGAGCCCACGGTCCTCGACGGTGTCACCGAGGACATGGCCGTCTGCCGCGAGGAGACCTTCGGCCCGGTCGTCACGGTGAGCTCGTTCGGCAGCGACGACGAAGCCGTCGCTCGAGCGAATGACACCGAATACGGCCTGAACGCGAGTGTCTGGACGCGCGACATCCCCTATGGGCGACGCCTCGCCGAGCGCATTCAGGCAGGCACCGTCGGCGTCAATGACGCCTACCACGCCACGTACGGCAGCTTCACCTCGCCAATGGGCGGCATGAAGCAGTCCGGCCTCGGCCGCCGGCACGGACGCGAGGGCATGCTGAAGTACACCGATGCGCAGACGGTTGCGGTTCAGCGACTGATACCGCTCACGGCCCCGCCAGGTGTCTCCGACGAGACGTGGGCGCGCGTATATACGACGTACCTGCAGTGGGCCAAGCGTCTCGGTATGAGATGACTCAACGTTCGACGGAGTTCGACTACGACGTCATCGTCGTCGGCTCCGGCTTCGGTGGTTCCGTAACAGCGCTGCGTCTCACCGAAAAGGGTTACCGCGTCGGAGTTCTCGAGGCAGGGCGACGCTTCGCCGACGACGAGCTGCCGAAGACGTCGTGGGACCTGCGCCGCTGGCTGTGGGCGCCATGGCTCGGCTGCTACGGCGTGCAGCGCCTGACGCTGCTGCGCAATGTGCTCGTGGTGGCGGCTGCTGGGGTTGGCGGCGGCTCGCTCAACTACGCCAACACGCTGTACGCGCCGCCGCAGCCGTTCTACGACGATCCGCAGTGGCGCGACATCACCGATTGGCGCTCGGAGCTGGCTCCGCACTACGACCAGGCGCAGCGCATGCTCGGCGTCGCCGAGAATCCGACGACAACACCGGCGGACGAGCATGTCCGCGCCATCGCCGAAGAGTTGGGTGTCGAGCACACCTACCGACGCACCCCGGTCGGCGTCCTCTTCGCAAGCCCCAGCACGCGTCCCGGCGACGACGTCGAGGACCCGTTCTTCGGCGGCGTCGGCCCACGCCGTCGAAGCTGCATCGAGTGCGGATCGTGCATGACCGGATGCCGTATCGGCGCGAAGAACACCATGGTGAAGAACTACCTGTACCTCGCCGAACGTGCCGGTGCCGTCGTGCATCCCGACACGACCGTCATAGCTGTTCGACCGGTCGAGGACGAGTGGGCAGTCGATGTACGACCGAGCTCGTTACCTGGTCGATTGCAGCATCGAACGATGCGCGCGCAGCATGTTGTCATCGCCGCTGGCACCTTGGGGACGCAGCGCCTCCTCCATCGGATGCGCGACCGCGGCGTGCTGCCGAAGCTGTCGCAACGACTCGGTGAACTGTCACGGACCAATTCCGAAGCCATCCTCGTCGCGTCCGCTCGCGATCGACAGGTTGACTACTCCCGCGGTGTCGCCATCACGTCGTCGTTCCACCCCGATGGTTCGACGCACATCGAGCCGTGCCGATATGGACGCGGATCGAACGCGATGGGCTTGCTCACGACACTGCTCGTCGACGGGGGGTCGCGGGTGCCGCGTTCGGTGCGCTTCGTCGCTGCTGCTGTACGGCACCCGCGGACCTTCGCGCGCTCCCTGTCCGTACGCCACTGGTCGGAACGATCGGTTATTGCACTCGTCATGCAGTCGCTCGACAACTCATTGACCGTGAGCCGCACCCGGTTCGGTTGGCTGACGACCAGGCAGGGGCACGGCCCGCCGAACCCCACCTGGATTCCGGTGGCTCACGATGTGACGCGGCGGCTCGCGCGCCGCATGGGCGGCGACCCTGGCGGCTCGGTGACGGAGCTGCTCGACCGTCCGGTGACAGCGCACTTCATCGGTGGCTGCCCGATCGGCGCATCCCCGGGCACCGGTGTTATCGACGCGTGGCATCGGGTGTTCGGGTACGACGGGCTGCACATCGTCGACGGCTCGACGGTGTCCGCGAACCTCGGCGTCAACCCCGCGCTGACGATCACCGCTCTCGCGGAGAGGGCGATGTCGTTCTGGCCCAACCGTGGCGAGGCGGATGCGCGACCACCCCTGGGATCGACCTACGTTGCGTTGGATGCCGTATCCCCCGTCTCTCCGGTCGTCCCGGAGGGCGCACCCGCGGCGCTGACGCGCGCCGGTCGACGTCATCACGTCGCATCACGCGCGACCTGATAGGACACGCCCTAGGGTGGGCTGCCGGCCGGGCGAGGGGAGGAGCGCGATGGTTGACGAGGCTCCTGCTCGGCGGCCCCGCTGCGCCGACGCTGGAGCTGGTCGCCGCCGAAGCCGGCGTCTCGCGGGGCACCGCAAGCCGGGTGCTGTCGGGGTCGCCACAGGTCAGTGAGCGCGCCAAGACCGCGGTCATGGCTGCTGCCGAGCGGCTCGGCTATGTGCCCAATCTTGCCGCACGCGCGCTGGTCACCAAGCGGAGCGAGTCGGTGGCCTTCGTGGTCGCGGAAACGGAGGAGCGATTCTTCGCTGACCCGTTCTTCGCCACGGTGCTCCGCGGCGCGCACACGACGGTGTCGCAGCATCGTCGGCAGCTGATCTTCGTCGTGCTGGCGTCGAAACGGAGGATCGCGCGCGCTTCGCGCAGTTCGCCGGTGGCGGCCACATCGACGGGGGGCTGTTCGTATCGCTGCACGGTCCCGACCAGTTACCGACCGAGCTGGCCGCGCGCGGGGTCCCCGTCGTGATGATCGGCCGGCCCTATCGCGTGGGCGACAACACGCCGTATGTCGACGCCGACAACGTCGGCGGTGGCCGCCTCGCGACGCGGGCCATGCTCGATCGAGGACGCCGCCAGGTGGGGACCATCACCGGGCCGCTGGACATGGTGGCCGCGCAGGATCGCCTCGATGGGTTTCGCGCCGAGCTCGCCGCCCACGGTCGCCGGGCGACGCGCCACGACATGGCAGTCGGCGACTTCTCTGTGGCCGGTGGCGAGCGAGCGATGCGGCGGCTCCTCGACCAGCGGCCAACACTGGACGGAGTCTTTGCCGCAAACGACCTGATGGCCGTCGGCGCGATGCAGGTGCTCGCGACAACGGGACGATCGGTGCCCGACGACGTGGCCGTTGTTCGCACTCGATTCGTTGTACCTCGCCGGGGCGAGCGTGCCGGCCGATCAGCGCGACGGGTCGGCCGCCATCGACAACATGTGGTCGAGTGGTGTGGCAGGGATCAGCACCGCCTTGGTCGTGCTCGGGCACATCGTCGGCGCGATCCTGATGGCGCTGGCCCTGCGCGGCAGCATCCCTACCGTCGGCTGGATCGCCATGATCTTGTCGCAGCCCGGTCACGTGATCGCGTTCGTGGTGTTCCAGAGCGTGGTTGCGGACGCGCTTGCCTGGGGGCTGATGGCATTCGCCTTCGCGTTGTGCGCTACTGCCGTGCTGCGTACGCCGAACAGCGAGTGGGATCTGCCGCCCGCGCCGCGACGCTGAATGGTGCGGTTAACGGGCCAGGCGGTGGAACGCCCAGAGCGTGGCGATCTGCAGGATGACGCCGATGATCCCGATCGATAGCAGTGCCGTCCCGATCGCCTGCCAGTCGTACCCGGTCACCATCAGGGAACGAATCGCCTCGATGAGGTAGCTGATTGGGTTCCAGTCGTTCACGACGCGCAGCCAGCCCGGCATCAGCGCTTCGGGTACGAAGGCGGTCGACGCGAACATCAGCGGGAAGAGCAAGAGCGAGAACGTGCTGGTGGCCTGCTCGCTCTTGGTCAGCAGCGCCGGGATGAAGCTCGCTCCCGCTAGCGCGACGCCGAAGATGCCGGCGAGCGCCACGATGAGGAAGAAGCCGCCGACACCCGTCGCGATCGACGCGCCGAGCGCCACGCTCACCAGCAACACGATCGCGGACATGATGGCTGCTTGGAAGAACAGCGGCACCATCTCCGCAGCGAGGATCGACCAGCGGCGGATCGGGCTGGCGCGCAGCTTGTCGATGTACCCGTTGCGATATTCGACGAGCAGGCCGTACCCGGACCACGCGACCGCCATGAACGCCGTGAACGCAACCTGTCCCGGCGCCAAGTACGCGAGGTAGCTCGACTGTCCCCCGAATCCGGGCAGCTGCACGATGTCCTGATACAGCTGGCTGAAGACGAGCAGCTGGATCAGCGGGAAGAACAGAATGCTGATCAGGTTCGCCGGCACCCGGATGAACCGACGGGTCGTCCGCAACCCGAGGTGGTACGTCTCGTAGGCGATCCCCGACATCGACTCGTCACCACCCCATGAGGATTGGCTGGTCGGCTGCCTCTTCACGGATACGCCGACCGGTGTACTTCAGGAAGACGTCGTCCAGGCTGGGTTGGCTCATCTGCAGTCCAGCAATGTGCAAGCCCGCGCCGTCGAGCCGGCGCAGCAGCGAGGGGATCTCGGCACTGGCATTCGGTACGGCCAGGCTGAGGCCGAGCGGATGGTCGGCGATGTCCTCGACCGCGACCAGGCCGTCGAGCAAGCGGCGCGCCTCGGCACGCTGCGGCTCGGGGTCTGCGGTATCCAGCTGAAGGATCACGGTGTCGGCGCCGATGCTGCGCTTCAATTCCGCGGGCTGGCCCTCGATGACGATGGTGCCGTTGTCGATGATGGCGAGCCTGCTGCAGAGCCGATCCGCTTCCTCCATGTAATGGGTCGTGAGCAACATCGCCGTACCCGCTGCATTGATGCGCTCGAGTTCCTCCCACAGTGCCGTGCGGCTCTGCGGATCGAGGCCCTCCGTCGGCTCGTCGAGGATTAGCACCTGCGGCCGATGCACCAGCGCGCTCGCGAGATCGAGCCGCCGCTTCATGCCCCCGGAGTACGTGCCGGTCAACTTCTTCGCGACGGACGTCAAACCCATCAGTTCGAGCAGTTCGTCGGCGCGGCTCTTGATCTCGGCGGGAGGCATCCGATGCAGGTAGCCGGCAAGCTCCAACGTTTCGCGTCCGGTGGAGAAGGCGTCCAGTGTTGGCGTCTGCATCGCCAGCCCCAGTCGCCGGCGCACCTCGTACGGCTGCGTAGCAACGTCGAACCCGGCCACGCGCGCGACACCGCTCGTTGCCTCGAGCAGCGTGGCCAGGATGCGGATCGTGGTCGTCTTCCCCGCGCCGTTCGGCCCGAGGAAACCGAACAGCTCGCCAGGTTGGACAGCGAATGTGATCCCGTCGACGGCACGGTTGTCTGCGCCGTACACCTTGACCAGCTCCTGCACGTCGATCAGGGCGCTCATGTTCGCCACACGACGATGCTAGGCCCGGCGTGAATCAGATCGGCGCCAGGTCGCGAACCACCTGACGCGGATCGGCACCGGTCGGCAGTACCGCGAGGATGGGCGTGGTCACCCCGGCTTCGACGTACTGAGCAACATGCTCGCGGCACTTCGACGGCGAACCGTGCACGATGAGGTCGTCGACAACAGCATCGGGCACCGCATTGGCTGCACCGCGACGATCGCCGTCACGCCACAACCGCCACATATCGCCCAAGACGTCGGCACGGCCAAGCCAGTCGTGAAAAGCGGCGTACGCCGGAACGGTCAAGTACGCGGCGATGAACTGCCGCGCCATGGCGCGCACAGCATCGGTGTTGGTCGACGGTGCGACGAAGATGCGCGCCGCCACTTCCTTCGCGTCACCGATCACTGTTGACACCTGCGCAACATCGCCTGCCGACAGCCAGTTGAGGATTGCGCCGTCGGCCTCGGTCGCCGCCAGTCGCAGCATCTGCGGCCGCAGGGCAGCGAGCAGCACCGGTACGGGCTCCGCAGGTGCATGTGCGAGCCGAAAGCCGCGGACCGAGAACGTGTCGTACGACTCCGTCACCTTGTCGCCGCTCAATGCTGTGCGCAGGAAGCGCAGCGTGTCGCGGACTCGCGCATACGGTGCGTCGTACTCGAGCCCGTTCCAATCGCTGACGATGACGCGCGACGACGCACCGATGCCCAGCGCGACGCGACCGGGCGCGACGGCTGCGAGTGCCGCCGCCGACTGGGCAATCAGCGCCGGGCCGCGCGTGTGAACGGGAACGATGGCCGTGCCCAAGCGCAGTTCCGCTGCCCACTGACTGGCCAGCACCAGCGGCGTGAACGCGTCGGACCCGTTGACCTCGGAGGACCACACGTCGGTCCATCCCAGGTTCGGCAGGGCCGCGATGAGATCGCGCTGCTCCGGCAGGGGCAGGTCATCCAACGGGATCGTCAAGCCGTAGCGCTGCACGAGCGACTGTCTACCTCAAATAGACTTCCCTAGGTGAACCCGGCGGATGCGCCCGATCTCGTCCTCGTCGTCGACTTCGGCGCACAGTACGCGCAACTGATCGCTCGCCGGGTGCGCGAGGCGCGGGTCTACAGCGAGATCGTGCCGCACACGATGTCGGTCGAGGACATGCTGGCGCGCAAGCCCAAAGCCATCATCCTGTCCGGCGGTCCCTCGTCGGTGTACGCACCGGGCGCACCGCAAGCGGACCCGTCGCTGTTCGACGGAGCCGTACCGACGCTCGGCATCTGCTACGGCTTCCAAGCGATGGCGCTCACGCTCGGCGGGACCGTGGCTCATACCGGACGCGGTGAGTACGGTGGCACCCCGCTGCAGATCGTCGATGCTGCGACGCTGTTCCACGGCTTGCCGGCGGAGCAATCGGTCTGGATGTCGCACGGCGACTCCGTCGTCCAGGCGCCGGCCGGATTCACGGTCACGGCCGTGAGCAACGGCTCGCCGGTCGCAGCGTTCGAAGATGCGCAGCGCCGGCTGTACGGAATTCAGTTCCACCCCGAGGTGCTGCACACGCCGTCCGGCCAACAGGTCTTGGAGCGGTTCCTGTACGAGGGCGCCGGGTGCCGCCCGACGTGGACGATGGTCAACATCGTCGACTCAGCGGTCGACGCGATTCGCGCGCAGATCGGCGACAAGCGCGTCGTCTGTGGCCTGTCCGGCGGCGTCGACTCGGCGGTGGCGGCAGCGCTCGTGCAGCGTGCTGTCGGCGACCGGCTCACCTGCGTCTTCGTCGATCACGGCCTGCTGCGCAAGGGCGAGGCCGAGCAGGTCGAGCGTGACTACGTCGCGGCCACCGGCGTGCAGCTGCACGTCGTCGATGCCGCCGAGACGTTCCTGCAAGCCCTTGCGGGGGCGACCGAACCCGAAGACAAGCGCAAGATCATCGGTCGGGAGTTCATCCGCACGTTCGAGCAGGCCGCGCGCGATGTCGTCGCCGAAGCGGGCGAGCACGGCGAGGAGGTCGAGTTCCTCGTCCAAGGCACGCTTTATCCCGACGTCGTCGAGTCCGGCGGGGGCGAGGGCGCGGCCACCATCAAGTCGCACCACAACGTCGGCGGCCTGCCCGACGATCTTCAGTTCCAGCTCGTCGAGCCGCTCCGCCGGCTGTTCAAGGACGAGGTGCGCCGGGTCGGCGAAGAGCTCGGCTTGCCCGCGGAGATCGTGCACCGCCAGCCGTTTCCCGGACCGGGCCTGGGGATCCGCGTCGTCGGCGAGGTGACGCACGAGCGCCTCGAGTTGCTGCGTGAGGCCGACGCGATCGCCCGCGAGGAGCTATCGCTAGCGGGCCTCGATCGCGACATCTGGCAGTGCCCGGTCGTGCTGCTCGCGGACGTTCGCTCCGTCGGGGTGCAGGGTGACGGTCGCACGTACGGCCATCCGGTCGTGCTCCGCCCGGTCACCAGCGAGGACGCCATGACGGCCGACTGGGCGAAGCTGCCGTACGACGTGCTGAATCGCATCTCGACTCGCATCACCAACGAAGTGCCACAGGTCAACCGGGTGGTCCTCGACGTGACGTCGAAGCCACCCGGCACCATCGAGTGGGAGTAACCCCGCCCCGCTCACCCGCGCCCCCTGCCGAAATGATCACGTATACGTGATCATTTCGGGCAATACGCCTGTTGTAGAGGGCGTATCGCCGTAACTCGAGGCGTATCGCCCCGGAGCCCGCACCGCCCGGCAGCGGCTCGCACCGTCACGACTGCCCGCACCGCGGGCACCGACCGCGTCGGCGCAGCCAGTAGGCGTACGTCGCGGCTCCGAGGGCGACACCCCACACCGGCCAGAGCAGGTGCGGGATCACCATCCACGGCTCGGCGTCGAAGCCGTCGAGGAGCTCACCAGCGCCCGCAAGAGTCCCGAGTCCGCCCGACGTCACCGCGAGCGACACCAGCGTCGCCGGCACGACGGCGAGCCCGATGGGGACGCGACGCCCGCGGAGAATGGGCAGCCAGCGCTGGGACCACCTCACCCCACCGCTGCACCAGCCCGAGCGTGAGAACCGCACCCACCACGGCGAACGCTGCCAGCCCGGCCCCCGCCCACACGCCGCCGCTGTCGTGCAGATCCCGCAGCATGGCGGCATCGATCCCTAGCGGGATGCCGAGCACCCAGGCGAACCTCGTGGCGGCGTAGAGCAGCGGAACGGCGATCGCTACGCCGACCGCCAGGCGATCCCAGCGCAGCGCCTTCCTCTGTGACTCGTCGCTCCGGCCGCAGTTCGCGCATGCCCCGCGGGTGCGGCGCTGCCAGGCGAGAACCGTGCCCGCAACGAGAACACCGCCTGCCATGGCCACGGCTTGATTGATCAGCGGCCAGCTGAAGACCTCGGAATAGTCGACTGGCGGCCAGCCGAAGGGGGCGCCACCCACGAGCATGGGCAGGTAGCCGAGCAAGGCGAGCACCTCGACCGTCGGAACGACCACGAGGAGCGCGCCAGCAACGGTCCAGCCGAACGCGAGCAGCATGCGTCGTGAGGGGTCGTGCGGATCCATGGGCGCGCCACCACGGGCGATTCCCAGGCACACGACGGCGGTCCCCAGCAGCACCGCGGAGAACATGGGCGCGCCCTGGCTCGCGGGCAGGTCGCCCAGCACCGCGAGGTCATTGCCCGGGTCGCCCTGACCAAACGGGAAGCCGCGGCCAGTCAGCGTCCACACCAGCGCCACAACGCCGTACGTCGCCGCCCACGCGGCCGCGGCGTACCCGATCCAGTCCGACCAGTGCCGCCGGGCTCGAGGCAATCTCCTGGCAGTGCGTGGGTCCTGCAGCGATGTCGTCATGACAGCTACGGTTCGCCACCGGCGGGCGGAACACCTCCCCCACGGGCACCAACCGGCTCCCTCCGCAGGGGGACGTACGGTTCGCTGCGTGGAGCAGCGACGCGTTGTGGTGACCGGCGCCGCCGGCAGGATCGGCTCGGTGGTGCGTGCTGCGCTCGCCGATCGCTGGGACCTGGTCCCGATCGATCTGCGGGAGGCACCCGGCGTACGGCAGGTCGACGTGACCGACAGGGCGGCATGCCGCGCCGCCTTCGCCGACGCGGACGCCGTCGTCCACCTCGCAGCGATGCCGGATCCGGAGGCCGGCTGGGACGACCTGCTGCCAGCCAATCTGATCGCGCCCTATCAGGTAGTTGCGGCCGCCGTGGACTGTGGCGTCCGCCGGTTGGTGCTCGCCAGCAGCCTGCATGCGGTGTCGGCCTACCCGCAGGGTCGGCAGCGGCGCGCGGCCGACATTCCTCGCCCGGCGAATCTGTACGGCGCGACCAAGGCGTGGGCCGAGGCGCTTGGCGCCGCGATCGCCGCGACCTCATCGATGTCGGTGGTAGCGCTCCGCATCGGCTACTTCACCGACGTCCGGCCACGAGATGGCGAGCAGCCGCCCGGGGAATGTGCCGCCTGGCTGAGTCCGCGGGACGCCTCCGACCTGATACGCGCAGCGGTCGAGTCTCCTGACGTCGACGGATTCATCGTCGTCAACGGGACGTCGATGAACCGGTACCTGGTTGCCGATCTCACTGAGGCGTTGGCTCTTGGCTATCAGCCTCGCGACGACGCCTGGGACGACTAGGAAACAGGCACGAATCCGGACTCGTACGCCGCGATGACGGCTTGCGTGCGATCGCGTACGCCGAGCTTCGCCAGCACGTTGCCGACGTGGGTCTTCACGGTCTCCCCGCTGAGGTAAAGCTGCCCAGCGATTTCGGCGTTGGACAGCCCGGCGGACATGAGGCGGAGGACCTCGGCTTCACGCGCGGTCAGTCCGGCGAAGCGTTGCTGATCCGAGCCGGGCCGGCCCGAAGCGGCCACCAAGCGACGCAGTGCCGTCGGGAAGAGCAGCGACTCGCCGGCGGCGACGACGCGAACGGCCTCGACGATCTCCGCCGGGCGGGCGCGCTTCAGCAGGAAGCCGCTCGCGCCCGCACGCAGTGCCTCGTACACGTAGTCGTCGTTCTCGAATGTGGTGAGCACGAGCACGACCGGCGGCGACGCAAGAGTGAGTAGCTGGCGGGTGGCCTGAATGCCGTCGATCGCCGGCATGCGCACGTCCATGACCACAACGTGCGGGTTCACCCGAGCGACCGCAGCGGGGACCTCGGCGCCGTCGGCAGCCTCACCAACGACGGTCAGGTCCGGCTCGGCGTCGAGGATCGCGCGGAGGCCAGCGCGGATGAGTGCGTCGTCGTCGACGAGCAGGACCCGGGTCGTCATCCGCTGCTGCGCACCCGTCGTACGCCGGTGGGCAGCCGCGCCCGCACCCGCCACACATCTCCCTCGATCCCGGCCGTGAATCGGCCACCGAGCACGTCGACGCGCTCCCGCATCCCTGCCAGCCCTCGCCCGCCGGTCGAGGGTGAGAGGTGCGACGTCGACGGGTTCATGACGTCGATATCGAGCAGGTCATCGCGCGCCTGCACCGTCACCTGCACGGCCGATCCGGACGAGTGCCGCACCGCGTTGGTGACAGCCTCCTGCACGACCCGGTAGCCCTCCCGGGATACCGCCGCCGGAACGTGCCCGAGGGAACCCTCGACGCGGGCATCGAGCTGGACCCCGGCGGCACGGGTCTCTGCCACCAGGGCGGGCAGGTCGGTGAGCGTGCGCGCCGGCGTCGTACGCGATCGGTCGTCGTCGCGGAGCAGGCCGAGCACGTGGTCGAGGTCGTCCATCGCGGTCCGGCCGCTGTCCTCGATGGCATGCAGCGCCCGTCGCGCGAACTCCGGATCGTCGTCGAGGACGCGGCGGGCGGCGGCCGCCTGCACGGTGACGACGGTCAGCGCGTGCCCGACCGAGTCGTGCAGTTCGCGGGCGAGTCGGGTGCGCTCGGCGAGGACGCCGGTGGCCCGTTCCAGCGCGGCGATTCGCTCGCGCGGTGACGGGCCGAGCAGGGTGGGCGCCATCACCGCCGCCAGCGCGCCCAGGCCGGCAACGGCGTACCCGACGCTCACGAGCAGCGCGATTCCGCCCACGGTCAACCATCCGGTGTCGGAGCTGTCGATCGGGCCTAGCTGCACCTCGCCCAGCAATTCCGCGCCGAGGCCGAGCGGTTGTGCAGCGAGCGCCATCGCCATGGGCACCGCAACGATCAGACCGATCGCGACGATCCCGCCGACGGCGAGGTGGATGGCGAACCACAGCCCGGCCCGCAGTCGCGTCTCCCGGTCGAGGCGCGCGCCGCTGACCGGATCGGGGAGGTCGACGTCGAGCAGGGTGCGGGCTGCCACGATCTCGAGGGCGCGCGTGCCCGCGAGGAAGGGCGGCACGCCGACGATCAGCAACGCCACCACGAGCAGGGACAGCGCCGCAGCGACGGGGACGTTCGGGTCGCTGAGCAGCTGGACGAACGCCATGGCGAGCAGCACGTACGGCAGCAGCACCACCGCGCCGAGCAGCAGGTATACCCCGCGCAGGTAGGTCGACCGCCGCACCAGCGGCCTGACCACCCGTCCCGGACTCACCCGCAGATCTTCTCAGGGCGGCACCGGTTCATCACTCGTGTCAGAGTTTGGCGCGGTTATGGCCGCGCCACGTTCTGACACGAGATCGGCCACTTCAAGTGCAACCGGAACAAGCTCACCGAGATGCCCACCCTCTGGGCCTACGCTCGCGACCTGTTCCAGACGCCAGGGTTTGGCGACACGGTCGACTTCGACCACATCAAGCGGCACTACTACTGCACGCACCCGCACATCAATCCGACCGGGATCGTGCCGCTCGGTCCCGATCTGTCGGGGTGGTCGACACCACATAGCCGAGAGGCGTTGTCCTCGTAATTCCTGGGTAACGTTGAATTCGCTTGGACGTACTGCGCTGCCAGTTGCCTGGAGACATGCTCATTCCC
Source organism: uncultured Actinomycetota bacterium (assembly GCA_963801015.1). Taxonomy (GTDB): domain Bacteria; phylum Actinomycetota; class Actinomycetes; order CAWDCV01; family CAWDCV01; genus CAWDCV01. The sequence continues at coordinate 636,268 of CAWDCV010000002.1, read as the reverse complement.
CCCGACCATCCCGTCGTCATCGCCCATCGCGGCGCCAGCGGTTACCGCCCCGAGCACACGCTGAGCTCGTACCGGCTGGCGATCGCGCTGGGCGCCGACTATGTGGAGCCGGATCTCGTCGTCACCGCGGACGGTGTGCTGGTGGCCCGCCACGAGAACGAGCTCAGCGGGACGACCGATGTGGCGCAACGGCTGGAGTTCGCGGACCGGCGCACCACGAAGACGATCGACGGCACGCGTGTCAGCGGCTGGTTCAGCGAGGACTTCACTCTGGCCGAGCTGCGCACGCTGCGGGCACGAGAGCGGCTCCCGGCCCTGCGTCCGCTGAACCGGCGGTACGAGGGTCGCGAGCCGGTGCCGACGCTGCAGGAGGTCATCGACCTCGTGCGCAGCGAGTCGGCACGGGTCGGTCGGCAGATCGGCATCTATCCCGAGACGAAGAGCCCGACCTACTTCGCCTCGATCGGGTTGCCGCACCACGAACCGCTCGTCCAATGCCTCGAAGTCAACGGCCTGAACGTCCCCGACGGGAGGGTGGTCGTCCAGTCCTTCGAGACCACCAACCTGCGCCTGCTGCGACGAGACGTGCGGGTCCCGCTCGTGCAGCTCATTGGTGCGACGGGCAGTCCGCATGACCTCACCGCGGCTGGTCGGCCGCGCAGCTACGGCGACCTCATCACCCCGTCGGGGCTCGCCGAGATCGCGTCGTACGCCGATGGCATCGGCCCGAGCAAGGGGTTGATCCTGCCCCGCGACACGACCGGTGCATTGATGCCGGCTACGTCCCTGGTGGCTCGCGCTCACGACGCCGGCCTCGTCGTACACGCGTACACGTTCCGCGACGAGAACACATTCCTGCCCTCGGACCTTCGCATGGGCACGGATCCCGCTGCGCGGGGCAAGGCGGGCGAGGAGTACGCGCTGTTCTTCGCGGCTGGCCTGGACGGCGTCTTCAGCGACTATCCCGACACCGCGCTGTCGGCTCGCTCCGCGTTCGAGATCGCCGCATAGCGTCGGTACGCCAGCACCCTAAGGCGTTTCTCGGTTGCTGCGCCGCTCGCGGCGAGCACTCCACAGCGACCCGATCAGTCCGGCCGCGCCAAGCCCCAGCAGGCCGAGCGCCAGCACCCAGCCGGGGTCGAGGCGGGTGCCGGTGTGAATTGCGCCGAGGTAGACGACGCCGATCGCGAGGAAGACGGCGCCAGCGAGGAGAGAGGTCAGGTCAGCGCGATGCCGTCGCACGCCGTACCTCCAACTCCCCGAGCCCGACTTCGAGGTCGAGGACGATCCTGCCGGCCGGTTCCTCGGTCGTCGAGTCCGCGCTTTCCGTTCCGGTCGACGGTCGCGGCGTGTCGGGGCTGTCGGTGTAGTCGGCCGACACGTTGAAGCCACCCCGGTCGACGCGCCGCTGGGGGTCCGTCAGCAGTGCGAGGTGGCCCATGCCGACATGCCCGTCGACCTCGATTGTCGCGTCCGCCGGTACATCCACGACGAGTCGACCCGCCGTCACGCTGGCCTCGACATCTGCGGTGGTGCCGGGCGCGACCACGAGGTCGCTGAGATCGAGCGTTCCCTCTCCGGCGGCGAGGCGGTACGGCGCGGCCTCGGCGGCGGCCACGGTCGAGGGATCCCAGATGCGCTGACCCGTACCGCCGCGCAGCGGCACGTCGAACGTCGCGATCGCGACGAGGACCAGGGTGGTGAGGATGCCCCAGGCGATGAGGCCGCGCGAGCGTCCGGCCCAGGTGCCGACAACGAGGCCGAGCCCGATGACGACGAGGACGGTCGCGGCGATGGCGGGGACCCCAGTGCCGCTGTCGTCCGGGACGCCGACGGCGACCATGACGCCGCCGACCACTGCGGCGACCGCCATTGTGACGAAACCGAGCCAGGACGCTTGCCGCTCGCGCTTGGCGGGCGGAGTGGTTGCTGCGGACGTCGCGGGCACGGCGTAGGGGTCGCCGGGCCAGGGGGCACTGAAGCTGGCGGCGGTCGCATATGCGCCGGTCCGGTAGGAGGGCGGCATCCAGCGCGGATCCGGCGCCGGCATGGGAGGTGCGCCTGCGGGGGGTGTGCTCGCGTCAGGTCCGGTGGGCGCCGAGGTCGGCTCCGTGCTCGGGCGCCCATCCTGGCGCTGCTTGCTGAGGACCACCGCGAGCACGACGAACGCGAGGATGACGAGAATCGCAATGTCCGAGCCGGCGGTGATGAACGCGATGACCAGGATCGTGCTGATCGCGACGGCGATGAGGGGGAGTACGGAGGAGGATCGGCCGCGGCCAGAGAGCAGCTTCTGCACCTCCGACTGCTCCTCGTTCTCGGCTGGAATGAGCAGCCAGCCGAGGGCATAGAGCAGGACGCCGATCCCGCCGAACAGGGTCAGGACGGCGAGCACCACCCGGTAGATCACCGGGTCGACGTCGGTGGCCCGTCCCAGCCCGCCACACACCCCCGCGATGTAGCGGTCCTGGGTACTGCGCCGTACCGGCGTCCTGCCCGGTGAGTCGGCCGACGGCTCGGGCGTCGTGGATGTCGGCGCGTCGCCGGTGCCGGGTGCCTGCTCCTCGGACATGTCCCCATCCAAGCGGGATCAGTGGGGGTGCCACATCGGGCGCGGCCCTGACGTCAACCCTGAGGCGACCCCGGCAGAACACCGGCCTCTCCCCGATGTGCGCAGCGGCAGCGGCGTGTGACCATCGGGGGGTGAGCACGCCCATGCCGACGCCTGCGCTCGGCGCCGCCGGTCCGGGCCCGTCCGCCCGCGGGCCGGAGGGGGCGCCAGGTCCGGGGTACGGAGCGCCCGGCCTGCCGCCGTGGGCGCCGGGACCGCGCGTTCGAGCACCCCGCTCGTCGGGCCCGTTCACCCCATCCGGTGTACCCCGTTACTACCGGGCCACCGATGGCCGGCTGGTGGCCGGAGTGGCGCGCGGACTCGCGGACCACCTCGGTGTCAACGTGGTGCTGGTCCGCATCGCGTTCGTGGCGCTCACGTTCGCCTCGGGCGCCGGCGTCATGATGTACGCCGCCTTCTGGCTCTTCGTGCCACAGGCTCCAGCGCCGGCGGCCCCGAATGCCGTCGCACCGCCGGTCGTCGCCGGCCGCGGGCGGGATGTCGGCCAACTGATCGCCCTCGTGTCGCTGACCGTCGGGGCCTGCTTGCTGGCTCAGGTTCTCGGCTTCGGCATCGGCGGCACGCTGTTCTGGCCGCTCGTTATCGCGGGGCTCGGCGTCGTCCTGCTGTGGCGCGAGGCAGACGAGCTGCAGCGGCGGCGCTGGCGGCGTGCGGCCACCAGCGACTCCCCGTCCGGCTGGCTTCGACTCGCGGCGGGGATCGCGCTCGTGCTCGCCGGTGGGGGCGCATTCCTTGCGATCCGCGGTCAGCTACAAGACGCCGGCCGGGTGCTGCTCGCGACGCTGGTCGTCCTGATCGGCCTGCTGCTCATCGCCGGGCCGTACCTCCTCCGTCTGTTCCGCGACCTGTCTGACGAGCGGCTCGAACGGATCCGCACCCAGGAGCGCGCCGAGGTCGCGGCGCACGTCCACGACTCGGTGCTGCACACGCTGACCTTGATCCAGCGCAACATCGACGATCCGCGAGAGGTGCAACGCCTCGCGCGCAGCCAGGAGCGGGAGCTGCGGGCGTGGCTGTACAAGCCGGTCGCCGATCCGGATGCCACCCTCGCGGCGGCGCTGGAGCGACTGGCGGGCGAGGTCGAGGACGCGCACTCCGTACCGATCGAGGTCGTCGCCGTCGGCGACGGGGCACTGGACGAGCACTCCGGTGCCGCGCTTCAGGCGGCTCGGGAGGCGATGGTCAACGCCGCGAAGTACTCCGGCGCGTCGACGATCTCGGTCTACGCCGAGGTGGAACCGGAACTCTTGACGATCTTCGTCCGGGATCGTGGCCGCGGATTCGATCCGGACGACCTGCCGGAGGACCGGATGGGCGTACGGCAGTCCATCATCGGACGCATGCAGCGCAACGGTGGGTCGGCGGTGGTGCGTAGCGCACCCGGTGACGGCACCGAGGTGAAGCTCGAGATGCCGAGGAGCGATTGATGGCTGTACGTGTCGTGCTGGTCGATGACCACCGGATGTTCCGGACGGGGGTCCGAGCCGAGCTCGGACCGAGCGTCGACGTGGTGGGCGAGGCCGAAGACGTCCCGTCGGCGCTGTCGGTCATTCAGGCGTCGACCCCAGATGTGGTCCTGCTGGACGTGCACCTGCCCGGCGGTGGTGGCGTCGAGGTGCTGCGCCAGCTCGTGCCGACCCTGCCGGACGTCCGGTTCCTGGCACTGTCGGTGTCGGACGCGGCGGAAGACGTGATCGGCGTGATCCGTGCCGGGGCACGGGGGTACGTGACCAAATCGATCACCGGTCCCGACCTGGCCGACGCGATCCGGCGCGTGTCGGAGGACGACGCGGTGTTCTCGCCGCGGCTGGCCGGCTTCGTGCTCGACGCCTTCGCGGCGACCGACGTCCCGCCGCTCGACGAGGACCTCGATCGGCTCACCCAGCGCGAGCGTGAGGTGCTGCGGCTGATCGCGCGCGGCTACGCCTACAAGGAGGTTGCGCGTGAGCTCTTCATCTCGGTGAAGACGGTCGAAACGCACGTGTCGTCCGTGCTGCGCAAGCTCCAACTGTCCAACCGGCACGAGCTCACCCGCTGGGCCACCGACCGCCGGCTGGTGTAATTCCCTGACCCGGCCCGGTCCGGACGCGCGCCAGGGCCTGCCGCGGGATAGGTCTCGTGGCCGGACGTGGAACGGGCGACGACTCGTCAGCTTCGCAATCCTTGGTCGCCCCCATTTACTGTGAGCTGTGGTCACCGGCGGGATCGAGCTGACCGCGCCTGGGGACGGTCCAGTCCCCCTGGCGTACCTGCCCCGGCTGCAGCCCGCCTGGGCCGCGGCAGAGCCGGGGCCTGCGCATCGCGTTGTCGATGGAAGCCTGCTGATGTTCGACATCACCGGCTTCACGCCGCTCACCGAGCGGCTGGCCCGCCGGGGCCGGGAAGGCGCCGAGGAGCTGAGCAACCTCCTCGACGCTGTGTTCAGCCGGCTGTTGACCGTTGCCGAGGACGAAGGCGGTGACCTTCTCACGTGGGGCGGCGACGCGCTGCTGCTGCTCTTCGACGGGCCACACCACGGCCGCCGCGCTGCCCGCGCGGCGGTGCGGATGCACCGGGCTCTCGGCCACACGGGACGCGCCGCCACGTCGATCGGCCGGGTCAGGCTGCGTGCCTCTGCAGGTGTGGAGTCGGGTCCAGTTCATCTCGTGCTGGCGGGAGACCCGGCCGTCCATCGGATGGTGGCCCCGCTGGGACCAACAGCTTCCGGAGTCATCAGGCTGGAACACGCCGCGGGCAGTGGTGAGGTGCTGGTGGGCGACGCGACCGCCGCAGACCTCGCGCCCGAGCTCATCCGCCCTCGCGGCGGCTCGAGCCACCTTCTTGCCGGCCTACCGAGGGCGCCGAACGCTCCACGGCCCCCCCGGTCAGAGCCGACGCCAGCCGTGGTCTCGCAGCTGCTGCCGCCACAACTGTTGGCGTACCTCTCCCACCCGTCTCGCGAACCGGAGCACCGGACCGTGGCTGTCTCCTTCATCCGCTTCGACGGGACGGACGGCGTTCTGGCCGGGGATGGCGCGCACGTGCTCACGGCAGCCGTTGACGAGGCCGTTCGCAACGTGCAGGAGGCCGCGGCGGCGCACGATGTCTCCTTTCTCGACATCGACGTTGACGTGGATGGCGGGAAGATCTTGCTCGTCGGCGGTGCGCCTCGCAGCGCCGGCGACGACACCGACCGGCTGTTGACCGCGGTAGGCGAGGCCGTGAAGCGCGCTGGCCGGCTGCCACTACGGGCGGGCATATCCCATGGGCGAGTTTTCACCGGCGACACCGGTTCCCCCACTCGCCGGACGTACTCGGTGAAAGGCGACGCCGTGAACCTCGCCGCCCGGCTAGCCGCGCATGCGGAGTCCGGTTCGATCCTCATGGCTACCGACGTGCTGGAGCACACCCGGCGGTCCTACGCCGTCAACGACGCGCCTATGGCGAGCCTGAAGGGCAAAAGCAAGCCCGTGCCCGTCGTCACACTCAGCCGGCCGCTCGAGCCTCGCAGGCAGAGCACGGAGGACTTGCTCTTCGGCCGGGCCGCCGAGATGGCCATCTTGAGAGGTGCCATCGACCAGCTGATCAATGGATCGGGCGGGGTCGTCGACGTGGTCGGTGAGCCTGGAGTCGGGAAGACCAGGCTAGTTGACGCGGCCGTCGCGCTGACCAGTGCGGTCACCGTGTTGCAGTGCGACTGCGACCGGACGAGCGCTGTAACCCCGTACACACCGATACGGCGGCTGTTGCACCAGGTACTCGGCACCAGCAGCGCGATGGATCCGAAGACTGTCGCACAGTGTCTGCAGGATTGCGTAGCGGACGCGGCGCCTGAGCTGGCTCCATGGGTGTCGTTACTCGGTGTCGTGCTCGACGTCACTCTCCCCCCCAGCCCAGAAGTGGCAGAAATGGAGGAGCTTCACCGGGCCGAACGGGTACCTGAGCTGGTTGCGGACCTGATCGAGCGGTTGGTCCCGATCCCCGCGATGTTGGTCGTCGAGGATGCGCATCTCGCCGATCCAGCGAGCGAAGTCGTGCTGACGGCAGTTGCTCGACGGACTGAGCGGCACCCCTGGCTGCTCCTGGTTACCCGTGATGACCGTCCAGGTGGCTGGGTCCCCACGGATGTCAGGCGGATCGAGCTGGGACCGCTCGACATGGTCTCATCGAGAGAGCTAGCCGAGATGGCAACGCCGGAACGGCCATTGCCCCCCGCGGTCGCCGAGGCGCTCGCCGCTCGTTCTGGTGGTCATCCTCTGCTGTTGCGTGAGCTCGCCCGCGCCGTCGCCCGCGGTGAGGACCCGGACGAGCTCCCCTCGACTGTCGAGGAGCTCGCCGCGAGCCAGATCGACCGGCTGCCACCGGCTCAGCGTTCGCTGCTGCGGCGTGCTGCGGTGCTGGGCGATGAGTTCGACGAGGATCTGCTTTTGCACATGGTCGGGGACGTTGCGCCCCAGCGATCTGTACCCGAGCTGCTTGCTGGACTGCAAGGCCTGATTGTGGCGGAGGATCACCAGCTTCGTTTCCGTCACGCGATTCTTCGGGAGGTCGCGTACGCCGGCCTGCCCTACCAACGACGCCGCGAATTGCATGCGCGGGCTGCTGAAGTTCTCGAGGCCACCACGTCCGTGGCGGACCGCCGCCCCGAGGTCCTGGCCCTTCACTACTTCGTGGCAGGCCGCTACGACAGGGCGATGGAGTATGGCTGGCGGGCCGGGGAGCGGGCGATGGAACGTCATGCGCCGGCCGCCGCCGCCGACGCCTACCGAAGGGCGGCCCAGGCTGCCCGACTCTCCGCAAGCGTCAGCCCGAGTGAGCGTTCTTTCTACCTCGAGGCGCTGGGTGATGCACAGTTCTTGGCTGGCCGGTGGGCCGAGGCTGCCGGCGGCCTACCTGGAAGCGCTGCGAGGCGTGCGTGGCCAGCCGTTGCGGGAGGCTCATCTGGAGCTCAAGCTGACCCGGGTGGAGCAACGCCGCGGCCATTACACCAACGCGCTGCGCCGGGCGAGTCTCGGGCTAAGTGCTCTCAGCGGCGCGACGGGCCCCGAGGTGGGCGCCGCTCGTGCCCGACTGGAGACCCGCTACGCGGTCTGCCGGGTCAGCCAGGGTCGCTATGCCGACGCCCGCCGATGGGCTGAACGCGCACTCCGGGAGGCGGAGGCGGCTAACGAGCTGGATGCTGAAGCCCAAGCACACCTAGTGCTGGACACCGCTGGCTTCTTGTCGGGCCGGCAGGAAGCCGAGCAACACGGAATAATGGCGCTCCACCTCTTTGAGCAACTTGATGACCTTAGCGGGCAAGCTCACGCCCTGAACAACCTCGCCAATCGTGGGTTCTATGCAGGCGAGTGGCCCGACGCACTTCCGATGTTCGCCCGGGCAGCCGAGTCGTTTCGCCGGTTGGGCGACGCCACCAACGCTGCTAACGCTGACTACAACCGGGCCGACGTCTTGGTGAGGCAGGGGCGCTACGAGGATGCCTGGCCGCTGCTCGAGGAGACTCTGCGGGTCGCCCGCGCAGTCGGCGACGAGGAACTGGTGGCCCTGGTACGCAGAGAGCAGGGTCGCGCCAGAAGCCGAGCCGGCGATGTCCAGGCAGGCTTACCTTTGCTCGACCAGGCCCGCTCCCAGCTAGCCAAGCTGGGAGAGCCGCAAGAGGTAGTGGACACCGACATTGCGTCCGCAGAGGCGCACCTGCTGGCTGGTCGCCCAGAGCAGGCGCTGACGCTCATCGAGGGAGCACTTGCGGCGGCTGCCTCCTTGCAGGCCGTGACACTGCTGCCGGCAGCGCGCCGAGTACAGGCTGCTGCGCTATTGGCAACCGGAGCAGTAGCTGAAGCTCGTTTGGCGTTGGACGAGGGTCTTCAGCACAGCTCCGCGCCTGAGGTTGGACTCGAGCGGGCGTTCCTCCTTGCCGTCGCTGTACACATAGCCCGCCACGACCAGGATCCCGAGGCAGCTCAGCTGGAGCAGGAGGCCAGGGCTGCCCTACGATCGCTGGGCGTCGTCCGGGTGCCGCTACCTGAGTTCGCCACGTGACTTAGGGAAAGCTGGACCGAACGTCGACCTTGTAGAGCAGGTGCAGGTAGAGGTCGCCCTGCGACCGCGAGCTCGATACGTAGTCGACGCATGCCTCCTGGCCCGCACCGAGCACACCCTTGGCCGGGCACGCCGGCGCGAACTTAGGCGTACCGTCTGGATGGGTCAGGGGCCGGTGTTCTCCAGGGTGTAAATCAGGGGAATGCTCGGCACGCCGTTTGCAGTCTCCTTGCAGAGAACCTTGTCGCAAGCGACGACGAGGGTGGCAGGTGAGTTGTTGCTGTAAAGGGGGTTCCCGTTGGAGTCCTTGAGGTTCGCAATGGCGGTGACAACCAACGCCCCCGCGCGGCATGGACCGAGGCCGTCGCATGAGCCGACTGACAAGGTGACGTGACCACTGGCACCGTTCGGCAGGAGAAACTGACCGCAGGTTGGCACCCCCGCGGTTGGAGCGGCGCAGTTTGAATCCGTGAGAGTCAACGAGCTGCGCGGGGCGGCGTTGGCGCCGACCGCCGTGAGGGCGACTTCCACGGTCACCACGTCCGGTGCCAACTCCACTCCGGATGCCGCTCGGACACGCAGCACAACCCCATTGGCGAATTGGCTGTACGTGGCACCCGAGATGGTCGCACCGGAGCCGTCGCGTGGGATGACCGCAGTCGTCGTGCCGCCCAGAACGCCGGGGCCGGATACTTCTTCCAAGACAATCGTGGTTACTTGGTTCACGGTCGTCGGCTGCCCGGCAGTGTCGAGCACCCTGACGACGACGTCGAAGGGCCGGTTCTGGACCGGTGCGCCCAACCCCGAGGCAGTGTCGGTAATGGACACGATGTCCAGGGAACCCTTGGCCGGCGCGGCGCTTGCGGGAACCGAGATCCCGACCGCCCATGCTGTAGCGAGTACGGCAGCGCTCAGCGCAGCGAGAGAACGTCGAAGCAGCGGTTGGTTAGGCGTCATGTTACGGCCTTTCCCCCGGAGGAGGCTCCAGGCTACGGCAATTGAGCCCTACCCTGCGATTCTGCGCTCGGTCCACCCGGGCCGAATCGGTCGAGCATCTCCTCAACCGAGGTCGCGGCCTGGCTGGCGCTCGGCGGGAAACCCGTGACGACCGGCAGGAAGCGGTCGGACGTCAGGGCGTGCAAGGTGAGGTCGGTGGCCGCCCGAACCGTGGCGGTACGTGGGACCTTGCGCAGCAGAGCGACCTCTCCGAACCCGTCCCCGGGACCGAGCGTCGTGACCAGGCGACCGTCTCCGATCACCTGGGCCGCGCCCGACTCGATCACGTAGTACCGGTCGGCCTGATCACCCTGACGGAATACCACCTGGCCGGCGGACACCTGGACCGGTTCCAGGCCGCGGGCAAGTTGTTCGATGGCGGGCAGCGGGAGCGGCTGCAGCATGGAGATGCCATGGAGCAGTCCGAACTCCCTGTCCAGGCCTTGGACGTAACGGTCGAGACGTGTCAGGCGGCGCCATGCCGCCACCACGAGGATCGGACAGAGGGCGCCGACAAGAACCAGCGCTGCGCGCACGCTGGTCAGATCGATCAAGAGTGCGGCAACCAGCGCGCCCAGCCCGACGGTGAGCGAGGCCAGGCTCTCCAGCAGGCCGAACACTCGGGCGAGGACGGCATCCGGGACCATCCTGGCGATCAAGGTGAACAGGCCGACATCGACGAGCGCGTTACCGAGGCCGACCAGCGCCAGCAGAGCGAGAGCTGTTGCCTGCCAAGGAAAAAGCGGAATCAACGCGATCGGCAGTCCCCACAGGGCAACACCGACGCCGAACCACTGAGCCAGCCGCTGGGACCCCACGAGGAGCGACGCGACGAGAGAACCCATCACCGCACCTGCGCCGACGGCTGCGGTGAGAGTTCCGACACCCGGCTCGCCGGTGCGCAGCAGATCGAGTGCGACGACCACGGTGAAGACGGTGAGCGCGCCACGGGTGAACGTCTGCGTGATCGCCAAGCCGACGAGGAGGGCCAAGTCGCGGTTGCGCACCATGAGGTGGAACGCCTGCGCTGCCTCAGCCACGAGGCGGACCCGTCGTGGCGCTGGCGGTCTCGGCGGAGCGTCATAGCGAAGTCGCAGCAGCAGGGCTGCCGCCGCGAGCGAGCAGCCCGACGACACAGCGAAGACCACAGCGACTCCAGTGAACTGGAGGAGCACAGCGGCTACTAACGGACCTATCAGCGTGGCGACCGAATCCAGCATCCCCCGGACGACGTTCGCGCTGGCGAGCTCATGCCCGGTGCGGCACAGTGACGGAAGCAAGGCTGAATGGGCGGCTCGAAAGAGGGTCGCCGCGATAGTTGAGAGAGCGGCGAGGCCGTAGACCGTCAACACCGGGCCGTCGAGGGCGACCACGATCCCGGCCGCCCCGGTCACGACCGCGCGAAGCGTGCACACCAGGACAAGGACTCGTTCCCGGCGTCCCCGATCCGCCAATGGCGCAGCGAACGGCACGACGATCGCCGCCGGCACCATCCGTATCAGTCCGACCAGCCCGACCGCGCTGGCGCCGCCGGACCGGTAGGCGACGATTCCCAGCGCGACGGTGAAGGCCCACTCAGCCGTCCAAGCCCCGAGGAAGCTCAGCTGAGCCCGGCGCAAGTTGCCGTTCACGGCATTGCTGGCGAACGCCCCGGCGGCCGCCGTCAATCTGCTGCGCTCCGGCTGCTTCACGCTCGGTTCCGTTTCTCCTCATGGGGCGCTGCGCGGCATGACCTCCGGAACGGGCTCCGCTGGTGCCCCGTGGATGGGAAGTGCGACCCGGAACGTCGACCTACCGGGTTCGGACTCGAAGGTCAGGTCGCCCCCATGCTCGAGCACGACGATGCGGTAGCTGATCTGGAGCCCGAGTCCGGTGCCCTGACCGGGCGGCTTCGTGGTGTAGAACGCGTCGAACACGCGGCCTTGCACCTCCGGCGGGATGCCCCCGCCGTTGTCCTCCACCTCGACGACGACGTCCTGGTCCCGGCGAGCGGCGCGCAGCGTCAACCGTGGTGCTGATGCCGCGGCGAGTGCGTCACACGCGTTAGCGATGAGATTCGTCCATACCTGGTTCAGTTCTCCGCCGACCGCAGTGATCGTCGGCAGCCCGGGCTCGTACTCGCGGACGATCCGGACGCCCCTCGTCACGTTGCCCAGCAGCACGAGCGTGTCCTCGATGCCTCCAACGACATCCACGTCCTGCACAGGAGCGCGGTCGAGATAGGAGTACGACCGCAGGGCACTCACGATCTCGGCGATGCGCACGGCCCCCTCGGCGATCTCCGCCGCCGACCGGCGGACCGTCGCGGCGGCGGCCAGGAAGCGCACTGTCTCGCTCAGATCGGCGCCGTCCCGGAGCCCAGCGAGTTCGGCGACCCCGATGCCGGCTTCCACCAGCCGCGGCGCCACTTCCCATGCCTCGTTAACCCCACGAGCACGAGCCCAGTCCTCGACGGCCTCCTCCTCGTCACTGACCTCGACAGGCGTACGGGTCTGTTGACCGCGCGCTCCGAGCAGCTCCAGCGCCTCGGTTGCTCGGCCATGATCGGGCAGCGCACCGATGAGCCGGTCGAGCTCGGCGCTGAGTTGACCGGCTGTCCGCTGGACTGCCGCTGCCGGGTTGTTCAGCTCGTGCGCGACGCCGGCGGCGAGCGTGCCCAGCTGGACCATCCGCTCCTGGTGTCGGAGCAGGTCGTGGTTTTCGCGGGTCCGGCGCAGCAGCGTGCCAAAGACCGATCGAGCGGCTGACGGGCTGCTGGTCAGCAAGTCGTCCAGGGCGGTCTTGGAGATCGACAGCAGGTGGGCCGGGGTCCGCGCTCGCACCGTCGCCGAGCGCGGCGCCTCCTCGACGAGCGCCATCTCGCCGAGGACCGCGCCCTCGCCTTGGACCGCGACGAGCACCTGGCGGCGGTCGCTCGCCCGCAGGACGGCCAGCTCCCCAGCGGTCACGACGTACGCTCGGTCACCTGGCTCCCCCTCCCGGAAGAGCACCTCACCCGGTTCCAGCCGGACGTCCAGCGACTCACCGCACACACGGGCCAGGTCCTCATCGGACAGGTCGGCGAAGAGGGGCACCTGTCGGAATCGTTCGAGCATCCGCCTCACCCGGCCCGGAGGTAGTGGAGGATGGACTTCCCGCTGCGCTGCCACCGGGCTGCAACGTCAGCGTCCCTCGTGCCGCATGACGAGGGGGTCGATGCCACGCTGGTTATCTTGCTCCACCGGCTGGATGCGCGCCGCAGATTGTCCGGCATCGAGGCCAGCCCCCTGCGTGAGTCATAGGGCATCAGCGTCGTTCGGACGACGTCCATGCAGACTGATCTGGACGAGACCGCGCCCGACTCGGCCGCCGCGGGGGCGGATCATGTGCAGGTGGGACGGTAGTCGCGCCTGGGCAGATGCTCGTCCCACTCGGTACGGCTCAGGCGGCCGCCGAGGGCGCAGGCGTGCTGACGCCAGTCGTCGATGTCGACGCCCCCTCAACGACGTTGCCGTTCCCTTGCACCGCTCGCACTGATCACTCGCGATCGCGCGGTCGTTTCAGCTCGCTGCTCCGGGGCTGACCAGTCCGCACTCGTACACGAGCACCACCGCCTGCACTCGGTCACGCAAGCCGAGCTTCTGCAGCACGTGCGAGACGTGGGTCTTGACCGTCGCCTCGCTGACGAACAGCTCACGCCCGATCTCGACATTGGACAGCCCGCGGGCGACCAGGACGAGCACCGCTCGTTCCCGCTCGGTCAACCCCGCAACAGCGGGAGGCAGCTCGAGTCCCCGCGGCCTGCGCTGGACGTACGCTTCGATCAACCGGCGGGTGATGCTCGGCGCCAGCATCGCCTCTCCGGCGGCGACCGCGCGTACCCCGGCGAACAACTGGGCCCGAGGAGCGTCCTTGAGCAGGAAGCCGCTCGCTCCTGCCCGCAGCGCCTCGTAGATGTACTCGTCCAGATCGAACGTCGTCAGGATCAGCACCCGCACCTGAGACGGGGCGCCACCGAGCAGTCGACGCGTCGCCTCCAGCCCGTCGACGCCAGGCATCCGTACGTCCATCAGCACCAGATCGGGCCGAGCCTCCCGGGCGAGTGCGGTCGCCTGGGCACCATCGGCAGCGACCCCGACGACGTCGATGTCGTCCTGCGCGTCGAGGGATCATCGCGAAGCCGTCCCGGACCATCTCCTGGTCGTCGGCGATCACGACGCGGATCACCGGACGCCGCCGTGAGCAGCGCTGGCGTCCCCTGGGCGCCGTCTCGGTCGCCGTAGCCGTCATCTGCGCCGGCAGCCTGGGTGTCCCGAGCCAGGTCGGCTTCTACGTCTTCCTCGTGACCCTCTTCGGTTGGTACGCGGCACTTGCCGCGCACTTCGCCAGGTTGACCGCACCCTGATCGCGCGGCGGGAGCGCCGGTGCCGTCAATTCCCGTCCCGTACGGCCCACCCAGGACGCCGGACGGGTAACGTCTGCGGCGGCGGGGGGCTGGGCTGTCGTTCGGGGAGGGCTATCGATGGATCGGTTCCGGCTTCGCACTCTGGCCGGCATGTTGGGTGTCGCGATCCTGGCGTCGCTGGCCTTGACGGCTCCGCCGGCGAGCGCGATCGACTTCACGCCGGGCTCGGCCGGGTTGGGCGATCCGTTCTTCCCGCGCGCCGGCAACGGCGGCTACGACGTCCAGCACTACTCGCTCGAGTTCGCCTACGACCCCGTCACCGGGCGGCTGGACGGCACGGCGACGATTACCGCCGTCGCGACCCAGGACCTGTCGCGCTTCGACCTCGACCTGCGTGGCTTCGAGCTCGGCCAGCTCACGGTCAACGGTGCGGCCGCCACGTACACGCGGGACGGGCAAGAGCTGATCATCACTCCGGCGGCGGGTCTCCCCACCGGGACGGCGTTCACCGTGGTAGTCCCGTACGCCGGAGTTCCGGAGGTCATCACCGACCCAGACGGGTCGATCGAGGGGTGGGTGCCCACCGACGACGGCGCGTTCGTGGTCGGCGAGCCGCAGGGGTCGCCAGGCTGGTACCCGGCCAACGACAACCCGCGGGACAAGGCGACCTACGACTTCACCGTGACCGTCCCCGCGGGCCTGACCGTGATGGCGAACGGGGTGCTCGAGTCGCAGACGACCGTCGGCGATACGACGACGTTCGTCTGGAACAACACCTCGCCGATGGCGCCGTACCTCGCCACCGCGACGGTCGGTGTCTTCGACCTGACCGTATCGACGCTCGCCGGCGGCCTGCCGTCGTACGTCGCGGTCGACCCGACGCTGCCCAAGGGCAACGTGCTGCGAATGCTGCCGGAGATCGTCGAGTTCTACAGCTCGATTTACGGGCCGTACCCATTCGAGGCCGTCGGGGCCATCGTCGACGACGCCAAGGAGGTCGGCTACTCGCTGGAGACGCAGACCAAGCCGGTCTTCTACAAGGTCCCCGACGAGGCCACGCTGGCGCACGAGATCTCGCACATGTGGTACGGCGACTCGGTGACGCTGACGGAATGGCCGGACATCTGGCTGCACGAGGGCTTTGCCACCTGGTCGGAGTGGATCTGGAGCGAACACGAGGGGCGGAAGTCTGCGCACCACTGGTTCAAGACGCTGTACAACACCCCGCCGCAGGACACTGCGTTCTGGACGCCGCCGCCCGGCGACCCGGGGTCACCGGAGTACCTATTCAACGGGACGATCTACTATCGCGGAGCCATGACGTTGCAGGCCCTGCGGGAGAAGATTGGCGACGCCGACTTCTTCGACATCCTGCGAACGTGGGCCGCCGAGAACCAGTACGGCAACGTAACCACGCCGGAGTTCATCGCACTGGCCGAGCAGATCAGCGGCCAGGATCTCGGCCACTTCTTCGACGTCTGGCTTTACCAGCCGGAGAAGCCGACGTCCTGGTGACGTCTGCCAGGGCCGTTGCGCAAAGGCGCTGTCGCGCTTGTGTTTGTCAGGGCATCTGGTAGACGGCGAATGCCTCGGCCAGGTGACCGTCGGGGAGCCCAGCGACGCGGGCGTTTTCGCCAAGCCAGCCGCGCACCATCGTTTCCAGGTTATCCATGTGGGCGGTCTGGCTCACGTGTGCTCGCAGCGCGGCCAGCTTCCGGTCGAACGTGTCGGTGATGTCGATGTACCTGTCCGGCTTCGTCGCCGGCGACAGCCAGATCTCCCGCACGGTCCACGCTTCTAGACCCTCGTCGAGGAGCAGTTCCGGATGCGCGTACGGGTTGCGCGCATCGGGATAGACCGCCGCCAGCGTGGCCTCGCCCGCGGCCCGGTGGTCGGGATGCGACGCCGCCATCCGACGCCAGATGATCTCCGGGGTCTGCATCACCACCCGCTGCGGCCGTACCTGCCGGATGATCCGGCTGATGTCGCGGCGCAGCTCCAGGCTTGGAGTCAACGCTCCGTCCCGGTAACCCAGGAAGCGCACGTCGAAGACCCCGACCTCGGCCGCGGCCGCCTCCTGCTCCGCGCGGCGGATGCCCGGGATGTCGGTACGGGCCACCGCGGGGTCGAAGCCGCCGGCGTCGCCGTCGGTGACGATGCAGTACGTGACCTCGATGCCCGACTTCGTCCAGAGGGCCATCGTTCCCGCGGAACCGAAGTCGACGTCGTCGGGATGGGCGACGACGACGAGCACGCGCTCGACCTCGAGTTCTGGCGGAGCCGGCTGCACGTCATCGCTCACCCGGCCATCCTAGAAACGCAGCCCAGGAATGCGGCGCCCGAGCGCATGCTCGACGGCAGTGGCCTGCGCGAGGTCGTCGGTCTGCGGACGTACCCTGACCGCGTGTCCATGCTCTTCGACGACCTTCGGTTGTCGGGGACCGATCCCGGCGCTGACGACGCCGCAGAGAAGCGCCGCAACGACACCATCGCGGCGCTGCTCGAGGGCCTGAACCCGCCCCAGCGAGACGCCGTCGAGCACGAGGGCAGCCCGCTGCTGATCGTGGCCGGCGCGGGCTCGGGCAAGACGCGCGTCCTCACCCACCGCGTGGCCTACCTGCTCGCCGCTCGCAAGGTGCAGCCCGGCCAGGTGCTCGCGATCACGTTCACCAACAAGGCCGCCGGCGAGATGAAGGAGCGGGTTGCGGCGCTGGTCGGTCGCCGGGCTCGGGCGATGTGGGTGTCGACGTTCCACTCCGCCTGCGTGCGCATCCTGCGCCGCGAGGCCAGCCACCTGGGGTTCAACTCCAGTTTCTCGATCTACGACCAGGCCGACTCCGAACGGCTGATGAGGCTGGTCGTCCGCGATCTCGATCTCGACCCGAAACGCTTCCCGCCGCGCGCGATCTCCACGTACGTCAGCAACCTCAAGAACGAGCTCGTCGACGAGGAGACGTTCGCTGGCAGGGCCGGGAACTTCATCGAGAAGACCTACGCCGAGTGCTACACGCTGTACCAGCAGCGGCTGCGCCAGGGCAACGCCCTGGACTTCGACGACCTCATCATGACGACGGTCAACCTGCTGCAGGCGTTTCCCGACGTCGCCGAGCACTACCGGCGACGGTTCCGGCATGTGCTCGTCGACGAGTACCAGGACACCAACCACGCGCAGTACGTACTGATTCGCGAGCTCGTCGGCCCGGAAGGCACAGCGGATCCGGCTGAGCTTTGCGTGGTCGGTGACGCCGATCAGTCGATCTACGCCTTCCGCGGCGCCACGATCCGCAACATTCTCGAATTCGAGCGGGACTTCCCCAACGCGCGCATCGTGCTGCTCGAGCAGAACTACCGCTCCACGCAGACCATTCTCACTGCCGCCAACGCCGTCATCAGCCGCAACCGCGGGCGCAAGGACAAGCGGCTGTGGTCCGACAAGGGCCTCGGCGCGCCCATCGTCGGCTACGTCGCCGACAACGAGCACGACGAGGCGGCGTTCGTCGCGACTGAGATCGACAAGCTGTCCGATGCGAGTCTGGCGACGTACGGCGACACAGCGGTCTTCTACCGCACCAACGCGATGAGCCGGGTATTCGAGGAGGTGTTCATCCGCGTCGGCATGCCGTACAAGGTGGTCGGCGGGGTGCGCTTCTACGAGCGGCGCGAGGTGCGCGACGCGCTGGCGTACCTGCGCCTGCTCGCCAACCCCGAGGACGCGGTGTCGCTTCGGCGCATCATCAACGTGCCGAAGCGGGGGATCGGAGAGCGAGCCCAAGCGTGCGTGCAGGCGCTCGCCGAGCGGGAGCGCATCACGTTCTGGCAGGCGCTGCGTCGGGTCGAGGATGCGCCTGGGCTCGCGGCTCGCTCATTGACGGCACTGCTCGGCTTTCGTGAGCTGATCGACGGTCTGCGCGACCTCGTCGACGCGGGGACGCCGCCGTCGCAGATCCTCGAGCAGGTGCTCGGCCGGACCGGATACCTGGCCGAGCTGCAGGCGTCGCCGGACCCCCAGGACGAGAGCCGGCTGGAGAACCTGCGCGAGCTCGTCGCCGTGGCCGGCGAGTTCGAGGAGGCCGACCCGGAGGGATCGCTCGCCGACTTCCTCGAGCGGGTGGCACTCGTCGCCGACTCCGACGAGATCCCCGAGGGCGACGACCACGGCGGCGTCGTCACGCTGATGACGCTGCACACCGCCAAGGGCCTGGAGTTCCCGGTGGTGTTCCTGACCGGCCTCGAGGACGGCGTCTTTCCGCACCTGCGATCGCTCGGCGATCCGACCGAGCTCGAGGAGGAACGCCGGCTCGCGTACGTCGGGATCACCCGCGCGCAGGAACGGCTGTACGTCTCCCGCGCCGTGATGCGCAGCGCCTGGGGGTCGCCGTCGTACAACCCGGCGTCGCGTTTCCTCGAGGAGTTACCGCAGGACGGGGTGTCGTGGCAACGCATCGAAGCGGCGCCGTCGAGCACGCCTGCGATCGCGCGGGCCGCGGCGCGACCGGGAGCGCGGTCGCCCGGCAATCGAGTCGTCGTGGCGCTGGCGCCGGGGGACCGCGTCAGCCACGACGCGTTCGGTCTCGGCGTCGTGGTGTCCACGGCCGGCGCCGGCGACCAGGCAGAGGCGACGATCGACTTCGGCAGCTCGGGGACGAAGCGACTGCTGCTGCGGTACGCCCCCGTCGAGAAGATCTAGAGCTCGACGCCGCGCTTCTCGAGCCACAGCAGCGGATCGACCGGCTCCTCGCCATGCGGGCGGATCTGCAGGTGCAGGTGCGACGACTCGGTCGTCCCGGTGTTCCCGACCCGACCGATGAGCTCGCCAACGGCAACCTCGCCCTCGGTCTTCTCGAACGACGACAGGTAGCAGTAGTACGTGACCGTCCCGTCCCAGTGCTCGATGACGATCATCTGGCCGTACTCGGCGTCGCTCCCCGCGTAGGTGATGGTTCCGGTGCCGATGGCATACACCGGCGCGCCCGACTCTGCCGTGATGTCAATGCCCTCGTCTTCAGGGCCGAGCAGCTGGTAGGAACGCAACGGGCTTTCCCAGCGGGTACGCTCCGCTTCCGCGCGCGCTCGGTCGGCGCGGTCGGCGCGGGCGGCCTCTTCCGCCTCCTTGGCCGCGGCGGCGCTTTGTTGCTCGGCAGTGACGGCCTCGGCCGCCTCCGACAGGCTCATCGTTCCCGCACTGCGATCCGCACGGCCGGCGGACCGGCTACCGCGATCCGCTGCCGCTTCCCGCTCTGCCACGTCGGCAGCGGACACGGCGACGGTGTCAGTCGAGGTGGACGCGTCCCCGAGAACGTACGGGAGAGATACTGTGCCCGCCGCAATCAACGTCACCCCGGTTGCGGCCGCCACCAGGGGCGGGACCAGGGAGGACGGCGCCGGCTCAGTCAAGGTCGGGCGTCGGTGCCTTGCGGCCCGGTGGGGTCCGCTGGGCGTTGGGGTCGACACGGGTGGCCTTCCGCGGGGGCTGGGCGGAGCGGGTCCGGGGAATGAGCGCACACACTACTGGGTCGACGCCCGAGATGGAAACGCTGTCACGCGCCGTCCGTCCGGGTCGAGTTGCGCGAGCGTCGTAGAGATCTCGTGAGCGACCCGCCCGTCGATGGGCAGCGACATATGCCCAACCCCGCTCACCAAGACGTTCCTGCTGGTCAGGTCGACGTGTTGGAGCTTTCCATGGCGCGCCGGCAAGATCATCTGATCCTGGTCACTCCAGAACGCGACGAACCGAGTACGGCAGTCTGGAGCCGGCGCGTCGAGCTCTGCGAGGAGGTCGCTGCCCGGCCGAAGCTGGCGGGCCAGCGCGTGCGGTACCCATCGGGCCACGGCCGAGCCGCCGTGCGGCGTCCCCATCGTCACCAGTGTGTGCACCCGCTCATCGCCGTCGAGGCGCTGGACGTAGTAGCGCGCGATGAGCCCGCCCATGCTGTGGGCGATCACGTGGATGCGTTCGTACCCGCTGTCACTGCACACCGCCTCTACGTGCTCGGCGAGATTGCGGGCCGCGAGGCGAACGTCGCTGGTAAATGGGCTGTAGTTGACGGTGCTGACCGTCCCGAAACCGCGCCGGCGCAAGCCGCGCCGTAGCAGGGCGAAGACGGACCTGTTGTCGACCATGCCGTGCACCAGCAGGATCGGCGTCCCCGCGGCCTCGACGTCACCGACGACCAGGCCGCGGCGCAGCGGCGGCAACCCGCGCAACGAGGTACGGCTCTCCTGCGTTCCGCGGTCCCGACGCAGCCCCCACGGGTAGATGACGAGGTGGGCGGTGCACCACGCTGCCTCGATCGCGGCGCCACGCACTCGCATCCGTATCTCGCTCGTACGGCCGAGCAGGCTCCGCATCGACGTCGACTCCAGGGGCACGGCTGGACGGTAACTCCCCCACGGGGGGCTCTGCCCCCCGTGTTCCCCCCGAACCCCGTCCACGGAGGGTCTGCCTCCCGGTTACCCTGCGCGTGCCGGCTGCGCGCGACGACGAGCGCACCGCGCGCAGGAGGCGACATGGGTGCTCCTCACCGCATCAAGATCGTGGTGGCGAAGCCGGGACTCGACGGCCACGACCGCGGTGCCAAGGTGGTCGCCCGGGCGCTGCGCGATGCCGGCATGGAGGTCGTCTACACCGGCCTGCATCAGACCCCGGAGCAGATCGCGCAGACCGCGATTCAGGAAGATGCCGACGTCGTCGGGCTCTCGGTGCTTTCGGGCGCGCACATGACGCTGTTCCGGCGCGTCATCGATCTCCTCCGCGAGCGAGACGCCGCAGACATCCTGGTGTTCGGCGGCGGCATCATCCCCGAGGCCGACATCCCCGAACTGCGCGAGATGGGGGTCGCCGAGATCTTCACGCCCGGCACCCCAACTCAGGCGATCGTGGACTGGCTGCATGCCCACGTCGGTGCGACCGGCGCTGGTTGATCCGCCGTTACGCTGTCGCACGCCCCGAGACTTCTGACAGGACGGACGTCGTGGATCTGTTCGAGTACCAGGCGAAGGAGCTGTTTCAGGCGCATGGCGTACCGGTGCTGGCCGGCGAGGTCGCCGAGACGCCACAGCAAGCCGCCGACGGAGCCGAGCGGATCGGCGGGACGACCGTCGTCAAGGCGCAGGTGAAGACCGGCGGGCGCGGCAAGGCCGGCGGGGTCAAGCTCGCTGCGGATGCCAGCGAGGCGCAGCGTCACGCCGACGCGATCCTCGGCATGGACATCAAGGGCCACACCGTGCACCGCGTGCTGGTGACCGAAGCGAGCGACATCGCCGAGGAGTGGTACGTCTCGTACTTGCTCGACCGCGCTAGTCGCTCGTTCCTGGCGATGGCCTCGCGCGAGGGCGGGATGGAGATCGAGCAGCTCGCGGTCGAGCGTCCCGATGACCTGGCCCGAGTACGTGTCGACGCGATCGACGGTGTGTCGCCGGACAAGGCACGCGAGATCGTCGTCGAGGGCCGCTTCCCCGAAGAGCTGCGCGACGCGGTGACGTCGGTACTCGTCGACCTGTGGGACGTCTTCGTCACGGAGGACGCGACGCTGGTCGAGGTCAATCCCCTTGTGCGGACGCCGGACGATGCCGTCGTGGCGCTCGACGGCAAGGTGACGCTCGACGACAACGCCGCGTTCCGGCACGCCGACACGTTCGCCGCGTTCGCTGATCGAAGTGCCGTCGACCCGCTGGAGCAGGCCGCGCGCGACAAGGACCTCAACTACGTCAAGCTCGACGGTGAGGTCGGCATCATCGGCAACGGCGCGGGGCTGGTCATGTCGACGCTCGATGTCGTCGCGTACGCAGGAGAAGACTTCGGCGGGGTGAAGCCGGCGAACTTCCTCGACATCGGCGGCGGCGCGTCAGCCGCGGTGATGGCTAACGGCCTCGAGATCATCCTGTCCGATCCCGCCGTACGGTCGGTGTTCGTCAACGTCTTCGGCGGAATCACCGCCTGCGACGAGGTTGCCAACGGCATCGTGCAGGCGTTGGAGCTCCTGAGCAGTCGTGGGGAAGAGGTGACCCGGCCGCTGGTTGTACGCCTCGACGGCAACAACGCCGAGGAAGGGCGCCGCATCTTGACCGAGGCGAATCATCCGCTAGTGGAGCAGGTCGACACCATGGACGGCGCGGCTCGCCGTGCCGCCGAGCTCGCGGCAGCAAGCACCCGGGGGGCGTAGCGACATGGCGATCTTCCTTACCGAGCAGTCTCGTGTCCTGGTGCAGGGAATCACGGGCTCGGAGGGTACGAAGCACACCCGTCGCATGGTTGCCGCGGGCACGTCGATCGTGGCCGGCGTGACGCCGGGCAAGGGCGGCCAGATGGTCGATGCTGGCAGCGACACCAGCATTCCCGTTTTCGGCAGTGTTGCAGAAGCAGTGAAGGAAGCCGGCGCCGACGTCTCCGTCGTGTTCGTCCCGCCGCGCTTCGCCAAAGCAGCAGTCGTGGAAGCTGTCGACGCAGGCGTCCCGCTGTGCGTCATCATCACCGAGGGCATCCCGGTTCACGACACCGCGTGGTTCTACCAGTACGCCGTCAACTCCGGCGGCACCCGCATCGTCGGACCGAACTGCCCCGGCGTCATCAGCCCGGGACGGTCCAACGCCGGCATCATCCCGGCTGACATCACTCGCCCTGGACGCATTGGCTTGGTGTCCAAGAGCGGCACGCTGACCTATCAGATGATGTATGAGCTGCGCGACGTTGGCTTTTCCACCTGCGTGGGCATCGGCGGCGACCCGATCATCGGCACGACTCACATCGACTGTTTGGCTGCGTTCCAGGACGATCCCGAGACTGACGCTGTCGTCATGATCGGCGAGATCGGTGGCGATGCCGAGGAGCGCGCGGCCGCGTTCATCGCCGACAACGTCACCAAGCCGGTCGTCGGCTACGTCGCCGGGTTCACCGCGCCCGAAGGCAAGACCATGGGCCACGCCGGCGCGATCATCTCCGGCTCGGCCGGCACGGCGCAGGCTAAGAAGGACGCGCTCGAAGCCGTCGGCGTCAAGGTCGGTCGGACGCCGTCCGAGACCGCCCGGCTGATGCACGACATCATGACGTCCAGCTAGTCGTTCACCCACACACCGAGCCCCCGCCGAAATGATCACGTATACGTGATCATTTCGGGCAATACGCCTGCTGTAGAAGGCGTATCGCCCTCACTCGAGGCGTATCGCGCGAGCGACGCCGCCGGCTAGGCGAGGGTCAGCTCGCTCAGACTGTCAACCTTGCCCTCATCGTCGTAGGTCACGACGACCGCCACCGTTTCCCGGTCACCGTCCAGCTGAAGCTGCACCGCCGTCGCTGCTGGCTTCGCGACATCGGTGACGATCAGCTCGCGCGTCCGGTCGTTGTCGTTGTTGAGATACCAGCCACCCGGCTGGACGCTCTCGCCTCGCTCGGCGGCCCGCTCCTCTGCCTCGTCGCCTTCGAGCACCGTCACGCGGTCGAACACGAGGACGACTTCCCCATCCTGGTCGTTGACGTCGAGGACGTACCCCACGTCCGGGCTGGGCCGATCCTCCGCCGGAGTGGCTGTCGGTTGCGGTGGGGCCGGGTCGGCTGTGGCCGACCCGGTAGTGGCAGGTCTTGCTCCCTCAGCCTGAGCGTCGCCGTTGCCATCGCTGGCAACGAAGGCGACGATTCCACCGACGAAGATGCCGAGGACGGCCGCCGCGACCAGGGCGACCACCACGACGCGTGTCTGCATGGGTGTCCTCTCCTCGACGGGCACCCTAGTCACGCCGCAGACGTGCCCCACGACACCCCGAGCGGAGCCGACTTCCGCCGCCCGCTGCCGTCTGGCCGTCAGCATGGACGATCGTGGCGACCTTGCTGGACGAACCGCGCGCTGCTTCCCAGCTCGAGGGTGTGCTGCGTGCGGTCGCCGCCGGGATCGGGGCAGCCGTCGCCGGCCTCGCCGTGGTTGCTGCGCTGGTTCTCGTTGGATGGGCCGTTCCCGGCAGCGAAGCAGGCGCTGCATCGCTCCTGGACGCGCTGCGGCTGTCCGGCCTCGGTTGGATCGCTGCCCATCACGTGCCGGTTCTGGTGCCGACGGGCGTGCTCGCCTGGTTGCCGCTCGGATTGTTGGCCGTCCCCGTCGCCGCCACCTACTCGGCGGGCCAGTGGGTGAGTCGACGAGCGTCTCCTGCGCGCGCCAGGCAGGTCGCGTTGCGCACCGCGGCCATGTCGCTCACCTATGCGGCACTCGCCACCGCCGTCGCCGTGCTGGCCTCCGGCGAGGAGGTACGCGTCGTTCCCGCAGTAACCGCGGCCGTAGCGACCTGCCTCTCGGCAGCAGCCGGGTCGGTCGGCATGTGGCGCGCCGGGTCGCGCGACGCGTCGCTGTGGCGGCGCGTACCCGCGGCCGCACGCGCGTCGATCGCGGCGGGAGCAGCCGGTGCCTTCACCCTGATGGGTGCAGGCGCCCTGCTCGTGATCACCGCCGTGGTGGTACGGCGCGCTGCGATCGGTGACGTAGTAAGCGCACTGGATGCGGGCCTGGTCGGCTCGGCGCTGCTGCTCGTGCTGAGCGCGGTCTACCTGCCGAACATCGTGATCTGGGCGGCGGCGTACGCCCTCGGCCCGGGCTTCGCCGTCGGCGCGGGGACGTCGGTCACCCCCCTCGGCGTCGAGGTCGGCCCGCTGCCCGCGCTCGCCCTCCTCGGTGCATTGCCGCGGCCGGGCGAGCAGCCGCTGCTCGTCCTGCTCGTGTTCCTCGTGCCGGCAACCGCGGGAGTCGTCGTCGGCCGCGCGCTTGCCCGGCGGTTACCAACACTCGGCTGGACCGCTGTGCCGTGGGCGTTTGCCGCATCGGGTGTCGCCGGTCTCACGCTTGGCGTCCTGGCTGCCATGTCCGGTGGCCCGCTCGGCGGCGGGCGACTGACCGTGATCGGCCCGTCGCCGTGGCAGGTCGCCGTCGCCGCCACGCTCGAGCTCGGCCTCGTCGCCGCCCCGACGGCCTGGCTGGCGGCGCGCCGGGCCAGCTAACAAAGGATCAGCCGAGACGGTTCTCGATGTCGATGCGGAACTCGTCATTGCATTCCTGCCGCGCCACTTCGGTGTTCGCGCCGCCCATGCATGACTGGTAGGCGCGGAATTCGTCGAAAAAGAGCGCGATGAACGCGAGCAGCCCAGAAGCGAACGCCAGTCCGACCCCGCCAATGAGAACGGCGGGAGCCGACAGCGGCGCGGTCCCGCCGGCTTTCGCCGCACGCTTGCGGGCCCGGAAGGCCAGCACGATGGCCGCAATGTCGAGCACGATCCCAATCGGGAAGAACACCACTGACATCACCGCGCCCGCGACCGCGAGCAGGAAGGCGCGCCGTCCGCCCGGCTCGATCGGCCCCGCCGCGGACGGAGGGCCGCCCGGCCGCGGTTCGTCGCCCGCCGGCTGGCCGTAGGGCACGAGAGGCGGAGGAGCCGAGCCGTACGTCGGCGGCTCCTCCGGCGGATGGGACGGACGATCGGACGGGGGCGGGGCGGTCGGGGCGTCGTCGGAAGGCGCGGCGTACGGGTCCCGCTCTTCGGGACTGGACACGGCAACCTCCGCCTCGAGCGGCTGCGCGGGCCGCGACACGATCGTGGCCGCTATCGTCTCCGACGGCTCGACCGTGGGTCGAGCCGACCCACTGGCCATCTTCCGTCGCTTACCCGCGAGGTCCACCGCGTGCCCGAAACGTCGCCGCGCCGCCTCGTGGTCCTCGTCAGTGGCACCGGGACGCTGCTGCAGGCCCTGCTCGACGCCGGCCGGGATCCTGCGTACGGCGCTCAGGTGATTGCCGTCGCCGCGGATCGGGAGGGAGTCGAAGGACTGCGCCGCGCCGACCGCGCCGGCGTACCAACCCTGGTCATTCGCGTGGAGGACTTTCCCGACCGCGACTCCTGGGACGCTGCCCTGACGGAGGCGGTCGCGCCCTATCGACCCGACCTGGTGGTGTCCGCCGGGTTCATGAAGATCCTCGGCCCACGTTTTCTGGCCGCGCACCACATCGTCAACAGCCATCCTGCGCTGCTGCCCTCCTTTCCCGGGGCGCACGCGGTGCGCGATGCCCTGGCGTACGGCGTGCGGGTGACGGGGTGCACTATCCATCTGGTGGACGGTGGCGTGGACACCGGACCGGTGATCGCTCAGGAGCCCGTCGCCGTCCACGACGACGACACCGTCGAGACGCTGCACGAACGCATCAAGGCCGTCGAGCGGGTGCTGCTCATCGACACCGTGGGGAAGCTGGTTCGTACCGGCTGGACCATCGAGAACAGGAAGGTTCGCATTCCGTGAGCGACATCCGCGACACCCGCACGAACCGCAGAGCAATTCATCGAGCATTACTCAGCGTCTCCGACAAGACCGGGCTGGTCGACCTCGGCCGGGCCCTGGTCGACGCTGGTGTCACCTTGGTCTCCACCGGCTCCACAGCGGCGGCGCTCGCCGACGCCGGGCTGCCCGTGACCGAGGTCAGTGAGCTCACCGGCTTCCCCGAGGCGCTCGACGGGCGGGTGAAGACCCTGCACCCCACCGTGCACGCAGGCATCCTTGCCGACTCAAAGCGCGAATCGCATCGCGACGAGCTCGCGCGCCTCGGCATCGAGCCGTTCGACCTCGTCGTGGTCAACCTGTACCCGTTCGTCGACACCGTGATGAGTGGTGCCTCGCCGGACGACGTGGTCGAGCAGATCGACATCGGCGGCGCTGCGCTCGCCCGTGCTGCGGCGAAGAACTGCGCGTCGGTCGCGGTGGTCGTCTCGCCGCAGCGCTACGTCGACGTGATGGCAGCCGTCGAGGCCGGCGGGACGACGATCGAGCAGCGCCGTTCGTTGGCCGCGGAGGCGTTCGCGCACACCGCGACGTACGACATCGCGGTCGCCTCCTGGGTGGGCAACGTGCTGACGGCCACCGACTCGGGCAGCGGCTTCCCCGCCTGGGCGGGAGCGACGTGGGATCGCGCTCAGGTGCTGCGGTACGGCGAGAATCCCCATCAGCGGGCAGCGCTGTATGGCTCGGGCTTCGTACCCGAGCCCGGGCTCGCGCAGGCCGAGCAGCTGCACGGCAAAGAGATGTCGTTCAACAACTACGTGGACGCCGATGCCGCGCGGCGAGCCGTGTACGACTTCGCCGAGCCATGCGTCGCGATCGTCAAGCACGCCAATCCGTGCGGCATCGCGGTGGGCGAGGACGTCGCTCAGGCACATCAGAAGGCCAACGACGCCGACCCCATCTCTGCGTTCGGCGGCGTGATCGCCGTCAACACCACCCTGTCGGCGGAGATGGCGGCGCAGATCGCCGACGTCTTCACCGAGGTCGTCGTCGCGCCGGACTTCGAGGATCTCGCTCTGGAGATCCTGACGACGCGCAAGGACCTGCGGCTGCTGCGCTGCGCAGCGCCCCTCACGCGGGGGGGCGTGGAATGGCGGCGCATCAGCGGCGGCCTGCTCATGCAAACCGTCGACGCGCTCGACGCGCCGGGCGACGACCCGGCCGCCTGGCAGCTGGCTGCGGGCGAGCCGGCCGACGAGATGACGCTGCGCGACCTGGTGTTCGCCTGGCGCGCCTGCCGCGCTGCGCGGTCCAACGCGATCCTGCTCGCTCGCGGCGGCGCGACAGTCGGCATCGGCATGGGCCAGGTGAACCGGGTCGACGCGGCGCGACTTGCGGTGTGGCGGGCGGGGGAGGAGCGGGCGCTGGGCGCGGTCGCGGCATCCGACGCGTTCTTCCCCTTCCCGGACGGTCTCGAGGTGCTGACCGACGCCGGCATCCGCGCAGTGGTCCAGCCCGGCGGATCGGTACGCGACGCCGAGGTCGTTGCGGCCGCCCAGGCGGTCGGCGTCACCATGTATCTCACCGGTGCCCGCCACTTCTCCCACTGACCTGGGCCCCCGACGCTCAGCGTTTGCTTGGCAGGATGGGCGGTGTGACGGCGCGGATTCTGGACGGGCGGGCGGTGGCGGCCGACATGAAGGTCGACCTCACCGCTCGTGTCGCCGCACTCACCGACGCTGGGCGAACTCCCGGCCTCGGCACCCTGCTGGTAGGTGACGACCCGGGCAGCCACGCCTACGTCGCCGGCAAGCACCGCGACTGCGCCGCCGTTGGCATCCACAGCATCCAGCGCGAGCTGCCCGCCACCGCGTCGCAGCAGCAGGTCGAGGACGTTGTCGCCGAGCTCAACGCGGACCCGACCTGCACCGGATTCCTCGTCCAGCTGCCGCTCCCCGGCGGTCTCGATCCGCTGGCGGTCATCGAGCTCATCGACCCGGTCAAGGACGCGGACGGTCTGCATCCGATCAACCTCGGCCGGCTGGTCCTTGGCCAACCAGCGCCGCTTCAGGCCACGCCGCGCGGCATCGTCGAGCTGCTGCGGCGCTACGACATCCGCATCGACGGCGCCGACGTCGTCCTCGTTGGCCGCGGCGTGACTGTCGGTCGGTCGCTGGCGCTGTTGCTGACTCGCCGTACGGAGAACGCCACCGTGACGCAGTGCCACACCGGCACCAAGGACCTCGTAGCGCACCTGCGGCGCGCCGACATCGTCATCGCAGCCGCAGGCACGCCGGGCTTCATCACCGCTGACGACATCAAGCCGGGCGCGGTGCTCGTCGACGTCGGTATCACTCGCACAGACGCCGGCCTGGTCGGCGACATTCACCCGAGCGCCGCCGAGGTCGCAAGCTGGATCGCGCCCATCCCCGGCGGCGTCGGCCCCATGACGCGGGCGATGCTCCTGACCAACGTCGTCGAAGCGGCGGAAAAGCAGTAATGGCTGCCGATCGCGGGACCAAACCGGGGCCGCCAGCCGTCGCGCCCCGAGCGCGGCCGAGACGCTTCGGCGAGTGGCCGTTCGTCGTCGTCCTGCTCGTTGCTGCCGTGGCAATGACGCTGGTCGCGACCAACCACGTGAAGCGCGGCTGCGTGGTGCTGGGTGCCGCCCTCATACTCGCCGCAGTGCTTCGCGCCGTGCTGCCGGCTCGGGTCGTGGGACTGCTGGCCGTACGAAGTCGCGGGTTCGACATCGTCGCGACTGCCCTGCTTGGCGTCGTCGTCGTCGCCCTGTCGGTCGTCGTCCCGCCCCCGGATTGAGGGATAGCCTGCCGGAGCCGGGGACGACGTCGCGAGGAAGCTGCGAGCAGAAAGGGCCCGCGTCATGGAGCAGCCGAGCCGCCGAGCGAGGAACGAGCGAGAAGGCGAGCGCGACCAATGA
This sequence comes from uncultured Actinomycetota bacterium, assembly GCA_963801015.1. Lineage (GTDB taxonomy): Bacteria > Actinomycetota > Actinomycetes > CAWDCV01 > CAWDCV01 > CAWDCV01. The sequence continues at coordinate 607,055 of CAWDCV010000002.1, read as the reverse complement.
GGCGGATCAAAGTCGAGAACCCCATCGTCGAGCTCGACGGCGACGAGATGACCCGCATCCTCTGGGCGTTCATCAAGGAACGGCTGATCCTGCCCTACCTCGACGTCGACCTGCGGTACTTCGACCTGTCCATCCAGAACCGTGACGAGACCGACGATCAGGTGACAGTCGACGCCGCGTACGCCATCAAGGAGCACGGCGTCGGCGTCAAGTGCGCCACGATCACGCCTGACGAGGCGCGGGTCGAGGAGTTCGGCCTGAAGAAGATGTGGCGTTCGCCCAACGGGACGATCCGCAACATCCTCGGCGGCGTCATCTTCCGCGAGCCGATCATCATCAGCAACGTGCCGCGGCTGGTGCCCGGCTGGACCAAGCCGATCATCATCGGGCGGCACGCGCACGGCGACCAGTACAAGGCGACCGACTTCGTGGTGCCGGGCCCCGGCACCGTGACCATCGCGTTCACGCCGGCTGACGGCGGCGAGCCGATGGAGTTCGATGTCGCCGACTTCCCCGGCTCCGGCGTCGCGCTCGGCATGTACAACTTCGACGACTCGATCCGCGACTTCGCTCGCGCCTCGTTCCGCTACGCGCTGGACCGCAGGTACCCGCTCTACCTGTCGACGAAGAACACGATCCTCAAGGCGTACGACGGCCGGTTCAAGGACATCTTCGCCGAGATGTACGAGACCGAATTCAAGGCCGACTTCGAGCAGGCCGGGCTGACGTACGAGCACCGGCTCATCGACGACATGGTGGCCGCCGCGCTGAAGTGGGAGGGCGGCTACGTCTGGGCGTGCAAGAACTACGACGGCGACGTCGAGTCGGACGTTGTCGCCCAGGGTTTCGGCTCGCTCGGGTTGATGACGTCGGTGCTGATGACGCCGGATGGCCGCACGGTTGAGGCGGAGGCCGCTCATGGCACGGTGACCCGGCATTACCGCCAGCACCAGCAGGGCAAGCCCACCTCGACCAACCCCATCGCGTCGATCTTCGCGTGGACTCAAGGGCTCGGGCATCGCGGCAAGCTCGACGGCACGCCGGAGGTCACGGCATTCGCCGAGGCTCTCGAGCAGGTCTGTGTGGAGACCGTCGAGGACGGGAAGATGACCAAGGACCTGGCTCTCCTCATCGGTCCAGATCAGGAGTGGCTGACCACCGAGGAGTTCCTCGGCGCACTGAATGACAACCTGCAGCGAAAGATGGAGAGCTGATGCCGAGCAAGGTGACCGTGGTCGGAGCCGGCTTCTACGGCTCGACCACGGCGCAGCGACTCGCGGAGTACGACATCTTCGACACCGTCGTCCTCACCGACGTCATCGAGGGCCGGCCCGAGGGGATCGCGCTCGACCTCAACCAGACCCGGCCCATCGAGGGCTACGAGACCGACGTGGTCGGGCAGACGACCAAGGGCCCTGACGGGTATGAAGCGACAGCCGACTCGGGCATCGTCATCATCACCGCCGGCCTGCCGCGCAAGCCCGGCATGAGTCGGATGGACCTGCTCGAGACCAACGCGCGCATCGTCCGCGAGGTGACCGACAACATCGTCAAGCACTCGCCCGACGCGGTGCTCATCGTGGTGTCCAATCCGCTCGACGAGATGACGGCGCTGGCGTCGAACGTCTCCGGCTTTCCCAAGAACCGCGTGATGGGGCAGGCCGGCATGCTCGACACGGCCCGCTTCACGTACTTCGTCGCCGAGAAGCTCGACGTCCCCGTTCGCTCGGTACGCACGCTGACGCTCGGCAGCCATGGCGACACGATGGTCCCCGTGCCGAGCGCGTGCGTGATCGAAGTTGACGGCGCCGAGCGTCCGCTGACTGAGTTGCTCGACTCCGACACCGTCGAGGAGCTGGTGACTCGCACCCGCAATGGGGGCGCGGAGGTCGTCGCCTTGCTCAAGACCGGCTCGGCCTATTACGCCCCGTCGGCCGCGGCCGCCCGGATGGCGCGCGCAGTCGCCGAGGACTCGGGGACCGTGTTGCCCGTGTGCGCGTGGGTGGACGGCGAGTACGGCATCTCCGGTGTCTACCTCGGTGTGGAGGCCGAGGTTGGTGCCGAGGGCGTCCGCCGGATCGTCGAGCGCGACCTCACCGACGAGGAGCGGGAGGCGCTGCAGCAGGCCGCCGACGCCGTACGCGCCAAGCAAGCGGACGTCGACAGCCTCTGATGACACCGGCGCAGCCGGGGCAGCCGAGGCGCCGAGCGAGGAACGAGCGAGGAGGAGAGCGCGACCAGTGACGCCGCGAGCATTCGGGGGGCTCGCTGTCGTCGTCGTGGTGCTGGCTGCGGTCGTTGGCGTCGCGATCGGCGCGGCCACCGCACCCGACGGGACCGATCCCAGTGGCGCGCCGGCCACGACAGCCCCCCTGAGCACTCCTACCCCGTCGCCGACTGCACCGCCGGTTTCCTCGGTGACCATCGAGCTGACGGCGCCGGAAAGTGCGACCGCGAACAACCGCTTCGAGCTCACTGGCCTGGTGAGCGGGGGGAGCGGTGGTGAGCAGTTACAGGTGCAGCGCCGGCTCGACGCTGGCGACTGGGAAGGCTTCCCCGAAGACGAGCCGATCGTCAGCGAACCGAACGAGGACGGGACGTTTGCCATCGGCATCCAGACGGCGCGGGTCGGCGCCAACGGCTTTCGCATCGCGACGCCCGGCCCCGACGGCCAGCTGATCCTCTCCAATGAGGTCACGGTCCAGGTCGGCTGACCGGCTTGTTTCGGTCGGCGATACGCCTCGAATGAGGGCGATACGCCTCCTACAGCAGGCGTATCGCCCTCAATGATCACGTATACGTGATCATTTGGCGGGGAGCGGAGGGTGGCGTGGATCGCCGTTCGTAGACTGGGCTGGTGGGCGAGGTGCTGACCAACATCGCTCTGGTACTGCTCTTCATCATGTTTGGCGGGGTGTTCGCCGGCGCCGAGATCGCGCTGGTGTCGCTACGCGAGAGCCAGGTACGCCAGCTGCGCGGCCGCGGCGGCCGCGGTCCTACCGTTGCCCGACTCGCTGAGGATCCGAACCGCTTCCTGTCCGCAGTGCAGATCGGCGTCACGCTCATGGGCTTCCTGTCCGCGGCGTTCGGCGGGGCCACGCTCGCGGACGACCTCACCCCGCTCCTCGAGCGCTGGGGGTTGAGCGAGAGTGTTGCCCCCATCGTCGCTTTGGTCGTCATCACCGCCGCCATTTCGTACGCGTCCATCCTGCTGGGCGAGTTGGTCCCGAAGCGGCTGGCCCTGCAGCGCGCGGAGAGTACGGCACTGCTGCTCGCTGGCTTCATCGACCGGATTGCGCGGCTGTCCCGGCCGGTGATCTGGCTGCTCGGCCGCAATGCCGACGCCCTCGTCCGCCTCCTTGGCGGCGATCCGCGAGCCCGGCGTGACGTCATCACCGAGGAGGAGCTGCGCGACCTGGTCGCGGCCAATGAGGGACTCGAGCCGGACGAGCGCCGGCTCATCGAGGACGTCTTCGCCGCCGGCGATCGACAGCTGCGCGAAGTGATGATCCCCCGGACCGAGGTCGACTTCCTCGACCACGAGATGCCGGTGTTTCGCGCGGCGACGTGGGTGAGCACCCACCCGCACTCGCGCTATCCGGTGGTTCGCAATAACCAGGACGACGTGGTCGGGTTCGTCCACGTACGCGACCTCCTCGACCCGACCGTCGTCAACCGCTCGATGCGGGTAGGCGAGCTGGCGCGGCAGGTGATCCGTCTACCCGACACCAAGCGCGTGCTGCCGTCGCTGTCGGAGATGCGCCGCGACGGCGCCCATCTCGCGATCGTGGTCGACGAGTACGGCGGCACGGCCGGCATCGTCACGCTCGAGGACCTGGTCGAGGAGCTCGTCGGGGACATCCGCGACGAGTACGACCCCGGCATCGAGCCGGCCCGGCGGCTCGTCGGCGGCATCGTCGAGGTCGACGGCCTGCTCAACATCGAGGACTTCGCTGAGGAGACCGGCCTGGTCCTGCCCGAGGGCCCGTACGAGACCGTGGCCGGCTTCGTCGTCCAGCGGCTCGGGCATCTCCCGCAGCCGGGGGAGATCGTCGACGTCGGTGGCAGCCGCATCAGCGTGCTCGAGCTCGACGGTCGCCGCATCGCGCGACTGCGCGTCGCGCCCACGCCAGCCTCCGTTGACGTACCGCCGGACGTACCCGCCGGCACCAGCGAACCGTCGGCAGATACGCCGAAGCCACCGACACGCGCGGCAGAAGCAGCGGGCTGACGCGCTTCCTCCCCCGATTGCGTTGTATTTGACACAATGTTTCTCCATGTCCGCTTCACGCCCCCGAGTGCTGTCGGGTATCCAGCCGACGGCCGACTCGTTCCATCTCGGGAACTACCTGGGCGCGATCCGGCAGTGGGTGGCCCTGCAGGACACCCACGATGCGTTCTACTGCGTCGTCGACTTGCATGCGCTGACAGCCGGCTGGGAGCCGGAGGTGCTGCGCCGGCGGACGCTGGTCTCGGCGGCTCAGCTGCTCGCGCTCGGCCTCGATCCGCAGCGATGCACGCTCTTCGTACAGAGCCACGTCCCCGAGCACACGCAGCTCGAGTGGGTGCTCGGCTGCATCACCGGTTTCGGCGAAGCAGCTCGCATGACGCAATTCAAGGACAAGTCGCAGCGGCAGGGCAGCGATAGCACGACGGTGGGCCTGTTCACCTACCCGGTGCTGCAGGCCGCCGACATCCTCATCTACGAGGCGGACCAGGTGCCGGTGGGCGAGGACCAACGTCAGCATCTCGAGCTGACCCGCGACCTCGCCCGACGTTTCAACCGCCGCTTCGGCGATACGTTCGTGGTGCCCGACGCCTACATCGTGCGGTCGACCGGACGCATCGGAGACCTGCAAGAGCCCACGGCGAAGATGAGCAAGTCGGCATCGTCGCCATCGGGCATCGTGGAGCTGCTTGACCAACCTGCGGCGAGCGCCAAGAAGATCCGGTCCGCGGTGACCGACACCGGCCGCGAGATCGTCCTTGACCCGGACAACAAGCCGGGCATCAGCAACCTCCTCACCATCTACGCCGGCGTGACCGGCCGCACCATGGATGACCTGCAGGATGCGTATGCCGGTCACGGCTACGGCGACCTCAAGAAGGACCTGGCCGACGTGATCGTCGACCTGGTAACACCGATCCGCGATCGCACCAGCGAGTGGCTCGAATCACCTGGTCGCCTCGGCGACGTCCTTGCACACGGTGCCGAGCGAGCGCGCAGCGTCGCGGAGAAGACGCTCGCCACCGCCTACGACCGCATCGGCTTCGTACCGGCCGGCCGCTGAGGCGCCGGTGGAGCCCGACAAGCCCCGGTCACGAACCATCGGGGTCGCGATCGCGATCCCCGAACCATTCGGGCAGGAGCTGCAACGCTGGCGCGAGCACTTTGGCGACCCGCTCGCGGGCGCGATTCCCAGCCATGTGACCCTGCTTCCGCCGACCGAGGTCCCGCACTGTGGCGCCCTCGAGAAGCACTTGCTGGGGATCGCGGAGGGGGAGTTGCCGTTTTCGCTTCACCTTCGAGGAACCGCGTCGTTCCGGCCGGTGTCGCCCGTTGTCTTCGTCGCCGTTGCGGAAGGCATCAGCGACTGCGAGCGCCTAGAGAAGCAGATTCGCTCGGGACCGTTGGATCGCGAGCTGCGCTTCAACTACCACCCGCACGTCACGATTGCCCATGACCTGCCGGACGGGCGACTCGACGCGGCGTTCCGCGCCCTGGAGGACTACGACGCCACGTTTACCGTCGACGGGTTCAGCCTGTACGAGCACGGTCGTGACGGGGTGTGGCGCGCGGAGCGTGACTTTTCTTTCGGTGGTGGTCTTCGCGGGTAGGTTGCCGCCATGTCGGGCCTGAAGAAGCTGATTGCTCGCGCGAAGGCATTGCTGGCGCGGCTGCGTGAGCGGTTCGGTTGGCTCGATCACGCCATCCGCGCGTTCCAGCACTTCACGACGGTCAAGGGCAATCGGCTGGCCGCTGCAGTCACGTACTTCGGCTTCCTGTCCCTGTTCCCTTTGCTCGCGCTTGCCTTCGCGGCGTTCGGCATCGTGCTCGCGAACAACCCGGACGTCGAGCAACAGGTCTTCGACGCCATTGGGGACGCGCTGCCCGGGTTCGTCGGCGGTGAGGGTGCACCCATCAACCCGGACACGCTGAAGGATGCAGCCACAACCGCCGGTGTTATCGGCGCCGTCACGTTGCTGTTCACCGGCACCGGACTGGTCGACGCGATTCGCGAGGCGCTGCACGTGGTCTGGAACCAGGGCGACGTGAAGGTCAACTTCGTGCTCCGCAAGCTCGCCGACGTGCTGCTGCTTATCGTCATCGGCGTCATCATCATTGCGTCCGTCGCCGTCTCGTCCATCACGACGTCGTTCGCGAACGTGGCGCTTGATGCGGTCGGCTTGGCGGACGCGGGGATTGCTCGCGTGCTGTTCTCGGCGCTGACGCTTGCCCTCGCGTTGCTACTGGACACGGTCGTCATCCTGGTGCTGTTCCTCCGCCTGTCCGGGACATCGCCGCCATGGCGCGACGCAGTCAAGGGTGCGCTGCTCGGCGCAATAGGCGTCGAGCTGGTCAAGCTGCTCGCCACGAGCCTGCTTGGAGCAATGCGAAACCCGGTGTACGCAACCATCGCGCTCGTCATCGGGTTGCTGCTGTGGATCGACATCGTCGGGCGGCTACTGATTCTCGCGGCGTCGTGGACCGTGACGCTCGCGGGTGCCCCAGCCGCTGGACCGGCGCCGGTCGAGCTTCCAGTGGCGCTGCCGACCAGTCAAGAGACAGTGGACACGAAGAAACGTCGCCGCGGGCTCGTTGGCGCGGGCATCGCGGTCCTCGCGATGGCGCTGCTGCGTCGCAAGCGCCCCGACTAGGTACGCCTAGCGTCGTCCAGCTCGCAGCGCCGCCGTGCGCAGCCGGCTCAGTCGTCGCTGTCGACGCCGTCGCGATCGAACGCCGACCGTCGCAGCTGCGGCGCCGAGCAGCACGATCGTCCCGACGGCGACGTACTCCCACGACTGGGGTTCCCACGCCCTGAGTGCAGCCTGTGACGTTGACTCCCCATGCGGGCTGGGATCCGTGGCGGCTGACACGCCGGCCGTGGGCGTGGGTGTTGGCTCGGCCGCTCGCCGTCCGACCAGGGTGCCGACGGACGCTGTTGCCGCAGCCTGCGCGAAACCCCAGTCGAGCAGCGCTGCAGCATCGGGCCACGGGGTCGTCTGAGCACCGAGAATGGCGACGATGAGAGTTCGCCCGTCGCGGATTGCTGCGCCGACGATCGAGTGCAGGCTCACCGACGTGTAGCCGGTCTTGACGCCGATGGCACCGGGGTAGTTGGCGAGCAGCTTGTTGTGGTTCTGGATCTCGAAGCCGTTCGAACCGTCGACGCCACCGAAGTACGAGCGCTGCTTCGCGACGTAGCTGCGAAAGTCCTCGCGAGCAAGCCCGGCGCGGGCGATGAGCGCGAGGTCGTACACCGACGTCACCTGAACGTCGTCATCGAGTCCACTCGGATTCGCAGCGACGGTGTCGTACGCCTGCAGTTCGCGTGCCGTCTCGTTCATCAACGCGACGGTGGGCCCGAAACCTCCTGCAGCATTGGCCAGGGCATGGGCAGCATCATTGCCGGACGACATCAGCAGCCCGTCGAACAGTGACGGAATGCTGTAAGTCGTTCCGGGCACCATGCCGACTCGGCTGCCGTCCTGCAGTGCGTCGGCGTCGACCGCGGTGTAGCTCGCGGCAGGGTCGAGACGCGGCAGCAGCGTGAGTGCGGTGAGCGTCTTGAGCGTGCTGGCCGGTCTCAGCCGCTGGTGCGGATTGCGGGCGGCGAGGACCGCGCCCGTAGCGGCATCGGCGACGAGCCAGGCCGACACGAGCGGCTCCGGCGGGGGCGCGACGCCAGGGGCACCGGACCAGATCGTGACGTCCGCTTGGCCCAGTCGCGTTCCACCAACAGGACCGGTCGGCTGGGCGGTGGCCGTGCCGGTAGCCGTCAGCGGCACAGCGACAACGAGCAGCGCCGCAACGAGGGCACGGACGGCGCGGCGCATGGTGCGGCTAGCGTAATGCCGCCTCTGCTGACGACATGGGACCCGAATGGCGAGGGATACCCTGCGGACGTGAGCCGCGCGTCGGAGTCAGGCCTGCCGATCGAGCCGGTCTACGGGCCGGCGGCGCTGTCTGGCTGGGACCCCGATGAGCGTCTCGGCGCACCCGGCGAGTACCCGTACACGCGCGGCGTCTATGGCTCGATGTACACCGGCCGCCCCTGGACGATGCGCCAGTACGCCGGTTTCGGTACCGCGACCGAGTCGAACCGCCGCTACCACCAACTCATCGAGCACGGCACGACCGGGCTCTCGGTGGCCTTCGACCTGCCGACGCAGATGGGCTACGACTCTGACGCGCCGATCGCCAGCGGCGAAGTCGGCAAGGTCGGGGTCGCCATCGACTCGATCGATGACATGCGGATGCTGTTCGACGGCATCCCGCTCGATCAGGTGTCGACGTCGATGACCATCAACGCCCCGGCTGCGTTGTTGCTGCTGCTCTATCAGCTCGTCGGCGAGGAGCAGGGTGTCGACCCAGCGAAGCTGACGGGCACCATTCAGAACGACGTGCTCAAGGAGTACATCGCCCGCGGCACGTACATCTTCCCGCCGAAGCCGTCGCTGCGACTGGTTACCGACCTTTTCCGCTACTGCCGCGCCGAGATCCCACGGTGGAACACGATCTCCATCTCCGGCTATCACATGGCCGAGGCTGGCGCGACGCCCGTGCAAGAGATCGCGTTCACGCTTGCCGACGGCATCGAGTACGTGCGCGCTGCGGTGGCGTCCGGCCAGGACGTTGATGAATTCGCTCCCCGGCTTGCGTTCTTCTTTGTTGCGCGCACGACCCTGCTCGAGGAGATCGCGAAGTTTCGTGCGGCGCGACGAATCTGGGCGCAAGTGATGCGCGACGAGTTCGGCGCCCGCAATCCCAAGTCGCAGATGCTGCGCTTCCACACTCAGACCGCCGGCGTGCAGCTCACCGCACAGCAACCCGAGGTCAACCTCGTCCGGGTCGCGCTGCAGGGACTGGGCGCGGTCCTCGGCGGCACGCAGTCGTTGCACACGAATGCGTACGACGAGGCGATCGCACTGCCGACGGAGAAGGCCGCGCGTCTCGCCCTACGCACCCAGCAGATCTTGGCGTACGAGACCGACGTGACGGCGACTGTCGATCCGTTCGCCGGGTCGTACGCCGTCGAATCGATGACTGACGACCTCGAAGCCGCCACCCGCGACCTCATGCGCCAGGTCGAGGAGCTCGGCGGCGCGGTGGCCGCGATCGAGCGTGGCTTCCAGAAGACCGAGATCGAGCGGTCTGCCTACCGCGTCGCGCAGGAGATTGACGCCGGCGAGCGAGTCGTTGTTGGACTCAACCGGTTCACCGTCGATGTCGAGGAACCGTACGAGCCCCTGCGTGTCGATCCGGCGATCGAGGAACAGCAGCGCCGGCGGTTGGCTACCCTGCGTGGTGAGCGCTCCGCGAACGACGTCGATCGCGCGCTCACGGATCTGCAGAAGGCCGCTGAAGGCAGCGACAACGTGCTCTATCCCATGCACGACGCGTTGCGGGCCCGCGCCACGGTCGGCGAGGTGTGCGACGCGCTGCGGCAGGTCTGGGGCGTCTACATCCCGCCCGACGCTTCCTGAGCGCGGGTCGGGCAGGGGTCGGTTGTCGGCCAGGGAGGGGCTCGTGGGCGCGCGGAGGAGTAACGCAGCGCCGATGAGGAAGGATCGATAGGGATTAACGCAACTATGACAATTGATAGCGCGGACGTATCCATGGAGCACCTGCTCGACGAACTGCCGTCGCTCGCCAAGAGCTACGAGGACGAGCTCGTTGCCCTCCGCCGCGATCTGCACGCCCACCCCGAGCTGGGGCGTACCGAGATCCGTACCACAGGCATCGTCCGGGAGCGGCTGCTCGCGGCCGGTCTCGAACCACGCGACCTGACCATTCCGACCGGTCTCGTGTGCGACGTCGGAGACGGCGACCGCGCTGTCGCCCTGCGCACTGACATCGATGCGCTGGCCGTGGTCGACGAGAAGGACGTGCCGCACCGCTCCACCGTCATCGGGGTCTGCCACGCCTGCGGCCACGACGTTCACACCGCGATCGTGCTCGGCGCTGGTCTGGTGCTCGCCGACCTGCACCGGGAGGGCTTGCTGCCCGGCCGGGTCCGGCTGATCTTCCAGCCGGCCGAGGAGATCATGCCGGGCGGCGCGCTCGACGTGATCGCCTCCGGCGGACTCACCGGGGTCGACCGAATCTTTGGCGTCCACTGCGACCCGCGGCTCGACACCGGGATGGTCGGGGTGATGGCCGGGCCCATCACGTCGGCCGCCGACCACGTCCGAGTACGGCTGCGTGGGCACGGCGGGCACACCGCGCGCCCCCACCTCACCGCCGACCTGGTCTACGCGCTCGCGAAGGTCGCCGTCGAGGTTCCGGCCGCGCTGTCCCGGCGGGTCGATCCCCGGTCCGGGCTGAGCATGGTGTGGGGGCGCATCGCGGCGGGGGCGGCCGCCAACGCCATCCCGCAGGCGGGCGAGGTCGAGGGAACGCTGCGCTGCCTGTCGCCGGAGGCGTGGCACCAGGCGCCCGACACCGTGGAGGAGCTCGTCTCCGCCGTCGCCATGTCGTATGGCGCGCAGGCGGAGATCGACTACCAGCGTGGCGTACCGCCGGTCGTCAACGAGGAGAGCAGCGTCGAGCTGCTGGAGAAGGCGGCGCATATCACGCTGGGTGCCGACTCGGTCACCACGACGGATCAAAGCCTGGGTGGCGAGGACTTCGCGTGGTACCTCGAGCACATCCCGGGGGCGATGGTGCGGCTGGGTGTACGGCGTCCCGGCGACGACCTCAAGCGCGACCTGCACCAGGGGATGTTCGACGCCGACGAGCGGGCGATTGGGCTTGGGGTGCGGCTGCTGGTCGCGTCAGCGTTGCTCAGCCTGACCGCGGAGTAGCAAGCACGTCCAGATGGTCGTGTAGATCGTCGTGAACACTTCCAGCGCGGGATCGTGCTGAGCTTGCACGACGATCTTCACGACCGCCCGATCGCGCAGTGGACGCGCTCATGCGCGCTGAGTGATGCCGGTTGGCGCGACACGCCGCGCGCTTTTCGCGTCTGACATCACTCGATCATGGAAGGCCGCGTCGCGTCCAAACCCCGCACACGTCTCAAGATCCGCAAAGAATCGTCACGATGTGGTGTCGGCGCCCCCTCCCCGCTCAATCGAGGGACCGGAGCGGTTTAGTCTGGCGCGGCATTGCTGTCGGCATCAGGGGCCGGCTCAGCTGCAATGCGTACTGGTCGGAAGGAGTTCCACCGTGCGACGGGTTCTCAAGCTCGCTGCGGTCGCGCTCGCTGGCTCGCTCGCTCTCTCGGCGTGCGGCAGCGACGACGACGGCGGCGATACGGCGTCGGGTGACAGCACTGAAGCTGCCAGCGACATCAAGGTTGGTCTGGCCTACGACATCGGTGGTCGCGGCGACAAGTCCTTCAACGATTCCGCGGCCGTGGGCCTGGACCGGGCAACGGAGGAGCTCGGCGTTGAGGTCGAGGAGCTCGAAGCGGCGACGGGTGAGACCGATGCGCAGAAGGAGGAGCGGCTGCGGCTGCTCGCCGACGGCGGATACAACCCGATCATCGCCGTCGGCTTCGCCTACGCCCCGGCCATCGAGGCCGTGGTGGGTGACTATCCCGACACCAATTTCGGCATCATCGACGACGCCTCGTTCGAGTCGGACAATTTGGCCAATCTCGTCTTCGCCGAGAACGAGGGTTCGTTCCTCGTCGGCGCCGCGGCGGCACTGAAGTCCACATCAGGGACGATCGGCTTCGTCGGCGGTGTCAGCACGCCTCTGATTCAGAAGTTCGAGGCGGGTTACATCGCTGGCGCCAAGGCGGCGAACCCCTCGATCGTGGTGCAGAGCCAGTACCTCACCCAGCCACCGGACTTCACCGGCTTCACCGATCCGGCCAAGGGGCGAACCGCGGGACAGGGCCTGTACGACTCAGGCGCCGACGTCGTCTTCCACGCCGCCGGCGGCTCCGGCACCGGTGTCTTCGAGGCCGCTGCCGCCGCGGGCAAGCTCGCTATCGGGGTCGACTCCGACCAGTACGAGTCGGCAGCGCCGAACCTGCAGCCGGTGATCATGACCTCCATGATCAAGCGCGTAGACAACGCGGTCTTCGACTTCATCCAGTCCGCCGTCGACGGTGAGCCGTTGACCGGTGTGCAGACGTTCGACCTGGAGAAGGAGGGTGTCGGCTACGCCACCTCGAACACGGGGCCGAACGGCGTCGCCGATATCGAGACGCAGCTGGAGGACTATCGGACGCAGATCATCGACGGCACGATCACGGTGCCCGACGCTCTGTAAGTCCTCGTCAGGAGCCCGGGAAGACGCGATAGCGTCTCCCCGGGCTCCCGCCGTTCAGCGTCGAGCAGGGGAGGGCAACGACATGACCGTTGAGTCCACACCGGCGACGAATGCTGACGCGCCCGCCGTCGAGCTCCAGGGCATCACCAAGCGCTTTCCCGGCGTCGTGGCGAACTCCGACATCGACATCGTCGTCCGCAAGGGGACCATCCACGCCATAGTGGGAGAGAACGGCGCCGGCAAGTCGACGCTGATGAAGACCCTGTACGGCATGCACAAGCCGGACGAAGGCACCATCCTGCTGGACGGGCGAGAGACGACGTTCCACTCCCCGTCGGATGCCATCGCGGCCGGGATCGGCATGGTTCATCAGCACTTCATGCTGGCCGACAACCTGACGGTGCTCGAAAATGTCGTGCTCGGCGACGAACCGACCACGGCCGGCCGCCTCGACTTCGGCGCTGCCCGTCGCAAGATCCGCGACATCTCCTCGTCGTACGGGCTCGGCGTCGAGCCGGACGAGCTCGTCGAGGATCTCGGCGTCGGCGATCGCCAGCGCGTCGAGATCCTCAAGGTTCTCTACCGCGGTGCACGCACCATCATTCTCGACGAGCCGACGGCCGTCCTCGTGCCACAGGAGGTTGACGAGCTCTTCGACTCCCTCAAGGAGCTCACGTCGGAGGGCCTGACCGTCATCTTCATTTCCCACAAGCTCGACGAGGTGCTCGCCGTCGCCAATGCGATCACCGTGATCCGCCGCGGGACGACGGTCGAGACCATCACCGACCTCAGCGGCATCACGTCGCGGCGCCTGGCCGAGCTCATGGTCGGCAGCGAGCTGCCCGTGCCCGAGCTGCGCGAGTCGACGGTTACCGATGTCGACATGTTGCAGGTCGAGAACGTCACGCTGCGCAGTCCCGACGGTCGAGCGCTGCTCGATGACATCTCCTTCACGATCCACAAGGGTGAAGTGCTCGGCATCGCCGGCGTCGAGGGCAACGGCCAGGTGGAGCTGGTCGAGGCGATCATGGGGATGCGCCACCCAGAGTCCGGTCGCGTGGTGCTGGACGGAAAGGACGTCACGGCCGCCAGCACTCGAGATCGGCGCGAGGGCGGCATCGGCTACATCCCCGAGGACCGACACCGGCAGGGCCTGCTGCTGGAAGCCACGCTGTGGGAGAACCGCATCCTTGGCCACCAGACGCGGCCTCCCAACGCCAGCGGCCCGCTCATCGATCGCCGCGGCGCTCGTGAGGACACCGAACGCATAGTGCGTGAGTACGACGTTCGTACCCCCGGCATCGACGTCGCCGCATCGGCGCTGTCCGGTGGCAACCAGCAAAAGCTCATCGTCGGGCGGGAGATGAGCGGTGATCCGGTGGTCCTGATCGCGTCCCACCCCACCCGCGGCGTCGATGTCGGCGCGCAAGCGGCAATCTGGGATGCCATTCGCGATGCCCGGGCGGCCGGCCTCGCCGTGCTCCTCATCTCGGCCGACCTCGACGAGCTGATCGGTATGTCCGACACGTTGCGCGTCATCCTGCGCGGAAAGCTCGTGGCGGAAGCGGACCCGCACTCTGTGACGCCGGAGCGGCTGGGCTCCGCGATGACCGGTGCCGGCGAGGAGACCGCAGCATGACCGCCCTGCGCTCGCGTGTCGTCCTGGCCCTGGCAGCGCCGGTTCTCGCACTGCTGTTCTCGGTGCTCGTCACGTCCGTGGTCCTGCTCGTGGTCGGCGACAACCCCATCTCCGTGTTCTCCCTGATGGGTGAGTACGGCACACGGCCGCGCACGCTGACGCTGACCATCAATGCGGCGATCACGTACTACCTCAGCGCACTCGCCGTTGCTATCGGTTTTCGCATGGACCTGTTCAACATCGGCGTCGACGGCCAATACCGTCTGGCCGCCATGCTTGCAGCTGCGGTTGGCGGTGCCATCGCGCTGCCGGCGCCGCTGCACGTGCTCACGATTGTTGTCGTGGCGATGCTCGTCGGCGGGTTCTGGGCCGGCATCGCGGGCGTCCTCAAGGTGACCCGCGGCGTCAGCGAGGTCATCTCCACGATCATGCTCAACTTCATCGCGACCGCGATCGTGGCGTACCTGCTCACGACCGATCGGCTGGCGGTGCAGGTCGAGGGCAGCAACAACATCGGCACCGAGCCGATCCCGCCGTCTGGTCAGATGCCGGGCATCCCCCTCATCCCGGGTAGCAGTGCACCGGTCTTCGGGTTCCTGATCGTGGCAATCCTCGCCGGTGTTGCGTTCTGGTTCCTCCTGGGCCGGACGCGCTTCGGCTTCGACCTCAAGGCCACCGGCATGTCGGAGAGCGCCGCCGTAGCGAGTGGCGTTTCGGTACGCCGGATGATCGTGCTCACCATGTTCATCTCAGGCGCGCTTGCGGGACTGGTCGGCATGCCGCAGCTGCTCGGCGCCTCGTACCAGTACAGCTTGGACTTCCCGACTCGGTCTCGGGTTCACCGGCATCGCGATCGCGCTGCTCGGCCGCAACAATCCCATCGGGATCGCTTTCGGTGCGCTGCTCTGGGCATTCCTCGACCAGTCGGCGCAGATCCTCGACCTCGAGGGTGTCCCCAAGGAGATCGTCACCATCATGCAGGGGACGATCGTGCTGTCCGTCGTGGTGGCGTACGAGCTGGTGCGGCGCTACCGGCTGCGCCAGCAGCAGCGCATCGTTGGACGCGCGGTCGAAGCCGAGCCGGAGCGGGCGGGGGCGGCGGCATGAGCAACGTCTCGTTCGAGACCCCGATCTCGCCGGAGCTGCGGGAGCAGAGCGGGCGGCGGCTATCTGCGGCACGACTTGCCCTCTATGCCGCGCTCGGGCTGGTGCTGCTCAGCGTGATCCGCCTTCTGACTGGCGCCGATGACATCACGTCCGCGGGTTTGACAGGCGCCGCGCTGGGCCTCGCGGTGCCGATCGGCTTGGCCGGTCTGGGCGGACTGTGGTCGGAGCGGGCCGGTGTGGTCAACATCGGGCTCGAGGGGATGCTCATTCTCGGCACGTGGGGTGCCGGCTGGGCGGGATACCAGTACGGCCCGTGGGCCGGTGTGGTGTGCGGTGTCATCTTTGGGGCTCTCGGTGGGTTGCTTCACGCCGTCGCAACGGTGACGTTCGGGGTCGATCACATCGTGTCCGGTGTGGCCATCAACATCCTCGCGTTCGGCATCACGCAGTACCTTTCCGCGATCGTGTTCGAGGGTGTCGAAGGCGGCGGTCCGACCCAGTCGCCGCAGATCGGCTCGCTCGGCGACTTCACCGTCCCGGGCCTAGCGAGCGTGCTCGGCAGCCTCGAGGATCTGGAATGGTTCCTCGTCTCCGATGTCGCCGGCGTATTGCGCGGGCTCACGTACCAGGTCTCGTGGTTGACGCTGATCGCGGTGCTGCTCGTGCCACTCACCTGGTTTGTGCTGTGGCGCACGGCATTCGGGCTGCGGCTGCGTTCCTGCGGTGAGGCACCGTACGCCGCAGAGACGCTCGGCGTGAACGTCTACCTCTACAAGTACGTCGCGGTCGTCATGTCGGGCGGGCTCGCCGGTCTCGGCGGAGCGTTCCTCGCGATCGTGTCGGCGGGCATCTACCGCGAGGGGCAGACGGGTGGCCGTGGTTATATCGGCCTGGCCGCCATGATCTTCGGCAACTGGCGGCCCGGGGGGACAGCTGCGGGCGCAGCGCTGTTCGGTTACACCGACGCCTTGCAGCTTCGGCAGGGGTCGACGGTCCATGCGCTGCTGCTGCTCGTCGTCATCGTCCTCACCGCCGTGGCGGTGTTGTCGTTCGTGCGGCGGCGCCCGCGCCCGGCTGTCATCTCTCTCATCGCGGCGATCGTGGTCCTCGGCTGGTTCCTCTCGACGGACTCGGTGCCGAGCCAGCTGACGTTCGCGACGCCGTACATCACGACGTTGCTGGTGTTGTCGTTAGCGTCGCAACGATTGAGACCGCCGGCCGCTGACGGCATCCCGTATCGCCGCGGCGAGGACGGATGACCTCGTCACGCGAGGTGGACTGGCCTGTCCTGCGGGCGGCTGCACGCGAGGCGATGACGCACGCCTACGCGCCGTACTCGCACTTTCCGGTCGGTGCTGCCGCTCTCGTCGACGACGGGCGCGTCATCGTCGGCTGCAACGTCGAGAATGCGTCGTACGGCCTCGGGCTCTGCGCGGAATGCGGCGTGGTGTCGACGTTGCACGCGACGGGAGGCGGTCGGCTGGTCGCCGTCACGTGCGTCGGTGAGGACGGCTCACCCCTCATGCCGTGTGGACGTTGCCGGCAGCTGCTGTGGGAGAACGGTGGCGCCGACTGCCTGCTCGAAACGCCACGCGGCGTGCTGCCGATGAGTGAGGTGCTCCCCGACGCGTTCGATTCCTCTGATCTGGCGGTGTCTTAGTGAGCTTCCATGCCATCGACGTCATCCGGGTCAAGCGCGACCGCGGCGAGCTCAGCGACGACCAGATCGAGTGGGTGATCGACGCATACACCCGCCACGAGGTCGCCGACGAGCAGATGAGTGCGCTGGCGATGGCCATCGTGCTCAACGGCATGACGCGCCGTGAGGTCGCCCGATGGACCGACGCGATGCTGCGCTCGGGAGAGCGACTCGACCTGGCCGGATCGCTGGATCGGCCGACCGTCGACAAGCACTCGACCGGCGGCGTGGGTGACAAGATCACGCTGCCGCTGGCGCCGGTGGTCGCGGCCTGTGGCGCGGCTGTGCCTCAGCTGTCCGGGCGGGGACTCGGCCACACCGGCGGGACGCTGGACAAGCTCGAGTCGATTCCCGGCTGGCGGGCGTCGCTGTCGGTGGACGACATCACTCGGCAGCTGCGCGATGTCGGAGCGGTCATCTGCGCGACGACGGAGGGCCTTGCCCCCGCCGACCGCAAGCTGTATGCGCTCCGCGACGTCACCGGGACCGTGGAGTCGATCCCGCTGATCGCCTCGTCGATCATGTCGAAGAAGATCGCGGAGGGTACGGCCGCGCTCGTGCTCGACGTCAAGGTCGGCAGCGGCGCCTTCATGAAGGACGTCGCCGCGGCGGAGGAGCTGGCCCGGACGATGGTCGACATCGGGAACGATGAGGGCGTACGGACGGTCGCGCTGCTCACCGCGATGGACACGCCGCTGGGTCTAACGGCGGGTAACGCGCTCGAGGTGGCCGAATCGGTGGAGGTGCTTGCGGGCGGCGGCCCGGCCGACGTCATCGAGCTGACGGTCGCGCTCGCGCGAGAAATGCTTGCCGCAGCCGACCTTGACGGCACCGATCCCGTCGACGTGCTGCGCGACGGGCGGGCCATGGACGTATGGCGGAGCATGATCTCAGCGCAGGGCGGCGATCCGGACGCACCGCTGCCGACCGCCCGCGAGCGGCACGATGTGGTCGCCGACGCGTCCGGGACTCTCGACCGGCTGGACGCGCTCGCTGTCGGCATTGCCGCGTGGCGACTCGGCGCTGGCCGTGCCCGCAAGGAGGATCCCGTTCAGGCGGGTGCCGGTGTGGTCATGCACGCCAAGCCGGGCGACTCCGTGCGCGCGGGTGAGCCGCTGCTGACCCTGCACACCGACGATGCCCACCGCATCCCGCGCGCGCTCGAGGCGCTGTCCGACGCGTGGACGATCGGCGCGACCAGCGGTGCGGCGGCGCTGCCGCTGGTCATCGACCGCGTCGCCTGACCCCGCTGCCCCCGAACTCGTGTCAGAACGTGGCGCGGCTATAGGCGCGTGAGGTTCTGACACGAGATGTGGCGCCGACGTTGGCGCCTGTGATGGACACATCGTTGACAGAACGCGATCGATTGGTAACCATGCGCGTACTCCACTCTTCGGAGGTCGCATGCCGCACGGGAGGCAAAGGGTTCGCGCGGGACTGACCGTGGGCGCCGTGCTCACGGCGATCGCCCTGCTGTGGTTCGGTGGCGTCGCGGCTTCCGCAGGACCCGAGTCCCCATCATCGGAGCAGGCCCCGTCTGCCGGCTCTGCGTATTGCGGTCCGGGCGGGATCCTCACCCACAACGACGGTTCCACCGGCTGGGTGCGCTGCTCCGCGACGTCGGGCGGGCGGGGATCGATCCGCGCCAAGGTGGTCTGCAGCGACGGGTCCCTGGCGTACGGGCCGTGGTGGCCGGTCAATTACGGCGTGCCCTCCCAGGCGGACTGCGGCAGCGCGAGAGTCGACCGCTTGTGGGCCGACTTCGTCTAGCACCCCTCGTCTCGGGGAGTTGTCCGAACGCCCTCGCATCCTCATGCGGGGGGCGTTCGGACAACTCAGGGTTGGATCCGGGGTCTGCCCTGACGACACCGAGCCGTCGCCGTTACACACTGGACGGCGAGGACAGTGCCAGCGGAGGGACCAACGCGATGCAGCCGTACGAGATGTACCGGATCGGCCATGTCGAGCGCGACGCCGTGATCGAGCGGCTGGCGGCGGCGTACGCCGAGGGCCGCATCGATGCCACCGAGTTCGACCAGCGCGCGACGATCGCCCTGAACGCGCGCACCCAGCCCGAGCTGCTCCCGCTGCTGTCTGACATCCCGAATGGCTACCGCCCCGGACCGCTCCCCGCTCGCGCGCCAGCGCAAGCGCTGCCTCCGTCCACGTCGGCCGAGCGCGCGTGGGGGATGCTGGCGCACTTCTCCGCCTGGTTCTTCTGGTTCTTCGGGCCGCTGCTCTTCCTGATCAGCGTGGGCCGCAGCTCGAGCTTCGTGCGGCAGCAGGCCGCCGAGGCGCTGAACTTCCAGCTCTCCGCCCTGTTCATGATCATCCTTCTCGGGATCGTCACTGGCGGTTTGGGCCTGTTGCTCCTGCCCCTGCTCTGGCTGGTCTGGGGAGTGTTCGTCCTGATCGGCGGCATCTCATCGCTGTCGGGTTCAACGTTCCGCTACCCGCTCACGCTGCGCCTGGTCAAGTGACCGTACGCTGCGCCCATGCCGCAGCTGATCAGCAGTCCGAGCCGCATCCCGGTCCCCGGCGGCAAGGTCATCGACGAGTACGTCGGACGGGTGACGACGGGCAGCACCGGGGCGAGCGTCGCCCACATGACCGCGCCCGGCGGCTGGGAGGAGCCGGCGCAGACTCCTGAGTTCGACGAGGTCACGCTGGTGCTGCGCGGCACGGTTCGCGTCGAGCACGACGCCGGGACGCTGGAGATCCACGCGGGGCAAGCGGTGCTAACACGAGCCGGCGAGCGCGTGCGCTACACGACGCCTGAGGAGGCGGAGTACGTCGCGGTCTGCTTGCCTGCGTTCGCCCCCGAGCTGGTGCACCGCGAGTGACGGCCTAGCCCCAGGCGCCGATGTCCGGGAGTCCGCCGCTCAGCTCGTCGCGTACCTGCTCTGAGCGTCCCGTGAGCCACGCGTAGATGGCGTACGGCGGTCCCGAGATGGTGTTCGTGGCCGGCCCGTCGCCATACGTGCCGTCGTAGCCCGGGCATCGCAGCTCCACGGCCGTCCCCGCCGGCAGCCGCTGGGGCAGCCGGCTCAGCTCGCGGCCGAGGAACGCCTCGACGAAGTCGTTCGGCCAGGCAGCGGGTGTGCGTTCGGGCCCGAGATCGGACCAGTGGATCTCGATCTCTCGCCAGCGCGTGAAGACACACCGCGACGCGGGCTGGATGCCGACCCGGAGAAAGCGAACGTCCCGGTCCCAGGCATCGGTGGGCATCGCGTCGATGGCAGCGTCGAGACGCCGCGCGCTCTCAGAGACGTCAGCGAGGATCTCCCGGGCGGGGCGGCCGCTGCCGGCGTCGATGTCGCCGTTGCGCTTGTCCCAGCCACCGGGGTACTGCTCGCCGACGACACCCTGCGCCGCCGCCTGCAACATCCGCGTCGCCCCGTCGGCGTTGCGGGCGATGTGGGTCAGGACGTGGCCGCGCGTCCAGCCCGGCAGCAGGGATGTCTGCCCGACCTCCTCGTCGGAGATGTCCTGGAGCGCCTCCTCCAGGGCGGCCTGGGACCGGCGGACGCCGTCGACGAAGACCGTCACATCAAGATCGTCCGGAGGCACGCTCGAAACATTACCCTCGACATCGTGAGCGAAGTTCCCGTCCCCGAGCAGATTCGGCTGGCACCGAAGGTGCTGCTCCACGATCACCTGGACGGCGGGCTAAGGCCCGCCACGATCGTGGAGCTGGCAGCGCAGACCGGCTACGACCGGTTGCCCACGACCGACCCGGACAAGCTCGCGGCCTGGTTCCAGGAGGCCGCGGACTCCGGATCGCTCGAACGGTACCTCGAGACGTTCGCGCACACCGTCGGCGTCATGCAGACGCCTGAGGCGCTGGCCCGGGTGGCCGCCGAATGCGCGGTCGACCTGGCCGAGGACGGCGTGGTCTACGCGGAGGTGCGCTTCGCCCCTGAGCAGCACCTGCACGACGGACTGTCCCTGGAGCAGGTCGTCCGCGCGGTGTCGGACGGCTTCCGCGCGGGGGAAGAGGAGGCGCTCGCTGCCGGGCACGAGATCACGGTCCGGACGCTGCTCACGGCCATGCGCCATGCCGCGCGCTCCCAGGAGATCGCCGAGCTGGCCGTCCGGCATCGCAATGAGGGCGTCGTCGGGTTCGACATCGCCGGCGCTGAGGCTGGCTTCCCGCCGACCCGCCACCTCGACGCGTTCCAGTTCATCAAGCGCGAGAACGGCCACTTCACGATCCATGCCGGCGAGGCATTCGGCCTGCCGTCGATCTGGGAGGCGTTGCAGTGGTGCGGCGCCGATCGGCTCGGGCACGGCGTTCGCATCATCGACGACATCACCCTCAGCGACGACGGGGAGGTCCGGCTCGGGCAGCTTGCTGCGTACGTCCGCGACAAGCGGATTCCGCTCGAGATGTGCCCGTCCTCGAACATCCAGACCGGCGCTGCGGCGTCGATCGCCGAGCATCCGATCGGGCTGCTCCGCCAGCTGCTGTTCCGCGTCACGGTCAACACCGACAACCGCCTGATGAGCGGCACGTCGATGTCGCTGGAGATGGAGAAACTCGTCGAGGCGTTCGGTTACGGCTGGGACGATCTGCAGTGGCTGACCGTCAACGCGATGAAGTCGGCGTTCCTGCCGTTCGACGAGCGGCTGCGCCTCATCAACGGGGTGATCAAGCCGGGGTACGCCGCGATTCGCTGGGCGTGAACCGCAGCCGCGATCCGGGACGGGCCTGCGCCAGGAGCGGCAGCGCGGCTTCGTCGACCACGCCGATCATCGGATAGCCGCCAGTGGTCGGATGGTCGGCGAGGAAGATCAGTGGCTCGCCGCTTGTCGGCAGCTGCACGGCGCCGGTCACGATGCCCTCGCTGGCCAGCTCGCCGTCTCGACGCGGCAGCGCCGAGCCGTTCAGCCGCAGGCCGACCCGGTTGCTCTGCGCGGAGACGGTCCAGGTGGTCTCGTACAGGCGGTCGTGGTCGGTCAGCCAATCGGAGCGCGGCCCCGGGTGCAGCGTCACCGTGACCTCGTCGTGCAGGGGCGTGCGGTCGATGCGTGCGGCACCGGTTGGGCTGCGCCGCGATCCGAGTGGCAGGCCGTCGCCGTCGCCGACGACTGGCGGTCCGAGGCCGGACAGGACGTCGGTCGACCGGCTGCCGAGCACCGGCGCGACGTCGATGCCGCCGTCGATGGCAACGTAGGCGCGCACACCGCGGCGCGCCGTCCCGAGCCGGACCCGATCGCCTGGCTCGACGTGCGTTACCTCGTCGCCTGACGCGCCCCGAACCGGGACCTCGGCGCCCGTAACGGCGACGTACGCAGGCCGACGGAGCTCGATCTCGAGTCCGCCGAGCGTGACTTCCAGCGCCGCGGCGCCGTCAGGGTTGCCGACCAGGCGATTCGCCCGCCTCAGGCTCGGCATGTCGAGGGCTCCGGACGGCGGCACGCCGAGGTGGGCGTACCCGGCCCGCCCGAGGTCCTGCACGGTCGTGAGTGGGCCGGCGCGGACTACCTGGAAGCTCACTGCTTGGGGATGACCGCCCAGAGGATCAGGTAGAGCACGATCTGCGGCCCCGGCAGCAGGCACGAGAGGAGGAACACCAGCCGGACGACCGTTGCCGACCAGCCGTAACGCTGCGCGATTGCCCCGCAGACGCCGGCAATCACGCGGTTGTCGTTGGTGCGGACGAGCTGCCGGCCGGGAGGAGTCGCCATGCGGTCACCGTACGACGAAGCGCACCCGATCCCCCGGCTCGACCAGTGCGGGCGGGTCGCGCTGGTCGTCCCACATCTCGATGAGCGCCGTTCCGATGAGCTGCCAGCCACCTGGCGAGGACCGCGGATAGACCCCGGTGAACTCCCCGGCAATGCCGACAGCGCTCGCAGGTACGGCGCTGCGCGGCTCGGGGCGTCGCGGGACACGAAGGATGTCAGGCAGACCGGTGAGGTAGCCGAAGCCAGGGGAGAAGCCGCAGAACGCCACGGTCAGGTCGGCGCTGCTGTGTAGCGCGACGACCTCGTCTACCGACAGGCCGGCCAGCTGCGCGACCTCTGGCAAGTCGGGGCCGTCGTACCTCACCGGCACGGTCACGCGCTTACCTGTGCGCGGTGGCGTGGTCGGTAGCTCCCACGTGACGACCTCGTCGGCGAGGGATCCGACGTTCGCGGCGAACTGCAGGAGCACGGTTCGGGCGGCGGGCACGACGTCGACGAGATCGACCAGTTCGCCGTTGGCGCGGCGTCGCTGCACCTCCGCGTACAGCCGCCGCACGTCCTCGACGCTGCCAACGTCGACGAGGAGGGCCCGCGGCCCCATGGGCAGCACGTTCACGCGAACGCCTCAACGTGGATGCCGGCGTCCTCGAGCGCGGTTCTCGTCTGGCGGGCGAGTGCCGCAGCGCCGGGCGTGTCGCCGTGCAGGCAGATGGACTGCGGCGTGAGCCACACCTCGCTGCCGTCATCGGCGATCACGAGGTTCTCGGTGGCCATCCGGACCACCCGCGCAACGACGGTCGCCTCGTCGGAGATCACGGCACCCTGCTCGGAGCGTGGGACGAGCGTGCCGTCGCCGCGGTATGCGCGGTCGGCGAAGGCTTCGAGCACGGTCGGCAATCCGGCCGCCGCGGCGTGGCGCAACAGCGCCGAGTCGGGAAGCGCAAGCACAGGCAGGGAGTCGTCGAAGGCGTGCGCAGCCTCGACGACGGCCGCCGCTTGCGCGTCGTCCCAGACTGCACGGTTGTACAGCGCACCGTGCGGCTTGAGATACGCCACGGTGCTGCCGGCAGCGACGGCGCAGGCCTGCAGCGCGCCCAACTGGTAGAGCACGTCGGCGGCCAGGTCGTCGGGGGCGATGTCGATCTCGCGTCGACCGAATCCGGCCAGGTCGTGGTAGCCGACCTGCGCACCGATCCGTACCCCGCGCTCGACTGCGTGGGTTGAGATGCGGCGCATGATCGTCGGGTCGCCGGCGTGGAAGCCGCAAGCGACATTCGCGCTCGTGACGACGTCGAGCAGCGCTCTATCGTCACCGAGCGTCCAGCGCCCGAAGCCCTCGCCGACGTCGGCGTTGAGATCGACGGACCTCATGCGGCTGCCGTCGCTGCGTCGGCCACCGCTCGGATGCGCGCCAGCGCGGTGCGACCGTCGCAAGGAGTGGCGCCAAGCGCGGATGCCCGGGCCACGATGCGCGGCTCGTCCCGCAACAATCGCAGTCCGCGATGGATGAGGACGTGCGGCGGCTTGCGGTGCTCGCGCAGGTCGCGAACGAGGCGGCGCCAGAAGGTCACCATGGGGTGGTGGCGCAAGCAGATGGCGTCGCCGAGAACGCCGCGCTCGCGGCATTCGGTGACGATCTCCGCCGCGAAGATGCCTTCGGCCACGTACGCCGGTGCGCCGCCGAGACTGACCCGTCTCGTGCCTACAGCATGGTCGCGGCCGATCTCGTACATCGGTGCCTCGACCCATCCCTGCATCGATAGGTGCATCACTGCGGCGACGGCTGCCTCGGCGTTCCAGGAGCGGGGGTTGTCCCAGTCGATCAGCCCGGTCGCCGTCCGCGGCATGCCTGCTGCGTCGCCGTCGCGGTAGAAGTCGTCCAGAGGCAGTACGGGCAGGCCGCTGCGGCGCGCGAGCGACGTCTTCCCCGACCCGGACGGCCCGGTCAGCAGGACGACTCGCGCGACCCTGGCCACGCGCGGAATTGTCGCACCGGCTATCGCGTCGACTGGTTCCTTGTGTCACGCGATTTTCGACGTTTGCGTACCGGAGGAACCAGTTCGCGTGGCCGTTCCGCTACTCCGCTTAGTGTAGTAGTGTCTCTGACAGAGCACTGAGCGGGGGGAGGCAGCAACGGACGTGGACACCTCACAACTGCTCAAGGGCGTCCTCGATATCGCGGTCCTCGCGGTCCTCGAATCCGAAGACGGTTACGGCTACGACGTCGTACGGCGCCTGCGCGGCGCCGGCCTGGAGGACGTGGGAGACGCATCCGTCTACGGGACGCTGCGCCGCCTCTACGCCGGTGGCCATGTGACCTCCTATGTCGTCCCGAGCGAGGAGGGGCCGCACCGCAAGTACTACGCGCTCAATTCTCGCGGCCGGGACATGCTGCACGCCTCGGCGCAGCAGTTCCAGACCTTCACCGACACGATGGCCAGATTGCTCAACGGCGCTGGGAGGGCAGCATGACGAGCGGGGCGAACGGGACCGCGACGAGTCTGAGCCAGGAGGTGCTTCGGTACGCCGCGGGGGTGCGCGCCGAGCTCGCCGACCTGACGCCAGCTCAGCGCGACGACCTGCTCGAGGATCTCGAGGATCACCTCTCGGAGGTTGCGGCTGAGCTGGACGAGCCGCTGCAGTCGCGGCTGGGTCCACCCGAGGTCTACGCCGCCGAGCTGCGTGCGTCAGCCGGCATCGCTCCGGCTATGGCACAGACCCGGGATGCGAGCCGGTTGCGTCAGTTCTGGGATTCCTCGGCGGTCCGGTCCGTGCGCAGTTTTCTCGTCGAGCTGCAACCGGCGTGGTGGGTGCTGCGCGGCCTGCTCGTAGCCATCGTGCTGGCGGCGCTCTTCGGCCCGTTCGCAGGATTCGTGTTCGGTGTCGCCGCCGTGGTTCTCTCCGTGCTGCTGGGTCGACGGACGCGTGGACGCCGCGGTCCCTGGGTGCTGTCGATTCTCGTGAACGTGATCGCGGTGATCGCCCTGTTGGCGTCAGGGTTCGCGGCGTCCGGCGACGGGAGCTACACGGTGGTCGAGGAGCCCTACGGCAGCTTTGGACCGGCCCCGGGGTCTCTCGCCCACGAGGACGGGACCCCGATCACGAACATCTTCCCGTACGACGCGCAGGGCCAGCCGTTGACCGGCGTCAGGCTCTACGACCAGAACGGCCGGCCGATCACGAACACGTCCAACTACGGCGAGGACGGCGAGGTCATCGACCGGACCTATCCGGTGGAACCCAACGGACTGCGCGTGCGTAATGCGTACCCGCAGGAGCTGACGATCGTCGACAAGTTCGGCGGCCCGCCCACGCGTATCCCCGCGCCGGTTCCGCCGGTCCCGAGCCCGCACACCGAGCGCGAGCGTCAGCCCGGCACCACCAGGCTGACGCTGCTCGTCACCAGGTCGAAGCCGAGGTCGAGGTAGAGGTCGGCGGCGGGGTTGCCGACCGACACGACCAGGCCGACTGCCGGACGCCCGTCGGCTCCCGCGAGCGCCAGCGCGCGTTGAAGCAACGCTCGCCCGCTCCCGGCGTACGTGGGATCCGGGTCGCGGAAGAGCTCGGTAACCCAGGTGCCGCCGTGGGGCGGGGTCCCGTCCCGATCGGTGACGATGCACGCCGCCACAGCCCGACCCTCGCGCGTGGTCACGCTGCCGCTGTACGGCAGCAGCGCGCCGAGGACCTGCCCCGCGAGGATCCGGCCGAGGAACTCGACTCCCGCGGGGGCGTGCGCCCGCGGATCGTGGTCGACATGGCCCTTCGCGTACGCCGACCGCCAGCTGCCGGCCAGCTCCGAAGCCGGCTGATGCAGCGGGCCGACGGACAGACCTGGTGCCACAGCCGGCCGCGCCCATGCCGCAGGCACCGGATGCGCGTCGAGGTCGTACGTCATCTCATCGGCGCGGCGAACCACACGTGCGCCCTTAGCCTCGAGCAACTCCGCCAGCCCCGGATCGCAGGAGACCGCCCAGCCGGCCAGCTGCGAAAGAACGGCCGACGCTGCGGCGTCGATCGAGCCATGCACTTCCATCAGATCGGCGTGCGGCCGAGTACCCGCGTGGTCAGCGAGGTAGGTGACCAGCCCGCCGCTCAAGGAGACGCGCTGCAGCGCTGTCACCCCGGTCAGTCGTCCCAGACGAACTGCGCCGACACCCGCGCCACGAGCTGCGACCACGCCGCCGCGAACTCCTCGCGCTCAGCGTCGTCGAGGGTCTCCTCGCTCCCGCCCGTCTCGATGTCGATCGCGTGCCGGATGGGACCGTCCGGGTCCTCCAGCGCAGCCGTGACGTCGTACAGGCGCGAGAAGCGGGCCACGTCGGACACCAGGGAGAGCGCAGTCTCGACGTCGTCGATGGATCCCGCCGCACCGGTTCCGATCAATTCGGGAACGGCGTCGAGATCGGTGCAGGAGTCGTCGTACGGCGTGAGGTCGACATCGTCGCGGGTCGACAACGCGTACCACCCCGGCAGCCGGACCAGCTGGCTCGAGGTGTCCTCGCGGACGAAATCGGCGAGTCCTTCCAGCGTTGTGCACACTCGGATGGCGCCAGGCCGGCCAGCGAACAGCGGTACCGCGTCCTCGTCATCATCCAGCTGGGGTCGATGCACCAGCGTGAAGCCGGCGCGGCCGCCGACCCCGACGCCGAGCGTCTCCAGGGCAGCGACGTCCTCGAGCGGCACCCCTCCCGTTCCGTCCCACGGCGCGAGGTCGACCGGCGCCGCTATCGGATGCTCCTCGGTGACCTCGACCGTCGGTCGGCGGACGCCCCCGGCCAGCCGAGCGAGCACGTCGTCCCAGCGCTCACGTATGGCTGAGCGCAGGGCCGCCAGCCTGCTGCGGGCCCGCCACCCGAGCAGCGACTGGGGATCGGTCTGTACCTGCTCGAACGGCTCGGACTCGAGCAGCTCCCGGACGTCTTCGGCCCGCAGGTGCAGGGCGAGCTCCCAGGCGAACGCGATCAGTTCTCCAGCGCGAGCCACGTCGTCCGGACCGGGGTCGGCGAGCAGCGTGGACACTGCGGACAGGTCGAACTCGTCGTCCTCGAACGGAGTGAAGTCGACCTCGGGCCGCTCGGTGAGCTCGGCCCAGCGAGGATGCCCGCGCAAGCCGAGGGGCTCGTCCGGGTCGTCGGTCGCCACATACACCGCCAGTGTCGCGGGCCGGTCGAAGAGCAGGAGTTCGCCGGGCGCGCCCAGGAACTGGGTCACTTCGGAATCACCCTCGGGGAGCTCCAGCTGGCTCCACTCCGGCACGTACAGGGTGACGCCGCGCTCGCCGCCGACGTCGAGCCAGACGGGAACGATCTCCTCGTCAGCCGTGCTCATCTCGGTACGGTCGGTCATCGGCGCATTCTGACAGGCGGGCGAGAACGCCCGATCACGTACCGACGGGATGCCAGACCGTCTTCGTCTCCAGCGGGAACAGCAGCCGGGTGAGGTCGGGCTCGGCGAGCCAGTCTGGCTCTCCCTCGGTTGGCGGACGCAGCACGCGCTTGAGGTTCTCGGCGGCCGCCCGTTCCAAGTCCGCCACCATCTCCGATCCGGCGCCCGCGAGGTCGATCGCGTTGACGTCCATGTGCGAGGCGAGCCACGGCGCGACCTCGGCGGTGTGTCCGGTGAGCAGGTTGACGACCCCGCCGGGCAGGTCCGACGTCGCGAGGACCTCGGTGAGCGTCACCGCCGGTAGTGGCCGCTCCTGCGACGCGAGTACGACGCTGGTGTTGCCGCTCACGATCGCCGGCGCGACAACGCTGACCAGCCCGAGCAACGACGACGCCTGCGGCGCGAGGATCGCCACGACTCCGGTCGGCTCCGGTGTCGAGAAGTCGAAGTAGGGCCCTGCGACGGGGTTCGATGACCCGTGGATCTGAGCGATCTTGTCCGACCAGCCGGCGTACCAGACCCACCGGTCGATCGCGGCGTCCACCAGCTCCCCGGCCCGCCGCCCGTTGACCCCCTCGTCGCGGCCAACCTCGTCGACGAACTGCGCTCGCCGTCCCTCGAGCAGCTCCGCTACCCGGTACAGGATCTGGCCGCGGTTATAGGCCGTCGCTGCTGACCAGCCGCCGAACGCCTTGCGCGCGGCGACGACGGCGTCGCGTGCGTCCTTGCGCGAGGCCAGCGCCGCGTTGGCCACGAACGTGCCGCGGCTGTCGTTCACCGCGTACGACCGTCCCGATTCGCTGCGCGGGAACGCGCCGCCCACGTACAGCTTGTACGTCTTTCGTACGGCTAGCCGCTCTGCCACAGGCTCAGCGTACGCATGATTAGTGCTCCTCATTGACTTGTCGGGGGCTCCTGATTGACTCCGAATCATGACTCGACGAACGACACCGTGGCCCACCGGCGTGCCGTGCTGGATCGATCTCGCGAGCACCGACGTCGACGCGGCGAAGAAGCTGTACGGCGCCGCCCTGGGCTGGGACTTCGAGGACCAGGGATCTGAGTACGGCGACTACGTGATGTGCCGGTACGGCGAGGGCGACGCCGCGGGGATCGGCCCGGTGCAGGAGGGCGCGCCGCCGGCGTGGACGGTCTACTTCGCCAGTGACGACGCCGACGCGACTGCGCGTGCGGTCGCCGACGCAGGCGGCCGGGTCCTCGCCGAGCCGTTCGAGGTCGGCGTGCTCGGTCGGATGTTGGTGGCCGCAGATCCCGGCGGTGCGGCGTTCGGGGTGTGGCAAGCGCGCGAGCAGATCGGCGCAAGCCACGTGAACGAGCCGGGCGGCCTGGTGTGGGAGGACCTGGCCGTGCCCGACCCGGACGCTGCGCGTGCGTTCTACGGTGCAGTCTTCGGCTTCGTCTACGACGAGCTGCCCGAGGGCGCACCGGCGGGGTACCAGCTCTTCAGGCGGCCGGACGAGCCGCGGCCGCTCGGAGGGATGGGCCGCCTCGCGGCGGGCGCGTACCCGTCGTGGTTGCCGTATTTCTCCGTGCGCGACACCGACGCGGCGGTGGCCGCGGCTCTCGACAACGGTGGCGTGCTCGTGCAGGAGGCACACGACAGCGAGTTCGGCAGGCAGGCCGTGCTCGCCGACGGCGACGGCGCGGTGTTCTCCGTGATCCAGGACATCCCCGGCGCACCCCAACCAGACCGTTAACCAGCGCGCAGGTACGCCTCCAGGCCGTGCCGGCCGCCCTCGCGGCCGTACCCCGACTCCTTGTAGCCGCCGAACGGCGACGTCGGGTCGAACCGGTTGAACGTGTTGGCCCACACCACGCCAGCCTGCAGCTGGGTCGCCATCCACAGGATGCGGGAGCCCTTCTCCGTCCACACGCCCGCGGACAGCCCGTACGCGGAGTTGTTGGCCTTCTCGACCGCCTCGGCGGGCGTGCGGAAGGTGAGCACCGACAGCACCGGCCCGAAGATCTCCTCGCGCGCGATCCGGTGCGCCTGCGAGACGCCGGTGAAGACGGTGGGCGGGAACCAGTAGCCGCGATCGGGCAGCTCGCACGGCGGTGACCAGCGCTGTGCACCCTCGCTCTCGCCGACCTCCGAGAGCTCCCGAATGCGGTGCAGTTGTTCGGCCGAGTTGATCGCGCCGATGTCGGTGTTCTTGTCCAGCGGGTCGCCGAGGCGCAACGTGCCCAGCCGGCGCTTGAGCCGGTCGAGCAGCTCCTCTGCGATGGACTCCTGCGCGAGCAGCCGGGAACCGGCGCAGCACACGTGCCCCTGGTTGAAGAAGATGCCATTGACGATGCCCTCGACCGCCTGGTCGACGGGCGCGTCCTCGAAGACGACGTTGGCGGCCTTGCCGCCGAGCTCGAGCGTCGCTCGCTTGCGCGTGCCGGCGATGCTGCGGGCGATCTGCTTGCCGACGTCGGTGCTGCCGGTGAACGCGACCTTGTCGACGTCTGGGTGTTCGACGAGCGCGCGTCCCGTGTCACCTGCACCGGTGACGATGTTGACGACGCCCGGAGGCAGGTCGGCCTGCTGGCAGATCTCCGCGAACAGCAACGCAGTCAGCGGCGTGGTCTCTGCCGGCTTGAGCACGACGGTGTTGCCGCAGGCGAGCGCGGGCGCGATCTTCCACGCCAGCATGAGCAGCGGGAAGTTCCACGGGATGACCTGACCGGCGACCCCGAGCGGGCGCGGATCGGGACCGAACCCGGCATGCGCAAGCTTGTCGGCCCAGCCGGCGTAGTAGAAGAAGTGCGCCGCGACGAGCGGGATGTCGACGTCGCGAGACTCGCGGATCGGCTTGCCGTTGTCGATGGACTCGAGCACCGCGAGTTCGCGGGCGCGCTCCTGCACGATGCGAGCGATGCGGTAGAGGTACTTGCCGCGCTCGCGCGCCGGCAGCTTCGACCAGGTGCGTTCGTAGGCCCGTCGCGCCGCCTGGACGGCCAGGTCCACGTCGCGCGGACCGGCCGTGCTGACCTCGGCGAGCACCTCTTCGGTGGCGGGATTGACGGTCTTGAACGACTGCCCGTCGGTCGGCTCCACGAACTCGCCGCCGATGAACAGCCCGTACGACGAGTGGATGTCGACGATCGACCGCGACTCGGGGGCGGGGGCGTACTCGAACTGCATGAAAGGTCCCCCTGCTAGTCGAGGGTGAAGTAGTTCGGCCCGGAGTAGCGGCCGGTTGCCATCTTCTGCCGCTGCATGAGGAGGTCGTTGAGCAGGCTGGATGCGCCGATCCTGAACCAGTCGGGGTCGAGCCATTCGGGGCCGGCCGTCTCGTTGACGAGAACGAGGTTCTTGATGGCGTCCTTGGCGGTCCGAATGCCGCCCGCCGGCTTGACACCGACCTGCTGGCCGGTCGCGTCGCGGAAGTCACGGACGGCCTCCAGCATCAGCAGCGTCATCCCCACTGTGGCGGCCGGGGAGATCTTGCCGGTGCTGGTCTTGATGAAGTCCGCGCCAGCGAGCATCGCCAGCCAGGACGCGCGCCGGACATTGTCGTATGTCGCCAGCTCCCCGGTCTCGAGGATGACCTTGAGATGGGCGTCGCCGACGACCTGCTTGACAGCCACGATCTCGTCGTAGACCAGGCCGTATTGCCCCGCGAGGAAGGCGCCGCGGTCGATCACCATGTCGATCTCGTCGGCGCCGGCCGCGACAGCGTCCTTGGTGTCGGCGAGCTTGATGTCCAGCGCGGCGCGCCCAGAAGGAAAGGCCGTCGCGACGCTGGCGATCTTGACGGTACGGCGGGTGCGGTCCTCGCCGAGGGCCTGAGCGGCGACCGGTACGAGATCGGGATAGACGCACACTGCGGCGACTGAAGGCGCGGTCGGGTCGGACGGGTCGGGTCGCAACGCCTTGGCGCACAGCGCCCGCACCTTGCCTGGGGTGTCCTGCCCCTCGAGGGTGGTGAGATCGATCATCCGGATGGCGAGGTCGAGCGCGAAGCTCTTCGCCGTCGTCTTGATCGAGCGGGTGCCGAGCAGAGCGGCCCGCTGCTCGATGCCGACCTGATCGACGCCCGGAAGCCCATGCAGGAAACGGCGCAACCCGCGATCCGAGGTGTCCGTCGGCGCCGCGACGTCACCGACCAACCGCAACGACGAGGTGGTCACCCGATCACGATAGCTCCGCGGTCCAGTCCGCCTCGTGTCAGCGAGGTCGTGTAGATCGTCGTGAGAAGTCGCCGCGCGCGATCGTGCCAATCTCTCACGACGATCTACACGACCGCCCGTGAGCCACCGGATTCGCGATGAGCAACAATGCGCCGGTGCAGCCGCTGGTGTTCCGCTCGACAGCGGCCCGCGTCGTTGCCTGGATCTTCGTTGCGTTCGCTGCGCTGAACCTCATCGACGTCATCATTCGTGGGCGCGGGCAGAGCGGACGGGTCGCGTTCGCTGTGCTGGTCGCCATCGCGCTTATCGCCTACGTCCTCGGCCTGCGGCCGGGCGTGGTCGCGGACAGCCAGCAGGTGCAGCTGCGCAACCCGCTCCGGGACGTGTCCGTCCCCTGGAATGCGGTGACCGCGATCGACTCTACGGACGCGTTGCGGATCCATTCGGGGCCGGCTGTTTTTCGCAGCTGGGCGATCGCCGCCGGGAATCGGGTTCGCCGCCGGGCGCTCGGTAGGCAGCCCGCTGCAGGCGGCAGCGCGGCCGTGCGCGACGACATGGCTGGCCGGACGCATGCGGACTTCGTCGTCGATCAGCTCACGCAGGTGTGGAAGTCACATCGGGGCGACGCTGCGGGCGCGCCACAGATCAGTTGGTCGTGGCCTGCCATTGCCTGCCTGGTCGCCGCGGGACTGCTGATCCTGGGAACGGTGCTCCTTGGCTGAGCTCGATGCCGGGGTGACGCTGCGCGCCCCCACGATGGACGACGTGCCTCTCCTCGACGCATGGAGGGGCGATCCTGTCGCCGAGGGGACGTACAACGACTTCGGGCTCGGCCGGCGCGGGTCCTACCGGGATGCGGTGGAGGCAGGCACGCTCACTGACGCTAACGGCGGTCTGCTCATGGTGGTCGTTGGCGACGAGCCGATCGGCACGGTGACCTGGCGGCGCGCGTCGTACGGCCCGACCCTGGAATCCGCGTGCTGGAACATTGGCATCTCGCTCGTTCCCGCGGGTCGCGGCCGCGGCATCGGCGGCATCGCCCAGCGACTGCTCGCGGACCACTTGTTTGCCACGACCGACGTGAATCGGATCGAAGCGTCGACTGACGTGACCAACGTGCCCGAGCAGCGGGCGCTGGAGAAAGCCGGCTTCGTCCGCGAGGGTGTGCTGCGCGGCGCGCAGTTCCGCGCCGGGGCGCATCACGACATGGTCGGGTACTCGCGGCTGCGGTCCGATCCCTGATCGCTAGCGGCCCAGTGCGGCAGCGAGATCAGTGCTGATCGCGGACAGTAGGCCGGTGGCCTGAGACCGCAGCGCCACCAGATCGTCTCCTGTTGCTACCGGCAGCACCACTTCGAGATAGCTCTTCAGCTTCGGCTCCGTGCCGGACGGGCGGACGACGACACGGCCGTGGGGCGCGAGTCGGTAGCGCAGTCCCTCGGTCGGCGGTAGGTCGTAGCTGCCCAGTGCGAGGTCGTCGACCGACGTCACAGTCAGCCCGCCAAGGGAGGTCGGCGGCGTGGCTCGCAGCCGTGCCATCGCGACGTCGATTTCGGCCAGGTCGGTGACCCGGAGCGACAGCGCCAACGTCGCATACAGCCCGTACTCCCGAGCAAGGTCGTCGAGCAGATCGAGCAGGGTGCGTCCGTCGGCCTTGAGCGCAGCCGCCATCTCCGCGATGCGAGTGGCGGCGCTGATGCCGTCCTTGTCGCGTACGGCGGCCGGGTCGACGCAGTAGCCGAGGGCCTCCTCGTAGGCGTACCGCAACCCCTCCACCCGGGAGAGCCACTTGAAGCCGGTCAGCGTCTCGGCGAAGTCGACGTCGTGCCGCTGCGCCATCGTCGACAACAACGACGACGACACGATCGACGCCGCGAGGGTGCCGGAGGAGACGGTCGTACGAAGCAGCCAAGCGCCCAGCAGCGCACCGACCTCGTCGCCGGTGAGCATCCGCCAGCCCGACCCGTCGGGCAGCGGGACGGCGACCGCGCACCGATCGGCGTCCGGGTCGTTGGCCAGCACGAGGTCGGCGTCCTGGATGACCGCCGCCTCGAGCGCGAGGTCGAGCGCGCCGGGCTCTTCCGGATTGGGGAACGACACCGTCGGGAAGTTCGGATCCGGCTCGGCCTGCACAGGCACGACACGCGGCGCTGAGAACCCTGCCCGCTGCAGGGCGTCCACCAGCACCTCGCCCCCGACACCGTGCAGCGGGGTGTAGACCATCGTGAGCTCTCGCGGCGCGGTCGGGGGGACCAGCCCCGCGACCCGATCGAGGTACGCCTCGAGCACCGACTCGTCGAGGGTGTCCCAGCCGTCACCTCTTGGGACGGTCGCGAGCGGTCCGATGGCGTCGATTGCCGCGGAGATCTCCGCGTCGGTCGGCGGCGCGATCTGCGCCCCGTCGCCGAGATAGACCTTGTAGCCGTTGTCCTGCGGCGGGTTGTGTGAGGCGGTGACCATGATTCCCGCATCGCAGCCGAGATGCCGGATCGCGTACGCCAAAACCGGTGTCGGCAGCGGGCGCGGCAGGACGAGCGCGCGCAGCCCGGCACCGACCAGGACGGCAGCCGTGTCGCGCGCGAAGACGTCGCTGTTGTGCCTGGCATCGAAGCCGACGACGACGGCGCGGCCGCCGCGACTTCTTACGTACGCCGCGACACCAGCTGCTGCTCGGATGACGACGACCCGGTTCATCCGCATCGGGCCGGCGCCGAGGGCACCGCGCAACCCGGCTGTACCGAACTCGAGCCGGCCGGCGAAGCGCTCCGCCAGCTCGGCATGGTTGTTGGCGACGATCAGCGCCTCGAGCTCCGCGCGGGTATCCGGGTCGGGGTCTTCGGCCAACCACGCCTGGGCCCGATCCAGCAGAGGGTCACTCACAACGCCTGCACCACCTGCCGGAGCAGCTGGCCCATCCGCTCCGCGGACGCCTTCCCGGCCGCGAGCACCTCCTCGTGGTCGAGCGGCTCGCCGGTGATGCCCGCCGCGATGTTGGTCACGAGGGACAGGCCGAGGACCTCAGCCCCGCCCTCGCGAGCCGCGATCGCCTCCAGCGCCGTGGACATGCCGACCAGGTCTGCACCGAGCGTGCGCAGCATGCGGATCTCCGCCGGGGTCTCATAGTGCGGTCCTGGCAGGCACGCGTAGACGCCTTCTTCGAGCGAGGGGTCGATCTCGCGGGCCAGCTCGCGCAGCCGGCGGGTGTAGAGGTCGCTCAGGTCGATGAACGTTGCGCCGGTGATGGGCGACCGCGCCGTCAGGTTGAGGTGATCGGCGATGAGGACGGGCTGACCGACCAGCAAGCCGTCGCGGATGCCGCCGGCGGCGTTGGTCAGGACGACGAGCCTGACGCCCGCCGCGACGGCGGTACGCACGGCGTGGACGACGGCGTCGGTTGCCCGGCCCTCGTACAGGTGGGCGCGGCCCAGGAAGATCAGCGCGCGGGCGTTGCCGACCTGGACGCTGCGAACGCGTCCGCTGTGCCCAGCGACCGCCGGCGGCGGGAAACCGGGCAGCTCTGTCACCGCGATCTCCTGGTCGGAGGTCCCGAGAACGTCCGCGGCGGGCACCCAGCCCGAGCCCATGACGAGCGCGACGTCGTGCCGCTCGACTCCGGTCGCCTCTCCCAGCGCTTTCGCGGCTTCGCGAGCCAGCTCGTACGGATCCTGCGATGTCGTCACGGGCGAGAGGCTAGTCCCCGGCCACGCCCGTGGAAGGTCACGGACCGACCGAACGGCAGGGGCGGGCACGCAGCTCGGCGACGTAGTCGTCGGGAGCCCCGGCGGCCTCCGCGGCGTCGGCCATGATGCCGAGGTAGCGCGCGGACGGC
The DNA here is from genome assembly GCA_963801015.1 of uncultured Actinomycetota bacterium. Classification (GTDB taxonomy): domain Bacteria; phylum Actinomycetota; class Actinomycetes; order CAWDCV01; family CAWDCV01; genus CAWDCV01. Next base: position 571,117 of record CAWDCV010000002.1, on the reverse strand, counting down.
AGGCCACCCTCCCATGCGTCGAGCACGTACAGCCAGGCGAGAACGTCGCCCTCGAGCGTCTGCACGCGCACCCGGATCTTGCTGTAGACGCCCAGCTCAGCGCCGTCCCATCGGTCCAGCGCACCCTCGTCCGGCGGCGGGACGTCGTACAGCATGACGAAGACCTGGCAGCCCGGCTCTTCGACGACAGTGGCGAGCGCGCCCTCCCAGCCCACGTCCTCGCCGCCGAAGGTCAGCCGCCAGTCGACCAGCCAGCCGGTGCCGTGCGCAGGCGAGTGCGGTGCGCGCTCGAGCATCTGTCGCGGATCCATGTTGCTGCCGTACGCCGCGTAGAGGGCCACGACCGGAAGCGTACGGAGGGTAATGCCGGCCGCGGATAATGGCCGGTGTGATGCGAGTGGTGATCCTCGGCGGCGGGCCCGGCGGGTACGAAGCAGCGCTGGTGGCCGCCCAACTGGGCGCCGAGGTCACGGTGGTAGAGCGCGACGGTCTCGGCGGGTCGGCGGTGCTGACCGACTGCGTCCCGTCGAAGACGCTCGTCGCCACAGCCGAGACGATGATCGACGTCACCGAGTCCCCCGAGCTCGGCGTGCGCTTCGCTGAGGAGGGTGTGACCGCCGACCTTGGGGTCGTTGACTCGCGGGTCAAGCGGCTGGCGCACGCGCAGTCGGACGACATCGGGACGCGGCTCGGCAAGGAAGGCGTACGGGTGCTGGCGGGTACCGGCCGGTTGGACGGCACCGAGCGGGTTCTTGTCGCGCTGGCCGACGGCGGGACCGAGGCGCTCGATGCCGATGTCGTCCTCGTCGCGACCGGGGCGCACCCGCGAGTGCTGCCGGACGCCGAGCCAGACGGCGAGCGGATCCTTACCTGGACGCAGGTCTACGAGCTCGAGGAGCTGCCCGAGCACTTGATCGTGGTGGGCTCCGGGGTGACCGGCGCAGAGTTCGCCAGCGCGTACCAGGCGCTCGGTGCCCGCGTGACGCTGGTGTCGTCGCGCGAGCGGGTGCTGCCGGGCGAGGATGCGGACGCCGCGCAGGTGCTCGAGGACGTGTTCCGGCGGCGGGGCATGACCGTGCTGTCGCGGTCCCGGGCCGCTGCCGTGCGGCGGTCGGGTGACGGTGTGGTGGTCACGCTGACCGACGGCCGTACCGTCGAAGGCTCTCACTGCCTGATGGCGGTCGGCTCGGTGCCGAACACTGCGGACCTCGGACTGCAGGAGGCAGGGGTCACGCTGGAGCGCGACCACGTCGTCGTCGACCGCGTGTCGCGGACGACCGCTCGCGGGGTCTACGCAGCGGGCGACTGCACGGGGCTCATGATGCTGGCCTCGGTCGCGGCCATGCAGGGCCGGATCGCGATGTGGCACGCGCTCGGCGAGGCGGTGTCACCGCTGCGGCTGCGCACGGTTTCGTCGACGGTTTTCACCGATCCGGAAATCGCGACGGTCGGCGTTACCCAGCAGGCGGTCGACTCGGGCTCGGTCGACGCACGCGTAATCAAGCTGCCGCTGGCAACGAACGCGCGGGCCAAGATGCAGAACGTGCAGGACGGGTTCGTGAAACTGTTCTGCAGTCCTGGTACGGGGATCGTCACCGGCGGCGTCGTGGTCGCGCCGCGAGCGAGCGAGCTCATCTTCCCGGTGGGCCTGGCCGTCGACCTCGGTCTCACGGTCGTTCAGGTTGCGCACACGTTCACCGTGTACCCCTCGCTCAGCGGATCCGTCGCCGAGGCCGCGCGGCAGCTCTACGAGCGCGACCCCGAGTCCGCCACCCCCTAACCACCAGCCCCCGCCGCTGTCCGAAATGATCACGTATACGTGATCATTTCGGGCGATACGCGCTCTGGAGGACGCGTATCGCCCTCACTCGTCGCGTATCGCTCACGACCGGCGGCTAGAAGTCGCCGCCCCCGAAGTCGAAGCCGCCACCGCCGAAGTCGCCGCCCCAGCCGCCGCCGTCGCCGCCCCCGAAGTCGCCCCCGGCGTCACCGCCAGCATCGCCGCCGCCGCCGTCGCCGCCGCCGTCACCACCGCCGTCGCCGCCCTCACCGCCGCCTTCAGCTTGTCCAGCCTCATAGCCCGATGCGTATGAGCCGTCCCAGTTGCCGAATCCGCCGCCGAGCGCCGCACCGAGCAGTACGCCGGGCAGCAAGCCGGACATGGCGAACGGCGCGAAGTAGCCCGCCGCGTACGGCGCGTATTGCGGGCCGGCCTCCCAGTAGTTGCGGCGCTCGCTGCCGACCAGCACCTTGCGAGCGTCTGGCTCGGCACCGGCGCGTACTCGCTCGGCGTCGGCCGCGCACACCGGAACCGGTCGCGGCTGCCCGCCTGGCGGTGCCCACTCGACGTCCTCGGTCGAGGGGCCGTGCTGCGGGTTGAAGAAGCACGGCGGCCGGCGCGTCGGCAGCGGCTCCCCGTTCAACCGCGCCCGTACGGTTGCGACGGCGTACCGGCCGTCCTCGAGCGCCTCGGTCACGCCGCGCGCATCTTCCGGCCGGCGCATCGCGTCGAGAGCGAGCTTGGCGCCGTCGTAGGCGTCCAGCGCGCGCCGATAGTCCTGCCGCGTCGCCTCGTCGAGCGGGCGTCCCGCCACGTCGTTGTCCAGCGCAGCGACGTCCTCGCCCAGCCGGGTCACGTCTTCCTCGGCGACCTTCTTGACCGACGCCAATGCCTCGTCTGCCTCGCGCTGCTTGCGGCGGTTCGACACGGCGTACGCCACGGCCGCACCGCCTCCGAGCAGGACCAGCAGTGCCAACAACTCCACGATGAGCCTCCCTGGCTCTCAGTGTGCGTCGCGGATCTCGCAGATGGCGGCGCCGCTACTCACCGGATCACCGACAACGGCGGTGAGACCCGTCACAAGACCGGCCTTGTGCGCGTTGATCGGCTGTTCCATCTTCATGGCCTCGAGCACGACGATCAGGTCGCCCGCTTCCACCAGGGCGCCCTCGTCGACGCCAACCTTGACGATCGTCCCCTGCATGGGACTCGTCAACACATCACCGCCCCCCGATGCCGCGGCTGTACGAGATCTTCCGCGTCGGCGCGGGGCGGGGGACCCGGCAGCAGGGGCCGATCCGAGCCCAGCCGGGAGGACAACTTCTATACGCCGCCCGCCCACTTCGACGGTGATCTTCTCCCGCTGCTCCTCCGGCGTGGACGTGCCAACCTCACCCTCGTACGGCGGGATGAGGTTGACGAACTCCGTCTCGATCCACCTCGTGTGCACGCCAAACGGCTCCTCGGCGAACGCCGGGTCGTCCACGACCGCACGATGGAACGGCAGCGCGGTAGCCATCCCCTCGACGACGAACTCGGTGAGCGCTCGGCGGGAACGCTCCAGCGCCTGCTGCCGATCGGCTCCGGTCACGATCAGCTTGGCGAGCAGCGAGTCGAACGAGCCGCTGACCTCGTCCCCGGGTTCGACGCCGGAGTCGACGCGAATCCCCGGCCCCGACGGAGGACGCCAGACGGTCACCGCGCCCGGGGTGGGGAGAAAGCCGCGCCCAGGATCCTCGCCGTTGATGCGGAACTCGATCGAGTGACCGCGAATCTCGGGATCGGCGTACTTCAGTGCCTCGCCGTCGGCGATTCGAAACATCTCGCGGACGAGGTCGATGCCGGTGACCTCTTCGGTGACCGGATGCTCGACTTGCAGGCGCGTGTTGACCTCGAGGAAGGAGATCGTGCCGTCCTGGCCGACCAGGAACTCGCATGTCCCGGCACCGACGTAGCCAGCCGCGCGCAGGATGTCGCGGGACGCCTGCCGAAGCTGGGCCACCTGTTCCTCGGTGAGGAACGGCGCGGGCGCCTCCTCGACCAGCTTCTGGTGACGTCGCTGGAGCGAGCAGTCGCGCGTCGACACCACGACGACGTTGCCGTGCCGGTCGGCGAGGCACTGCGTCTCGACGTGCCGCGGGCGGTCGAGGTACCGCTCCACGAAGCACTCGCCGCGACCGAAGGCGGCGACCGCCTCCCGTACAGCAGATGCGTACAGCTCGGGCACCTCGGCCAGGGTGCGGGCGACCTTGAGGCCACGACCGCCGCCACCGAACGCTGCCTTGATCGCCACCGGAAGGCCGTATTCCTCGGCGAATGCCACGACCTCGTCCACTCCCGCCACCGGATCGGCCGTTCCCGGCACCAGCGGCGCGCCGACCTGCTGCGCGATGTGGCGGGCCTGCACCTTGTCGCCGAGGGCGCGGATCGCCGGCGGAGGCGGCCCGATCCAAGTCAGCCCGGCATCGAGTACGGCCTGCGCGAAGTCGGCGTTCTCGGCCAGGAAGCCGTACCCGGGATGCACCGCATCAGCGCCGGACTCGGCTGCCGCATGCAGGACCTTGTCGATGCTCAGGTAGCTGTCGGCCGCTGTCGAACCGCCCAGCGCCCACGCCTGGTCGGCCAGCCGCACGTGCAGCGCATCCCGGTCGGGATCGGCGTAGATGGCGACGCTGGTCAGTCCGGCGTCGCGGCATGCGCGGATCACCCGTACCGCGATCTCGCCCCGGTTGGCGATCAGGACGCTGCGCACGGGCGGGAGTCTAGGGCCCGCTTACCGCGCTAGAGCTTGGCGAGCGCAGAGCGCAGCGGGTCGAGGCCCATCGCGCCGAGGTCGAGCGCCGCCCGGTGGAACGTCGCCAGGTCGAAGGCGTCGCCCTGGCGGGCGCGCACGTCCTCTCGCGCAGCAAGCCAGATGCGCTCACCGACCTTGTACGAGATCGCCTGACCCGGCCAGCCGAGGTAGCGCTCCAGCTCGAACCGCAGCTGCTTTTCGGGCACCGTGCTGTGAGTGCGCAGGAACTCCCATCCCAGGTCCGGGCCGAAGCGCTCGCCCTCGTGCCAACCTGCGCCCTGCGGTACGTCGAACTCGAGGTGCATGCCGATGTCGACGACCACGCGGGCCGCCCGGAAGCGTTGGGCGTCGAGCATGCCGATCCGGTCACCCGGGTCGTCCAGCCAGCCGAGGTCGGCCATCAACCGCTCGGCGTACAGCGCCCAGCCCTCGCCGTGGCCGGAGCACCAGCACAGCAGCCGCTGCCAGCGGTTGAGCAGGTCGGCGCGGTAGACGGTCTGGGCGATCTGCAGGTGATGCCCCGGGACGCCCTCGTGGAAGACGGTGGTCGTCTGCTGCCACGTCGCGAACCGGTCCTCGCCCTCCGGCACCGCCCACCACATCCGGCCCGGTCGCGAGAAGTCCTCGCTGGGCCCGGTGTAGTAGACCGCCCCGTCGTGTGTCGGTGCGATGCGGCACTCGAGACGGCGGATTGGCTCGGGGATGTCGAAATGCGTGCCCGCTAGGCCCGCGACGCTGCGGTCAGCCAGGTCCTGCATCCAGTCGCGGAAGGCCTCCGCGCCGGCGATGGTGCGCTTCGGGTCACGGTTCAGCTCGGCGATGGCGTCATCAAGGGTGCCCCCAGGCACGATGCGATCGGCTAGCGCGCTCTGCTCGGCCTCGATCCGATGCAGCTCGTCCCAGGCCCAGTCGTACGTCTCGTCCAGGTCGATGTCGGCGCCGAGGAAGTACCTCGCGGCGAGCCGGTACGTGTCCCTGCCCGCAGCGTCGCGCTCGCGGCCGTGGGGAGCGAGCTCGCCCCGCAGGTAGTCGCCGAACGCCGCGAATGCCGACGTTGCAGCGGCGGCGTGTTGGTCGAGCTCCGATCGTAGGCTGCCCGTCTGTCCCGAGCGCTCGGCCAAGGCGGCGAAGAAGGACGGTTCTCCATTTCCGGAGCCCGTCCAGGAATCGCAGAGCCGCGCGCAGTTGATGATCTGCCGGAGCGCAACGACGTCGCCGTCGCGTATCGACTCGTCCAGGCTGGCCCGGAACGAGTCGACGGCGCCGGGAACCGTCGCGAGCCGCGTGGCAATGACCGCCCAGTCGTCCTCGGTGTCCGCCGGCATCAGGTCGAAGACCTGCCGGATGTGTTGCATCGGGGAGTCGATGACGTTGAGATCGTGCTGGGCAATGCCGGCGTCGTAACGCTCGAGCGACACGCTGAGCCGCTCCTGCATGGCTTCCCGCGCGGCGCTCTCCCGGCCGTCTACCGGCTCGACGTTGTCGAGTGCGGCAAGGGTCCGGCGATCGAGCTCCGCTGCGGCTGCCCAGCCGTCGGGCGAGTAGTCCGTCATGCGGTCGTCGTGACCCGCGATGCCGGCGAACGTAGCCAGCACCGGATCGAGCTCGGCGATCTCGTCGACGTAACGGTTCGCGATGTCGTCAACAGCACCCACGATCCGCGACCCTATCCGCCGTCCGATGGCGGACTCACACGTCGACGATTGGGCATCGCTCGTCGCTGGCCGCGAGCAGCTTTGCAATGTCCTTTCGATCACTGGTCAGAATCGTGGCACCACGATCTCGGGCAGCGACGACGACGGCTGCGTCGGCGATATCGGACATTCCGCTGACTGCCAGAAGCCGGCCGACAGCATGAGCTTCGTCCTCGTCCAGTGCGATGACGTCACAGCCCCGAAGCAAGCGACGCAGCTGCGCCTGCCGAGGCGAGCGGCTCACCTGCGCGAGTGCCGGCGCCGGTACGGATGGGACAACTCCCTCATCGGTCCAGACGCGGTGCTGCAGCCAGATCTTCCTGCTACTGCGATCAGCGGCCAGCAAGGCCCCTGCGTCGTAGACGACCGCGGTCATGCCGAGCGGCGCACCCGCGCGGCTGTCTCCGCCTCAGCGATCTCGCGTCTGGCTGCGGCTAGCTCTTCGTCAGTGAACGCACCGTGCTCTGCTTCCCACTCGGCGATGGCGGCGCGGCCGTCGCGAAGCTTCAACGCGTGGCGAGCAGCCTGCGTTAGCCATGCGGAAACACTGACGCCGTCCGTCGCGGCCGCCTCGACGATCTGCGCGTGAACGTCCGGATCGACAGTGATAGCGATCTTCGGTGACGGGTTCCCTCGGGGCACAGACAGTAGTCTACTACCAAGGTATGACCGCACAGCATCGCGGAGGTCAGGGGTGTGGATAAGCGCTGGCGCGCCACGCTCCAGGCCCATGCTCTAGCGGCGAGCGGAGCCGCCGGCGTGGGTCCGCCCATCGTGATCTTCGCCGAGCAGGTTCTTTCCCGGTGGGCGTCGAGGGGCGCGCAAGCACAACCGCGATGAGCGCGGCGAGCTCCTCGGGAGTCGGGTTACCACGCACGACACGCAAGTGCGCGCTCACAGCGGGATGTTCCCGTGCTTCTTCGGCGGCAACGTTGCCCGCTTCGTGCGCAGCGCGCGTAGCGCACGGACGACCTGCACCCGCGTCTCCGACGGCGGAATGACCGCGTCGACGTACCCGCGCTCGGCGGCGATGTAGGGATTGGCGAGGTGGTCCTCGTAGTCCTGCACGAGCTCCGTCCGCCGCGTCTCCGGAGATGACGACGCCGCGAGCTCGCGCCGATACAGGATGTTGACCGCGCCCTGCGCCCCCATGACGGCAACCTGCGCCGTCGGCCACGCGAGGTTCACGTCGGCGCGCAGGTGCTTCGAGCCCATGACGTCGTACGCGCCGCCGTACGCCTTGCGGGTAATGACAGTCACCTTCGGAACAGTCGCCTCGGCATAGGCGTAGATGAGCTTCGCGCCGCGCCGGATGATGCCCCCCCACTCCTGGTCGGTGCCCGGGAGGAACCCCGGCACGTCGACGAATGTCAGTACTGGCACGTTGAACGCATCGCACGTACGCACGAAGCGCGCTGCTTTCTCCGACGCGTCGATGTCGAGCGTGCCGGCAAACTGCATCGGCTGATTGGCGACGACGCCGACCGAACGACCCTCGACGCGCCCGAAGCCGCAGACGATGTTCGGCGCGAACAGCGCGTGTACCTCGAGGAATTCGCCGTCATCGAGAACGTACTCGATGACGCGATGCATGTCGTACGGCTGGTTCGCCGAATCGGGTATCAGCGAGTCCAACTCGCGGTCGTCGTCAGTGATTTCCAACGATGCAGTGACGTCGAACGTCGGCGGGTCGTCGAGGTTGTTCGAGGGCAGGTACGACAGCAAATCGCGCGCGAGTTCGAGGCACTCCGCTTCATCGGCGGCCTTGAAGTGGGCGACGCCGGACTTGGTGTTGTGCGCGTGCGCACCACCGAGTTCCTCGAACCCGACGTCTTCACCGGTGACCGTCTTGATGACGTCGGGTCCGGTGATGAACATGTTCGACGTCTGATCGACCATCAGCGTGAAGTCGGTGAGCGCGGGGGAGTAGACCGCGCCGCCGGCAGCCGGACCCATCACTAGCGAGATCTGCGGGATGACGCCGGACGCCATCACGTTGCGATAGAAGATCTCGCCGTACAGGCCGAGCGCGACGACACCTTCCTGGACACGAGCGCCGCCGCCGTCGTTGAAGCCGACAACCGGGCAACCGGTCTTCAACGCCAGGTCCATCACCTTGACGATCTTCTCGCCATAGACCTCGCCGAGGCTGCCGCCGAACACCGTGACGTCCTGGCTGAAGACGCACACCGGTCTTCCGTCGACGGTGCCGTACCCGGTGATGACGCCGTCGCCGTACGGCCTGTTGCGCGAGATGCCGAATGCACGGGCGCGATGCCGCACTAGAGCATCCGTCTCGACGAAGGAACCGTCATCGAGGAACGCCTCGACGCGCTCCCGAGCGGTCATCTTGCCGCGCGCGTGCTGCTTCTCGACGGCGCGCTCGGATCCCGCGTGGATGGCTTCGTCCGTGCGCCGCTCGAGCTCGCGCAACTTGCCCGCCGTCGTATGAATGTCCGGCTCGGGCGACGGATCGGCGGCGGGTCGGCCCATGCAGCGCACTGTAACTACATTGAGGCCTGTGCCCACCGGGTCACCGTGGACGGAGATCCGCGTCGTCGCTGAAACCGGCTCCACCAACGACGATGTCGCGGCCCTGGCGCGCGATGGTGCTGCCGCCGGGCTAGTGCTGGTCGCGGAGGCGCAGACCGCGGGTCGAGGTCGCCTCGACAGGACCTGGATAGCACCGGCTCGGTCCGGGCTCACGTTCTCGGTGTTGCTACGCCCCGCATCGATCGCTACCGACCGCTGGGGCTGGCTGCCACTCCTGACCGGGGTCGCCGTGGCGTCCGCGGTACGCGACGTCGCCGGGATCGACGCCGTGCTGAAGTGGCCGAACGATGTTCTCGTCGGCGGCAAGAAGCTGGCCGGGATCCTCGTTCAGCGCGTGGAGCCGGATGCCGCGGTCATCGGCATCGGGCTCAACGTGACAGCAACCACCGATCAGCTGCCGCCTGGCGCGACGTCGCTGGTCGAGCATGATTCGACGACCACCGACCTGCACGGGGTCTTGTTCGCGGTACTGCGAGAGCTCGCGGTTGCGTACCAGCGCTGGACGGACGATAACGGCGACGCCGAAGCGAGTGGAATCGCGCAGCGCTACCGAGAGCTGTGCAGCACTCTCGGGCACCCGGTCCGCGTCGAGCTCGGTGGTGGGACGGTCCTGACTGGGCTGGCCGCGTCCGTCGACACGCGCGGGCAGCTCGTCGTCGACGGAACGCACATTAGTGCCGGCGACGTGCTGCACGTACGGCGCTGACGCGTGCCACGATCGGACCATGGCGTACCCGCGCAAACTGCTCGGTGACGGTGAGGAGATCGTCCGCGACACCCGCCCCCACTGGAAGGAAGTCCTGGTCCCCGCGATCGTGTTCGTCGTCATGGTCGGCGTCGGGTCATACGTCGCCGCGATCGTTCCCGAGGGCGACTTCCAGCCGTGGCTGCGCGGCGCCATCGCCCTGCTTGCGCTGCTCGTCATCGGCCGCTTTGCCGCGTACCCGTTCTTCCGCTGGCTGACGACCGAGTACACGATCACCAACCGGCGGATCATCACCCGGGTGGGCCTCGTCGCCCGCGTGGGCCGCGACATGCCGTTGGGACGCATCAACGACGTGCACTTCGAGCACAGCACCGTTCTCGAGCGGATGCTCGGCTGCGGAACGCTCGTGGTCGAGTCTGGCGGAGAGCGCGGTCAACTGGTGCTCGCCGACGTGCCCGAGGTGGAGATCGTGCAACGCGAGGTCTATCGGCTGTACGAAGAAGACGACTACCGGCGCCGCACGCGGTCTCCCCTCCATGACCCAGACGACCGCAGCGACCGGGACCGATGACGTCGAGCGCGTCGGGAACATCAGCGACGCCAGCGAACCTCGAGACAGCCTTCCTCGGGGAGGAACGCCGCTACGCGCGCGAGGAAGTTTGCCGGCTGGCGGGTATCGAATTGTCGGAGGCGCGTCGGCTGTGGCGCGCGATGGGCTTCGCCGACGTCGGCGACGACGTGCCGGTGTTCACCGACGCCGACGTGGCGGCGCTTCGGCTGGTGTCGTCGCTGCGCCGCCGCGGGATGCTCGACCTCGAGACGACGGTGCACCTCACCCGTGCCCTGGGTCGGATGACCGGTCGCCTGGTCGAGTGGCAGCTGCAGACGCTGGTCGAGCGGGTCGCGGCTGATGGGGTGGCGCCGGAGCTGGCCTTCCGCGCCGGCGTCGAGCAGGCGGCGACACTGACGCCGGAGCTAGAGCAGCTGCTCGTGTACGTCTGGCGGCGCAAGCTCGCTGCTGCCGCTAACCGGACACTGTGGGACGCCGACGAGGACACCGAGTTGAACCAGGCGACAGTGGGGTTCGCGGATCTCGTGGGCTATACGCGGCTGGCGCGGAGGCTGCCCGAATCGGAGTTCGCGGCCGTCGTAGAGACGTTCGAGGCGCGTACATCGGACATCGTTGCCGCCGCGGGCGGTCGCGTGGTGAAGACGTTCGGCGACGAGGTGCTGTTCCTCGCCGGGCCACCCGCCGTCGGGGCTGACATCGGGCTGCAAATCTCGGCGGCGATGAGAGCCGACCCGATCCTGCCGGACGTACGCGTCGGCCTGGCGACGGGAAATGTGCTCCATCGGCTGGGCGACGTCTTCGGGACGACCGTCAACCTCGCCAGCCGACTCACGACGTACGGCCGCAGGGGAAGGGTCTACGTCGACAGCGCAATGGCGGCCGCGCTCGATGGTGAACCCGAGTATCGGGTGCGCCGAGCCTGGATGCGACCGCTGCCCGGTGTCGGTCTCGTCGAGGCCTGGTTGCTGCGTCGGCGAGGATGAGCCCATGAGTGCGTACGTCCTCGTTCGCCGCCACGGCCCCGACGGCGTCGTGGCCGAGATCGTGCTCGACCGCCCGGACGCACGCAATGCCCTGTCGACAGCAATGGCCCGCGACCTTGGGGACGCGACAGGGGCCTTGGCCGCGGATGCAGCGGTGCGCGCCGTCGTCCTGAGTTCCAGCAATGAGTCGGCCTTCTGCGTCGGCGCGGACCTCAAGGAACGCAACGCGTTCACCGACGCCGAATTGATGGCTCAGCGGCTGCGCTACCGCGCTGCCTTCGGCGGCGTCCTCAACCTGCCGGTGCCCACGGTCGCGGCGATCGCGGGGTACGCGCTCGGCGGCGGCTTCGAGCTGGCGCTGTCGTGCGACCTCATCGTCGCTGACGAGACTGCTGTCGTCGGTCTGCCCGAAGTCACGGTGGGCGTCATCCCCGGCGGCGGCGGAACCCAGCTAGTGGCTCGACGCATCGGTGCGTCGCGAGCGGCCGATCTCATCTTCACCGGGCGGCGGCTGGACATCGGCGAAGCGGACCGACTCGGTCTGATCGACCGGCGGGTATCCGCCGGAGAAGCGCAATCGGCGGCCGTGAAGCTGGCCGAGCAGATCGCTGTCAACTCGCCGGTCGGCGTGCGCAATGCCAAGCGGGCGCTTCGGCTCGGACTGAACACCGATCTGGCGACTGGCCTGGAGGTCGAGGACGGCGCCTGGCGCGCGACCGCGTTCTCCGCGGATCGGCGCGAAGGGGTGGCCGCCTTCAACGAGAAGCGCAGTCCGGTGTGGCCCACCTCCTGAGTTCTTACCCCTCCATGACGTGCGCCGAGATGCGCATGCGAGCGAATTGCATCACTACAGTCCGGCACATGCGACTTCTCGTTGCGGCGGCTGCGGTGGCAGCCATCGCGCTCACCGGGTGTGGTGGAGATGCGGAACCCACGACAACAACCGCCGAACAGACGACCGAGGCAGCAAGTTCACCGAGCCCAACCGCGTCGTCGGCGGCACCTGCGCAGATGACCGGGTCACCAGCTCCGGCAGCAGCTTCCGGAACAGTGATCACAACGGCCGATAGCGAATTCGGCGAGATGCTGTTCGATGAAACCGGTCAGGCGATCTACCTTTTCGACAAGGAGAAGACGCCGACGCCGGAGTGCTACGACGCCTGCGCCGAGGCGTGGCCACCGGTCCTTACCGAGGGTGCGCCGGTCGCCGCGGGCGGAGCACGTGCCGACCTGCTGGGCACATCCCCACGCACCGACGGCAGCATGCAGGTGACGTACGCAGGCCACCCGCTCTACTACTACGTGAACGAGGGCAAGAACGAGGTGCGCTGCCACAACGTCAACCTCAACGGTGGCCTGTGGCTGGTTGTGACACCAGACGGCGAGCCTGCCTCGGTCTGACGCATCGTGCACCGCCGCCACCCATCCCCACCCGGGCCGAGCGACACAAGCCCCACCGGGATGCGAGCAACGGTCCCGCGCGGCGTGGCGGCGGTAGCCGGCCGGGTGGTCCCGCGCCGCTGGGTACGCACCACCGCCGCAGGGGCGCGCAACCTCGACGACCTCTTCGCTCGGCTGCGCGTCGCGCGGCGAGCTCCCGGAACCGTCAGCTGCTGGAGCTCCTCGCCAGAATGATCGCTCATCACCGAAGCCGTCGCGCGCTGCGCGACACCCAGCACCGCCGCGTTCCGGTGCGCCGACAGCGTCCGAGCCGCGGCTCACCCGATCGGGATGATGCGCTGCGCTCGCCGGCTGCGAAAGCTGGGCGCAGCAAGACGGTCGCCGACGGCCCTTGCCGGCACGACCTACAGGAGAAACGAATGGCAGCGTCCGTACCAGAACCTTCTCGCCCGGGTGTCAGCGTTGGCCCGACGAGCGAGTTCAGCTTGTTCTTTCGTGTGAAGCCCGGCGAAGGCGAGGCCTTGCGCGCTGCGCTCCACGACCTGCAGGAGACCCCCGGCTACCGGCCAGGCGACTACGGCATGGCGATCAAGACGATTCATGAGGCGAGGTTCGTGCTCTTTGACGACGACACGCGGCTCGCGTTCGTGACGAGCTTCGACGGCCCGTGGGACGCCTACATGGAGGACTTCTTTACGTCCGGGCCGACGCTCGGGCTCTTCGACGTCATCTTTCGGCACGTAGAAGGCTACGAGGGCCTTCCGAACCTGGCGTCGGAGAAAGAGTTCATCCTCAACGCGCAGCAGACTGCGGCGGCCTACGCACGAAACTATGGCGGCACAGTAAAGGAAATCCGGAAAGCGCAGCGCGTGAACATGGCCTTCCAACAGGTGCTCGACAACGCGGAAGCCGCGGAGGCGCTGCAGCATCCCGCGTTGAAGCCGCTGCTGGACGAGGCAGCGGACTGACGGGGCCTGGACCCAGGGGCGCCGATGTCGGATCACATCTCGGGACCGCGCGCGTTGGCGGAGCCGATTGCCGACATCACTGACGTCTACGCGTTTCCGAGCCCTGAGCGGCCCGGGCATCTCGTGCTCGTGATGAACACGCTCCCATTCGCGAAGCCCAGCGACGTGTTCTCCGACGGGCTGGTTTATCGCTTCCGATTGCGCCCCCTTACTGCCGGCACGTCGGGGGACCCGGTGCCGTTCGCCGCTCGGGTTGAGGAGTTCGCGTTCGACTGCGTGTTTTCGCCTCCGGTGGGCGGTACGGGCTCGCAGCGGGTCGAGCAGGAAGGCACGTGCATCACCCCTGCTGGTGAAACGGTCTCGTTCTCCGTCAACGACGCGGCTGGCGGCTCTGGGCACGGCGTTCGCGTCTTCGCCGGCGTGCGCTGGGATCCGTTCATCATGGACGCCCCCGCCGCGCTCAAGACGATCGCGACGGGGAAGTTGGCGTTCGCCGATCCCGGGTCGATCTTCCTCGATGGCAAGAACGTTCTCGGCATCGTCGCGGAGATCGACTCCGCGGTCCTGGGCGGCGCCGCGCTGATCGGTGTTGTCGCGGAGACGCTCACCCGCGGCAAGCTCAGCGTTCGCATCGAGCGGGTCGGACGACCTGAGGTGAAGAACATGATGCTGGCGCCGAAGCAGTTCGATGTGGTGAACCGAGACCTTGAGATTCGCGACGTCTACAACATGGAGGACGCCTTCCACCTCAGTGACGCGTACGAGGGCGCCTACCGGGCGCGGCTGAACGCCAATCTCGCCTTCTGGGACGGCCTCGACGGGAAGACCGACTGGCCAACGGACGGGAACGGCAGCCATCCGTTGACCGATCTGATGCTCGCCGACTTCCTCGTCGTCGACGTCACCAAGCCCTACCGCGAGCAGGGTTCGTTCTTGGAGATCGAGCTCGCCGCGCTCCGGGGCGAGGCACATGAAACCTGCGGAGGACGGGCGCTCAACGACGACGTGATCGACACGATCTTCACCCAGCTCGTCAACGCCGGAAACGGGCCGATCATCCGCGACGGGGTCGACCAGGCCACGAAGCAGGCCTCCCGCAGTTTTCCCTACCTCGCAGCGCCAAATCCGGATCCCCCCGACCGCCCCGAGCACCACTAGGTGATGGAAAGCACGTGAATACCGTGACCGCGAGCGAGGGCGTAAACCTCGAACTCGACGACATCCAGAGCGGGGCGTTGCACGAGCGACCCTCACCGTACGTCGGCACCTACCTGCTGTTGCGTATCGATGACCGCGCCGCCGGGCGCGAGCTGGTCCGCCGATTTCTCCAGCTCGTTGACTCCGGACGACCCTCATCCGATCCCGCTCACGACGCCTGGATCACCGTCGCCTTCACGTATCACGGCCTGAAGGCGCTCGGGGTGCCGCAGAAATCGCTCGACAGTTTCGCCCCGGAGTTCCAGCAGGGGATGGCAGCACGCGCGGCGGAGCTGGGAGACCTCGGCGAGAGCAGCCCGGAGCACTGGGAGAAGCCGCTCGGCACCCCCGACGTCCACGTCGCGGTGGCGGCACTGTCCCCCGACGCCGCTCGGCTCCAGGCCGTGGTCGAGAAGGCACGCCGTGCCGACCGGCAGCTTTCGGGCGTCGAGCTGATCTGGCGTCAGGACTGCTACCAGCTCCCGACCGGGAGAACCTCGTTCGGCTTCAAGGACGGGATCGGCCAGCCGACGATCGAAGGGAGCGGCAGACCTCCCTCGAACCGGAAGGAGAGACCGCTCAAGGCCGGTGAGATCATCCTGGGCTACCCGGACGAGACGGGCGAGCTACCCCCGATGCCGAATCCGGAGGTGCTTGGGCGAAACGGTACGTATGTCGTCTTTCGAAAGCTGCACACGAGGGTGGCGGCCTACCGCCAGTACCTCCGCGCGAAGGCCGCGAGCCGGGAGCAGGAAGCGTTGCTCGGCGCGAAGATGGTGGGGCGCTGGCAGAGCGGCGCTCCGCTCGCGCTCTCCCCGGATCGCGACGCCCCCGAGCTCGGCGCCGACCCGCAGCGAAACAACGACTTCCTCTACGCCGACGATCCGCGCGGCTTCAAGTGCCCTGCCGGCGCGCACGCACGACGGGCAAATCCGCGCGACGCACTCGACGGTGAGGGCAGCGTCGACGTCCGTCTTCACCGCATGATCCGTCGTGGCACGAGCTACGGACCGATGCTGCCCGAGGGCATGCTCGAGGACGACGGTGCCGACCGGGGCATCGTCTTCGTGTTTGCCGGAGCGCACATCAAGCGCCAATTCGAGTTCGTCAAGACCCAATGGCTCAACGACGGGATCTTCATCGGCGCTCCGCTCGAGAAGGACCCCCTCGTCGGGCCGAGTGACGGGTCTGGCAGCTTCACCATTCCGCAGCGGCCGATCCGGAGGCGGCTGCAGAACCTGCCCCCATTCGTCGTGACCCGCGGCGGCGAGTACTGCTTCGCCCCGGGTCTGCGGGCGATGCGCTGGTTGGCGGAGCTGCAGCCGTGACCCGTATCGATGGAGAAGAGGGAGAAGACGTGGCAATGAGCGCGCCAAGCACTGATCGCTGGAACACACTCGACTTCGGCCCGCCGCCGGCTGATCTCGCGGAACCGGAATCCCCGGTGCTCGTCGACTACCTCTCCGGTGATCGTGTTGCGCTGATCACCCTCAACCGCCCCCACGTCGACAACGCGATCACGACCGAGATGGGCGCCCGCCTGACCGAGATCGTCGAGGCGATCGCGGTCCGTCCAGCGGTCCGTGTGGTCGTCCTCACCGGAGCAGGCGAGAGGGCGTTCTCAGTCGGCAGCGACTTGCGCCAGCGCAAGGACATGACGAAGGAGGACTGGCTGCGCCAGCGGCAGGACTTCGACCGCACGCTGTACACCGTGCGCCAACTGCGCAAGCCGATCCTCGCCGCCGTGAACGGGATCGCCTACGGCGGCGGCTGCGAGCTCGCCCAGAGCACCGACTTCATCATCGCCTCAGAGAACGCGACATTCGGTCAGCCGGAAGCGATGCTCGGCCTGGCGGCCGGCGGCGGCTCGCCTGCCTTGCTTCCGCGCTTGCTTCCTCGAGGTAGGGCCCTGCAGATGCTCATGACGGGTGACCCGATTTCTGTGCAGGAGGCGCACCGGCTGGGCATGGTCAACGAGATCCACTCCCAGGACGAGCTGATGGACGCGGCAAGGCGGATCGCGGTAAAGATCGCGAGCAACTCGCCGACGGCTGTGCAGGCGGTCAAGCGGGCCGTTCACCTCGGTGAGGGGCAGCCAATTGAGCAGGCAATCGCGATCATGATGGAAGCGCACTGGCGCTCGGCCGTCCATCCGGACCGCGTCGAGGGAATCGGCGCATTCAACGAAGGCCGCGAACCGACCTTTCAGGATCCTGACTACTGATGCTCGCTGATCCTTCACCCCGCCGACGAGGAGGCTGAGACATGACAGCGGTAGACGATCTCGAGCGGGCGCGCGCGGCACTTCAGATGATCAACCCGGCTCCCTTCAATGCAGAGGCGCCCCCCGAGGCCCTGGCCGGAGAGATCACTCCCACCGAGTTCCACTATGTCCGCAGCAACTTCCCGCTGCCGGCCCACGACGGCACGCTCGCGATCGGCGGTGCAGTGGAGAACCCGACGACCCTGACGGTCGACGATCTGCGCGCCCTGCCGGCGTACGAGCGAGCGGTCACGCTCGAATGCGCGGGGAACGGGCGTCTTGAGATGAGGCCATTGCCGACCGGTGAACCGTGGGGTGATTACGCGGTCTCGACCGCCCGCTGGACCGGCGCGCTTCTCCACGATGTGCTGGAGCAGGCGAACCCGGCGCCCGACGGCGTCGACGTACGGTTCGAGGGCGCCGACCATGGTGCGTACCACCTCCAGCCGGTGCTCGCGACGACCGACAAGGACGACGTGACGTTCGTACGCGCACTGCCCCTTGCTCACGCAGCTGATGCGGCGGCGGAGATCCTGATCGCCTACGCGATGAATGGCGAGCCACTGAGCCCCGACCATGGAGCCCCCTTCCGGATCATCGTGCCCCACTGGTACGCCGTCGCCTCTGTGAAGTGGCTGAAGCGAATCGACGTCTTGACCGAGCGCTACACCGGCGAGTTTCAGACGGGCCACTACATGTATGAGTGGCGCGACCGGCCGCACGAGGCGGTCAATCTCATGCGCGTGCGAGCGCGAATCACCGATCCCGCTCAGGGGTCGACCATCTCCCGCGGTACGCAATCAGTGCGCGGCAAGGCCTGGTCGGGAACAGGACCCGTGACGCGCGTCGACGTCAGCCTTACCGGCGAAGGCGCCTGGCACCCTGCGCAGCTCGAGCCCCCTCAAGGCCCGTACCAGTGGCAGGACTGGTCGTTCGACTGGGAGGCGATCGACGTCGGAAGGCACACCCTCCGGGCTAGGGCGACCGACGCCGCCGGCAACGTGCAACCAGAGGTCCCGCCTTGGAACCGGCTCGGCTACGGAAACAATGCCATCGAGGTCTCCTACGTCGATGTGTGCTGACGCACGGAACGCGATGGCGGACGGGCCGCACGATCGTTCCCTCATGAGCGTGCGTATGGCGAAAGCGATCGCGGCGGCACGGCTGCCGCCACCCGTGACCTGGGCTCTTCCGGAGGTGCTTGGCCAGGGGTCACTTCGTGCGGCTGGACCGACTTGCCATCCAGGCGGACAAGCGTCAACTCGGCATCACGTGCGACGGTGCCGCCTGTAGCACGCGTCGGTCACCTTCCCCTGAAGAATGGCGTGCCCTCGCTCTGCGTCGTCGGATTGGTGGCTGCCAACGGGGCCGATGTTCCGGAGCTTCGCGAGCCACGGCGAGGAGGTTGCTGTCATGTCGTCTGACGGTGTAGCACGGCTCCGCAGACAGGGCGATCGAGAGCTTATCGCGCTTCCTGGATGGGTACTTCCGCGACCCGAGCACCCAAGAGGTCGTCCTCTACGAGAAGCCCAACAGGAAAATCAAGGCCGTCGGGACATTGATGGGGATGGCGGGGATGTTACGCGCCGCGCACATGGTGAAACCTGGCGGTCAATTCGACGTATTCGCCCAACGTGCCGCGATGGCGATGCTTTTGTGGTGGAGCGTCGACGAACTACGCCGCGGCACCACGAAATATAGGAAGACCATTGGCGCGGTGACCCTCATCGGAGCCTTGTCCCGGACGGTCCAAGCCGAGCACGCCCGCGCCACGTCCGGGACGCACAAGGGGCCGCCGCGAGCCGCTCAATAGCCCGTGCGAGAAGAAGGCTTTCCTCGAATTCAGCATGCCGTGGACGAGCCGATTGGCGACATTGACTCATAAGTCTAGGCCCTTCGAGGACCACCTCTCAGGGCCCGAGGCGGCACTTCGCAGCCTTTCCACACCCCGCAATGCAGGTGCGCCCAACCGAGGACAGGCTGGCGCCCTCGACCTCGGCCGCTGGCGCGAGCTCCTTGCGAACGATCAAGGATGTGGGATCTGTTCCCCGTTCGATTGTGTGGTGGTGGCCGCTTCCGCGGGCGCCGCCCGCGGAACCAGCGGCGCCACTCCCTCGACCCTGGCAGGGAAGTTCGCCTGCGGGCGACGAGTAGACCGGCCGTGACCAGACGACGCTGCGGATGCGTCGGTCACCAGCACGCGCAGTCAGCTCGGCGGGGTCCCAGCGTTGCACCCGAGCGGTCGGGACGACACCGAGCGGTCGCCACACGAACCACGCAGCGTCCCGTCACAGGCGGACGACGGGTGCCCTATTCAGGTCCCCGCCCGTGGTCTCGGCGGCCGCGACGGTCTCGTCTGTGATTATGGCGTCATGGCCGAGGCGGGCTGGCAGGAGTTCCGGGTCGAGGTTCAGGGGCGTCCGGTCTTCGTCCGCATGGGTCCCGCGGTTCCCGGCTCGATCCCTCTCGTGCACGTGCACGGTTTCGCGGTCTCCGGCAGCTACCTGCTGCCGACCGCCAGAGCGCTCGCACATCGCGCCACGACATTGGTGCCCGACCTGCCGGGCTATGGGCAGAGCGCAGCCTGGGGTCATGCCCTGGGGATTCCGTCGCTGGCCTGGGCGCTCCTCGAGGTGCTCGACGCGCTCGGTCTCGAGCGGGCTGTCCTGATCGGCAACTCGATGGGCGGGCCGGTGTCCCTGGAGGTCGCGCACAGCGCACCCGAGCGCGTGGCCGCCGTCGTACTCGCCTCACCCGCGGGCGGCATGCACAACCAGCCGCTCGCCCGGGCCCTCTTGCAGCTCGCGCGCGACGTGGGGCGCGAGAGCCCTCGCATGGCTCGCGTCGTGCTCCCCGACTACCTGCACTTCGGCCCGATGAACGCTCTGCAGCTGTTCGGCGAACTCGTGCGGTTCCCCTCGCTCGAACGCATCCTGCGGGCGCCGGTGCCCACGCTCGCCGTGATCGGCACCCGCGACCCACTCATGCCGCCGCCGTGGCGGGTACGTGAGATCGGCCGCCTGGCCCCGCCGCACCTGACGATCGCGGTGATCGAGGGCGCGGCACACGCGATGAACTTCAGCCACCCGGGCGAGCTCGCCCATGTCATCGACTCCTGGCTCGACGGCCGGGAGATCACGGACGACCCGGACGAGCCAGGAGTCGCACGAGTCCTGGAGGTTCCGCGCGGAGACGTGTGAACCCCTTGGACTGCCGCAGCAGTCTGGTCGCCTCAGTGATCGACTTGCGCATGCACTCGGTTTGAACAAGCCGATCATTGTCTCCATGCCGGGGGCGAGGTGTTCAGTGAACCGGATCGGGGTGCGCCCTGCCAGCCAGCGTCCATGTGATGGGTGAGCTTGCCGGGGGAACCGCTGGAGTCCGTACCAATTTCCCCACGTGGTTCAACGTCTAGACAAGTTGGTGGAGACAGCGCGGAGGGGTCGATGACGACTGCGCACGGCGTGGCGATGCTGGGTACCGGACTGACTTCTACACCGCCACCCCTGCACGGCCAGCGCCGCGCGATCGGGTCCACGGTCAGGACCGTGCATGTGGAGCGCTGTGGCGATACGCTCAACCTCGGACGAGCATGCCGATCACTCGACCGCGTCGGCAGCGGATGAGGGGAATTGTGGTGCCAGAAGGAGACATGTCGCGGCCTACCCTCCACCTGAACAGGGGGCTGGTGGTCGCAGGCGCGATGCTGATTGGTGTGGCAGGTGTGCTGGGAGCCACCGGCATTCTGTTGGGCACCTACGCCGTCGTGAACGCGAGCCGAGACTGGATGAGTCAGCTCGAGGTACCGCCGAGCGAGATGGCCCGGCGGAAGCTGCACCAGGCGCGGAAGGCGAGTGTCGCGGCCGCTGACGCGTGGCGGCAGCAAAGCCGCGAATCAGCCTCTGCCTAGGAGAACCGAAGCCCGTCCCGCGATCAACTCACGGGTGTAGACGGCGGCTTTCGTGGCAGCTTCTTCCATGAACGCTCCGACACCGACATGCTTGGATGTCTAGACAACTTCGCAGCATCAGCATGGAGGGGTCGATGACGACAGCTCATGGCGTGGCGATGCTCGGGACCGGACTGATCGGCGACTTCTACACCGCCACCCTCCATGGCCAGCGCGGGCGCGATCGGGTGCAGGTCGTCTACTCCCGCAGCGAGGAGCGGGGGAAGGCGTTCCAGGAGCGATGGAACGTCCCGGCGGCGACCACGAGCATCGCTGAGGCGGTGACGCACCCCGACGTCGACACCGTCGTCGTCGGTCTTCCGAACGCCCTGCACGAGGAGGCGATCGGCGCCGCCGTCGACGCCGGCAAGGCGGTGCTCTGCACGAAGCCCCTAGCTCGTAGCGCGGAAGAGGCGCGCCGCATCGTCGATCGGGTCGAGTCCGCTGGCGTGTTCGCCGGCTACCTCGAGGATCTCGTCTACACGCCCAAGACCCGCAAGGCGACCGCGAGCGTCGCGGGCGGCGCCATCGGCGACGTGCTGTGGGTGCGCAGCCGAGAGACGCATCCGGGCCCGCACAGCGCTTGGTTCTGGGATGCGGAACAGGCCGGCGGCGGCGCGATCGTCGACCTCGGCTGCCACTGCATCGAGATCATTCGGGCGTTCGTCGGCAAGGGCAATCGACCGGTCGAGGTGATGTGCTGGCTGGATACCCTCGTGCACCCGATCGCGGCCGAGGACAACGCGATCGCGCTGATCCGATTCGAGAGCGGCGCCGTCGGTCAGTTCGAGGTGAGCTGGACGTTCCGCGGCGGGATGGACCTGCGCGACGAGGTGGCGGGCACCGAGGGCACGATCTGGCTGAACCACTTCCTCCGTACGGGATTCGAGATGTTCACCTCGGGCGGTGGTGATGGGTACGTAGCTGAGAAGGCGGAGACCGAAACCGGCTGGCTCTTCCCCGTCGGCGACGAGGTCGCTGAGCTCGGGTACGTCGACATGTTCACCGACATGTTCGACTCGATGGAGGCGGGCCGCGAGCCCGCGGAGACGTTCTACGACGGGTACGTCGTCAACGCCGTCATGGACGCGTGCTACCGCTCCGCGCGTACCCGTACCTGGGAGTCAGTCGAGCTGGACTGGCGCGGGGGGAGCACCCCTCGGGTCACGCGGCAGGCGCGGACCGAGGACGGGCTGGTCGTCGTCAAGGAGGAGCAGCTCCCCGACGGTCGCCGCAAGCTCATCCTCAGCGATCCGCAGACGTCCCGCATCGTCGACCGCATCGTCTAGCCCGCCCGGTCAGCTCCGCCCCCTCCGCAACGATCATGGAGTTGCAGGGACGACATGCCGCGAAATGGGCCCTCGAGTGCCCCGCAACTCCATGATCGTTGGGGAAGTAGGGGAGGAGGCGGCGCGCGGGGCGGAGGGGTGAGCGCTACCTGATGTAGGGGGCGACGGCGTCGCGGGCGATGAGGAAACCGGCCTTGACGCGGTCGTCGCTGCCCTCGAAGCCGCGGTCCTCGTGCTCGACGACGACGGCACCGTCGTACCCCGCGCGGTAGAGCGCTGACACGAACCGGTCCCAGCGGATCTCGCCGAGGCCCGGCAGCCGCGGCACCTGCCAGCCGATGCCCGCGGACAGCACGCCGTTGTCGTACAGCCCCTCTCGGTCGATCTCCATGTCCTTGGCGTGGACGTGATAGATACGGTCGCCGAACTCCCGGACGACGCGCTCGTGGTCGATCATCTGCCAGACCAGGTGCGACGGGTCGAGGTTGAGGCCGAGCGTGTCGTCGTCGAACCAGCCGAACACCTCGCGCCATGTCGCGGGCGCGTTCATGAGGTTCTGCCCACCCGGCCACTCGTCCGCGCTGAAGATCATCGGGCAGTTCTCGATGGCGAGCTTCACCCCGTTGTCGCGCGCCATGCCCACCAGTTCGGTGAGTCCCTTGCGTGCCGCCTCGAGGTTCTCCGCGAGCGACTTGTTCTGGTCGCGGCCGACGAAGGTGTTGACGACGGGTACGCCGAGGCGCGGCGCCGCCTGGATCACCCGGTGCAGGTGGCGCACGACCTCGGCTCGATGGTTGGGATCGGGGTGCAGCGGATTCGGGTAGTACCCGAGACCGCTGATCGTGATACCGCGATTGCCGAGTTGGCCGACGATCTCCTGCGCTTGCGCGTTGCTGAGCGACGTCACGTCGAGATGCGACACTCCCGCGTACCGCCGGGTGGATCCCTGCGCTGGTGGCCAGCACGCCACCTCCAGCGCGCTGAAGCCGTTCTGCCCAGCCCAGTCAGCGACGTCGAGCAGCTCGGTGTCGGGGAAGGCAGCGGTAAGCAGCCCCAGCTTCATCGGTTCCTCCGATTCCTCCGGACATCGGTCCAGCTTCCGCTGTGTGCCGACGCGGCGATCGCTTCGCAGACGAGGACGACGTCGTGGCCGTCCGCAAAGGTGGGGTACGGCGGCCGCGCGGACGGCGCGCCAGCACGGATGTCGGCGTACACGGTGGCGAACAGCGCCTTGAAGCTATCCGGGTAGCCCTCGACGTGACCGGCAGGGAAACCCGTCGACCGCGCACCCAGTTCGGACATGAGCGACGCGTCGGTCTGGATCACCTCGTTCGGACGCCCGCGATGACCGATCCACAGGTACTCGGGATCCTCCGACGTCCATCCCAGCGCCGACTCCGACCCGTCGACCTCGAACGTCAGCCTGTTCTTGCGCCCGGCCGACACTTGACTGATCGCGCATATACCGCGGGCTCCGTCGTCGAAGCGCAGCAGGATGCCGGCCGCGTCGTCGCTGTCCATCTGCTCACGTACGCGCTCGGCGTCGTCGGCGAAGCCGGCAGCGGCGAACGTCTTCACCTCGTGCAGCGGATGGTTCCGCTCTGGGACGAACGTGTGCAGGTCAGCGAGCACGCTCTCGACGCGCTGTCCGGTCACGAACTGGACGAGGTCGAGCCAGTGCGACCCGATGTCTGCCACCGCTCGCAGTCCCCCCTGCCGGGATGAAACCAGGCGCCAGTTCCAGTCGGTCTCGAGCAGCAGCCAGTCCTGCAAGTACGCCCCGGTGACGAACCGCGGCAGCCCGATCGCCCCATCTCGAACGAGGCCGGCCGCGTTCTGCACGTGCGGGGAGAAGCGGATGTTGAAGCAGACGGCGTTGACGAGGCCGCTGTCAGCAGCTTGCAGCACCAGTTCGGCGGTCTCGGTCGAATTGACGCCGAGCGGCTTCTCGCAGACGACATGCTTGCCGGCGTCGAGTACCGCGCGTACCTGCTCTGCATGGACGTCGTTCGGCGTCGTGACGTGGACGGCCGTGATCGCGGAGTCGGACAGCATCTCGTCGAGGCCCGAGTACGCGGTTGGAATCGCCAGCGCGGATGCGACAGTCGCGGCGGACTCCTTGGTACGACCGGCGATGCCGACGACGTCGATGCCGAGCCGGCGCAATGCCTCCGTGTGCGTCGACGCCATGAACCCGGTGCCGATGATGCCGACGCCCACCCTGTCGGCGACGGTCATGCCTTCTGCCCGGTCAGCCGTACGTACACCCACGCCAGGGACAGCACGATGATGCCGTACAACACCTGCCTCAACGCTTCGGTGGTGTCGAGCGTCAGCAGCAGACGATTGAGCACGGTGAGGATGAGCGCGCCGAGGATGGTGCCGGAGTATCCGCCGACACCGCCCAGGATCGACGTGCCGCCGATGACGGCCGCTGCGACCGACGGCAACAGGTAGGCATTGGTCTGGTCAGGTCCGACCGCGCCGCTGATGCCGGAGAACAGCAGCCCGCCGATTGCGGCGAACAGGCCGGCAAGTACGTAGA
This sequence comes from uncultured Actinomycetota bacterium, assembly GCA_963801015.1. Taxonomy (GTDB): domain Bacteria; phylum Actinomycetota; class Actinomycetes; order CAWDCV01; family CAWDCV01; genus CAWDCV01. The sequence continues at coordinate 546,424 of CAWDCV010000002.1, read as the reverse complement.
CCGCGAGGAGCACCTGCCACACGCGTACGCCGGCAAGCCGGCACGCGATCGGGTTGTCGCCGACGGCGTAGATCATTCGGCCGAGTCCCGTCCGCGACAGGCCAAGGACGAGCAGCGTGCCGAGGACGAGCCAGACGATGGTGTTGAGGGGGATCGGGCCGAACAGCGTCCCGGATCCAACATCCGACACGATCGGCAGCAGCCGAGTCGACCCGGACAGGAAGCCGTCGCCGACGAGCCCGACCGTCACGACACCCACCAGCACGCTGGCCATGCCGAGCGTCATGATGAGCGGATTCACCTTGAAGACGCCGACACCCACGCCATTGACGGCGCCCACGCCCAGCCCGACGAGAAGGGCTAGTGACAGCGCAGTCAGGGTGCCCGAACCGCTCTGGTTCGCGGCGACGTAGGCGGCGAAATTGGCAGTCATCGCCACTGAGAGGTCGATGCCGCCGGTCAGCATGCACAGCGTCTGGCTCGCCGCGAAGATGGCCAGTGGGCAGGCGAGCAGCAGCGTCGAGCGCACGCCGTTGACCGTGAACAGGCTGTTGTCCTGGAGGCCGGTGGCGACGTACAGCACCACGAACACCAGGGTCAACGCGATGACCGGCCGCTCGACGAGCAGCTGCGCGACGCGATTGCGAGGAGCGGATTCGGGGGCGGGAGGCGGTCCCTGCTCCAGTACGGCGCCGGCGCTCACCCGGTCCTCCTTCGTCGGTAGGTCAGCAACCCGCCGACCATGACGACGGCGATGATGATGACGCCGCGGGCGACCTCGGCGTAGTTGGGGTCCCAGCCGAGGCCCAACATGATCGGCGGGATCAGCGTCAAGCACATGGCAGCGAGGACTGGCCCGACGAGTCCACCGACGCCGCCGGTGAGCGCGACCCCGCCGAGCACGACAGCCGCGACGCTGCCCAGCGTGGCGATGGCGCCGATCGACGCGCGCGGTTCGCCGCTACCGGTGTAGGCGGTGGTGACCAGTCCTGCGGCGCCGGAGAAGAAGCCGCCGATCGAGTACGCCATCACCCGGGTGCGCGCCACGTCGACGCCGGCGAGGAACGCGGCGGCGCGGTCGCTGCCGACCGCGTACAGCGCGGAACCTGCACGGCTTCGGCGCAGCGGCAGCCACACGAGCACGAGCGCGCCGGCGATCCACAAGATCGAGGGCAGCGGCTCGGAGAACCCGCCGACGAGCAGGCTCTGGAAGTCCAGGCTGGTGCCGCCCCCGGGTCCGTCGAGGACGATCAATGCGATGCCGGCCAGAGTGAAGCTCGCCGCGAGCGTGACGACGATGTCGGGGATTCCGGAGGCGGTGATGATCAGACCGATGATGGTGGAGCCGATGATCGCGATGACCAGGCAGGCAGCGGCGATGAGCAGGCAGGCGGCGAGGTCCTGGCCCTCCATCCAGCGCGCGGCAATGCAGTTGACCAGCACCATCATCGCGCCGACCGACAGGTCGATGCCGCCGGAAATCACGATGATGGCTTGCGCCATGGCCAAGAAGGCGAGCGTCATCGTGCCAGCGGTGATCGTGCGTATCTGGAAGGGGCCGAACGTCGGGACCAGCGAGCTCTGCCATAGCAACAGGACGACGAGGAGCACGGCAACACCGGCAACCCAGCCATTCCGGCGTCGCAGCCGCGCCATGCGACTGGATGGCTGCGGGAGCGATGTTCCCGACACCGGGCTGGGCGACGACTCGAGCATGCTCATGCCGACACCTCCAACCCGTGCGCGGCGGTGAGCAGGTCGCGTTCGGGGGCGTCTGCCGGCAGCTCCGCGACGATGGCGCCGCCGTGCAGCACCGCGACCCGGTCACAGACGAGCCCAACCTCGCGCAGCTCGCTGGTGAACATGACGATGGCGGCACCGCCGTCGGCGAGTTCGCGTACCAGGTCGTACACCTGATGCTTGGTGCCGACATCGATGCCGCGCGTGGGGTCGAACAGCAGCAGCGTGCGGAAGCCGCTCGCCAGCCAGCGTGCAATGGTCAGCTTCTGCTGATTGCCTCCCGACAGTCGCTTCGCCTGCGAGGCCGCACGAGTGTCGATGGATAGCCGGCGCACGGCGTCACCGACGCGATTGCGCTCGTCGCGGCCGTTGATGGGCCCCCATCGGCCGATGCGATTGAACAGCGGCGCGGCGATATTCTCTCGCACCGGACGCTGCGGCAGCAGCGCGAGAAGCCGGTCGCTCGGAACGATGACGACGCCGCGGCGGATCGCGGCGTACGGGTGGTCGGCGCGCAACTGCTCACCGTCGACGAGGATCTCGCCGCTATCGGGGCGGCGGTTGCCGCACATCACCTCGAACAGCAGATCCTGACCCTGGCCCTCGAGGGCCACCAGGCCCAGCACCTCACCCGCCCGCACTCCGAGTGAGACGTCGTGCAGCGCACGTCCGGCGGCCAGGCTGCGCACCTCGAACTGCGGCGCTGCATCTTCGCGGCGTACGGCTTCGCGGTGCTCGACGTCGTCACGGATGGCGGCCGCAGCTTCGCCCAGCATGGCCTGCACGATCTGGCGCTCCCCGCCGGTGCCAGGCTCGAATGAGGCCACCTCACGGCCGTCCCGCAGCACCGTGCACATGTCGCAGTGCTCGCGGACCTCGGCTAGCCGGTGCGAGATGAAGAGCACACTGCGATCGCGTTGCTTCCACCTGCGCATGACGTCGAACACGACGTCGGACAGGTCCGGCGGCAGCGCCGCTGTGATCTCGTCGAGGAGGAGCAGCTGCGGATCGAGCGACATGGCGCGGGCGAGGTCGAGCATCCGCAAGAAGGGCAGCGGCACGTCGCGCACGAGCTCGTCGAGGTCGAGCCCGCTCAGGTCCATGTCGGTGAGCTGGCGGCGTACCTCGCCGATGTCAGTTCGGGTCAGTCGCAGGTTCTCGCGGATGGTCAGGTCAGGGACCAGGGCGGGGTCTTGAAAGACCGGCGCGAGGCCATGCCGGCGGGCGTCGCTGGGCTTGCGCAGCTGCACCGGTGTGCCGTTGACGGCGATGTCGCCGGAGTCCGGCCGCAGCACGCCGGTGAGGATCTTCACCATCGTGGACTTGCCGGCGCCGTTCGCACCGAGCAGGGCATGCACCTCGCCGGGCTGAACGCTGAGCGCGACCGAGCGCAGCGCCACGACCGGACCGAACGACTTCGCGATCGCGGTCGTGTGCAGCAGCGGCTCGGTCATCGCTCTCCCGGTCGTCTCCGTTCCGATCGACCCCCGCGCGGTGGTCGTGAAGATCGTCGTGAGACTTCTACATGCCGCCACCCGGGGCAAGTCTCACGACGATCTACACGGCGATCTTCACAACCGCTGACGCCGGCCGACTGCGCGGGGCAGCCGGCCGGCGACGAGCGGATTACTCCCCGGGGCCCTTGCAGGCGAAGAGCTGCTCGGGGCTGTACGTGGTGTAGGGCGCAACCTCGACTGCGGCACTGTAGTTCGCGTCCCGGTCGGGGAAGTTGTTCTCCTCCAGCTTCTCAGGCGTCGCCTGGGCATCCCACACCTCGGGAGTGAGCAGCGTCTCCTGCTCCACGTCCTCACCGTCGAGGGCCTGGATGGCCAGCGCCGTACCGACGCCCCCGATGACGGCGGGGTTGGTGACCGCAGCGCCCGGCTTGCCCTCGAGCAGCTGCGCGATGAAGGCGTTGGTGTCAGCGCCGACGACGGGTACCGGCGGCTTGCCGACGGTGGCGAATGCGTTCATCACCGTGTAGTCGGTGCCGGACGTCCACACGCCCTGGTAGTCAGCCGCGGTGAGCTCCTGGACGGCGATGTCGCCTGCCTTGGTGAAGTCCCACCCGGTGAAGACCTCCTTGAGGGTGATGCCCGGGTACTTCGCCATCACCTCGCGGAATCCCTTGTCGCGGTCGGCGTCGGCGGGCACGCCGTCGATGCCGCGCATGTAGAGCACGCTGCCCTGGCCACCGATCTGATCGGCGAGCCACTGAGCGCCAAGCCGTCCGTAAGCCACTTGGTCGTTGGTCGCGATGTACGCCGACTCCGCCGTCACTGCCTGGTCCACCGCCACGACGACGATGTCCTGATTGGCCGCTTCCTCGATGATCGGGTTGAGCGCCTCGCGGTCGGCCGGGTTGACGATGATCGCGTTGACGCCCTGCGAGATGAGGTTTTGCAGGTCCTGGATCTGCTCGGTCGGACCACCGTTCTTGGAGATCGCGATGACCTCGCTGACCTTGCCACTCTCGAGTGCCTGCGCCTTGACCGAGCAGATCATCTGCTCGCGCCACCCGTTGCCGGCGAGGGTGTTGCTGACGCCGATGACGTACTGGCCGCCGCCCTCACTCTCGCCGCCGCCCGAGCCCGACGACGATCCATCGCTGTCACCGCTACCGCACGCTGCCGCGACGAGGCTCGTAGCGGCGACGAGCAGGGCGAATCCGGGCCATCTCGATCTCTTCATTGCTTACCCCTCACTTGGTGGTCCTCGCCCTCGCGGGCTTCTGCCTGGGCATGCTGAGTCGGACGTGCCGCTGCGTGGTCGACCCGCAGCACGTGCGTGAGTCGTCGTGCATATTCGTCGTACGCCGCATCGAACAGCCGCGCCGACTCTTCGGCGCCGACCACAGCAGCGCTGGTCAGCACCGGCGGCATCGCGCCGCGGGCGACGAGCAGCTGCGCAGTCTGCGCCTTGATCTCGTTGACGATCGCGACGGCGGCCACGCTCGAGCCAGGCGCCACGGGAACATCGAGCCCGTCGACGCCGACCAGCGCATCACCAACCGGCGTACCGAGATCGATGAGGACGTCGGTGTGGTCGAGCAACCGGGTGCCCGAACTGTGTGTCGGCTCGCTCGCGAGCGACTGGTCGATCGACGTGACCGCGATGACCGGCAGCCCGCGCGCACGAGCGCCGATGGCCATCTCGATGGGGTTCGCCGTCACGCCGCTCGTGCTGAACACGACCATCACGTCGGGCGGTGCGAGCGTGAAATTGGACAGGATCACCTCGGCGAGGCCCTCGACCCGCTCGATGAACATCGCTTGCCGCTGACCGTTGGTGCCGACGACCTGGGTGTGGAACGTCGTGGACAGCTCAACGATCGGGTGGAATCCGGGGTACGAGCCGTAGCGCGGGAACATCTCTTCGACTGCCATCCGACTGTGTCCGGTGCCGAAGAGGTGCACGAGCCCGTCGCCGGCGATGGCGTCTGCGCAGAGCGCGGAAGCCTCGGCGAGAGCGTCACGCTGTGTCGTGGCGAGACGCTCCAGAATGTCGATCGCCGAACGAGTCCACTGACCGGCAACGGTCATAGCGGCTCGTTCACAGCGAAACCTCGTTCCCGGCAAGAGTTGTCTAGACAATGGCCGGAATCTACAGTCGCCCCGTGGGGCCGTCAACGACAGTGTCGATAACGAATCGGACATCAGATCGCGCCCCTCATCGAGCGCGGTATCGCGAGATCGAGAGCTACGCCCGCTCGCTGGTGGAACGAGGCCAGCCGGGCGATCCGCTGCCGAGCGAGGCGGAGTTGTGCGAGCGGTTCAGCGTCAGCCGGATGACCGTACGGCAGGCGCTGGCGGAGCTGACGACGGAAGGGCTGGTCGAACGCCGGCGCGGCCAGGGCACTTTCGTCGCCAACCGCCCGGTACACCGACGACCAGGATTGTTCCTCTCCTTCACCGAGGAGATGGAGCGACGCGGCGCCCAGGCGAGCTCGCGATTGCTGTCGGCAGCGCTGGACAGCCCGCGACCTCAGGAGGTGACGGATCTCGGCCTCGCCGATGGGGAGTCGGTGGTCCGGATCGTGCGAGTCCGACTGGCCGACGGCGTCCCCGTCGCGCTGGAGGACGCCGCGCTGATCGACGAGCTCGCGGCCGTCCTCGACGCCGACCTCGAGCGCAGCTCGCTGCACTCCGAGCTCAAGGCGCTCGGTCGGGTGCCGTCGCGTGCGGTCGGCACGATCACCGCGCGCCTCGCCCGCTCCAGCGAGGTCGGACTGCTCGACCTGCCGCCGCACGCCGCCCTGCTCGTCGAGTTGCGCGTGCTGTTCGACCAGCACGGGCAGGTGTTCGAGCGGACCGAGACGAGGTACGTCGCCGAGCGCTACGTCATCGACGTCGTCCACACCCACCCCTAACCCCCCGTTCCATATCTCGTGTCAGCATCGGGCGCGGCCATAGCCGCGTGACGTTCTGACACGAGATCTGCGCATTAGCGGCGGGGGGAGAACCACAGGTCGATCGGTTTGGTGGCGTTGCCCGGATCGAACGGCAGCTCGACACGCTGACCTAACCCCGCCGACTGGTAGCCAGCGAACAGCAGCTCCTGCGCGACGCGCCCGTCACGTCCAGTCGCTTGCGGCTCCTCACGCCCTCGTACGCAGCGGGCAAAATGCTCGAGCTCCTGCGGGAAGCCGTAGTTCCACAGCTCCTCGTACACCGGATACGTCCAGCCCTGCGTGCTCGGCGCCTTCTCGACGGCGTAGCCGTAGCCGGCCTCGGAGTACGTCGGGAGCGCGTTGCCCATGTGCAGGTTGCCGTATGTGCATCCCTCGCTGCCGTAGACCTCGATGCGGTCATCCATACCGCCGCGGCGCGCCCAGCTGTCCTCGACGTGTCCGATTGCGCCGCCGGCGAACTCGACGATCGCGAACGAGTGGTCATCGCCGCGGGTCTTGTCGCTGTGGACGTACGTTCCCATCTGGGCGGTGATCGCCACGGCATCCGGTCGGCCGAGGAACCAGTAGCAGAACGCCAGCCCGTGACAGCCCATGTCCATGAAGACGCCGCCCCCGGACTGGTCGACATCCCAGAACCAGTCGGCGTGCGGACCGAAGTGCATCTCCGATTGCTTGACGAGATAGACGTCGCCGAACGCGCCCTGGTCGGCCATCTCCTTGGCCTTGACGTACTTCGGCGTGAAGAACAGTTCCTCGGCGTAGAAGAGGTTGACGCCCTGCCGCTCGCAGGTGGCGATCATCTCGTCGCACTCCTGCAGCGTCATCGCCATCGGCTTCTCGACGACGACGTGCTTGCCTTCATTCGCCGCGTCGACCGTGATCTGGCAGTGCAGCTTGTTCGGCGCGGTGATCGTAATCATCTCGATCTCGGGGTCCTTGAGCATCTCGCGGTAGTCGCGATAGGTCCGCGGGACGTCGTACCGCTCGGCCAGCTCCTCGGCGTGGCCGGGTGTCGGCGACGCGATCGCCGCGACCTCGCCAGCGCTGCCCATGGCGATGGACGCGCAGTGGATGTCCGCCTCGAACTGGGACCCGACGATGCCGATCTTGACCTTGCTGTCGTTGCTTCTGCCGATGCTGGTCATACAGGAGCCTTTCCGGTCGTACGGGCGGTGGCGTAGTAGGCGGCGGTCCAGTCTGGATCGTCGACGTTGCGACCGGCAGCGGTGCCGAGCGCGGTAGCAAGGGCCAGGGCGGCGGGGAAGGTGGTTATCGGCGCCAGCATCGCCGGGTGGTTCTCACCACCGGGAACGCGGATCACGGTTGCGCCGGTCCGGGCGCAGATCTGCTCGGTCTCATCGATGAGCGGATCGTCGCGAGTCGGCAGCGACACCGCGAGATGCGTTTGGCCGAGCGCGTACATGCCGGACGTCGCGCCCTCTCGCGTCTCCATGCCCTCGGTCGGCAGGCTCGCGATCTCCTTGAGCAGCAGTGCGGTCTCCAGCGCGGCCGGCCAGCCGCCGCCGGAGCCGAACACGACGCCGGCCGTCGTCCGAACGGGCAGGTTCAGCGCGTCGACCCAACCACGGGCCGCGCGCAGGTTGTCGCGGACGACGGCGGGCACGTCGTGTAAGTCCAACGCGCTGCCGGCAGCTCGGCTCCACGCGAGCAACCCGGCCAGCACGTTGCCGGTGTAGGCCTGGGTGTGGGTGATCGCGTCCTGGCTGCGGACGGGGACGACGATCGTGGCCTGCGCGTGTTGGGCCAGCGTCGAGTCGGGCGTGGCCGTGATCAGCGCGTACGGCGGCAGGCCGTCCGGAACCAGTCCGACGACGTCGCGCAACTCACCGCTGGATGAGAACACCAGTAGCACGTCGCCGGCGCGCCACCGGACCTGCCCGGTCGCGAGCAGCCCGGCCGGGATGGCAACGACCTCCGGGCCCTCACCGGGTCGCTCGAGAGCGGCGGTCCACAGCGCCAGCGCCGCGTAGTAGGCCGCGCCGTTGCCGGTAGCGACGAGGCGCCGCGCTGGTCGGAGCAGGCGTACGACATCGCTCTCGCCCGCCGCATCGGCGTCGACGATCTCGGCCAGGACGTCAGGGATGCCAGTGGCTTCGCGCCACACCTGGCTCTCCGTCCAGGGTCGCGGGGAACCAACACGTGCCACGCGACCGCACGGTAGAGGTCTGTTATTGGTCCGTCAATGGTCTCCATCGGTGCGGAAACGGTACGTCAGCGGTAGGGTGCGCGCCGTGGCGATCGTGGCCCGTGACCTACGCAGCTCGGCCGTGGCACGCGAGATCGAAGCCGAAATCGACAGCGGTCGGCTGGAGGCCGGCCGCCAGCTGCCACCCGAGCGCGAGCTCGGTGAACGATTCGGGGTCAGTCGCGTCACTGTGCGCAGCGCACTCGCCGATCTCGAGCGCCGGGGCCTCGTCGACCGGCATCCGGGTCGAGGAACGTTCGTCGCTACCCGCCGGCTCGGCGAGAGCGCAGGCAGCCTGACCAGTTTCACCGAGCTGGGTGCTCAGCGCGGTTTGGTAGCGGCGGCGCGCGTGCTCGATGCGCGCACGGTCGGCGCGAGCATCGAAGACTCCGAGGCGTTCTCGATCGCTCCGGGCGCCGACATCTACGAACTCACCCGGGTTCGACTGCTCGACGGCATGCCGATCTCGATCGATCGCAGCCGAGTGCCGCTGGCGTGCCTGCCGTCGCTCGACACGCTCGACTTCGCCCGCGACTCGCTGTACGCCGCGCTGGATCGCGTCGGGCATGGACCGGCGCGCGCCGACTACCTGGTGTACGCCGTGGCCGCGACGGCCGAGCAGGCACAGCACCTCGGCATCGCCGTCGGGTCGCCGGTGCTCCTTGCTCGCACCGTCAGCTGCGACGCGACCGGGAAGGTGGTCGAGCAGGGCGAGATGGCGTACCGCGGCGATCGCTACCGCTTCCAAGCCAGCCTCGTCCGCTCGCGATAGACGATGCCTGGACAACCGCTCGCGCTCGGCGTCGATATCGGCGGCAGCGCCCTGCGGGTGGCCGCGGCCCAGGACTCGGCTCACGTTTCCCGGGCCGCAATCGGCCGCGCTACGACGGCCGAGCAGCTGCTGACGGCGCTCATCGCGTGCGTGGCGGAGGTCGCCGGTGGTCGGTCAATCGAGGCAATGGCGATCGCGATCCCCTCGTTCGTCCTGGACGACGGCACCGTCGGCGAATGTCCAGCGATTCCGGCGCTGACCGGCGTCGATCTCGGGGCGGCCGTCGGTTCCGCGCTCGCGGCGCGCGTCGAGGTGGTGCCCGATCTGGCCGCCGCAGCTGTCGGCGAGTACCGGTACGGCAGCGGGCGCGGCGTCGAGCGCTTCCTGTGCGTCGCACTGGGCACCGGTGCCAATGCCGCCGCGATCGTCTCCGGCCGCGTTGTCGACACCGCATTCGGGTGCCTCGGCGATGCCGGACACGTCTTAGTCGAGCCGTACGGCCCCGAATGCGCGTGTGGCGGTCGCGGTTGTCTGGAAGCCGTGGCGTCGGGCTGGGCGCTGCAGCAGGCGGCGATCGCTGAGGGGCTGCCGGTCGGCCCCGCGCTGACCGCTGCCGCTCTCGATGGCGACGAGCGGGCGCGCGGGCTCTACGAGCGTGCAGGCGTGGCGCTAGGACGGGCGATCTCGAGCTGGAGCGTGATGATCTGGCCAGATCTCGTCGCGGTCGCCGGGGGCGTCAGTGCGGCGGGGGAGTTGCTGCTCGCCCCGGCTCGCGCTGAACTCACCCAGATCGCGCCGCCGTACGTCGCCTCCCGGCTGGAGATCGTCCAGGCCGAGCTCGGCGACCGAGCCACGCTGACCGGCGCCGGCCACCTCGCCACCGAACTCGTCCGACATCGAGAACCGTAGGGTCCGCAACGTGGACATGCCGGTCGACGAGATGCGCTCTCGGTTCACGTCTGCACGGGTCGCGCGGCTGGCCACGCTGCAGCCCGACGGCAGCCCGCACCTCGTGCCGGTGACGTTTGCTGTCGAGGGTGATTGGGCGGCCTTCGCGATCGACGCCAAACCGAAGACGACGCAGCGCCTGCAGCGCGTCCGCAATATCGAGCGCGACCCGCGGGTGTCGATGCTCGTCGATGCGTACGCCGACGACTGGTCCTCGCTGTGGTGGGTGCGTGCCGACGGAACCGCCGAGCGCGTCGAAGGAGATGTCGCGCAGCGCTGGGTGAGACGGCTGCAGGCGAAGTACGCGCAGTACCGAGCCTCCCCGCCGGCAGGCCCCGTCGTCGAGATTCGGATCGACCGCTGGACCGGCTGGGGCGCTACCGACGAGCCGCGCTAGGCCGTGGCAGCCCCCACCGGCTGGTCGAACTGCGTGCGGTACAGCTCCTCGTAGCGACCACCGCCCGCCAGCAGGTCAGCATGGGTACCGCGCTCGACCACGCGACCGTCCTCGATCACGAGGATCTGGTCGGCAGCGCGCACCGTCGACAACCGATGCGCGATCACGACGGCGGTCCGCCCGTCCAGGGCCTCCGTCAGCGCAGCCTGCACAGCGGCCTCCGAGGTCGAGTCCAGGTGAGCGGTCGCCTCGTCCAGGATCACCACGCGTGGGCGAGCAAGCAGCAGCCGGGCGATCGTCAGCCGTTGCCGCTCACCCCCGGACAGTCGGTAGCCGCGTTCGCCCACGACCGTGTCGAGCCCGTCCGGCAGCGACGCCACCAAGTCGGCGAGTCGCGCGCGGCGCAGCACGTCCCACAGCTCCTCGTCGGTTGCCGCCGGCCGCGCCAACAGCAAGTTGGACCGGATCGACTCGTGGAACAGGTGACCGTCCTGGGTGACCAGTCCCAGCGTGTCGCGAATGGAGTCGAACGACAGGTCACGAACGTCGACGTCGGCGAGCCGGACGCTGCCGCTGTCGACGTCGTACAGCCGTGGCAGCAGTTGCGCCATTGTCGACTTGCCTGCTCCCGAAGAGCCGACCAGGGCCACCATCTGTCCCGGTTCGGCGCGGAACGAGATCCCGTGCAGAACCTCCTCGCCGCCACGCTGGTCGAGCTTGGCCACCTCTTCCAACGAGGCGAGCGACACCTTGTCCGCGGACGGGTAGGCGAACCGGACGTCGTCGAACTCCACCGACACTCCGCCATCGGGCACCGGGTGCGACTCGTCCTTCTCCTGGATGAGTGGTTCGAGATCGAGCACCTCGAAGACCCGCTCGAAGCTGACCAGGGCGCTCATCACCTCGACGCGCGCACTCGCGAGCGCGGTCAACGGCGCATAGAGCCGAGTGAGGAGCAGCGCCAAGGAAACCAACTGACCCGCATCCAGTTGCCCGCGCAGGGCGAAGAAACCGCCCAAGCCATAGACGAGCGCAAGCGCCAGCGCCGACACCAGCGTCAGTGCCGTCACGAACACCCACTGCACCATGGCGGTACGAACGCCGATATCCGCGACCCGGTCGGCCCGGGCACGGAACTCCGCGGACTCGTCCGACGGTCGGCCGTACAGCTTGACGAGTGTCGCGCCCGGGGCCGAGAACCGCTCGGTCATCTGCGTGCCCATCGCCGCGTTGTGATCGGCCGCCTCTCGCTCCATTCGAGCCAGGCGATTGCCCATTCGACGAGCCGGCCAGACGAACACCGGGAGAAGCACCAGCGCAAGCAACGTGATCTGCCAGGACAAACTCAGCATCACGACGAGGGTGAGTGTGAGCGTCACCAGGTTGCTGACGACGCCGGACAGCGTGTCGCTGAACGCGCGCTGCGCACCGATGACGTCATTGTTGAGTCGGCTGACCAGTGCACCGGTGCGGGTACGGGTGAAGAACGCGATCGGCATCCGCTGCACATGGTCGAACACGGCCGTCCGCAGATCGAGGATCAATCCTTCGCCGATGCGTGCTGACAGGCCGCGGTTGAGGATGCCCAGGCCGGCCTCGATGACCGCAATGACAGCGATGAGCGTCGCCAATTGGACGACAGTGCTGACCTCGTCACCGTTGACGATTGCATTGACGACACGCCCGGCGAGCAGCGGCGTCGCCACGGCAAGAACGGCCAGGACGACGCTGAGAAGGAGGAACACGATCAGCTGGCGGCGATGCGGTCTCGCGAAGGCCGCGATGCGGTGCAGCGTCGCGCGTGAGAACGGCCGCCGTTCTTCCTCGGCGTTCATCGCGTGATAGAGCGACATCCACGCCGTGACTTCCATGTCCATAACGACTCCCGGATCCTCGGCTTGCCACGCTAACCGAGGAGTCCGACACGGCTACGGCTTGTTCTACCGGCCCTGACGCGCCCTCAGGTCGTCGATGATCGTCGCGGTGGCCGTCGCACCGACGCGGTCGGCGCCAACGTTGAGCACGTCGAGCATCGTGTCCAGTGTTCGAACGCCGTGCGCGGCCTTGACCTTGACGTGGGGTGAGACCGTGGCACGCATGAGAACGAGGTCCTCGATTGTCGCACCGGTCGGGGCGTAGCCCGTTGACGTCTTCACATAGTGCGCGCCGGCCTGCTCGCTGAGGTGACAGCCCCGTACCTTCTCGTCGTCGCTGAGATAGGCGTTCTCGAGGATGACCTTGACGATGGCATCACGAGCGACAGCAGCCGCAACAACGGCCGCGATGTCGTCCTGGACGTATCCATCCTCTGCTGAGCGCAGCATGCCGATTGCCAGCACCATGTCGAGCTCCACTGCGCCGTCGTCGAGGGCCCGCTCCGCCTCAGTGACCTTCACTGCCGTCGTTGAGCTGCCGTGCGGAAAACCGACCACGGTGCCCACGAGGACGTTGCTGCCAGCCAGTGCCTTATGGCAGCGAGCGACGTCGAGCGGCCGTGCGCAGACCGAGGCCACGTCATACGTTGCAGCAACCTCGCAGCCAGCCAACACGTCGTCGATGGTCATCTCTGGCTTGAGCAGCGAGTGATCGATGGCCTTCGCGATGGTGTGTTCATCGACGGTTTCCGCCGTGTAGGACCGGGCGATCGTCATGGTTGTCCCTTCTCCGTGAAGTGTCGGCTCAGAGCACGGTCCAGCCGCCGTCGACGGCAATGACCTGTCCGGTGATGCCGCGGCTGGCATCGCTACAGAGGAACAGCGCGGCTTCGGTGACGTCGCTGGCATCGAGGAAGCCACTGGTCAGCGCCTGCTTCCCGCTGGCGAAGGAGACGCTGTCGGGGTCGCTTGCAGCCCGGGTCGACATAGGGGTACGGACAAGTCCAGCCGCAAGGGCGTTGACGCGAATGCCGTACGACGCGTAGGTCGCGGCCATGGCTCGGGTGAGTCCGACGACAGCTGATTTCGCAGCGGCGTAGGCGTGAGTCGTGAAGAGTGGCGCCGGTGAGTAGGCGAGCACGCTGCTCATCAACACGATCGAACCGCGTATCCCGGTGTCGCCCATCGGTTGATTCATCATCGCGCGGACGGCTTCACGGGCGGTGAGGAACGAGGGAACGGCATTGAGATCGAAGGTGCCTTGCCAGGCAGCGAGCGACATCTCGTGCACCGGCCCGTCGCCCATCCGCCGCCCGCTCGCGCCAGCCACCGCATAGGTGGCGTCGATCCGCCCGTGCTGCGCACACACCTGCGCGAAGGCCGCGGACGTCGCGGCCTCATCGGTCAAGTCGACCGCGATATACGGCAGATCAAGGGTGACGCACTGCTCCTCGTCCTTTGACAGGACGGTGACGGCGGCGCCCTCTGCAGCGAATCGGAGCGCGGCATCTGCTCCCATGCCGCTCGCTCCGGTAACGACGCAGACCTTGCCGGCGAGAGCCTTCATACGAGAGCCAGAATCCGCGCGGGGTTGTCGATCCAGAGCTGGCGGACGAGGTCGTCGCCGAGGGCGGCGGTCAGGCGTGCGCCGAGGTCCGTGCGCAGCGCTGCCAATCCGGGGGAGCCGCCCAGCGTTGTCCACAGCGAGCGACGTGCACCATCGGTGCCCAGCAAGATCTGCGCGGTGAAGCCGTCCTCGACCATCTGAATGACCAGTCGTGCCGTCTGGTCCGGCGTGCGGATGCCCTGGTCGTAGACGACGCAGGCGCCCGAGCCGAGCAGGTCGCGGTGGTAGCCGTGGTCGGCGACCTTGTCGGTGTGCGACAGCACCACCCGCGCGAGCGGAACATCGAGCTCATCGAGCAGCTTGAGCTGCTCCATTCCTCCCGTACCGCCCTCGCAGTGCGTGATTACGGGGACGCCCGTTCGCGATGCTGTGAGCGCTGCTGCCTCGAATGTGCGGCGGTCGCGCGCGCTTGGCCCGCCGTCGCTGCCGGCGGCCTTGACGATGCCGGCGCGATGCGGTGTTCGACGCACGACGGGACCGTTGTAGTCGAAGGCGTCGACGCCTACCTCGATGTCGGCGATGAACAGCTCAGCCAATTCGGACGGTTCGAGCAGCTCGCTCCAGTGTCGGGAACCGTAGTAGCGAGCGTGATGCAGTCCGGTGGCCACGATGACGTGAACGCCAGTGCGGCGACCGATATCGGCGAGCTTGACGACGTTGCGGCCCGCGTCCGCAGGCATCGCATCGACCATTGTGCGCACGCCGGCGTCCGTGCAGCTACGTACCTCCTCGACTGCCGTGGCGACATCGGGCAGCGAGATCTCGGGGTTGATGACCGCAGGCATTCCGCCGTCGATGACGAGGTGCTCGTGCGCATAGCAGATCCCCAGCGCGTCCGCGGGGACGTCGCCGAGAACGGTGCGGGCGAGCTTCATGCGGCGACTGCAGCATCCACATCGAGCACGGCGCCGTCACGTCGGAGACGGTCACGCAACGCCGTCGCCGAAAGGTCGCGGGGTTCGACTCGCTGAGCCACAGCGAGCGCGGCAGCCGTACCCACCGCTTGTCCCATCGCCATGCACTGACCCATGGACCGAACTGACGCGTGCGCGTCGTGAGTCGCGGAGAAGCATCGCCCAGCCACGAGTACGTTCGCAGAATCGCGCACGAGCA
Organism: uncultured Actinomycetota bacterium; assembly: GCA_963801015.1. GTDB lineage: Bacteria > Actinomycetota > Actinomycetes > CAWDCV01 > CAWDCV01 > CAWDCV01. The sequence continues at coordinate 531,336 of CAWDCV010000002.1, read as the reverse complement.
GGCAGCGGTACGGGATGCCGACCGCCGCGCCGTCCGGCAGGTAGCGCCACACCGTGTCTGCGCCCGAGTGGTGATCCTCGATCGGTGCACCGCAGAGCCCGATCTGATCGTCGAACGCACGGGCCTCGAGCACGTCGTCTGCCGTCAGCCGGTAGTCGCCGTACACCCGCCGTGTCTCTCGGACACCAATCTGGGTGCTGAATGCCGCCAGCCGCGCGTGCTCGTATCCAGGCACTCGACCGACGAGGAAACGGACGTACTCCAGCGCCTGCCGCCGACCGGCGATCTCGGCCTGCGTCAGTAGCCACGGGTCGGTCACGTTCACAACGGTCCCGTCGACCCGTCGAGAAGAGTCGAGCCGCGTCATGATCGTCGCCGTCATGCCGTCCACAGGAGTGATGTGGTCGGATCCGTCGCGTCGCGGCAGGTCGTACGTGCCACTGTCGGCGGCGTCGTGCATCAGGGCGTGCAGCTCGTCCTTGCCGATGCTTCGTCGGCGGTCCAGGTCGACGTTGACCAGGCGGAACGTCGTCGTCAGGGTCTGCGCCGGCTCGTGCTCGCCGGCCAATTCGTAGCCGAACCCGGCGAAGTGACACAGATCGGCATCGCCGCTGGCGTCGATGAGGACGTCAGCGCTTACGCGGGCGAGCCCGGCCTTGGTAGCGACAATGAGCGCCTTGACGCGTGCATTCTGACTCTCGACATCCTGCACGGTGGCGTGCAGCAGGACGTGCGCTCCCGCCTGGGTGACCAGGTCCTCCCAGACCACCTTGAGGTGCTCGGCGAGGTAGGTGATCCCGGTGCCGGCGCCGTAGGTATTCGGCCGCTCGACGACGGGCCCGAGGGCACGCAAGCGCCCGACGACATCGTCCGGCAGACCGCCGACGACCTTGCGGGATTGCGAACCCGGAGTGAAGAAGCCGTAGAACGTGTCCAACACTGCCGTCGACACACCGCCCAGGAACGGCAGCTTCTCGAGCAGCAGCGTCCTGGCGCCGCCACGCGCCGCAGCGATTGCCGCAGTGCTGCCCGCCGACCCCGACCCCACGACCACGGCGTCGTACGCGCCGAGATCGAGAAGTTGTCTAGACATGTCAGGTGTCTAGCACATGCGACCGCTCGGTGGAACAGATCGCCAAGGCACAACCCCGCTAGCCTCGCGTACGTCATGACGCGTCCACGTAGCGAGCACAACCCGATGCCCGACCATCCTCCGGTCGGGGATCTGCGCGCGATCGTCGAACGCGGCGGCGCGCAGAAGTACCACGACGCCAACGCCGGAAAGGGCAAGCTGTTCGCCCGGGAGCGCGTCCGTCTTCTGATCGACGAGGATTCCTTCGTCGAGGATGGCGTGTTCGCCAACGTCGTCGCCGGCGATCTGCCTGCGGACGGCGTTATCACGGGTCGGGCCCGCATCGACGGCCGACCGGTCTGCATCATGGCCAACGACTCCACGGTCAAGGCCGGCTCGTGGGGCGCGCGGACCGTTGAGAAGATCATTCGGATCATCGAGAGCGCCTACGACACGGGCGTCCCGATGGTCTACCTGGTCGACTCCGCAGGCGCCCGCATCACCGATCAGATCGACCTGTTTCCCGGTCGACGCGGCGCGGGGAAGATCTTCTGGAATCAGGTCCGCGCGAGCGGTTCGATCCCGCAGGTCTGCGCGCTGTTCGGCCCAAGCGCCGCCGGCGGTGCGTACATCCCCGCCTTCTGCGACGTCGTCGCCATGGTCGACGGCAACGCGTCGATGTACCTCGGCTCCGACCGGATGGTCGAGATGGTGACGGGGGAGAAGACGACGCTCGAGGCGATGGGCGGTGCACGCATGCACTGCACCGAATCCGGCGTCGGCTCGTTCCTCGTCAAGACGGAGGAGGAGGCTCTCGAGACCGTACGGACGTTCCTCTCCTACCTCCCATCCAGCTGGCGGGATGCCGCGCCGAGCGCCGCACCGCGGCCGGCACCGCCGAAGATCGATCTCGCCGCTCTTGTCCCGCACAACGAGCGGCAAGCGTTCGATATGCGCCGTTACGCGCGCGGGATCCTCGACGAGGACTCCTTCTTCGAGATCCAGCCGCTGTGGGCGCGCGAGGTGGTGGTCGGCTTCGGCCGGCTGGACGGGAACGTCGTCGGCGTCGTTGGCAACAACTCGATGTTCAAGGGCGGTGTCCTCTTCGTCGACTCCGCCGACAAGGCGACCCGGTTCATCCAGCTCTGTGACGCGTTCAATGTGCCGTTGCTGTTCTTGTCCGACGTGCCCGGCTTCATGGTCGGCACCGCCGTCGAGAAGCAGGGCATCATCCGGTCCGGCGCGAAGATGATCTCCGCCGTGGCCGAGGCGACAGTCCCCAAGATCTGCGTGGTCGTCCGCAAGGCGTACGGCGCCGGGCTGTATGCCATGGCCGGCCCCGGATTCGCGCCGGACGCGACGTTGGCGCTGCCGACGGCGAAGATTGCGGTGATGGGCGCGGAGGCGGCAGTGAATGCGGTCTTCGCCAACAAGATCGCCGCAATCGAGGACCCGGCAGAGCGCGATGCGTTCGTCAAGGCCAAGCGCGAGGAGTACGACGAGGACATCGACATCGTGCGGCTTGCATCGGAGCTCGTGGTGGACTCCGTGGTCGAGCCGCAGGGGCTTCGTGAGGAGCTGATCCAGCGCTTTGCGGCCGCTCGCGGCAAGGACCGAACCTTCTCGCGGCGCCGCCACGGCGTGACGCCCGTTTGACTCGCTCCTACGATTGCGGGACATGACGGTCGGCAGCAGCGATGGCGCTCCCGGTAGTCCGGGATTTTCGGGTCCACCGGTCACCGTGCTGCTGGCCGAGGACGACCCCTCGATCTCCGAGCCGCTCGCTCGGGCGCTGCGCCGAGAGGGCTACGACGTCGAGACCCACGGCGACGGCCCGGACGCGCTCCGGGCGGTGATCACCGGTTCGGTCGACCTCGTCGTCCTCGATCTCGGGTTGCCGCGCATGGACGGTCTCGAGGTGTGCCGCCGCATCCGCGCGTACGGCTCCAATATCCCGGTCCTCGTACTGACAGCACGCGCCGAGGAAGTCGACACCGTGGTTGGGCTCGACGCCGGGGCCGACGACTACGTCGCCAAGCCGTTCCGGCTGCCCGTCCTGCTGGCTCGGGTTCGCGCTCTGCTCCGCCGCGGCCCGACCGAGTCGACGATGACCGCCGGCGGTGTTCGCGTCGACCCGGAGTCGCGCCGCGCGTGGCTCGACTCGGAGGAGCTGGTCCTCACTGCCAAGGAGTTCGACCTGCTGCGCGTCCTCGTCCGCGACGCCGGCAAGGTCGTCACCCGCGAGCAACTGATGCGCGAGGTGTGGGAGACGACGTGGCTCGGCTCGACGAAGACGCTCGACATGCACGTGTCATGGCTGCGCCGCAAGCTCGGTGACGACGCGACCGACCCTCAGTTCATCTCCACGGTCCGAGGAGTCGGTTTCCGCTTCGAGCGTCCACCGGACGGCTGACCCGTGCGCAAGCGCCTCATCCGGTCGACGTTGGGCGTCGTTGCGGCTGTTGTCGTCATCTTCGGCGTTCCGCTGGGCTGGTTCAGCGCGAATTTCCTGGAGAATCGCCAGCAAGAGGAGATCGAGAGGCTGGCCGACGATCTGGCCGTCAAGGTCGCCAATCGTCCCGGGGCAGAAGAGGACTCTGCGGTCGACCGCACCCTGCTCAACGAAGCCGACAGGCGTGACCGCAATGCCGTCGTGAAGCTCCCGAATGGTGCGCTAACGAAGCCGGTAGGCGCGGAGAACGTGGGAAGCGACCCCTTCATGGCCGAGGCCGTCGGGGCGAATGGCGAGGTCGTGATCGTGTCGCAGTCGCGCGAGTCGACAAACAGTGACATCCGCCGACTGTGGTTGGTCATCGGTGTAGCCTCCCTGTTTGCCGTCGTCGTTGCGTTCGTGCTGGCCTGGTTCCAGTCGCGACGCCTGGCTCGACCGCTCACGGACCTGGCCAAAACGGCAGCCCAGCTCGGATCGGGTGATCCCCGGCCGATGCACCGGCGGTACGGCATCCGCGAGCTCGATCAGGTCAGCGGCGTCCTTGACGACTCCGTCACCCGGGTGGCCGAGATGCTGGCGTCCGAACGGCGTTTCGCCACCGACGCCTCGCACCAGCTGCGTACGCCGCTGACAGCACTGTCCATGCGGCTCGAGGAGATTCTCGTCACCGACGATCTGGAGACGATCAAGGAAGAGGCCACAGCGGCGATCACCCAGGTCGAGCGGCTTGCCGACGTCGTCGATCGGCTGCTCGCCGAGGCGCGGCAGAGCCGTACCGCTCACGCCGTATCCCTGCACGTCGACGGTATCGTTCGCCAGCAGGTGACGGAGTGGACGCCGGCCTTCGCCCGAGCCGGGCGGCAGCTCAAGATCGAGGGCAAGAGGACGGTGATCGGACTCGCGAGCCCGGGCGGGTTATCACAGGTCCTCGCGACGCTGCTCGAGAACTCCCTGGCGCACGGCGACGGCACCACCTTCGTGCGCATCCGCACCACTGCGACCAAGGTGGTCATCGAGGTCGGCGATCAGGGACCCGGGGTCCCGCCCGAGCTTTCGGGACGGATCTTCGAACGCTCGGTGAGCGGCGATGCCGGCACCGGCCTCGGCCTCGCAGTCGCCCGTGACCTCGCTGAAGCCGACGGGGGACGCTTGGAGTTGATGCAGGCGCAGCCGCCGGTCTTCGCGGTCTGGCTTACCCGGCCGCTGGCTCCGGATCTCGAGGAGCCAGGTCTTCCGCACGATCTAGCCGATTTGCTGCAGGCGTCGACTCGTCGTGAGCGAGGTCGGGGCGGGCTGGGTCGCGCAGGTCGTGCGGCTCGTCGTGGTCGACGGGTGCCACCCATTCCATGGGACCGGGCGGTACCGCCGGGTCCGTGACCGCTCGGAACACCCAGGTGCGGTAGCCCACGAAGCGGAACGTCGTAGCGATCAGCAGGCCGATGACGTTCGCTGAGATGTTATCCGCGAGGGCGCTGGTGAAGCCGAGCACGTAGTGGGAGATCGCGAGCACTGTCAGGGAGATGCCGAGCCCGATCGCGTTGAGCAGGAAGAACAGGGCGTACTCGCGGCGGAAACCCGAGCGGGCTCGATGCCGAAACGTCCAGTGCCGGTTGCCGACGTACGCGACCGACACGGCAACGACGCTCGAGAGCACCTTGGAGGTCAGCGGACCGAAGTCGAGCAGCACGCGGAAGACGTTGAACAGGCCGAGGTCGATGACGTACGCCACGGCGCCGACGACACCGAACTTCATGAGTTCACGGACCAGGTGGCCGAGCCGGTAGTACAGGTCCAGCAGCCAGCGAACAGGGCGCGGTCCTCGGCGCAGCTCGGCAGTCACGGGGGCCAAGACTAACCCCGTGCGCGTGACAGCATGAGTGCAGCGTCGCTCGCCACCCATGAGCGGCGCCGAGCGCTTCCGACACCCCCGGAGGAGACAGATCGTGCTGGACCATCGTCTCGGCGAGGAGTACGAGACCCTGCGCAAGACGGTGCAGGAATTCGCCCGCGACGTCGTCGCGCCCGTCATCGGCGACTACTGCGAGCGAGAGGAGTTCCCGTACTCCATCGTCCGCCAGATGGGGGAGATGGGGCTGTTCGGGCTCCCGTTCCCCGAGGAGTACGGCGGCATGGGCGGCGACTACTTCGCGCTGTGCCTGGCCATCGAGGAGCTCGCGCGCGTCGACTCGTCGGTTGCGATCACGCTCGAGGCCGCCGTGTCGCTGGGCGCGATGCCGATCTACCGGTTCGGCACCGAGGAGCAGAAGCAGGAGTGGCTGCCGGCGTTGTGCTCGGGAGAGGCACTCGGCGCGTTCGGCTTGACCGAGCCCGGCGGTGGCTCGGATGCGGGCGCAACCAGCACGACGGCGATCCTGGACGGCGACACCTGGGTGATCAACGGCACCAAGGCATTCATCACCAATGCCGGGACCGACCTCACCCGGCTGGTGACGGTGACCGCGGTGACGGGACAGCAGGACAGCGGGCGCAAGGAGATCTCCGCGATCCTCGTGCCGGTGGGAACGCCGGGCTTCACGGTCTCGAAGAAGTACTCCAAGGTCGGATGGAGCGCCTCCGACACCCGCGAGCTGTCCTTCGTGGATTGCCGTGTCCCGGCAGGCAACCTGCTGGGAGAGCAGGGGCGTGGCTACGCCCAGTTCCTCTCGATCCTCGACGAGGGTCGGATCGCGATCGCCGCGCTCGCGGTTGGCCTGGCTCAGGGATGCGTCGACGAGTCCATCAAGTACGCCACGGCGAGGACGGCATTCGGTTCACCCATCGGCTCGTACCAAGCCATCCAGTTCAAGATCGCCGACATGGAGATGCGCGCGCATACCGGCCGCCTCGCTTACTACCACGCCGCAACAAAGATGCTGCAGGGCGAGCCGTTCAAGCGTGAGTCGGCGATGGCAAAGCTCTACGCGTCGGAGAGCGCCGTTGCCAACGCGCGCGATGCCACCCAGGTACACGGTGGCTATGGCTTCATGAACGAGTTCCCCGTCGCCCGGATGTGGCGCGACGCGAAGGTCCTGGAGATCGGCGAGGGCACCTCGGAGGTCCAGCGCATGCTCATTGCGAGGGATCTGGGATTGTGAGTGGGTGACCGCTCGGGGGATCGCCGGGTTTCCAGTCGTCGGGGTCATCGGTGGCGGTCAGCTGGCCCGGATGATGCAGCCGGCGGCGATCGCGCTTGGAGTTCGGCTGCGCATCCTCACCGTGCGCCCCGACGACAGCGCAGCACAGGTCATCGCGGACATCGAGATCGGCGACCATCGCGACCTCACTGCCCTGCGCCGCTTCGCGCGCGGCTGCGACGTCGTGACGTTCGACCATGAGCACGTGCCTCCTGAGCACCTCGCGGTGCTGCTGGAGGAAGGCGTGGTGCTACGACCCGGCCTCGACGCGCTGCGGCATGCACAGGACAAGATCGTGATGCGGCGGCGGCTGACCGAGCTCGGCATTCCGTGCCCTCGATGGCGCGTCGTTCAGGATCTCGACGAGGTCAGCGACTTCGCTGAGACCCTCGGCACGGCTGACGTCGTGCTGAAGACGCCGCGCGGTGGCTACGACGGTCACGGTGTCTGGCGGGTCCGGCCCGACGATCCGTTGCCGGCCCCTGGTCCACTGCTCGCCGAGGAACCGGTCGCGTTTACCCGGGAGCTCGCGATCCTGGTCGCCCGCAGCCCGCACGGGCAAGCCGCCGCCTACCCGGTCGTCCGATCGATCCAAGCCGACGGCATCTGCCGCGAGGTGATCGCACCCGCGCCGAGCCTGCTTCCCGACCATGCGATCTCGGCGCAGGAGATCGGGTTGCGGATCGCTGGTGAGCTCGGCGTGGTGGGCATGCTCGCGGTGGAGATGTTCGATACGCCAGCCGGAGTGCTCGTCAACGAGCTAGCCATGCGCCCGCACAATTCCGGCCACTGGACGATCGAGGGCGCCGTCACGAGTCAGTTCGAGCAGCACCTGCGCGCGGTCCTCGACCTGCCGCTCGGCGAGACCCGGGCCGCGGCTCCGTACGCCGTCATGGTCAACATCCTGGGCGGTACGGAGAAAGACCTGTACGGCGGCTACCTGCACTGCATGGCGCGGGACCCAGCCCTGCACATTCACGCGTACGGCAAGGAAGTTCGGCCCGGGCGCAAGGTCGGCCACGTCACGGCGCTCGGCGCGGATCTCGACGCGACCCTCGAGCGCGCACGGCATGCCGCGGCGTACCTGCGCGGGGAGGACGTGTGAGCGCGATCGTCGGGATCGTCATGGGGTCGGACTCCGACTGGCCGGTGATGCAGCAGGCGGCCGATGCAGTCGCGGAGTTCGAGGTGCCGTACGAGGTCGACGTCGTCTCCGCGCACCGAATGCCGCGCGAGATGCTCGAGTACGGGTCAACGGCCGCCGAACGGGGACTCCGCGTGATCATCGCCGGCGCTGGGGGAGCGGCGCACCTGCCCGGAATGCTGGCCAGCGTGACCCCGCTGCCCGTTATTGGCGTGCCGGTACCGCTGGCGCATCTCGACGGATTGGACTCGCTGCTGTCGATCGTGCAGATGCCGGCTGGCGTACCGGTGGCGACGGTGTCCGTCGGGGGCGCGCGGAACGCCGGTTTGCTGGCGGTGCGCATCCTCGCGTCCTCGGACGACGCGCTGCGAACACGGATGGAGAATTTTCAGCGCGACCTCAACGCGGCCGCCCGGGCCAAAGGCGACAAGCTCAGGAGCGAGAACCCAGGCGCGGCCACTCGATGACGGGGCAGCGGTCCATCACCATGTCGAGACCCGCATCGGTCGTACGACGGAAGGCGTCGTCATCGATAACGCCCAGCTGAAACCAGACCGCCTTCGCGCCGATGGCGACAGCTTCGTCGGAAACGGCGCCGGCCTGGGAGGAGCGGCGGAAGACGTCGACGACGTCGACGTCGAACGGGATCTCGGCCAAGGTGCGGTAGCCCTGCTCGCCGTGCACGGTCGCACCGGTCGGATGCACGGGGACGATGCGCTTGCCGCGCGACTGCAAGAAGCGCGCGACCCCGTACGCGGCTCGACCCGGGTTCTCCCCCAACCCGACGACTGCCCAGGTCTGAGCATCGCTGAGCAGCCGGCGAATGACGTCGGGATCAGCGGTGTTGTCAGTGCTCATGGTCGGCCCAGGGCGCGGTAGGTCCAGCCGGCTGCCCGCCACCGGACGGGGTCGAGGGCGTTGCGCCCGTCGACGATGCGGCGGTCGGTAACGATGTCGGCGAGGTCGTCGGGGTCCATGTCTCGGAATTCACGCCATTCGGTGAGGTGAAGGAGCACGTTCGCGCCCTTGGCGGCGTCGAGCGCGCTGCCTCGGTAGTCGAGGGTGGGGAACAGGGCGCGGGCGTTGGCCATGGCCTTGGGGTCGTAGACAAGGACTTGCGCGCCCTGCAATTGGATCTGCGCGGCGACGTTGAGCGCTGGGGAGTCGCGGACGTCGTCGGACTCGGGTTTGAACGCGCAGCCGAGGACGCCTACGGTGCAGCCGAGGAACGACCCGCCGACGAGCTGCCGGGCGAGCTCAACCATTCGCTGCCGGCGGCGCATGTTGATGGCGTCGACCTCCTTGAGGAAGCTCAGCGCCTGGTCGGCACCCAGCTCACCTGCTCGGGCCATGAACGCGCGGATGTCTTTGGGCAGGCATCCTCCACCAAAACCCAAGCCGGCGTTGAGAAACCGACCGCCAATGCGGTCGTCGTACGACAGCGCCGTCGCCAACGTCGTGACGTCAGCCCCTGACGCCTCACACACCTCCGCCATCGCATTGATGAACGAGATCTTCGTGGCCAGGAATGCGTTCGCGGATGCCTTCACGAGTTCCGCGGTGGCCAGATCGGTGTGCACCAGCGGGACCCCCGCGTCCAGCAGCGGCGCGTATATCCGACGCAGGATCTCCGATGCGTCGTCGTCGGCCGTACCGATGACCAGCCGATCGGGCCGCAGCGTGTCCTGCACCGCATGACCCTCGCGGAGGAACTCCGGGTTCCACGCCACCGACAACGACACACCGGGACGGGTTCGACCGCTTACCAGCTCAGACATTCGGGCCGCAGTACCCACTGGCACGGTCGACTTCCCGACCGCCAGGCAGGACCGATCTGCGTGCTCGGCTAACGCCGTGAACGCCGCCTCCACATAGCGCAGATCCGCCGCCATCGACCCCGGCTGCTGCGGCGTGCCCACGCACACGAAATGCACATCGCCGAACTCAGCTGCCTCAGCAAACGAGGTCGTGAAGCGCAACCGGCCCGCCGTCATCTGCTCCGCGAGCAGCTCCTCCAGCCCCGGCTCGAAGAACGGCAGGCGCCCTGCGGACAGCTCAGCGACCTTGACCGCATCGACGTCCACTCCCAGCACCTCATGGCCCAAGCTCGCCATGGCCGCCGCATGAGTCGCACCGAGGTAACCCGTTCCGATAACGGTGATCCGAAACGTCTGAGGCACAGCCAGGATGCTAGCGAGCACCCGAGGCGCAACCCGCCCTCGGCATAGGATCTCGCAGTGTGAACAGCGACTTCGACCTCTACCGACTGTCGGAGGAGCACACCGCGCTGCGTGACGTGGTCCGCAGCCTGGCGCAGGACCGCATCGCCCCTCGTGCCGCCGAGATCGACGCGACGAGTCAGTTCCCCGACGACGTCTATGACGCCCTGGTCAAGGCCGAACTGCACGCGCCCCACGTTCCGGAGGAGTACGGCGGAGTGGGTGCCGACGCCCTTGCGGTGTGCTTGGTGATCGAGGAGATCGCGCGCTTTTGTGCGACGTCGTCGTTGATTCCCTCGACGAGCAAGCTTGGGACGCTGCCGCTGCTATTCGCGGGTTCCGACGAGATCAAGAAGCGCTACTTGCCCGAGGTCGCCAGCGGCGAGTCGATGTTCTCGTTCGCCCTCTCCGAGCGGGAAGCAGGGTCCGACACGGCCAGCATGAAGACCCGCGCCCGTCAGGTCGGTGACGGTTGGGTGCTGTCCGGACAGAAGTCGTGGATCACCAATGCCGGCGTCTCGCGCTACTACGTGGTCTTCGCCGTCACCGACCCGTCGGCCAGCGCCCGAGGCATCTCCGCGTTTGTGCTGGATCGCGATGACCCGGGGTTCACATTCGGCGCGCCCGAGAAGAAGCTCGGCATCAAGGGGTCACCGACTCGAGAACTGCTCTTCGACGAAGTTCCGCTCGCCGCCGACCGCCTCGTCGGGCGCGAGGGTGAGGGCCTCAAGGTGGCCCTGCGCACGCTCGACCACACTCGCATCACCATTGGTGCACAGGCGGTCGGCATCGCCCAGGGAGCGCTCGACGTCGCCGCCGCCTACATCAAGGAGCGGCAGCAATTCGGCCGTCCGGTCGCCGACTTCCAGGGCGTGCAGTTCATGGTCGCTGACATGGCGATGAAGATCGAGGCCAGTCGCCAGCTCGTCTATCGCGCGGCAGCGGCGTCGGAACGCGACGACCCGGATCTCGCCTTCCTCGGTGCTGCGGCCAAGTGCTTCGCCTCGGACGTAGCCATGGAAGTCACCACTGATGCGGTGCAGCTGCTCGGCGGGTACGGCTACGTCAAGGACTATCCGGTCGAGCGGATGATGCGTGACGCAAAGATCACCCAGATCTACGAGGGCACGAACCAGATTCAGCGCATCGTCATAGCCCGCAGCGTTCTGCGACCCTAGTCGCGGAGAATCAGGGGACGGGCAATACGTCAGCCGGGACGGGCTGGTCTGCCCGGAGCGCGGCGAACAGCCGCTCCGCCTGCTCGTCGTCCCACCGCACGGTCGACCCAACTCCCCCAGGGCGGAAGTCGGGATCGGAGACTGGCACCGTCGTCTTGACGGTCTCGGGATCGGACAGCTGACGCAGGGCACGGAACAGCGACAGGCCGTCCCACACGCCGAAGCCTGGATCCACGACGAGGGCATCCAGGCCGGCGTTAGCGACCCCCCAGGTGCGGAACGGGTTGAGCAGTGTTCCCGGGGACAGCGTCTCGGCGAAAACCGCCGACAGGAACTGCTGTTGACGCTCAACGCGGCCGAGGTCGCCGCGTGGGTCGGTCTTGCGGGACCTGACGAAGGCCAGCGCCTGAAACCCATCGGCCTGGTAGCAGCCGGCTTCGGGGAAGTCCGCTCCGCTGACCTCGTCGACGAGCGGCTCGTCGACGCACAACTCGACACCACCAAGTGAATCCACGATCTCGGTGAATCCGCCGAAGCCGATCTCGACGTAGTGATCAAGACGGATGCCGGTGTTGAGCTCGACGGTACGCGCCAACAGATCGGGGCCACCGAAGGCGTACGCGGCGTTGATCTTGTTCTGCGATGCTGCGCGGTCGCCGTACGCCGGAATGTCGACGAACGAGTCCCGCGGCAGGCTCACCAGGGTCGTGCCGGAGTCACCGGTGTGCAGCAGCATGATCGTGTCCGCGCGCTCGCCGCCAACCTCGCCCTCCTGCTCACTGCCGGCGCGGCTGTCCGAACCGACGATCAACCAGTCCGTACCAGGAGTGGCCGCGGGACGTCCCTCGTAGTCGGTGAGCACCTCTGCGCGCTGGAGGTTGAGCTGGACATACACCACGAGAGCCAGGGCGATCAGCGCGAGAACCAGCAGCAGGATCAGCAGGGTCCTGAGGAAGACGCGGCCACCTCCCGCCCTGCTCCGTCTGCGTTGGGGAGTGCCAGCGAGCAGTTCCGATTGCGGCGGGAGGATACGCGTGCGCGGTGCCGCCGGAGGTGACGCCGACGACGTCACAGGCGTCCGCGGGTTGGATGGCTCGCGGAACCAGTCGTCGGGGTACTGGTTCATGGCCCCACTGTTTCAGCTGCAGGTAGTGTCCGCGGCGGTCGTCGTTTCGATGTCCGCCGCCGCACTGTCCGACGTCTCGTCGGCCGAGTCGGTTCCCTCCGACTCAGCGATCCCCGCCCAGGAAGTACCGACGATGACCTGGAAGATCGGGCCTTGTCCAGGGACCGATTCGGCTTGGGCGTCGGGCACGGCGATCTGCAGGGATCGCAAGGCGTCCTCATAGGCAGGGTCGTACCGGATCACCGTCTTCTCGACGCCCTTCCTATCGGCGTCGGATGGGGCATCGTCGATCGCGAAGCCCGCCTTTTCGAGTTCTTCTGCAGCGCGTGCGCCTAAACCGTTTGTCGACGTCCCATTGAAGACATGAATGGTGATGTCGGATGGCGGGACGCCACTTGACGTCGAAACGTCCGCCGGGTCGCCCAGCGGATCATCGTTGCGCAGCGCTTCGAACACGACCTCCGCAGCCGGTTCGTCCAGCAGCATGTAAGAGATGCCGTCGCGCAAGAAGTTGGGGTTGTTGACCGGCACCGTGACGAATTGGACCTGGCCGGTGTCTAGATCTCGCAGCCGGGTCGCCAACTGGATGAGATCTTCGGGCGCAAGCGCCTGGTCCGTCGTGACCGAATCAAGGCCGGCAGTGATGAACCGGGTGAGCTTCACCGGGTCAGCGAGAACTCCGGCGCTCGTGGCGTGCCGGAGCATGGCGCCGAGGAGCTGCTGCTGTCGATCCATTCGGCCGAGATCACCGCGGGGGTCGCTCTTGCGTGCGCGGACGAAGGCCAATGCCTGCTCAGGGTCGAGGCGCTGCTGTCCGGGTTGGAGGTCGAGCCCCGCGCTCTCATCTTGGAGTGGTTCGGGAACACAGATGTCCACGCCACCCAGGGCATCGACCATGTCTTTGAAACCGGCAAAATCGATCTGTAGGTAGTGGTCGATGTGGAGTCCCGACAGCTGCTCGACCGTCTTGATGAGCAATGGCGGCCCACCGCGTTCCAGCGCGGCGTTGATCTTCTCGTCCTTCGCAGGGACCTTTTCGTCCTCGCTGCTGGTGTGCGCGGGGATTGTGACGAGTGAGTCGCGTGGAAAGCTGAGCAGGACGACCTTGTCGCGCTTCTTGGACACGTGCAGCACGATCGTCACGTCAGAGCGGGCACCGGAGCCGGTGCCGTACTCGTTGCCGATGCCCTCGCGCGTATCGGAGCCGACGAGAAGGTAGTTGACGGCTTCTGCCTCGGCCGGCCGATTCGTCAACCCGGAGAAGGCGTCGACGCGGTTGATGCGACTCTCGCCATACGTCACGAGCGCCCAGCCCGTACCGCTGATCCCCAGGACGAGGACCGCCAGCAGACCGGCCACCCATACGCGCGCGTGCCACTCGTGGGGCGCGCTGCGCCGCACACTGCCGGGCTGACGCTCCGGGCGAGGGGGCAGCACCCCGTCGATCAGCTCGGGAGGGATCCGTATGCCGGCCCACGTGGCGCCCGTGCGTGGTCGCTCCGTTCGGCCATACCCGGTGGCGTCGTCGGGCCCGTGCGGATGGGGCACCCCGCGACTCCTTCCATCCGCCCTGAGGGCTGCTCCCCGTACGACGTCGCCGCGGGCGCGTCATCGCATCGTAGAGGCGGACGCCGCCCGTACCCGGCGACCCGGAGGGTGCAGCGTGTCGCGTCAGGTGCTGCAGACGTCCTCGTCGGCCGTTCGCGACTCGATCTCGGGTGCGCTGGTGGCGTCGGGGACGGTCGCGGCCTGAACACCGCCGTAGTCAGCACCCACGATCACCGTGAGCACGTCGCCACCCGCGGGATCGATCTCCGCGCCACTGCCAGGCAGCGACGCGACGAGTGACCGTCCGGCTTCGGCGGTCCCGTCGTTGTGGCGGACCACAGTTCGGCCGTAGTCCGAGCGATCGGCGTTGCCGATCTCGACGACATCGAATCCTGCGGCTTCCAGGTCCTGGGCCGCGCGGCTCGCCGTCCCGGTCTGACCGCTGCCGTTGAGAACGCGGACCTCGATCTCAGCGGGAGGAACGGTCAACGGCTGGTTGGCGTCCGACGTGGGAGCCGGCGTCTGTCCCGGCAGCGGCGTGTCATTGCGCACCGCGTCGAACAGCGGGCCTGCTTGATCCGGCAGCCAGAGCAGGTTGGCTCCGTCGCCGCGGTCGGCGACCGGCACCGTGACGAAGGCAATGCCCGCTGTCGAGATGTTCTTGAGGCTGTTCGCCAAGGAGCCCAACGCTGACACGCTCGACAGCGCGGGGTCAGTCGTCACGGACTTGGTTGCCGCATCCAGGAAGCCGACCAGGCGCACCGGGTTCAGCAGGACACCCGTGCTCGTCGCCTTCTGCACCATCGACGCCAGAAAAGCTTGCTGACGGTCGATCCGGCCGAGGTCGCTGCCGTCCCCGATGCCCTTGCGCGCGCGTACGAAGGCGAGTGCTTGATCGCCGTCGATGGTGCTCCGGCCGGCCGGCAGGTCCAATCCCGATGCTGAATCCGTCGTCTCCTCTGGTACGCAGACGTCCACGCCACCGAGCGCTCTGACCATGTTCGTGAATCCGGCGAAATCAATCACGACGAAGTGGTCGATGCGGACGTTGGTGAGCGACTCGACGGTCTGGATCGTGCACGCCGGTCCGCCAGTCTCGAACGCCGCGTTGAACTTCGCCGTTACCGGTGCTGACGCCTCGCCATCGGCGGTGGTACACGAGGGAATCGGCACCCACGAATCGCGCGGAATGCTGACCGCCACCGCTCGTGAGCGATCGGCGCTCAGGTGGAGCAGGATCGTGGTGTCTGATCGCGCCCCCGCAACATCGTCGCCGCCCCCGGCAGCCAGGTCCTCCGCGGTCTCGCGCGTGTCCGATCCGATGAGGAGGATGTTCAGGGGCTGGCTCGGACCGGCGACCTCAACTACCTCAGGGCGATCCTGCAGCGTCCCGAAGATGTCCAAGCTGGCGATGTTGCCCTCGAGCTTGCGATAGACCCCGAAAGCGCCACCGGCTGTCACCAGCACGATCGCGACCACGGCGAGAGCGAGCCACCGGACTATTCGACGGCCACGGCGCCGCTGAACAGGGCGAGCGTGGCGGGGGTTGTAGCCGCGCGAGCCGAATCCTCCAACGGCGAAGCGGGGGGAGCGTCGATCACGGGAATGTGCGCTACTCCCTTCCGTCGTCGATCGTTCAGATGACCCGGCGTACCCCCGCAGGCAGGTCCTGCGCCTCGCCGGCAATGGCAGAGACGTGCTCCGCCGCCATCCGTCGGACGAGCCACGTCGCGTCCAGGTTCCGGCAGAGAACCACGGAGGCGTCGGCCGCAAGGGGCGCGGCGATGGCGGCTCGAACGCCCTCGATGGTATCGACGGGAAGCGTGGTGAGAAGTCGGTCCCCTGATCGCAGCCCCGCGACGTCGGTCATTGCTCCTTGGGAAAGAGTGCGTCCGCCGACCTCGAGCGCCGGGTCAGCAGGCGTGGGACGAGGTCGCAGCTCGAACCTGTCGCCGTACCCCCGCACCTCGATTGCGTAATCGAGCACGCCTCGGGGTGCTTCCCGAAGGGGCGCTCCGAGTGGCGCTAGCGACAAGCCGACAACATCAGCGCCTCGAACATCCGTGACGGTCCCGAGCGAGCTCGCATCGGTGACGATGACGTCGGTATCAGTCGAGCCCGGTACCACCACGACGCCCGCGGCCCAGCAGGCGACGATCCAGACCGCGGTCTGCCAGTGCAGCGGAAGGAGCAGCCCGACCCGACCGCCCGGCTGGACGTCGAGACCGTCACGCAGGAGATTCGCCGTCTTCGCCACCCAGTTGTCGAATGTCGCGACCGACAACTCCACCCGTTCACCAGTCGCATCGTCGTAGAAAGTCACGAGCGGCCGCGTTCCGTCATCGGCCAGCGAACGCGCCAGGGCTGCGGGCACCGTGCCCTCTGTGAAAGTCACGAATCGCCAGAGTAAGCGCCATAGCCTTGTTAGCCTGCCGGACCATGAAGGCGCTCGTCCTCGCCGGCGGCGCCGGCACCCGGCTGCGCCCGATCACCCATACCTCGGCGAAGCAGCTCGTCCCGGTCGCCAACAAGCCGGTGCTGTTCTACGGGCTGGAGGCGATTCGCGACGCGGGCATCACCGACGTCGGCATCATCGTCGGCGACACCGCGCGCCGAGATCGAGGCGCCGTCGGCGACGGCTCCGAGCTCGGGATCAAGGTGACCTACATCCCGCAGGAAGCCCGCTCGGGCTGGCGCACTGCGTGCTCATCGCGCGGGACTTCCTCGGCGACGACGACTTCATCATGTACCTCGGCGACAACTTCCTCATCGGCGGCATCACCGAGTTCGTCGAGGAGTTTCGAGGCCGCATCCGCGACGCGCAGATCCTGCTCACCCAGGTCGACAACCCGCAGCAGTTCGGCGTCGCCGTGCTCGACGACCAGGGCAAGGTCGATCAGGCTCGTGGAGAAGCCGAAGGAGCCGCCGAGCGATCTCGCCCTCGTCGGTGTCTACCTGTTCCGGTCCGGTGATCCACGAAGCGGTGCGGGCGATCAAGCCGTCAGCTGGCGGGGCGAGCTGGAGATCACCGACGCCATCCAATGGCTGATCGACGCACGGGGCATGCGGTCCGCAGCCACCATGGTCACCGGCTACTGGAAGGACACCGGCCGCCTCGAGGACATGCTCGAGTGCAACCGCAAGGTCCTCGAGGGCATCGAGCCCGACCATTCGCGGCACCGTCGACGAGCGACAGCCGCGTCATCGGCCGCGTGGTCGTGCGAGGAGGGCGCGAGCATCGCGCGGTCGACCGTGCGCGGGCCGGCCATCATCGGCGCGCGACACCAGGTCATCGACACCTACGTCGGCCGTTCACGTCGATCTACTACGCGCTGCACGGTCGTGGAGACCGAGATCGAGCACTCGATCGTGCTCGAGCATGCGCCGATCCGCGGCGTCAGCCGCATCGAGGACTCCCTCATCGGCAAGCAGGTCGAGGTGTCGCTCTCCGACCAGCAGCCGCGCGCGCACCGCCTCATGCTCGGCGACCACTCCGTGTCGCCTTGCCTGAAGGTTCAGCAGATCCTCGCAAGGACATCATGCGCATTCTCGTCACCGGTGGCGCCGGCTTCATCGGCTCGCACTACGTCCGCACGCTGCTGCAGGCCGGTATCCCGCCTTCGATGGACGCCGAGCGTGACGGTCTCGACAAGCTCACGTATGCCGGCAACCTCGCCAACCTCGAGCCGGTCGCGAACTCGCCGCGCTATCGGTTCGTCCACGGCGACATCTTCGACGGTGCGCTGTTCGACGACGTCCTGCCCGGCCACGACGTCGTCGTCAACTTCGCTGCCGAGACGCCATGTCGACCGCTCGATCATCGGTGCGCGGACTTTCGTGATGACCAACGTGCGTCGGTGCCCAGACGCTGCTCGACGCCTGCCTGCGCGCACGGCATACCTCGCGTGGTGCACATCTGCACCGACGAGGTCTACGGCTCGATCGACGAGGGCAGTCCTGGACCGAGAGCGAGCCCGCTGCTGCCGAACTCGCCGTACTCGGCGGCCAAGGCGGGCGCCGACATGCTGGCGCGGGCGTACGCATCGGACCTACGGCTTGAACATCTCGACCACGCGCTGCTCCAACAACTACGGGCCCTACCAGTTCCCGGAGAAGGTCATCCCGCTGTTCATCACGAACCTGATGGACGGTCGGAAGGTCCCGCTCTACGGCGACGGCGCTCAACGTGCGCGACTGGCTCCACGTCGACGACCACTGTGCGCGGCATCCAGCTCGTCGCTCGAGCAGGGCGAGCCCGGCGAGTCTACAACATCGGCGGCGGACGACGAGCTGACCAACAAGGAGCTCACCCAGCACCTGCTCGATGCCATGGGCGCCGGCTGGGACATGCGTCGAGTACGTCGAGGACCGCAAGGGCCACGACCGCCGTTACTCCCTGGACGACTGCAAGCTCAGCGCGCTGGGGTACGCGCCGCGGCACAGCTTCGAGGAGGGCCTGCAGCCGAGACCATCCACTGGTACCGCGACAACGAGGCCTGGTGGCGGCCGCTCAAGGAGAAGGCGGCTCTCAAGCGATGAGCCGTTGGTTGATCACCGGCTCTGGAGGGCAGCTCGGCACCGCACTTGCGGCGCTGCTGAACGGTGACGATGTCGTCGCACTCGACCGCAAAGATCTCGACATCACCGATGGAACGTCCGTTCTCGATGTCATCCGATCGGTCCGCCCAACAGTCGTCATCAACGCCGCGGCATACACGGCCGTCGACGCCGCAGAAAGCGATGAGGAACGTGCGTTTGGTGTCAACGCGCTTGGCGCGGGTCATGTCGCCCGTGCATGCGCGGAGACCGGTGCGCTGCTCGTTCACCTGTCGACGGATTACGTCTTCTCCGGCGACGCCGATCGGCCGTACGTCGAAAGCGCCCCGACAGCGCCGGTAACCGCGTACGGTCGCAGCAAGCTCGCAGGGGAGCGCGCGGTCGCAGCAGCCGTGGAGAATCACTACATCGTGCGCACCGCGTGGCTGTTCAGCAAGGCGCGCACCAACTTCCTCACGACCATGATGCGGCTGGAGCGCGAGCAGGAGCGCGTGTGGGTCGTCGACGATCAGCGCGGTTCCCCTACCTGGGCGCACGACCTCGCCGCGGCGCTCATCGTTCTTGCTGACAGTCGGGCACCCTTCGGCGTTTACCACTGCACAAACAGTGGCGAGACCACGTGGTTCGGGCTCGCCAAGGCGATCTTCACCGAACTCGGTGCCGATTCAGGACGAGTTGTTCCCGTGACAACCGATGTCTCTGCGCGACCCGCACGACGGCCGACCTACTCTGTCCTCGGCACGAATCGATGGCAGTCTGTCGGACTCCCCCTTCTGCCATCCTGGCGAATGGCTCTGCACTCCGCAGTAGCACAAGCACAGGCGGTGGGCACGTTACCGCCATGAGCAGCGCACAGTCGGGACCAGCTTCCCGCACTGTGCCGTCCTCTCAAAGACACGTGGCTAGGTGAGGACTTCCGGGTGCTCGCGGAACCAAGCCACCGTGTGCTTCAGACCCTCGTCGAGGCTCACCTCGGGCTGCCATCCCAGGGTCGACCGAGCCAGCGAGATGTCGGGCTGACGCACAGAGGGATCGTCGACGGGGCGAGGGACGAAGGTGATGGGCGACGACGATCCCACGACGCCCCGAACGATCTCGGCCAGTTGCAGCACGGTCAGCTCTTTTGGATTCCCGATGTTGACCGGCCCCGGCTGGTCGGAGTGGAGTAGCTGAAGGATGCCAGTCACGAGGTCGGTGACGTAGCACACCGAGCGCGTCTGACTGCCGTCGCCCGCCACCGTGATGGGTTCATCGCGTAGCGCCTGCCGGATGAACGTCGGGATGGCGCGCCCGTCCCGGGGCCGCATCCGCGGACCGTAGGTGTTGAATATGCGAACGATTGCGGTGTCGATACCGTGGGTGCGGCGGTATGCCATCGTCAACGCCTCGGCGAACCGTTTCGCTTCGTCATAGACACCCCGCGGGCCAACAGGGTTGACGTTGCCCCAGTACGACTCCGCTTGCGGGTGGACAAGCGGATCGCCGTACGTCTCCGAGGTGGACGCGAGCAGGAATCGTGCACCCTTCTCCCTCGCCAGTCCAAGCGCGTGCAAGGTGCCGATGGACCCGACCTTGAGCGTGTGAATGGGTAGCTCGAGATAGTCGATCGGCGACGCGGGTGAGGCAAAGTGCAGCACCGCGTCGACCTGATCACCGACATGCACATAGTCCGTGACGTCGGCACGGACCAGCCGGAAGTTCGGATTCTCCATCAGGTGAGCCACGTTGGCGGGCACTCCGGTGACGAAGTTGTCGAGGCAGAGCACCTCGTAGTTCGTCGCCAGCAACGTCTCGCACAGATGGGAGCCCAGGAAACCGGCGCCTCCGGTGACGACTGCACGACGCCGCGTGGTCGAGCTCATGGCTGTCTCCTTCGGGTGACGTCGGCCCGCATGTTAGCTATCGCCCGATCGCACCCGGCGCCGGCACAGGAGCGAGGTCCACTCGCATAAGGTGCGCTCGTCGCGCCGACCAGTTAGGGACGATGAAGCGCGCACTCATCACCGGAATCACCGGGCAAGACGGGCTCTACCTCGCCGAGCTGCTGCTCGGCAAGGGCTACGGCGTCTACGGCCTGATCCGCGGTCAGAACAATCCCAAGGCCGACCTCGTACGGACCACGTTCCGGACGTCACCCTGCTCACCGGCGACCTCACCGATCTCTCCAGCCTGGTCACGGCCTTGAACGCGGCGCGGCCCGACGAGGTCTACAACCTCGGCGCGATCTCGTTCGTCGCGTATTCCTGGGAGAACGCCCACGCTCACCTCCGACGTGACGGGCAAGGGCGTGCTCAACATGCTCGAGGCGATCCGCCTGTACGCGGGCGACGACGTGCAGCAAGCGTGCGCTTCTACCAGGCGTCCAGCTCGGAGATGTTCGGCAAGGCCCAGGCACGTGCCCGCAGACGGAGACCACCCTGCTGTGGCCGCGCTCCCCCTACGGCGTGGCCAAGGTCTTCGGCCACTACATGACGATCAACTACCGCGAGTCGTACGGGATGCACGCCTCGCTCCGGCATCCTGTTCAACCACGAGTCCCCCCGCCGCGGGCCGGAGTTCGTCACGCGCAAGGTGTCGCAGGCGGTGGCGCGGATCGCGTTGGGGCTGCAGGACCCGATGTCGCTCGGCAACCTCGACGCCCAGCGTGACTGGGGTTTCGCCGGCGACTACGTCGACGCGATGTGGCGGATGCTTCAGCAGCCGGAGGCGTGACGACTACGTCGTCGCCACCGGCGAGACCCACTCGATCCGTGAGTTCCTGGACTTTGCGTTCGCGCGCGTCGGCATCGACGACTGGGAGCGGCTACGTCGTCCAGGACCCGCGGTTCTTCCGTCCGGCCGAGGTCGATCTGCTCGATCGGCGACGCCGACGCAAGGCGCGCGAGAAGCTCGGCTGGCGACCGACGGTCGACTTCAGCGAGCTGGTCACGATGATGGTCGACAGCGATCTGCATCGAGCAGCGCCGGCAGCAGCGAGCTGTTCGATGACCCGACGTTCTCGTCACCGGCGCCACCGGGCAGGACGGCAGCTACCTGGTCGACCGGCTCGCCGCGGAGGGCGTGGCGGTGCACGGCATTCGCTCGTCCGGCGGCGCGGCATCGACGCGCTGCGGTCAAGCCGATGGCCGGACGTGACGCTGCACCTCGGCGATCTGACCGACGGCGACGACCTGGCCGACGTCGTCGACCGACGTCGCGCCCGACGAGATCTACAACCTCGCGGGATATCGTCCGTCGCGCGATCGTGGGCAGGACCCGATCGCGACCGCGAGCGTGTCCGGGGTGGGCGCCGCGCGTGTCCTCGAGGCTGCCTGGCGGCTAGAGCAGCGTCGGGTACCGCCGGTTCGCGTGCTGCAGGCGTCCAGCGCGGAGATCTTCGGCGATCCACTCCATGTCCCGCAGGACGAGACGCACCCCGCTGCGCCCCGCTCGCCCGTACGGCGCGGCCAAGGCATTCGCCCACCAGCATGGTCGGCGTGTACCGCGCGCGAGGACTTCATGCCGTGCAGCTGCGGTCCTCTACAACCACGAGTCGCCCCGTCGACCGACGACGTTCGTGACACGCAAGATCACCCGGGCGTTGCAGAGATCGCGCTCGGGCGAGCGAGACGCGCTCGGCTGGGCAACCTGGACGCCCGACGCGACTGGGGCTGGGCACCCGACTACGTCGACGCCATGGTGCGGGCGCTGCGGCATCCGGAGGCCGGACGACTACGTCATCGCAACCGGCACGACCATTCCGTCCGAGACTTCGTCGCCGCCGCGTTCGCGTGCGTGGGTGTCGCCGACTGGGAGCCGCTGGTACGCGTGGACCCGGCGCTGGTTCGGCCGGCGGACCCCTCCGTTCTCGTGGGGGATGCAGGCAGGGCACGTACCCGGCTCGAGTGGTCTCCTAGCCTCGGCTTCGACGACATCGTGGCTCGGATGGTGGATGCCGACCTCGCCGACTCCAACGCGCCGGCTGATACCTATGCGCGTCGCTCTCGTCGTCGAGCAGTGCCTGAACCGAGTTCCCGGCGGCACCGGGCGTTACACGGTCGAGTTGGGGCGGGCTCTCGCCGCTTCGGCCGATCCCGACGACAGCGTCGAGGGCTGGGCCGCCTGGCACCGAAACCTCGGACCCGCGCAGATCGAGGGCGTGCTCGGTCCCCGACGCCTTCCGTTGCCGCGACGAGCCCTGGCTGCGGCGTGGGAGCAGGGCCTGGGGCCGGCACCTCGCGGGAGGGATCTCACACACGCACCGACGGCACTCATCCCGCCCCGTCGGTCCACGTCACTCGTCGTCACGATCCACGACGCGGTGCCATGGACCCACCCCGAGACTCTCACCGTGCGTGGAGCCCGCTGGCACCGTCGGATGGGGGAGCGGGCGGCACGTACCGCCGCCGCCATCATCGTGCCCACTCACGCGGTTGCCACCGAACTGATTGAGCACCTGTCCCTGAAAAATCGAATCCACGTGATTGGCGAGGGGGTCAGCGAGACGTTGCGCGTTCCCTCGGGGGCGGAGGAGCGTGCGGCGGCATTGCAGCTTCCGTCGGCGTACGTCGTCAGCCTTGCCACCTTGGAACCTCGTAAGGATCTTGACGTGGTCCTACGCGCGCTGGCAACAACGGGCGCGCCCGATCTCCCGCTGCTCGTTGTGGGGCAGCCGGGTTGGGGCGGGGTCGACCTGTCGGCACGAGCACGCGCGCTCGGGTTGGTCGATGGCCGGGTACGCGAGCTCGGGCGGCTGAGCGATCCGGATGTTGCCGTGGTGTTGTCCCGAGCCGCCGCGTTGCTCATGCCGTCACGCGCCGAAGGCTTCGGGTTGCCGGTGCTGGAGGCGATGCACCTCGGGGTCCCGGTGATCGCCAGCGACGCGCCAGCACTGGTCGAGGTGGCCGGCGGGGCCGCTGTTCATCATCCGGTCGGCGATGCTGATGGTCTGACCGAGGCGCTACGGGCGGTCATCGATGACGCTGCGGTCGGTGCCAGGATGCGTGACGAAGGGCTTCGTCGTGCCGCGGCCTTCAGTTGGGATACCGCTGCGCGACAGACCTGGGAGCTGTACCGCAGCCTGCAGTAGAGCGAAGCTGTCGACGTAGGTGAAGCACGAGCGCGTACGCTGGCGCCGCCATGCCCGTACGTGTCTTGCTCGACGCCACCGCTCTACCGGGCGACCGCGGCGGCGTCGGTCGTTACGTCGATGGGCTAGTCAGCGGCTACCGGGAAGCCGGGCTGTCCGACCGGCTAATGATTGCTTCCCAGCCTAGGGATGCCCAGGGCTTCGCTGTCCTGGGTCCCGATGCAACCGTGATCGCATCCGCTGGCGCCGGCGGGCCACGACCCCAGCGCCTGGCGTGGGAGCAGACCGGCCTACCCGTGCTGGCTCGGCGCGTTCGTGCGGACGTCCTTCACTCGCCGCACTACACCTTTCCCCTTGCCGCGCCCCTCGCCGGCGGCTGCCCCGTCGTCGTGACTGTGCACGACGCCACCTTCTTCACCTCTCCGGACGTGCATCTGCCGGTGAAGGCACGGTTCTTCCGTACCTGGACGCGGCTCGCGGCACGTCGGGCGGCGGCCATCATTGTTCCGTCGGACGCGACGCGCAGGGAGCTCACACGAGTCCTTCGGCGAGTTCCGACCACCGTCGTGGCTCACCACGGCGTGGACCCGGCGATCTTCCATCCGCCCTCGCAGCTCGATATCGAGCGCTTTGCTCAGTCGCTCGGCCTGGCTGGCCGCTCGTGGGTGGCGTTCCTCGGCACGCTGGAACCGCGCAAGAACGTCCCCAACCTGATTCGGGGATTCGTGCAGGCCGTTCGTGATCGTCCTGATCCGCCGGTACTCGTGCTCGCTGGGGGCCGAGGATGGGACGAGCAGGTGGATGCGGCAGCGCACACTGTTCCGTCGGGCGTCGAGGTGCTCCGCCCCGGCTATCTGCCGCTACGCGACCTGCCCGCCCTGCTCGGCGGCGCCGAGGTCGTCGCCTATCCGGCCCTTGGGGAAGGCTTTGGTCTTCCCGTGCTCGAGGCCATGGCCTGCGGAGCCACGGTGCTCACCACTCCTCGGCTGGCCCTGCCGGAGGTAGGCGGCGAAGCGGTGGCCTACACCGAGCCCGATGCGGACTCGATCGGAGCCGGCCTGTCCCATCTGTTGAACGATGACGGACTGCGTCGCCGCCTGAGGGACCTCGCTCGCGAGCGAGCCGCCGACTTCACGTGGCGGGCTTGCGCCGAGCGACACTACCTCGCATTTGAGAAGGTCGCGGGGGGTCGCTCGTGACTCCAACTGTGCGCGTCATCGCTGTTACCTACTCTCCGGGTGAGCTTCTTGATCACTTGCTCGACTCCCTCCCCGATGCGTGCAGCGTGCCGTACGAGGTCGTCCTCGCAGACAACGGCTCCACCGACGGCGCACCTGAACGAGCGGCTCGGCGTGACGGGGTGCGGCTGCTGCGCACCGGAGGCAATCTCGGGTACGGCGCCGCCGCCAATCTCGGCGCCGCGGATGCGCAAGCGCCGTACCTGCTCATCTGCAACCCCGACCTGCTCCTTGCTCCGAAGTGCATCGACCTCTTGCTCGATGCCGCCGATCGACACGTTCTGTCGGGCGCCCTCGGGCCGATGATCTGCGAGCCCGACGGCCAGCTCTACCCCAGTGCTCGGGCGCTGCCGTCGCTGCGCACCGGCATCGGGCACGGCCTGCTGGCGTACGTGTGGCCGGGTAACCCGTGGTCCGCGGCCTATCGGCGAGACCGTGAGGACGTCCGCGAACGGGAAGCGGGATGGCTGTCCGGATCATGCCTGCTGGTGCGTCGATCTGCCTTCGAGGACGTCGGGGGGTTCGACCCGGGTTACTTCATGTACTTCGAGGACGTCGACCTGTGCGATCGCCTCGCGAAGCACGGCTGGTCATGCATGTGGGTTCCCACGGCATCGGTAACGCACGTCGGGGGCACCGCCACCGGACGACAACCGCGCCAGATGCTCAAGGCTCATCACGACAGTGCCTACCGGTACCTGGCGTCGCGATACCGCCCGCCGGTGACGTGGCTGGCGAGGGCGGGATTGCGCTTCGCTATCGGCTCATGTCCCGAGGCCTCCCCCGAGAGGTTCGGTCCTGAGTCGTGGAGGCCATCCTCCTGGTCGGCGGCAAGGGCACCCGCCTGCGTCCGCTCACCGTGACTACACCCAAGCCGATGCTCCCTGTCGCCGGCGTGCCGTTCATCGCCCATCAGTTGGCTCAGGCCAGCGCGCCGCTGGCATCGATCGGGTCGTCCTTGCTACGTCGTATAAAGCGCAGGTCTTCACCGAATGGCTCGGTGATGGCGCTCGGCTGGGTCTGGAGGTGGAGTACGTCGTCGAGGATGTTCCGCTCGGCACCGGCGGGGCGATCAGGAACGTTGCCGACCGGCTCTTCAGCAAGCCCGACGACCCCGTTCTGGTGTTCAACGGTGACGTGTTGTCGGGTCACGACCTGACGGCGCAGATCGAGCGGCACCGTGACGCCGACGCGGACGTCACCCTCCACCTCACTGAGGTCGAGGACTCGCGAGCGTTCGGCTGCGTTCCGGTGGACGAGCATGGGCGTGTGACCGCGTTCCTCGAGAAGATGCCGCAGCCGGTGACGAACCGGATCAACGCGGGTTGCTATGTCTTTCGCCGCTCGATCATCGACACGATTCCCTTTGGTGAGATCGTCAGCGTCGAGCGACAAACGTTTCCCGGACTTCTTGCTGACGGCGCGTCGGTGATTGGATTCGTCGACACGGCCTACTGGCTCGACCTGGGTACTCCCCACGCGTTCGTCCCCGGATCGCGTGACCTGGTGCTGGGGCGTGTGGCGTCTCCCGCACTCCCAGGGTCGCCGGGTGAACGCATCGAGTTGCCCGGTGCCCGAGTGCATCCCACGGCCGCAGTGCGCGGGGGCTCGGTGGTAGGACAGAACGCAATCGTGGAGGAGGGTGCCGTCGTCGACGGATCCGTCCTCCAGGACGGGGCAATCGTGGCAGCCGGAGCCGTCGTGCTCGAGTCTGTTATCGGGGCTGCGGCCCGAATCGGTCGGCGGACGGTCGTTGATCGAGCAGTGGTCGGCGACGGAGCCCGGGTGGGATCGGATTGCGAGCTGGCTCCCAACACTCGGATCTGGACCGATGCCGTGCTGAGCGACAAGGCGATTCGCCTCACCAGTGACGAGGGCTGACCCGTAGGGTGACGACAATGGCAGCGTTTTCAGTACTCCTCGACGCGACTGCGGTCCCGGCTGACCGCGGCGGTGTGGGGAGGTACGTCGATGGGCTCGTCGGGGCGCTCGCTCGAACGGAGGCCGAGTTCTCCCTGGTCTGTCAGCGGCTCGACGCTGAGCGCTACCGTCAGCTCGCGCCGAATGCCAACGTGGTGGCCGGACCCGGAGCAATCGCCCATCGATCGGCGCGGCTTGCTTGGGAACAGACGGGTTTGCCCCTCGTCGCCGAGCAGGCGAAAGCCGACCTGATCCACTGCCCGGCGTATACGATGCCGATTGCCGCCGGTCGACCCGTCGTCGTCACGGTTCACGACGCCACCATGTTCAGCCAGCCGGAGTTCCTGCCGTCCGTGCGCGGCACGTTCCTGCGTTCGGCAACCCGAGCTTCACTGCGCCGCTCCGCTCGCTGCATCGTCCCGTCCAAGGCCACGCGCAATGAACTCGTGCGGCTGCTCGACGCCGATGCGACCCGTCTCGATGTCGCCTATCACGGCGTCGACGTCGAGACCTTTCATCCCCCGTCGGAGCAGGAAACGCGCAAGGTGGCTAACCGCCTGGGCCTGCACGGCCGACCCTACGTCGCCTTCCTCGGTGCGCTCGAACCCCGTCACAATGTGCCCGGCCTCGTTCGTGCCTGGATGGAGGCCGCGCGAGATCGCGACAATCCTCCCGCACTGGTCCTCGCCGGCGGGCCGGGTTGGGACGATGCCGTCGACCAAGCGATCGCCGAGGTGCCGCTGCATCTGCGCGTGGTACGTCCGGGATACCTGCGCTATCAGGACTTGCGCGGTTTCCTCGGTGGCGCCCTCGTTGTCGCGTACCCGAGCTTCGGAGAGGGCTTCGGGCTGCCCGTCCTCGAAGCAATGGCCTGTGGTGCCCCCATCCTGACGACCCATCGGCTCAGCCTGCCCGAGGTCGGCGGCGATGCGGTGCTCTACGCCGAGCCTGACGTCGAATCGCTCACCGCCGGCCTCAACGTGTTGTTCGGCGATGAGCAGCGGCGGCGCGACCTTGGGGCTGCTGCGCACGTGCGCTCGAGGGAGTTCACCTGGGAGGCCAGCGCCGACGCACATTTGGCCATCTGGGCACGGGCAGTTGCCCTCGAATGAGGCTCGGCATGGATGCGACGCCGCTGCTGGGCCAGCGCAGCGGTGTGGGCAGGTACGTGACGGGACTGCTGGGTGGGCTTACCGAGCTCGCCGAAAGCGACCCCGCCGACATGCCCGACTCGACCACGCTGACCTTCTACAGCGTTCGTGGCACGGTGCCCGCCGATGTCCGGCTGCCGGCGGGCGCCCGGACAGCCCCGCTGCGTGTGCCAGGTCGCGTGCTTCACCACGCGTGGAAACGGATGCCGTTTCCTCCCGTCGAGGTGCTGACGGGCCGCGTCGACGTGTTCCACGGCACCAACTTCGTACTACCGCCGGCGCTGCGGTCGACGGCGGGTGTGGTCACCGTGCACGACCTCGCCTTCCTTCACCATGCCGACACCACCCGGCCCGAGGTGGCGGCCTATCGGCGGCTTGTCCCAAAGGCCGTCACGCGTAGCAAGTGTGTCGTCGTCGTGAGCGAGGCTGTGCGCGACGAGGTGATCGACGAGTTCGGCTTAGCCGCCGATCGTGTGGTGGTCGCGCATCACGGCGTGGATCCGGTGTGGTTGGAAGCGCAGCCGCCGAGTAACGCGGATCTGCAGCGCTTGGGGCTGCCGCCGCGCTACCTGCTCTTCGTGGGGAACCTGGAGCCCCGCAAGAACCTTCGCACCCTGCTCGACGCCCACGGCAAGGCGCGGGCCGAGAGTTCGGACGTACCCCAGCTCGTGCTGGTCGGACCCGCTGGCTGGGGAGATCGCTGGTCCGGCTCTCCGCCGGATCGCGCGCACGTCGTGCTCGGTGGCTACCTCTCCGACGCCGATCTTCGATCCGCGGTGGCTGGCGCAACGGCAGCCTGCGCTCCGTCGCGTTACGAAGGCTTCGACCTGCCACTGCTCGAGGCGCTCGCCGCCGGTCGGCCCGTCCTCGCCAGCGATATTGCCGTCCATCGCGAAGTCGCTGGGGGACACGCCACCCTCGTGCCGGGCTTGGACGTAGACGCCTGGGCGGACGCCATTGTGGAGGTGTCCGGGAATACGCCTTCTGACAATGCGTCCAGCCGGCGGTACGCGGCGAGCTTCACCTGGAGCGCAAGCGCGCGCAGGCATGTCGAGGCATACCGACGTGCCTCAGGCCGAAGCTGAGTCTCTATCGTCCGCATGCGCCTTCGTCGCTCGGACGGCGTACTCCTGAGCGCCGAACAGCACGCTGTTGAGGCGCTGCAGGTCGCTGTTGAGCTGCTCCAGCCCTGCGCCTTCGACCGGAGCGATGTGGTAGCCCCTCGCGGGAGCATAGAAATCCAGGCGTACGTCCCGAAAACCGGCCGTCTCGCACACGAAGGCGAACAGCGATGGGTGGATCGGCCTCAGGTGCGTGGGGTCGAGTATGAAGGAGTTGCCCAGCACAACGAGCGTGGCGGGATTGGGTGTTTCGGCAATGAAGAGACCGCCGGGCTTCAGCTTCGCCAACGACAGATTGACGATGCGAAGCAAGACCTCGAACGGCACGTGTTCGGCGACATGCGCGCTGAAGACGGCCCCGAGGGAGTTGTCCGGAGATGACTCGAGGAAGGACACGGCGTCGGTGATGCGGATGTCGAGGTCTCGACTTCGGGCTTCTGCGGCCATGCCAGCGTCAGGTTCGATCCCGATGACGTGCACGCCGCGGTCCGACAGCACCGCCGCAAGTTCACCGCGTCCGCAGCCCAGATCGACCACGGGGTCGTGGCCCGACAGGACATCGACATATCGCTCGGACTGGGTTTGCAGGATCTGGTCCGGGTCCCCTCGGAACCGTCGTTCGAACGCCACGTAATCGAACAGAAGCGACATCGGGTCGTCGGCACTCGAATCTCGATCTTCGTTGACAGCCTCTGTCGATATGTCCGTCTTGTCAGCCGAGGGAAGTGTCGCGAGGGGCTGCTCGGTGGACGAGACAGCACGATCCAGTAAGCGCAAGCGGCGAGAGACCGCGTTGACCTGTTCTCTCAGCTCAGCAAAACGCACGCCCGCGCCTTCCAGACCGGTGGCGGGCGCCAAGGCCATACCGAGTTCGAGCAGTGTCTTCTCTAGCGCTCGAACCTCGGCCTTAAGCAATTCCAAATTGACCCGGTTCGCCTCGGTCTGGGCGGCTGTCGACGCATACGACACCTGCGCGCCCGCTGCTGCGGCCCTCATACGACGCAGCTCCGACAGCTCGACAGACAGGGAATCGGTCCAATCCTGGGCCGCGGCTAGCTCGGGAGCCAGCAAACGTCGAGTGGTTCGCCGCGCTACCGAGACGGCCCGTCGGCCAGCGGCCGATTGCAGGACACGGCGCCTCCAGGACTGCTCCTGAAGTGCTGGCGCAGGCGCGGTGGTCGTTCCCACGTCTGGCGGTGGCACCTCCGTGCGTCCGGGAAGCAGGGCAGTCCGTTCGGAACTGGCAGGGTCGGGCAGGGTCATGATGCGTCTCCGACGGGGACGAGGGAGGGCTGGACGATAGGAGCCATGGCTGCGGTCACGCGCCTGACCAGCGGAGCCGTCGGTGGCGTTCCGAGGTCACCGAGGCGCACCATCACTCGCGAGGGCGACCAGGTGCCGAGCACACCAATGACTCCCAGCACGTCCTCGGTGGAGGCTTGCCATGAGTGCCGCCTTTCGTAGAGAAGACGTCCCCGCCAACTCAGGCGCGAGGCCGTTCGCTCATCTCCCGCGAGCCAGTCAGCGGCTGTTGCTCGTTTAGCGGGCGTCGCGCCGACGACGCAGTGCACATCGTCGACCATGCCCACGAGCTCGGCGCAGGCGGGTGATGTGACGATGGGGGCCTGCCACGCCAGCGCGCGTACCGCCTCGGTCGGTTCGATGACCGTGACGGCTGCGGCTACGGCGACCGCTGTGTCTGCCAGTCCGTTCTCGACGCGCTCACCGGACCAGGTCCACCCATCGCGGTTTGAGGCGATCGCATGCTCAGGCAGCCCGCGGGCCGCCCGAATGCGCGCTCGCACGAAAGGCGCAATCGGCCTGGCCTCACGTCCGGTGTCGACGAGGCGCGGGACGAGTCGCACCGCAACGCCCGAGTCAGTAGCGAACTGTTCCACGGCAGGCTCCGAGGTGACGACGAGCAGCGCCCGGTTGCCGTGCGCCTCGACCGCCCGACGGTCTTCGGCCCACAGGATGTGCGGCCGCCCGTCCGGATAGGTGGGATCACTTGTGCGCCAGAGGAACACGTCATAGTCCCCGTCGCGCCCGTCGCCGACGGGCACCCAGTGCGCCAGCTCACGACACAGCATGACCAGTTCTTCTGGCGGCGTGACGCCGAGGAGCAAGCCGAGACGCGGGTCGGCGGCCATCATTGCTCCAGGAGCGTGGCGACGACCTCCGACCAGCTCCATCCCTGAATCCTGGCTCGCCCCACCTCGCCCATTCGTTGGGCGAGCTCCGGGTCCTCCGCGAGGCGGTCGGTGGCCTTTCCAAACGACTCGGGTGAGCCATCGGTGACGAAGCCAGTCACCCCGTCCTCAACGAACTCGAGGACGCCGCCGGAATCACGTGCGGTGATCACCGGCTTGCCCGCGAGATAGGCCTGCAAGGTGACGTATCCGTAGTCCTCGTCCCGAGGGGCGTAGACAACTGCCAGTGCGTTGGCGTAGAGATCGATCAACTCGTCGTCGGATACGAATCCGAGCAGGTCGACGTGTTCGGAAGCACCGGCTGCCGCTGCCTGAGCTGCGAGTTCGTCCCGCAGACCGCCACGTCCTGCGATGACGGCGCGGACCCCAGAGGAAGAATGCACCGCCGCGTCGACAACGTGCTGGGGACGCTTGTTCCGCTCCAGCCGAGTAGGGCAGAAAATGTAGTCGCCGAACGGTCCGGGGGTCAGCCGGTCGTGTAGTGGCGGCGGATGATACAGCGGCTGGGCCGACAATCCATTGAAGCGTGCCAACCGATCGGCAACTGTGCGCGAGGTGGCGTAAAGGTGATCCGCCTCGCCCAATGCCCTCGTATCCCACTCCGCCAACATGCGTTGCACCTCGAGCGAGGTGTCGTCGGTGCCGATGTCGGACCAGTCCTCATCCGCCAGCTCGTACGCGCCCCGATGCTGGTGGAACAGCCAGACGACCTTGCGCGGATGGCGGACGTAATAGGACGGAAAGTTCGTGGCAATGACCACGTCGGCATCGATAGGCACCAGCCGCCACGCCAGAGCGGCGTCGAAAACGCGGCCCTTCTCCCAAGCCACTGGCAGCCGAACGAGCTCCGCCCGATGACCGGCGTTCGTTAGGGCCGTCACCAGGTTCTGCTGGTGCAGCTCCGCGCCGCCCGACGTGAAGGGCAACTGCGCCCCGCAAACGAGGACGTCCACGTGCTCGCGCTCCGTTCCTGGTTTCTTGCGCTGCCGATGGTCATGTCCGGGCTCCACACCCGTCCTGCGCGGGCAGTTGGACCGCCTATGCGATACTTGCACCCGCCCGAGACAGTATGCCCAGCGAGGTTCCTTCCCACATGACTACCGCCGCCGGTCGATCGGCGTCTGTCTCCGAAGTTGTCACTGTAAACGCTGCCGGCGGCGCGGCTGGCAGCTTTGGTGGAATGCTGCGTGAGGTCTGGGAGTATCGCGAGCTGCTGCGGAATCTCGTCAGCAAAGAGCTCAAGGTCAAGTACAAGGATTCTGCGCTTGGCTTTCTCTGGACCCTCATCCGGCCGCTGCTCTACCTCCTCGTATACGCCGTTGCCATCGGCATCTTCTTGGGGGCCGGACGCGTCATTCCAGATTTCGGCGTCTACCTATTCACCGGTCTCTTGGCCTGGACGCTCTTCACAGATATCGTCGGAGGTAGTACCGGCGCGATCGTCGCCAATGCCGGGCTGGTCAAGAAGGTGTACTTTCCGCGTGAGTTGCTGATCTTCTCTGTCGTTGGGGCCGCCTTCGTCAATGTGCTCTTGCAGGGCGGTGTGCTCATCATTGCCTATATCGTCACCGGCAGCTGGCCAGCGCTCGGCGATCTCTACCTCGTGCCCTTGGCCACCCTCGTACTCGTGCTGTTCGCTACGGCACTAGGGCTCTTGCTCGGTGCCATCAACGTGTACTTGCGCGACGTGACCTACCTCGTGGAGGTCGGTCTCCTGCTGTGGTTCTGGATGACGCCGATCGTCTATGACTGGACCAAGGTGGAGACTCAGCTAACGGTGACAACAGATCTGAACTGGTTGTTCCAGCTTTACCTGGCCAACCCGATGGCCAACGTCGTGCTCGCCTATCAACGAGCCCTGTGGCCTGCGGGGCAAACCCCCCAGGGACAACCATTCTTCTACGACGGCAACCTGACCTTGCGCCTGCTCGTCGTTGGACTGGCAAGTGCAGTCTTGCTGTGGATCGCGCAGCGCGTCTTCGCTCGGGCGCAGGGCAACTTCGCGCAGGAGCTGTAAGTGACTGCTACTGCGATACGCATCGACGATGTTTCCAAAAGGTTCAACATCCGACGCGACAAGTCGCTGAAGGAGCGGCTGGTAAATTTTCGCCGGTCTCGCCGTCATGCCGAGGAATTCTGGGCGCTGCGCAACGTTTCGTTCGATGTCGCTGAGGGCAGCACTGTCGGACTCATCGGCGCCAATGGCAGCGGCAAGAGCACGCTGCTCAAGCTGGTTGGCGGCATATTGTCCCCCACCTCGGGAACGGTTACTCGCCGAGGTCGAATAGCAGCGCTGCTGGAACTGGGCGCGGGTTTTCATGGGGATCTGACCGGGAGAGAAAACGTCTATCTTAACGCCTCGATCCTCGGACTGTCGCGCGCCCGCACTGACCGCTATTTCCATGACATCGTTGAGTTCTCCGGCATCGGTGAATTCATCGATACTCAGGTAAAATTCTACTCATCCGGTATGTACGTCCGGCTGGCATTTGCTGTCGCCGTGCATGTCGATCCGGAGATCTTGCTGATCGATGAGGTGCTGGCCGTCGGCGACGAGCCATTCCAACGCAAATGCATGGAGCGCATCAAAGCCTTCCAGCGCGACGGGCGAACCATCCTGTTCGTGACGCACGGACTCGACCAGGTGCGGTCGCTGTGCGACCGCGTGATCATGCTCGACCATGGACGGGTGGTCGTCGACGGCACCGCCGTCGAGGGGATCCGTGCCTTTCGTGACGCTTATATCGACACGCCCATGACGGGTGAGGAACCTGAGACAGCGGTTCCGGTTCGGCTCCACGACGTGCGCCTCAACGGCGGCGCCAGCCTGCCACGACTGTCTCCTGGCGATCCGCTGACCGTCGATATCGACGTCGTGGCGGAGGAACCGGTGGAGGACTGGGTCGTGGGCCTGGCGCTGCTGGATCACGCCGACCTGATCGCTTACGGAAGCAATACACACCTCCTTCGGGTCGATCTCGGGCGACTGGACGGCAAGCGAACCGTTCGCTTCCACCTGCCAGAGGTCCATCTCGCCGAGGACACTATCACGTGACGGTCGCCGTCCATCCCAGCGTGGGACCCGAGTGGCATCGCCTGGACCGGGTGCGCCCCTTCCGAGTGCTGACCGATCAGAGGCAGGTCGGTGTCGTGCATATCGCGGCGCAGGTCGACGTTCTCGAATAACAGGCGGACAGCAGGCCAGATGAAGCGTCAGGAAAGGACGATCACAGGGTGGTCGACAGGAGAGGGCGACTCGCTTTCGCGCCGGCC
The DNA here is from genome assembly GCA_963801015.1 of uncultured Actinomycetota bacterium. GTDB lineage: Bacteria > Actinomycetota > Actinomycetes > CAWDCV01 > CAWDCV01 > CAWDCV01. The sequence continues at coordinate 496,925 of CAWDCV010000002.1, read as the reverse complement.
CGGTTCGGTTCGGGCATCGCCGGTGGCGCTGAGATTGTGCTGGGCACGATGGCGCGTGGCCTCGCGAATCGAGGCTGGGATGTCGACATCCTCACCAGCACGGCGACCGACCACTACACGTGGCGGAGCGATCTCCCTGCCGGCACCAGCGTTGAAGACGGTCTCACGGTCCGTCGCTTCGACACCGTCGTCACGCCTGGAAGCGAACGCGCCGTGCTCGAGGAGCAGATCCTCGCGGGCGAGCGGCTGTCCATCGAGATGCAGCAGCGGTGGATGAACGGTGGCGTTCGTAGCCCCGGCCTGTTCCATCATCTGCTCGACCACAGCGGCGACTACCGCGCGGTGGTCTTCGGCCCCTCCCCTTCTGGCCGGCCTTTGCCTGCTCGCAGATCGATCCCGCGCGTAGCTTGATGTGGGCATGCCTGCATGACGAACCGTACGCCTACCTTGATCTGTTCCAGCCCGTGTTGACGGGGATCGGAGGGCTGTTCCTCCAGACCGAGCCCGAGCATCAGCTCGCCCACCGCCTCGTTTCTCGCGGCCTGTCCCCTCACGAAGTCGTCGGCTGCGGTGTGGAGGTGCCGGAGTCGTACGACGTCGACGCGTTTTGCAAGCGCTACGACCTGCAGCAGCCGTTCGTGCTCTACGCCGGGCGGCGCGAGGGAGCCAGGGGTGGGAGGAGTTCCTCGATGCGTTTGCGCACGTCGTGCAGCGCCGAGCACTTCCGTTCTCGTTGGTGACGATCGGGGTGGGCGACGTGCGGCCACCGCTCCAGATAGCGGATCGCGTCATGGACCTTGGGTTCCTCAGTGACCGGGACCGCGATGCTGCGTTCGCGGCGGCGTCGGCCTTCGTTCAGACATCTCGCTATGAGGCCTTCTCCCGGACCGTGATGGAGGCATGGCTCGCCGGCACACCCGTCATCGCCAATCGTGGTTCTGACGTGGTGACGTGGCATTGCGAGCGCTCTGGTGCAGGGCTGCTCTACGCCGACCTGGATGAGCTCGAGGAGTGTCTGGCATTCGTCGCAGAAGCGCCAGATGCCGCAGACGCCTTGGGACGCCGTGGCCGGCCGTACGTCCTCGAAAACTATCAGTGGCCGGGTGTGCTGGATCGGATCGAAGAGTGCATCGTGGCATGGACGAAGGGCTGACGATGCGGATCCTCTACGTCACTCCATTCCCCCGGTGCGTGACGGCATCGCCGCCTACGCTGTTCAGGACGTCGCGGCGCGTCGGCGGCAGGGACATGTTGTGGAGGTTCTGTCTCCGTATCCTTCCGCGGCGCACCATCACCTCGATCTGCGCGGTCCACGAGGCGCTGCGGCCCTCGGTAAGCGGGTTCGGTCATACGACAAGGTCATCGTGCAGTTCCATCCGGACTTCTTCTTCCCCGTCTCTTTTGACCGACGGTCAGCGTGTAGCCACCGCGCTTGCCCTTGGCGCGGCATTCCGATTAGCGCGCGTCGTCGAAGTCATCGTGCATGAGGTCGATTACCGCATGGGCGAGGGGACCTCAGCCGTTGCTCGCGCAATGCGACAGCTGTGGCGGTCTCCTGATCGCATCATGCTGCACACCGAAGACGAGGGACCAGTTCCTGGAGGCCTTCGGAATCGATCCCTCTCGCGTAGTCCTGCTCGAGCACGGGCGGTCCTTCATTCGGTACACCCAGCATGATCGACATTCGGCCCGTGCCTCCCTCGCTCTTGACGCCGACGCCACCGTTTTCTTGTCCATCGGGTTCATTCAGCCGCACAAGGGGTTCGATCGGGCTGTTCGCGCGTTTCGGGGCCTAGACGAGCGGGGTGCACAGCTCTACGTCGTGGGTTCTCTGCGGGTCGAGGACGCTGCGTATGTCACCTATGTCGAAGACCTGCAAACACTCATCGAGCAGACGCCAGGCGCACATCTGGTCGAGGGCTTCGTCTCCGACGAGATGTTCGATCGGTGGCTCGTAGCGGCTGATGCCCTCGTTCTCCCGTACCGCCACATTTGGTCGTCAGGCGTATTAGAGCGGGCGCACCTATACCGCGTCCCGGTCATCGTTACTGACGTCGGAGGCCTTCGTCATCAGGTCGCGGGACGTGACGACGTGACGGTTGTGAGCAACGATGCCGCCCTGCGCGACGCCATGCTCGAGCGAGCCGGAGTTGCCGCCGCGGCGGAAGCGGCTCCCTGGCCGACCGAGGGACCGCACCTGATGCACGACGTGCAGGCCGCAGTCGAAACACGCGCGGCGCAGCGACGCGGAGGACCGGTCCGCGCCGTTGCTCTCGGGTCGTCCCTGGGGGGTCCGGGACGCGCAAGCGCACCCGTGCGGGCCCTCCATCCGCTCATTCCCGCAGCACCCAACTCGCACCGACCTGGCGCCACTACGGCGAAGCGAGTCATCACCCGCCTCGTGGGGTGGATGGTGGAGCCGGTATACGGGCAGGTCAACGCGCTTCGGCAGTCGACAATCCAAGCGCTAGACGCAATGGACCAACCGCCTCAAACTTCGTCGACTTCAGATCCCTCAGGAGATGCTGCGAACGACCTGGCTGACGCGCTGCGGTGACGCCTGCAGGAGAAAAGACGAAGAAAGCCTTTCGTGCCAGCGACTCTCGCTCGAAGTCGGCGTCATAAACCCGATGCAGGGCTTTCTCGATATCGACCTCGCGCACGAACCCGCCTGCAGTGAACTGCTCGGTCCACCACTGAGGCGAGGCCCAGATCAGGTGACCATGGTGCGGGTAGCCCTCGTCATCGACGTGAAGATCGCGAAACGGCCGGCCGGCGGCCACGTCCTGTTGCCAACTCTGCACGTAGATCGGGAAAACGTTGCCCCAGACGACGTCCTCGCCAAAGGCGGGAGAGTTGATGAAGAGGAAACCACCCGGCGCGACGGTCTCCGTCAGCTTCTTGACGTACAAGTGAAAACGGTTCGGGTTGAGGTGCTCGAAGACGTCGAGGCCGAAGACCAGGTCGAAGCTTGTGGAAAGGTGACGTCGAGCAGGTCGCCTTGGGTGATGCGATTTCGGATGCTCGGATGGGCGCGGGCGATGGCCATGTTGCTGATTTCCAGGCCTTCGGTGTGAAACCCGTTCTCGTTCAGTTGCTGGACGACGGCACCACTTGAGCACCCGATTTCTAGAGCCCGCTGAGGGCGAAACGTGGACAGCAGCCGGGCCATCCGGCGCTTGTCGTCATCCAGCTCGAGGGACCAGATGCCAGGTTTCTCGTAGTAGCCGTAGTCGAGAATCGAGCGTTCGAGCCAGTCGAAGTCCGAATCCGTCGCCGCTCGAAGACGTCGACGTCACTCCCATCGGGTCCCGGAGCCGATCGGAAGGCCTCCGGGCCGGAGAAGCTCGCGGAGATCCTGAATGTGGATGCGCTGCGCCCACTGCCGATTCAGCGATTCCTTGGATAGCGCCACCATCGTGACGAGCGTTTGACGGGCGTACCAGACGCTGCCAGCCCGCGTTTCCACTGCCGCCTGGGCTCATCGATCTCGCGGCCGAGGACGTCACGATAGACGTCTTCAAGGAAGGCGTCGTCCGAACGCTCGATCCACCAATAGGCGGGTGCGATGAGCCGCGTATTTGGCTGCCTCGGGTGAGCGTGCCACCTCGAGCACGATGTCGAGCGGTGACCGGCCATCGCTCAGCTCATGTGCGTAGGCGGACAACCCTTCGGTATTCGGGCGCGTCCGAGGAGCTGCCAATACACGTGGCGCAGAAAGCCCTCAGGATCCTCGGAGACGGAACGGTGAACCGGCCCAGCAGGCGCGCTCCCAGCCGGCGGAATCGATCGTTCACTGATGCCTCAACCAGCTCGCACCGTCGATGGTGGCCTGGGCGGGCAGCAGTTGCCGGAATTTCTCGGCACCAGCGTCTGGAGGCACGACCCCCACACCTCGATACTCCAGCCGGGCGCTCCGTCAGCAGAGCGCGCAGCAGATACGCCTCGTTCCAGGCGCTCCTCGTAGACCCATCCGTGAGTACTCGAACGGGTAGCGGATGCGGTCATGGACATGGATCCACACCCCGGGGCCACGCGCGGAAGGACGTCGAAGAACAGATGATTGACATCGCTTCCGACCTTGCTCACATGCGTGGAGTCAATGAAGAGGACATCGCCGGTTCCAGTTGCTCGAAAGGGCTGAGATCGTCTTCCTGCACCGGACTTTCGAGGGATCGTCGTCTCAGCTGATACCCGACTTGGAAGAGCGAGTTCAGATTTCTGGGATAAGGTTCGATGAAGGTGGCATCAAGGCCATCGAGGACACGATCGCGGGTATCGAGCATAGCGCTGAGCTCCAGCCCGATCCCACCTCGACGTACCGCTTTGGACGCAGGAAGCACAGCAGTCCAAAAAGCAGAAGGGCGTCGACGTGGCCGAAGTAGTCGTTGTCCGGCTGGTAGCGGGCGCCCCGCTGGTGGGGGCCGTAGTAAGGCCACTCTGCCCAGGTCTGCCGGAGCGAGTCCACTAACGCCAGTTGCGCCTCGATGCGCAGATCGATACCGCTGATGTTCTCCGGCGCCCGGAAGATGGCGTCCTCGCGACGCCGAACCTCGTCGAGATCGGGAATCGGTGAATAGAAATGACCGGGCGGAAAGAGGCGCGGACCGCCACCCCATCCCTCCGCCTCGCTCAGCTCGGCAGCGAGTTGATCGCGCTCAGCACCGAGCGCGTCTGCTCGAGCCGCAAAGGCATCCCGCTGCGCCCGCAATCGGCCGAGCGGAGGGAGGAGACGAGCGGCAAGATCACGCGCGGACACCATGCAGAACTCCGTCTTCGGGGGGACGGGCCGTCACAGTAGCGCATGGGCGAGGCATGACCCGGTGGCCACGACCGAGCACGCCTCTGGCTCAGGCGCCGTTCGGCTCGGGAGAGTCGGTCGACGGGTAGGTCGTGACGAAGGCCTCGATGGCCTCGCCGCTGACCTCACCGCAGAGCTGGCGGTGGCCCTGCTCGGCGCCCCAGTGCGACAAGGCAACGTGCTTACCCTCGGGGAAGTCGCCGTAGGAGGCGTCCCAAGCCGAGACGATGAACTTCTCGCTGCCGTCGAGCGAGGAGATCTTCTTCGACAGGTCCTGCAGCGCGTCGAGCTGCTCACCCTCGATGGTGTCGTCGTACCAGACCACGGTGTAACCGTGCTCGAGGTTGTGGACGAGTTGCTCCATCGGAGGACGGTCGTCGGCGGTGTAGAACTTGCGCGAGAAGGCGGCTGGGAACGCGTAGTGCTGGCCCGAGGTGGGCGGCACCGTGGCGTACTGCACCCGCGTTGTGTCGGGGGAGTCGGTGCCGGGCCCGACGTGCGTTCCGACCCCGCTGCCCTCCTCGCTGACGACTGCGTCACAGGAGGCGGCTGCCGCCGATACGCCGAAGCTTGACGCATCCTGCCGGGCCGGATCGTTGAGGTAGCCGAGGAATGTCGGGATGCCGGCGGCCAAAATGATCGCCACGGCGACCACCCCGGCGATGCCGATGAACAGGACGTTTTTGCGCCGCTCCTGCGCCTTCTGCTGCCGGCGCATCTCCTCGACGCGGGCCTTGCGGTCCTTGACCTGTGTCTTGTTCGACTTCGTTGCCACGGGTGCTCTTCTCGTGCTTTCTCGTCTGAGGTGTGCCGCGAGTGTACGAAAGCCGTGCCGCACACTGATCTCGTGTCCGAAACAGACGAGCGCAGTCGAACATGGAGTCCGGGTCGTCCGGTCTCCGTGGCGACGACGCTCGGGTCGCTGTGGCGAGGCCGGGCCGACCCCACCTACCGCCGTGATCGCGACGGCGCTGTGTGGCGGACCTCCCGGACGCCCGAGGGCGCCGGCACGATCCGGATCGTCGCGCAGCCTGCGAGCGCCACGATCCACGCGACCGCGTGGGGGCCGGGCGCCGACTGGCTGCTCGAGACCTTTCCCGCCTCACTCGGTGCCGACGACGACGCGAGCGGATTCGTTCCCGGCCACCCGCTCCTTCGCGATCTCGCCCGGCTCCATCGGGGTTGGCGGGTGCCGCGCAGCGGCAGGGTCCTGGAGACACTGGTGCCCGCGGTTCTCGAGCAGAAGGTCACCGGCATGCAAGCCCGCCAGTCGTGGGCGACGCTGCTGCGGTGGTACGCCGAGCCCGCTCCCGGACCTGCGCCGGCGGGCATGCGGATCTTCCCGACGGCTGACACGTGGGCGGCCATTCCCTCTTGGGACTGGCATCGCGCCGGCGTCGACGGCAAGCGGTCGCGAACGATCCTTGCGGCCGTCAGCGCGGCCGATCGACTCGAGGAGAGCCTCGACCTGGACGACGAGCAAGCGGAGCGACGCCTGCGTGCCGTTCCCGGCGTCGGCGCGTGGACGGCCGCTGAGGTGATGCAGCGCGCTCACGGTTGCGCCGACGCCGTGTCGGTAGGCGACTTTCACCAGCCGAGTCAGATCGTGTACGCGCTCACCGGCGAGCCGCGTGCCGACGACGCCCGCTTCCTCGAGGTACTCGAGCCCTGGCGCGGACACCGCTACCGGGTGGTGCGCCTCGTCGAGCTGGCTGGCATCACGGCGCCGCGGTACGGGCCGAAGTACGCGCCGCACGACTTCCGCGCGATGTAACTCAGGAACGGCGCTAGCGGCGGACGATGAAGTCGTCGGGGTCGCGCGGCGGGCGGTCACGCGGCGGTTCGGCGGCGTGCCCGACGGCGACCGCGCCCATCGGCTCCCAGTCAGCCGGCAGGTTTAGCTTCCTGCGCACGACGTCCCGGCAGAACAGCGTGGACGAGACCCACGCCGACCCGAGGCCTTCTACGGCCAGTGCAACGAGCAGGTTCTCCACGCCGGCACCCATCGCAACGAGGAACATCGCCTGTTCCGCTGCGGATCGCCGTGCGTCGGGATAGTCGTGCGCGCCATCGGCGACCAGGCAGGGGACCACGATCAGCGGCGCGTGGCGGAGTACGTCGCCGCGGCGAATCCGTCGCGCGATCGACTCCTCGCTGAAGCCGTCACGGCGCAAATCCGACACCCAGGCGTCGAGCATGGCGTCGAGTAGCCGCTGCTGCACGTCCGCCGATTCGACGATGACGAAGCGCCATGGCGTCGTGTGATGCGGCGCTGGTGCGGTCACGGCGGCGGCGACTGCGCGGCGGACGGCGGCCGGATCGACCGATTCGCGGGTGAACGAACGGACGGTACGACGCGCGAAGACGACGTCGCGCGACCCGAAGCGGAACATGTCCTCGGCCGGAGCGCGGAGCAATGCCCTTGCGCCGTCGCCGTCGTCCTGCGATACGAGCGCGCCGAGCCCGCGGATGACAGCGACAGGAACCCCGGCGAGCTTGCCCTTGACCAGCTCGCCCGCCGACGCCAGCTCATCCGCCACCGCGGTGACCGTCATCTCCAGCCGGTTGCCGTACGCGTCCGTCTCTCCCCGCAAGTCGTCCATCGCCTCAATGCCGGCCAGTCCGATCGCGACGTCGACAAGCCCCGTACGCCACGGCCGTCCGAAGGTGTCCGTGACGACAACCCCGATGGTCACACCGAGCAGATTGCGCAAGGCGGCCCGTAGTTTCCGGGCAGAGGCATCCGCGTCGTCGGGGAGCACCACGACGGTTCCGGGCGGGGTGTTCGAGGCGTCCACGCCGGCGGCCGCGAGCACGAAGCCGTGACGAGTCTCGACGATGCTGGTGTCGCCACGGCGAGCGACCACGCGTACCGATTCCGCCTCGATCGCCTTGTCGCGCGGCACTCCGGACAGGACCCGTCCCTCGGCCTTGCTGACGATCTTGGACGTGACGACCAAGATGTCGCCGTCGGCGAGATCGGGTACGGCGGCCACGAGCAGAGCCGCGAGATCGGTGCCAGGCGTGATCTCGGGGAGTCCGTGGACGGGAGTTACCGAGTACGTCATCGCTCCACCTCTGCCGCCAGTCCCAGGGCGGCGAGCGCCATCTGCGCGGTCGCGGGCACCGACGTCATGAGCAACGGAATGCCACGACACAGGATGCCCGCCGCCTCGACCGGCTCGACAGCCGCGCCATCGCTGGTGTCGACGAGCCAGCCGTCGAGCAGGTCCGCGCCATAGTGCAGCGCGACGCCTGCAGCCGTTGCGGGCACGCCGATCGCTGCGAGCGTCTTGTCGGCCATGCCGCGTACAGGGGAACCAGCCACGATCGGGGAGAGCCCGATCACGGGCGCCATCGTCTCGACCAGCGCATCGCGGATCCCCGGGACGGCGAGGATTGTTCCGATGCTGACGACGGGATTCGACGGCGGCAGCAGGATGAGATCGGCGTCGGCGATCGCCTCAACTACCCCCGGGCCCGGCTTTGCCTCGTCGGCGCCGACGGGCACGATCTCCAGCGCACGCGGTTCGGCATGCAGCCGGACCCACCACTCCTGGAAGTGCAGCGCGCGCCGCTGCTCGGTGTCGGTGGCGGGGTCGGCTGTGACATTGACTCGCTGACGCTCCTCGCTCGCGCTCGTCGCTCCGCTCGCGGTGACGATCACATGCGTCTCGACCCGGTCGTCGGTCATCGGCAGCAGTCGTACGCCCGGGTGCCAGCGGGCACACAGCGCCTCAGTCACCTGGCTCAGCGGGAAGCCGGCGCCGAGCATCTGCGTCCGGACCACATGCGTCGCCAGATCGCGGTCGCCGAGCGTGAACCACCGCGGCTCGACGCCGTACGCCGCGAACTCCTCGCGCAGCGTGAACGTCTCGTCGGCTCGCCCCCACCCCTGCTGCTCGTCGATGCCGCCGCCGAGGGTGTACATGACCGTGTCGAGGTCGGGGCAGACCCGCAGGCCGAACAGCGTGATGTCATCCGCCGTGTTGCCGATCACCGTGATCTCGGCGTCGGGAACGGCGTGCCGCAGCCCGAGCAGGAAGCGGGCGGCGCCGATGCCACCGGAGGGGACGACGATGCGCATGGCGAGCAGTCTGCCGTCCCCTGCCTTGTGGATAGGTGAGCGCCCAGGGCGAATATCACGACCCGGCTTGACTGAGTGGGAGGGACACGCGTGTAATTACACCAGTGTCGTTCGACCGCACCGCGATCCCATCTGCGGTCGACGAGACGTACTCAAGGGTCGAGGAGGCGGGCCGGTGAGCGAGAGCTCGGCAAGCGAGAGCCCAGGGACGCAGCTATCCGACGACGGGGTCTACCCGCTGCTGTACGGACTTGCCGACGAGGTGAGCTGGCAGGAGCGCGCGCTCTGCGCGCAAACGGATCCCGAGTCGTTCTTTCCGGAGAAGGGCGGGTCCACGCGCGAGGCCAAGCGCGTGTGCCTGTCGTGCGAGGTGCGCTCGGAGTGCCTCGACTACGCGCTGAGCAATGACGAGCGCTTCGGCATCTGGGGTGGGCTGTCCGAGCGCGAGCGGCGGCGGTTGAAGAAGCGCGCGGTTTAGGACGGCGCCTCCCCATCCACTGGCGGCGCGGGCCGACGCCCAGACGCCGACCGGCGGCGTTGTCGTCGTCGCCGATAGCTCCGCTATCGGCTCCTCCTCCGCCTTGCCGGACGACGCCTGGACGCCGTCCGCATCCACCGCGGATGAGGAGACACGTCCTGAGGCACCCGCGACCTGCCGTACAGTAGGCGGGTCCTCGGCCCCCCTCGTGTCCGTCGGCAGGCCAGCCGAACGCTTCGCCTCGATCCGCCTATGACTTCACGCCCCCGGCATACCCGGGTCAGCGCCATCCTCGTCAGTCACGATGGGGCCCGCTGGCTTCCGCGGACTCTCGCCGCCGTCGACGCGCAGCGGCGGCCGATCGATCGGCTCGTTGTCGTGGACACGGGCAGCGACGATGCCACCACGCGGATCCTCGACGAGCACCTCGACGAGGAGTACGTCCAGGCCCCCCGCGACATCGGTTACGGCGCAGCCCTGCAGCTCGGCATCGATCAGCTCGATGCGTACGACCCCGCTAGCGGCGCCGACGAGTGGCTCTGGCTGCTCCACGATGATGCGGCACCAGCCACCGGCGCCCTCGGGTACCTGCTCGAGGCGGCCGGTGAGGACCCGGCCATCGGTGTCGTCGGACCCAAGGTCCGTAGCTGGTACGACCGGCGCACATTGCTCGAGGTTGGCGTCTCGATCTCCCGGTCGGGCCGGCGCGAGACCGGCCTCGACAAGAAGGAGCAGGACCAGGGTCAGCGCGACGGCCTCAGCGACCCGCTCGCTGTCGGCTCGGCCGGCATGCTCGTGCGGCGTGACGTCTGGCACCAGCTGCGCGGGTTCGATCCCCGGCTCCCACTGTTCCGCGACGACGTCGATTTCTGCTGGCGTGCTCATCTCGCCGGGTACCGCGTCGTGTGCACGACCGACGCCGTCGTCTACCACGCCGAGGCAGGGGCGCGGGATCGGCGCGCGCTGAGTGGGACAACCGACCGGCCACACCAGGTCGACCGCCGCAACGCGCTGTTCCTTCTGCTGGCGAACATGCCTGCCCGCTCGCTGCCGTACATCGTGGTGCGGTCGATCGCCGGAGCCATGCTGCGGACTCTCGGCTTCCTGCTCGGCAAGCAGGGCGGGTACGCCGTCGACGAGTTCCTCGGCCTACTTGGACCGCTGTCGCGTCCCGACCGCGTGATCAGCGCGCGGCGCGCGCGTGCGCGCACTCGAACGCTGGACCCACGCGAGATCTATCCCCTGCTGGCGCCGCGCGGTCTGTCCCTGCGACACGCCGCCGACGCCGTATGGGGCTTGGTGTCCGGCAGCACCGAAGTGTCCGCCGCCGGTCGTCACGCCGCGGCGGAGAGCGGCCCTGGTGACGAGGACGCCGAGAACCTGAGCTCCGCTAGCGATCTCTGGCGGCGGGTCCTCACCGCCCCGGCACTGCTCCTCACCGTTGCCCTGACCATCCTGACCCTGATTGCCGGCCGGGACCTCATCGGGTTCGGCGGCCGGTTGTCCGGCGGCGCGTTGCTGCCCGCGCCCGCCGGTGCAAGCGACCTGTGGACGACGTACCTGCAGACCTGGCATCCGGTCAGCATCGGCAGTGACGCGGTCGCACCGCCGTACCTCGCCGTCGTGGCCACGGTTGCGACCCTGCTCTTCGGTAAGGCGTCGCTCGCCGTCGACGTCCTGCTGCTCGGTTCCGTGCCGCTCGCCGGTCTGCTGGCATACCTCGCGCTCGGCCGCGTCGTCACGTCGAGGGTGCTGCGCGCCTGGGGCGCGGTGGCGTACGCCAGCCTGCCGGTGCTGTCCGGCGCCATCGCCGGCGGCCGGCTGGGTACGGCGATCGCGGTGGTGTTGCTGCCGGTCCTCGCCGTCCTCGTCGCCATGGCGCTCGATCCAAACCGGCCACGCGGCTGGCAGCCCGTGTTTGCCGGCGGCTTCGTGCTTGCGGTCATTGCTGCGTTCGTCCCGCTCGCCTACGTCGTCGCCGTCATTCTTGCCCTCATCGCGGTTGCGACGGCGTGGCGTACCCGCGGTGACGCCATCCGGCTGGCGTCGCTGCTTGCCGTGCCACCCGCCCTCCTCCTGCCGTGGACGCTGGCGATCGGCCGCGAGCCCCGGTTGCTGCTGCTCGAAGCCGGTCTGCCCGGGCCCGGGCTGTCCGATCCTCGGCTGCCCGGCTACTCGGTGCTGCTCACCGATCCAGGCGGCCCCGGTCCCGTGCCGGCGCTCGTCACGGCTGGCCTCGTGCTCGGAGCGCTGGCCGCGCTGGTGCGCGTCGCCAACCGCCGGCTTGCTGTTGTCGCGTGGGCGGTCGTGCTCACCGGCTGCGTCGTCGGTGTCGTGGTCAGCCGGTTCAACGTCGCCGGGCCGGGGGTGGAAGGCACCGTCGCTGTCTGGCCCGGCCTGGCTACGGCCGTCGTGGGCGTCGGCCTGGTCCTCGCCGCGACGATCTCAGCCGGCGGCGCTCGCGATCGAGTGACCTCGATGGCCTTTGGTTGGCGGCAGCCGCTGGCCGTGGCCGTCGCCGTACTCGCTGCCCTGAGCCCAGTAGCCGCCGTCGCGGCGTGGGCGTGGTACGGCGCAGACGATCCGCTAGAGCGTCGCGAGCCGCAGATCCTGCCGGCGTACGTCGCCGCGGAGGCCCGCACCCCGGACCGGCCGCGCACGCTGCTGCTCCGACAGGACGAGGAGGGGCGGCTCGCTTACGCCGTCCTGCGCGGCACCGCTCCGCGCCTCGGTGATGCGGAGACCGGTCCCGATGGCACCGCGTTCGCCGCACTCGACGAGCTGGTGGCCGACCTGGTCGCCGGGCGTGCCGGTCAGGAGTCCACCAAGATCGGCAGCTACGCGATCCGCTACGTCCTCGTGCCCGCGCCGACCGATATCGAACTGGCTCGCACGTTGGACGCGGCCCCCGGGCTGTCGCGGGTGAGCGCGCCCGACGGGTGGACGTTGTGGAAGATTGCGGGCACCACGTCCCGGTTGCGTGTCGTGGCCGCGGACGGTTCGGCGAGCTCGCCGCTGCGCTCTGGTGTTACCGGAGCGTCCGCGACCGTCGAGGCCGGCGAACCGGGGCGGACGCTCGTCCTCGCCGAACCAGCCAGCGCCGGTTGGCAGGCGACGCTCGATGGGAGCCCGCTCGAGCGGCGCACCATCGACGGTTGGGCGCAAGGCTTCGACCTGCCGCCGACGGGCGGCACCGTCGAGCTGGTGCACGCCGACGACGTGCGTCAGCGCTGGCTGGCTGTGCAGGCCGTCCTGGTCGGACTGGTGCTTGTCCTGGCGCTGCCGGGTAGGCGCGAGGAGATCGGCGACGAGACCGAGCTCGACGCCGGTGCAGCCACTGACGACGGCTCAGCGCCGGACGACGACCGCCGTCGACACGTGGAGGTCCTGCCGCCGGATCTCGAGGAGCCGACCTTCGAGCAGCCGCAGCCACGTCAGCCGGTGCCGGCCGGTGCTGGCTTCTATCCCGGCGAACCCACGGGTCCAGCTGACCCGTCTGCGCCGGACCCCGACGACACCTACGAGCGCGACCCGTACCGCAGCGTGCCGAGCCTCGGGGGACACCGGTGAGCCGCCGCGCGGCTCCGCGCAAGCGACTCGGCCTCGGAAAGCGCCGGGCGCCAGGTCCGCAGCAACGGCCGGCGGACGCCCCACGCCGGCGGGCGGCCCCAGAACCGCGTCGCCGCGCCGTGCTGCCGCCGCGTGACCCGACGCTGACGGCGGGACCAGCTCGTCGCTTCTCCTTGCCCGCGTTCGGCATGGTGGTCGGCTCGCTCGTCGCGGTACTCGGCGTAGCGCAGCTCACCGAGCCGGATGCCGGCAGGCTCGCGCCGCCTCGCGCAGCCACATCGATCCCTGTCGCCAGCGCGACCGCGGTCTGCCCGGAGCCATTCGCCCAAGAGACGAGCACCCGCTCGCGGGTGACCGCGGTCGTGCCGCCGACAACGTCGGACGCGCTCGGCAGCGGAAGCATCCTGCCGCTGGGGGAACAGACCGCCGTGGCGACGCTGGCGGCACCGGGTGGTTTGGTCGCCGTCGACGTCGACCAACCGGATCGCCCGGCCTACGTCGCGACGGCGAATGACGACCTCGCGCCGGGCTTGACCGCCGGCCAGGTGACGCTGAGCAGCGAAGGAGACCAGCGGGGCATCGCCGCCGTGGACTGTGTTGCGCCGGACACCGGCTTCTGGTTCGTCGGCGGTAGCAGTCAGGTCGGCGACCGTGGTCGGCTCTATCTCACCAACACCTCGGACACGCCAGCGCAGGTCGACATCAGCCTCTACGGCCCGGACGGTCAGGTGGACGCCCCCGCTGGGCGGGGGGTCATCATCGGGCCGCGTACCCGTCAGCTCATTCTCATCGACGCACTCGCGCCGAACCTGGCGCGCACCGCCGTGCACGTCGAGTCGCGTGCCGGGCGGGTCGCCGTGGCGTGGCGGCAGCAGGAGGTCGACGGCATCACCCCTCTCGGCAACGACTGGGTGCCGGCCGCGGCGGAGCCGGCCACCAGCTTGCTGGTGCCTGGCATCCCCGACGGCGGCGGCCCGCGGCTGCTACGGGTCTTCGCGCCGGGACGTACCGATGCAATCGTCAAGCTGCGCCTGGTCACACAGGATGGGCCGGTCACGCCGACCGGGCTCGAGGTGCTCGAGGTCCGGGGCGGGACGGTGGCTGAGATCGATCTCGCGGCCGGTCTCGCAGGCAAGCCGGGCGCGATCCAGCTCGAATCCGACGAGCCGGTGACCGCGTCCGTCGAGGCCCGGGTGGGCAGCGGCGAGGAGCTGACCGAGATCGCGTACACCTCAGCGACTCCCGCGTTCAGCGGTCTCGCCGTCCAGCCGGACGTGCACTACGGCGGTTCGTTCAGCGCCACCTTGCTGCTGACGGCGCCGACCGACGCCGAAGGTCAGCTGTCGCTGAGCCTGCTCGAGCCGGGCAAGGCGGAGGCGACGCAGACCGGGGTCGTGGTGGTGCCCCCCGGCACCACTCTCGCGGTGCCCATCGGGGAGGGCGACGAGGCTTATCGGGCGCTGCTCGTGAAGACCACTGAGGGATCGGCACCGGTGTACGGCGCCATGGTCTTGCGCTCAGCCGCTGAGGACGGGCCGCTGCTGTCGGTGCAGCCGCTGCGGACCGCACGCGTCGACGTCTCCGTGCCGGACGTGTCGCAGGACCTGGGCACGGCCGTCGGCATCAACTGACGCCCGCTGGGCGGTCGTGTAGATCGTCGTGAAAGCTGAGCATGTCTTCGCGCGTTGGCTGTTCCACGACGATCTACACGACCGCCGGATGCGAGCCGCGTCAGTCGTCGAAGAAGCCGTAGTCGGGGTCGACCGCCTCGGGTTCGAGGCCGAGTAGGTCGGCAACCTGCTCGACCAGGACGTCGAGGACGAGCGCCTCGAGCTCCCGGCGATCGCTTGCGCGAGCTTCGAGCGGGCGGCGGTAGACGACGATGCGCGGTGGCAGCGGGCCGGTCGGGGGCGCGGCTACGGCCGGGAACAGCCACGCCAACGGCACCAGCTCACCGGCCCAGTCGGGCAGATCCGCCGGGGGGACCTCGGCCACCGCGAACTCCACGGCGGCGAGTTCCTGCGACCAGCGGCGCTCCAGCCGGGCGACGGCGCTATCGACGACCTCGTCGAACTGCTCGGCGCGGGTGCGCGACAGCGGCACCTGTGCGGGAGCCAGCGGACCGCGCAGACCGCGTCCGCGCCGATCACGCCGTCCGGTCCGCCTGCTTCCCGACGGTCCGCGACCGGCGGCCCTGCGCGTCGTCTCTGCGCCAGCGCCGACCGGCGTCGCGGTTCCTGGGGCGGGATGACCGGTCCGGTTCGGTGGGCCGGCTGGGCTCGGCGGCCAGGGCCTGCGCACGCAACGAGACTAGTCCCGCGTTCGGCGCCTGCTCTCTTCGGCCGTTCGTTCGGTTGCCGGAACTTTGTGGGGTTGAGCGAACTTCGAGCGTCGAAATCGATCGCTCGAAGTTGCGACAAGCGGATGAAGCCGACGCAGTCTCAGGGAAGCGGAAGAGGAAGCGGAAGCGAGCCGCCGCGACACGGTTGCGCTGGGCACGAGCATCCTTCCGACCGCCTGGGCCGGCGAGTACCGTTCGCCGGCGTGAGCATCCTCGCGACGTCGGTCCGGCGCTGCACGCGGACCGCCTGCAGCCGCCCCGCCGTCGCGACCCTGACCTACGTCTACGCCGACTCCACCGCGGTCCTCGGGCCGCTCGCGACGTACGCCGAGCCGCACTGCTACGACCTGTGCGTCGAGCACTCCGACCGGCTCACGGCGCCACGTGGTTGGGAGGTCGTCCGCCTGGCGCCTGACCCGGACGCCCTCGGCCCGAGTAGCGACGACCTCGAAGCCCTGGCCAACGCGGTCCGGGAAGCGGCTAGGCCCACGGTGCCCTCTCCGGACAGTCAACCGCCGACGAAGCCGGGCCTCGGCAGGCGCGGTCACTTGCGCGCCCTGCCCACTCCCTAAGCTCGACCTGTGCCCAACCTGTCCCAGATCATCAAGGCGTACGACGTCCGCGGGCTGGTCCCCGACCAGCTCGACGCCGACATCGCCCGGCGCATCGGCGCCGCGTTCATTCAGGTCCTCGACAGCCCAGCGATCGTTATCGGGCACGACATGCGTCCCTCCTCGCCGGAGCTCGCGCAGGCCTTTGCCGCGGGCGCTGCCGCTCAGGGAGCCGACGTCACGATGATCGGTCTGGCGTCGACCGATCAGCTCTACTTCGCCAGCGGCTTCCTCAACCGGCCCGGCGCGATGTTCACGGCCAGCCACAATCCCGCGCAGTACAACGGCATCAAGCTGTGCCGAGCAGGTGCGGCTCCCGTGGGTCAGGACTCCGGGCTGGGCGACGTTCGTCGCCTCGCCGAGCAGGGTGTCCCCGAGCGTGACGTACCCGCGGGCACGATCCGGCACCGCGACCTGCTGAGCGACTACGCCGCCTATCTGCGCTCGCTCGTCGACCTCACCACCATCAGGAAACTGGGGGTGGTCGTCGACGCTGGCAACGGCATGGCCGGCCATACGGTGCCCGCGGTGCTTGCCGGACTGCCGCTCGACGTCGTGCCGATGTACTTCGAGCTCGACGGCACGTTCCCCAACCACGAGGCCAACCCGCTGGACCCGGCAAACCTGGTGGACGTCCAGAGACGCGTACGCGAGGAGGGTGCGGATCTCGGTCTCGCATTCGACGGCGACGCCGATCGCTGCTTTGTGGTGGACGAGAACGGCGATCCGGTCAGCCCATCCACAATCACAGCCCTCGTCGCCACCCGCGAGCTGGCCAAGACGCCGGGCGGCACGATCATCTACAACCTGATCACCTCCCGCGCCGTACCCGAGATCGTCGAGGAGCGCGGCGGTGTCCCGGTCCGGACCAGAGTTGGCCACTCCTTCATCAAAGAGGAGATGGCGCGCACCGAGGCGATCTTCGGCGGCGAGCACTCGGCGCACTACTACTTCCGCGACTTCTGGAGCGCTGATACCGGCATGCTCGCGGCGATGCATGTGTTGGCGGCGCTGGGCGAGCAGGACAGGCCGCTGTCCGAGCTCACCGCCGAGTTTCAGCGGTACGCCCAGTCGGGCGAGGTCAACAGCACCGTCGAGGACCAGCTGGCAGCAACCGAGAAGGTGCGCGTGACGTTCGGCGATCGGCCAGGCGTCACAACCGACGAACTCGATGGCCTGACCGTGTCGGCTCCCGACGACGGGTGGTGGTTCAACCTGCGACCGTCCAACACCGAGCCGCTGCTGCGGCTCAACGTTGAGGCGCGCGACACCGCCATGATGGAACGGTTGCGCGACGAGGTGCTCGCCCTCGTGCGCGGATGATGAGGGAGACGGCGATGCAGCTCGATCCGGCCCTGCTCGAGATCCTGGCGTGCCCCAGCGAGGATCACGCGCCGCTGCGGCTCCTCTACGCCGACGATGGTGACGGCGATCCCACCGCTCTCGAGTGCACGGTCTGCCTGACCCGCTACCCGATCCGCGACGGCATCCCGATCCTCCTCGTCGACGAGGCCGAGCCAGGGCCGAACGGCATCGGCGTTCCCGCCGCCTGACCACGAGCTGTGATCTTCGACCTGGACGAGTCGCGCCTCGACGATGTCGAGGCGCTGTCCATTGCAGACCCCGGCGACATGCTCCGCGCGGTCGCCACCGGCGGGGCGCAGATCCGGCGCGCGCTGACTGTGACTGCGGAGTCCGACCTCGATCGGTTGGTGGCCGACGGCCTGCCGCGATCGGTCGTCCTCACAGGCACCCGGACGTCGGGCCTCGTCGCGCAACTGCTCCCCGTTCTCGCCGGTACGGCGGCGCGGATCCCTGTCCTGCCGCTCGCCGGCGCTGATGTAGGCCAGCCACGACACGACGTCCCCTCGTGGGTAGGGGCCATGGATGTCGTCGTCGCGATCGCTGCGTCGGGATCGACGCCGGCCACGCTGGCCACGGTCGAGGAGGCAGGCCGGCGCGGCGCCCGCGTATTGACGATCGGCCCTCGGAACACACCGCTCGAAAACGTCTCGCTCCAGGTGCGCGGCGTACACATCGATCCCGACCTCGACGATCGGCCGGCGCGAGCGAGTTTCTGGTCGCTCGCGGTTCCCGCACTTCGGCTGATGGACGCGTGGGACCTGGTGCCCGCATCAGCGGATTCGCTGGACACGATCGCCGACCTCGTGGACGACGTTGCTGAGCGTTGCGGCCCGACGGTGGATCTCTTGACCAACCCGGCCAAGGCGGTCGCGGTCGAGGTCGCCGGGTCGCTTCCCGTCCTCGTCGGCGCCACGCCGCTTTCCGCGTTCGCCGCCCAATATTTCGCGGCCAACCTCGCAAGCGACGCCGGCTATCCCTCGACCGTGGCCGCGTCGGACGTATCCGCATTGTTTACGGGTGCGTTCGGCGACGCCGCTGCCGAGAGCGGGCAGCCGGACGACTTCTTTCGCGATCGCATCGAGGACGACGAGGTGGGAATGCGGGTGCGACTCGTCCTGCTCAGTGACATCTCACCCGACACGAGCGACGACCGCCTCCGTCGTGCCGCCGAAGACCGGGGTGTCGGTGTCAGCGAGCTGAGAGCAGTCGGAACCCGGCCGCTGGAACGCGTCGCTACCCTCACCGCTCTGTCAGACTTCGTCAGCGTGTATCTCGCGCTCGCACTCGGGGTAGATCCGACACGAACCCCGCTGGACACCCTGGAGATGCCATGAGTACCGAGGGCGGCACCCGAGCCATCATCGCGGCGCTGCTCGCCAACCTCGGCATCGCGGTGACGAAGTTTGTCGCGTTCCTGTTCACCGCGTCGTCGGCGATGCTCGCCGAGTCGATCCACTCGGTTGCCGACTCCGGGAATCAGCTGCTGCTTCTCGTCGGCGGCCGGCGGTCCCAGCGACAGGCGTCGCCCGAGCATCCGTTCGGGTACGGGCGCGAGCGCTACATCTACGCGTTCATCGTCGCGATCGTGCTGTTCAGCGTCGGTGGCTTGTTCGCGATCTACGAGGGCTATCACAAGATCACCCACCCCGAGCCACTCGAGCGCGCATGGATTGCCATGGTCGTGCTGGGCGTCGCGATCGTGCTGGAGTCCTTCTCGCTGCGGACCGCCGTGCACGAATCCAACAAGGTCCGCGGTCGCCGGTCGTGGACGGAGTTCATCCGTACTGCGAAGGCCCCTGAGCTGCCGGTCGTTCTGCTGGAGGACATCGGTGCGTTGCTAGGCCTGGTGCTCGCGCTCGTCGGCATCGTCCTCGCCGTTCTCACCGATGATGCGTTCTGGGATGGGGTCGGCTCCATCTGCATCGGCGTACTGCTTGTGCTCATCGCATTCGTCCTGGCCATCGAGACCAAGAGCCTGCTGCTCGGCGAGGGCGCGAGCCGCGACGATGTCGCGAAGATCGAGTCGGCACTGACCGCGATTCCGCAGGTGCAGCGCATCATCCATATGAAGACGCTGCACCTTGGCCCGGACGAGTTGCTTGTCGCCGCGAAGATCGCGGTGAGCGGCGGAGCGACCGGCACCGAGGTTGCGCAGACGATCGACGACTGCGAGATGCGCATTCGCGAGGCGGTGCCGATCGCCCGGGTGATCTACCTGGAGCCCGACATCGATCGGGCCGCCCAGGTACCGGAGCCGTCTGCTTAGGGCATGTCTCCCCACCCACTGGCGGCGCGAGACGACGCCCAGCCGCCGACCGGCGGCGTTGTCGTCGTCGCCGATATGTCCCATATCGGCTCCTCCTCCGCCTTGCCGGACCGGCGCCTGGACGCCGTCCGCATCCACCGCGGATGGGGAGACACGCCCTAATGCGGCTGCTCGACGTCACGCCCCGCTCGTACGCCTGGGGGTCGACCACCGCGATCCCGAATCTGCTCGGCGTTCCGCCGACGGGGGAACCGCAGGCGGAGCTCTGGCTGGGCTGCCATCCCGCCGACCCGGCCCGGGTAGCCGATGGCGGCACGCTGCTCGAATGCATCGACGCGGATCCCGACGCCGAGCTCGGTCCCGCACTCGTGCACGAGTACGGCCCGCGCCTGCCCTTCCTGCTCAAGGTGCTTGCTGCCGGCTCACCGCTGTCGTTGCAGGCCCACCCGGCGCCGGCCCGGGCCCGGGCTGGGTACGACGAGGAGGAGCGCGCCGGCGTCCCTCTCGATGCACCAGAGCGGCGTTACAAGGACCCGTACGCCAAGCCGGAGCTGCTGTGCGCACTGACGCCATTCGACGTGGTGGCCGGTTTCCGCCCCGCCACCGACTCGGCTCGGCTGCTCGAGGAGCTGGACGTCCCCGAGCTCAAGCCG
The DNA here is from genome assembly GCA_963801015.1 of uncultured Actinomycetota bacterium. Lineage (GTDB taxonomy): Bacteria > Actinomycetota > Actinomycetes > CAWDCV01 > CAWDCV01 > CAWDCV01. The sequence continues at coordinate 476,753 of CAWDCV010000002.1, read as the reverse complement.
TACGTGCAAAAGCTTGCTGACGATGGAGTGCAGGAGACCTTCACCGCGCTGCTCATGCTGCCGAACGACGCCCGTACACAGCTGGTCGACGCGGTCGTCCGGGCCTGTAGTGCTTTTTCGGGGGGCACACGGGGGGCAGAGCCACCCGCGGGCGAATTCGCGACCGCCGCCGAGCTCGGCGCTGCGTTCCCAGGGGACATCGGCGTGGTGGCCAGCCTTCTGCTGCACCGTCTCACGCTGCAGCCGGGCGAGGCGATCTTCCTGCCGGCCGGCAACCTGCACGCGTACCTGCGCGGCCTGGGCGTCGAGATCATGGGCAACTCCGACAACGTGCTACGCGGCGGGCTGACGCCCAAGCACGTGGACGTCGCGGAGCTGCTATCGGTGCTCGACTTCACTGCCGGACCACCACCACTGGTGACACCGCACCGAGTCGGGGGAGAGGAGGTCTACCCGACACCGGCACGTGAGTTTCGGCTGTCCCGGTTGACCGTTCCCGCCTCCCCGGCGGCGGTGCTGGGCAGCGGCCATCCACAGGTCCTGCTATGCGCGTCGGGCCAGGTCGCGCTGCGCTCCGCCGACGACGAGCTCGTCCTGCCGCAGGGGCGCGCTGCCTTCGTGTCCGCAACCGAGCCGCCCATCCGCGTCACCGGAGACGGGCTGCTGTTCCGGGCCATGCCCGGACCGTCCCAACTCTGACACGCTTCTGTCAAGTTCCTTAAGGTTGCCCGTGATGGACGGCCTGACGATTCACGAGGCGGCTGCGACGACCGGCTGGTCGGCGCGCATGCTCCGCTACATCGAGGACATCGGTCTGGTGTCGGCGGATCGGTCGGGCAGCGGGTACCGGCTGTACGGTCCGCAGCAGCTGCAGCGGTTGCGCACGCTGCGCGAGTTGCTTACCGAGTTTGAGCTCGAGTTGGGCGACGTCGGCCTCGCCGCCCGCCTCCACCGCAATCCCGAGCTGCGAGCGGCGATCGACGCCTGGCTCGCCGCCACGGCCGTCCGACCGCGCGACGTCGCCCCGAGCGACTGGTTGCGCTTCGAGCAGGACAAGCACAGCAAGCTGCTTGCCCTTCCCCATAGGGAGAACCCGATCAAGGAGAGTGCATGAGCACGGACTACAAGGTCGCCGATCTCACCCTTGCTACCTTCGGTCGCAGGGAGATCCAGCTGGCCGAGCACGAGATGCCCGGTCTGATGGCGATGCGGGCCGAGTACGGCGAGAGCCGGCCACTGCGCGGCGCGCGCATCACCGGCTCGTTGCACATGACCGTGCAGACGGCCGTGCTTATCGAGACGCTGGTCGCGCTCGGGGCGCAGGTGCGCTGGGCATCCTGCAACATCTTCTCCACGCAGGACCACGCGGCCGCCGCCGTCGTCGTCGGCCCCGACGGGACGGCCGACGTACCGAGCGGTATCCCCGTTTTCGCGTGGAAGGGCGAGACCCTTCCGGAGTACTGGTGGTGCACCGAGCAGGTGCTGCGCTGGCCCGACGGTGGCGGTCCCAACATGATCCTCGATGACGGCGGCGACGCCACGCTGCTCGTCCACAGAGGTGCGGAGTTCGAGCGGGCGGGCGCAGTGCCCGAGGCCAGCGCCGACGACCCGCACGAGTACACCGTCATCCTCGACGTCCTACGCCGCTCTCTCGGGGAGGACGCGCAGCGCTGGACGCGTATCGCCGAGGGCATCCAGGGGGTGACCGAGGAGACCACCACCGGCGTCCACCGCCTGTACGAGATGCAGCGTGACGGCACGCTGCTGTTCCCAGCCATTAACGTCAACGACTCGGTGACGAAGTCGAAGTTCGACAACAAGTACGGTTGCCGCCACTCGCTGATCGACGGCATCAACCGCGCGACCGACGTACTCATCGGCGGCAAGGTCGCCGTCGTTTGCGGTTACGGCGACGTCGGCAAGGGCTGCGCCGACGCGCTGCGTGGGCAGGGTGCACGCGTCGTCGTCACCGAGATCGATCCCATCTGCGCGCTGCAGGCCGCCATGGACGGCTTTCAGGTGACGACGCTCGAGGACGTGCTCGACACCGCCGACATCTTCATCACTGCGACGGGCAACAAGGACGTCATCACCGCCGACCACATGGTGCGGATGAAGCACCAGGCGATCGTCGGCAACATCGGTCACTTCGACAACGAGATCGATATGGCCGGGCTCGCTCGCACACCCGGTGTTCGCCGCGTTCAAATCAAGCCGCAGGTGGACACGTGGGCGTTCGAGGACGGTCACGCGGTGATCGTGCTGTCGGAGGGCCGGCTGCTCAACCTCGGCAATGCGACTGGTCATCCCAGCTTCGTCATGTCGAACTCGTTCACCAACCAGACGATCGCGCAGATCGAGTTGTTCACGAAGGCCGACGAGTACCCACTCGGCGTGTACGTGCTGCCGAAGCACCTCGACGAGCTGGTCGCGCGGCTGCACCTGTCCGCGCTCGGCGTCACGCTGACCGAGCTGTCGAAGGAGCAGGCGGAATACATCGGCGTTCCGCTCGAGGGGCCGTACAAGTCCGACCAGTACCGGTACTAGTCGTTGCCTGCGCTTGCCGCCGACGGCGCTCGACGCGTGGCGTGGGCGGAGCGCTCCATGCCGGTGGTCCAGCGGGTGCGCGATCGTTTTGCGGTCGAGCGCCCGCTGGCGGGCGTACGCATCGCCGCGTGTCTGCACGTAACGCCGGAGACGGCGGCCCTGGTACGTGCGCTGGCCGCGGGCGGCGCGTCGGTGGCGCTGTGCTCGTCGAACCCGCTGTCGACGCAGGACGACATCGCAGCAGCACTGCGGGCTGACGCTGCAGTAAGCGTGCATGCAGCGTCGGGCGTCGATATCGCGACGTACTACAAACACATCGATGCTGCCTTGGACATCGAGCCGCAGCTCGTGCTCGATGATGGCTGCGACCTAGTGAGCCGGCTGCACACGGATCGTCAGGAGCTGTTGCCGGGTGTCGTCGCCGGCTGCGAGGAGACGACGACGGGCGTGGTGCGCCTGCGGGCGATGGCGGCTAGCGGTGCGCTGAGATTTCCAGTCGTCGCCGTCAACGACACTGCGACTAAGCGGCTCGTTGACAATCGGTACGGCACTGGGCAGTCGACGCTCGATGCGTTGTTGCGTACGACGAACGTGCTCCTCGCCGGGAAGGTCGTCGTTGTTGCGGGCTACGGCTGGTGCGGGAGGGGCATCGCGCAGCGTGCTGCTGGCCTCGGCGCGGACGTCGTGGTGACCGAGGTCGATCCCACGCGCGCGCTCGACGCTCTCCTCGAGGGCTACCGCGTGCTGCCCATGGCGGATGCTGCTGCCATCGGCGAGGTGTTCATCACCGCGACCGGGAACCGCGACGTCATTCGCGACGTACACCTCGATGTGATGAGGGACGGCGCGATCCTCGTCAATGCCGGCCACTTCGACGTCGAGATCGACGTGCGCGCGCTCGACAAGCTGGCTACCGGCCGCGAGCGAGTGCGCCCGCACGTGGACGAGTACACCTTGCACGACGGACGTCGGCTGCTGCTGCTGGCCGAGGGACGCGTCGCCAACCTGGCCGCGGCCGACGGCAACCCGGCGTCGGTGATGGATCTCGCGTTCGCGGAACAGGCGCTCTGCGTGAGTTGGCTGGCAGCAGGTGCAGGAGCCGCGCTACCGCCGGGCGTCCACGACGTACCCGCAGCGATCGACCGTGAAGTGGCAGAACTCAAGCTTGCGTCGACCGGCACGGCTATCGACACCTTGACGGCGGAGCAGCGCCGTTACCTGACGTCGTGGGAGCAGGGTTCCTGAGGTGCCGCGCGGCAGCTACCTGCATATCGACAGCATCGACGGAACGCCCCTCGCGGAGGAACGCTTCTCCTGCGCGCGGGGAGCGCAGGGGTGGCGGTATGTCGCGGAGGTGCTCGACCCTTCGGGTGCTGCAATCGGGGGTATCGACGTCACCGTCGACGACGCCTGGCGGCAGCTGCGCGTCGAGGTGTCCGCGGGGAGCTTGGTCGTGCGCGGCGGCCGATCCGGCGGCGAGATGGTGTGGTTGCGAGCTACCGATGAGGACAGCGCCGCGGCGTACGGCTTCACCGGCCGGTCACCCGCATTCCTGATTGTCACGGCGCGGCTGCTGGCGTTGGCGCCGGGCGCATCGACTGCCATTCGCCTCGTCGACCTGACCGAGCCATCGTTGGCCACATTCCCCGTCGAGCAGTTGTGGACGCTCACCGATGTCACGCCGTACGAGGCGGGCGCCCTGTCGCTGCCGGTGGAGCGGTACGAGATCGTCGACCGAGACAGCGGTGAGCGTCGGACCGTGCATCTGGCGGGCGACGTCGTCCTCGATGCCCCTGGCGTCGAACTCACCGAACTCGACACGCCGCCATCGCTCTAACACGCGACGAGGACGCGGTCGTGAAGATCGTCGTGAAGCCCTCGACGGTCGTGTAGATCGTCGTGAGCTTGCGCTGCGCAGGATCGTGCAAATGTTCCACGACGATCTACACGACGGCGTCCGCCTTATGCGGGCGGTGCGAAACCGCCGCTCGACGGCGCGGTCGGCGCTGGCTTGGCTGGCGCCGGCGGTCGACCCGCCGGCGCGCTCACCGGCGGCGGCTGTGTGCGCGCCGCGTAGCGGCGGAGGTCGCGCTCGCGGCGCTCGGCGAGCACCGCGGCGATGTACGCGGGCGCCGGCGTGCCCGGCGGCGCAGGCGGGCTGACGTACTGCGCTATTTCGGTCGCGATTCGACGTCCGAGCCCGACGGCGACCTCGGGGGCCAGCTCGCCCTGGCGGCCGAGATACTGCCGGGCCTCGATGGCGAGCGGATCGGGGAGCCGCGTCACGTCCAGGCTGCGCGCCCAACCGGCGAGCGCGGGTGGGACGTTCGGTGGCGCCGTCCGGCGTACGGGGACCCGCTCGAGCACGACGACGGTGCCCGCCAGGATGTCGCCGACCCGCTTGCCCTTCGCCGACAGCAGCGAGGACAGGATCGCACCCGCTCCGAACGTCGCCCAGAAGTCCACGAACACGCCGGCCAAGGCACGGATCAGCGACTGGCGGAAGCGGACCGGCCCGCCGTCCTCCTGGACGACGCGCAGGCCGAAGATCAGTTTCCCGAGAGACTTGCCTCGGGTCAGCGTCTCGAACAGGACCGGGTAGCCCACGAGCACCAGCACGGTTCCGACCAGGGCGACCGCGGCCAGCAGCGCGCCGTCGATGGCCATCGACGTGGTGCCGACGAGGAACAAGATCCCGTACAGCAGGAGGACCTGAACGAACAGGTCGACGAAGACGGCGATGGCGCGACTGGGCAGTTTGGCGAGCCGCAACTCGAGGACGACGGCCTCGCCGGTGACGAGGTCGGCCATGCGAGCTCAGGCTAGCTTGACCTTCATGTGGACGTCGACGCGTTCGTCGCCGCGCACCGCGCGGAGTGGGAACGCCTCGAGGCGTTGACGCGCCGTCGCCGGCTGAGCGGCGTCGAGGCGGACGAGCTGGTGATGCTGTATCAGCGGGCGGCAACCCACCTGTCGGTGGTGCGGTCGAGCTCGCCGGACCCGGCGCTGGTTGGTCGGTTGTCCACCCTGGTCGCCCGCGCCCGATCCACCGTCAGCGGCGCCCACGTGCCGGCATGGCGCGAGCTCGCCCGCTTCTTCACCGTGTCATTCCCGGCTGCGGTCTATCGCACCTGGCGCTGGTGGGTGACCGTCGGCGTCGCCTTCAGCCTGGTCAGCTGGGTCGTCGGGGCATGGGTCGCGGCGACGCCCGCGGTTCGAGCCACGATCGCCGCGCCCGAGCAGATCCGCGAGCTCACCAAGCCCGGCGGGGACTTCGAGACGTACTACTCCTCGGCGCCGGCGAGCTCGTTCGCCTTCCAGGTGTGGACCAACAACGCCTGGGTCGCCGCCGGGTGCCTGGTGCTTGGTGTCCTGCTCGGGGTGCCGGTCGTCTGGATCCTGCTGCAGAACGCGCTCAACGTCGGGATCGGCGGCGGGCTCATGGCGTCGGTCGGTCGGCTGGACGTCTTCTTCGGACTGATCACGCCGCACGGCCTGCTGGAGCTGACGGCGGTGTTCGTCGCCGCGGGGTACGGCCTGCGGCTCGGCTGGTCGGTGATCGATCCAGGCCCGCGGACCCGCGCGGCGGCGGTCGCCGCGGAGGGGCGAGCTGCAGCGGGCGTCGCGCTCGGCCTGGTCGTCGTGTTGCTGGTGTCCGGGGTCATCGAAGCGTTCGTCACGCCGTCCGGCCTGCCGACCTGGGCGCGTATCGCCATTGGTCTGCTCGCGGAGGCGTGCTTCCTCGCGTACGTGATCATGCTCGGCGGGCGTGCCGTCCGCGCCGGGCAGACGGGCGACCTTCCCGACGAGGATCTCGCCGACGCGCTGCCAGCGCGGGGTTAGAGCGCGTGCGGGTGCGGCGCCAGCCACACGTCGAGCGCCAGCATCCCGTCGGGCAGTGGCTGCGCCCAGGCGATGAGACTGGGCAGGACGCGCACGACCTTGACGGACAGCCTCAGCAAGCCGTCCCAAGATTCGGTCTGCCCGATCTCGTACGCCGACCAGTCGCGCATGTGCGCATTGAGCTCGTCGTACGCGGCCTCGGCCTGGTCGTGCGACCACGGGTGCTCTGGCCGCGCAGGTCGATCCTGGTGATGCTCGGGTAGGAGGCCGGGCGCCGCTTGATGGGACACGACCAGTGCGTCCTCCGCCCAGATACCGGCGAGAGTGGCGTAACCCTCGACGGCGCCGTCGTCTGCCTGCACCCGCCGGGTCAGGGTGTCGATGTCGACACCGAGCACCGCAACGCCGTATCCCGATGGCTGCGGCGCCTCGACGGCAGGGCCGAATCGTCCCGTCGGCTCGAACCAGGTCTTTCCCTCGTGAGCGACGACCCGCCCTTGCGCCCGCGTCACCGTGCCATCGTGGAGGACGAGGTCGGTGAGGTCCACGATGGTCAGTCTGTCGGTTGGTGAGGGCGGGCTAGAGCCGACCCGCCGCCTTGAGCGCGATGTAGGCATCCGCGAGCTGGGGCGGCAGCAGGTCGGGCGGTGCGTCGACGACCTCGATACCGCGATGCGAGAGTGCGGCGACGACCCGGCGCCGTTCGGCCCGGGCTCGCTCGGCCGCGGCGGCGCCGTAGACGGCCTCGAGGTTCCCGCGGCCGACGGCCATCTGCTCGACCCGAGGATCCGCCACCGCCGCGATGAGCACCTGGTGCCGGCGGGTCAGCGCCGGCAGCATGGGAAGCAATCCCTCCTCGATGGCGGCGGCGTCGAGACCGGTGAACAGCACGACGAGCGACCGCCGCGGTGCGCGGGTCAGCAGCATCGAGACCAGGCCGTGTGCGTCGGACTCGACGAGCTCGGGTTCGAGCGGCGCCATCGCGGTGACGAGGGAGGGGAGCAGGTCCGTGGCCGTGGCGCCCTGGACGGCCGCGCGCAGCCGACGGTCGTAGGCGAGCAGGTCGACCCGATCCCCGGCGCGGGCGGCCAGCGCTGCCAGCAGCAGCGCCGCGTCCATGGCTGCGTCGAGGCGCGGCGCGTCTCCCACCCGTCCGGCGGACGTCCGCCCGGTGTCGAGGACGAGCACGATCTGCCGGTCGCGTTCGGGACGCCAGGTGCGCACCACCACGTCCGCGGCACGCGCAGTCGCCCGCCAGTCGATGGAGCGGACGTCGTCGCCGGGGACGTACTCCCGCAGCGAGTCGAACTCGGTGCCCTGGCCGCGCACGAGCACCGCGGTCCGACCGTCTAGTTCGCGCAACCGGGCCAGCTTGCCGGGTAGGTGCCGCCGGCTGGCGAACGGCGGCAGGACTCGTACGGACCAGGGCACGACGTGCGAGCCCTGCCGGCCGGCGAGGCCGAGCGGCCCGAGCGCGCGGATCGTCACTCGAGACGCCGGTCGATCGCCGCGACGAGTCGGCACCAGGACGGTCGTCACGCGACGACGCTCACCGGCTGGAATGTCGATGGGGTGCCGATCTTCGACGGCGCCGGCCGACGGCGGCCACGCGTCCCGCAGCCGGCCTCGAACGCGTCGCGAACTGGGGTTGGCAACGAGGAGCGACACCGCGGCCGACTCGCCGAGACGTACCGCTCGCTCTCCCTCGCGACGCAGGACGAGGCGGCGGACGCTCGGCGCCAGGGCAACGTCTACGACGATGCCGGCCACGATCAATGCGGCGATCACCAGGATCGCCAGCCCGCTCGGCCACACGACACCGACGACCAGCGCCGCGAACAGGGCGAGCACGCCGCCCCGGGCGGTCAGGGCCACGGGCTCAGCGAGGTACGGGGACCGAGGCGAGGACGCCGTCGATCACGCCGTCGCTGGTGGCGCCCTCGAGCTCGGCTTCCGCGCGCAACTGCACCCGATGCCGCAGCGCCGGCCGGGCCAGCGCCTTGACGTCGTCCGGCGTCACGTAGTCGCGGCCCGTCAGCCACGCCCATGCACGGCTGGCGGCAAGCAAGGCGGTGGCCCCACGCGGCGAAACACCGAGTCGGACGGCTGCCGACTGCCTGGTAGCCCGAGCGATGTCGACGACGTACGCCAGCACCTCCGGCGCGATCGTGACGTTGCGCACGGCGATACGCGCGGTGGCCAGCTCGCGCGGGCCAGCCACGGGACGTAATCCGGCGGCAGCGAGGTCACGCGGGTCGAAACCGCCGGCGTGCCGCTCCAGGACCTGGATCTCGTCCTCCCGGGAGGGCACCGGCATCGTGAGCTTGAGCAGGAACCGGTCGAGCTGCGCTTCCGGCAACGGGTAGGTGCCTTCGTATTCGACTGGGTTCTGCGTGGCCGCGACGACGAAGGGGTCAGGCAAGAGGCGAGGTGCGCCCTCGACCGACACCTGGCGCTCCTCCATCGCCTCGAGGAGTGACGCCTGGGTCTTGGGCGGCGTGCGGTTGATCTCGTCGGCGAGCAGCAGATTGGTGAATACCGGGCCTTCGCGGAACGAGAACTGAGTGGTGCGCGCGTCGTAGACCAGCGAGCCGGTGACGTCGCCGGGCATCAGGTCGGGCGTGAACTGCACCCGGGCCGAGTCCAAGGACAGGGTGGCGGCGAGGGCACGCACGAGCAGCGTCTTCGCCACACCGGGCACACCCTCGAGGAGGACGTGGCCGCGGCACAGCAGGGCGATGACCAGGCCGGTGACGGCGGAGTCCTGCCCGACGACCGCCTTGCCGACCTCGGTACGCAGCGCGAGGAGGGCGCCTCGCGGGTCGTCGGGCGACGGGTCTGGATCGTTCGCGGCCGCCAGCGTCTGCGGTTCCGTCACGAGCGACGTACCTCTCTTTCCAGGGCGTCCAGGTCGTCAGCGAGGCGTACGAGCGAACGATCGTCGGACGGTGCGGCACCGTACAGCAGGACGCTGACGTCCCCGGCGAGACGGCCAGCGCGAGCGGCCACCGCATCGATGACCGCGCGATGATCCGCGCCGGGCGGCAGCCCGATGAGAGGGAGCAGCCGCTCCAGAGCGGACTCGCGCAGGGCAGCGGCGGCGCTGTCGCGCGCGCGGCCTCGGCGGTAGAGCCGCGCCCGGCCCTCGACGGCTTCCGCGGCCCGGACGACCACGGGGAGCGGCTCGGCAACGACCGGTCCCAGCCGGCGGGCGCGCCACAGCGCAAGCAGCACGACGGCGATCAACACCTGGAGGGCGGCAAGCAGGACGCCGTCGGGAACAAGTTCGACGAACGATCGCTGGTCCTGCTCGGGGACGTCGTCACGACCGGGCAGGTACCACACCAGCGACGGCCACTCGCCAAGTAATCCGAGAGCCAGTGCCGCGTTGCCCTCCTGGAGGAGTCCGGCATTCGTCAGCGCGGTCGGGTCGCCGAGCACCGTGATGGTGCGTCCGCCCTGCTCCAGGCGAACGAGCCCTGGTTGGCCGGAGGTCGGGTAACACTCGTCGACCGACGATGCGGCGTCGGCCGAAACCCGGTAGACGCGACCGACGACGGCGGCTGTGCCGGCGCGCTCAGCAGCCGGCAGCTCACAGTCCGGCGGACGCACGGCCGACCCAGTCAGCACGCCGGCGTCGCCGAGCCGAATACCTGGCGCGAGCTCCTCGAGGGCGGCGTCGTCCGGTGCCACCAGGATGAGATCCGCCGGAAGCGGAGCCAGCCGCTCCAGCTGGCTGGCCGTGAGCAGGTCGGGGAGCGCGACCAGCAGCGTGCTGCCCGCTGCTGCCTCGACCACGGCCGCGTCAGTCGTTCGAGCAACGCGCACGTCGACGCCCTGCTCGCGCAGCACGTTGGCAACTGCGCGGCTGCCGCTGTCGTCGATGGCGTCGGGATCGAGGAAGCCACGGCGCCCCTGAGACTGCACGAGAGCCGACACGATCGCCACGGCGACGAGCAAGCCCACGACAGCCAGCGGAGCGCGCACGGATCGCCACGTCGCGCGCGCGCTTCGATTCGCTGACGTGGTTGGAACGGTCACGAGGTTGCCTTGGCTACTGCCGCCGGTCGGGAGCGTGCGACCCGGGAGTCAAGGTCGCGCAGGGTCTCGTGCATGGCCGGCGTCGCAGGACGTCCGCCGTACCACACCTCGTCGAACACCGATGCTGCGCGCAACAGGTCCTGCCGGAGTTCGGGGAGGACCCCGCCGGCGTCGCGCGCTGCCTCGTCCGCAGTCCGGCCGGGTCGCGGATCGAGCAGGTCGCGCTCCTCGAGGTCGCGAATGATGGCCCGCAGGCGTTCGCGTACCGCATCGGCCCAATCCTGCCGCGCGGCAGCACGGTCGGCCGCGCGTCGATGGTCGTCGGCGGTCAGCTCTGCGGTGCCGAACAGGTCGTCTCGAGAACGGGCGGCGCGTCGAGCGAGCGGCCCGAGGCGGTAGCGGACCACGGCCGCAATAACGACGATCAGGATGGCGAGCACCAGCAGGCCCTGCCAGCCGCCGGGGGTCGCGGCGGCGGCTTGGGCGAGCAGCTCGCGGAGCTCTTGCTCGACCCATATCAGCAGCCGCTCGAGCAGGCCGGGGTCATCCTGGGAGTACGCCGGGTCGGCCAGCTCGCGCCGGGCGGCCTCGCGTGCCTCGTCCCGCGACAGGTCGACCGGAACCTCTCCGGCCTTGCGCAGCAATGCCGTCACGACCACCCGGGCGGCGGCTCGCTCGTTCGACCCGGAATCGTCACCCCTGCGGCTCGGGCGAGCTCGAGGTCGAGCCCCTCGCGACGGATGCGCCGGTCGACGTACAGCAGCACGGTCACGCCGGCCGCGAACGGGAACGTGATGACGCCGGCCACGACACCGGCGAGGCCGTTGAGAACGAGAGCCGGCAGGCTGGTCCCGTTCTCGCCGCCGAAGAACAGGCTGAGCGCGGTGAACGGGAAGCTCACCGCGGCCGAGATCGCGAACACGAGGATCGCGGTCAGCAGCAGGATGCCGAACGTCCGCCACCACGCGTTCTTGACGAGAATGCGCGAGCGGCGCATCGCGGCGACGACACGCTGCTTCTCCAGCACCAGCGCCGGGCTCGACAGCGCCAGGGACACGTACAGCCAGATCGCGGCCACGAAACCGGCCAGGATGCCGAGGACCGCGACGACGGCAATGAGCCATCCCGGCCCACCCGCGATCCCGACCAGGAGTGCCGGCACACCGCCGACCAGGAGGGCGGCACCGATGATCAGCCCGATGAGCAGGGTGAGCCCGAACAGCGGCCACAACCGCGGACGCGCGGCCTGCCAGGCGTCGCCGGCCGTCATCGTCTGGCCGAGTACGGCGCGGCTGACAACGACAGTCAGGATGCCGGTGAGGATCACCTGGACGACGAACGACAGCACGAGACCGACCAGCAGGGTAAGGCCGCCACCGGCGACGAGGCCGAAGAGTTGGGCCTCGGACAGCTCCTCGGTCGCATCGAGGCTGCTCAGCGGGCGGGTCAAGATGGCGAGGCCGAGGACCTGAACCGTTTGCGAGAGCGTGACAATGATCGCCGACAGGCCGAGCATGACGCGCGGGTTCGCGCGCATGGCCTGGATCGCACCGTCGAGCAGCTCACCGAGGCCGAGCGGCCGCAGCGGGACGATGCCGGGCTTGACATCCGGTTGCCAACCCGGGGGCGGCCCCCATCCGGGTTGGCTGCCGCCCCACGCTGGGCCGGGGACGCCGCCGTAGCCGGGGGGCAGTGTTTGACCTGGCGGCATTTGACCTGCCGCCGCGGGGTACGAGGGTGGCTGATGCGTCGACCAGCCGGGCGCGGGAGTCCACCCCGTCGGCGTTGGCGGCGCGACCGGGTCCGGGCCCACGCTTCCGCTCGCCGGCACGTCCTCGCTGTCGGGACGGCCGGGGCTCGTCCAGCCCGGCGTGTCGCTCATCGGCCGTCCTCTCCGCTGGCTGCACGTTCAGGTCGATGTCGCGTTTCCGCCATCGTGTCACGCGGTCGAACCGCCGTTCCTTTGGCCTTGCTCGCCAGAGGCCCACTTTTTGCAGGTGACAGCCGACGAGCTCAACAGCGTTGTCGCGCATTGTCCCGTGACGAGCTGCGAGGATTGCGAACACCCTCGACCTGTCCGAACGTTGTGCATCTATGGCGTCGCGACGCTCGGACAAGTCGAGTGGGCGCGCGTAGAGTGCCGGTGCGGAGCGGGGTCCGCAGGGGAGAGGTCGCCGATGACGACGACGCCAACCGTCCAGTCGACCGGCCCCACGCTGTTCGCCCGCTATGCGTACCCGCCTAACGAACGCGGATCCTGCGGCCCGCCGCAGTCGCAGACCCTGTTCGAGTACGGTGCCGCGTCGGTCGTCGACCCTGGGCTCGAGCAGCTCGCCCGGCAGTTCGCCGGCGCCTGGCCGTACCTCGAGTTCATCGCCGGTGTCAGCGGCATTGCCGACCCGCTGGATCACCGCGTCGTCGAGGCCTACTGGCTCGGCAACGCCCTGCTCGACCGGATCGACATGAGGACGTTCGGCAATGCGCTGATGGATCGCTTTCGGCGGCAGGCTGGAAACTCCTGGAAGCACCTCGAGGAGGCCATCCCGGCCGGCGTCGTTCCCCACCACAGCTTCCACGTCTTCCACGTCTATCCGTGGGTGGGACTGCTGGGGCACGGCCGTGGCGAGCCGCTGGAGGTGCTGGATCGCTGCCGCATCCGCTGGGGCGAGGTGGTCAGTGTCGAGCAGGACACAGTGATCGTCCGGTTCCAACCGCTGAAGTACCACAGCGGCCGGCTCTTCCTCGGCGCTCCCGAGCTCGAGACGGCGACGGCGGGTCGGGACGGTATCGGCCTGACGACGGGGCTGCAGTCCGGAGAGTGGGTGGGCTTGCACTGGGGTTGGGTCTGTGACCGGCTCACCCCGCGCCAGCTCGACAACCTGCGCAGATTCACTGCGCGGCACCTGCAGATCGTCAACGCCCGGCTGGAACACTCGGGTCCGGCGCTGACGCTGGGCTAGTTCCGGTGGGGAGGACCCAGGCCCGGTCGAGCGTCCACCCTGAAGCGTCGCCGACGTCCGCCCGCGCCGCACCGCGTTCTCGTACCTCCACGACTCCCACCGGTGTGTCGAGCCGGTAGTCGGTGTCGGCACCCCGGTAGCGCACCGCAGCGACCCGGCCGGGCAACGGTCCGCCGAGCCGACCCCACTCCGGTCGGACGAGCACACGCACGACCCCAGCTCGATCCACTGCGAGACCGTCGGCGGACACCGTCACCTCCTCGCCCGCAACGGCCAGCCTGATCGCCCCCAGGCTGGTGCTGGCGGCGGGCAGATCGAGCACGGCGGCCGGCCCGGTCAACCGAGCGGCCCACAGGTCGACAGGACGCTCGTACACCTCGACGGGACGTCCCTGCTGCACGACCGTGCCGTCGCGCAACAGGACGATCCGGTCGGCGATCACGAAGGCTTCGGACACGTCATGTGTCGCGTAGACGACGGCTGCGCCGATCGCCGCCCGTTGAGTGGCGAGCTCCTCCTGAAGGACGCCGCGCAGCGCTGTGTCCAGGTGCGCGGTCGGTTCGTCGAAAAGGTAGAGCGAGGGCTCTCGGGCCAACGCTCGCGCAACCCCGACGCGTTGCTGTTCGCCTCCCGACAGCTGTGCCGGCCGCCGAGCCGACAAGTGCCCCACGCCCATCCGGCCCAGGAGGACAGCGGCTCGGCGCCGCGCCTCGTCACGAGCAATCCCGGAGCGCCGCAACGGGTAGGCAACGGTGTCCAGAGCGGTCAGGTGCGGCCACAGGGCGTAGTTCTGGAACACCACCCCGACCATGCGGCCCTCCGGTGGCGTGCTGCGCGATCCGTCAGCGACAAGTCGTCCGTCGATGCGGATCGAGCCCGACTCCGGTGCGTGGAACCCGGCTATGGCGAAGAGCAGCGTCGACTTGCCGCAGCCCGACGGGCCGAGCACGGCGACGGCCTCGCCGGACGCAACGACCAGGTCGAGCCCGTGCAGAACCGCCCGCGCGCCGTACGCCACGGTCAGCTGATGGCATTCCAGGGCCGGCGGCGACGTCTGCTCACGACCCGTCACCCTTGACCCCCGAACCGAACCGCCGCCGACCGGAGGCCGAGGAGCAGCAGCCCGGCGGCGGCGATGAGCAGGGTGAGCAGTACCGAGAGCGCCGCGGTGACCGCCACATTGCCGAGCTGCTGCTGGTTGAGGATCACCACGGCGAGCGTCGCGGTCCCCGGCCCGTACAGCAGGCTCGAGATCGTGAGCTCGTGCACGGCGAACAGGAAGACGAGCAGCCATCCGCCGACAATCGCCGGCCGCAGCAGCGGCGCGACGATCGTGCGGATGGCCACCACGGGTCCAGCTCCACTGGCTCGGCCGGCCCGGACGACATCCATCGGCAACCGGTCGGACGCGCCAGCGAGCGGTCGATGTCCGAGGGCCCAGAACTTCGCCAGGTACGCGACCAGGATGATCGCCAGCGTGTCGTAGAGGACCCGGCCGTACGCGAGCAGGACTGCCACGGCGAGCGCGGAACCGGATACGGCGAAGGTGAGTGTCACGAGGGTGCCCAGCGCCCCGCCGCCGGGGCGGCGCGCCAGGGCGGCCGTCAGTGCTCCGAGCAGCACCACGGTCGTCGCCGCCGTCGCGGACAGGAGAAGGGTGTTGCCCAGGGCCGCATAGGTCCGAGCGTCCAGCGCCGCCGCGAAGTTCGCCAGCGTCCAATTGGCCGGTACCGGAGCGAGGCCGACGCCGCGGGTGAGAGCGACCAGGACGAGCGCGACGAGTGGCAGGGCGGTCGTCAGGGCGAGGAAGCACCACAGCGCTACTGCCAAGGACCATGACCGCCGCGGAAGCGTCGGCGGTGCGCCACTCGCCGCGCCGGTGCGCGCCGCGCTCGCCCTGCCGACCAGCGCGTCCACCGGTCCGACCACGACCGCGGACAGGACAACGAGCGCGGCTGCCAGGATCACCGCCGACGTGAAGGCCGTCGGATCCGCCGAGAGCGCGAGGTTCTGGTACAGCCGGGTCGTCATCGTCGAGAAACCGGCGGGAATGCCGAGTACCGCGGGGACCTCGAAGGAGTTCACACCTGAGACGAACACCAGCGCGGCGGCCGCCACCATCGCCGGACGCGCGAGCGGCAGCGTGACAGTCCGAGCCGCCTGCCAGGCGCTCGCTCCGCTAGCTCGAGCAGCCCGCTCCAGATCGGGTTCGGGCCGACTGGCCAAGCTTGTCGCCACGACGAGGTAGGCCAGGGGCAGGACGCCCGCCGCCGTCACCGCGACGACGCCTGCGGGGCCGAACAGCCCGGTCCAGCCGATGCCGATCGTGGCATCGACGAGCCCGCCCGGCCCGTACGCGCGGGCCCAGCCGACCGCGCTCACGACAGGCGCACTGAGCAGGGACGCCAGCAGGGCGACGCGTAGCCAGCGCCGGCCAGGGGCATTGCTGCGCTCGGTCACGAACGCGGCCGCGGTACCTCCCGCGACCGCCAGCACGGTGACCGCGAGCGACGTCCAGAGCGTGTTCAGGACGGCGCGACCGGTGTCGCCCGTGCCGAGCGTGCGGCGAACCTCACCCATGCCGTCGTCGAGCGCCGTGGTGAACAGCTGCGCGAGCGGCAGACCGACCAGGCCGAGTAGGAGGACAAGCGCCAGCACGCAGCCACCGACCGTCCAGCCCCCGGCCGTCCAGCCGAGCCACCGTCGGCCGAGGGCCGGCGCGGACTCGACGCCGTCAGCCACCGAAGATGGCGCGGTAGTCAGCTTGGAGCTCGGCCTGGTTCTCGAAGATCCGCGGCCAGTCCGGGACCACCTCCTCGACGGCGGGCGCCAGCGGCGGCACGTCCGACCGGATAGGGGTGCGGTCGAGCTTCGCCAGCGCCTCCTGGGCGGGGACGGTCAGCAGGAACCCGGCGAACGACTGTGCGGCCGCGGCGTTGGGTGTCGTCGCGAAGACGCCTACCGGGGCGTACAGCTCTACGGCGCCGGGATCGGGCGCGGCGATCTCCAGCGGCGAGCCGTTCGCGACGGCGGCGCGGGCCAGGAAGTCCAGCGTCATGCCCGCGTCGTACCGGCCCTCCGCCACACCGGTAATCACGTCGCCGGGGGCCTGGACCTGCACGGCGCCGTTGTCCTTGAGCTGCTGATAGAAGTCGAGGCCGTAGCCGTCAGCGAACGCGAAGTATCCGAGCGCCCCGAACGCCGACCCGGCGAATCCCGGATCCGGCAGAGCGACCCGATCCCGGTACTGCGGCTCGGTCAGGTCCTGCCAGCTCGCTGGCGCCGCCCCGGGTCGGTGAACGATGACGACGTTGCTCGTCGTCACTCCCCAGAACGTGTCTGTCCGCGCGAACTCGGGGACGACGTCCTGCTCGGGAGGTGTCCAGGGCAGCAAGAGGTCCTGGGCGGCGTACTGCTGCATCGACAACGGATCTGACAGCAGGAGGACATCGGCGCGGACTCCGCCGGAGCGCTCTTCTGCGGCGATGCGCGCAGTCAATTGGCCGGTCGGTGCGCGGAAAACCTCGACCGAGACGTCCGGTTCCGCACTCCCGTACGCGGCGAGCAGCGCGTCTACTTCGGGCTGGTTGTAGGACGTGTACAGCCGGACGGTGCCGCTGGCCGCCTCGGAGCCAGGGCTGCTGGCCGGAGTTGCCGTCGTGTCCGACTGTTCCGTCGAGGCACTTCCCCCACAGCCAGCCAGCGCCAGGAGCGTCGCGAGGAACGCCACCCAACCCGGGAAGCATCGGTGTGCCTGCCTCACTGAAGCTCGTCCTGCCGTCGGCCCATCAGCTCCAAACCGGCCAGCGCCTGTCGCGCCGCTGCCTCGTCGACCTTCTCCAGGGCGAAGCCCATGTGAATGATCACCCAGTCCCCAGGGGCGAGCGGCTCGCCCTCCAGCATGCCGATGTTGATCTGCCGGCGGCCGCCGACCACATCGACCAGGGCGAGTTGGTCGCCGTATCCCGGCACCCGCTCGACAACCTGTCCGGGTATGCCGAGGCACATGGGCTAGCTCACCTCCGCCGGTGTCGACGTGAGCAGCTCGACCAGCAGCGCCCGCACCTCCTGGACGGCGGGATCCACTGCGCCACTCACCTGCGGTGACAGGCCGATGCCCTCCTCGAGGTTCGCCGGTTGGCAGCCGACCACGAACGTGCGTGGAAGGGTCCCGCCTAACGCCTCGAGGTTGGCGAGGACCGCCACAGGATCCATGCCGTGCGCGTCGAACGCACCTTCGCCCATGTCGTCGGCGCCGACCTCCAGCACCCGCAGCTCACCCGGCTGACCATGGCCGGGGATCGTGTCGACGAGCACCAGCGCGTCGTACCCGTCGAGCAGGTCGTACGCGAGGTGCATGCCGCGGATGCCGTAGTCGACCACGCGGACGCCAACGGGGATCGGTCCCGCGGCGAGCCGGCGGGCCACCTCAGGTCCGAAGCCGTCGTCGCCGAGGAAGAGGTTCCCGACGCCCGCGACGAGGATGCCTGACACCACGCTTATGCCCCTTTGTCCTCTCCCTTGCCTACGCCCGGCACGTGCGCCGGACCGACACCCTCGTCCTCGGCCGGAGCGGCGCCGCGTGATTCCGCGGCCGGCTGTTCGTCCGCCGGTGAGGCATGGGCGCCGCGGGGAGTTTCCTCCGGCTCCGGCGCCTTCATCTCGTCGCTCTCGACTGGTCCGGTCGCACCTCCAACGTTGGCGCCGTCCTTGCGCCCTTCTTCGGCGCTGTCGACGTCGGCACTCTCGCGCCGGCCCTCGTACGGAGGGATCGCGCTGCCTGACTCGCTCATCGCATCTCCGTCTCAGCCGGCGCCGGACTGCAGGTCCGGCGCGCCCTCGGTCACGGGTTCCTGCGCCTCAATCGACGTGTCGTCGTCCTCGTCTGCGGTATCGACCGGACGATCGACCGGTCCGCCGGCCGGCGCGTCCGACCCGGTGTCCCGCGATCCGGGCGCACCCCGTTCCTCCTGCGGCTCCTCGGTGAGGTGCGCGCCGGGAGCTTCACCCGATGTGCTCTCAGACATGTCCCCTCCTCCTGACTACATCCGCCGCATGTTGAGGTAGCGCTTGACGTCCGGCGTCGAGCGCACACCCACCACAGCGGCAACCGCAACGGCAGCTGCGATCACCGCCGTGGCAATCATTCCGACGATCCTCATCAGTTCTCCTCTCGCTCAGGGGTAACGGTCTCGTGCAGGGGTTCCAGCTCATCCGGCGCGAAGTGCAGGTAGCGGCCATACCAGTCGTGGAGGTCGGCGGCCGGGTCGTCGACGAGTACGACTGCGACATGCGTCTCACCGTCGACATCGCGGTGCACGGCTGCCACCCGCGCGACCTGATCGGCGTAGAACAAGTCGTGCGCATCCGCGCGCCGATTCGGGTGAATGCGCACGATGCTGCCCTTGCGTACGGCCGTTCCCGCGATGACGACAGCATCGAGCTCAGGCCGAACGCTGGCATCGACACTGGGGTCCCACCACGGCGCATCTCCGGTGTCGAAGACCGCGCCCTCGGCATCGGACGATGGCGCACCTGGTCCGTGCGAGTCGCGCAGCACACCGTGCAGGCGCTGCAACTCGTCCGGCGTCATCGCCTCGCAGCGGTCGATGATGGCGGCGGCGTGAACGTCGGTAGCACGTGCTTCCGCCTTCTCTTCATCGGTCAGCGTCAACACCCGGAGCGTCAGGATCTCGTCGATCTCGGTCGAATCGAACAGTGCGCCGGCGCTCTCGGGCGCCACGGCTGGGTAGTCGTACAAGATGATCGGCGACGCCAGCACGATGTCGGTGTCGCCCTCGTTGCCAGTCAGCACCGGCCAGCATCGATGTTGCATGCAGCGACTCGCAGCGTCGCGCGCGTCCTCAGGCGGGTCGAGAACCGATACGAATGCAGTTCCGTCGAGCGCGACGAGTAAGAGGTGCGCGCCGAGCAGGGACGTCCGAGTTGCTGCGTCCTTGTCACCCTGCGGATCTGGCCCGATGTTCTCAACTCGTATCTCGAGGCGGTCGACGCTGCCGTCGGGCACGGAGAACAGCGTGACCTGTGCTGTCACCTGTTCGCGGCGGCGAACGAGTCGACCGACGACCTCGCCGGCATCGCGTAGCTCCTCGACGTCTTCGCCGCCAGACACCAGGACCGGAACCGTCACCCCGCTGCGCAGCTCTCGCATCGGGTACGGCCCGACTGGCTGCTCGCACTCGACCGCTTCGTCCCACGCCACGTGTGTGATGCCGGCGATGTGCAGCTCCGGAACATGCGCGAACCCGTTGTCGGAGGCACGCTCGACAGACCGAACCTGAAGCTGCAGGAACCTGAGGTACACGTGCACGCCAGCGTCATCGCTGTCGCAGCGCACTAGGCACTGCACCGCCATGTCGGGTTCCTCGCCTACCCCGGCTGAGGAGGCGCCCGGCGGGCCGAGCACGCCGAACTGCCATCGCACCTGGTTCTTTCGGGAGGAGGAGCGATACGGGTAGAGCAGGTAGCCCTCGTAGAGCACCGCGTCGGCAACCGTTCTAGCTCTGGAGAGACTCAATGGGTCACCTGACCCGCCTGCGCCAGCAGGTCCTCGAACGTGGCCTCCCAGGTCGTGAGACCACGCGCAGCCTTGTAATGCGCGAGTGCTTCGACGGTGTCGCGGTGCATGCGCAGCCACTGGGTGCCCGGGAAGTGCCGGTCCATCAGGTCACGCCAGACGGTGACCGGCAGCCGGTAGGCGGCCTCCTTGTCCCAGGGAACCTGCGTGACGGCGAAGCCGCTGCTTCCGCGCGTGAATACGGTGCCGTTGAACATCAGCACCAATGGAATCTCACCGTCGTGCAACGCCTGCAGGTACTTCGTGCCCGAGACCTCGAAGTCGTACGTGCACGCGATTGGCAGGGTGACCTCGGTGCTCCCAAGGAAGCCGGGCACCATCGTGCTCGCATGCATCCACAGGAACGTCTTGAGCGTGTCTCCCCAGCGCTGTCGCGGGCCGAACAGGTCGAGCAATCCCGCTTCCTCCGCGTCGTCATAGCGGCGCCGCTGCGGCTCGATGCGCACTTGGCAGCGCAGTGCCAAGGCATGGACCGGTTCGCCGGAGCTTTCCTCGATGCGCAGGCGGGCAAGCAGGTTGGGGACGACGGCGTACGGCTCCGGCGTGATGTCCACGACCGTGAACGTGAGGTCGCCGGGGTGCGCGGTCATGCCACTCGCGCCTTGGCGGCAACAGTTCCGAAGAAGTCGTCGATCTCACGCCGCGCGTCCTGCCCGCCATCGAAGCCGCGCCACACCCGGCGCAGTCGCCCGACCAGCTCGTAACACACGTCGATCGGCACCAGGAAGCATTCAGCATGGAGCCCTGGACGAACGCGAACGATGAGCGCCTCGACGTCCGCCGACACGACGCGCAGCTTTGGGTTGTTGTCGACGACGCGCTGCCACGCGTCGAGGGGCAGCTCCGACTCGGCGGCTCCTGCCGGGCCTGGATAGAAACACACCGTGCGGTCCATCACCGAGTTGACGAAGAAGAACGCCAATCCGACCGGGATCTCGAGATCGTCCCACTGTCCGGGCTGCAGCTCGAAGGACGGGAACGACAGATAGCGGTCGGGAACAGCGCGGTAGCGCAGCTCCGCGTTCTCCGCTGTAAACAGCAGATAGCAGCCGCGACACGTGCACATCAACGCCCGACTGTTGAGGTTGACGACGTGCTGATGTACGTCACCGATTGGCTCCGCACACATCTCGCATCGCTCGCCCACCTGTGGTGACGGCCGATTCGCACGGATACGCTGCAACACCGCCAACGCGTCCGTGCCAGTGCTGTGGCTCACGTCGCGACCATGGGCAGCGCGACGGACACCACGCCGTTGCGCAACAGCAGCGGCAGTGGCTCGAGGTGTTCCTCTGGTCGATCCAGTCCAGCACCCGCCTGCCGGACATCGAAGTGGGCGCGACACGTCGGGCAGGTCAGGACCGCATCGCCAGCACGGCCACCGAGGCGCCGTTCGAGCTGCGCGGTGGAGATACTGCCCTCGCAGCGCGGGCAGCGGTCCCGATAGGCGTACTGCTCGGATCCGATCCGCGCGACCACGACCTTCTCCTGGGCGACAGTGAGACCCCGCAGTTCCCCCGGGGCGAGGTCGGCAGCCTCGGGCACTGCTTGCCAATCCGCGCCGACGGGGTCGTGGTCATCCAGGCGCGACCGCAGTGCAGACAACGGTACGAAGCCCGGTCCGGCAGGGACGTCGGTTGCCCGCACCTCGATGGACGTCACCTCCGGTGCGGCAGCCTCGATGGCGTCCCGGACAGCGAGTTCGAGGGTCACGGACGAGGACGCGCAGCCGTCGCAGCTGCCGAGCAGTCGAAGCTCCGCAACGCCGTCGGCTACGGCAAGGAGTTCGACGTCGCCGCCGTGCGACCCGAGGTATGGCCGTACGTCGTCGAGGGCGCGACGCACTCGGGTTTCGATGTCGTCGGGGTGCAAGCCGTGGACGAGCAGCAAGCTGGCAACCAGATCGTCTGCCGTCAAGGCCGACAGCACCTCGTCGTCGAGCCGGCCGGACTCGTGCACGATCTCGAGGACGCGCTCGAGGCCCGCGCCGTACAGGTCGGTGACGAGTCGAACCAGCTCCTCCGCGCGCTCGCGCGCGACGACACCGTGGGCCGCGCTGGCATCAAGCAGCGCTTCGATGCGCTCGCCGGTCGCCCTCAGGTCGCCGGTCGGCTCGGTCACTCGATCGTCGGGGATTGGGTGGGCGAGTGCATCTTCTCCAGCACCTTGCCGTTGCCGAGATACATGTGCACGCCGCACGGCAGGCATGGGTCGAAGCTGCGCACCGTCCGCATGATGTCGATGCCCTTGAAGTGCTCCCGGTCGTTCTCTTCGAAGATCGGCGTGTTCTGAACGGCGTCCTCGTATGGTCCGGGGGTGCCGTAGACGTCGCGCGGGTTGGCGTTCCACGGCGTCGGCGGGTACGGGTGGTAGTTCGCGATCTTGCCGTCGCGAATCACCATGTGGTGCGACAGGACGCCACGCACGGCCTCGGTGAAACCGCAGCCGATGCCCTCGTCAGGAACCTCGAACGTCTCCCATGTCTTCGTATGACCCGCGCGGATCTCGACGAGAGCCTTCTCCGCAAAGTGCAGCGCGCATGCCGCGGCGTAGGCCTGGAAGTAGGTGCGCGCCCGCCCGCGCTCGATGGTGTTGCTCCACTGCGGGATCTTCCACTCGAAGCTGACCGGTCCCTTGAGCGCAGTCTTCGGCAGGTTGATCTGCACGCTGTTGCCGGTGGCCTTGACGTAGCCGATGTCGACGAGGCCGGCGAGCGCCGTCGACCACAGCCGTGCGATCGGTCCGCCGCCGGTGTCGAGCGCGAGGTAGTCCTTGCCGTCGTACCACCGCGGCGACATGACCCAGCTGTACTTGTCGTCGAGGTCGCGCTTCTGTGGCCGCGGATTGGTGTGCTGGTTCCACGGGTGCCGGCGGTCGACGGGGTTGCCGAGCGGGTCGTGGGTGACGAAGACCTCCTGGTCCTCCCAGTCCTCGTAGTACGAGCTGCCGAGCAGGATGCGGATGCCGAGGTTGATGTCGACGAGGTCGGTCGTGACGAGCTTGCCGTCGACGACGACGCCTGGCGTCACGAACATCTTGCGACCCCACTCGGTCATGTCGCGGTAGTCGAAGTTGCAGTACTCCGGGTCCTGGAACGAGCCCCAGCAACCGAGCAGGATGCGCCGCTTGCCGACCTCCTCGTACCCGGGCATCGCTTCGTAGAAGAAATCGAACAGGTCGTCGTGCATCGGGACGACCTTCTTCATGAACTCGACGTAGCGCATCAGCCGGCTCATGTAGTCGGTCATCAGCTGGATCGTCGCGACCGTGCCGACACCGCCGGGATACAGCGTCGACGGGTGGACGTGCCGCCCCTCCATCAGGCAGAACATCTCGCGGGTGTAGCGGCTGACCTGTAGTGCCTCGCGATAGAACTCGCCGGTGAACGGGTTGAGCGACCGCATGATGTCGCCGATCGTGCGGTAGCCGTGGTCGCCGGCGTGCGGTGATTCGGTGTTGTTCGCACGTTCGAGCACGCCGGGGTTGGTCTCGCCGACCATCTTCTCGCAGTAGTCCACCGCGAGCAGGTTCTCCTGATAGATGTTGTGGTCGAACATGTACTCGGCGGCTTCACCGAGGTTGACGATCCACTCGCCAAGATGCGGTGGCTTCACGCCGTACGCCATGTTCTGCGCGTAGCAGGAACAGGTCGCGTGGTTGTCCCCGCAGATGCCGCAGATGCGGCTGGTGATGAAGTGCGCGTCCCGGGGATCCTTGCCCTTCATGAAGATCGAGTAGCCGCGGAAGATCGACGAGGTGCTGTGGCACTCGGCGACCGTGCGATTGCCAAAGTCGATCTTCGTGTAGATGCCGAGGCTGCCCACGATGCGGGTGATGGGATCCCACGCCATCTCGACGAGGTCTTTGTTCCCCGTCTCCGTCGCTGTCGGCCGGGGGAGCGTCGATGTCATGCCGCGATCTCCTCGTGCTCTCGGACGGGCGTGTGAGTCACTGCCAGCTGCGGGTCGCTCCGGTGAGTAGCTGGTCGCCGCGGGTACGCCACTTGGGTTCCTTGTCGACCGTCTTCGTCGTGATGCGGCGCAGGTTGCGGATCGTCGATCCGTAGATACCGACGGCGGTCGTGGACAGCTTGCCGCCGGGCGGCTCATCCATGAACGGCATGAACTTGTCGGGGAACCCGGGCATGGTGCAGCCGATGCAGATGCCGCCGACGTTCGGGCAGCCGCCGACGCCGTTGATCCACCCGCGCTTGGGCACGTTGCACTTCACGACCGGTCCCCAGCAGCCGAGCTTGACGATGCACTTGGGGGAGCCGTACTCCGTCGCAAAGTCGCCCTGCTCGTAGTAGCCGGCGCGGTCACAGCCCTCGTGCACGGTCGCACCGAACAGCCAGGTCGGGCGCAGTGCCTCGTCGAGCGGGATCATCGGAGCTTGGTTGGTCGCCATATAGAGCAGGTAGACCAGCGTCTCGGACATGTTGTCCGGCTGGATCGGACAGCCGGGAACGTTCACGATCGGGATGCCTGCTTTGGACTTCCAGTCCCAGCCGAGATAGTCGGCCACACCCATGGCGCCCGTGGGGTTGCCAGCCATCGCGTGGATGCCGCCGTACGTCGCGCAGGTGCCGGCGGCCACGATCGCGGTCGCCTTCGGCGCGAGCCGGTCGAGCCACTCACTTGTCGTCATCGGCTGCCCGGTGTCGGGGTTGTTGCCGAAGCCGCACCAGTAGCCCTCGTCGTGCAGCTTCTCGTTGGGGATCGACCCCTCGACCACGAGAACGAACGGGTCCAGCTCGCCGCGGTCTGCCTTGAAGAACCACTCGAGGAAGTCGTCCGCGCCGCCGTTAGGGCCGCACTCGAAGTCGATGAGCGGCCAGTGCACGGCGATCTTCGGCAGCCCGGGCAGCGCGCCGAGGGCGATCTCCTCGATGCTCGGCTGGGTCGCGGCCGTCAGCGCCACCGAGTCGCCGTCGCAACTCAGGCCGGCGTTGATCCACAAGACGTGGATGAGGGTGTCCTCGGCCTTGATGGCTTCCGCTGTAGGCATCCTTGCCCACCCCCAAAAGGAGAGCCGGTGCGACTCGTGAGGCCCAGTGACGCAATCCCGGTCATATACCGGCGCCTACGCACTGTCAACTCGAGCGGGCATCTCGTCGTGTTTGACCCAGCTACGCCCGCTGCGCGTGTAGCCAGCCGTACCAATCCGTCAGCCCATCGCCGCGTGTCGCGGACACGCGAAGCAGCTCTGCTCGTGGATTGACCGCGCGTACGTGGGCGGCGAAGCGTTCGACGTCGAAGTCGACGTAGGGCAGCAAATCGACCTTGTTCACGACGACCACGTCGGCCGAGGCGAACATGTGTGGGTACTTCAGCGGCTTGTCGTCGCCCTCCGTAACCGACATGACGACAACCCGCTGCGACTCGCCCAGGTCGAACAGCGCCGGACAGACCAGGTTGCCGACGTTCTCCACCAGGACCACGGCACCCGCTGGCGGGTCGAGCTCGTGAAGGGCGCGCTCGAGCATCGCCGCGTCCAGGTGGCAGCCGGCGCCAGTGTTGATTTGTACGACCGGGGCGCCGGTTGCCTGAATGCGCTGCGCGTCGATGAGCGTTTCCTGATCGCCTTCCACGACGCAGACCTGTGTCGAAGGCATGAGGTCGTGAATTGTGCGCACCAGCAGGGTCGTCTTCCCCGACCCGGGCGAGCTCATCATGTTGACAGTGAGGGCCCGGCGCTCCGCGAGCCACGCGCGGGTGCGCTGCGCCAGCCGGTCGTTTTTCGCCAACACTTCCGTCTCGAGCATGACGGTGCGGGGTGTGGTGTCGTGCTGGGGATGGTCGTGCGGGTGCTCGTGCGTATGTCTGTGCTCGTGCCCGTGATCGTGAAGCGCTGTCACCCGGACTTCGTCTTGGCCGCACCCGCACGTGGCACACATATCAGGCCACCTCGACCGACCGGATCGCGAGCTCTCGTCCGGCGAGTACGTCGACATCGGCGCTGCCGCACGGGCACAACAGGATGAGCGAATCGATCTCGAACTCGGTCGAACACGTCCGGCAATGCGCCTGACCAGGGGGCTCGGAGATCTCCAGCTTGGCACCGTCGAGCGGCGTCCCATTCGCAACGAGGTCGAAGCAGAAGGCAACCGCGTCAGGAACGACGCCAGACAGCTTGCCGATATCGAGGCGGACGAGTGTCACCTGCGCACCGGACGTGCGCTCGGCGATGGTATCGACCACGCTCTGCGTGATCGCCAGCTCGTGCATGCGGTCCTTCTGCGTTCCCTCGAGAAGGTGCCTCCGTCGGACACCCTGCCTCCTGACCCGCGGCCCGTCCAGATGGGCAGCGCGGCACCACCGAGGCACAGGTCGCGTGGGGGCCTATGTCAGGATTTGCGCCGACTGCACCTGGTGCTGCGGGGAGGAATGTCGTGGGGCGGCCCATCTACAAGCACGATCTCGACGACCTTGCCGACGCAGAGACGGGAGCAACCCAGCTGAAGACTGACTTCGACGGCGCCTCGGACTTCCAGGAACAGGGCGAGGGCTCCGTCGGATGCCCGGGCCTTGCCGGGGCGCTCGATGAGTTCGTCGACAACTGAGTACGCCCGCATGCTGCTCGTGCTCACCCTCGACGTCCGGGGTCATCCGCTCTCGGCGAGCTGCCTGGTCTCCGTCCTCCACCAGGACCTCAGTGACGAGAATCGGCGCGAGCAGCTCGTCGCCAGCGAATCGGTAGACGCCGTCGAGGGAGCCGTCGTCGACATCGGCGCGCACCGCAGTGTTGTCGTCGTACTCAACGAGGTCGTTCGGGCTCCCCAGCCAGACGATCCGGAAGCGGTAGCGGCTCAGGCTCGGCGCGTTGCGGCCGAACTGGGCGACGACGCCGCGTGGGCCTGACGTTCTAGCAGTCAGCGAACGACCAGACGTCTCCGGTCCGTATCGCGAACGCGATCGTCACCACCGCAGCGCTGGTGCCGACCACGGCGGCGGCGATCCCGCTCCATCAGGAGCGTCGAAGTAGGCGCTCGAGATCGGCCGCCGCCGCTCTCGTGCTACGGCATGCTCGGCCCAGGCATGCACGATGTATGCCGTTCCCCATAGTGCGAGAGCCAGGCAGGGGAGGATGACAGCGAAGGTCTGGAGCAGCTGCCAGAACAGGACCGCGCCGTCGCCATACCCGGCCACGTGCACGGCGCCGACGAGCACGAGCCCGATCACGAGGCCGACGGGCACCCATCGACGGAGCAGCCGTGGCCAGCCCAACCGAGCCGGCACCGGCGACGCCACGTCGGGCCCGGTCGGCTCGTCGCCCCACGTCACGGGCTGCAGCGTATGGGCTGCCGAGCGGGAACCTCGCCTCGTCCTCACTCGTCGTACCACCGCGCGAACGCGCGACAGTGGCAGAGCGACACATGACCGGGTGAGAGTGCGACGATGAGAGGCGTGAAGGGACGCATCCTCATCGTCGACGACGACACCGCGCTGTCCGAAATGCTCGGCATTGTCTTGCGCGGTGAGGGTTTCGACCCCGTCTCGTGCGGCGACGGGGAACGCGCACTTGGCGCGTTTCGTGACAGCAAGCCCGATCTCGTACTCCTCGACCTGATGCTGCCGGGCAAGGACGGCATCGACGTGTGCCGTCAGATCCGAGCCGAGTCCGGCGTCCCGATCGTCATGCTGACCGCCAAGAGCGACACCATCGATATCGTCGTCGGGCTCGAGTCCGGCGCGGACGACTACATTGTCAAGCCGTTCAAGCCCAAGGAGCTGGTCGCGCGCATCCGCGCCCGAATGCGTCGCAGCGAGGACCCGACGCCGGAGACCTTGCAGATCGGCGATCTGAGCATCGACGTCGCCGGTCACTCGGTGCGCCGCAACGGGCAGGCGATCTCGCTGACCCCGCTCGAGTTCGACCTGCTCGTCGCCCTTGCTCGCAAGCCCTGGCAGGTGTTTACGCGCGAGGTCCTGCTCGAACAGGTGTGGGGATACCGCCACGCTGCCGACACCCGGTTGGTCAACGTCCACGTGCAGCGACTGCGCTCGAAGGTGGAGATCGACCCGGAGCGACCGGAGATCGTGGTCACGGTTCGCGGCGTCGGCTACAAGGCCGGACCTGCCTGAGTCCATGCGACGGGAGCGTGCGTGAGCAGTCCGACCGGTTCCACCGGCGACGGCTCCCTGGCCGCCCGCTCGCTTGCTCCTGACGCCGACGCATCCGGGTTCGCTCGTGTGACGGCGCGCACCATGTGGGAGAGCGCGCGCTCGTTCTGGGATGCGGTGCGGCACGCCTGGCGACGCTCGATCCAGCTGCGCGTCGTCGTGGCCACAGTTGCGCTGTCCGTATCGGTGATTGCGATCCTCGGCTTCGTCCTCATGAATCTCGTCCGAGGTGGGCTTCTCGATGCCAAGGAGGACAGCGCGCTGTCAGAGGCCTACGCCGGACTCAGCGTCGCCCAGCTCACCGTCAACAACTCTGACGCCAGTGATGCAGCGGGCATCGACGTCCTCATGCAGGATCTCAGCCAAGACCTGGCTCAGCGCAGCTCACGCGGCCGGCTGTACGCCGTCGTCGTGCTCAGCTCCTCGAGCAACCGCAACCAGGAGATCCCGCCGGAGGAGCGGGCATCGAGTTTCGTCCGACGCGAGAGCGTGCCGCGCGACCTTCGGGCCGCGGTGGCTGCCGAGCCAGGGCAGCACTACCAGTACACGACGATCTACTACGAGGACGGCGGCCAGCAGCCCGGACTTGCTGTCGGAGCGCAGCTGGACGTCAAGGCTGCCGGTACGTACGGGCTGTACTACCTGTTTCCTCTCACCCAGGAAGAGCAGACGCTCAGCCTGGTCGGCAGAATCCTCGCCGTCGGCGGCATCGTGCTCGTCCTGCTGATCGGGGCGGTGGCCCTGCTCGTCACCAGGCAGGTGGTCGACCCCGTGCGCGCTGCGGCCCGCACTGCTGAGCGGCTTTCGGCTGGGCGGCTCCAGGAACGGATGGCGGTGCACGGCGAGGACGATCTCGCCCGGCTTGCAACGTCGTTCAACACCATGGCGACGAACCTGCAGCGCCAGATCCGTCAGCTCGAGGACCTGTCCCGCGTGCAGCGTCGGTTCGTCTCGGATGTGTCGCACGAGCTTCGCACCCCGCTGACCACCATCCGGATGGCAGCGGACCTCCTGCACGAGACCCGCGAGGACTTCGACCCCTCGACCGCGCGGTCAGCAGAACTGCTGCAGGCCCAGCTCGACCGGTTCGAGGCGCTCCTCACCGACCTGCTCGAGATCAGCCGGTACGACGCGGGCGCCGCCGTTCTCGACGCGGAGTCGGTGGACCTGCGTACCATCACGCGGCGGGTGCTCGAGGGGGCGATGCCGCTCGCCGAACGCAAGGGGTCGGCGCTGCGGCTCGACTTCCCGACGTCGCCCTGCGTTGCGGAGGTCGACAGCCGTCGCATCGAGCGGGTGCTGCGCAACCTCGTCGTCAACGCGATCGAGCACGGTGAGGGACGCGAGATCGTCGTCAGCATCCGCGGCGACGACGACACGGTTGCCGTGGCCGTGCGCGACCACGGCGTGGGGCTGCGGCCAGGCGAGGCAGCACTGGTGTTCAACCGCTTCTGGCGGGCAGACCCAGCGCGGGCCCGTACCACGGGGGGGTCAGGGCTGGGTCTAGCGATCGCGCTCGAGGACGCCCGGCTCCACGGCGGCTGGCTGCAGGCCTGGGGAGATCCAGGCAACGGGTCGCAATTCCGGTTGACCCTGCCGCGGTACGCCGGCGTCGACCTCACGCAGTCGCCGATCCCTCTCGAACCGGTCGATTCGCGGCGACGGCGCAGCGGCGTGCTGGCTGGTCTGCGCGGGGGGGCGCTGCGGTGACACAGGGTCGGTCGGCGATAGGCGTCGCCTGCGCGGTGTTGGCGCTGCTGCTGACGGCTTGCTCGTCGGTGCCGTCTTCGTCGGAGGTCAGGAAAGGTCGCGAGGTCCGGTTCGAGCAGGAGGAGCCGTTCGTGCGCGCCTTGGCCCAGGATCCGCAGGAAGGCGCCGAGCCGCTGGACATCGTGAAGGGCTTCCTGAGCGCGTCGGCGAGCGTCGACGAGCAGGTCGCCCGCAACTTCCTGGCCCCAGAGGCGCGGACCTGGCGGCCGTTCACGAAGATCACGGTGTACGACGACGTCGGTGTGGACATCCGGGCCGTACCCGGTGACCAGGTAGCGCTGCGCGCGCCGGTGCGGGCGGTCATCGACGCGGAAGGGGTGTATCAGGTCGCGGCTCCTGGCTCGGAGCTGCGCGTCGAGTTCAAGTTGCGTCACCACGAGGGTCAGTGGCGCATCAGCAACATCCCCGATGGCCTGCTGGTGTCCCCGACGGACGTAGAGCGCGCATTCCGGTCGGTGAACCTCTACTTCACCGATCCCACCCTCAACACCCTCGTCCCCGATCCGATCGTGTTGCCCATCCGCGATCGCTTCGAGACGAGGCTGGTCGACCGGCTGCTGCAGGGCCCGACCGCGCGGCTGGAGGGCAGTGTCGGTTCCGGTTTCGGATCGGACACCGATCGGCGCGGCCCGGTGGTGATCGAGAACAGCGTCGCCACGGTGAACCTCGAGGAGTCGGTGGGCGATGCGAACGAAGCGGAACGTCGCGCTATGGCAGCACAGCTCGTCGCGACGCTGCGTCAACTTCCGGACGTGAGCGACGTCTCGTTCCAGGTCGCAGGCGCCGATGTCCGCCTGCCCGGCGTCGGCCAGCCGATGGCGCGCGACGCCTGGCCCACGTTCGACACCGATGTGGTTGCCGACGAGATGGTCGCCGCGTTCCGTGACGACGCGGGTATCAGGTCGCTCGCCGATGGCGGCACAGTCAGCAGCGTCCCGGGAGCGGCGGGGATCGGCACCGTCGCGCTGCGATTTCCCGCCATGGGCCTTGACGGTGACAACCGAGTGGCCGGACTGGATGCCGGACGAACCAACCTCCTCGTGGGGCTGCTCGCGGCCGATCAACCGATCACCACTCGCCTGACCGCCCCCGACCTCACGCCGCCGTCGTGGGACGGGACCGGCGCCGTCTGGGTGGCCAGCGGACCGGCGAACGGGCCGTCCGCGGTCTGGGTGATACGCGACGGTCAGCAGCCGCTCGCGGTTGAGCTTCCGCCGGAGATGTCGGCGGGCAGCATCGCAGCCTTGCGGGTCGCACGGGATGGGACGCGAGTTGCCGTCGTTGTGCGTGCAGCGAATGCCAGCCGGCTCTTCCTCGGCCGAATCGAGCGCACTGCGGCAGCCACGTCCCCGGTCGCGCTTCGCGGGGTCTACGAGGTCGATCCCGCACTCACCGAGGTGCTCGACGCGAGCTGGCAGGACTCCCGCAGCCTCGCCGTACTGATGAGTGACGGCAGCGGTTTGCGGCAGGTGACCGTGGTGACCGTCGACGGGTTCCGTACGTTGCCCGTCTCCGCCCTGCCGGATGCGATATCGATCGCGGCGGCGCCGGGCGATCGACTGCTGGCGGCGACAACGGATGGTCGGCTGTTTCGATACTCCGGGGCAGCGTGGGTATTCCTCAGACAGGGGGCCGAGCCCGCCTACCCGGGCTGAGGAGCTCTCGCTCCTCCGCCGGCTGTTGATGACGCTTTCCGTCCACAGATGTGGCGGGACGGCTGTCGAGCCGGGTGAAGAGTCGGCAGGCTCGAGTCATGTCCTCTCCTGGAGTCCTGCGAAGTGTGCTCGCGGCGCTGGCCGACCTCGTCGTGCCCGAGGAGTGCGTGGCCTGCGCGGTGCCGGGCGCCGTGCTGTGCCGGCCGTGTCGGCGGCAGCTATCCGGTGTCGCGCGATTGGTGTGGCCGACCCCGGCTCCGAGCGGGCTGCCGCCTCCGTACGGCGTCAGCGACTACTCCGGGGTGGCTCGAGCTGCCATCCTCGCCCACAAGGAGGAAGGTTGCTTCTCGCTCGCCTGGCCGCTGGGTCAGGCGCTCGCGGCGTCGATTCGAGTGGCGGCGGCCGCCGGCGACGCGGGCGGGCCGCTGGTGCTGGTACCTGTGCCGTCGAGTCGAGCAGCCGTGCGGCGGCGTGGTCACGACCCACTGCTTCGTATCGCGCAGGTGGCCGCGCGGGTCCTGCGTGCGGAGGGCGTCGACGTCGGCATCGCGCGAGTGTTGACGATCCGGCGCCGAGTGGCCGATCAGGCAGGACTCGGGGCTACGCAGCGGGCGGTAAACCTGGCAGGTGCCTTGACCGTCGCTCCGCGGCCCCGTCACCACTGGGGCTGGGCGGCGCGGGAGCCGCCGCACCGCTGCCTGCTGGTCGACGATGTAGTCACGACCGGATCGACGCTGGCCGAAGCGGCGCGCGCGTTGCGGGCTGCAGATGTCGAGGTGTCTGCTGCTGCCGTCGTCGCCTCGACCGTGCGCACCGGTCGGGTGGGCGCCGGTCGGGTGGGCAATGAACGGGCGCGTAGCGGGGAACAACGTGCGGGCAGCTACGACTACACGACCTGGCCGGGACCGACTAGCGTTTCGTCATGGCACCCGCCCGGGTCCGTGGTTGCGTTGCCAGGGCGAGCGTGACGAGTCACGCGGACTCCGGGAACTAGCCGATGCCAGCCGCAGGCGAAACGGTCCACGTAAGGCGACTTATCGTCGTCCGATCACGGTGCGGCTTAGGGGTAAGCCCTGCCTCGCCGGAGGTCCCGATGGCCTCCGTACCGAGAGAAGGGGAGTAGTGGCACCAGTGCTGCGAGACCCTCAGCAGGCGAATGTGGGGACGAAGACCAGGTCGGCCGGGCGGGTGCTTGGCCACTGACGGGCACATGACGGGGCACGCGACAGGGCATGGTCCCGGTCAAGGAAAGAGCCGGGCAGAGATATCGAGGCTGCGACTTGGGAGGCCACGTGGACATCGTCGTGAAGGGTCGCCATACGGACGTGCCCGACCGCTTCCGCGAACACGTCGCCGCGAAGCTGGCGCGGGTCGAACGGTTCGACGCCAAGGTGATCCGGGTCGACGTCGAAGTGTCCAAGGAGCGCAACCCCCGCCAGGCCGGGCTCAGCGAGCGGATCGAGCTGACGATCCACTCGCGTGGGCCGGTGATCCGGGCCGAGGCGTCGTCGGAGGACCGCTACGCCGCGCTCGACCTCGCCGTCGCGCGACTGGACGCGCGGCTTCGCAAGGCCGCCGATCGGCGTCGTGTCCATCACGGCGCTCGGTCGCCGCGCTCGGTCGCTGCTGCTACCGCGCCGTTGAGGGACGGAATCGCGACCGGACTCGACAGGGCGGCGCTTTCCTCGACGGCTGCGGCCGCGGGTGCGGGGGACGCCGGTGCGGTCGCCGACGACGGTGCGTCCGATCGGTGGCTCGAAGGCCCAATCGAGGTGCACGGTGACGGACCGATGGTCGTGCGCGAGAAGACCCACCAGGCCCAGCCGATGACGCTGGAGCAGGCGCTCTACGAGATGGAGCTGGTCGGGCACGACTTCTTCCTCTTCGTCGACCGCGACAGCGCGCAGCCCAGCGTGGTCTACCGGCGCCGTGCGTACCACTACGGCGTCATCCGGCTCTCGGTCTGATCGGCCACCCGGCCACCGCTAGCGGCTGCCGATGGCGATGAGTCCATCGGCGATCGACGCAAACACGCGCGCCGCAACCCGAGCAGCAAGCATCCTGGACCGTGCAATGATGTCGCCGCCTGATGGCCGCCCCAGGTCGACCGCGGCAGTGTGCGTCGGCTTGCGACAGAACCAGGAGACCTATCGGTGATCTCTTCGGCCGAAGCCGCCGCGGTACCCCGGGTGGTCGCCGACCCGATTCGCGTCCTCGTGGTCGATGACCACGCCCTGTTCCGACGGGGCCTGGAGATGGTGCTGGCGCACGAGGCAGACATCGACATCGTCGGCGAGGCCAGCGACGGCACCGAAGCCGTCGACCAGGCGGCCGCGCTGCTGCCCGACATCGTGCTCATGGACGTGCAGATGCCTAAGCGCAGCGGCATCGATGCATGCACCGCCATCAAGGACGTCGTCCCGAGCGCGAAGATCGTCATGCTCACGGTGAGCGAGGACGAGGCCGACCTGTATGAAGCGATCAAGGCAGGGGCGAGCGGCTACCTCCTCAAGGAGATCTCGATCGAAGAGGTCGCGACCGGCCTGCGGGCAGTCGCCGGCGGTCAGTCGCTCATCAGCCCATCGATGGCGGCCAAGCTCCTCACCGAGTTCTCGACGATGATGAAGCGCGGCGATGACCGTCAGCAGGTGCCCGCTCCCCGGCTGACCGAGCGCGAGCTCGACGTGCTCAAGCTCGTCGCGCGCGGCCTAAACAATCGTGCCATCGCGACGCAGCTGTTTATTAGCGAGAACACGGTGAAGAACCACATCCGCAACATCCTCGACAAGCTGCAGCTGCACTCGCGCATGGAAGCCGTTGTCTATGCGGTACGCGAGAAACTGCTCGACATCACCTGACGCTCACGAGAGGGCGTGCTTGAGCGGCGCCGCCAGCGTTTGTGGCTCCACGCGATCGACCGAGACGTCGTCGCAGCCGACCCACGTTGCCGCCTCCCGCAATGCCTGTGCCATCGGTTCCACGGCGCGCGGCCTATCCAGCGTCACTTGCTGGGCGATCAGCGTGCGCCCGACGCGCTTGGGATCTACTCGTCCGAGCAGTTGACCACCGCTCAGCAACGGCATGGTGAAGTAGCCGTATCGGCGATCTGCTCGTGGCTTGTACGCCTCCAACGAGTGGGCAAAGCGGAAGACGCGTAGCGTCCGGCGGCGATCCCACACCAGGGAGTCGAACGGCGACAGCAGCGTTGTTCGATGCCGGCCGCGCGCTTGGAGAGCAGACAGCGCTGCGGGATGCGCCCAGCCCGGCTGCTGCCAGCCCTGAACGCTCACGGGAAGGAGGCCGCTGCCCTCGAGCGCGCTGGTGACCTGGGCGCGCGTCAGGCGGTGATAGTCGGCGAGGTCGCCGATATCGGCAACGCCGAGCGACCAACCCGCCAGCCCGACGAGCCGCTGCATGCATTCCGGATCGGTCGGTTCGTGGTCGAGCAGGCGACCCGGCAGCGCCCGTTCCGGCAAGTCGTACACGCGGCGCCAGCCGCGCCGTTCGCTGCACACGACCTCGCCGATGTCGAGCAGCCACTCGACGGCGATCTTCACCCCACTCCATGACCACCAGATGCCCTCGCGCTTGGCGCCACCCAGGTCGGTAGCCGTCAGCGGTCCATCCGCCCGCAGCCGAGCCAGCACCTGCGCGCAGACCTCCTCGGATACGGCATGCCAGCGCCACCCCCGCTGCCGAAACGCGCGGCGCCGGAACGCAAACCACGGCCATTCCTCGACGGGCAGGACGCACGCGGCATGCGACCAGTACTCGAACGCGCGGGCCGGCCGATGGCCCCAGAATGCCGACTCCACCGCCGTGCGTCCGATGGCTCCGAGCCGGGCGTACGGAACGAGTTCGTGAGACCGCGCCAGGACGGAGATCGTGTCGAGCTGGACGGCACCCAAATGCCGAAGCAACGACGGCACGCCGCCGCGCCGATCAGGCGCCCCGAGCAGTCCCTGCGCGCGCAGCGCGAGGCGGCGTGCCTCGTCAGCGGTGAGTGAGGCGACCGGAGGGGGAAAGGCTGGCACGGCTGCCGATGCTAGAAGCCAGCACCGACGATTTCGGACGCCGCATGCTCGGGGACAGCGAACCCTACTCTGGTGCGCTTTCCTGGGCGTACGGGTCGTCGGCGCGGCGGTCGACCTGCGGATCCTTGGGTGGCTCCGCTGGCCGAGACGACTTCTGTCGCCTGGTGAGGTGCGCTGGGCCGTGCGTTTCGTCCAGCTCCACCTGACTGAAGATGTCGACGGAAAGCGCAAGGACACCACCGACCCCGGCGACGACGACGCCGGCCCAGAACAGCCACCACGTCGGTCCGAGGATGAGGCCGAGTCCGCCGATGGCGAACCCGAGGGTGATGACGCCGACGGCAACCCAGGACGACGTTTGCCCGCGCGGGTGCGGGTCGGTGTACGACATTCGCGCTCTCCGGGTAGCGGGGTGAGCAGTGGCATCCGAACGTACTGCATGTGTGTCGTCTAGCTGAGGATCGTCTCACTGACCACGGCAGTCGGCATGGTGGGCGGCCGCAGGAAACGGTCGGCATACCTGACGTAGAACCACAGGCCCACCAGCTCAACGATGACCGCGATGACGACGAGCTCCACGCTGATGTAGCCGACGGCGACGTTCACCGCCGCGAGTGCGAAGAGCAACGCGGCCTTGCCGAGGCGGACTCCGAGTCTGTCCTTGCCGATGAGCATGAGCAGTGCCGACGCCAGCAGCAAGACCCCCACGACTGCCTCACCGGCGGCGGCGATGAGAACGCCTGGCTCCGCGAGTCCGGCCTCGACGGTTCGGTCGTCCAGGACGACCTTCGCGTCTTCGACATCCCCCAGCACCACCACGAGAACCAGGAGACCGATCGCCGAGAACAGTCCGATCACGAGGGCACCGGCCACGATGAGGAGTCGGAGCACCGGTCGAGGCAGCAGCCGGCGTTCCCACCTCTGCAGGGTCGCCATGAGCTCCTGGTGACGCTCCGCCCAGATGCCGTGATTCGCCACCGTCGTCGTCGAGACATACGTGGTGAGGTGGCGGGCCAGCTCGGCCAGGTCTGGGCGGCCAGACGCGTTGCGGATGGCCTCCAGTCGGGCGAGGACCTCCGCGCGTCCCTGCGGCAGGAGGTGCGCGTCGGCGACATCGGCGAGTCCGTCGAGCACGAGGTAGGTCTGTCCGCGAGCGTCGTACGCACTCGGCCGTGCCACCCGATGAGCGAGGTAGAGAAGCGCGAGGAAGAACAGGTAGATGATCGGCGCGGCGAGCGGGAAGAAGTAGTCGTTTCGCGCCGTGATGAACTTGCCGACCTCGTCGATGAAGAGCCCCACTCCGGCGCCGGCGAGGACCGCCGACCACATCAGCGCCCAACGGTTGGCCCAGGTCAGCGGCAGGATCGAGCCGATGGTCAGGAGCAGTCCGCCCCACAGTGCATGCGCGATGTGATAGGTGCCGCCGCCGATCTGCGGGTAATCGGTCACGGCGAGATAGAGCCGGGTCAGGACGACGGTGACTCCGAACGACGCCGCCATCACCTTTAGGTACGTGCCCGCGCTGCGCCGCTCGACGGGAGTGAGCACGCGATCCGGCCGTCGAGTCACCGGAGCTCCCCCGGAAGCAGCGAGCCGATCCAGGCGTCGACGCGGGTCCCACGCTGATCGAGACCGCGTCGCAATGTCCCTTCGACGGTGAAGCCCACCTTCTCGGCAACTCGTCGCGACGCCACGTTGCCCACGTTGGCGTACCACTCCAGCCGCTGCACGCCCAGGGTCATGAATGCGTACTTTGCGACGATCCGCGTGGCGTCGGTGACGATGCCCCCACCGCGCCGCTGCGGTGCCGCCCAGAAACCGATCGACGCCACCGCCCACTTCTGCTCGGGGCGGCTGCGCAGCGATATCGCGGCGATCGGTTCGTCCGCGGGTCGCTCGGTGATCGCCCACGTCAGATCGATACCAGCCGCCCAATCCCGCGGAGCGATCCGCTCGATCCAGCCCTGAGCGTCTGCGCGGGCGTACGGCGACGGAATAGTCGTCCAGCGCTGAATCTCGTCGTCCTGACAGGCCCGATACACCGCATCGACGTCGTCCGGTCGCCACGGACGCAGGACGAGTCGCTCGTCGTGTAGCTCGAACGGGTCCATGAAGGCCCTGTCTAGCATTCGATCATGCAGCCGACCGGTCGTACCCGCGGACGATTCGAGGAGCACATCGTTCGAAGTGCGGCGCTGCGCGGCAACCCGCTCGGCGATTCGGCCGAACGCTCGCTGTGGGTCTACCTTCCGCCCGGCTACGCCGAGGAGTCCGAGCGGCGGTACCCCACGATCTACCTGATCCAGGGCATGACCGGGTCGGTCGAGATGTGGTGGAACATCACGGCATTTCGGCCCACCTATCCCGATCTCGTCGACAGCCTGTTCACCAGTTCCGATGCGCCGCCTCCCGCGGTCGTTGTACTCGTCGACGCGTTCACGTCGTACGGCGGCAGCCAGTTCCTCAATTCGCCGGGTACCGGGCGCTATCTCGATTACCTGTGCGACGACGTCGTCGGATACGTCGACGCGCACTTCCGCACCCGATCAGATCGAGATTCTCGCGGCTTGGCGGGCAAATCCAGTGGCGGCTACGGCGCGATGGTGGTGCCGATGCTGCGTCCCGACGTCTTCGGTGCCTTGGCCAGCCACGCTGGCGATGCTCTCTTCGAGCTCTGCTATCTGCCAGAGTTCCCTGTAGTCGTCCGGGCCTTGCGCGACGACTATGACGGCTCGTACGAGAAATTCTGGACGGACTTCCGTAGCCGGGTGCCGTGGAGCCGCCCCAACGACGAGCATCTCGTCAACACCTATTGCATGGCCGCCTGCTACTCCGCCGAGCCGGACGGTTCGGTAACGCTGCCGTTCGATCCGCGGACGGGACGTCTGCGCGATGACGTGTGGGCTCGCTGGCTCGACGTCGATCCCGTCCGGATGGCTGGACGTTCGCGGGAGGCGCTGCGATCCATGCGCGGCATCTATCTTGACGCGGGTCGCTCCGACGAGTACTTCCTCGACCTGGGCGCGCAGGCGTTCGCTGCGGAGCTGGATGTGCTCGACGTGCCGTACCAGTTCGAGCTCTTCGACGCTGGTCATGGCCGGATCGAGTGGCGCTATCCGTTGGCGCTGCGGTACCTGGCTGAGCGGCTGGCGTGAGGGCTCGGGAACACCAGGGGATCCTGAGTCGCTCACATACGATGAAGACGACATCTGGCTAGGGAGCCGTACCGCGTGCCTGCAATCCTCGACAAGATCCTTCGTGTCGGTGAAGGGCAAACACCTCCGTCGCCTGCAGGGGATAGCGGCCCAGGTCAACGCGATCGAGGACGATTTCGTTGCGATGACCGACGAGGAGCTTCGCGGCCAGACCGCCGAGTTCCGGCAGCGGCTGCGCCGCGGGAGAATCCCTCGACGACCTGCTCCCCGAGGCCTTTGCCACGGTCCGCGAAGCCGCCCGCCGCACCCTCGGCCAGCGTCACTACGACGTGCAGCTCATGGGTGGCGCGGCCCTGCACTTGGGCAACATCGCCGAGATGCGTACCGGTGAGGGCAAGACCCTGGTCGGGACGTTGCCGGTCTATCTCAACGCGCTGGCCGGCAAGGGCGTGCACGTCGTCACCGTCAACGACTACCTCGCCGAGCGCGACGCGGAGTGGATGGGCCGCATCTACCGCTTCCTCGGACTGACCGTGGGCGTGATCCTCGCGCAGATGCCGGCGGCGAAGCGGCGCGAGCAGTACGCCTGCGACATCACGTACGGCACCAACAACGAGTTCGGCTTCGACTACCTGCGCGACAACATGGCGTGGTCGCAGGCAGAGCTCGTTCAGCGCGGCCACAACTACGCCGTCGTCGACGAGGTCGACTCGATTCTCGTGGACGAAGCGCGCACGCCGCTCATCATCAGCGGGCCTGCTGAGCAGAGCGCGAAGTGGTACGGCGAGTTCGCGAGCCTCGTCCCCCGGCTGCGTCGTGACACCGACTACGAGGTCGACGAGAAGAAGCGCACCGTCGGCATTCTCGAGTCGGGCGTGGAGAAGGTCGAGGACCACCTCGGCATCGACAACCTCTACGAAGCTGTCAACACCCCACTTGTCGGCTACCTGAACAACGCGCTCAAGGCCAAGGAGCTGTACCGGCGGGACAAGGACTACGTCGTCATGGAGGGCGAGGTCCTCATCGTCGACGAGCACACCGGTCGTATCCTGCGCGGTCGTCGCTACAACGAGGGCATGCACCAGGCGATCGAGGCGAAAGAGAACGTCAAGATCAAGGACGAGAACCAGACACTCGCCACGATCACGCTGCAGAACTACTTCAGGCTCTACGACAAGTTGGCCGGCATGACCGGCACCGCGAAGACAGAAGAGTCGGAGTTCCACCAGATCTACAAGCTCGGCGTGATCCCGATCCCGACGAACATGCCGATGATCCGAGCCGACCAGCCCGACCTCGTCTACCGCACCGTCGATGCGAAGTTCGGTGCTGTCGTCGACGACATCGTCGAACGCCACGGCCAAGGGCAGCCGATGCTGGTGGGCACAGTCAGCGTGGAGAAGTCCGAGCACCTGTCGACGCTGCTCAAGCGGCGCGGCATCCCACACGAGGTCCTCAACGCGAAGTACCACGAGCGCGAGGCGGCAATCGTCGCCCAGGCCGGGCGCAAGGGCGCCGTCACGGTCGCCACGAACATGGCCGGTCGCGGCACCGACATCATGCTCGGCGGGAACCCCGAGTTCGCGGCTCGCGCCGAGCTGGCGCAGCGCGGACTCGATCCGGTTGACACGCCGGAGGACTACGACGCTGCCTGGCCGGACGCGCTCGAGAAGGCCACCCGCGCGGTCGCGGCCGAGCACGACGAGGTCGTGGAGCTCGGCGGCCTGTACGTCCTCGGCACCGAGCGGCACGAGTCCCGGCGCATCGACAACCAGCTGCGCGGCCGTTCGGGACGGCAGGGCGACCCGGGAGAGTCGCGCTTCTACCTGTCCCTGCAGGACGACCTGATGCGCCTGTTCAAGTCGAACGTCGTCGACACCGTCATGACCCGCTTCAAGGTGCCAGACGATGTGCCGATCGAGGCCAAGATGGTCACCAACGCCATCGCATCCGCGCAGCATCAGGTCGAGCAGCAGCACTTCGAGATCCGCAAGAACGTCCTGAAGTACGACGAGGTGCTCAATCGGCAGCGGCAGGTCATCTATGCCGAGCGTCGGCGCGTTCTCGAGGGAGCTGACCTGCACGAGCAGGTGCGGCACATGCTCGACGACGTGACCGAGAGCTACGTCGCGGGGGCGACGTCCGACGGGTTCCCCGAGGAGTGGGATCTCGACGCGCTCTGGACGGCCCTGGGCACGCTCTACCCGATCTCGTTCTCCGTCGAGGAGGCCGAGGAGCGCGCCGGCGGCGACCGCTCAGGTTTGACCCGTGACTTCCTCATCGAGGAGGTCCGCAACGACGTGCACGCGGCGTACGACCGGCGCGAGGAGGAGCTCAGCGCCGAGGTGACGCGCGAGCTGGAGCGTCGGGTCGTACTGTCGGTGCTCGATCGCAAGTGGCGCGAACACCTATACGAGATGGATTACCTGCAGGAGGGCATCGGCCTGCGCGCGATGGCCCAGCGCGACCCACTGGTGGAGTACCAGCGCGAGGGCTACGACTTGTTCGCCGCCATGATGGATGGCATCAAGGAGGAGTCGGTCGGCTTCCTGTTCAACGTCGAGGTCCAGCAGCCGCAAGCAGCTGCCCCCTCGGCCGATACCGCTGCGGAGCCAGCCGCGACGGCGACACAGTCGTCGCCAACCCCGCCAGCGACGTCCGAACCAGAGACCGACGGGCAGAAGGTCCGCGCCATCCTGGCCAAGGGGCTCGGCTCACCGTCGCGTCCGACGAACCTGCAGTACTCCGCGCCCACTGTCGACGGTGCCGCGGGAGTGCAGCGGCGCAGCGATGCGTCGGCAGACGGCGACACCTGGGCTGGGGTGTCCCGCAACGACCCGTGCCCCTGCGGCTCCGGTCGCAAGTACAAGCGCTGCCACGGCGATCCGCGGGCGCGCGCGGCAACCACCTGAGGCGACGAGGTCTACCGGTCAGCCGATCTCCAGCGCGGTGCACAACCAGCGATCCTGTTTGTTCTCCAGCCGTACGGCGACGGCTGCGCAGCGTGCGCCACGCTGCAGGATGACGGAGACCTCCGACACATCCGTTGCCGGCTGGGCAACGTGCACCGAGCGCACCGAGGCGCGCTGACCGTTGCTCAGCTTGGGTGGCTGCCGGCGCGCGTGGACCGTGACTCGGCGCTCGATGTCGTTGTAGACGTCCGCATCGACCCACCGCAGCAACTGTGTGAGCGGGCGGTCGCCCGCAAGCACCTCGGTGACGGCCTGAACGAGCCGCGCCGCCCACGGCTTCGGATCGGGTAGGCCCGTCGACGCCGACTGGGTCGGGGACTCGCCGACCAGCCGGAGGACGCGCGCCTGGGGCTCGACGGGCAGCCCGGACGGCAGGACAAATTTCAGCGCGAGCGCACCTTGAATGGCTGAAGCGTCACGGGGCGATCGGTAGGGACGCGCAGCCGCGCCGACCTCGTCGTCGTACGGCGGTTCCGTCTGCGGGGTGGGCAGGAGGCGTAGGGCGGGTGCGGGCATGGGATCTCCTCGAGGCGTGCGGGTTAGATCGGCGGGCGCAGGACCTGGCCCGGCAAGATCACGTCGGGATCGGGGCCGATGACATCGCGATTGGCGGTCCACCAGCGCGGCCACTCCGTGGCGATCTCGGCGGCGCTGGCGTCTGCGCCGAGATACCGGCCCGCGATGTGCCACAGCGTGTCCCCGCGACGGACGACGACGTGGTCCTCGACGGCGGCTGTCGCCCGTGGATGACCGGTCACCACCGGGCTGGCCGGCGGAGTGACCGGGATGGGCGTCGGCGGTGCGGTGGGTGTCCAGGTGGCTTGCGCCGAGGTGGTGTCGGCGGGACGGTCGATCGGTGGCAGCGCGCCGGGATCCCCGGGGTCCACGGGGGCGATGCTCGATTGGCCGGAGTCGACGTCGGCTCGAACGCTCAGCTGATGGTGACCCGCCCACGCCGGAGCAGCCGCGGCGAACGGACCGCTGACGAGGGCGACGCCGAGGGTGAGGTGGATCAGGCGCCGCCACGCCCGCGGTGCGATCTTCTGGC
The DNA here is from genome assembly GCA_963801015.1 of uncultured Actinomycetota bacterium. Taxonomy (GTDB): domain Bacteria; phylum Actinomycetota; class Actinomycetes; order CAWDCV01; family CAWDCV01; genus CAWDCV01. Next base: position 434,007 of record CAWDCV010000002.1, on the reverse strand, counting down.
CGACAGCGTCGGCACCGCTGGCGAGTGCGCCAGGCAGCGAGCCAACAACGGTCAGCACCGCACCGGCAGCAAGCCAGACGCCGCAGCCCGCCGCTCCAACTCCAGCGAGGAGGCCGAGGAGCGTGTCAAGGGATGCCTGGCCCGGGGCCGCCGCCTGATCGAGGAGTCCGGTGAGTGACCAGACGGTCAGCAGGGCGGTCCCCGCCAACGCGAGGAGAGCACCTGTCGCCGTAACTGCGCGCCGCACTCGACCTCCTCAGTAACTACGTTTGCCTATGTTTGCTTTCGTACACGTGTGATGAAGGATGAGTCAAGCAGCGCATCCACAGGGGCGCGCTTTCGTCTTCGACAACTCGTGTCAGCAGAAGGCGCGGCTATGCCGCGTGACGTTCTGACAGCCGAATACATCCGCGCTCATGTCAGCAGCTGACGCGGCCATAGCCGCGCCACGTTCTGACAGCGACGTGAGGGCGGTTGCTCGGCACTACTCTTCGCGCTCGTGCGCTGGGACGACCTGTTTCGCGATCTCGAGGCTCAACTCGACCTTGCCGGGACCGCTCACGAGGCAGCCGAGATCGCCGATCGCACCCGCCGCGAGCAGGCTCGGCTCCGGCTGGTCGACCGGCTCCGCGCCGCGATCGGCGTCGAGGTAGGCATCAGCGTTCGCGGACTTGGCGTCGGTCACCGGCCGAGTTGCCGAGGTGGGTGCGGATTGGCTGCTCGTCGCGGAGTCGGCGGGCCGCGACCTGCTCCTGCGGCAGGCAGCGATCCTGGGCATCACCGGACTCGGCCTGCATTCAGCGGAGCCGGGCAGCGAGGGCAGAGTCATAGCGCGCCTCGATCTGCGCTACGCGCTCCGCGCGATCGCCCGAGATCGGTCGCCGGTCACCCTCGTGCTGGTAGACGGCTCACAACTCGCCGGAACCATCGACCGGACAGGAGCCGACTTCCTCGAACTGGCCGAGCATTCTCTCGGCGACGCTCGTCGCGCTACAGCTGTCCGAACGGTCCGCACCGTCCCGCTCGAGGCGTTCGCCGGCGTCCGGACGACGTAAGCCTCGAGATGTTCCCTGGTCGAGGTCGTGAAGATCGCCGTGTCGCGCCGGCGCGATTGTGTAGATCGTCGTGTCGACCTGGCGCGGTTATGGAGATCGCCGTGATGCCGTTTCACGATCGCCACGCTTGCCGACTACACGACAATCTTCACGACCACGCCGACCGCATGGGCCACCAGCTAGTCCGGTGGCGGTTCCTCACCTGCGGTGCCGGCGCCGAAGGGATGCGTCTGCACGAAATCCCGCGTCTGCTCGTACATCCGCGCGATGTAACTCTCGAGCTCTGCGCGCTCCACTCGCCACTGTCCGCGGCCACCGATCTTGATCGCCGGCAGGTCACCGCCGCGCACCAGGGCGTAGACCTGTGCGGAAGAGATGTTGAGCGTCTCCGCCACGTCGGTGAGCGTCAGGAAGCGCGCGTTCACGCCGGCCCTCCTCCTCGATCTGCGTGCGGCGCCAGTGTGTCAGCCGTCGCCGTCGCAGCGCCGTCAGCTATCCACAGGCACGACCGAGCCGCCGCCCTGTGGATACCGCGCGTCGCCGCTCGCTCGCGTACGGCAAGATGTGCAGCCGTCCATGGTGAGCACCCGGGAGGTACGTGCGGTGGAGCCGTCTCCGCCCGGCCGACGCCTCGGCGCTGCGCGTTGGCTCGACGCGAGGCTGCTCGTCGGCCTGTTCCTCGTCCTCGGCTCGGTGATGCTGGGCGCCAAGGTGGTCGCGGAGGCGGACGACAGCGTGGCGGTGTGGGCGGCTCGGGCCGACCTGGCACCCGGTGACGCCCTCGAGGCCGCTGACGTCGAGACGCGCCAGGTGCGCATGGCCGACCTCGCGGCCTACGTCGGCGGGGAGCTGCCAGCCGGCTACGTCCTCACCCGGCCAGTTGGCTCGGGAGAGCTGCTCCCGCGCGCTGCGGTCGCGCTGCCCGGTGACGCCGGCGCGCGTCGAATCGTCACGGTCCCCGTGGAGCGCCACCACTTTCCTGGCACGCTCTCGGCGGGAGAGCGCGTCGACGTGTACGTCACCGCGAGCAGTACCGCGGGCACGCCGACCGGGCCGCCCGAGCAGGTTCTCGCGAAGGCGCTCGTCGACGGCGTTGATGCCGATAGCGGCCGGTTCGGCGGCGGTACCGGCGCGGTGGGCGTCGCGCTCTCGGTTGCGCCGACGGACGTAGCAGCCCTCGTCAGCGCCATCCAGCGAGGCGCGATCGACCTGGTCCGCGTTCCCCAGGACGAGACGTGAGCAGCGATCCGCGCGGCGCCGTTCCCGTTCTCACCGTGACCGGTGCGCGCTGGGAATCCGAACTCGTCGCGGCCGTTGAGCACCGTCCGCTCGGAGTCGTCGTGGTTCGGCGCTGTGTCGACCTGGCCGACTTGCTTGCGACCGCATCGTCGGGCACGGCCCGGGCGGTGCTGCTGTCGGCCGACCTGCGTCGTCTCGATCGCGACGCACTGGCTCGGCTGGAGACCGCTCGGGTCGCCGTCATCGCGCTGGCCGGCGACGACGCCGCCGAGCGACGCCTGCGGCAGCTCGGCTGCCGGCACGTGCTGCCAGCCAACAGCCCGCCGGACCGGGTCTCGGCGCAGGTCCGCGATGCCGTGACCGAGCTTGCGAGCACCCTGGCCGCGGCCCCGCACCGGAGCGATCCGGCGCCGAGCTACGCCGATCCGCGATCCGCGCTGCCGTACGTGACCGGCGCGGGCGACGACGACTCGTCCGCGAACGCGCTCGGCACCGGCCGCCTCGTTGCCGTCTGGGGACCAACTGGCGCACCCGGGCGAACGACCGTCGCGGTCACCCTTGCCGGCGAGGCTGCAGGGCTGGGCGTGGACACCTTGCTGGCCGACGCTGACACCTATGGAGGCTGCATCGCCCAGCTCATCGGCCTTCTCGACGAGGCGCCCGGCCTTGCTGCCGCGGCGCGGCAGGCGAACTCTGGCTCGCTCGACCGTCAAGCGCTCGCGCGCATCGCTCGATCTGTCCAGCCGCGATTACGCGTCCTCTCGGGGCTCAGCCGGCCCGAACGGTGGGCGGAGGTCCGTGCTCCCGCACTCGACCTGGTCTGGACCGTTGCCCGCGCCATGTCGCCGTTCACCGTGGTCGACTGCGGTTTCTCCCTGGAGCGGGACGAGGAGATCGCCTTCGATACCGCGGCGCCGCGCCGTAACGGCGCAACGCTGGTGACGCTGGAGAGCGCGGACGTGATCGTCGCCGTCGGCTCCGCCGATCCCGTCGGCGTACAGCGCTTGATCCGCAGCGTCGGCGACCTGAGGGAGATCGTCCCTACCCCCGACATCCGGATCGTGCTCAACGGAGTTCGCCGCGGACCGGTCGGGCCAGATCCTGAGGCTCAGCTCACGCAGGCCCTCGACCGGTACGCCGGCCTCCAGGTGGCGGCGTTCGTGCCGTACGACAGGGCGGCCTGCGACGCCATGCTGTCCGCCGGGCGGCTCCTCGCCGAGTGCGCGCCGGCTTCGCCGATCCGCGCGGTGCTCGGAGATCTCGCCGCCGAGCTGGCCGGCCTCGCTCGCCCGAATGGGCGTCGGCTACGCCGGCTATGGCGGGCCTCCGCGTAGAACCCTGCCTAGCATCGGCGCGATGACGCACCCACCCGACCATCCGCTGCAGGGACTGGTCGTCGACTGGGGCGGCGTCCTCACCGGCGGCCTCGTCGAAACCATGGCCGCGTGGTGCGAGGCCGACGGCATCGACTACGCCCACTACCGCGAGGTCATGCGCGCGATGATCGGCGAGGAGTACGAAGCCGAAGCCCGCGTCAATCCGATCCATGCCCTCGAGCGCGGTGAGATGACCGTCCCGCACTTCGAGAACGAGCTCGCCCGACGATTGCGCACGACATCGGGATTCGCGGTCAGCGCTACCGGACTGCTCGAGCGTATGTTCGCGCGCTTCGAGTCGGCACCGGACATGACCGGGTTGGTACGTCGCGCGCACGCATCGGGTTTGCGGACGGCGCTGCTGTCGAACTCGTGGGGCATCAGCTATCCGCGCGACGGATGGGACGACATGTTCGACAGCGTTGTCCTCTCCGCGGAGGTCGGCATGCGCAAGCCCGAGCCCGGCATCTTTCGGCACGTTGCCGACCTGCTCGGGCTGGCGCCCAGCCAGATCGTCTTCGTGGACGATCTGCCGTCCAACGTCGAGGCCGCCGTCGCCGTCGGCATGGTGGGCGTCCATCACCACAGTTACGACGAGACCGCCACCGAGCTGGAAGCGCTGTTCGACCTAGCCCTGCGCGGGGACGACGCTACGCAGCGAACAGCAGGGTGAGACCGGCGAGGGTGTACGCCACCATCAAGGCGAGTAGCGGCAATTGGCCGGCAACCGCAGCGCGCGGCGGAAACAGCCGCACCGCACGGTCATGCGCGGCCACGACACCCACCACATGACCGACCACCACCGCCAGAACCTGCACCACCGCAATCACGGTCGGCGACACCACCGAGTAGTCCACGTCTCGACCGCTGAGCCCGAGCAGATTCGCCCCGTTGCCGAGGGGATCCGACAGCTGGATCACTGCCCGCTGGCCCTCGAAGACGAAGAGCGAGAAGTAGTGCGCGACGACATAGCCCACGGCGATCGGGATCAGCGAGTGCGCAAACAACCCGGGCAGCGCGCGGCGCGATACGGACACCATCGGCCCACCAAGGACACCGGCCAGCGACGCAGCCGCGTAATACGCCACGCCGAAGACGGCGATCGTGCCCAGCAGCCCGACCGTGGCGGCCAGGGTCGCGTCGACATTGCCTTGTACCGCGCGGATCCACCCCGGCGAGTTCGACAGCCCGTCGAACGCGGTCGAGCCGATGAGCACCACGACAACGGCAACGAGGCCGGGCTCCGGTTGCACCGTGTCCAGGCTCTGCAGCGGGCCGCGCAGCACGAGCTGTCCGTCGTCTCGCCGGCCAACGGGCGCGAGCCGCCCGACGAGGGTGGAGTACGCCTCGAACGCGTCGCCGCGATCGAACCAGCGCGACCCGTACAGCGCCGACGCAAGCAGCATCACTCCGGCGTAGACCGCGAACCAGGTGCGCAGCACCGGCAACGTCGCCCGGTTGGGAGCTGCCAACTCCAGCCACGTGAATGCCACCAGACCGGCAGCCGCCGGCCACCAGCCCAGCCGGGACGGAAGCGATTGCAGCCCCTCCGTAGGCGGCGTACGCAGCGCGGCAGCAAGCAGGCGGTGCGCCGTGCGCAGCGGGTTCACCAACCGCCACGCTGGTCCGACGAGCAACGAGGCCGGCACGATGCCGACCCAGAGCAGGACGTAGACCACCGCTGCAGTCGGGTTCGACGCGAGATCTGGTCCGAACAGGGCGGCCACGATCACGTACGTCGCAACCGCGAGCCCGAGTAGCCGCAACGTCCACCGTGTCACCGGTGCATCGACGATGTGCTGCAGCCCGGGCGGCAGGGCCACCCCGGCGTGCGGACCGTCCAGTCGCGGGCTGCGCCACAGCGCGCCCAGCGCCACGAACGAGACGAGCAGGGCAACCACTGCGCCGACAAGCGCGAAAGAGAAGGGGATTGGCAGGTCCTGGCGGCCGCCGATTCCGTGCGCGAGCAGCACGTCTCTCGAGAACCTCACCGCACAGCGAGCTGGAACAGCTGCAGGCCCGAGTGGTGGCCCTCGACCTCGAACAGCCCGGTCTGGTCGGCGACGAACTCGATCGTCCCCGGCTCCCCAGGCATCAGCTCGGCCTCCAGGTCGTACCCGTGCACGTGCAGCTCATCGTGCTCGTCGCTGGTCACGGTGATGAGGACGGTGTTCCCCACCGGCACGTCAACACGTGCCGGCGGCGGCTCAACCTGCCCACCGCTGATGGTGACATCGACGGCAACGACGTTCGACGAAGGCGAGCTGCCCGCCGATGGGGCGCCGGACGGCGGCGTCGATGACGCAGAGCTGGTCGTTGCCGCGGGCGTCCCGTCGTCGGCGCTGCCGCACCCGGCAAGCACGGCGACGAAAGTGGCCGTTGCAGCGGCGACGACCAGACGGCGCACGCGTTCCTCCAGACGTGAGGCAGACAGGGTGACAATGAGGTCGGGATCGCAGCACTGTAGGCGGCTACCCTGCGTGACGCGTGTGCACGTGCGTAGGTTCCGGAAGGGGTGGATCGCGTGTCCGACCGGCTTACCCCGCTCGACGTGTCCTTCCTCTACATGGAGGAATCCACGACCGCCATGCACGTCGGCGGCGTAGCCATCTTCCGCGTCCCGGACGCCGGCTTCGACTATGACCAGTTCGTCGAACTGATCAGCTCGCGGATCGCATTCGTCCCCCGCTATCGCCAGCGCATACGTACGGTGCCCGGCCGGCTGGCCAACCCGGTATGGGTTGACGACGAGCACTTCGATGTGACGTTCCACGTGCGCCGCAGCGCCTTACCCCGACCGGGCACTGATGCGCAGCTCCACGAGCTGGTGGCGCGACTGATGAGCCGCTCGCTCGACCGCAACCGGCCGCTGTGGGAGATCTACCTGGTCGAGGGGCTGAGCGACAACAGGTTCGCCGTGATCACGAAGACCCACCACGCGATGGTCGATGGCGTCAGCGCGATCGATATCGGCCAGATCATGCTCGACATCGATCCGTCTCCACGGTCGACCCCGCCCGACTCCTGGCACCCGCACCCGGAGCCGTCCTGGCTCGAGTTGGTCGCCGGAGCGATCTCCGATGCCGTGCGACGTCCGACGCAGGTGTTCGACACGCTGCTGACGGGTGCGAACGACCTGCGACAGACGTCGGAGCGCGTCCTGGGCGCCGCGATCGGCCTCCTCTCCGCCGCGAGCGTGGTCGTGCAGCCCGCACCGAGCAGCCCACTCAACGTGTCGATCACCAGCCAGCGCAGATTCGCCACAGCGCACACCGACCTCGACGACTACAAGCGAGTCCGCAAGTTCCACGGCGGCACGGTCAACGACGTGGTGTTGGCGACGGTCGCCGGGGCGCTGCGCAGCTGGCTGCTCGCTCGCGGCGAGATCCTGTCCTCTGGCGCGACGGTGCGAGCCATGGTTCCGGTCAGCATCCGCCGCCCCGGTACGCCTGGGGAGGCTGCTGTCGGCAACGCGATCGCGTCGTACGTCGTCGACCTGCCGGTGGGCGAGGTCGATGCCGTCATGCGCCTGTCGCAGGTCAGTCATTCGATGCGGGCGGTCAAGGAGGCGTACCAGGCGGTGGGTGCCGAGGCGCTGGTGCGCATCGGCGGGTTCGCGCCGCCGACGCTGCACTCGCTCGGCGCCCGGGTCGTGAGCCGCATGTCGAAGCGGGTGTTCAACGTGCTCGTCACGAACGTGCCCGGCCCACAATTCCCGCTGTACGCCGCGGGGGCGCTGATGCTGGAGGCGTACCCGGTCGTGCCCCTCGTGAAGGGGCAGGCGGTGGCGATCGGCTGCACGTCGTACAACGGCTCGTTGACTTTCGGTCTCAACGCCGACCGCGACGCGATGAAGGACGTCGACATGCTCGCCTCCTGCCTGGAGGAGTCCCTCCAGGAGCTGGTGGAGACGGTGCGATGACGTCAGGACGTCGAACCGGCGTGGTGCTGGGGGCTGGCGGTGTCCTCGGCGCGGCCTGGACGATCGGCGCCCTCTGCGCGCTCGAGGAGGTCGAGGGCTTCGATCCGCGCGAGGCGGACGTGATCGTTGGCACGTCGGCCGGGTCCATCCTCGGTGCGCTGCTCGGCGCCGGTGTTCCGGCCGGATCGCTGCGCGATCACCAGCTCGGGCTTCCCATCGACGGCCTCGAGTACGACTACGAGTCGGGCTCCGGCGGCGCCACCCCGGGCCGGCCGCGGCTCGGCATCGGATCGCCGGCCCTGCTGTGGCGCACTGCTCGGCATCCACTGCAGGTGACGCCGATGGCGGCCCTGGCCTCGCGTACTCCCGGCCGGGCGCGGGTCGCTGGCGTCGATTGCTTCCCTGATCGATGACGTGACCGGGCCGGACGGCTGGTCGCGGCATCCGAAGCTGTGGGTCGTCGCGATGGACTTCGAAACCGGCAGGCGGGCGGTCTTCGGCCGCGACGACGCGCCGCGGGTGCTGCTGTCGGACGCGGTGTCTGCGTCCTGCGCAATCCCCGGCTGGTTCACTCCGGTGGTCATCGACGGCCGGCGCTACGTCGATGGTGGTGCGTACTCGCAGACCTCCGCCGATCTGCTCGCCGGGCTCGGTCTGGACGAGGTGTACGTTCTCGCGCCGATGGCGGCATTCGTGGACGACCGGCCCTCCGCGGTCTTCCAGCGGCTCGAACGGCGCTGGCGGCAGCAGACCACGCGGCGGATGGTGCGCGAGTGCGACCGCGTCCGGGACAGCGGAACGGACGTCACGATGATCGCTCCGGGACCGGAGGACCTCGCGGCGTTCGGCTCGAACGTCATGGACCCTTCCCGACGCGAGCTCGTGCTCGATACCGCACTGCGGACAACGCGCACCGCCCTTCGGCGTACCGGCTCCGCATCCGAGGCGGGTTGATGCGGGTCTACATCCCGTCGACGCTGCCACACCTCGCGGCCGTGTGTGCCGCGGGCATCATCGACTCGACGCCGATCACGGCCTTCGCGGTGACGCCGACACTGCGGGAGTGGTACGTCGAGGGCGACCTGGAGGAACTCGAGTACGCCGCCATGACCGAGGCGGCCCGGGCCTCGCTGCGACTGCTCGACATCGACATCTCGGCCCCGCGGAGGCGGGTGGTCATCGCCGTCGACGCTCCCGACCGCGAGGCTCGCCCGGCGCCGGACCTCGATCGGGCCGTGGTGCGACTCCTCGCTCCGATGCCCTGGTCTGCGGTCGCATCGGTACACGTGGACGCGACCGAGGCGGTCCCCGACGTCGCAGCGGCCGTCGACAACGTGCTGGCGGCCGACCTCGGCGACGACGACGCCCAGTTCGTCGTCGATGGCGCCGAGGATCACGAGTTGCAGTGGTGGGCAACCCAGGAGATTCCTGACCTGCTGCGGTGACCGGGCCGGCGTGATGATCGTGGTTGCGTGAAACACGCAGTGCCTGGCAGCTGGCACCACGGCTCGCGGTGGTGACGCCGTTCTGCGTGACACCATGAGAGCGACCCGCCGACGCTGTCGGGACACTCGCCCCTCGGGAGCTCGCCGTGCTGGATGCCGTCACCTCCGTTCCCGCCCCCGTCAACGAGCCGATCCGCGGCTACGCCCCCGGAAGCACCGAGCGGGCCCGGCTCGAGGAGCGCCTCAAGGAGCTTGCCGGCGATCGGATCGAGCTGACTGCCACCATCGACGGCGACCAGCGCCTCGGCCGCGGGAAACCAATCGATGTCGTCCAGCCGCACCGGCATGGTCACGTGCTGGGCACCATGCACAACTCGACCCAGGAGGATGCGCTCGAGGCGATCGCCGCTGCCCAGTCGGCCGCGGCGGGCTGGCGGTCGATGTCGTTCGATGACCGTGCCGCAATCTTCCTCAAGGCCGCCGATCTGCTCGCCGGTCCGTGGCGGGACACGTTGAACGCGGCGACGATGCTCGGTCAGTCCAAGACCGCAGTGCAGGCCGAGATCGATTCCGCCTGCGAGCTGATCGACTTCTGGCGATTCAATGTCGCGTTCGCGCGAGAGATCCTCGCCGAGCAGCCGGTGGCCAACAGCCCGGGCAGCTGGAATCGCCTCGACCACCGCCCGCTCGAAGGCTTCGTCTACGCGATCACCCCCTTCAACTTCACCGCGATCGGCGGCAACCTGCCGACCGCACCCGCGCTCATGGGCAACGTCGTGTTGTGGAAGCCGTCGCCGACCCAGCAGCTCGCTGCGCACTACACGATGCGCCTGCTCGACGAGGCGGGGCTGCCGCCGGGCGTCATCAACATGCTGCCGGGCGACGGGATCGCGGTGTCCGACGTCGCGCTCGCCGATCCAACGCTGGCAGGCATCCACTTCACCGGCTCCACGCCGACGTTCCAGTTGCTCTGGCAGACGGTCGGGAAGAACATCGCGACCTATCGCTCGTACCCCAGAATCGTCGGCGAGACCGGCGGCAAGGACTTCGTGCTCGCTCACCCGTCCGCTGATGCCGCGGCGCTGCGTACGGCGCTGATTCGCGGCGCCTTCGAGTTCCAAGGGCAGAAGTGCTCGGCCGCCTCGCGTGCGTACGTCGCCCGGAGCGTCTGGGATCGGATGAGCGACGACTTCCTCGCCGAGACTGACGCGCTCACGATGGGCGACGTCAGCGACTTCTCGAACTTCATGGGTGCTGTCATCGACCAGCGGGCGTACGACAAGCACGCGGCGGCGCTCGAGCGCGCGCGCGGCGACGCGTCGATCACCGTCGCAGCAGGCGGGACGTGCGACGACAGCGAGGGCTACTTCGTCCGGCCGACAGTCTTGGTCGGTACGGATCCCGAGAACGAGATCTTCACGACCGAGTACTTCGGGCCGATCCTCGGCGTCCATGTGTTCGACGACGGCGACTACGACACGGTCATGCGACAGATGGAGGGTGTCGCCGCGTACGCGCTGACCGGGTCGATCTTTGCCCAGGATCGCGCGGCGATCGCCGACGCAACCGACTTCCTGCGATTTGCGGCCGGCAATTTCTACATCAACGACAAGCCAACGGGCGCCGTCGTCGGCCAGCAGCCGTTCGGTGGGGCGCGGGCGAGCGGGACGAACGACAAGGCGGGAGCGCCGCAGAACCTGATGCGCTGGACGTCGACCCGCGCCATCAAGGAGACGTTCGCGCCGCCGACGGACTACCGCTACCCAGCGATGGGCTAACGCCACACGTGTGATCGCGCGCAAGCTTCACGACGATCTTCACGACGGTCGTGTAGATCGTCGTGAAGAACTCCTTGCGGCAACGGATGCGAATGTTTCGCGACGATCTACACGACGCGACGTGTCGACGCGACGTGCTCGTCGCGGATTCTCAGCCGCTGCGTGTCGCGAGCCACTGCGCCGCGACGCGCTCCTCGATCTGCAGCGCCTTGAGCACCTGATCTCTCATGAGCTGCTCCAGCTTCCCGCCGACGAACGGCACCGAGGCGGTCACCGTCCCCTCGATGGTCTGTCGGCTTCCCGCGCCGCTCGGCGACAGCGTCGTCCGGCCGTTGACCTGGGCGGGGGCCGCGACGGCTTTGACGTCGGAGTCGCCCACCCAGTTGCCGTCGCCCGCCGGACGCCACCGGTCCACCTGACGGATCCGTAAGCCGTCGCCGACGAACTTGCGCGCGATCGACGGGAACCGGTCGGTGGGCAGCGTGCGCTCGCTCGTGATGACCACGTTGTCGCCCTCGTCGCGGACATCGACCGTGACGTTGCTCCCACCCGTGCGTTCGGAGCGCAACCGTACGTAATCGGGATCTCGCAGCATCGCAACGACGGCATCCGGGGGAGCGGGAAAGCTGAGGTCGGCGCGCAGATCCATGGCCGGAGCCTAGAACCCGAACGAGCCAGCCGGCCGGACGGACTCGCTAGGGTGGCGACGTGACGGCAACGAGGCCGGACCCGGCGCTGGCGACTGCCCGAAACCGTTCCTTCGGCGAAGAGGGGGCGCGTCTCAGCTACGGCTCCTACCTCCGCCTCGAATCGTTGCTCGCGCAGCAGGTGCCGCTGACATCGCCGCCGGCGCACGACGAGCTGCTTTTCATCACCATCCACCAGGTGTACGAGCTGTGGTTTCAGCAGCTCCTGCATGAGCTGACCGCAGCCCGGGACGCGATGCTCGACGGCCGGCTGTGGTGGGCACGTCACCTGCTGCATCGCGTCCACGTTGTCGAGCGGGTGCTGGTCGAGCAGGTGGGCGTCCTCGAGACGATGACCCCCCAGGACTTCCTCGAGTTCCGCTCGTCGCTGGCGCCTGCAAGCGGCTTCCAGTCGGTGCAGTTTCGTGAGCTCGAGTTCCTCTCCGGAGCGAAGGATCCTGCGTTCCTCGGCCGGTTGCGTGACCTGAGCGATGACGAGCGGGAGCGGCTTCAACGTCGCCTGGCGGAACCGAGTCTGTGGGACGCCTTCCTTACCGCGCTGACGAAGGCGGGGCTCGATGCCGGGAACGAGGACGAGGTGCGGGCCTCGTTGCTCACCGTCGCCCGCGATCGCGCAGCATACGACGAGATCTGGGAGCTCAGCGAACGACTGCTCGATCACGACGAGATGGCGGGGCGGTGGCGGGCCCGCCACGTGCTGATGGTGGAACGGCAGATCGGGACGAAGTCGGGCACGGGCGGTTCGACCGGGGCGCCGTACCTGCGCAGCCGGGTCGGCCTGCACTACTTCCCGCAGCTGTGGGAACTGCGGAGTTGGTTGTGATCATCGAGGAAGCGGGCGGCCGGCGATGACCAGACTGGACGAGCCGGAGGCGGCCAAGGCCGCGCTGCTGGAACGCGCTGCCGAGGTAGCCGATCGCTCCCACGGAGGCGAGACGTCCCGCGACCGGGCCCTGGCATTCCTGCGGCGCTACTACCTGCACGTCTCGCCCCAGGACCTCATCGGGCGCGATCCCGTGGACGTCTACGGCGCTGCCATGTCTCACAAGCAGCTCGCCGTGAGTCGACCGCAAGGGACGGCCCGGGTACGCGTCTTCACGCCTACGCTGGACGAGCAGGGCTGGTCTAGCGGGCACACGGTGGTGGAGGTCGTCACCGACGACATGCCGTTCCTCGTCGACACCGTCACCGCCGAGCTCAACCGGCAGGACCGCGCCATCCACCTGGTGATCCATCCTCAGCTGTACGTGCGTCGGGCACTGACCGGCGAACTGCAGGAGGTCCTCGATCTCGACGATCTCACTGTGCCGCCGCCGCCCGAAACCGAGCTCGAGTCGTGGATGCACGTCGAGATCGACCGAGAAACCGATGAGAAGGACCTCGAGCAAATCACCGCCGACTTGCAGCGAGTGCTGCGCGATGTGCGCGAGGCCGTGGAGGACTGGCCGAAGATGCGCGCGGCCGCGGTGCGCATCGCCGACGAGCTCCACGAGGACCCGCCGCCGCTGCCCGAGGTGGAGGTCGCCGAGGCCGAGGAGCTGATGCGCTGGCTCGCGGACGAACACTTCACGTTCCTCGGTTACCGCGAGTACGACCTCGTGTCCGTTGTGGACACCAATACCGACAACAGCGATGCAAGCGAGATGGCGTTGAAGCCGGTGCCCGGCACCGGACTCGGCATCCTGCGCTCCGACAAGCCGGTGTCGGACAGCTTCGGCAAGTTGTCGCGGGAGAGACGCGCGAAGGCCCACGAGCAGCGCCTACTCGTGCTGAGCAAGGCGAACTCCCGATCGACCGTCCACCGCTCGGTCTACCTCGACTACGTCGGCGTCAAGAAGTTCGACGACGAGGGCCGGGTCATCGGCGAGCGGCGCTTCCTCGGCCTGCTCACATCGTCGGCCTACATCGAGAGCGTCACCCGCATCCCCGTCGTGCGCCGCCGCGTGCAGGATGTCCTCGACCGCGCCGGCTTCTCGGTGATGAGCCACAGCGGCAAGGACATGCTCGAGATCCTCGAGACGTTCCCGCGCGACGAGCTGTTCCAGACCGACACCGATCAGCTGCTTCCGGTCGTGACGGCGGTGCTGCACCTGCGCGAACGCCGGCAGCTGCGGCTGTTCCTTCGTCGTGACGACTACGACCGCTTCGTGTCCTGCCTCGTTTACCTCCCGCGCGACCGCTACACCACGGCCGTCCGGCTGAAGATGCAGCGCATCCTGCTCGACGCGCTCGGCGGTACGGCCGTCGACTACACCGCTCGCGTGACCGAGTCGGTGCTGGCGCGTCTGCACTTCGTCGTACGGATGCCGACCGGGCAGCCGCTCCCCGACGTCGACGTCACCGAGCTCGAGCGGCGGCTCGCCGAAGCCACCCGGACGTGGAGCGACGACTTCTCCGACGCCATCCTCGACCAGTGCGGCGAGGAATCGGCGGCGACGCTGCTGCGCAACTACGGCGATGCGTTCCCGGAGGCTTACAAGGAGGACTTCCCCGCCCGTACCGCGGTGTCGGACCTCAAGCGCCTGGCGGCACTCGGCGATGACCCCTCCGCGTTGGATCTCAACCTCTACGAGCCGTACGGCGCCTCGCGCGACGAGCGACGCTTCAAGGTCTACCGCGTCGGCAGCCCGATCTCGCTGGCCGTGGTGCTGCCCGTGCTGCAGGAGATGGGCGTCGAGGTCGTCGACGAGCGGCCGTACGAGATCGAACGCCGAGACGGCGTCAACGCCTGGATCTACGACTTCGGGCTGCGCTACCGCGGTGAGGTGCCGGAGGGTCCCATCAAGGACCGGTTCCAGGAGGCGTTCGCAGCGCTGTGGCGCGGCGACGCGGAGGTCGACAGCTTCAACGCGCTGGTGCTGCAGGCGGGACTGTCGTGGCGTCAGACGTCGATTTTGCGTGCCTACGCGAGGTACATGCGCCAGGGCGGCTCGACCTTCAGTCAGGACTACATCGAGGAGAGCCTGCTCGCGCACGTCGACATCGCACGGCTGCTCGTGCAGCTGTTCGAGCTGCGTTTCGATCCTGCTCGGCTTGCGGATGCCGCGCGCTCCGACGACCTCGTCCGCGAGATCACCGCCGCGCTCGACGCAGTGGCGAGCCTCGACCGCGACCGCATCCTGCGCACGTTCCTGGCGATGATCCTCGCGACGCTGCGCACCAACTACTTCCAGACCGACGACGCTGGCAACCCGAAGTCGTGGCTGTCGTTCAAGCTCGACCCCACCAGCGTCCCCGACCTGCCCATGCCGCGCCCACGATTCGAGATCTGGGTGTACTCACCCCGAGTCGAAGGCGTTCATCTGCGCTTCGGCCCGGTGGCCCGCGGCGGTCTGCGCTGGTCCGACCGCCGCGAGGACTTCCGCACCGAGGTGCTCGGCCTGGTCAAGGCGCAGACGGTGAAGAACGCGGTCATCGTGCCGGTGGGCGCCAAGGGCGGCTTCGTCGTCAAGCAACCGGTCGACGATCCCTCCAACCGCGAAGCGGTGATGGCCGAGGGTGTCGCGTGCTACACGACGTTCATTCGCGGGCTGCTCGACGTCACAGACAACCGCGTCGCCGGTGCGATTGCCCAGCCGCACGACGTCGTTCGCCACGACGGCGACGACCCGTACCTCGTCGTCGCGGCCGACAAGGGCACGGCGACGTTCTCCGACATCGCCAATGGCATCGCCGCCGACTACGGCTTCTGGCTGGGCGATGCGTTCGCGTCTGGCGGTTCGAGCGGCTACGACCACAAGGCGATGGGCATCACCGCGCGTGGCGCATGGGTATCAGTGCAGCGGCATTTCCGTGAGATGGGTGTTGATGTCCAGCGCGAGGACATCACCGTCGTCGGCATTGGCGATATGTCCGGCGACGTGTTCGGCAACGGCATGCTGCTGTCCGAGCATCTTCGTCTTGTCGCGGCATTCGACCATAGGCATGTGTTCCTGGATCCATCGCCGGATGCCGCCGTGTCGTTCAAGGAACGGCAACGGCTATTCGAGCTCCCGCGCAGCTCCTGGGCCGACTACGACGCAACGCTGATCTCGCCGGGCGGCGGCGTTTACCCGCGCGACGCCAAGTCAGTGCCGATCTCAGCGGAGGTACGCGAGGCGCTCGGCATCGCCGGCGACGTCACAGCGCTGACACCGAACGAATTGATGCACGCCATCCTGATGGCTCCGGTGGACCTGCTCTGGAATGGCGGCATCGGCACCTATGTCAAGGCATCGACCGAGACGAATGCGGCGGTTGGTGACAAGGGGAACGATGCCATTCGCGTCGACGGCAGCGAGCTGCGCTGCAAGGCCGTGGGCGAAGGAGGCAACCTCGGCCTCACCCAGCTCGGTCGAGTCGAATACGCCCTGGCCGGCGGTCGTATCAACACCGACGCCATCGACAACAGCGCAGGAGTAGACACCTCTGACCATGAGGTGAACATCAAGATCCTGCTCGATCGCATCGTCGATAACGGCGACCTCACGCACAAGCAGCGCAACAGCCTGCTCGCTGAGATGACCGACGAAGTCGCTGCGCACGTCCTCAACGACAACTACGGGCAGAACGTCGCGATCGCGTGCGGGCTGTGGCAGGCGCCGAGCCTGGCCGACGTGCACGGCCGCTTCATACGCTTCCTCGAGCGGCGCGGCCACCTCAACCGTGCGCTGGAGTTCCTGCCGACCGACCGGCAGCTCGCCGAGCGCCGTGCGCAGGGCCGCGGGCTCACGGCGCCGGAGTTCGCCGTGCTGCTCTCGTACACGAAGATCGTGATGAAACGGGAGCTGCTCGCGAGCGACCTGCCCGAAGACCCGTACCTGCAGACCGAGCTCGAGGCGTACTTCCCGCACCAGCTGCGCGAGCAGTTCGGCGCGCAGATCGCCGCGCATCCGCTGCGGCGGGAGATCATCACCACCCGCATCGTGAACAACATCGTCAACAACGCCGGCACGACCTTCATGTTCCGCCTGTCCGACGAAACTGGTGCGACAACCGACGAGCTGGCGCGCGCACATACCGTCGCCCGTGTCGTCTACGACATGCCGACGCTGTGGAGCGGCATCGAGGCACTCGACAATAGGGTCGACGCCGCCATCCAGACGCGAATGGAGCTCGTCGGCCGGACCATCGTCGAACGTGGCTCTCGGTGGTTGGTCAACAATCGCCGGCCGCCGATCGACATCGCCAAGACGATCGAGCAGTTCCGCGCCGGCGTGGCCGAGATCATCGAATCGATGCCGACCCTGCTCGTCGGGCGCGACCTCGAGCAGTTCCAAGCCAGGCGCGACATGCTGCTCGAGCACGGGGTACCGGAAGCACTGGCTATCCGGGTGTCGTCCATGCCGCCGGCCTTTGCCGCGCTGTCGATCGTCGAGATAGCGACAAGCCGCGCACGTAGCGTCGATGAAGTCGCCCGGTTGCACTTCTACCTCGGCGAAGAGCTGCGTCTCGGATTGCTGCTCGAGCGGATCATCGCGCTCCCGAGGGATGACCGCTGGCAGACGATGGCACGTGCTGCACTACGTGACGATCTACACAGCGCTCATGCAGCGCTCACGGCGGAGGTGCTCGAGTCTGGTCCGGACGGTGCGACACCCGAGCAGCGGCTGTCGGAGTGGCAGGAGCGCAGCGCCTCGGTCATCACCCGCGCCGAAGCGACGGTGGACGAGGTTGCGGCTTCCGACGTCTCCGATCTCGCGATGCTGTCCGTAGCCCTTCGCGCGATCCGAACGCTGGTGGGCTCCCGTACGCGAAGCTGACGGGGCGCGCGCGTATCTGACCTCGGTATCGGCGCCTCAACATCAAAGCGCAAGGATGCCGTCCGGCACAGGAATGCTGGACGTGACGAACCAGCTGGAGGGGGACCATGCCGGAGTTCACTGGAGGACCTGCGATGGCCGGGCCGGTGGGGATGGGCGCGCGCACAGCGCAGTACACCGGGTCGTACATCGTCCTGCTCGACCCGCGCCACCAGAAGGCCGCGCTCACCGCGCTGCGGTCGGGCGCCGGGATCGGCGACGCGCAGTCTGCGGCTGCGTCGGATGTGGCCGGAACGGCAGAAGCGCTCGCCTCCGGCGAGACGATCGTCTTTGACGAGATTGGCGTCGCCGTGGTCGCGGCCGAGCCGGACCAGCGGCAGGCGCTCGCCCGCACCGCGGCGGAGTCTCCAAACGTGCTCGCGATGGAGCGGGAGCGCGTCGTCTATGCCTTTGACCCGCTGTCGCCGGTATACCTGAAGGGCTACCGCGACGGTGTCGCGTCACTGGTGGCGACCGCGCTCGGAGAGATTCCAGGCGCCGGTCCGGGTGGGGCCGGCATCACCGCCGTCGATGAGACCCGCGCCACCTGGGGGCTGCAAGCCGTCTGCGCGCTCGAGTCCTCGTTCTCCGGCGCCGGAATCCGGGTCTGCGTGCTGGACACTGGTGTCGATTCGGCCCATCCCGACCTCGCGGACCGGATCGCGAAAACCGAATCGTTCATCGCGGGTGAGCTGGAGGACGGCCACGGCCACGGCACGCACTGCATCGGCACCGCGTTCGGGCCGAAGGATCCGCAGACATTGCCGCGGTACGGCGTGGCGTACGACGCCGAGGTCTTCGCGGGCAAGGTGCTCAGCGACGCCGGCAGCGGCGCCGACCGCGGCATCCTGGCGGGCATCAACTGGGGCATCAGCGAGGGCTGCCGCGTCATCTCGATGTCGCTCGGCGCCCCCACGCAGGTCGGGGATACGTTCTCCCGCGTGTACGAAGCGGTTGCTCAGCGCGCGATGCGCAAGGGCACGATGATCGTCGCGGCGGCCGGCAACGAGAGCAACCGGCCGACCACGATCGCCCCAGTGGGACACCCGGCCAACTGCCCGTCGATCCTCGCCGTCGCAGCGATCGACTCGGCGATGCAGGTGGCACGCTTCTCCTGCGCCGGGCTCAACCCCGAAGGCGGCCAGGTCGACATTGCCGCACCCGGCGTCGACGTCTACTCATCGTGGCCCGACGACTCCTACCGGCGGCTCAACGGCACCAGCATGGCTACGCCGCACGTGGCCGGCGTCGTCGCGCTGCTCGCGGAAGCGAACCCGAAGGCCACGGTCGCCGAGCTCAAGGACCTGCTCATCACCAGCGCGCTGCGCCTGCCGCTCGCGTCGACGGACGTCGGGGCGGGACTCGTCCAGGCACCCTGAAGCTAGGGTGACGGCATGCCGCACGATGACGACGCGTCAGACGACCTGGGCGAAACCGAGAACGCGGCTTCGGACTCCGACACCGAGTCCGAAGCCGTCCGGGTCGTGCTGTCCGTCGACCCCGAGCGCTTCGATGACGTGGTGAGGGCGGCGGCAAGTGTGGGACTCGACGTCGATGAGGAGATGCGCGAGGCCGGTGTCGTTGCCGGGAAGGTCAAGCGCAAGAACATGTCCGCGCTGCGAGAGGTAGCCGGCGTCGAAGCGATGGAACGTGAGCGAACCATCCAACTGCCGCCGCCGGACTCGCCCGTTCAGTAGGTAGGCAGGCATCCGCCGGCGTCCGACGGACTCATCCATGGATCGCCTGGATCGGCTGCACCTCGCCGTTCACTACGAGGACACCTCGGCCGGGGCGTTGGTCGGTTGCCTTTGGCACGCGCACGCCGAGCAGTTCTCCGTCCAGTGGGCTGCTCGGCGACAGGAGGAGCGCGCATCTGCTGCGACGCGCCTCGACGGTGATGCCGCGGTACGTCGAAGCCATGCGGTCAGTCGTCCCGGCGATGACGAGTGCCCGCCGCGCTCCGCTTTCGGCATGCTTGAGCACCTCGAGCAGGACGTGTTCGGCGGGTGAGTCGAGCAACATTTCCGCGTCGTCGACCAGCAGCACGAGGGAACCAGGACAGGTTTCGGCTGCGTCGCGAAGGGCGTCCACGTCGCGTCCATCCGACACCGCCAGCACCCCCGGCTGACGTGCCACGTCTCGCAGTCGCGACCGCTGCGGCGCCACGACCGCGATGGAAACATTGCGTTGGCTGAACCACGACGCCATAGCCGCCAAGAGTGACGACCGACCACTGCGCGGTGGGCCGGCAATGACAAGAGCAGGCCCGTCGCGTCGAAGGTCGACGCCGAGAGGACGCGCCGCATCTCCGCCGACGCCGATCAGAGCCCATAGCGGGTTCTCCTCGGTAGTCGGACACTGAACGACGTCCGCAGCTTGCTCGAGGCGAACATCGGTCGGCAGTGGCTTGATGCGGATCGGCGAGGTTCCCTCTTCGGTGCAGGCCACATCAGTACCAGTGAGAGCGGATATCGCCGCTGTCTGAGCGGGTCCTGCAGGGTCGGAAGCGAGCAGCGCGATCTGCGTCTCCACGGATCCGGAGACGAGAAATCCCCGGCCCGGCGGAATGGCATCCGGAATCGCACGCGGAGTGAGGCCTGCCAAGGAGTAGTCGAGCGGGTCACTCATGCGTAGGACCAGCCGCTGCGTGGTAAGAGAACTGACTCGGCCCACCAGAGCAGAGCGATCGCCGGTCATGACGATCCGCAAACCAGCCGCGGAGCCCTCTCGAAGTAAGCGCAGCATCGTGTCCATGGGGCGGCCGGAGTCGACCGCGTCGTATGCAGTATGGAAGCCATCCCACCCGTCGACGAGCAGCACCATCCATGGCAGGCGTTCGTCCGAGCTGCAAGTGTGCCGCTGCTCCGCTACCGAGGAGAAGCCGGCTGGCCGCAGCGCCTCCTGTCGACGAAGGACCTCGCCCATGAGTCGGTTCAGCAGGCGCGACCCACGTTCGGTTTCGTCCCGGCTGACCACCGTCCCGCAGTGCGGCAGGGAACGCAGAGCGACCAACGCTCCTGAGGCGCAGTCGATGACGTACAGGTGGCAGTCGGACGGCACGAAGGAGCGAGCCAGCGATCCGGCGACCGTTCGCAACGCAGTGGTCCTGCCGCTGCGAGGGCCGCCCACGACGAGCACATGCCCGCCGTTGGCGAGATCGATGGCGAAAGCGGGTTGCGCCTGCCTCTCGGGCAGGTCACACAAGCCGACCGGAATGGCGTCGGTGACGACGAGCTCGGGTAGCTCGTCCAAGGTGACCGCAGTGGGTAGTGGAGGCAACCACGCCTTCGTGGGAGGCGCGATGCTCGCAAGCGTGGTCGCCTCGCATAGTGCATCAACGAGGAGCGACAGCTCCGTCGGACCTGGCGTTCGCGAGTTCGTCGGCCGACGAGGCGGATCGCCCATGCGCGACCATTCCTCGCGCCACACCGAGGTCGGAGCTGCTTGTGCGGCTCGCCGATTCCCGACGCGTGCGGTCTGGAAGGCTGTTGCTCCGCCAGTGGCCACGCGCGCGTAGGCGCGACCCGGCGTATCACGGGAGATGTACGCCGCATGCTTGACGTCGATGACATCGCTCGACTCGCTCGGATCGGTGACACGGAGCGCGATACGTATGCCGGTGTTGGCCCGAATGTCGGCGCTCACGACACCGCCGGGACGCTGCGTGGCAAGTACGAGATGAACGCCTAGCGACCGGCCTCGTTGCGCGATGTCGACGAGTCCGCGAATGAAATCCGGGAGCTCGTTGACGAGTGCTGCGAATTCATCGACCACCAGCACGAGTCGCGGCAGCGCAGGCAGATCCCGGCGATCCGAAATCTCCTGGTACGCAGTGATGTCTTTGACCGCGGCATCTCGCAGCACGTGCTCGCGACGTGTGAGTTCGGCATCGAGCGACACCAGAGCACGCTCGGTCAGGTGCTCATCGAGATCGGTGACGAGACCGACGCAATGCGGTAAACGGCCGCAGTCACTGAAGGCGCTCCCGCCCTTGTAGTCGACCAGAAGGAATGCCATCTGGTCAGGTCGGTTACCAATGGCCAGCGACGCGATCAGGGTTTGCAGCAGTTCTGACTTTCCCGATCCGGTCGTTCCCGCGACGAGAACGTGCGGGCCGTCCGCCGCCAGATCGACAGCGAACGGGCCGTCGGCGCTGACACCGAGACATGTGGATGTCGATCTAGGATGCGCTCTCCATCCGGCCACGATGACGTCCGCTCGTGGCTCGAGGTCGAGCTCCTCGAGCAGTGACGCGGTCGTCGGCAAGGAGCTGCCGCCGTCCAACGGGGTGGCGTCGCGAAGTGGTGCCAGCGCCCGTGCCAAGCGGTCGGCCCAGGTCACGGGGACGCCATCGGGGAGAACGTCCGTCACGTCTGGCGACGAGCGGACGCGCAGGTCCACGGTCGAGCCGGCAGCGCCGGTGAACACTGCCGTGCCCCCGCACTCGCCGGGGAGGTCGGTCTCTGCTGCCGAGCAGCACACGGCATGGATGCCAACGGCGGGCCCCTCTGCGAGGAGTCGAGCCACTCCCGGATGGCCCCGGATTTCTCGGGATCCGTCGACAATCGCGACAATGGCGGGTTGCATTGCGGCATCTCCGCTGCCTCCCGTCATCGCGGATTGTCGGGCATCCAGTACGGCGAGCAGCTCGCTGATCCGGGCCAGGATCGTCGCATCGTCGAGTCCGACGAGCAGCGTGCAGTTCTGCCCGTTCTGCGGAAGCACGTGAGGCAGTCGCGTCACCCAGCTCCAGGTGTCAACAGCGGCGCCCTGGATGAGCAGCACCACGTGTAGATCATGCGGGCTGTGCAACGCGACGAGCTGTCCCGCCAGCCAGCGACACAGGCTCTCGACGTGTCTGCGCGGGCCGGCGACACCAAGGACACCAACAGCCCGCAAGGAGACGACGACCGGCACGCTCCTTGCGGTCGGTTGGTCAGAGCCAGCGTCCAACCCTTCCACGAGGACGGCGGAGGGAAGGTCGGCGAGGCCGATGCGGAGCGACAGGAAATCATCGTCTACCTGACGTCGCTCCCAGAGACGGGCTAGCGGCTGTCGAGCCGTGAGCAACAGCGCGGCCGGATCAGGGGACTGGTCGCGTCGATGCTCGACATCCGCGGCGACAGCGTCGGCGATTCGCTCACGTGCTGTCGCCATCTCCGACTCGTACGCGCGTCGCTCACGACCGTGCCGGCGTCGGCCGAGGAAGCGCTCACTCACCACATTTCCGATGAGCAGCAACGGTGACAACAGCATGAAGGCAAGCCACATCGGCTGGTTGCCCACAACGGCGAACATCACCGCGCCGAGAATGAGCGGCAGCACGATTGCCACCCATGGCACGCGTGGGACATCCCGCTGCCTTGGCTCAGTCGGATAGCTCAACCGGACGAATTCCGCCCGTGGACGGATGCGTGGCGGTCGATTGACGAGCAGCTGTCCCTTCCCATCAGGTGTCGTAGCTGCAAGGCCGTCCGATGGCACGACCAAGGTGAAAGCGCTGTTGCCGGCGCGTAAGAGCTGTCCGGGGAGGAACGGCATCCCGTTGGGCGGGACGAGGTCGTCGTCGATGAACGTGCCGTTTGTCGATTGCAGGTCACGGACATAGAGGCCCGAGGCATCGGACGTCATGGAGACGTGGACCCGTGAGACATCCGGGTCGTCGATGCGAACCACGTTTCCGGGTGCTCGCCCGACGGTGATCTCGCCCGGAACGACGCGGTGGACAGCTCCGGCACAGGGTCCACCAACCACGCGAATCTGCAGCACTCCCTGCAGCACCTCGTCATCGAGATTCGCCGCGGCATCTGAGAGCACCGCACCGTGAACGAGTGGAGGTGCGCCGAGGACGTCGTCGTCCGAGAGTGGACTGCCATCGGCGTACAAGGGCCGCCGTCGGGGCAGCCACGGAACAAGATGCGGGCGAAGGTTGCGCACAGTGGTGGGTTCGGACGCCATCACCGTCACATCCGTCGGCATCGCACCGCCGCCGCTGCCGGCAAGTGTGAGCCGAATGCGCATGACAGAACCTCTCGCTCCGGTGATGCTGCAACCCGGTGCGAGTATGTCGGCGGGGTACGACGATTTCACCGTGCCAGGAGCCGATCTGTGGATATCGGAGTTGTCCACAGACGAGTCGTCGGGCAGTGCCGGCGGAGTTGTTTCGTGCCTACAGTCACGCCTCGTCAGACGAACGACATCGTCGGCAACCAGGAAGGATCGTCATGTCCGTAGGCATCAAGGTGACGCCCGAGCAGCTGCACGCACTCTCCGCCACCGTCTCTAGGGGATCCGGCGAGATCGACGGCACGTTGGCAGGTCTACGCGGGCAGATCGCCCCTCTCGTCGGCGGTGACTGGGCCGGCCAGGCCTCGGCACAGTTCAACGCGCTGTGGGAGCAGTGGCAGGACGGCGCTCGACAACTGAACGATGCGCTGTCTGGGATCAGTGGTCTGCTCGGCCAAGCCGGAGCTTCATACGCGCAAGCGGAGTCGCAGATCGCGTCGTCGTTCCGCGGTTGAGCTCCGGCCTGTGGACAGCGGAGTTGTGCAGGCTGCTCTCGAGTGACTACTCTCCGCCTGCCGACGGGGGCGGGTGCGTGCAGGTTTGTGGGGGTTCGGCGTGTCTGCCGTCTCGATCATCGATGCCGAGGTTCGTGAGCTCGTGCGTCGGCGCGGGGTCGATCCGATCATCGATCCAGGTGCGGTACGTCGGCTCGTCGACGATGTCGTCGCTGAGTACGAGGACCGGAGCGTCGGCGGCGGGCTGCCCGCCCTCGGTGATGCTCAGCAAGCCGCTCGTGACGTGTTCGACGCCGTCGCCGGCTTCGGTCCGCTGCAGCGCTACTTCGACGATCCCACCATCGAAGAGATCATGGTCAACGAGCCCGGCCGTGTCTTCATCGCACGGCAGGGACGCAACGAACTCACGACCACCATCCTGAGTGAGTCTGAGCTGCGCGATCTGGTCGAGCGAATGCTCAAGTCGTCAGGGCGACGCGTCGACCTCAGCAGTCCGTTCGTCGACGCGCTCTTGCCGGACGGAAGCCGTCTTCATGTGGTCATCCCCGACATCACTCGACGGCATTGGGCGGTGAAGATTCGGCAGTTTCTGGGGGCGAGTTTGGATGCCGTGACACACGTCGTATCAGGCGTGAGGGGAGCGATTGGTAGACGCCGCCGGAGCCGGCAGCAGCCCAGCCCGAGCGGGTGCCGAGTGGCCGGCTCACCCACTGCTCTACTGCCGTCATTGACCTCCCTCCTGTCCGGCGGGCCGCTGCTCGCAGAGCAGGTTGCAGAGTGCGATCCCGCGTACGTCCCTGGCGGGTCCCCACCGCCTGGGCATTGCTACTGCGGGGGTGGACCATTCCTTCTGTTTTCCTTGTCGGGGTTGCTGTCAGGGTTCAGTCTGAGGGCGGTGGGGCAGTCGGCGGGTCCGCCGGATGCTGGTGGTGGAGCAGGGATGCGGGGGCGCGAGGAGTGGGTGGTTTCGGGCGGCGGGAGCGGGCGACGGCGGACGGGATCGGTGCTGGCACGCGGGCGGTGTTGGTCGCGTTCGCGGTGTTCACTTCGCTCGCTGCGTGCGTGCTGTTGGTGTTCACCTCCAGCACGCACAGGTTCTTCGCCTGGCCTATTCACGCTGAGTCGACGGCGGCGTTTCTCGGTGCCGGATATGCGGCGGGGTTCGTGCTGTCGGTTCTCGCGCTGCGGCAGGATCGGTGGAGCCATCTGCGAGTCGCCATGGTCACGGTCACCGCGTTCACCGTGCTCACGTTGGTCGCGACGCTGCTTCACACCCATCGCCTTCATCTGATGGTGGGTGGCCCGGCGGCGCGGTTCGCGGCCTGGCTGTGGCTGGGCGTGTATCTGGTGATCCCGGTCGCCTGCCTGGTCGTCGTCGCGCGGCAGGGGGGCTTCCGAAATCGATCGGAGGCGGTTCGGCGACCGATGCCGGGTTGGCTGGTGGTGCTGGTCGCCGCTCAGGGCGCGATCCTGTTCGTGGCCGGGGCGGTGCTGTTCGCCGGCGGGGCGACGCGTCATCACGTGGCCCAGGAGTGGACCGGGTTCTGGCCGTTGCCGCTGGCCCCGCTGACCGCGCAGGCGGCGGGCGCGTGGCTTGTCGCGTTCGGGTTCGCAGCCGCGGTGGCGATCTGGGAACGGGACCTGATCCGGGGGCTCGTGCCGGCGGTGGCCTACACCGCCTTCGGGGTGTTCGAGCTGCTCGTGCTGCTGCGGTACCGGGCCGAGCTGCGCGCCGACGACCCGCGGGTGTGGGCCTATGTGGCGGTGCTGGCCACGATCGTGGTGACCGGGGGGTACGGGTGGTGGGCGGCGCAGCAGCGGCCCGAAGCAGAATGGCCAGCCGGACTGGCATAAACGGCGAATATCGCATCGCCGTCGGGGTTGTCGCTGATCTCGTAGGGCCCTGAAGGTTCACGCTCTCCGAGCTCGACCGGCAGCCGATCGGCCGCCTCTACGTCGTCGACATGCAGGTCGATGTGCACTTGTTGCTGCTGGGGGACGGTCGGCCACTCCGGTGCCACGTGGCTTCGGGGCAAGTTGCACCCTATAACCCAGTCGCCGTCGACCACGATGCTGTGGCAGTCCTCGGCGCGGTGCACGTCGCCGGGCTCGGAGGTGTCTCGGGCTGCTGTGCACGGCGCGTGAGGCGCTCATGACCTGTCGCACCAGACGGCGTCGCCGTTGTCGAGGCCGTGCTCATCCCGGCCCGATGGCGTAACCCGTCCGGTGTGGACGCGACCACGTCTTTGTCTTGGGCCAGGGTCGGCCAAACGGACGCGGTGAACGAATTAGTTGTAGCGGTGGTTGTCAGGGCGACATGACGTACCGCACGCAGCGCAGGAACGGGACGCCGGTGCGGATCGGGGTTCGTTCCGGCGGGTGCGCGTTGAGGACGGATCGGGCTCGGGCGGCGTCGGCGAGCTTGTCGAACGGTGCGAACGGGAAGTCGTAGATGTAGATCCGGCCACCCGGGCGCAGGACCCGGGCCAGCTCCGGCACGGCGGCCTCGGGGTGGTCCCAGTGGTGCAGGCTCAGCGAGGAGACGATCAGGTCGAACGATCGGTCCGGGAACGGCAGGGTCGTCGACGTCGCCGACGCGGGCGCTGGCGCGCTCGCGCGAAGGGCTCGAGGTTGCGGGTTGCCGCGGCGATCATGTCGGCGGACAGGTCGACGCCGGTCAGCCGCAGGTCGGGGCGGCGGGCAGCGAGCTCGACCAGCAGGACGCCGGGTCCGGTGCCGACGTCCAGCACCGCGCCGCCGTCGGGTGCCGCCTCGGCCACGATCGGCGGCCAGCCGGCGGTACATGCGGCGCAGCACCCGCCTGGACAGGAGGTCGTAGATCGCGGCTGGAGCGGCCCTGGAAGACCTTCGGCGTGGTGCGGCGCCGGGCATGGATGAGGCCGTGCATGGCAGCCCTTCCGTGAGTTGTGTGTTACAACTATTGCTCGACTGTACGTCCTATGAGTTGTAGAGCACAACTGTTGGTCGGGTGGTGTTGGTGTGGGAACACATCCGGTGGACGCCGCGGAAGCGGCGCGCCTGCACGAACTGTTGATGGAGGTCGTCCGGGCCGCCGGCCTGCTGCAGCCGGACCAGGCCGTCGCCGGGCACTCGGTCTCTTTGTCGCAGGCTTTCGCGCTGCACGAACTGGACGTCGACACGCTGCTGTCCCAGCGCGACCTGGCCGACCGGCTGCGGCTGGAGAAGAGCAGCGTCAGCCGGCTGGCGGCGGAGATGGAACGCAACGGGCTGCTGGTGCGGGAGCGGGATCCGGACAACCATCGGCAGTACCGGCTCCGCCTGACCGACCAGGGCCGCGCCACGCACGTGCGGATGGCAACCACGTTCCACAAGCAGTACGAGTGCTGGGTCGACGCCATGACGCACAGCGAACGCGCCGCGCTCCTCAAAGGCCTACCGGCACTGGTCCGGGTCATCCGCCAGCACATCCGCTGAACGCGCGCCACGAACGCATTCCGGGCGCTTGGTGTGGCCCGCCTACGATCCCCCGATCCGCCTACGTCCCGGGTCCATTCCTTTTGGTGGCTGAGGAGCCGTCGCTGGCGACCCAGCCGCCGATGCCCGACGACCGCTGCACGCCTACCGGAGTATGCCAATCAGCGGGATGTGGCTCGTACGAGCAAACGGGCGAGTGGTACCCGCACCTGGGCAAGCACAGCCGAGCAAGCGGGCAAGTAATACCTGGACCTGTGAGACCACAGCCGGGCAAGCAGGGCGAGTAGTACCTGGACGTGGGCGAGCACACCGGCGAGCAATGAGGCGCCTCAAGGGGATATTCGCCGTCGCCCCCCGTCACAGATCGAGGTTGGGTCTCCACCGGCTCGGTATCGGCGACGCTGGCCGTCGCCGCTTCGCGGTCTCGCTGGCGCTCTCCGGGATCTGAGCCAACAAGTCCAAAGCGCGTCGCCAGGGCGGGCGGTTAGGTGCACTCGTAGGGCCCTGCGCGTCGGTTTCGCGTCCAGCCGCTTGGGTTTCCGGGACATCGCCTCACGCAAGCTGATGAGCACCGGCGTGCTATCGGTGTCATCTGACGGGACAACCTTCCCGCTTGGCGGCTCGTCATGGCCATCGCTCGCCCTGGGCCAGGGTCCGATATCCGGCCATTCCGTCGCCGCAGTCGAGCATCGGTGACCGGGTGGCGCGCCTACGATCGGGACGTGATCTCCGGGAGGCTGCGTCCCGGGGGCGGGAGGGCTATGTGGTGGGCTCGCTGCCGGTGGCGGCGAACCGGCTGATCGGTCGGGACGCGGAGGTCGCTTCGGTACGCCGGCTTCTGCGGGAGAGCCGTCTGGTGACGTTGACCGGTCCGCCCGGGGTGGGTAAGACCCGCCTTGCGCTCGGCGTCGCCGCCCCGGCCGCCACGGAGTTCGCGGAGGGCGCGGTTTTCGTCGATCTCGCGCGGATTCGCGACCCAGCACTCGTACTGCCCGAGATCGCGCGCACCCTCGGCGTCGCAGACGCGCCGGGCATGCCACTGGCCGATCGGCTGGAGGCCGGGTTGGCGGACCGGGAGATTCTGCTGGTCGTCGACAATTTCGAGCACGTTCTTGATGCTGCGCTGGCCCTGGGGGGTGTCCTGTCGCGGTGCCCGCGGTTCCGGGTGCTCGCCACCAGTCGGGAGGGCCTGAATCTAACTGCCGAGCGGGTGTTCGCCGTTTCGCCGCTGCCGCTGCCGGACGCTAGCGATTGGGCCGATCCGCACCGGCTGGCCGCGAACGCCTCGGTGGCGCTGCTGAGTGAGCGCGCCGGGCCACCCCACCTTTCACTGACTCGGCAGAATGCGGGTGCGGTCGCGGAGATCTGTGTACGACTAGACGGGCTGCCGCTCGCGATCGAACTGGCCGCTGCACGGCTGAAGGTGTTCAGCCCAGGCGAACTGCTGAACCGGCTAGAGAACCGGATGGCGGTGCTCACCGACGGCGCACGCGACGTGGCCGGCCGGCAGCGTGCGCTGCGTACCGCCATCGAGTGGAGCCATGGTCTGCTCCCGGCTCGCGAACGAACGCTGTTCCGACGGTTGTCCGTCTTCGCCGACGGCTGGACGCTGTCTGCCGCCGAGCAGGTCTGCGCAGTTCCGGATCTGCAGACGCTGGACGGGGTCGGCTCGCTGCTGGCCAAGAGCCTCATCAGGCGTACCACCAGAGCGGACGGCACGGCGGGGTTCAGCATGCTGGAGACCATCCGGGAGTTCGCCGCGGAACAGCTCGAACGGCACGACGATGTGGCGGCTGCCCGGGCCCGGCATGCGGCGTACTACGCCGAGCGCGCGACATCAATCCAGGTGGCCGGCACCGGCCCGGGAGAGGCGGCATCGCATGCGTGGGTGGGTGAAGAGAACGGAAATCTGCGAGCGGCGCTGGCGGATCGCTGCGGGGCCGGGGATCTGGTCAGGGCGCTCGAGCTCGCGATCGCGCTCGGCTGGTATTGGTACTCGCGTGGCCATCTCGGTGAGGGAAAGGCGACTCTCGACGGATTGCTCTCCGCGGCCGACCCTGCCAGCGTCCCGGAGGGCCTGCTGATCAGCGCCCTCGTCTCGGTCGGCTTCCTGGCCAGCGCTCGCGGGGACCTCGACGATGCGGAACAGGCGTTGACGAAAGCGCGCGCACTGGGTGAGCGGGCCGGCGACCGGCACAGCATGGCGACCTCGGCCCTGTGCCTCGGGCACGTCGCCCGCGGCCACGGACGGTACCAGCAGGCCGCCGCGCTGTACGACGAGGCCGCCCGGATCTTCACCGAACTCGGGCACGACCAAGGCCTGGTCTGGGCGCAACAAGATCTCGGCATGCTTGCTGCCGAGCGTGGCGACCTGGCCGAGGCCGAGGGGCAGCTGCGCACGAGCCTGCGCCGGTCGCGGGACATCGACTATCGATGGGCGCAGGCATGGGCGGCATGGGGGCTGGGCACGGTACTGCTGCGCCGGGGAGCGGCCGACGAGGCGTCGGTCCTGCTCGGTGAGGCGCTTACCTCGTACCGCGCGGTGGACGACCGCCGCGGCGTCGCTCAGTGCCTCGAGGCGTTCGCCGCCGTGGCCAGCGCCCACGCGTCGTACCGTGCGGCCGCACGGCTCCTGGGGGCTGCCGGGTTGCTTCGGCAGGCGCTCGCGGCGACGGTGTCCGGCGATGAGCGGCACCGGCTGGACCTGCTCGACGCCGCGGTGGCACAGGCCGTCGGACCGGACGCCGCCGACCGCGCCCGCCACGACGGACGGACCATGCCGGTAGCCGCGGCTATCGAGCTGGCCATGTCGTACGTGACCCCGGTCACTGCGCCGGCCGAACCGGTCGCCATCCGAGCCGCCGAGTTGACCCCCCGGGAACGCGAGGTGGCGACCATGATCGCGGGCGGGAGCACCAACCGGCAGATCGGGCGTGCCCTCGGCATCACCGAGAAGACAGCCGAGGTCCACGTCCGCAACATCATGGGCAAGCTGAGGGTCGCCAACCGCGCCGGCATCGCCTCCTGGGCGGTGGCGATCGGGCTGCATCGTCCAACCCCTTAAGGGATTCTCCCAATATCGACGCGAACTGATCGGCAGTACACCAGGGCCGAAGCATCTGCCTCGACCGTGGAGGACACCATGGATCAGGAAAGGCTCACCGAGTTTCTGGGCCGCATCGTCGGCGACCTGGGAGCGACCATGGCGGCGGGAAGCATCGTCGTCGGCCACCGGCTCGGGCTCTACCGCGCCCTCGCGGACGGACCCGCGACACCCACCGAGCTGGCGGCGCGAGCCAATTGCGATGGGCGCTACGTCACCGAGTGGCTGCGCGGCCAGGCCGCGGGCGGGTATGTCAGCTGCCAGCCAGAGCCAGAGGCGTATTGGCTGACCGCGGAGCAGGCGTTCGCGCTCGCGAACCCCGATGGACCGGTGTACGCACCGGGCGGCTTCGTCGCAGCGCTCGGGGCGCTCAGGGCGGTTGACCGCATCACCGAGGCGTTCCGCACCGGAACTGGAATCGGCTGGCACGAGCACGACGACGAGGTGTTCGTCGGAACCGACCTGTTCTTCCGGCCCGGGTACCTGGCCAACCTGATACCCAACTGGATCCCGTCTCTGGACGGAGTCGAGGACCGGCTGCGGGCCGGCGCCAACGTGGCCGACGTCGGCTGCGGACTCGGCGCAACAACCGTCCTGCTCGCACAGCACTATCCCAACTCCAGGATCGTCGGTGCGGATTACCACGCCCCGTCGATCGAAATTGCGCGAAAGCGCGCCTCGGAGGCCGGCGTCGCCGATCGCGCCTCGTTCGAAGTGGCGTGCGCCAGATCCTTCACCGGTCACGGGTATGACCTGGTCACGACCTTCGACTGCCTGCATGACATGGGCGACCCGGTCGGCGCCGCAACCCACATCCGTGACGCCCTAGCCCCAGACGGCGCCTGGATGATCGTCGAGCCGATCGCAGCCGACGACCTCGGTGGCAACCTCAACCCGGTGGGTCGCGTCAACTACGCCTTCTCGACCTTCCTCTGCGTCCCCAACGCAAAGCATCAGGGCGGCAGCAATCCGCTAGGGGCGCAGGCCGGCGAGACGGCAATCCGAAAGATCATTACCGATGCGCGCTTCAGCCGGTTCCGGCGGGCCAGCGAAACCCCGTTCAACGTCGTGTACGAGGTGCGTCCTTGAGCAACAATCGACACCCCGCGACCAGTTCGAACCGTCATGACCAAGGCGGTGAGGCCGCCGCCAGCCGCGGCCCCCCGGATCGTCTCGTCGGCAATCGCTCGTGTTGACGTAGGGGAGCAGGCGAGGCGCGCGTTTGCCCGGGCGTTGCCGGAACCCCGGGTTCGCCGCCGATGTAGATGATGTCGCCGCTGTCTGCGAAGAGCCGTTGTTATTCGGTGCTCATCGACGCTAGGGCCGGGTGTCCTTCCGAGTGGGACATGCACTAGCGGATGACACAACACCCGGCCCCACAACGGCGCATTGCGTTACACCGACATGACAACGGGTCCTGATGGCCAGCCGATATAGGCCGGGAGCGCTGACCGAGAATCCATCGTCGTTTGGTGTCAACGGCCGGCCGCGATGCTGACCACGGCGCCACGACTGCTTCTGCTCAGCGACCAGCCGGCGGAAGTTGCGCGCCGACCCTTCATACCCGGTCGCCTTGGCCTGCGGCAGCAGCCGCTTCGCCGAGATCCGACCGTGCGTGACCTTCACCTTCTCCGCGACCAGCGCGGTCACCGGGTCGTAGTTGTGACCGCGGGGCCGGAGCGTCGACGACCGCGGCTCACCGCCGAGCGCCGCCTCCGCCGCGTCCACAACCCGCTTCACCGTCTTGTGCGTCGTGCCGCACATCGCGGCCGCCGCCCGGTAGCTGCCCACCTGCCGATAGGCGGCAATGACATCCATCCGTTCCCTCGCACTCTTCAATGGAGCCCCCTGCGCGGTGAGCCGGTGACTGGTTGGCACCGCCACCGTCACCGCGCAGGGCCAACGGCCCAGGCTCGACACGACGAGCGAAGGGTGGGGACTTCACATGGCCACCAGCGGGAACTTCCTACTGGCCACCAATGGGGACTTTTTCATGGCCACGGACAGCGCCACAGTCGCTGGTCTGACGTGTGACTGCCCGGAGCAACCGGGCAAGCGGTGCCCAGCCCTCGGGCAAGCGCCTGGCCGCCGACATGAGGCGAAGTCGACGTTTCCAGTAGTGGTTTATTGATGGGCGGTGAAGACAGCGAAGTGCCTTGGGATCGGGGCGCACTCAGGAAAGGCGAGGGGTCCCGCTAGCCGACAGGTCAACGGGACGGCGGCTAATGGGTCAGGCGTTCCGCTTCGTTCAGTGCGTCTCGGGTTTCGGCGGCCAAGCGGAGGACGAGGTCGGTCGCCGGAACTGGTTCGGCCAGCGGGTAGGCCTGCCCGGCCCACAGGTGGAAGCCCTCCGTGTCGCCCTGGTTCCGTGCCACCGCTCGTAGGGGCGCGGTGAGGTGGTGGACCTCCGGATAGGCGCTTGGGGCATCGGGATGCTCGAGGAGGAATCGGTTGACGATCCCGCGAGCTGTTCTGCCCGTGAACGCTCGGGTCAGCGCCGTGCGCGCGTCCCCGTGCCTGATCACAGCGCGGTGGGCCGGGACCGTGCCCGCCTCCGGGCACAGCAGGAACGCGGTACCTAGCTGGGCAGCGGCGGCGCCGCAGGCCAGCGCCGCGGCGACGCCGCGTCCGGTGCTCAGACCGCCCGCTGCGATCAGCGGCACGTCTCGGCCAACAGCAGCATGGACCAACTGCAGCAGGGCGAGTAGGCCGACATCGCCCGGTTGGATGTCATCGAACCCGCCTCGGTGGCCACCGGCCTCCACCCCCTGCACGACCAGCGCGTCAGCGCCGACCCGCTGCGCGGCCACTGCCTCCGCGACCGTGGTGATGGTCACCCACACCGCAGACCCGGACTGATGAAAGCGGTCCACGACCGACGGTTCGGGGCACCCGAACACGAGCGACACAACTGGAACCCGCTGCTGGCACAGCAGATCGACCTTCTCGGCGTACCCGTCGTCCTCCCACCGCGGCTCACCCAAGGCGACCCCGCGCCGCTCGGCCTCGATCCGCAGCCCATCGGCATAAGTCCTCACCTCAGCCAGATCGGCCGCACCAGACGGGACGAACAGGTTCACGCCGTACGGGAGCCCGGCCGGCGTCAACGTGCGAAGCTCGGCGAGCTCCCGCTCGACGACATCCACTGACTTGTAGCCGGCGGCCAGGAAGCCGAGGCCGCCAGCGCCAGAGACAGCGGCAGCCAGAGCGGGGGTCGACGGCCCTCCCGCCATTGGCGCCTGCACAATCCGGTGCCGCAGATCCTCAAGAACAAACCGACTCACCTCCACAGGGTGCAATACATCGCAAGGGTCTCCACGGAAGACCCGAGCGTCCACGGAAGGGGCCCGTAAGCCGTCCCACTCGCGGCACTCTTCTGCGGGCAGCGGAGCGTTCCTTGAGGCGGCAACAGTGAGCGGTCTCAACATCATCGTCGCCGGTGGCACGCAGGCGGGGAAGACGACGCGCGTGAATCGTGCGGGTAGACATGCGTTAGTCAACTGAAGCGGCCCCCAGCCGTATGCGACCACGAGCTGAGGGCCTCGACCGAACCCCGGGAGGTTCGACCATCTTGCGCTGCTGCATTGGGCGCAGGAGTTCAGCCGGGACCGGCTGTGGGCTGTCGAGGACTGCCGGCACCTCTCCCGGCGGCTTGA
Organism: uncultured Actinomycetota bacterium; assembly: GCA_963801015.1. Classification (GTDB taxonomy): domain Bacteria; phylum Actinomycetota; class Actinomycetes; order CAWDCV01; family CAWDCV01; genus CAWDCV01. The sequence goes on along the minus strand of CAWDCV010000002.1, from coordinate 399,969 downwards.
ACGCGACCTGCTCGGCGCCGGCGAACGGATTGTCCGGGTCCCACCGAAGCTCACGGCGCACGCCCGCGACGCGGCGCGCAGCTACGGCAAGTCCGATCCCATCGATGCGCTCGCCGTCGCCCGCGCCGCTCTGCGTGAGCCGGAGCTACCGACCGCCCGGCTCGATGGCCCAGCCCGAGAGGTCCGCCTGCTCACCGACCATCGAGACAACCTCGTCGCCGAGCGAACCCGTGCGATCAACCGGCTCCGTTGGCACCTGCACGCGCTCGACCCGTCCTGGCAGCCACCGGCCCGCTGCCTGTGGCGACCCAAGCACCTCACCGCGATCCGAACCCGCCTCGAGAACCTGAACAGCGTGGTCGCGCGCCTCGCCCGCGGCCTCGTCCAGCGCTGTCACGACCTCACCACCGAGATCCTGCAGCTCGACAAAGAGCTCGACACCCTGGTCAACACACTCGCCCCGACACTGCTGGAAATCTGCGGCTGCGCCACCCTCACCGCCGCGAAGCTATCGGCGAGACAGCCGACGTGCGCCGGTTCCGGTCCCCGCACGCGTTCGCCCGACACAACGGCACCGCGCCACTACCCGTTTGGTCCGGAAACCGTGAACGACACCGCCTCAGCCGAGTCGGCAACCGGCAGCTCAACGCCGCCGTGCACCGCATCGCCATCACCCAGGCGCACTACCACCCCGAGGCACGCAGCTACCTTGCACGCCGCCGAACCGCCGGGCGATACCAAAGCCGGATCCATCCGCGCCCTCAAGCGACGGCTATCCGACGTGATCTTCCGCGCTCTCCTCGCCGACGCCGGCCACCACCCCGCCACACCGACCACCCCGCCACACCGACCACCCAACCCGCTTTGACATAAGAGCAAGGGGACGCAATTGGCGTCTATCGGCTCGCTTGTGCCCGCCGCCCGTCAGGCCAGCGGCGCGGACTCCGGCCCCCGGTACGTCAGCTTCAGTTCGATCGTGTTGCATGCGCCTGGACGACTGGTGGCCCGTGGTCGCCGTGTTGGGCACACGGGTTACGGGGCCGCCGCGGGCGGCGCTGGGCGGGCGCGCATGGTCACGATCAGGATGTGGACACTGAACACAAACACCCAGGCGGGGAACAGGAGCTCGAGCCAAGGGATGACTCCTACGGTCAGGAGCAGCGTCGCCGCGGTGAGATAGCCGACAACGGCGAGCCAGCGGGGGATGAGGCGGAGACGGACGGCAAGGGTGGTGGTCGCCATGATGAACACCGCCGCCATCCGCATGGCGTAGACGTTCATCAGGGTGTTGGTGATTCGGCGACCGTAGGCCCAGATGGCTGGTTGGGACGCGGCGGTGGCGTTGTCGTCGGCGGTGAACAAGAGGCCACCGGCGACAGCGGCCGCGGACAACATCATGGCGACGAACAGCAATCCGCTGCCAAGGAACACAGTGGCGAAGAGCCGGTCTTCCCCTTCCCCGATCCGATCGCGCACGACTCCGATGAACCACAGGAAGGCGATTCCGGCGAATGGCAGCAGGTTCAACGCCACCACGACGGCCTGGCGGCGGCTGCCGTCGGCGAGCCAGTCGCCGGCGGCGTTGGGATCGCTCGGCTGCGCGCTACGTACGAGGGCAAGAGCGACCGCGAGCAGGACTGAGAAGGCAATCCCGGCGATGGCGGCGCCGCGCGGTGACCTGATCGCCGTGCGAGCCGCACGGGTTGCGGACATGTGGCCCCCTCGGCCAGCTCCGACGTCGTGCCGGACGCGACGGGGGCTAATCGTAGATCTCGAGATGGACTCCCTAGACGAACGAATCTGCGCCGGCGGCCGACCAAGCCCGTCGGTCTGGTGCCGCGACCGGGACAGTTTGGCCGTCGACGGCGTCCATGACGACGCGAACATGCCGCCGCGCTCGTCCAACAGCCGGATGAGACCGAACCGACGAGCGGATTCCGACGTCGCGCCGCGCCGTAGCGCCCCGCCAGTAGATCCGCACGTGGTACCACCAGCCGTCTTCGAGGTGCTGGCGGTCGTAGGCCCACGCGTCCCGCCATTCGCCGTCGTCGTCGAGCACATGGGCGGCGACTTCAGGGTCAAGGCGAGACACCGCACGAGCATGCGACTCTGAGACGCGGCGGGGCACCTACGCCGTACGATGCCGAATCCCATGGAGGAGCTAGTGGATGCAGCCTGGTGGCCCGTTGCAGCCACCAGCATCGGACTCATCCTCGGCTTCGTCAGCAAAGCGTCACTGACGTTCTCACCGATAGGCGGCGGAGCGCCCATGAGCACCGCATGCGCGTGCTCGATCAAGAACTGCGGCAAAGTGTCGAGTTCCTAGTTGCAGCCGACAGAGTGCAGCGGACCAGAAAGCCTACGAGGTTGCGATGAAGCAGCTCGAGGGTGCCATCGGTCAGGGGAACGATGCTCTCGTTGTACGAGGCAAAGCCAAGCTCACCCAAAGACATGAGCAATCCCTCGCTGACCCCCGGTGATGCCGAGAAGGCGTATGCAGCCGCCGGGACGCGGTGCGGATGGAGAAGCTGCTCGAGGACGCCAGCATCAAGCTGTCATTGCTCGCGTCGAACATCGCCGGGGTGTCGGCGAGGCAGATGCTGACCGCGCTGGTCGATGGGGAGCGCGACCCGGCGGTCCTGGCCGACATGGCGCGCTCCAAGATGCGTCGCAAGATCCCGGATCCGGTCGAGGCGTTGATCTGCCGTTTCGATGACCATCACGCCATGCTGCCCGGGGCGATGCTGACTACTTTGATCGTCCTAGGCCCCAGTTCGCACGATCGTGTGATTTGTTCCTATCACAAAGCCTGGCCCTCGAGGGATGGGCTTGGCGCGGTGTTGGCGACTTCGCTAGATTCACTTGTCCCGCATCACTTCACCGCAGCTTCCGTGCTTCGAGGGGGACAAGATGCCGAACTTCGATCGTTACGCTAACCCGTCGGCAGACGACCTCGACATCGCAACTCGGGTGATGGACACGGTCCAAAAGCAGATCGCGAGTTACCGTCAGGCCCTAGTGACAGTGCGCGAAATGCGGAGGGTGCTCGCCGAGACACCACAGGACGAGGGTGCGGGCGGTACGGAGCTCCGCCGCGTCAACACGCCGGAGTTGCTCGCCGAACTGTTCGAGGAGAATGGCCTTCCGGTACAACTTTCGAAGGCAATGGCGGCTGAGGACTTTCAGGATTCGACGTTCGAGACGGCACTGGCGTTCTGGACTTGGGACTGCTGCTGCACAGACTGCTGCCTCACCGTCCCGCCACCGTGCACGCTCACTTTTGTTTATCCGCTAACAGCGTGACCGACCCCGCGTCGGCTGAGTTTCGGAGGCGGCAGCTCACGCTGCTGCTTGAGCGGCACCGACACGAGGACGTGATTCTCGCTCGGGTCCTCACCGAGCACTATCAGCACGTCGCAAGTGAGGCCAAGGCCGGCCGTGGCGAAGGGGCGCGCGCGCAGTTGAAGATGCTCGCCGAGAAGGTGCCACTTCCTGATACGCCTGAACTGCGGGGCGTAGTCGAGCTCGCTGCGCTGCCGGCATGGGCCCTTGTCGACTTTCAGGAAGGCAAGCTTGATGCCGCTCGGCAACTGCTGCTGAGAGCGCTCGACGTTGCGGCCGAGTTGGCCGCTTGTTACGAGCACGACTTCCTTACAGGCAAGCGACTACACCTCGCCGCGAACGTCGTTCGGATAGAGATTGCCGACGGGCAACAGGAGCGCGCGGCGGCGCTCCTTGTCAACCTTCGGGCGGTGTCGCTCGGAGACCGAACGCGCTGGCCCTTCGTCGGAGCAGCCACTCTCGACGTTCCATTGTCCCCCGACGTGCGCTTGGTGATCGATTCGCAGCTGCGGCGCGAACAGGACCGACTCATGGCAGGGCGCCGATGAAGGAGCCGGACGCCCTTGAGCGAGTCGCGCACGCCGCGATGGCCGACGCAGCGCTTGCCGGCTGGACCGTGAGTGGTTCGAGGGTGAGATTCTTCCGCTCCTACGCGCCTCCTGATTCGTCTGGGCCGGAGACCGGCACGAAGCTGCACGTCTCGTCGTCTGTCTCTTGCGCGCCCGACGTGCTGCGAGCCTGTCTACCGGTGCTTGTCGCACGCCGTATCCCCTTCAAGCACGTCGCCGATCTAAAGTCGCTGGCCTTTCTCTCGTCGGGCCGAGGTGGGGCGTCACAGGTCGGAAAATTCCTTACGGCCTATCCGGCCACCGAGGTTGAGGCTGTCCGGACCGCGCTACTGCTACATCACGTAACTGCAGTGTTCTCCGGGCCCCATATTCCCGGCGAGCAACCCTTCCAGGCCGGCAGCCTCGTCTACTCGCGAGACGGCTCGTTCATTCGACGTTGGGTTCAGCTGCCGATGGGCAGGATTGTTCCCGGTCGCCGCACCGCCGTCGGCTGGACCGAGGACGAGCGACTGACGTCGGGGAGCAACCAAGACGCAAGGTCTTCGTCCCGCGTGGTGGGCGGACGATACGTTCGGACAACCTGCCTCTTCCGAAGCCCGAAGGGTCGGACCGACCTCGCTTTCGTTGATGACGCCGACGGCGGCGCCCTTGTCGTAGTCAAAGAGGCCTACGCCCACACGATGGAGGAGCTGTCAGGCAGTGACGCCCGCAGCCGCCTCACCGTCGAGGCCGAGTGTCTGGCCGTGCTGGGTCAGAACAACATCGCACCGCGGCTGCTGGATCATTGGGACGAGGCGTCGAGCTCCTTCCTCGTCTACGAGCCGATACCTGGCCGCACCCTTTCGGCGGTGCTCCAAGAGCTCGCCTCTAGCGGACAGCGGCTGCCCAAGAATCTCGTGCGCTCATGGACGAAGTCGCTGTGCGCGGCGGTAGCGAGGGCGCATGCGGCCGGTTGGGTGGTGGCCGACATCAAGCCATCAAACATCGTCGTAACTACTGACGGCCTGCGGTTGATCGACTTCGAGCTGGCCGGACCACCGACGAACGAACCTACCGGCGGCATGGGAACCCGCGGATACTGTTCCCCGCAGCAAGCTAACCCATTGGCCGGCCGGTCCTACCAGGACGACATCTTTGCCATCGGCGCGACAGCCCTGGCCATGGTCACAGGCGTCGAAGCGTCGGTGCTTCCCGATCCCGGCGCCGTCGTGACGATCGAGGCAGGCCGTGACCCGACGAATCCGGTGCCCGGAGTGATAAGACGCTGCATCGAGCGAGAGGCGGGATCGCGTTTCGGGTCTGTCGAGGAGATCTCCCACGCACTAGATGAGGAGCCGGCGGCGGCATCCGCTGGCTCCCGCCTGGACTCCCCCATTCTGCTAGCGATCGAGATCGGCGCACGCCTCGTTCGCAACGCCATCCCCGAGTCGGATCGACACACGTACTGGCTGTCCAACCACCACACCGTGAAGCAGCAACCGTCCCGCGACGTCTATACCGGCTCAGCAGGGATCGCTCTATATCTGTGCGCGCTGGCAGAGGCGACTGGCCAGGAAAGGTTCCTCGACACGGCGACACGATGCGGGAACTGGCTGGCTGAGACCGCGCCCGTCGTACCTAGGACCGAGCCTATGCCGGGCCTCTACTTCGGTGACTGCGGCGCCGCACTACTGTACCTGCGCCTATACCGCGCCACCGGAGAACCAATGTGGCTCGACCGAGCGCGAGCGCTCGCCAGCGCCATCGACGCAGCCGAAGTGCGCTCTCCAGACCTGATGACAGGCCTTGCCGGAGTCGGCCTCCTTCAGTTGTTGCTGTGGCGCACGAGCAGCGACGCGGACGCACTCGAACGCGCCGGCGACTGCGCCACCGAGCTGGCCGAGCGGCGTGACCCCGACCGCCCGCTGTGGCGCCTGCCCGCTCGTTTCGGTGCGCTGTCAGGCATGCGCTATCCCGGGTACGCCCATGGTTCGGCTGGAATCGGGCGCTTTCTAGCCGAGTACGCCTTGCTGACCGGCGATAAGCGGTCACAGAGGACCTGCGGAGAGATCGCTGACTGGATCGTCGAGACGGCGCAACCTGCGCTGAACGACGGGACGGGCGTCTGCTGGACCGCAATAGAACGCCCCGCGACACCATTCGGCGCCACGTGGTGCCATGGAACGGCCGGGATAGCGCGCTTTCTCTTCCGCGCGCACGACGTCACATCAGCTCCCGCGCACCTTGCAATCGCGGTTACGGCGGTCCGGACGACCGCGGCAACTCGCTGGCACGGCGCCACCCAGTGCCACGGTCTCGCCGGCACTTTGGAGGTGCTAACCGACGCCAGGCACGCAACCAACGACGCGACACACGACACTGCGGCTCGCTCGCTCATGACGAACCTGCTTGCCTACCGAACGGACGAAGGCTGGCCCTCGGACGACGGATCGCGCAGCCCCGACCTCATGGTTGGCGAGGCAGGCGTCGGCTCCGCCTTGCTGCGTCTTGCGATGCCCGAAGCACCAAGCGTCATGTGGTGATGCGATCTCCTCGTCGTCGAGGACATCCCCACCAGGGTCGCCGACGACGGCGCCACCAGAATGGCAGCGGCAAGGCGAGCAGAACGCCCGATTGATTGTTCGAGAGGCCGACCCATGCATTGCTCCCACCCTGCACCATCCCGCGCGATGGTCAGCGCGGCTACCGAGTCGAGTCAATCCTCGTTCAGCGATCACTGCGACGCCCTCCAAGACCGCGCGCTCACAATCTCCTGGCGCAGCCGGTCCCCGCGCGCACCCGTGACGGTCGACGGGCTGTCCTGGCTCGAGGCCGGCAGCGCGACGAGCAACTTCCACCATCTCGTTGTCGAAGCTCGCGTCCTACGGCGACGTCCGGGTCTCGTACTCCCTCTTCTGGGTAACCACCCGCGACGGCGTCGTGACCGGCATCGCCGAGCAGTTCCTCCCCTAACGCCCAACTATCCGTACCCGTGCGCACCTTCGCCGCAAGCGGGTGGCCGTCCACCCGTTCCCACCCGAAGGGCGGCGCGACCCGGCCGGATCTGCCGACTGTGCCCCGAAGTGACCGGCAAGCCCGCGGCCCGGGACCCGCTGCACAGCCGTCAGCTGCATAGCTCGCGGGCCCGCGCGCGGGCGGCCTGGCGGACGAGGTGGTCGCGTTCGGCACGTTCGTTGCCCGGCGGGTCGGCGTAGGACGTGGCGGCGGCGGGGAGGTCGCCGCCCAGCTCGTGCAAGTGGGCACGGACGGCGTGCCAGCGGTGCCGGTCGCCGATCACGTCGCGCAGCCGGTCGGTCTCGCGCAACCCGGCAGCGCACCGAGGACGTGGTCAACTGCGACCGCGGCCCAGCACGGCGGCCGGGTCCCGGCGCACCGGGTCGTCGGTGAAGGCGGCCAGTTGATAGGCGCATCCCGCCCCCGTGGCCACGTGCGACCGAGTAGACGACGACGTGGTCGTGTTCAACGGACGAGCTGGGCAGCCGCGCCGGAGTCCCCAATGAGGTCGTCTCATAGCAGCCCCCGAGACGGCGAGGTCGGTCAGCTTCGCTCTAGCCAGTGAGCCACCGGGGCAAGGACGCGAACCGCATGGGCAAGCATCGGGCAAGCGAGACCCGCCCCACCGGTGGTTTATTGATGGGCGGTGAACATCCGCAAGTTCATCGTTCGCGCAACACATTTGGATGAGCTCGTCGAGTTGGGAACGCTGACGCCTGCGGCAGCAGCGTTCCTCGAGGCGGCCACGGTGAGTGGTCTCAACATCATCGTTGCTGGTGGTACGCAAGCGGGAAAGACGACGCTGCTGAACTGCTTGGCGGGCGCAGTACCAGCGCGCGAACGCGTGGTCACCTGCGAGGAGGTGTTCGAGCTCCGCATTCCACTTCCTGACACGGTGGCGCTGCAATGCCGCCAGGCCAACCTCGAAGGAACCGGCGAGATTCGACTGCGTCGCCTCGTCAAAGAGGCGCTTCGGATGCGGCCGTCGCGCATCATCGTCGGCGAGGTCCGACAGGAGGAGTGTCTCGACCTGCTGATCGCGCTGAACTCGGGGCTTCCCGGAATGTGTTCGATACACGCGAACAGTGCCCGGGAGGCCGTGACGAAGCTCTGCACGCTGCCTCTACTCGCCGGCGAGAACGTCGGCCATGCCTTCGTGGTTCCAACTGTTGCTTCGTGCGTGGACATCGTCGTGCACCTTGCTACCGAGAGCGACGGACGGCGCCGGGTACGCGAGATCGTGGCCCTTCCCGGCCGGGCCGAAGGCGACATCGTCGAAGTCGCCGACATCTTCACCACCCGACAGGGACGGTTGGTTCGCGCGGACGGGTACCCGCCGCATCGCGATCGCTTCCAACGCGCGGGCTACGACCTGATCCGCCTGCTGGGCGATGCCACGTACCGGGCCTTAGACGATGTGGGGGTCTGATGGGAGCACTCATCGGACTTGCGTTCGGCCTGGGAGTCGTCCTCATCGTTCAATCGCTGCGGCCGCCGAGTCGAAGCAATCGCGACGATACAAGCAGCGGCACACTGACGAGGCGCGAGCGCATGCAGGAGACGCTCGCTCAGGCCGGTCTGAGCAGCGTCACACCGACGGCAATCGTTGCCTCATCCGTTGGTCTTGCACTCGTTGTCATGGTCGTCGTCTACGTCATCTCGCTCTCCTCCGTTGTGGCGATCGCATTCGGCTTGCTCGCCGCGTGCACGCCGACGGCACTCGTCCGCCGTAGGCAACGGCAGCGTCGTCAGGAGCTGCGCGATCTCTGGCCCGACATTGTCGACAACCTGGCATCGGCAGTCCGAGCAGGCATGTCGCTGCCCGAGGCGCTGACCCAGCTCGCGGACCGCGGGCCAGAGGCGCTGCAACCCGCCTTCCGGCGTTTCGGTGAGGACTACCGGGCCACCGGACGCTTCGAGGCATGTCTGGACCGGCTCAAGGCGCGGCTTGCCGACCCGGTGGCCGACCGAATCGTGGAGTCCCTTCGTGTCGCTCGTGAGGTGGGCGGCTCCGATCTCGGTCGGCTGCTGCGCACGCTGTCGGCGTTCCTGCGCGAGGACGCTCGTACCAGATCGGAGCTCGAGACCAGGCAAGGCTGGACGGTCAATGCCGCGCGGTTGGCCGTTGCCGCGCCGTGGGTCGTGCTCGGCATGCTCGCGACGAGACCCGAGGCAGTGGACGCGTACGACTCCGCCACGGGATTCGTCGTCCTCGCCGTTGGCGGTGTCGTGTGCTTCGTCGCGTACCGCGCGATGCTGCGCATCGGAAAGTTGCCAGAAGAAGAGCGAGTGCTGCGGTGACCGCCGTCCCCGTAGGAGTGGTTCTCGGCTTGGCCGCCGGGCTTGGACTTGCCCTGATGTTCGTCCGGCTTCCGATCATGCGGCGGCCATCTCTCGACGATCGGCTTGCGCCGTACCTGCGCGATGCTGCGCGCCCGTCGCGGCTGCTCGAGCATGACGGCACGGTGACGCCGTTTCCCACGCTCGAGCGCATCGTCCGCCCCATCGCCGTCGATGCAGCACGCGTCCTTGAGCGGTGGCTCGGTGGAGGACGCTCAATCCGTGCCCGCCTCGATCGGCTCGGCAGCGCCTCGTCGGTAGAGGCATTCCGCATCGAGCAATTGCTGTGGGGTGGGCTCGGCCTGCTCGGCGGTATGGCAGCCAGTCTGGTGCTCCTCGCGACCGGACGGGTCCGCCAGCCGCTGGCACTCGTCGTCCTCTGTCTGCTCTGCGGACTGGCCGCACTCCTGCTGCGCGACCGTCGACTGACGACGGCCGTCGCTCGCCGTGAGGAACGCATGATGGCGGAGTTCCCCACGATCGCCGAGTTGCTCGCGCTCTCCGTAGGAGCCGGCGAGAGCGCGGTCGGCGCGTTGGAGCGCGTCACCAGAGTGGGTAAGGGCGAGCTCTCCCGTGAGTTGGGTCGAGCGCTCGCCGAAGCACGGGCCGGAGCCAACCTCGTGCAGGCACTCGATGGTGTCTCGCGACGCACTGGATTGCCGGCGCTGAGCCGTTTCGTCGACGGCATAGCCGTTGCCGTCGAGCGTGGTACGCCACTTGCCGACGTGCTGCGTGCTCAGGCGATGGACGTGCGTGAGGCCGGCCGCCGGTCGCTGCTAGAAATCGGCGGCCGCAAAGAGATCGCGATGATGGTTCCGGTGGTCTTCTTGATCTTGCCCATCACGGTTGTCTTCGCCCTGTTTCCCGGCTTCGTGACGCTCACCGTGACTAGCCCCTAAAGCCCCAACAGAAGGAAGAGCCATGACACGTGTACGACTCGTCGCCGCACTCATGCGTGATCGGGGCGACGTTCCCGGTTGGGTGATGATCACGGTCATGACGGCGGGCATCGTCGTTCTCCTTACCGCCGTGGCCGGGCCGCAACTGCAGGAGATGTTTCAGAACGCGCTCGACAGCGTGACGGGCTGACGCGCGCAAGAGATGCTCCCGACCCTGCGGCCGGCGGGCGACGTCGGATCGGCCGTCGCAGAGTTCGTCATGGTCAGCGTGCTCGTGATCGGCCTCTTCGCCGGCGTTCTGCAGGTGGGCCTAGTGCTGTACGTGCGCAACACACTGGTGGCCGCAGCTGCAGATGGCGCTCGTTATGCGGCCAACGCTGATCGCGGCCCAGGCGACGGTGCGGCCTACACCGAAGGCGTGATCCGCAGCGCCCTCGCGGATCGGTTCGCGGGCGACGTCACGGCAGGATTCGAAGCCATCGGAGGGGCGCCGACCGTATACGTCCAAGCGGACGTTTCCGTGCCCCTGTTGGGTTTCTGGGGTCCACGAGAAGGGCCGCGGCTGACCGTACGAGGTCACGCCCTCGACGAGGATGTCCCATGAGGCGAGCGCATGAAGAAGGCGGCTCGGCCATCGTTGAGTTCACATTTCTCTCCGTCCTGTTCATGGTGCCGCTCCTGTATCTCCTGCTCACTGTCTTCCAGGTGCAGCGCGCCGCCTATGCCGTGACGACGGCGACGCGCGAGGCGGCACGCGCCTTTGTGACGGCACCGTCGGATGACGTCGGCGTGGACCGCGCGTACGCCGCAGCCGCTATCTCCCTGGCCGATCACGACCTCGAGCTCGATGCCAGCGCGATGGACGTCCAATGCTCAAGCGTTTCCTGCCTGACTCCCGGCGCTCAGGTGACCATCGCCATGGAGATCGATGTCCCACTGCCCTTCGTCCCGGCGCTGTGGGACGGCTCCTTCGCAGCGGCGGTGCCGGTACGTGCGTCACACATCCAGGTTGTTGACAGCTACCGAAGCCCAACATGAGGCGCAGCAGGCGAGCTCAGGACGACAGCGGCTCTGTCCTCGTCCTCATGATTGGTTTCCTCGTGCTCGCGGCCATGCTGGTCGTTGTCGTCGTTCATCTGTCGCGCGTCTTCCTCCACGACCGCTCCCTGAGCGCCGCAGCGGACGGCGCTGCCCTGGCCGCCGTCCAGGCGGTGGACGAGTCCGCCATCTACGGCGGGGCGTTTGGCCAATCCCTGCCATTGGATTCGTCCGCAGTCGACCAGCGGGTAGAGGACTATGTGGTCGCGTCGGGCCTGACCAGTCGATTCGACGACTTCGCCGTCATCGACACCCGGGTGGAGAGCGGCAGCGTGGTCGTGGTCCTTGGCGCCACCGTCGACCTGCCGTTCGACGGCATCGTCTCGCAGGGGTGGACGGGAGGCGTGCCAATCACCGCTGAGTCCCGCGCGACGGCGCCACTGAGGTGACTACCCGTACCCTCGGATGCCGTGGTCATGATGGACTTCCCCGAAGAGGTCAAGAACCTCGATACGACGTTGACCTCGATCGAAACGGTTCTTGACCTTGCTCGTCTGCGTCGCGAGATCGATGAGCTGAATGAGCAGGCGGCGGCCCCCGACTTGTGGAACGACCCCGAGAACGCTCAGAAGGTGACAACTCGGCTGTCCTTTGTGCAGGGAGATCTGACCCGGGTCGAGTCACTGCGCCGACGTCTCGACGATCTGTCCGTGCTGCACGAGCTCGCGATCGCCGAGGACGACGCCGGCACGTTGGCGGAAGCCGATCGAGAGCTGGAAGGGCTCACCAAGGCTATTGGTGAACTCGAGGTTCGGACTTTGCTATCCGGTCCGTACGACAGCCGTGAGGCGCTCGTCACGATCAACTCCCAGGCCGGGGGAGTCGATGCTGCCGACTGGGCGCAGATGCTGCTGCGCATGTACACGCGATGGGCGGAGCGTCGGGGCTACTCGACCGAGATCTACGACACCTCGTACGCAGAAGAAGCCGGCATCAAGTCGGCGACGTTCCAGGTCAAGGCGCCCTACGCGTACGGCACGCTCTTCGGCGAGCACGGGACGCACCGGCTGGTGCGGATCAGCCCGTTCGACAACCAGGGGCGTCGGCAGACGTCGTTCGCTGGGGTCGACGTGACCCCGGTCGTCGAGACCAGCGATCACGTCGACATCGACGAGAAGGATCTTCGCGTCGACGTCTACCGCTCGAGCGGGCCGGGTGGGCAGGGCGTGAACACCACCGATTCCGCCGTCCGACTGACGCACGCACCGACCGGCATCGTCGTGTCGGTTCAGAACGAGCGGTCGCAGCTGCAGAACAAGGCCACCGCGCTCGCCATCCTGCAGGCGAAGCTGCTGGAGAAGCGCCGCCAGGAAGAAGCCGCGCAGATGGCGGAGATCCGCGGCGAGGCGACGACGTCGTGGGGCACCCAGATCCGCTCGTACGTTCTGCACCCGTACCAACTGGTCAAGGACTTGCGCACCGAGGTCGAAACCGGCAACACCGCCGCGGTCCTCGACGGCGAGATCGACGGCTTCATCGAGGCCGAGATCCGGTGGCGCCGCAGCAACGAGCGCGAGTAGTCGCGGCCGCGCCGCTTTCGTGAAATTTCGGGTGTTCACGCCCGTAACGATCCTGAGTTCTCGTCGATGGAGCACCGAGGGTTGCCGTAACACGCGGCGACCCTCGTATGCGTGTCGTCGTCGTGTCGTGGTTGAGATGTCTTGTAAAGGAGCCCCGTTGTTGCGCTCGTCCCTCCGCCGTGTGGCCCGGTTCGCCGGCGCTGCCGCTTTGACGGCCGCTGCCGTAACCGTGCTGAGTACCCAGTCCGATGCCGAGCCTCGAGCGCCTATCCGACCTGTCAGAGTCCGACCCTGCTGACGTCGAGGTCGTCGCGTTCGACGCCGCCGACGGGCACAGCCACCGTCAAGCTCAAGGACTCGGCGGTCGTGCGAGGCGGCGGGCATCACCCTCGTGCTCCTACGAGGCCCAGAGCAACAAGTGGGAGACGTCGCGGCCGCAGTACCTCTACGACCTCGTGACGACAGATCGTCTCCCGACGGGCAGATCGCGTGACTACCAGGTCAAGGTGCCGGACTGCTACTGGCAGGTCGACCTCGTGTTCGGCCGCCCGATCGAGACCCTTGTCGAGGGTGGCACCGACATACAGCGCCGAGCGGACGCCTGATCACCGGCAAGCTCGGCGGCCACAAGCCGTGCGTCAAGCCGACGCACACCTCGACGCCGACGCCGACGGTCGAGCCGACGGACACTCCGACGCCGACCCACACGGCGACGCCGACCCACACGGCGACGCCGACGCACACTCCGACCAAGACCAAGACCCCGAAGCCGACGCACACCGGTACGCCGACCCCGACGCCGACGCCGACCGAGACCCCGACGCCGACCGCAACTCCGACGACGCCGGCGCCCGCGCCGACGACGACCCAGGCCGGCACGCTGCCGCGCACGGGTGCTAACGCTGGAGTGGTGGCCGGCCTCGGTGGGCTGCTGCTCGCCGGTGGCGCAACCCTCGCCTTTGTGGCACGGCGGCGTTCCGAGAGCTAGAACTCCGTCGCTGAGCCGAACGATGAAGGCCCCGGGATCCTCGGATCTCGGGGCCTTCGGTTGTCGTCAGTTCGACGAGTTTGTGGCGGGCTCGGTATGAGCTCGGGGCAGATCAGGCGGGCGCGAGAGACCGTCCCGCGAGCACGAAGATCGCTACGGCCGCCAGCACGACGAGCACCAGCTGGGTCATCAGCTGGCGCCAGCGGGCTTCCTGCTGCTCCGCGAGCGCAATGCGGCACATCGCACACCGGGCCTCGGCGACGCGCCCGCCGCAGTGTGCGCAGACCAGATCGTGCCTGCTCATCCACTACCTCCTCGGTCGTGGAACGCTCAGCGGACCCTCGCACGTTCCCGAACTGACTCCACTGTGCCGCTAACCTGCCCGTCAGGCCACTCCCACGGTCACCCGATTGGCACATGAGTAGGAAGGGAGCAGGGCGGCAGGCTGGTCGAGGCACCTCGATTCGACACTTACACTGGCCCCCCGTGATGAAACCGTGATCCGTTTCGAAAACGTCAGCAAGGTCTATGCGAGCCAGCACAGGCCTGCTCTCGCCGACATCGAGGTCGAGGTCGACCGGGGCGAGTTCGTCTTCCTGGTGGGGGCCTCGGGATCCGGCAAATCGACGTTCCTGCGCCTAGTCCTGCGCGAGGAGCGGGCCACGGGCGGTCGGGTGCATGTCGCTGGCAAGGATTTGAACCGCCTGTCGAACTGGAAGGTCCCCGCGTTGCGGCGCCAGATCGGCACCGTCTTCCAGGACTTCCGGCTGCTGCCCAACAAGACGGTCTCGGAGAATGTTGCCTTCGCGCTCGAGGTGATCGGCAAGCCGCGGTCGGCGATCGGCAAGGTCGTGCCCGAGGTCCTCGATCTGGTCGGCCTCGACGGCAAGGGCGACCGGATGCCCGACGAGCTGTCGGGTGGTGAGCAGCAGCGCGTGGCGATCGCTCGCGCGTTCGTGAACCGGCCGATGATCCTGCTCGCCGACGAGCCGACTGGGAACTTGGACCCGACGACGAGCGTCGGCATCATGAAGTTGCTCGACCGCATCAATCGCACCGGGACGACCGTCGTCATGGCCACCCATGACGCGGCCATCGTCGACCAGATGCGTAAGCGTGTGATCGAGCTCGAGACAGGCAAGCTCGTCCGCGATCAGTCGCGCGGCGTCTACGGCTACTCCCGCTGACGAGGATTCATGCGCGCCCAGTTCATCCTGTCCGAGATCGGTATCGGCCTGCGCCGAAACCTCACGATGACGATCGCCGTCATCGTCACCACGACCGTGTCGCTGGCTCTGCTCGGCGTTGGACTGCTCGTTCGCGCCCAGGTCGAGACCATGAAGGACTACTGGTACGACAAGGTCGAGGTCTCGGTGTTCCTCTGTGCCGATGGCAGCGACGCCCCGAGTTGCTCCGACGGTGTCATCACCGACGAGCAGCGGCAGGCAATCGGCGACGACCTCAACGCGCTGCCCGAGGTGGAGCAGGTCTACTACGAGTCCAAGGACGAGGCGTTCGTCCACTTCAAGGAGCAGTTCAAGGACTCCGCGATCACCGACAACGTCACGGCCGATCAGATGCCGGAGTCGTACCGGGTCAAGCTCGAGAACCCCGAACAGTTCGAGATCGTCGAGAGCGCGTTCCAAGGCCGGGCCGGCGTCGAGGAGGTGCAGGACCAGAAGGCGCTGCTGTCCAACTTCTTCACGCTGTTGCGCACCATCCAGACGGCAGCGATCGGCTTCGCCTTGATCCAGCTGGTCGCAGCGGTGCTGCTGATCGGCAACACCATTCGGGTGGCGGCCTTCAGCCGCCGACGAGAGACCGGGATCATGCGACTCGTCGGAGCGTCGAACTTCTACATCCAGCTGCCCTTCCTCCTGGAAGGCGCCATCGCTGGGCTCATTGGCGGCCTGCTGGCGTCGGGATCGATCGTTGCGGTCAAGAAATTCTTCATCGACGATCGACTGCGCCCCCGCTTCACGTTCACGCAGTTCGTCGGCTGGGATGCGGTGTGGGCCATCACGCCAATTCTGATAATCGCCGGCGTCGTGCTGGCGACGTTGGCATCCTTCTTCACGCTGCGGAAGTACATGCGCGTGTGAGTTCCGGAGCAGCCGAGCCGACGAGCAGGCACGAGCGAGAGGGCGAGCGCGACCAGCGACTCAGCGTGATCAGCAACGGGGTGGCAATGAGTGCGACGCGACCGAGACGTGGGAAATGGTCCACATTCACGACGGATTCGGTCGCGAGTTCGCCACGATCCCGATCTCATCCGCAGTGTCAGGACGGGAACACCGACCGAGCTGCCGTCGTCGCCACGCACGCGCAGATCGTCATCGACTTCCTGCACAACCATCACGTCACCGAGGACAAACTGCTCTGGCCAGAGCTGCTAGAGCGCTGTCCGGATGAGCTGGACCAGGACCTCATCCATCGGATGGAGGCGCAGCACGCCCGGGTGGCGGAGCTGATCGCCGAGATCCACGCGATGCTGCAACAGTGGTCCGCGACGGGTGAGGCCGCGCAACGCGACCGAGCAGCAGAACTGTTCGAGGAGCTCAACGGTCCACTCGACGAGCACCTTCGCGAGGAAGAGCAGCGCATTCTTCCGCGCTCGTCGAGGAGCACATCACGCCGGACGAGTGGGCCGCCCTCGGCAAGGAGGGTCAAGCCCCCATTCCGATGGACAAGAAGCTGCTCATGCTCGGGTCATCTGGCGCACGAGGGGCCATACACCCGCCCCGCTTCTATGCATCCCTGCCGTTGCCGGTCCGCGTGCTATACCGCGTTCGTACGTGGTCGCCGCGCCTATGACCGCTACATGGCCACGCTGAACGGTCGTTAGGTAGATCTCCCGCGCGCGAGGATCGCGTCGGCGAAGCGTTCGGCGACGCCTGGCGCCTCATCGAAGTACAGACTCGGCTCGATCGCTTCGAGCTCGAGCAGGACGGGGGAGCCGTCCGGCGCGCAGATCACGTCGACCCGCGCGTACAGCGGAGCGCCGAACCGCAGCCGGATCTCGTCGATGACCGCCGTTGGCGAATCGCACCTCACTCGCCGTCGCCGAGCCGGCTTGCACCAGGTCGGGGTCGTACATCACTTCCGCGGCGCCGATGGCGTCGTCGCGAATGGGCGCGACCTCGTTCGGGCGCAGCACGGCTCGCTTGCGCAGCGCGTGGCTGAACTCGCCGTCGATGAACACCATGGCGGTCTCTCCCTCGGTGTCGACCGAGGCGTAGTACGGCTGCACCATCGCCGTTCCACCCATTGACGTGATGCGGGCGATCAGCGCTCGGGCCGCGTCGGCCCGCTCTGGTCCGAAACGTCCGGTGCTCCGTGCTCCCACCGAGACGGCGGGTTTCACGACGACCTCGCTGTCACATTCGGGGGGCGCGTCGCCGGGAGCTACGTAGCGGGTCTCGACGACGGCCAGTCCGGCATCGGCAAGATCGCCGAGGTAGCGCTTGTCACTGTTCCACCGCACCAGCGCCGGCGAGTTCTGCAGGCGTTCACCGACGGCGTCGGTCCACTGCTGGAATCGGTCGTAATGACTCGTGTAGTTCCAGGTCGAGCGGATGACGACCAGGTCGAAGCCGTCCCAGTCGATGCTGTCGCCGTCCCAAGCGGCGATCTGTGCGTCGGCTCCCCGATCGCGGAGCAGCGCAAGCAGGACCTCGTCGTCGGTGAACTCGCTCGGCATCGCACTGAAGCTTGCGATCGCGATCCGCACGGGCGAATCGTAGGCCGGCCCCCGCGTGTCACGACGAACAGCCCATGATCGTTGCGAGAAGCTGCGAGGCGTGCGACCGATCGCGGCCGTCTGCTGCCTGATCGTCACCGCAACGGTCGGGATCGTGGCACCAACCGCCGGCTGGGCTGATCCCGAAGACGACAAGCGCGAGGTCGACAGCGCGGTCGACCGCTTGCGCGCTGAGCTGGCCGAGTCGTCGGCCGCGTTCACCGCCGCCGCGATGCAGGTCCAGGAAGCCGAGACAGCTCTCGCCGGTGCGCAGCACCAGGCGCAGCTCGCCCAGGCACAGCTCGAGCTGGCGCAAGCCAAGGACGCCGCCGCAGCCGCCGAACTCGCGGCAGCAGAACGCTCCGAGCGCAAGGCAGAGCACGAGCTCGACGCCGTCCTCGCCAGCATCGCGCAGCACGAACAACTCGTGGGCAGGTTCGCGCGGTCGGCGTACCGCCGCGGCGCTGTCAGCCAGCTCGATGTCGCCTTCGAGACCGAGTCGCCGGCCGAGCTTGCCGATCGGTTGTCCATGGTGCGCACCGTCATGGACTCCGAGAACAGCACCCTCGAAGGGCTCGCCAGCGACCGTGCCGACCTTGCCAGCGCGCAGGTCAGCCTCGAAGCGCTCCGCGTGGAAACCGCCCGCCTGCGGGATGAAGCGCACCAGTACCTCGAAGCCATCGCCGTGCTCGAGGCGCAGGCGCGAGAAGCGCGGACACAGGTCGCGCAGCGGCTGGAGGAGAAGCGTCAGGTCCTCGCGGCTGCTGAGATCGCCAAGCTCGAAGACGAACGGCAGTACGCCGAGATGCAGGCCGAATCCGTACGGCTGCAAGGCGAGCTGACCGCGCTTGCGGGCCAGGCGCGAGCCGCAAAGCAGCGTTACGTCGCACCGCCTGTCGGCGGCGGGGGTGTGCTCGCCCTGCCCGTGAATGGACGGATCACGTCGCCGTACGGCATGCGTAAGCACCCGATCAGCGGCGCGATGAAGATGCACAACGGCACTGACTTCGGTGCGCCGTGCGGCACGCCGATCCGCGCGGCCGAGGCCGGCGTCGTGGTTTCTACGGGCAACGCCGGCGGGTACGGCAACCAGACCGTCATCAACCACGGCGTGATCGCTGGGCAGGGCGTCGCGACCTCGTACAACCATCAGTCCGAGATCGGTGTCGGAGAAGGCGAGTTCGTCGGCCGCGGCCAGGTCATCGGCTGGGTCGGGACGACCGGATACTCGACCGGCTGCCACCTGCACTTCATCGTGTACGTCAACGGCGGCCACACGAACGCGCAGGGCGGCTGGCTGTAACCGGCTCCGTATCCTTGCGCGGTGGCACGTGAACAGGGACGCAAGCTCATTGCGCAGAACCGCAAGGCGCGCCACGACTACCACATCGAGGACACCTACGAGGCCGGCCTTGTCCTGACCGGAACCGAAGTGAAGTCGCTGCGCGCAGGGCGAGCGTCGCTCGTCGACGGTTTCGCGATCATCAAGGACGGCGAAGCGTGGCTCAACAACGTCCACATCCCCGAGTACACCGAGGGCACCTGGACCAACCACGAGCCGCGGCGTAGCCGGAAGCTGCTCATGCACCGTCAGGAGATCGCACGCCTGCTCGGCAAGACGCAGGAGAGCGGTTCGACGCTGATCCCGCTGGCGCTGTACTTCAAGGACGGCAAGGCGAAGGTCGAGATCGCGCTGGCCCGCGGCAAGAAGCTGTACGACAAGCGCCAGGCGCTCGCGGAAAAGCAGGCGGCGCGCGAGGTGAGCCGCGAGATTGGTCGGCGCGCCAAGGGTCGGGACTACTAGCTCAGGCACGTCCGGAAACAGGTCGGCGGCCGTCCCGCTTGGGGAGGTTGGGACGGCCGCCGGTCTGTGGCCAGCGAGCCCGCCGGACGCCTCTCGGCGAGTGGTCGCTCGAAGCGACAAGGGTGAGGCCCGGGGTCACGGATCGAACCCGCTGACGGTCCTTACAACCGCGGCGCTGGCGATTTCGTTCCCGCCCTTCTGTGACGCGAGCCACGCGCCTTCACTGATGCACGGTTCACGGGACGTAGCAGGTCTCTGGTCGACGGGCTGAGTTGAGCCACCGATCGAACGGGCGTGTGCCTGCGTCACTCCGCGTCCTCACCCCCCGAAGTACTGAAGATCGTCGTGGTGCGCTGGCCCAGTCGTGAAGATCGTCGTGGTGCGCTGGCCCAGTCGTGAAGATCGTCGTGGTGCGCTGCGTCATGATCGCCATGCCTCATGATGCCACGCTCATCATGACACGACGATCTACACGACCGTCACGCAATCCTGATCGGCGTTCTTGATCAGGCTGCGGACGCCGTGCGGCTTGGCGGCCAACATCGCCCTGCAGGGTGTCCATGACCTGATCGAGAAACGCGCTCCGGGACGCTTGCGATCAAGCCGTGGATGCGCTGCAGCGCGAAGCCGGCTGTCCAGACCTGCAGAGCGTCCACGGTCTGATCACGACCCCCGCGCAGGTCCGATGATGATCACTCGGTGGACGCCGTGCAGGTCGATCCAGCACTCCAACCCCAGCGCGTCCAGGGTCTGATCAACAGCAGCCCAGGGTTGCAGGTGCATGCCGCGGGAAGAACGAAGGGCGGGGGGGCGTTTGGGTAGTCTAGAAGGACAACTCCATAGGGGGTGAACGGTCTCGACTTCGAGTGTCGAGGCAGGGGAAGCGGGCCGAGGAACGCGGCGATGACCTCGTTAACCATGCGCCGTAAACCAATAGGTGCCGATTCCAAGCGCACCGACTTCGCTCTTGCTGCCTAAGTAAGAAGCGGGTCTGTCAGCCCGGGATGGCCTCCGACCCGGGACCTGGCATCGCTAGGAGGCTCAACCGATCGATTCGGCTGCGGGAGCGATCGGAACACCCAACAGCAGCTGTGCCCGTCGGCAGCTCGCCTGCGTGACTGCCGGGGCAGAGAAAAGCACAGCAGGCTGCGCCCGGAGAAGCCCTGTCACGCAACCGAAGGACGCGGGTTCGATTCCCGCCACCTCCACCATTTTGCACCTATTGTACTCCTGTACTTTTGCTAAGCCGCAAAAACGGGTCCCACGACAACTGCTTGTCAAACGATGGCCGTGCCCATGCCACGGCCGGCGCCGGTAATCAGCCAGACTTTCTTGTCGGTCATGATGGTGCGCCCCTTATTTGCTTGATCGCCTATTTCCAGCACCTTATGTGGTTAATTCGCAGCGGCCATTCGCCGCATCTCACGCTTAGTAGCAGAAACGACTATTAGCCGCAACGGAGCGTTGGTCGTGGGAATCCACGAAGGACTCGATCCGCTCTGCGATCTCCGAACCGAGGCGTGCCAACTTGCCGTCCGACCGCGACGCAGCGGTCGAGGCCGTCGGCGTGCCGGGAGCTGCGGCCCGGTTGTCCGCCGACCGTCGACAACCGACCGCCCGCCGCAGCCCAGCCCACCCCGCGCGAGTGGAAACGCCGAACGCACAGTCGACCTCTCCATGGCAACCGTCCGCAAGATGCGGAATCGAGACGCTGGCATCAGTGTGAAGGCGCTGCCGAGCTTCGATCATGTCAACAGCTGGATTTAGGCGATCCCCACGCGCGGCGACGTACTTCAGAACTCGACTGATCCTCGCGTCCCCGGGCGCAGCGCCGTCATTCCCGCAGCGCTCTGGGATCGCTAGGCTGCTGTGCGCCAGCCTCTTCGCGAAGCACCGGCGGTGATGCGGATGTGGCATGAATCGCCCCGGACCTGCCCGATGATCTCGGCCTGCGCTCATCCTCGGCTAGGCGGGAGGCGCGCAGGGAGTTTGCGTCCCGTCTCCTGACAGCACAGGAGGTACAGATGACAACCGTAGAGACCAGCCCATCCCCAGCCGGCACCGGCCGTCGCGGCGTTTCGACGCTCATCTGGATCGCCGTCTCCATCGTCGCGGCGGTTTGCTGGGGGGTCGTCGCCTTGGTGCGGGGGGAGGAGATCTCCGCCGTCTGGCTGGTGGGCGCAGCGTTGGGGTCCTACGCCATCGCCTACCGCTTCTACTCCCGGTTCATCGCCCGCCGCGTGCTAGAGGTGGACGAGACGCGGGCCACGCCGGCGGAGCGGCTGAACAACGCCGTGGATTACCACCCGACCGACCGTCGGGTGCTCTTCGGCCACCACTTCGCGGCAATCGCGGGTGCCGGACCGCTGGTCGGACCGGTGCTTGCCGCGCAGATGGGCTACCTGCCGGGAACCATCTGGATCATCGTGGGCGTCATCTTCGCCGGCGCGGTCCAGGACATGGTCATTCTGTTCTTCTCCCTGCGGCGCGACGGCAAGAGCCTCGGTCAGATGATCCGCGAGGAAGTCGGCGCGGTCGGCGGTGCCGCCGCACTCGTGGCCGTGTTCTCGATCATGATCATCCTGTTGGCGGTGCTCGCCCTGGTCGTGGTCAACGCGCTCTCCGACTCCCCGTGGGGGACCTTCTCCATCGCGATGACTATTCCGATCGCGCTATTTATGGGCTTCTACATGCGAGTGTTGCGACCCGGCGCGGTGGTGGAGACCAGCATCATTGGCGTTGCCCTGCTGCTGCTCGCAATCGTTGCTGGCGGCTGGGTCTCGGAGTCCAGCTGGGCCGAGGCGTTCACCCTTTCGCCGACGGCACTCGTCTGGTGTCTGGTGATCTACGGCTTCCTCGCGTCGGTCCTGCCGGTTTGGATGTTGCTCGCACCGCGTGACTACCTGTCCACATTCATGAAGATCGGCACCATCGCGCTGCTTGCGGTAGGTGTTTTGGTCGCTGCCCCGCGCCTGCAGATGCCGGCGACAACTGTATTCACCGACGGCAGCGGGCCGGTGTTTTCCGGGGCTCTCTTCCCGTTCGTTTTCATCACGATCGCCTGCGGCGCGCTGTCCGGTTTCCATTCGCTCATCGCTTCGGGCACAACGCCGAAGATGATCGAGAAGGAGACCCAGGTCCGCATGATCGGTTATGGCGCCATGCTGATGGAGTCATTCGTCGCCGTGATGGCGCTGATCGCCGCCTGTGTTATCGAACCAGGCCTGTACTTCGCCATGAACTCCCCGGCGGGCTTCCTAGGCGACTCGCTGGAGTCGGCCTCCGAGGCGGTCGCCGGCCTTGGGTTCACCGTCACGCCTGACCAACTCCAGGCGGCCGCGGACGAAGTGGAGGAGCAGACGCTGGTGGCACGGACCGGCGGTGCGCCCACTCTCGCTGTCGGGATGTCGCAGATCTTCTCCTCCGCATTCGGGGCTGGTTTGACCGCGTTCTTCTACCACTTCGCGATCATGTTCGAGGCGTTGTTCATCCTCACCACCGTTGATGCAGGAACCCGGGTCGGGCGCTTCATGCTTCAGGACACGCTGGGCAACCTATGGAAGCCGATCGGTCGGGTCTCCTGGGCGCCCGGCCTGTGGCTGACCAGCGCCATCGTCGTCGGCTCCTGGGGTTACTTCCTCTACACCGGAGTCACGAACCCGCTCGGCGGCATCAACCAGCTGTTTCCGCTGTTCGGCATCGCCAACCAGTTGCTCGCGGCGGTGGCGCTGTCGCTGGCGACCACGCTGCTGATCAAACACGGCAAGATCCGCTGGGCATGGATCACCGCCATCCCCCTCGCATGGGACGCCACGGTGACATTGACGGCGTCGTTCCAGAAGGTCTTCTCGTCTGACCCGCGGGTCGGCTTCTTCACCCAGCGCAACCGCTTCCAAGACGCCCTCGACCAGGGCGAGGTACTCGCGCCCGCCAAGGACGTTGGAGAAATGGAGCAGGTCGTCCTCAACTCGACGATCGACGGGCTCCTCGCGGCCTTCTTCGCGGTCCTGATCATCATTGTGTTAGCGAGCTCGGCAGTAGTTTGGGTGCGTGCCATCCGCGCCGGCGGGTCGCTTCCGACGACCGAAGTGCCGTACCAGCGGTCGCGGGTCGTAGCGCCCGCGGGACTGTGGGCGACAGGTGAGGAAAAGCGGCAACTGGTTGCGGTAGGCGGCCACGATGGGTACGGCGAACTGCCGCCGGAGGAGGAGGCAGCGCGGCGATGAAGCCACTACGCGGGGTGCTTTGGTACCTGCGGGAGCTGACCGACGAGTCGGCGTACGAGAGATACGTCGAACATGTGCGCTGCCACCACCCCGACCGGTCGGTCCCGTCCCGGCGGGAATTCGAACGGCAGCGGGTGGACGCCAAGAATGCTCATCCCGGAGTGAGCTGTTGCTAGGACGCAGCATCAGTCCGTGATGCCCCTGCTGGATCTCGAAGGGGCCAGCCATGCAGAAATGCGATCGCAGCGTCGGTTGTTTGGACGGCGTAGGCCGCGCCATTGATTACGAGCGATGCCCTTGACACCTCCACTTTCCTGATCCCCTGCGGCACTGTCTGGAGTCGGGCTTTGGTGTGACGGGTTCGAGTAGCGTCCTACAGGCTCCACCAACGCGGCGCTACTCAAACCATGCAGGTCAGAGTTTGAGTAGCGTCGCCTCACCTCTACCGAAGAACGACCTGAGCACGCAACCGGCCCAGCCGGTGCGCCGTGAACGGGTGCACCGAGGCTCCGGTGAGGCCGAGAGTCAGCAGCGCCCTCATCGGTGCTCTGCTCAGCGTCGACGCCCACCTGAACGCACCGCATCGACTCGGTAGCGTGCAGCGCATGCCCATCAGACTCGAGAACGTCGGCATCGCTGTCCGCGACCTCGAAGCGACGATCGCCTTCTTCACCGACCTCGGCTTGACCGTTCTCGGCCGCGACACGGTCAGCGGCGAGTGGACCGACACCGCCGTCGGCCTCGACGGCAACCACGCCAACATCGCCATGCTCCAGACGCCGGACGGCAGCGGTCGCCTCGAGCTCTTCGAGTACATCCATCCCGACGCGATCGAGACGGAGCCCACCCGGCCCAACGAGATCGGCATGCACCGCGTCGCCTTCTCGGTCGACGACATCGACGAGGCCCTCGAGATCGCCGCGCGGCACGGCTGCCACCCGCTGCGCGGCGTGGCGACCTACGAGGACGTGTACAAGCTCACCTACGTTCGCGGCCCCAGCGGCATCCTCGTGATGCTCGCCCAGGAGCTGAGAACGAGCCCCTGAACGATGTGCGAGTAGGCAGCAGGCACGTCACCGCGTCTTTCCGAGAGTGATATCATATGTGACATCACTGTTGGGGAGGTATCTGTGGCCACGACTTTTCCGGTCCGGGGCCTGTCTCCGGAGATCATCGACAAGATCGATTCCGCTGCTGCGGCCGCAGGCTTGAGCCGGAACGCCTACATCGTGCAGGTGCTTACCGAGCACGCTCGTCGCGTCCGCCCCGTTGCCTCTCCTGAAGCATTTCGTCGGGCAGCGGACCTCGCATCGGACCTCGGCGACGAGGAGCTCATGCGTGCGGCGTGGTCGTGACGGACTGGCTCATCGACAAGTCAGCGCTGTGGAAGCTGCCTCAATCCCCTGATTACCCCGATTGGCTAAACCGCATGAACCGCGGTCAGGTGTGGGTCAGCCTCGCGACCAGCTTGGAGGTTGCGGTTTCAGCGCGCGATCCCGAGCACTGGCCAGTGCTCTCCCGAGACCTGCTGGCCCCGCTGTTGGAGGCCAACGCCACGCCGCGTTCCGAAGCCATTGCCATGGAGATCATGTCGGCCCTCGTCGCTGCGCGCCTACACCGCAGCGTTTCCTTGCCAGATGTGATGATCGCCTCGATCGCCGTCGCAGACAGGTTCACGGTTCTGCATGACGATGTTGACTTCGACCGCATTCGTGAGGCATACGGTGGCCCGGATGGTGAACGCCTCGCGCTGTAGATCGAGCCTCGAGTAGCGTCCGGCGCTGAACACGAGCGGCGCCGCAGTTTCACTCCCGGTGACTCACGATGTTGATCACGTTGCCGTCTGGTGCTCGTACGAAGAACCGGCGCACACCCCACGGCTCGGTAGTCAGCGGGTGCACGATCTCGTAGCCGAGTTTCTTCGCGTCTTCATAGGCGCTTTCGACGTCGTCGGTCTGGACGGACATGACCGAGTCCTCGGCGGCGGTTGCGTCGCGGGTGACGAGCTGGACGTTGGTCCCCGTGTCAGACGAGGTGTAGCGCGCCACCCAACCCAGGTTGAACTCCTCGGTATCCATCCCGAGGTAGTCGGTGTAGAAGCTCTTGGCTGCCTCGATATCGGCCACCCGAAGGTTGGTGATGATGCGTTTGGCGCGCATTCGATCCTCCTTCCGCAGGCGTTACCCGGATGACGATGTGGGAGTGAGGAAGCGGCCGAGAAGTCGTGCGAGTTCCTCCGGAGCTTCCTCGGCGACATGGTGCCCGGTGTCGATCGTGGTCATCTGCACATCGTCGGCCCATGCTTTCCACCCCTCGCTGAGATTGCCGAACAGCTCGGGCGGGTCGTCGCGAAGAGCCCAAACGTGCAGCATCGGGCAGGTGATTCTTCGTCCTGCAGCACGGTCGGCGTCGTCGTGCTCCCGGTCGATCGTGAGACCGGCTCGGTAGTCCTCCAGCATCGCGTGCACCGTCGTGGGGTCATGGACCGCGGCGAGGTAGTCCTCGTAGTTCGCCGTTCCCATGGGCGCTTCCTTGCCCTGCGTGCGGTACCACGCGTCCGGGTCGGCGTTGATGACCCGCTCCGGAGTGTCGGGTTGGGCGAAGAAGAACCAGTGCCACCAGGCGGTGGCGAACTCGGGGGTGCAGCGGGCCAGTATGTCCCCGATCGGGAGGCTGCCGATGAAGACGAGACGTCGAACGTTTGCCGGATGCTCTAGCGCGAGTCGAAACGCCACCTGGCTGCCGCGGTCATGGCCCACGACAAAGAACTCGTCGTGGCCGAGCGCTCGCATGAGGCCGACGATGTCGGCGGCCATTGCGGACTTGGAGTACGGCGCGTGGTGCTCGTCGGTCGGGGGCTTGGACGACCGGCCGTACCCGCGCAGGTCCGGGCAGACCACGGTATGGGTTGTCGCCAGCAACGGGGCTACGGCGTACCACGTGGTGTGAGTGCGCGGATGACCGTGCAGCAGCACCACCGCCGGCCCCTGCCCACCATGGCGAACTCGGAGGTCCACACCATTGACGTTGACGTACTCGAGCGTGAAGTCGTCGAACACTCGGTGACCATAGAGGGTGCGGTTCCGTGATGGGCAAGCCAGCGTCCGGCTAGGGTCGAAGTCATGGCCGAGATCAGCATGAACAAGGTGATCCACAACGCGGTCCGCCGTGACATCACTCGATTTCTCGATGCACTAGACCGTTTCCCGGCCGGCGACCAAGCTCGGGCCCGGCAGCTGGCAACGGCGTGGGCCAACTTCGACGACCAGCTGACGCAGCATCACGAGGGAGAGCACGAGATCGTCTGGCCGGCCATCGAGGCGGTCGGCGTTACGCAGGCACAGATCGCGGAGATGGACGAGGAGCACCAGCGGTTGGCCGACGCACTGGCCACGGCGAGTACGTGTTTCACCACGCTCGCACGTTCTGCGTCTGCGGCTGACGCGGTTGCTGCCCGGCAGGCCGTCGAGAACGTCCAGACGGTCGCCGCGCAGCACATGGAGCACGAGGAGACCGACCTCGAACCGATCTACCTGACGAAGAAGGACGACCCGGCGATCAAGGCCATGGAGCGTAAGTTCAGGAAGACCAGCCTTCCAGTCACCGGAACGTTCCTCGCCTGGATCACCGACGGTGCCACCCGCGAAGAGATGACCGCGATCAAGCAGAACGTTCCCGCGCCGGCAATCGTCATCGTGGGCGGGCTCTTCGGTCGGCGGTATCGCCGCGACGTGGCATCCGTCTGGCGCTGAGTACGGCCCACAAGCGCACCTCTAGCGTCTTCGTGTGACGTCCCTCATCGACCCCGACCTCGAGGTCGTCCTGACCGACACCGTCGTCGCCACGGCTAACTACGCCTACCTTCCCTTCGACGTGCCGCCGGGCATCACCCGCCTCGATGTCACGATGACGACCGACCGAGGCGCGTTCCTCGGCATCGGCCTGTTCGACGGTCGTGGCTCCGGCTACCAATCGCCGGGCTTCCGCGGCGTGGCCGGCGCGGAGCGGCGCGAGTTCTTCGTCGCGCTAGACGCTGCGACACCTGGGTTCACGCCGGGGCCGATCGAGCCGGGCACCTGGATCGTGATGATCCCGGTCTTCCTCGCGGTCCTGCCGACGCGCGTCACCGTTCGCGTGCGCATGACGCGCGGCCCGTTGGTGCCGCCCGTCCTGCCAGGTCCGCTGCCGGGCGTGGTTATCGATGCGCCCGGTTGGTACCGCGGGGATTTGCACTGCCACACCGAGGCGAGCACCGATGCTTGGGCGACCGGCACATCCATGACTCCCGCGGGCTGGGCCGATGCTGCTCGCGCGCATGGCCTCGATTTCCTCGCGATGACTGACCACAACGTCATCAGTCAGAACTACGCGCTGCGCCGCGACGCCGGCGACGGCGTGCTGCTCATCGCGGGCGAAGAGATGACGAACTACTTCCACGGGCACGCGACCGTGGCTGGCATCGAGCCGGGGGAGTGGCTGGACTTCCGCCAGTCGCCGATGGGCATCCCGCTGCCGACCGGCGGCGCTCGGATCAGCGAGTTCCTGCAGGCGGCGCGCGACATGGGCGCGTACGTCTCCGCGGCTCATCCGATGGTGCCGACGATGCCGTGGCAGTTCCTCATCGACGGCGCCTTCGACCCGTCAGCGCGTCCGGACGGATTTGAAGTCTGGAACGGCCCCTGGCAGGTCAACGAGGAGGTGGCGCTGCGCGTCTGGGATCACCTGCTCGGAGAAGGGTGGGACATCGTCGCCAACGGCGGCAGTGACCTGCACGCGACGGGAAACGTGCGTGGCTACGCCGTCGGTCTGCCCACCACCGTCGTCTACGCGGAGCAGCTCAGTCGCGACGCCATCATCGACGCGGTCCGCCGCGGGCGCAGCTTCGTCACCCGCTCCCCGGACGGTGTCGACATCTACCTCACTGCTCGCACGCCTGGTGGTCAGGAGACGTTCACCGGCGGTCGCATCTATGGCGACGCCGGTGACGACGTGACCGTTGCCGCGCATGTTCGGCGCGGCGGCGGCATGGACCTGCGCCTTGTCACCGAGCAGGGCACGGTTCACGACGTGCGGCTGGACTCCGACGACGTCACCGTCGAGCGAACGGTGCGCATCGGTCGCGAGCACGGCTTCGTGCGGGCGGAGGCTCGAGGGCAGGCGCGTCCACCGGGCCCGCTACCCGTACCCCAGCTGGACATGGAGGCGTTCACCAACCCGATCCGGCTGGTCGTCGGCGAGGTTCCCGCCGGCACGCAGCCCGAGTTCGCTCACCCCGCGCATGCACGCTGAGCGCTCGGCCAGGCGGCAAGGCTCGGCGTCCGACGGTCAGCAGCCCGGCGTGTTCCCCATCACGCACGGTTCCGCTGAGCTCGTCCGCGACCTCGACGTCGCCAACGGCTGGATGCTGCTCCTCGACGGCATCCAGAGCTCCTACGTCGACCTGGACGACCCCACCAACCTTGAATTCGAGTACATGCTCTGGATCGCGTCGGTACTCGACTCGCTGGCCGATCCTCGAGAGCCGCTCGACACGCTGCATCTTGGCGGCGGAGCGGTGTCGCTCGCGCGGTACGTTGCCGCGACGCGACCGACATCGAAGCAGCTGATTTTCGAGTACGACGATCGGCTGGTCGACCTGATCCGGCGTACGTTGCCGCTGCCGCCATCACGACGGCTTCGGGTGCGCGTCACGGAGGCGCGCGCCGGAGTGGCGCGCGTGCCAGACGGCAGCTACGACATCGTCATCCGCGACGCGTTCGTCGGGCCAGATGTCCCGAATCATCTGACCACCGTGGAGTTCAACCAGTCAGTTCGTCGCATCTTGAAACCTGACGGCGTGTACCTGGCCAATGTCGCCGACAGCGCGCCGCTGCATGCGGTACGCGTCGAGGCCGCAGCTTTGGTGCGAGTGTTCGAGCGCGTGCTGGTCATTACCGAGCCGTCGGTGTTGCGTGGCCGCCGGTACGGCAATGTCGTGTTCGTCGCGTCGCGACGCCCGTTGCCGTTGACCGATATCGCCCGGCGCGTGGCGTCGGGTCCCGCACCCGCGCGGGCGTACGGCACCGCACGAGCACGCGAGCTGGCGGGGACGACGAAGCCTCGCGTTAGCTAGCGGGAATCGGACGTTGATTCTCCATGTCCGATAACCGCTAGCAGGAACGTCGTGCGGCGAGCCAGGATGGGCTCGTGATGGACGACGAACACTGCTACCGCGCGGTGCGCAGCCGGGATACGCGCTTCGACGGGTGGTTCTTCGGCGCCGTCACGACGACCGGGATCTACTGCAGGCCGAGCTGCCCCGCCGTCACGCCGAAGCGCCGCAACATGCAGTTCTATCCGACGGCAGCCGCCGCGCAGGACGCCGGTTTCCGCGCGTGCAAGAGATGCCGTCCGGATGCCACCCCTGGTTCGCCGGAGTGGAGTCAGCGCGCCGACCTCGTCGGGCGGGCGATGCGTCTCATCTCCGACGGTGTGGTCGATCGGGATGGCGTCACTGGACTCGCCTCTCGGTTGGGATACAGCGAGCGGCACCTCCACCGTCAGCTCGTGACCGAGGTCGGTGCCGGGCCGCTCGCCTTGGCCCGGGCGCAGCGGGCACGTGCAGCGCGGCTGTTGCTGGAGACGACCGAGTTGCCAGCGACGCAGGTCGCGTTCGCGGCGGGCTTCGCCAGCGTGCGCCAGTTCAACGACACCGTGCGTGATGTGTTCGCCACGACACCGACCGGGCTACGCACCGCATCGCGCCGCCGGCGCATCACCGCCACGCCTGGCGTCATCGACGTGCGACTGCCGTTTCGCGCGCCGTTCGATGCCGCAGCAGTGTTCGGCTTTCTTGCCGCTCGCGCCGTGCCGGGCGTCGAAGACGGCACCGAGCACGCCTACCACCGAAGCCTCGCGCTCCCGCACGGGCCAGCAGTCATCGAGCTGACTGACGACAGCGTCGACCGCGGCTGGGTCGACTGCCGCCTCCACCTCGGCGACCTGCGCGACCTGGCAGCCGCAGTGCAGCGCTGCCGGCGCCTGCTCGACCTCGACGCGGATCCCGTCGCGATCGCCGAGCAGCTGGGAACCGACCCGATCCTCGGTCCGGACGTCATGAAAACGCCGGGGCTGCGCGTGCCGGGACACGTCGACGGCGACGAGCTCGCGTTCCGGGCCGTCCTCGGGCAGCAGGTGAGTGTCGCCGCGGCGCGGACCCTCGCTGCGCGCATCGCTGCTCGCTACGGCACTCCGCTCGCGACACCCGTCGCCTCGTTGACTCACCTGTTTCCGAGCGCCGAGCAGCTGGCCCATGCCAGCGGAGATGACCTGCCGATGCCGGCCTCACGACGCCGCACCATGCTGGCTCTCGCGCACGCGCTCGCCAGCGAGGATCTTGAGCTCGATCCAGGTGTCGACCGCGACGAGGCCACCCAGAAACTGCTACGGCTGCCCGGCATCGGTCCCTGGACCGCGGGCTACATCCGCATGCGCGGACTCGGCGACCCCGACGTCTTTCTCGCCACAGATCTCGGGGTCCGCGCCGCCCTTCGCGGTCGCGGCGCGGGCGGTGTCGACAGCGCCGCCTGGCGACCCTGGCGCTCCTACGCCGTTCACCACCTCTGGCACAGTACGCATCGAGAGGAACGACCATGACTGACACGCAAGCAGTGCGCTACACCACGATGCCGAGTCCGATCGGCGACCTGCTGATCGCCGGCACGGAAGACGGTATCGAGTCGATCTCCATGCAGCCTGCCGCTCCGGAGCCGCACTGGGTTCGGGACGACGACATGCTGAAGGACGCCGTCGCCCAGCTGGAGGCGTACTTCGCCGGTGAGCTGACGACGTTCGACCTGCCGCTTGCCCCGACCGGATCGGCGTTCCAGCGCAGTGTGTGGTCGGCGCTGCAGGACATCCCGTACGGGCAGACCGAGGCGTACGGCACGATCGCTGAGCGCATCGGACGGCCAGGCGCAGCGCGCGCCGTCGGCCGAGCCAACTCGCAGAACCCGATCGCCATCGTCGTCCCCTGCCACCGCGTCATCGGCGCGACCGGAGCGCTGACCGGCTACGCCGGCGGGATGGAACGCAAGCAGGCCCTGCTGAATCTCGAGCGTGGCGCAGCGCAGCTGACCGACGCGTGAATCTCAGGCTCCGGTCTCGACCAGCGCCGGGTGTCGAGGGTCGTCGACCCGCAGCACCATTCCGGCGACGGAGACCGGGTCCACCTCGCGCTCATACCGCGCGAACGCGGGCAGCGTCCATCGCTCGGCCTCGGGTGTTCGCCGCTGCAAGGCGGCCGGCGAGAGGGCGAGGTGGACCGAGTCGTCCCACGGCAATCCCCGGCCGAGCAGGAACGTGCCGTCGACGAGGAGCACGGCCGCCTCGGGCGCGGCACGGTACGTCGCCCGAGTAGCACGATCGCGGATGGCGTCCCAGCGGCTGGGGAGGTAGCGACCGTTGCCCTGCGGCCCGAGCGGGGCGAGGACCTCGCGAAGCAGCGCCGAGACGTCGAGCCAGTCCTCGTAGAACGCGTCGGGATCCTCGCGGCCGCGCTCGAGGCGCAACGATGCGGAGCGCAGGAAGTCTTGCGACGTCACCCGAATCGAAGCCGCGCCAAGGGACGACAGCTCGCCGGAAGCCGCGTCGGCCAGCGCCGCAGGTGTCGCGGCCGGCGCGCCGTCCACGGCCACCCGCAGCGCACCTGCCGCTCCCACGCGGCGCCGGCGATCGAGTTCGGCCAGGAAGCGAGCAGCGAGCAGCCGGACCATCTGCGTCGACGACACCGGACGTGCTCGCATGCGTCCATGCTGACCTGAACAGGCGGCGGCACGCGGGAGCCGCGTCGTCGAATGGTCTCGCCCAAATGGCGCGAAACTTGCACACTGGGACCCGAGATCACGGGGCACGCGCCCGAGAGGAGACGGCTGGGCATGTCGACGGCGTTGCTGCTGAACGCGACGTACGAGCCGCTCGCCGTCGTCCCCATGCGGCGCGCCGTCGTCCTCGTGCTGGCCCGCAAGGCGGTAGTCGTCGAGCACGGTGCGTCGGAGCTGCGATCCGCCCGGCAGTCGATCCGGGTCCCGGCGGTGATCCGATTGACGCGGTTCGTCAAGGTGCCGTACCGGCGCAAAGTCCCGCTGACTCGCTCGGCTTTGTTGGCTCGTGACTCCCACCGGTGCGCCTACTGCCGCGGCACCGCAACGACCATGGATCACGTCGTGCCGCGCTCGCGCGGCGGTTATCACGAATGGACGAACGTCGTCGCTGCGTGTTCGCGCTGCAACAGTCGCAAAGGTGATCGGCTCGTCCACGAGATCGGCTGGTCGCTGCATGCATCGCCGAAAGAGCCGGTCGTGCACGGCTGGGTGGTCGTCGGCGTGGCCCGCGTCGATCCCAGCTGGACTCCGTACCTCGAGGGATGGGCGGCCCGGACTCGCCCGATCGTCGCCGCGTCGGTCGCCTGACAGATCCGGCCGGACACGCAACAGGGCCCCGGGATCGT
Source organism: uncultured Actinomycetota bacterium (assembly GCA_963801015.1). Lineage (GTDB taxonomy): Bacteria > Actinomycetota > Actinomycetes > CAWDCV01 > CAWDCV01 > CAWDCV01. The sequence goes on along the minus strand of CAWDCV010000002.1, from coordinate 366,963 downwards.
GACGATCCGGGGCCCTGCTACAGCTGGTGAAAGCCTGTCAGTGGCAGATCAGACGGTGCGGACCTGGTCGGCCTGCGGGCCCTTCTGGCCCTGCGTGATCTCGAACTCCACCCGCTGGCCCTCCTCGAGGGAGCGATAGCCGGAGCCCTGAATCGCGCTGAAGTGCACGAAGACGTCCTGCTGGCCGCCATCCACGGCGATGAAGCCGTAGCCCTTCTCCGCGTTGAACCACTTGACGGTGCCCTGTGCCATGTTCGTTCCCTGAGCCCTTCTCCTGCACGGGTACGGCGATGCGCTCGCACCCCGCGAGCGCGGAAGCTTGCGATACGCGCCCGCTTGCAGGACTGGCCTGGTCAAGCAGTCCCTCGGAGGGCGTCCGAGGGGTGTGAACACGATCGACGAACTACCGCGGAAGAGGGTAGCAGCGTTCGATTCGATGCCAAGGGTGTCCATGCGCGTCACCCTCACGAGATCCGTACTGGGTCAGCGTCCGCCCTCGGTACCGCCGGTGATCACGGCGGATGTCGGCCGGCACCGGACTCCCTTTCGGGACCTCCGCGGCGGTGTCACACCGTCGTGGGCGACGGGCGCGCGTGGGCGAGGTGAATCAAGCGGCGGGAGTGAACGTCGCAGCGGCGACGTCGAAGATGGAGCGACTGGCCTCCCACTGGCCCTCGGGCACCGACCAGTAGAGGGCGTACCCGTAGGCGCCCGTGGTGAGGCCCCGGTTGAGCACTCGCAGGCGTCCGCTGGACGGACTCCACTCGAACAGCCAGTCCGACGCTAGCCAGCCGCGGAAGTCGATGGGTTCGATGCTGAGCCGCTCGTAGGCCGCCAGCCGATTCGCCACAAATGGCTCCTGATTGAGCCAGTCCTGATTCGGATCCGGCTTGGGGTCGGTCGTCTGGTCTATCCGCAAGAAGCGCCGCCCGCCAGGTTCCTGGAAGTCGACGAGTGTGCCTTTGCGCACCGGCGCCCACCCCTCAGGCACCGCCACCGAGAAGCCGGTGGGATCGCGGTGAAGGGTGAACCCCGCGGGTACGGCGGCGGCTGCCTGTCCGCTACCGGAGCCACTCGAACCGCTGGAGCCGCTGGTGCCGGATCCGGACTGCCCCGAGGACTGTCCCGATGACGATCCCGATCCCGGGCCGGAGGACCCCGACTGATCTGTTGCAGCGTCGGCCGCGGGTGGTGAGGGCGTGGTGGCACCAGCGGCCGTCTCAGCAGGACTCGGCGACCCGGCATTGGAGAGGAGAAGACGCCGCTGTTGCTGCCGGACCGGCCTGGCTGTCGCGATCGCTGTCGCCGATGCCATCGAAGAGGCCGGACATGCCTGCGCCAACGAGGGCTGCCACGACCACCAGCGCGCCGAGAGCCACGAGGACGGCGCGTCGCCGTGGACGCCTGCGTACGTCGGTCACGGTGCCGGCGGGAGCACGCGGCTGTGCAGGGGCAGCCGGAGCGGAAGGTGCCGGAGCAGGCTGTGACAGCAGGTCGGCTGCGGACGTGCGCGGCTGCGCCGGGGCAGCCGGGGGAGGCGGTGTCGCCGGAAGGACGGCAGCGGGATCGGTTGCACTGTCGGCCACGGCACGGTCGATGTCTGGTTGCGGTTTCGACTTGGCTGCCTCGACGAGCATGATCCGGGCCACCGTGGCTCCGAGCCGGTTCTCGGGATCCTTGACGAGCAGGCCCTCGATCACCGCAGCGAGTGGTCCGAGTCGATCCGAGGGCGGGGGGTCCTCGGTGAGGACGGCAGTCAGCGTCGAGAACGTGTTCGTCCGATCGAATGGGGCTCGCCCGTCCACGGCGGCGTACAGCGTTGCGCCGAGAGACCACAGGTCGGCTGCCGGCCCCGGCGTCATTCCGCGAGCGCGCTCGGGTGCCATGTAGGCCGGCGAGCCCACCAGCAGGCCGGTGGTCGTGATCGTTGCGTCGCCTTCGACGGTGGCGATACCGAAGTCGGTGAGAACGGTACGGCCATCGCGGGTCACGAGAACGTTGGACGGCTTGACGTCGCGATGGAGGACACCGGCGTCGTGGGCGGCGTCCAGCGCGTCCAGCAGGGCGATGCCGTGCTTCGCGACGGCGGCTGGTGGCAGCGGGCCGTCATCGAGGATGACCTGAGCCAGCGTGCGTGACGGCAGCATGGCCATCACGATCCACGGCTGATCGTCCTCTTCGACGACGTCGAAGATCGTGACGACGCCCGGGTGGTTGAGCCGGGCTGCTGCCCGCGCCTCGCGCAGCGTCCGCTGCCTGATGACGGCGCGCTCCTCCTCACCGAGCCCCGGCGGGAGGAGCACCTCCTTGACCGCTACCTCGCGGCCGAGCAGCTCGTCGTGGGCGCGCCAGACCGTCCCCATCCCGCCACGCGCGAGCGGTTCCTGCAGCCGGTAGCGGCCGTGCAGGAGCTCGCGGATGCGCACGCCGGGTTCCCCCATGATGCAGGCCTTACCCGATTCCCAAGATCAGCGCACCTGAGGCTGACGTTCGGGTTGACACAGGGGAAATAGGTGATTTATAAATCACCTATGGCGGTACGCGGCCGGCCGCTCCGGACAGCGGATCCCGACCCCGAGTCGGCGGTGTGGCGCGCGCTGGCCGATCCCAACCGTCGCCGACTCCTTGACCTGCTGCGCAGCCGCCCGCGGACGACGCACGACCTCGTGCGCGAGTTCACGATCAGTCGATTCGCGATCATGCAGCACCTCGACGTCCTGCAGGAGGCGGGACTCGTCGTGGCCGAGCGGCGCGGCCGCGAGCGATGGAACTCGCTCAACCCGGTGCCCCTGCGAGAGGCGTACGAGCGGTGGATGGCACCGCACGCCGAGGGCCCGGCCCAATCCCTCCTGCGGCTTCGAGAAGCCGCCGAGCTCACCCACAACACGCAGAGGAGTGGTGCCATGTCCCCGACCACGGAACTCGAGCCCGCTGTCGGCCGGCTCGACGTTACAGCTGAGTTGGTCGTCGATGCCGAGCAAGAGCACGTCTTCGACACGCTGCTGCGTGTCGGCGACTGGTGGCCGCACCGCTTCCGCGCCGAATCGAGCGTCGTGCTCGACGCGCGACCGGGCGGCGCATTCCGCGAGGACTTCGGGAACGGCAACGGCGCGATGTACGGCGAGGTGGCATTCGTCGAGCGGCCGAAGACGTTCTCGATCACCGGTCCGATGGGGATGTCCGGTGCGGTCTCCGCGGTGTGGACGATGACGCTGATCCCGCTCGACGACGACCCGAGCCGGACGAGGGTCACACTGACCCATCGCGGCTACGGGGACATCGACGACGAGGCCGCGCAGTCGTACGCCGTCGGTTGGCAGGAGGTTCTCCGGACGCTGGCGCGCGCGGCCGCCTGACCGCCGGTCAGGCGCGATCGAGCTGCCGCAGCGCGGCGAGCGCGAGCTCGACGATGCCGGTTGGCCAGAACAGACTGCGGAAGAAGCGCAACGCTTCCTCCCGGCGGTCGTGCGGCCAGTCCTCGGGATGGAGGACTCGCTCGGCGAAGTCGGTGAGGTCCTGCAGCGCCCAGTCACAGCGGTAGTACGCCAGCAGTGCAAGGTCGACGGCGTGTCGTCCGTAGCCCTCGAAGAACCACGCCTGCTGCTCGGCTGTGACAAGCGCGTCCGCCAGAACCCCGTCGATGACGAACATCAGGTCCCGCTCGGGTGGGGCGATGACGAGCGTGTCCCAGTCGAGGAGCCAGAGCGCCTGGTGCTCGTCGATGAGCACGTTGGCGATGTGGGCGTCGCCATGACAGACGACGACGGATATCGACCGATCACGTGATTCGGCAGCGAGCTTCTCGACAGCGTCGAGCAGAATCGCTATGCGGTCCCTCGCGGCCCGCCACTCCTCGATCAGCGCACGGATCAGATCGTCGGCGGCATCGTCCTGCCTCGCAGGGACGTGCTGCTGGAGGTGGCGCGCCGATTCGGCCGCGATCGGGACGTACGTCTCTGCCGGGACCTGTTCCTGTAGCTCGATGGGGAGGCGCATTGCGTGAACCTGGGCCAGTAGCTCGCCGAAGGTTCGCCACTGCGCCTCGCTGAGGCCGCCGGCAGCGCCCGGGCGTCCTGATATCCACGGCTGCACGGACACCTGGATCTCGTCGATAACAGCCACCGGCGCGCCGGACCGGGTGAGCAGCGGAGTGACGATGCCGGGCACTCCGCAATCCCCGAGGTGGCGCTGCACGAGGAGGGGGCCTTGGGAAGCCCGACGCGTGGCTTTGATGGCCGCGCTCGACCCGTCGGTCAGCACGGCGCGCCAGACTGTCGCGGACGAATCTTGGCCGCTGTGGACCGGAGTTGCCGAGTGAACCGACACGCCGAACTCATTCGTGATCCGATCGAGCAGCGGGTCAATGCCCACAGCGCCACCTCGTGAAGGAGTTCTGATGCCGGTTCAGCTGAACCACACCATCGTTGCGGCACGGGACAAGCGGGAGTCAGCGACGTTCCTCGCGGAGATCCTGGGTGTCAGCGCACCGAGCTCGTACGGCCCGTTCCTGGTTGTCGAGATGGACAACGGCGTGTCGATGGACTTCGACGACCGCGGTCCAGTGCATCCGCAGCACTACGCCTTTCTCGTGAGCGAGAACGACTTCGATGACATCCTCGGGCGCATTCGCGAGCGCGGATTGACGTACTGGGCCGACCCGTCACATCGACGGCCCGACGAGATCAACACCAACGACGGCGGCCGCGGCCTGTATTGGGAGGATCCGTCCGGACACAATCTCGAAATCATCACCCGGCCGTATGGATCCGGCGGGTGACCCGGAGCGTTCGTCTGTCCGCGACAATGGCCTCATGCCGGATGCCGAGCTGACGGGTCGCCTGCTCGTCGCGTCGCCGGTGCTCAACGATCCGAACTTCGCCCGCGCCGTCGTGCTCGTCCTCGACCACGACGGCGATGGGACCCTCGGAGTCGTGGTGAACCGGCCGACTGCTGTCGGCGTGGGCGACGTGCTGCCGCCATGGTCGGGGCGGACCAGCTCGCCGGACGTGGTGTTTCAGGGCGGCCCCGTCGCGCTCGACAACGCGCTGGGCCTGGCGCACGTCCTCGGTGAGGACGAACCCGTCGGGTGGCGTCGGCTGTACGCCGGCGTCGGCCTGATCGACCTCGACGCACCGCCCGAAGTGCTCGTCAGCGGCCTCGGTGCGCTGCGGATCTTCGCCGGGTACGCCGGCTGGTCGCCGGGCCAGCTGCAGGACGAGATCGATGAGGGCGCGTGGTACGTCGTCGATGCCGAAGGCGGCGACGCGTTCTCCGACAACCCGAGCGAGCTGTGGCGTAAGGTGCTGCGCCGACAAAGCGGTGATCTGGCGCTGCTGGCTACCTTTCCCGACGATCCCACGCTGAACTAGGCAACATGCCCGCTACTGACGATGCGCGCACCGGTCGACTGGTCGAGGTCCTGACCGACGCCTTCTCCGATCTGATGGCGCATGACGCGGACGCGTTTCGGCGCAAGTTCCGCCGGATGGCAGCGGATCCGGTCGCGTTCTACCGCGGCTCGGCGTGCGTGTTCTACGCCGACGCCGTCGAGCACGACGATCCGTGGGCAGACGAACGCACGTCGCGAGTCTGGATCCAAGGTGACCTGCACGCGGAGAACTTCGGTACGTACATGGACGGCGCCGGCCGTCTCGTCTTCGACGTCAACGACTTCGACGAGGCGTACCTCGGCTCGTTCACCTGGGACCTGCGCCGGATGGCGGCCAGTGTCGCGCTGATGTGTCGGATCAAGGCGGTGCCGGACAGCCAGATCGACAACCTGCTCGACACCTACCTGCGTGCCTATCTCCAGCAGGTGCGGCACTTCGTCGACAGCGACCGCGACCACGAGTGGGCGCTGACGCTGGACAACGCCGAGGGGGCCGTTCGCGAGGCGCTGCTCAACGCGCAGCTGGCGACGCGCTACGAGCTGCTCGAGAAGCTGTCGATGATCGAGCACTATCAGCGGCGCTTCCGGCAGTCGTCGACGGTACGCGAGCTCGGCAGGCGTGAGCGCAAGGCGGTCGAGAAGGCGTACGCCTCGTACCTGGACACGATTCCGGAGTCGAAGCGGCTCGGCAGCCTGACGTACGAGCTCAAGGACGTCGTCGGCATCACCGGCGTCGGCATCGGCAGCGCCGGCCTGCCTGCGTACAGCTTGCTCGTCGAAGGCCACACCCAGGCGCTGGAGAACGACGTCGTGCTGACGATGAAGCAGGGCAACGTCGCCGCGCCGAGTCGCGTCGTCAACGATCCGCACGCGCGCGAGTACTTCGCCCACCACGGCCATCGCACGGCGGTGTCGCAGAAGGCGCTGCAGGCGCACGCCGACCCGTGGCTTGGCTGGACGGAGCTCGGCGGCGTGGGCTTCGTCGTCGCGGAGTTCTCGCCGTACGTCGCCGACCTCGACTGGAGCACGGTCGACGAGCCAGCGGAGATGCGGACTGTGCTGCACCAGCTAGGTGGCGCGACGGCGAAGGTGCACTGTGTCTCCGACCGGGACACCGAGGACACGCCGCTCGTCGACTTCCAGACCGAGGACGCGATCGTCGACGTGATCGGCGACAAGGACGACGAGTTCGTGCGCGACATCGTCGACTTCGCGTTCGCGTACCGCGAGCGGGTGGGCCAGGACCATGCGCTGTTCGTCGACGCGTTCCGGAACGGGCAGATCCCGGGCGTCGAGCCCACGAAATAGGCGAGCCTAGACTCCTGAGCATGACCTCGCCTGCTGAGCCGCTCGAGCCACCGGACAGCCCGTCCACCGACCGTGGCCTGGGCACGATCACCGAGGAGCGGACCGACTACCGCCCGGACGAGGGCGATCACGAGCGGTTCTCGCACTACGTGCCGAAGGACAAGCTCACCGAGGCCATGGTGATGGGCACGCCGGTGATCGCTCTGTGCGGCAAGGTCTGGGTGCCGAGCCGCGATCCGCAGCGGTTCCCGGTCTGCCCGGAGTGCAAGGAGATCTGGGAGTCGCTGCCCAAGGGCAAGGACGGCGACGACAAGACCTGATCTCGTGTCAGGCTCTCGCCCGGCCATAGCCGCGCGACGTTCTGACACGAGACCGGTGGCGTACGTCGAAAGTCGGAGGCGTAAGGACCACGTGCCTCGCTAGCCTCTGACCAATGAGTAGCGCGAGCAGCGAGGTCGTCAGCAGCAGCTCGTCGCACCCCTCGCCGACCGTTGGGGTTTTCTCTTCGGGCTACCGGCGAATGACGATCGGCATCGTTGCCGTCGTGTTCCTGATCGCGTTCGAGGCGATGGCCGTGGCGACCGCGATGCCCGTCGCGGCCCGTGATCTGGACGGCCTGCCGCTATTCGCGTGGGCGTTCAGCGCGTTCCTCACGACCAGCCTGTTCACGATGGTCCTGTCCGGCGAGTGGTCGGACCGGCGCGGCCCGACGGCGCCGCTGACCACCGGCGTGGCGGCGTTCACGGTCGGGTTGCTGATCTCGGGCGGCGCGGTGTCGATGCCAATCCTGATCCTCGGCCGCGCTGTCCAGGGGTTGGGTCTCGGCCTGGTGATCGTGGCGATCTACGTCGTGGTAGCGCGGTTCTACCCGGAGCAGATGCGCCCGCGGGCGTTCTCGGCGATGTCGAGCGCATGGGTGCTGCCGTCCATCGTCGGGCCCGCCGTCGCCGGCTTCCTGGCGGATTCGCTGTCCTGGCGGCTGGTGTTCCTGCTCGTCCCGCCGCTCGTCCTGCCCGCCCTGTGGCTCATCGTTCCCGGCCTGCGCCGGCTGCCGGCGTCGTCCGCCGCAGCCGAGCCGACCCGCCGGGGTCGCAAGCTGTTCGCGCTGGCGGCTGCCATCGGTGCGGCGCTGCTGCAGTACGCGGGAACCCACCTCGCCTGGATCAGCCTGCTCATCGCCGCGGCGGGAATCGCGCTGCTGGCTCCGAGCGTGCCTCGACTACTGCCGGCCGGGGCGGCGCGGCTACGGCGTGGGCTCCCGACGATCGTGATCATGCGCGGCGTGATGGCGGCGGCGTTCTTCGGTGCGGAGACGTTCATCCCCCTCATGCTCATCGAGCAGCGCGGCCTGTCGACCACGTTGGCTGGCCTGACCCTCACCGGCGGTGCGCTGGGCTGGGCGTTCGGCTCCTGGTACCAGGGTCGACCACGCAATCGCTGGCCGCGGCCACGGCTGGTGCAGACGGGGACCGCCTTCATCACGTTGAGCATCGCGTCCGTGGCCCTGGTCCTCCTGCCCGGCGTCCCCGTCGTTGTCGCGGCGCTCGCGTGGACGTTCGGTGGAGTCGGCATGGGGCTCGGCATGGCGAGCCTGAGCGTGCTCCTCCTGGAGCAGTCGCCAGTGGCCGATCAGGGCGCGAACTCGGCAGCGCTGCAGCTGTGCGACGCGCTCGGCAGCATCCTGTCGATCGGCGCAGCCGGGGCGATCTTCGCCGCGGGGGCGCGTGGCGGCGACGCGCCGCCGGCCACGTTCGCGATCATCTGGGCCGTCATGGTGGTGATCGGGATTCTCGGCGTCCTCGTCGCGCCCCGCGTCCGTGCGAACCCTCGCCCCGCTTGAGTTGTCCGAACGACATGCATCTATGGCGTCACAAGGTTCGGACAAGTCGGCGAGTCGGTGTGGGCAAGCAGCGTCGTAGCCGTCCCGCGTGGCGTCGACGCCGCCCTGATCAGACGCTGAGACGCTCCACGGCGCGCATCTTGTTGAAGGCGTCGAGGGCAGCGACCTTGTACGCCTCCGAGAGGGTCGGGTAGTTGAACACGGTGTCGACGAGGTGGTCGATCGTCCCGCCGCAGGTCATGATCGCCTGGCCGGTGTGAACGAGCTCGCTCGCGCTCGTGCCAAAGACGTGCACGCCGAGCAGATGCCGGGTGTCGGTCGACACGAGCAGCTTGAGCATGCCGTACGAGTCGCCGACGATCTGCCCACGCGCCAGCTCGCGGTACCGAGAGATGCCCACTTCGTAGGGCACCGAACCCTGCGTGAGCTCGTCCTCAGTCTTCCCGGAGTAGCTGATCTCCGGGATGGTGTAGATGCCGATCGGCTGCAGCTCGATGAGGCTGTGAGACGGCTCCTCGAAGGCCGCGTACGCAGCCAGCCGGCCCTGCTCCATCGACGTGGCGGCGAGCGCGGGGAAGCCGATGACGTCGCCGACAGCCCAGATGTGATCGACCTCGGTGCGGAAGTCTGTACCGACCTTGATGCGCCCGCGGTTGTCCGCGGTCAGGCCGGCGTTCTCGAGCTCGAGCGGCTCGGTCATTCCCTGCCGACCGGCCGAGTACATCACGGTGTCGGCGGGGATCTTCTTGCCGCTTTCGAGCGTGGTGACTGTCCCGCGCTCGTTGGCCTCGACCTTGGCGACCTTCTCGCCCATCCGGAATGTTACGGACAGGTCGCGCAGGTGGAACTTCAACGCCTCGACGATCTCGTCGTCGCAGAAGTCGATCATCTTGTCGCGTTGCTCGATCACGGTCACTCGGCAGCCGAGCGCAGCGAACATCGAGGCGTACTCGATGCCGATGACGCCAGCGCCGACGACCACCATCGAGTCGGGAATGCGCTCCAGGTTGAGGATGCCGTCGGAGTCGACGATGCGCTTCTCGTCGAAGTCGACGGTATCTGGACGCGCCGGCTTGGTACCGGTGGCGATCACGATGTGCTCAGCGCTGACCTGTCGCTCCACCCGGCCGTCGGGCGCGCAGACCGCGATCGTGTGGGGATCGACGAAGCTGGCCAATCCATGCAGGAGTTCGACGTGGTTGCGGAAGAGCTGGCTGCGGATGATCTCGATCTCGCGACCAATGACGTGCTGCGTCCGCGACAGCAGGTCCTGCACGGTGATATTGGATTTCAGCCGGTAGCTCGCGCCGTACAGATCCCGCATGTTGAGACCGGTCAGGTAAATGACCGCCTCGCGCAGCGTCTTGGACGGGATGGTGCCCGTGTTGATGCAGACGCCGCCCACCATCTGGCGGCGCTCGACCACCGCTGCACGTCGGCCGAGTTTCGCGGCCGCGATCGCGGCCTTCTGTCCACCGGGCCCGGACCCGATGACGAGCATGTCGTAGTCGTACTCAGTTGTCTGGTCGCGCTCGGTTCTCACTCGTTCGCTCGGCCGTTCCGCTGTCACGTGGTCACGCTCACCATCTCGCTCGGTCTTCGCTCGTCGGCTCGGCCGCTCCGAAGTCTTCGCCATGGGCTAAGGGTCGCTCGCGCCGGCCGATACGGCAACGTTCCGGTCGTCATGGTTCGGTGAGCCAGACGAACCCCCACGGCAGCAGTGGGACGTGGCCACCCAGCACGCCGGGGTGGGGCTCCGAGGCATGTGCGACGACGGGCGCGCGCAGTCCGGCCGCTGTCAGCGCGGAGACGTCGACCGCCCCGGCGTCGTCGGAGAAGTTCGCGAGGACCACGAGGATGCCGCTGCGGGCATTGCGACGGCGGTAGGCGAGGACGTGGGGCTGGTGCGTCCACAGCAGGGACGTCTCCCCGCCGCCGCGCAGGGCGAGTTGTGCCCGCCGGGCCGCGCCGAGCGCGCTCAACCCTTCGAACGTGCGGCCTTCGATGCTGTTCGGGTCGTGGCGATGCTCAGCCGCAGCCCAGTCCATGGCGGGCCGATGCAGCCACCGATTGTCGTCCTCGTGCTCCGGATCGTCGGCCCACCCGGCGTCATTGCGGAGCGCGATTTCGTCGCCCATGTAGATCAGTGGGATGCCGCCGTAGGAGTAGACGACCGAGTACAGGAGCAGCAGTCGACGTACCGCGAGCCACGGATCGACGTCGATGCCGCACAGCGACGCCGTCGTCCCCGACGTCCGGGCGTCACCGGTCGCCGGGTTTTCCTGAAACGGCGCCCCGCGCGCCCACGACCCGGGGTACGTACCGTGGAAGTAGTCGCGCAGGAAGCGCTGATGCGCGAAGCCGTCCCATCCGACAGCCCGGGCGTCCTCGTCCGAGACGGCCCAGCCGATGTCGTCGTGGTTGCGGACGTACGTCACCCAGTCGCTCGGCGCCGGCGGCGGCCGCAGCCGCGACAGCGCCGCGGTGGCCAGCCGGCCGTCACGCGCGGCCAGCGACGACCACAGCTGCACCATGAGCTGGTTGTGGTACGCGAGGTCGCACTCGGGGCGGTACCTGTCGTGGGCGCCGAGGTACTGCACGAGCTCCTCGGGCGCGACGATGGCCTCCGCCTTGAACACGACGCCCGGCGCCGCCACCCGTACCAGCGCACGCAGCATCTGCAGCAGGACATGCGCCTCCGGCTGGTTCTGGCAGTTGGTGCCCATCCGCTTCCACGTGAACGGCACCGCATCCAGCCGAACCACGTCGACACCGCGATTCACCAGCGACAGCAGCGTGTCGAGCATGACGCGGAACACGTCAGGGTTGGCCCAGTTCAGGTCCCACTGGTACTGGTAGAACGTCGTCCAGACCCAGGCGTCCATCTCCGGCACCCAGGTGAAGCTGCCCGGCGCCATGTCCGGAAAGACCTCGGGCAGCGTGCGCTCGTACGCATCCGGCAACGTCCGGTCAGGGAACACGAGGTAGTAGCGGCGGCACGTCTCGTTCCCAGCTTTGGCGCGCTCGGCCCACTCGTGGGTGTCGGCGGTGTGATTGAGGACGAAGTCGACGCACAGGCTCATGCCGCGCCCATGCAGGTCGGTCGCGAGCTCCTCTAGGTCGGCCATCGTGCCGAGCCGCGGGTCAACCGACCGGTAGTCGGCTACCGCGTAGCCACCGTCGTTCTCCCCGTCCCGCGGCTTGAGCAGCGGCATCAGGTGCAGGTACGTCACGCCAAGCTCGGCGAGATAGTCAAGGCGTTCCCGTACGCCGGCCAGGGACGTGGCGAATCGGTCGGTGTAGGCGACGTAGCCGATCATGCGAGCGCGCTGAAACCATTGCGCGTCGATCTCGCGGCGCCGGTCCAGCGCGCGCAGCTCTGGGCGACGCTCGTGTGCGGTCTTGAGGGCGAGCTTCAGCAGGTCGCCGGCGAGTTGGTCGAGATCCGCGTCGGCCCGCTCCGGGCCGTACAGCATCTCCATCGCCTCGTAGAAGTCGAGCCAGACCTGCTCGATCCGCGCGATGAAGGCGTCGCCCTCGGCCTCGCCGAGCTGCTCGGGAGCCGCCAGTTCCACTTCGGTCAGTACGGTCGCGAGACAGCGGGCGGCCCGCCTACGTCGGGCGACGGTCGATCGAATCGGCAGCATCGTCGGGATCGTATGGTCTGGAGGCGTGGACGGCGGCTCTGGGGCGTTGGCGCGAGGTCGCGCGGAGCGGCTCGACGCGCAGGACCTCCTCGCGCCGTTGCGCGACCGCTTCGTGTTGCCGAGTGGGGACGAGACCGACCTCATCTACCTCGACGGCAACTCCCTCGGGATGCTTCCCCGCGCGTCGATGGGGCGACTCCACGACCTCGTCGCGCAGGAGTGGGGCCGTGGACTGGTCCGATCCTGGCCGTCGTGGATCGACCTGCCCATGCAGGTCGGCGACCGGTTGGGCACGGCTCTGCTCGGCGCTGGGCCGGGCCAGGTCGTCGTCGCTGACTCGACGTCGGTCAACCTGTTCAAACTTGGCTGGGCAGCCGCCGACGCCCGCCCGGGCAGGTCGCGCATCGTCAGCAACGCGGCCAACTTCCCGACCGATCGCTATGTCCTCGAGGGCATCGCACACGCCCGCGGCCTGACCCTCGACCTGATAGATGCCGTCGACGCGGCCGCGTCTGCGATCGACGACCAGACGGCACTGGTCAGCCTCAGTCACGTCGACTACCGGTCCGCGGCCATCGCCGACGTCGCCGGACTGACCGCAGCCGCGCATGACGCCGGTGCGCTGGTGCTCTGGGACCTCGCGCACTCGGCTGGCGCTGTCCCCATCGAGCTGGATGCGTGGCACGTGGACCTCGCGGTCGGCTGCACGTACAAGTACCTCAACGCCGGCCCCGGCGCGCCGGCCTTCCTGTACGTGCGGTCCGAGCTGCAGGATCAGCTGCGCCAGCCGATCTGGGGCTGGTTCGGTCAGCGCGACCAGTTCACCATGGGCGCGGGGTACGACCCCCTGCCCGGCGTCGAGCGATTTCAAGTCGGGACGCCGTCCATCCCCGGCACCGTCCTCGTCGACGAGGGCGTCGCGCTGCTGGCCGAGGCTGGCATCGACCGCATCCGCGCGAAGAGTGTCGCCCTCACCTCACTACTGGTCGACCTGGTCGATGCGCGGCTGACGCCGCTGGGCTTCACCGTGGCATCGCCACGAGATCCGGCCCGCCGCGGCTCACACGTGTCCATCGCGCACCCGGACGGGTATCGCATCTGTCGCGCGCTCATCGACCAGGGGCACGTCGTACCGGACTTCCGAGCGCCGGACCGCATCCGCTGCGGGCTGTCGCCGCTGACAACGCGCTTCGTGGACGTGTGGGACGCGATGGATCGACTGCGCTCGCTGGTAGAGGCGGGCGCCCACCTGGCGTACGGCCCGGAGCGCGCCTCGGTCACCTAAGGACGCGCGCTCGCGTTACGACACGAGCACGATGTCTGGTCTGGCGGTTCCGGCCGGGACGGTGCACGCCTACGATCCCGACAGCTTGTCGTTACAGGGAACCCCATCAGGTCCCCGAGCGGGAGGTCCGGAGGCAGGACACCACAGTGTTGTCGGTCCGAAACCTCGAGGTCGTCTACGACGACGTCATCCTGGTGCTTCGCGGGGTGAGCCTCCAGGTTCCGCAGGGCAGCGTGGTTGCACTGCTCGGCGCTAACGGTGCCGGAAAGACGACGCTGCTGCGCGCTCTGTCCGGGCTGCTCGACGTGCACGAGGGCGAGATCACCAAGGGCTCCATCACCCTCGACGACGCACTGATCCACCATGCATCGGCCGCGCAGATCGTGAATCGTGGCCTCACGCAGGTGCTGGAGGGCCGGCGAATCTTCGCCGAGTTCACGGTCGAGGAGAACCTTCGGGTCGGCGGCCACGTTCGGGCCGGCGCTATCGCTGAGAACCTGGACCGTGTCTTCGGCATGTTTCCCGTGCTCGCGGAGCGGCGCCGCTCGGTTGCGGGCTACCTGTCCGGCGGCGAGCAGCAAATGCTGGCGATGGGACGCGCGCTGATGTCCGAGCCGCGCTACCTGGTCCTGGACGAGCCCAGCCTCGGCCTGGCACCACGCCTGGTCGAGCAGATCCGCGACCTGATCGTGCAGATCAACGAACTAGGCACGACGGTGCTCCTCGTCGAGCAGAACGCCACGATGGCGCTGAGCATCGCCAACCACGGTTACGTGCTCGAGAACGGCAAGGTCGTGCTCGACAAGCCGGCAGCAGAACTGCTCGCCGACGAAGACATTCGCGAGTTCTACCTCGGGCTGCAATCCGAGGGATCTGCGCGCTCCTATCGCGATGTCAAGCAGTACCGGCGACGGAAGCGGTGGTTATGAGCCGGCCTCCGGCGCGAGCACACCGCTGGAGCGCAGTCGACGGAGGTCGGCGGGGCAGAGTCGTGACCGATCCGGTCGTCACCTTCGACGACGTTCACCTGTCCTTCTCCGGCGTACGGGCGGTCGTCGGCGTCACCTTCCACGTCGAGCCGAAGGAGCTGTTCGCGGTCATTGGGCCGAACGGAGCCGGCAAGACGTCCATCTTCAACGTGCTGTCCGGCGTCTACCGCCCGCAGCAAGGCACGGTGCGCTTCCTGGACACCGACATCGTCGGGATGGCGCCGAACCGCATCGCCGCACTCGGCATGGCCCGCACGTTCCAGAACATCGAACTGTTCTCGAACCTCACGGTTCTCGACAACCTCATGCTGGGCTGCCACATCCGCGTTCGATACGACGTGTTTTGGGCGATGCTCTGGATCGGTCGCGTTCGCCGGGAGGAGCTCGTGCACCGGGCCGAGGTTGAGGACATCATCGACTTCCTCGAACTCGAGCAGTGGCGTTCATACCCCGTCGGCATGCTGCCGTACGGCGTGCAGAAGCGGGTCGAGCTCGGTCGTGCGCTGGCGATGCGACCGAAGCTGCTGCTGCTCGACGAACCGGTCGCGGGCATGAACATCGAGGAGACCGAGGACATGGCGCGTTTCATCCTCGACATCCGCGACGAGCTGCAGATCCCCATGATCATGGTTGAGCACGACATGGGCCTTGTCATGGATCTGGCGGATCGGGTGATGGTCGTGGACTTCGGGCGAGCCATCACGACTGGACCGCCGCAGGCAGTGCAGGAAGACCCCGAGGTGATTCGCGCGTACCTAGGCGATCCCTCGCTGCACACGACGGGAGATGCGGCATGACCAGCACCGTCGCAACAGAGCGCAGGCAACCTGCGCCGGGCGCAGGAATCACGAGCATCGCCACGCGGGTGCGAGATCGCGCGGCGGAGACACCCGATGTCGTGGCGATGCGCGAGAAGCTCCTCGGCGTCTGGCAGGAGGTGACCTGGGCGCAGTACTGGACGAACGTGCTCGACGCTGCGCACGGTCTGCTCGCTCTCGGCGTCGAGCCCGGCGACCATGTCGCCATCCAGTCAGAGAACCGGCAGGAGTGGCTGTACACCGACCTGGCCACAGTGGCGGTACGCGCAGCCACCACTGGCTTGTATCCGACGAATCCCACCTCGGAGGTCGCCTACCTGCTCGCTGACTCCCGGGCGAAGGTCATCGTCTCCGAGGACCAGGAACAAGTCGACAAGGTGTTGACGGCGATCGATGATCTGCCCGACCTCGAGCGCATCATCTACGTCGAGCCACGCGGTATCCGCAACCGTTACGACCATCCGGCGTTGATGAGTTGGGACGAGCTCATCGAGATCGGTCGCGAGCATGCTGCAGCGCATCCGCACGCAGTCGCTGACCGCATGGCGGCCGCCCGATCCGACGATGTTGCAACGTTGATCTACACCTCGGGCACGACGGGTCCGCCCAAGGGAGCGATGCTCACCATCGCCAACATCGAGTTCGCCGTGCAGACGCTGGTGGAGGGCGGTGGGTTCACGTCACCGCCGCCTTCACCGGCCGATCTGATCCTGTCGTACCTGCCGCTGTGCCATGTCGCTGAACGCATCTTCACGGTGTGGTTCAACGCGGGGGCCGGCGTTCAGGTCCACTTCGCCGAGTCCATCGACACCGTGCAGGCAAACCTGCGCGAGGTGCAGCCGACGATCCTGTTCGGTGTCCCCAGGATCTGGGAGAAGATCCTCGCGGGCGTCGAGATCCGGATGGCGTCCGCATCGCCACTGAAGCGGCTGACCGGCCGCGCTGGATTGGCTCTCGCTTCTCGGATCGGCGCGACCCTGGTTCGCAACGGCGGCAAGCAGACCCTCGGGACTCGGCTGCTTGGCGCCCTCGGCTATGTGCTGCTGTTTCGCTCGCTACGAGACCGGATCGGCATGCGCAAGGTGCGGTACGCGGCGTCGGGCGCAGCGCCGATCGCCCCCGAGGTCCTCGAATTCTTCATGGGCATCGGCGTCGCCATGCACGAGGTCTACGGGATGACCGAGAACACCGCCGTAGCCACGGGCAATCGTCCCGGTCACATCGTGCTGGGAACGGTGGGCGAGCCGCATCGCGGGGTCGAGGTGCGCATCGACGACGACACCGGCGAGATCCTGACCAGGCACGCGGGGACGTTCGCCGGCTACTGGGGACGCCCCGAAGCTACGGAGAAGGCGATCGACTCGGACGGTTGGCTGCACACCGGCGACGTCGGCGAATTGGTGAACGGCACGCACCTGCGCATCACCGACCGGATGAAGGACATCATCATCACCTCAGGCGGGAAGAACATCGCACCGTCGGAGATCGAGAACGCGCTGAAGACGTCGCCGTACATCAAGGAAGCTGTCGTCATCGGTGACCGGCGTGCCTACCTCACCGCGTTGATCGGCATCGAGCTCGACACCGTGGGGGAGTGGGCGCAGCGTCGTCGGTTGCCTTATACGACGTACCGCGACTTGTCCGAGAAGGCCGAGGTTCGCGCGCTCGTCCAGCAGATCGTCGACGACGTCAACGGCCGCAAGGCCACCGTCGAGCAGGTGAAGGCGTTCCGCATGCTGCCGAAGGAGCTCGATCACGAGGACGGCGAGCTGACGGCGACACAGAAGGTCAAGCGCTCAGCCATCGCTGAGCTGTTCGGCGACCTGGTTGACGACTTGTACGCCGGACGCAAGTCATGACGGAGTTCTTGCAGAGTGTCGTTAGCGGACTCGGTAACGGGTCCATCTATGTGCTGCTCGCGCTCGGCTTCGTCATCATCTACAAGTCGATGCGCATCCTGAGCTTCGCGCAGCCAGCGTTGATGGTGGCCGGCACAGTGCTCGTGAGCTACCTCGTCGGATCGGTGGGCTTCTGGCTCGCGGTGCTCATCGCGATCCTGTTCGCCGCCGCGCTCGGTGTCGCCATCGAGCGGACCGCGCTACGCCCAATGATCGGCAAGCCCGTCTTCGTCATCGTCATCATCACGCTTGGCATCGACATCGTCGTGCGCGTCATCGTCAACGGCTTCATCGGCCAAGAGGTGCGACAGGTCGGTGACCCGTGGGGCCTGTCCACGGTCGATGTCTTCGGCTTCCCGCTGCAGCAGCGGTACCTAGCGATGACGATCGTCACAGCCATCGTTGTCACTGCACTGCTGGCGTTCTATCGCTACTCGCGACTCGGTCTGGCGATGCGTGCAGCATCGGTCGACCAGGAAGCCGCCATGGCGCAGGGCATTTCGATCGGCGTGGTCTTCGCACTCTCGTGGGCGATCGCCGGTGGCCTTGCGACGCTGGCGGGCACGTTCGCCGCGACCGGTGCCGGTCTCGACCAGGGGACCTGGATCATCGCGCTCAAGGCGCTTCCGGCGATCGTCCTCGGTGGTCTCGACAGCGTGAACGGTGCTGTCATCGGCGGGCTCACGGTTGGCTTGGTCGAGTCGTTCGTCGGTGCGTACCAGGACGACTTCGCTCCCTGGCTGGGTGACAACTTCGCCGCAGTGTCTCCGTACGTCGTGATGCTGCTCGTGCTGCTCGTCAGACCGTATGGATTGTTTGGCACCCCAGAGGTCGAACGCGTATGACGACCACAACGCCGATCACCGAGCCGCCGATCACGGAGGTAAGTCGGCGCTCATGGCCATTCGGATCGCGGCGTCGCCGTCCGGGTGGGCGGCCGTTGCTCTACACGTCGTATGCGCAGGACATGGCGCTGCTCAACACCCGGCCCAAGCAGATCGCCGTCGTCGCGATCCTGCTGCTCGCGGTGGCCATGCCGTTCCTCGTTACGGACGACCTGCTGGCGCTGCTTGCCCTGGCCTGTGCCGCGTCGATCGGTGCGATCGGTCTCAACCTGGTGACCGGCTATGCCGGGCAGGTGTCCCTCGGGCATGCGTTCTTCCTCGGCATCGGCGCGTATACCGGCGCCGTCATCAGTGGCGATCCCGATGGCAGGACGCTCGGTTTCGGCATCACGTCGTTGCCGGTCTGGTTGCTGGCATCGGGTCTGGTCGCCGGCCTGGCCGGGCTCATCGTCGCGCCGCTCGCGAGCCGGCTGCGCGGTCTGTATCTCGCGGTCGTGACGCTTGGCTTGGTCTTCCTCGGCGAGCACCTGTTCAAGGAGTGGAGCCAGGTGACCGGAGGCGTCGGCGTCGGCCGCACCGGTGCCATACCTGAACTGTTCGGCATCAGGCTCAATGAGAACGGCGACATCTTTACCCGCGACCAGAAGCTGTACCTGATGATGCTCGTGCTGCTCCTGATCTTCGCGCTGCTGGCGCGCAATATCGCTCGTTCGGCGGTGGGCCGGGCCTTCTCTGCCGTGCGGGATCGCGACATCGCTGCGGAAGTGATCGGCGTCTCGCTGACGCGGACCAAGATGGTTGCGTTCGCCGTGTCATCGTTCTATGCCGGCTGCGCGGGTGCGCTGCTCTACACCGTCACCGGCTATGTCGAGCCCGGCGCCTTCAACCTGCTGCTGTCCGTGCAGTACATCGCAATGATCCTCATCGGCGGCGTCGCAACGATCTCCGGTTCCATCCTCGGGGCCTTCTTCATCACGCTGCTGCCGCGCGTCACTCGTGAGCTTCCATCGCTGCTTCCCTTTATCAGCAGCACCTCCAGCGCAGGCGGCATCAGTGTCTTCCAGGTCGAGGCCGTCCTGTACGGCCTGCTCATCATTGGGTTCCTGATCTTCGAACCGCGTGGCCTGTTCGGCATCTGGATCCGGGCCCGCAACTATTGGAAGGCATGGCCTTTCTCGTACTGACCGCTTCACGACCGTTCCAACTGCGACCGTTCCAACAATGAGAGGAAGCACATGGACAAGCGCAAGGACAGCGTCGTCCGCCTTGCTGCACTGCTCGCTGCTGCAGTGCTGCTCGCCACCGGCTGTCGTGGCGGCGACGACAGCGGCGGCGGGGGAGACGCCGCCGAGGAGGAGGGCGGTATCGCGACGGACGTTGGCGTCACCGAGGAAGCGTGCCCGGAGGCCGTCAACGCCGACAACGGCTGCATTTACCTCGGCACCATCTCCGACTTGACCGTTGGTCCGTTCGCCGCGCTCGGCAAGCCGATCACCGATGCGCAAGCCGCGTTCTGGGGAAAGGTCAACGAGGATGGCGGCATCGGCGGCTACGACGTCGACGTCACGACGTACGTGCGCGACAACCAGTACAACCCCGAGATTCACAACCAGGTCTACCGCGAGATCAAGCCGAACGTGCTCGCGCTGGCTCAGACACTCGGATCGCCCACGACGGCGGCCATCATCGACGACATGGAGGCCAGCGACGTCGTCGGTGCTCCCGCATCGTGGACCTCGGGCAACATGTTCGAGAACGTGATCCTCGAGTCGGGAACGAATTACTGCTTCGAGGCGATGAACGCCCTCGACTGGGCGGTTCAGGAGTACGGCGTGCAAAGCGTCATGGCCGTCCATCTTCCGGGCGACTATGGCGACGATGCTGCTGCCGGCATCCAGTACGCCGCCGAAGAGGCCGGCCTGCAGTTCACCGACATCGAGACGACGTCCGGCCAGACCAATCAGGCCGGCGCCATCCAGGCGATCGTCGGGCAGCAGCCGGATCTCGTGTTCGTGACGACTGGGCCGACCGACCTCGCGGTCATCGTGGGACAGGCTGCGGCGGCGGGATACCAGGGCCGCTTCATCGGCAGCAGCCCGACGTGGAACCCCGGACTGCTGACGAGCCCGGCGGCGCCGGCGCTCAAGGCGCTCTACCACCAGGCCGCACCCTGGGCGACGTACGACACCGACACTCCTGGCCACCAGGCCATGCGTGAGGCACTCGGGACGGATATTCGTGGCAACGACGGCTACACGTCGGGCTGGGTGTGGTCGTACCCGCTGAAGGCCGCGCTCGAGCAGGCGGCCGAGAACGGCGATCTGACGCGTGCCGGCCTGGTCGAGGCGATCAGTCAGCTGGAGTCCGTCGACTACCAGGGCATGTTGCCCGAGGGCGCCGGCAACTTCTCCGGCGACCCGAACGAGACCGTGTTCCGGGAGACGCTGATCGCGGTGCCGGACGAGGCGTCGTCCGGTGGCGTCACCACCGTGCAGGACTTCTTCGTTAGCACGACCGCGGAGGAGTACGAGCTGACGGCTCCCTGCTACCAGAACACGTAACCCGCACGCTCACCACGGTTGTGTAGATCGTCGTGAAGCTCTGGCCTGTGGCCGCCGCGGGCGCGCTTTCACGACGATCTACACGACCAGGCGAGGCGGTGCGGTCTGGGTAACCAGGGGGAGGACCCGGTAGGGCACGACGCTAGCTAGCGCGATCACCGTCGACGTCCGCTGGATTCCAGGCGTCGCCACCAGGTCGTCGATCACGCGCTGCAGGTCCTCGTTCGATCGGGCGACGATGCGGCACAGCAGGTCGCCCTGGCCGGTGATGGTGTGCACCTCGAGTACCTCGGGGATACCGGCCAGGTGTGCGGCGACATCGTCACGGCCGGCGCCCTGGCTGATCTCGATCGTGGCGAATGCGGTCACGGCGTAGCCCAGCGCCGAGGGGTCGAGCGACGGCGCGAAGTCCTGAATGATGCCGCGCTGTACCAGCCGATCCAGCCGGGCCTGGACGGTTCCTCGAGCGACGCGCAGCCGGCGCGACGCTTCGAGCACGCCAATGCGCGGCTCGGTCGTCAGCAGGCTCACCAGACGCCGATCGAGCTCGTCGAGTGCCATGGGCAGAATGTACAGCTGCTGTCCGGATCAGCCGTACAGGTTGATCACGCTGCACAGCGATCGAGTTCGCGATTGCCCTCAGGCAGTGTCCGGGAGCACGCTCCCTGAATCGGCGGCGAGCCGCGAGCTCGCCCGGATGCGGGAGGCACCCATGAGCGACGTCCTGCCCGAGCTCGACCCATCGACCGACGACCTGGTCGGTGCTGTCGACCACGACCTGAGCGCCGATCCGTTCCCGGTGCTTCGGATGGACCACGTGCGCCTCGTCGTGGGCAACGCCAAGCAGGCGGCGCACTACTACTCGACCGCGTTCGGCATGACCTGCACGGCGTACCGCGGTCCAGAGACCGGCTCTCGCGAAGCTGCGGAGTACCTTCTCGAGGCCGGCGGCGCGCGGTTCGTCCTGACCGGTGAGGTGCGCGCCGGCTCCGAACTCGGGCAGCACCTGGCGGCGCACGGTGATGGTGTCGTGGACCTCGCGCTGGAGGTGCCGGACGTCATCGCGGCCTACGAGTATGCCGTCGCGCAAGGTGCGACCGGTCTCGAGGAGCCGCACAAGCTGGAGGACGAGCACGGTGTCGTCATGGTCGCCGCGATCGCGACGTACGGGCAGACCCGGCACTCACTCATCGACCGCAGCAGCTATCACGGCCCATTCCTGCCCGGCTTCGTTGCCCGCGATCCGATCGTGCAGCGCCGTCCTGACGAGCCCAAGCGCTTCTTCCAGGCAATCGACCACTGCGTCGGCAACGTCGAGCTCGGCGCCATGAACACGTGGGTGTCCTTCTACAACCGCGTCATGGGCTTCACCAACCTCAAGGAGTTCGTCGGCGACGACATTGCGACGGAGTACTCCGCGCTCATGTCGAAGGTCGTCGCCAGCGGAAACCATCGGGTGAAGTTCCCGCTGAACGAGCCCGCCGTCGGCAAGAAGAAGTCGCAAATCGACGAGTACCTCGAGTTCTACGGCGGTCCCGGCGTACAGCACATCGCTCTGGCGACTGGCGACATCGTCGCGTCGGTACGCGCAATGCGTGCTGCCGGCGTCGAGTTCCTGTCAACGCCGGATAGCTACTACGACACCCTGGGCGAGTGGGTCGGCGACACCCGCGTGCCGATCGAGACGCTGCGTGAGCTGAAGATCCTCGCCGACCGCGACGAGGACGGCTACCTGCTGCAGATCTTCACCAAGCCGGTTCAGGACCGGCCGACGGTGTTCTTCGAGCTGATCGAGCGGCACGGATCGCTCGGCTTCGGCAAGGGCAACTTCAAGGCGCTGTTCGAAGCCATCGAGCGAGAGCAAGCACGCCGCGGCAACCTCTGAGCGCACAACATCCCAGATTGGGTCCCGAGTTGATACCATCATGGGATGACGCGACAGATTGCCTTGCGGCTGCCTGACGATCTCGTGGAGTTTCTCGACGAGATGGTCAGCGACGAGCGGGCCCGCAGCCGGGCTGATGTGGTGGCGCATGCACTGGAACGGGAGCGACGTCGCCAAGTTGCTGCGCGGGATGTGGAGATCCTGCAGCAGTCCGGTGAAGACGACGATCTCGCTGGTCTCGCAGAGTTCGCTGTTAGCCGGTTCCCTCCGCTTGATTGATGCGTCCTATACACGCGGCTCGACTAGACAAGGTTCGGCCCGCTCTGATCCTCACTCGCGAGATCGTTCGGCCGTACCTGGCGCGCGTCACGGTTGCCCCATTGACGACCACCGTGCGTGGGCTTTCGACAGAAGTCCACGTTGGGCCCGCGAACGGACTCGACCATGACTGCGTCATCAGCTGTGACAACATCACCACCGTCCCGGCCGACCTCATCGGACGGCAGATCGGGTACCTGCTGCCGAGCCAGGAAGAGGCACTCACCGCTGCAATCCGCGCGGCGTTCGACCTCGACTGATGAGCTACGGCTGGCCCGCTGAGCCGGCGAGCAGCGAGCGGACGGCGTCGGCGCTGTCGGCAAGCAGCGCCGCCTGAGCGAGCGCCCGCGCTTCGGTGCTGTCCTCTTCCCGTATTGCCTGCTTGATGGCCGGGATCGCGTGTGGTACGACGCTGAGCTCGTGCACGCCGAGCCCCATCAGCAGCGGTACCGCCGCAGCGTCTGCGGCTAGCTCGCCGCACACCGCCACTGGGGTGCTGCCCGCGCCTGCGCATGTGGCCTCGACGAGTCGCAGGAGTCCTGGGTCATACGCATCGCCG
Organism: uncultured Actinomycetota bacterium; assembly: GCA_963801015.1. GTDB lineage: Bacteria > Actinomycetota > Actinomycetes > CAWDCV01 > CAWDCV01 > CAWDCV01. The sequence goes on along the minus strand of CAWDCV010000002.1, from coordinate 343,621 downwards.
ACCGACGCCACCGCGACGTTGCCGCGCTCGGCGGCGAGCGCGTACTGGGTCAGGTCGTTTGTCCCGATGCTGAAGAAGTCCACGTGCGGGGCGAACGCCGCGGCCTTGAGGGCCGTTGCAGGCGTCTCGACCATGATGCCGACCTGCAGGTCCGAGGGCAGCCCACCCTCGTCGCGCCCCGCCTCGTCGAGCAGCCGGCGCGCGCTCATGAGTTCGTCGAGTGTCGTCACCATCGGGAACATCACGCTGATGGGCCAATCGTGTGCGGTCCGGACAATGGCTCGAAGCTGATCGGCGAACAGCTTCGGTTCCGCCAGCGATAGCCGCAGGCCGCGGACTCCGAGGAACGGGTTCGCTTCCGCAGCCATCGGGACATACGCGAGCGGCTTGTCGCCGCCGACGTCCAAGGTGCGGAGGATGACGCGCCGACCACCGAATGCGGCAGCGACACCGCGGTACGCAGCTTCCTGCTCCTCGACGTCTGGCGGGTCGGCGCGATCGTGGAACAGGAACTCGGTGCGTACGAGCCCGGCCAGGTCCGCGCCCAACCGCGCAGCCGTTGCAGCTTCGTCGACAGAGCCGACGTTCGCGCCGACGAGGATGTGAACGTCATCGCGGGTGCGTGCCGGCACGCCTGCCGCGGCGGCGGCCGCCTCGGCCTCACGCTGCCGCTCTGCGGCGCGCGTCCGGAAATCGTCCACGACCTGCGAGGCCGGAGCAACGACGAACTCGCCAAGCGTCCCGTCGACGGCGACGAGCGTGCCAGCGGCCATCTCGAGGATCGCTGAACCCGCACCAACGATGGCCGGGATTCCGCGCGACCGGACCAGGATCGTGCTGTGTGCGGTCGGAGCACCCTCGGACAGCAGTACGGCTGCCACCCTGGCGGGATCGAGCCGGGCCGCAGCCGCCGGAGTGAGATCCTCGGCAACGAGAACGCCGCTGGGCTCGCTGGCGTCGGCCTCGCCGACGAGCGCGCGCAGCACCTGATCACCGATCGAGCGCACATCGACGGCCCGGGCTTGGAGGTACGGGTCGGGAAGGGCCACCAACCTGGCAACCACGTCATCGACGGCTTCGGTCCACGCCGCTGCTGCGCCGGTGTGGCCCTGGATGGCGGCACGCACCGTGCCGAGCAAGTCCGCGTCGTCGAGCAACAGCAGGTGGGCGTCGAAGATGGTGGCGTCGGGCTCGCCGATCTCTCGTGCGACTTTGGTGCGGTCGCGCTGCACGTTTCGACGGACCTGCGCGATCGCCTCCCGCAGGCGCCGCCACTCGACGGCGGAATCTCCGTCAGGTGCGTAGGCCGCGGTCGCATCGACCGGTACCGCGGCCGTCAGCCACGCCGGCGCGATACCGATGCCGGGGGATGCGGCGATCGGTCCGCGACGAGGGGTCGTGCGACTGGGAGCCGAGCTCGTGGGGACCTCGTCGAAGTCGCGGGCCGCGAGTGCGAGCACGCGGTCGAGCGCTTCGCGAGCCTGACGTCCGCTGGCCCGCACGTCGACGCGGTGATCCTGCAGGGCACCGAGCGTCGCCACTCGAGACAGGCTGTCTGCGGGCACCCAGGCCGAGTCGGTCACGGCGTTGCGCAGTTCGACCTGGGCATCCAGGGTCCTGACTTCCTGGACCACGCGGGCGGCTGGCCGGGCATGCAACCCGTGGGGGAGCGCGACAACGAAGTCGCCCTGCAACGCTGGAACCGAGCCATTCGTCGTCGCAGCTGGTGCTTGATCCGGCACGTCAACACCGAGGTGCGACTGCTTCCCGGCGAGTGCAGCGTTCGCTTCGGCGACGACCTCATCTCGGGATGCCCCGCCCGCGGCCGCGACGGCCGCGACGACCAGCCCCTCGACGAGCGGCGCCGGACACAGTGCCACGCGAGCTCGGGCGTCATCGTCGAGGAGGTCGAGGGCGAGTTCGGCCGAGAGCACCGCGCTACCCAGGTCCATGAGGACGACGACACCCTCGCCGTCGTCGGCCTCGGCGATCGCGTCGACGATCTGCCCCGCGTCGGTTCCGAAGGTCCCGTCGTCGAGACCTGCGGCGACGACGATGGGGACTCGCCGCCCGTGCAGCATCTCCTGCGCCAGAGCAACAGCGGCCCGGGCCAGGGCGCGGCTATGGGAGACGACCACCAGGCCGACCATGGCCGGGTCAGCTCTCGTCGACGGCGGCTGCTGCAGCCGCGACGAACAAGGCGACGGACGTAGCTCCCGGATCCTGATGACCGACGCTGCGCTCGCCGAGATAGCTGGCGCGGCCCTTGCGCGCGAGCATCGGCGTCGTTGCGTCGCGGCCAGCGTCCGCGGCCGCGGAGGCAGCGCTCAGTGCAACGGAGAGCGCGCTGCCTTTGGCGACCTCGGCGTCGAGCGCGTCGACAGCCGGAGACAGCGCGTCGTACATCGTCTTGTCTCCGGCCTCCGCCTTGCCGCGCGCCACGACGCCGTCCAGTCCTGCCCGGAGCACCTTGGCGAACTCCCCGGGATCGAGGGCCTCCGCGTCACCCGCAGCGGAGGCCATCCGCAGAAACAGGGTCCCGTACAACGGGCCGCTGGCCCCGCCGACCGTGCTCACCAACGTCATTCCGACGTGTTTGAACAAGGCAGCCGCGGTGGCGGGCTCGGTGCCGTCCATCGCCACCACGGCGGCCGTCATGCCGCGGTCCATGTTCGTGCCGTGGTCCGCGTCCCCGATGGCGGAGTCGAGCTGCGTTAGCTGGTCGCGGTGCTGCTTCACCGACTGGGCGAATAGCAGGATCCAGCGTTGCAGCGCGTCGACGTCCACCGACTCCCTCATTCGGTCACCCACCCCAGCGCAATGCCGGCGTGGAGACGCGCGCGTCCCACAGGCGTAGCAACTCCTCGTCCAGCTTGAGGATCGTCACCGAGCAGCCTGCCATCTCGAGACTGGTGATGTACGACCCGACCAACGAACGCGCGATGCGAAGCCCCGCCTTGTCGAGGATCGTGGCGACCTCGTTGTACATGAGGTACAGCTCGAGCAGCGGCGTCCCACCCATGCCGTTCACGAAAGCGAGCACGCCGTCCCCACCGGTGAAATCAAGATCCCCGATGATCGGCTCGACCAGCTGCTCTGCGATCTGCTTCGCGGGAGCAAGCGGCACGCGCTGCCGGCCTGGCTCCCCATGAATGCCGATCCCGATCTCCATCTCGTCGTCGGGCAAGTCGAACGTCGGCGAGCCAGCAGCTGGGACGGTGCACGACGTGAGCGCCATCCCCATGCTGCGACCTCGGTCATTGACCTTGCGGGCAACGTCGGCGACCTCGGCGAGAGAACGTCCCTCCTCAGCGGCCGCGCCGGCCATCTTCTCGACCAGGACCGTCACGCCGACACCACGCCGTCCAGCCGTGTAGAGGCTGTTCTGGACAGCGACGTCGTCGTTCGTGACGACGGCGACGACGTCGGTTCCGGTCTCGGCGAGGGCGAGCTCGGCGGCCATCTCGAAGTTCATGACGTCGCCGGTGTAGTTCTTCACGATGTGCAGCACGCCGGCACCACCGTCGACGTTCTTGGTAGCTTCCAGCATCTGGTCCGGTACGGGCGAGGTGAACACCTCACCGGCGCACGCGGCGTCGAGCATGCCCGTACCGACGAACCCGCCGTGCAGCGGCTCGTGTCCGGACCCACCGCCGGAGACCAAGCCGACCTTTCCCTGAACGGGTGCGTCGCCGCGATGGACGATCTTGTGCTCGACGTCGACCCGAAGTTCCGGGTGGGCACCGGCAATTCCGCGCAGTGCCTCGGTGACCACGTCGGCGGGGTCGTTGATGAGCTTCTTCACGAGGAGGACCTCCGCTCAGTGGGACGGTCGGCAAACGACCTGGACTCCGCGGTTCGGGAGTCGTAGGTCTCGCCCACCTCGACGGGAATGGGCGCCTCGGCAACCTGCACGCTCGGACCGGCGTCCCCGGCATCGGCAGGAGTCCGGGAGATGACGAGGTAGACAAAGCCTGCTGCAACACCCGCCGCGAACTCGGCAATCAGGTAGACCGGCAGCTGGCTCCACTCGACGGTGCCGCCCGCGATCTGCTGGACCAGCATCGGTCCGAAGGTACGCGCGGGGTTGATCGATGCACCAGTTGCGGGCGCGACCGGGATGATGGCCGCGAAGACCACCAGGCCAATGGCAATGCCGGCAAAGCCGGCGGCCGCCTTGCGGTGGATCACGCCGAAGATCGTGAACACCAGGATGAAAGTGCCGACGAACTCGGCGATGAACGCCTGTCCGGCGCTCACTCCCGCGCCATACGACGCGACGCCGAGACCGACGTCGCTAGCCGCGGAGCCGAGCACGCCGAGAATGGCAACCGCGCCGAGGATCGCGCCGACAACCTGAGCGGCGAGATAGGCCGGGACCTGCGACCAGGGGAACTTTCCGGTCGCTGCGAGGCCGAGGGTGACCGCGGGATTGATGTGGTTGCCCGAGATGTGTCCGAGCGCGTACACCGTGGCGACGACGATCGTGCCGAAGGCAAACGAGATGACCCCGAGGTCGGCCATCGTGAACGGCGAATCACCGTTCACGATCAGTGTCGCCGGCACTGAGCCCACGCCGACGAACACCAGGAATGCCGTACCGAGAACTTCGGCGATCAGCTTCTGCACGGTGGTGGGTTCATCCATGTGCACCCTTCCCTTCAGGCTCGAATGACGTTCGACTATGTCGAATCCTGTGCGGACGCTACGCTGCTTCCGGCACGGGCACAAGAGGTGAGCTGCGAGAGGAGGCCGGCCGATGATCCAGTCGGTGGATCGTGCGCTGCGCATCCTCACCGTGCTGCAGGGCGAGCGGCGAATGAGCCTCGGCGAGATCTCCGCCGCAGTGGAACTGGCGCCGTCGACGGTGCATGGCATCATCCGCACCCTGCTCGCCCACGGCATGGTCCAGCAGGAGCGCGACTCCGGTCGCTACCGACTCGGACCGGCGACGCTGCGCCTCGGCAACGTCTACCTCGACTCGCTCGAACTGCGGTCGCGAGTGTCACCGTGGGCGGAGGATCTCGCCCAGCGATCGGGATGCGCCATCCGTACTGGCGTCCTGCTGCTCGACGAGGTCGTCGTGGTCCACCACGTTCCGCGCCCTGACGGGACCCGACAGATGCCCGAGGTCGGGATCGTCATCCCGGCCCACGCCAGCGCTTTGGGCAAGGCGCTGCTGGCGTTCGAACCCCATGGCGAGGTCGTGGCTGATATGCAGAAGCTGCGGAGCATGACCGGGGACACGGTCACGGACCCGGTGGTGCTGCGCGAGCAACTCGCCGCCATCGCCGATACCGGCATTGCGACCGAGGTCGAAGAGGCCGTGCTCGGCGAATGCGGTGTCGCGGCGCCGCTGGTCGACTCCGCCGGCGAGGTCGCTGGCGCTCTTGAAGTTGTCGTGCCGGCCAGTGAGTGGCCACCCGACACGGCGACCGTCGACGCACTGCGCTCCGCGGCTCGGTCGGTGTCACGCGAGCTCGGGGCACCGCGCTGGCCGGCTTATCCCGCTCGGTGGGCCCGGTCGGCTACCGCTTGAGAGTCAGCGGGTGTTCGTTCCGACGAAGCGCTCAAAGCGATCGCTGGTACGCGCCGAACGCCCTCGTCGCGAGCCACGCCATCAGCGTTGCGAGCGCGGCAAGCAGGCCCAGTCGAGTCCAGACCATCGTCCAGTCGGGGTCCGCAGACAGCGCCTCGCGCGAGGCAACAACGGCCCAGTCAACTGGGTTGTAGCGGGCGACGTCCTCCACCCAGGTCGGCGCCAGGCTGATGGCCATGAGCGCTGACGACAGGAACTGCAGCGGCAGGACGAGAAACTGACTGACACCGATGAGGGCTTCCTGCTGGCGCAGCAACAGCGCCAAGGCGTTCGACAGCGACGCCAGCACGATCGATATCAGCACCGCGGCCAGGACCGTCACTGCGAAGCCAGTGGCCCCGCCCGCGAAGCGAGCACCGAGCATGAGCGCGATGCCGATGATGATGAATGTCTGTAGCACCGTCGTCAGCGCCTGGTACGACAGCGTGCCGATCATCATCGCGCCCCGACGTACGGGAGATGCCAGCAGTCGATCCATGACACCGCGATTCATGTCGTCGATGTAGACCGTGCCGGCCCACGCGCTCGAGAACAGCGCTGTCATGACAACGACTCCCGGGGTGATGAACTCCAGGTACGAGCCGTTTGCGGCAAAGAAGCCCGGGATGTCGGCGACGGCCTCAAAGAGCTGCCCGAAGAGCAGTAACCAGATCACCGGTTGCGTCAGGGTGATCGCCGCAAACGCGGGCTGCCGCCAGAGACTGCGCAGCGATCGACCCGTCAGGTACATCGAGTGCCGTACGAGCTCCGCTCGGCGCGGGCGAATGACCGGTGTTGTCACGACCAGGGTGCTCATGCCGCCACCTCCGTCGCCACGAAGCTGCGTCCGACGTGCCGCAGATAGACGTCATCGAGTGAAGGCCGCGCAACCGTTACCGAAGCAGTCGAGACGCCGGCATCATCCAGGGCCGCGATGATCGTTGGAACGGCACGCGCTCCGTATTCCGCGCGGGCGCGGACGCTCCGGCCCTCGACGTCGACGTCGCCCAAGCCCGCTACACGAGTGAGCAGCCCAACAGCCGTCGACGTGGCATCGGCGGAGCTCAGTTCGACGTGGACGGTGTCCCCGCGCAGGTCACTCTTCAGCTCCTCTGGAGTGCCTTCGACGATCAATCGTCCCCGGTCGACGATGGCTAGCCGGTCGGCAAGGTGGTCGGCCTCGTCAAGGTAGTGCGTGGTGAGCAGCACGGTCACGTCCTCCTGCGCGACCAGCTCGTCGATCTCTGTCCACATTTCCGTACGCGCCTCGGGGTCGAGGCCGGTGGTCGGCTCGTCGAGGAACAGCACCTGCGGTCGATGCATGAGGCCGATGGCGACATCGATCTTGCGTGACATACCGCCGGAGAACGTTCTGGCCAATCGGTCGGCTGCATCGTCGAGATCGAACCGGCGCAGCAGCTCCTTCGCGCGTGCCCGCGCATCGGCCGCCGACATGCCGTGGATTCGCCCGGCCAGCACGAGGTTTTCTCGAGCCGTCGCCATCGGATCGGTGGACGCCTTCTGAGAGACCAGGCCGATGGTCCGCCGGACGGTCTCGGGATCGTGCCCCACGTCCACGCCGGCAACTGTCGCTTGCCCGGAGTCCGGGCGGGCCAACGTCGTGAGAATGCGAACGGTCGTGGACTTCCCGGCACCGTTCGGGCCGAGCAGTGCGAACACGCTGGCGGCGGCCACATCGAGGGACAGGCCATCGAGTGCACGGATCGCGGGCGTACGTCGCCCGGAGCGGTAGGTCTTGACCAGGTCGACGGTGGTAATGGCCGCCGAGCGCGCGTCGAACATGAGACTTCCCTTCGAGAAGTGGGAAGTCGGAACCGCGACGCCTATCGTGAGCTTGCGCCTCGGGACGGGCCCTTCGCGGTCCGACTCGGGTGTTCGGCCCCTGGCTCGGTGTTTGCCGCACCGGCCAGGGGTTTTCGTCAGCTGTACGGATCGTGCGTCAGCGCAGCGGCCTCCTCCCCGAGGTAGGTCACCGGGTCGGCGAAGATGTCTTGGATCGAGACGCCGTCGTCGCGCAACTCGTACATTCGCCGCCACACCTTGGTGCCCGCGAACGCGCTGGACCGGATGTCCTTGGCCAACGGCATGACGAAGTCGAGCTCGGCTTGCAGCATGTGGCGTCGATAGTGGCTCTCGACGAGGAACAGATCGGGTAGCCCGGACTCGGTAGCGACGTCGTGCGCGGCGTCGATGGCGCGCAGCTCCATGCGCAGCCGCTCAGCGCGTTGCGTGAGGAGTCGCGCGACCTCGTCCGGCGGCAGCCCCGGCATCAGCGACAGCCCCGCCTCGAGCGAGGTGAAGTCGCGGACCGGCGTCGAGAGCAGCTCGGCGAGCCAGTCCTCGAATTCCGCGACGCCGGCCTCGGTGATCTCGTACACCGTCCGCTCCGGCCGCCGCCCCTCGCGGGTGGTCTCGCGGGTGCGAATGAGGCCATGCTTCTGCAGCGACTCCACCACCGCGTACAGCGATCCGTAGTTGAGCTTGATGCTGTGCTCTTTGCCCCGGCTGCGCAGGGTCGTGGAGATCTCGTACGGATGCATTGGTCGCTCCGCGAGGCAGCCCATGACCGCGAGCGCGAGCGGGTTGGACACACGACGCCTCGACATTGGCCCTCCTCGAATACTTGAAATGAAGTATTCGAGACTGTTGATCCCATGTCAAGTAGGCGTCGGCGCCTCTCGCACATCGATCATGGACGGATCCTCACGACACGCCGCTGATCGGACGGTCTTGGCGTGGATCAGTCCATGATCGTTGCGAGAGGTGGGCTGGAGTCAGTCCGACAGCGAGAGCAGGCCGAGGGCGTCGAGATCGCGGACCGGCTCGTCGATGCTGCAGCTGCCATAGCTCACGAACATGCTGCGCGCTCGAATGGCAACGCGGTCATCGAGGCTGCGCAGGTACGTCGCGAGCCGAGTGCCGTCGGTCTCGGTGAGCGCATCGAACTCGTCCCCATCGTCGCCGATGCTGCACGTCGCGGCCAGGATGTTGAGGAAGCCGTGGTGCTGAAATCCAGTGATCGGATCGCGATGACGCAGCGCTTCGTGGAGACCGGCCGTGCACTTGAAGGGCACGCCTTCCGCCACGCACGAGCGTAAGAAGTCGAGCACGTCATTGTCGCTCGGAAATGCGCTGGCGACGGTGCCGCCGGTACGCAGTTTGGCGCCGAGTCGTTCCCGAGCCAGGACCGCGAGCGCATCCCGCCAGCCGCGAACGCGCGGCAGCTCCACGAACGAGCGCGCGCCGGGTGGTGCGAGCTGCAACTGCACTGCCGCGGCTTCCGCGGCCCGATCCAGATCGGCCTCTGCTGGGAGCGCCACCTCGACCAGTTCGACCACCAAGCGCGGCTCACCCGCAGCCGCCGCAAACGCCTTCTCGATGCCGTCGATGCCGGTGTCGACGATGATCCCGACGCGCACGGTCTCGCGCGCGTACAGCTGCTCCGAGAGCTCGACGAGCCGCGACGCCGGGCACAGGAAGCGACCCACGAGCGGGGCATACGACGCCGTCCGATGCGCGCGATGCTGGCGTACGGCGACATCCATCGGCGCGTTGCCAGGCGGAAACAGTGCTGCGTCGTCGACCAATCCCGCGAGAAGCGTCGCGGTTGACATGCGCCGGACCGTACAGCAGCGTGACGAACGAGAACAGCATGCTGGATCACCGCCGAAAGGGTCGTCCGATGCCCTATTACCGCGCCGTCGGGGAGATCCCCCGCAAGCGCCACACCCAGTTCCGTACACCCGACGGACAGCTGTATGCCGAAGAGCTCATGGGCGTCGAGGGTTTCTCCTCCGACTCCGCGCTGCTCTATCACCGCAACCTGCCCACCGCGATCGTCGATAGCGTCGTGTACGAAGCGACGCCCTACACGCGCACGCCGAACCACCCCCTCAAACCGCGACACCTTCGCACGCACAAGCTGGACGCCTCAGGTGCCGACGCAGTGACCGGTCGGCAGCACCTATTTGCGAACGAGGACGTGCGCATCTCCTACGTCGTTGCAGATCGCCCATCACCGCTGTATCGCAACGCGATTGGTGACGAGTGCGTGTATGTCGAGGCGGGTGCCGCCACCGTCGAGACGGTCCTCGGCAGCCTTGAGGTCGGCACCGGCGACTACGTCGTCATTCCCACCTCGACAACGCATCGATGGCTCCCTCGGTCTGGCGATGACGATGCCGAGCCGCTGCGACTCCTTACGGTCGAGGCAACGGGACACATCGGGCCGCCGCGGCGCTACCTCTCATCGAAGGGGCAGTTCCTCGAGTCGGCGCCGTACTGCGAGCGCGACCTGCGCGGTCCGAGCGAGCCCCTGCTGGCGGATGGCGACGACGTCGAGGTGCTCGTGCAGCATCGACGCGGGTGGACGCGCTTCACCTACGCCCATCACCCGTTCGACGTGGTCGGTTGGGACGGCTGCCTCTACCCGTACGCGTTCAACGTCGCGGACTTCGAGCCGATCACCGGGCGCGTGCACCAGCCGCCGCCCGTGCACCAGACGTTCGAGGGACCGAACTTCGTCGTCTGCTCGTTCGTCCCCCGCAAGGTCGACTACCACCCGCTGTCGATCCCGGTGCCGTACAACCACGCGAACGTCGACAGCGACGAGATGATGTTCTACACGCGGCGGCAACTACGAGGCGCGCAAGGGCTCGGGCATCGAGCTGGGGTCGATCTCGCTGCATCCGTCGGGTTTCACGCACGGGCCGCAGCCGGGCTCGGTCGAGCGCTCGCTGGGCGTCGAGGCCTTCGAGGAGCTCGCGGTGATGGTCGACACGTTCCGCCCGCTCGACCTCTGTGAGGCGGCACTGGCGTGCGAGGACACGGGGTACGCCTGGAGCTGGGCCGGGACGGTCGCTGCGCTAACCGGCGGATGGAGGCCCCCGCGGACCGCGGGTGGGCACCCCCTCCCGAAGCGTGCCCGACCCGCGGTCTCGGGAGGTGTTCGGTCATGAGGACGGGGCGGATTGGTCCCGTTGCCCACGATATTTCTGGCGATCAGGAGGCGGTCGCCAGCGTCCCCTCGATCTGGACGCCAGCGGCGGTCATCTCGGCCACGGCTGCCTCGTCATCGCCGGGCTGCAGGTTGACGAAGCGGGTCGCCGCGAGCGGAACGATCACGTCGTAGCCCAGCCGGACTCCGTCCAGAGCCGTCTCCTTGACGCAGTAGTCCCCGGCAAGCCCAACCACGACGATGCGCTTCACGTCGTCGGTCCTGAGGAACTCGTCCAGTTCGGTGATCTCGGTTTCGCCGGAGTCGGGATCGCGGACCGTGAAGCCGGAGTAGCCGTCCTCGCCACTCACGCCCTTGTGCACGAGCGTTCCCTCGACGAGCAGGTCGGGAAGGAGCTCGGCACCCGGCGTTCCGACGACACAGTGCACCGGCCAGATGCCGCCGTCCTTGGCGAAGTGCGGCGTCACCGGCGGATGCCAGTCATGGGTGTAGTACACCGGTGAGCCGGCGGCCACGGCCGCCACGACCTCCTGATTGACGATGGGGATCGTCTCCTCGCCGCTGTCGACGTAGAGGCCGCCGTCCGGCGAACCGAAGTCGACTTGCATGTCGACGACGACCAGCGCCGAGCCGGGGCCGTACCTGGACTCAGGGCCGCTCATCGTGTTCCTTCTCGAACACCGTGGGGATAGCGGGCTCGCCCCGAGAGAGCTGGACGGCGGATGCGGGGAGCTCGGCGCGGGATTCGGCGTGGCGCTTGCGCGAGTCGTCGAGCGACGACTGCGCCACGATGTCGCCACCGCGCATCAGCGGCACCATCAGCGGGCGATCGTCCCCGTCGTCGGTCGGCGAGCCGAACGCGGAGACCACCTCGTGCGTAGCCACTCCCGAGCTGTCGCGGCGACGCAGCGCCACCTTGCGGCCGCCGATGCTCGGCTTGCCGATCGATCGCTTCGCCACCGGGATCAGCGCGGCGTCCGCGTCGTCCTGCGCCGCGGGCGACGAGTTTGTAGACCAGTCCCGCAGTAGGCGCGCCGCTGCCGGTCACCAGGGAGGTACCGACGCCATATCCGTCGACCGGCGCCGCCGCGAGCGCCGCGATCGCGTACTCATCGAGGTCGCTTGTGACGACGATCCGGGTGTCGGTCGCGCCGAGCGAGTCGAGCTGATCGCGCACCTGCCGGGCCAGTTCGATCAGGTCGCCGGAATCCAACCGGACGGCTCCGAGCTCTGGCCCGGCGACGGCCACCGCGGTCTGGACGCCCGCGGCGACGTCGTAGGTGTCGACCAGCAGCGTGGTGCCCGGCCCGAGTGAAGTGACCTGGGCGCGGAACGCGTCCTCCTCGCTGTCGTGGACCAGCGTGAAGGCATGTGCAGCCGTGCCCGTTGTCGGGATGGCGTAGCGACGGCCCGCTTCCAGGTTCGAAGTCGATGCGAAGCCAGCGATGTACGCGGCTCGAGCGGCGGCCACCGCACTGATCTCGTGGGTGCGGCGAGAGCCCATTTCGATGCACGGCCGGTCGCCGGCGGCGCAGATCATGCGTGACGAGGCGGCAGCAATTGCACTGTCGTGGTTCAGGACCGACAGGACGAGCGTCTCCAGCACGACCGCGTCGGCAAACGGCGCATCGACGACGAGCAGCGGCGAGCCAGGGACGTAGCACTCGCCTTCGGCGTAGCCGTCGATGTCGCCGGAGAAGCGGTAGTCCGCCAGCCATGCCCGCGTCTCCTCGTCGACGATGCCCGCATCGGCCAAGAATGAGAGGGCGTCCTCGTCGAAGCGGAAGTGCTCGATCGCCTCGAGGAGCCGTCCGGTCCCGGCCACGACGCCGTACCGGCGCCCCTCGGGCAGGCGTCGCGCGAACACCTCGAACACCGCCCGCCGCGCCGCCGTACCGCTGCGCCGCGCCGCCTGGACCATGGTGAGTTCGTACTGGTCGGTGAGCAGGCCGGTCGGAGTCGCGGCGGTCACCCAAGCCAGGTTATGGCCTAAGTGGGAGGGGTGGGCCCATTGACGCCGTGACCCTGCCACGATGGAGAGCGTGAGTGTGGCTCCTGTCGAAGTCGAGCGGCCGGAGGTCGACGAGGAAGTCGATCAGGCACGGCCGTGGGTCACGATCGTGTGGAACGACCCGGTGAACCTCATGTCGTACGTCACCTACGTCTTCCAGGAGTACTTCGGCTACGCCAAGGAGAAGGCGGAGAAGCTCATGCTGGACGTCCACCATCGGGGCAAGGCGGTGGTGTCGAACGGCTCGCGTGAGGAGATGGAGCGCGACGTTCAGGCCATGCACGGGTTTGGCCTCTGGGCGACCCTGCAGCACGACAAGTGAACGGCTTCTCCCGCAAGCGGCGCGGCGGCGTGACTCTCCAGTTGGACGCCGTCGAGACGGTGCTGCTGCGGCACCTGCTCGACGAGTTGGTCGTGCTGGTGACGCCGATGGACGGGTTCGAGGCGTCGTCCGATCCGCTCGCCGCCGCCGTTGGCATCTCGACGTCGACGACGTTGCCGGACGATCCGGCGCTCGCCCGCCTGCTCCCTGATGCCTACCGCGATGACACGGAGCGCTCAGCTGAGTTCCGCCGCTACACCGAGACCGACCTGCGCGAGCGCAAGGCGGCAAACGCCCGCGTCGCCGTGCAAACGCTCGACGACATCGCGGCCTCCAACGGCAAGCTGAAGCTCGACGCGGCGCAGGCGGCGGCCTGGCTGGGTGCACTCAACGACCTCCGGCTCGCGCTGGGCACGCGACTGGAGGTGTCGGAGGACGCCGACGCCGATCTGGCTCAGCTGGCTGACGACGATCCGCGCCAGGCGCTCTACTCGCTGTACATGTGGCTGGGTCTGCTGCAGGAGACGCTCGTGCGCGCGCTGTCGTAGCACGAGCAGAGCCTGCAGGCGCTAGGTTCGGCGCGTGCTGACGCTGGACCAGGCCATCCGTGACGCGATCGTCGCGCACGCGCGTGCCGACCATCCAGACGAGGCATGCGGCATCGTCGCCGGCCCGATTGGCTCCGATCGCGCGGTCAGGTTCGTACCGATGACCAATGCCGAGCGCTCGCCCACCTTCTACCGGTTCGACTCGCAGGAGCAGCTGCGAGTGTGGCGTGAGATGGACGACCGCGACGAGGAGCCTGTCGTGATCTATCACTCGCACACGGCGACGGAGGCGTACCCGTCTCGCACCGACGTCGCTCTTGCCCAGGAGCCGAACGCGCACTACGTACTCGTCTCGACCCGGTCGTCGAACGACCTCGAGATGCGCTCGTATCGCATCGTGGACGCAACGGTGACCGAGGAAGAGTTGCGGGTTGTCCAGGCGTTGGACATCGAGACGACCGCGAACTGACTCATTGCACTCGAGGAGAGCTTCTTTCCATGGCCATTGAGGTACGGATCCCCACGATCCTGCGCTCCTATACCGACGGCGCGAAGGCCGTCGAGGGCAGCGGTGACACGCTGCGTGACCTGATCGACGACGTTGACACCCGCAACCCGGGGTTGCGCGACCGCATCGTCGAAGGCGACGGGCTTCGCCGGTTCGTCAACGTCTACCTCAACGACGAAGATGTGCGCTTCCTCGGCGGCCTGCAAACCCCCGTCGCCGACGGCGACGCGGTCACGGTGTTACCGGCGGTCGCGGGCGGCTGATGGCCCGCTTCGACTCGCTGCTCGACTCCGTCGGCCGTACGCCGCTGGTCGGCTTGCCGGCGCTGTCGCCCTCGCCCGACGTACGACTGTGGGCGAAGCTCGAGGACCGCAACCCCACGGGCTCTGTCAAGGACCGGCCCGCGCTGTACATGGTCGAGGAGGCGGAGAAGGCCGGTCTGCTGGTTCCCGGCAGCACGATCCTCGAGCCGACGTCGGGCAACACCGGCATATCCCTTGCGATGGTGGCGAAGCTGCGCGGCTATCGAATCGTCTGCGTGATGCCGGAGAACACTTCCACCGAGCGTCGGCAGTTGTTGGAGATGTTTGGCGCACAGATCATCTTCTCGCCGGCGGCCGGTGGCTCCAATGAAGCCGTTCGTGTCGCGAAGCAGCTCGCGGTGGAGCATCCCGATTGGGTGATGCTGTACCAGTACGGCAATCCCGCCAACACGCTCGCTCACTACGAGACGACCGGCCCGGAGATCCTCGAGGACTTGCCGGCGATCACGCACTTCGTCGCTGGTCTCGGCACGACGGGAACGTTGATGGGCGTCGGCCGCTTCCTGCGCGAGAGGATGCCGTCAGTACAGATCGTCGCGGCCGAGCCGCGATACGGCGAGCTCGTCTATGGGCTGCGCAACATCGATGAGGGCTTCGTGCCCGAGCTGTACGACGAGTCGGTGCTGACGACGCGCTTCTCCGTCGGCCCGCGCGAAGCACTGCGCCGTACCCGCGAGCTGCTCGAGCAGGAGGGCATCTTTGCCGGTATCTCGACCGGCGCGATCCTGCATGCCGCTCTTGCTGTCGCTGACAAGGCGGCGCGAGCAGGCGAGCGAGCAGACATCTGCCTCGTCGTGTGCGACGCCGGCTGGAAGTACCTCTCGACTGGTGCCTACGCCGGCACGCTCGAGGAAGCGGAGGCCGCCCTCGAAGGGCAGCTGTGGGCATAGGGCGTGTCTCTCAGTCGCATCGGCGTAGTCCGGGCATCGCAGCGGTGGCTCCGGAGGGGACCGACCACATGCGTTCGGCCTGCCTGCCGTCACTGATCTCCTGCTTGTTCGGCGCGGATGTGATCACCAACGAGATCGCGAATGCATAACCCGCTGCAAGGAGACGCAGAGGACGGACGGCACGATGGTTCCACCGAGGTCGCGCTGGATCGAACCCGCTCACCCGGCCGCCCGACGCCCCGGCGACTCAGGGACTACGGCCGTCGCCGCCGACTCAGAGCGTCATGCCGGCGACACCGCCGTTTCCTTCGGACCCGGAACCGGGAGCACGTAAGTGATGACGAAGGCCACCACCACGGCGACCACGACCTGCGGTGTCACCACCACACCGTCGGCGCCCATAAGCACGGTGGCCAACAGCGCCGAGGTCAAGGGCAGCCGCAGCATTGCCGTACACATGGCGCCGATCCCCATACCGATCGCCGGTGCCAGAGTCATACCGGGCAATCCACTCACGGCGATGCCGAGCACGGCGCCGATGAACATGGCGGGGAAGATCGGTCCGCCGCGGAACGCGCTCAGCGAGAGTCCGTAGACGAGCGTCTTGCACAGTCCGAGCAGGACCAGCACGCCAACCGAATAGTCGGCTGCGTGTTCGACCAGCTCGGGCAAGGCCTCCTCGCCGGAGAACAACACCTGGGTGAAGCTGTATTCGGAGATGAGCTGGTACGCCATCGCGGTAAGGCCGATGAACAGCCCGAGGACCGCCGTCACCACCACGCGGTTCAGGTGTACGAGCGGGCGCAGCGACAGTCCGATCCAGCGGATCCCCCAGCCCAGTAACGCGCCGGCCGCGCCCATGGCCAGGGCCCAGGCCATGGTGGCTACCGTCGGATCCGCCGCCGGCGGCACGGTCGTGAGGGCCAGCGAGAAGTCACCGAGGCCCGTCCAGTTGTTCAGGCCGACGAAGACCAGTGCGCCAATGCCAGAGGCCAGCAGTCCTGGCAGCGCCACCAGACTCAGCGTCGCACCGGCGATGCCGGCGGCCTCCATGATCAGGAATGCGCCGAGCAGGGGGGATCCGAGTAATGTGCTGATTGCCGCAAAGCTGCCGGCCGATGCCATGATCGTCAGAGCCATCGGCGGTGCGTCTTTCTTCACGAGGTGCACCGTCAGGGCCGCTAGGCCGCCGCCGATCGCGATCAGGGGGGCCTCGGGCCCGAGCACAGCGCCTAGGCTGAGCGTGGCCAGTGCGGCGAGGATGATGCCGGGGAGCTCGCTGTCAGCGGTCGGACCGCCGGCCTTGAAGCCGAAGGCGGGTGAGTGACCCCCGTTGCCGGGCAGGTACCGGATGGTCAACCCGGTCAACAGTCCGCAGAGCACCAACCAGGGCACCGGCCACCACGCGGGTGCGTCCCCGGCGAAGACGTCCTGGGGAAGATCGTCGAACAAGAACTTCTGGATCACGGAGACCAGTGCCAGGAAGCCGTACGCGACAGCCGAGATCGGAATGCCCAGGATCGCGGCGAGCAGCAGGGCCGCAAGGTACGGCTTCGACCGGATGACCGAGACCGGATCCAGCGTCGGCAGACCAGCCGATGGCGAAGAGGAAGGCCGACCCGCGGGGGAGACGCCAGAGGGGCTTTGCGAGGTGGTCATCAAAGCGCCTCCCTAACGAGAACAGCGCCGTCTGGCCAGGCCACGCGGGCGAGACCCCCCGCACCGCTTGAGCCCCTGGTAGATCAACGGCAGCAACTGTTGGTAGTCATTCCGGTTCCACCATGGTCAGGCGGCCACCCTCATCTCGCAGCCCACGGCGGGATGCTTGAGGAAGGCGAGGCGGCGCTCGGGGGCAGCTTGGGCCTAGCAGCCGTAGGGAAGCCGGTCATGCGTACGTGGAAGAACTCAGCAGATCCGGGCGACGATGAGGACATCTGGGGCTATCCATGACGGATCAGGCGATCCACGGAGCACGCCAGCCGCCAAACTCGCTCGCGATCTGATCCGCTGCTGCCGGCCCCCAGGACCCTGGGGTGTACGGATGCACTGGCGGCGGCGAATCGAGCAGCGGCTGCATGATCCGCCAGGTCTCCTCCACGCCGTCCTGGCGCGCAAATCGGGTGCTGTCGCCGATCATGGCCGCATGCAGCAACACCTCGTACGGTGTCGGGCCCTCCCCGCCCGCGTCGGTGAACTCCATGTCGAGCTCGATGGGCGCGACGAGTGTCGTGACGTCAACACGCTTGGCATCGACGACGATCCGGACGCCGGTGGATGGATCCAGCTTGATGACGAGTTCATTGGGCTCGGGTTGTCTCCCGGGTAGCCCGAATCCCAGCCGCGGGGGACGCTTGAACACCAGCCGGAGCTCGGTCTGGGTAGCGGGGAGGCGTTTCCCGGTACGGATGAAGAAGGGCACGCCCGCCCAGCGCCAGTTCTCGATCTCCAGCCGCAGCGCGGCATATGTCTCCGTCGACGAGTCCGCCGCGACGCCATTGATGCCGAGATACCCGTCGTACTGGCCGCGCACGTAGTGGGCCGGGTCGGCCTCGACAACGGCCCGAAAGAGCGCCACCTGGGCTTCCTTGATCGTGGTCGGGTCACCACGAGACGGTGCCTCCATCGCGGCGGCAGCGACGACCTGCATGAGGTGGTTGACGACGACATCGCGAAGCGCGCCCACGGGATCGTAGAAGTGCCCACGGTCCTCGACCCCAAAGCTCTCCGCCATCGTGATCTGGACGCATTCGACGTAGTTGCGGTTCCAGACCGGCTCGAGCATCGCGTTGGCGAACCGGAGAAACAGGATCTCTTCCAGACCCATCTTCCCCAGGTAGTGATCGATTCGGTACAGCTGGGACTCGTCGACGTAGGTATGCAGTTCCGCTGCCAGAGCCTCAGCGGACTCCTGGTCGTGCCCGAACGGCTTTTCGACCACGATCCGGGCCGTATCTGTCAAGCCAGCATCGGCCAAGCCCTTGACCACCGTGCCGAAGAGGAATGGCGGGATCTCGAGGTAGAAGACCGGAGTGTCTGCGCCCTTGATTGCGTCACCCACGCGCCCATAGGTGGCGGAATCAGCGAAGTCCCCGCTCACATAGGACAGTCGCGCCGCAAAGCGATCGAAGACGGCGTCGTCAAGCTGCTCGCCCGTTCCCTCGATGGATTCTCGCGCCCGCTGGATCAACTGCTCCACGGACCAGTCGTCGACGGCCACTCCGACGATTGGGCATTGCAGCAGTCCCCGTTTCTCCAGCCGGTACAGCGACCTGAACGTCATCACCTTGGCCAGGTCGCCTGTTATCCCGAAGATCACGAACACGTCGGCGGGCTGCTGTTCCACATGCCCGGATGTCGTGGCCACCGCTACCTCCAGGATCTGAGGACCTCCGAGGGCCAGCGTCGCAACCGTCATCGGTTCTTCTGCGTGTTGCTGCTGCCGGCCTCGCACGGATGAGTCTCTGCCTGCCTCAGTGCATGGTCATCACCCAGGAGGGGTGATGACCATCGTGAGCCCACGCTTGACGATTCAGGTGTCGTCGAGCGTGTGCTCAGGGGGAATGCTGTGGTCGAGGGAATCGCGACAGTCGACAGCATGGCCACACTTGCCGCCGCCGTGGATCCCGTGCCGTGGGCCCGAGCGCAGATGGCGTTTACCTTGATGTTTCACATCATTCTGGTGCCGCTTGGCGTGTCGTGGGCCGCCATGACGTTGATCGCCAACTACCGCGCGATCAAGCACGGCGACCGGGATGCGCTCCTGCTGGCTCAGCGCTGGTCGAAGTACATGGCAGTGACGTTCGCGGTGGGTGCGGTGACCGGCACCGTGCTCAGTTTCGAGTTCGGCTTGCTGTGGCCGCGGTTCATGGGCCAGTGGGGCGAGGCGTTCGGCGTGCCGTTCGCGTTCGAAGGGCTGTTCTTCTTCACCGAAGCGATCTTCATCGCGATCTACATCTTCGGTTGGCGTCGGCTCAAGCCGTGGGCGCACTTCTGGACCGGGTTTCCCATTGTCCTGGCGGGGATCTTCGGCAGCGTGTCGGTGGTCGCCGCCAACGCGTGGATGAACGCACCGTCGGGCTTCACCCAGAACGACGATGGCGCAGTGGTCGAGGTCGACCCCCTCCAAGTCATCTTCAACGACTCGATGCCGTTGCAAGCGGCGCACATGGTCGTCGCTGCGTATCTCGTCGGCGGATTCCTCGTCGCCTCGGTGTACGCCACGGGCATGTTGCGCGGTCGGGTCGATCGCTATCACCGGCTCGGCTTCACGATTGCGTTCACGGTGGCGGCAATCGCGACGCCGATCCAGATGGGTGTCGGAGACCAACTGGCGCGCTGGGTGTACAACAACCAGCCCGTCAAGTTCGCCGCGATCGAGCTGGTGCCCACCACGAGCAGCGACGTTCCCGAAACCCTCCTGGGCCGCCTCAACGAGGACGGCACGGTCAGCGGCGGCATCCCGATCCCGGGGTTGGCGTCGTGGCTCTCGGACCCGAGCACCGGCCGCGCGACGGTGGTGCAAGGTTTGGACACGGTGCCCGAGGACGAGCGCCCGACCGTCCGGCAGGTCAACATCGTGCATCTCGCGTGGGACGTGATGGTGGGCCTGGGGACACTGCTGTTCCTGCTGTCGGTGTGGTACGCCGCCAGCTGGATATTTCGGCGCCGAATGCCGGCGAGCAGGTTGTTCCTTTGGGCGGCCGCCGCCTCGGGTGTCCTGTCCGTGATCGCGATGGAAGCCGGCTGGATCGTGACCGAGGTCGGCCGCCAGCCGTGGATCGTCTACGAGATCATGAAGGTCGAAGATGCGGCCACCGGCAACACCGGGGTCTGGATCTCGTTTGTCGCCGTCGTCGTGCTGTATCTGGTGGTAGGGACCACGACGATCCTGGTCCTGCGCGGAATGAGTAGACGGTTCCGCAGAGCCGGCGGCTTCGTCGATCACGATGCGCCCTACGCACCGAGCGCGCCGGCCGCGGAAGCCCCTCCGGCGCAGGAGAAGGCAGTGCGGTGAGTACCGCGGTAGCCGTGGTCCTGCTGCTGGCGGTGGTGGCGTACGCGGTGTTCGGAGGAGCCGATTTCGGGGCCGGCTTCTGGGACCTGACGGCGGGCGGCCCCGAGCAGGGCGCGCGTCCGCGCGCGGTGATCGAGGACTCGATCGGGCCGGTGTGGGAAGCGAACCATGTCTGGTTGATCTTCATCTTCGTCATCACCTGGACGTCGTTCCCGGAGGCGTATGCCTCGATCACGTTGACACTGTTCGTCCCGCTGATGATCGCTGCCCTGGGCATCGTGTTGCGCGGCGCGAGCTTCGCGTTCCGCAAGGTGGTCGACACCACTCGGACCCGCCGCATCTTCGGAGGCGGGTTCGCTATCTCCTCGGTGCTGGTGCCGTACTGCATGGGAGCAATCGCAGGCGGGATCGCCTCCGGACGAGTTCCGGCCGGTGGCGAGGCGGGGGACCCGGTCGATAGCTGGATCAACCCGACATCCATCCTCGGCGGGGTCCTGGCCGTCGCTGCCGCCGCCTATCTGGCCGCGGTCTATCTCGTGTGGGACGCTCGACGGTTTGGCGAGCGCGACATGGCCGAGTACTTCCGTCGCCGAGCGCTTGTCTCCGCCGTCGTCGTGGCCGTTATCGCCGCCGTCGGCGCCTTCGTGCTCCGCGCCGATGCCGACTACTTGTTCGACGGTCTCACTTCGCGCGCCTTGCCCGTGGCAATCCTGAGTGGTGTTTGCGGTGTCGGAGCTCTCGTGCTGCTCGTTCGCGGCGCCACACGTGGCGCCAGGCCGCTGGCCCTCGTCGCCATTGCCAGCGCCGTCGTCGCGTGGGGTGTCGCGCAGTGGCCCTACATCCTGCCGGAGAGCCTCACGTTCTCCGACGCCGCGTCCCCATCCGGCACGCTCACCGCAGTCCTGGTGGTGACGGCGCTTGCCGTGGTCATCGTCGTGCCTGGTTTCGTCCTGCTCTACGTGCTCGATCAGCGCGGTCTCCTCCCGGAGGAGGGAGTCGCCGACATTGGTGACCGCGCCGGTGATCGTGTTGTGGATCGGCGCAGCCGATGACCCAGTCAACCGCTCCAAAGAAGTTCGTTGTCCGAGTGAAGGAGTCACCCAGATGAGCCTGTCGACATCGCCGTTCCCCCCCATCGCCGACTATGCGTTCCTGTCGAACTGCCACACCGGGGCGCTGGTCGCACCGGATGGCTCGGTCGACTGGCTGTGCATCCCTGCGTTCGATTCGCCGAGCTCGTTCGGGAATCTCCTCGACCGCGGCGCCGGATCGTTCCGGTTCGGTCCGTACGGCATCAACGTCCCCACCGCCCGCACCTATGTGCCCGGCACCAACGTCCTCACCACCACCTGGCACACCCCGGGTGGCTGGATCCTCGTGCGTGACGCCCTCACCATGGGGCCACGCCAGGGGCCAGACACGGTGACGCCACACACCAGGCCGCCTGCCGATGACGACGCCGACCACCTGCTGGTGCGGACGGTTGAGTGCCTCGAGGGATCCGTCGAGATCGAACTCGTCTGCGAACCAGCCTTCGACTATGGCCGTATCCCGGCCACGTGGACCACGGTCGATGCCGAGGGTCATGCTGCCGACGCTTCCGGAGCCGGGCAAACGCTTCGGCTGAGCACCGATCTTTCGCTCGGGATCGAAGGCAGTTCTGCCCGCGGCCGTCATGTGCTGGCCAAGGGCGAGCGGGCCTTCTGCGCGCTGTCGTGGGCCGACGGCTTTGCCTCCCCATGGACGTCGATGACGCCGCGTCGCGCATCGACTCGACCATCCGATTCTGGCGGAACTGGCTCGCGCGTGCCCGTATCCCCGACCATTCGCTGCGGCATCCGCTCGAGCGGTCGGCGCTCACCGTCAAGGGACTGACGTACATGCCCACCGGCGCCACCGTCGCGGCGCTGACCACCTCGTTGCCAGAAACCCCCGGCGGTGAGCGCAACTGGGATTACCGATACACCTGGATGCGCGACAGCACGTTCACTCTCCAGGCGCTGCACTACCTCAACCTGGATTGGGAGGCCGACGAATTCATGCAGTTCGTCGCCGATGTCGAGCCCACCGAAGACGGCAGCCTCCAGATCATGTACGGCATCGACGGCCGGCGCGACCTCACCGAGTCGCTGCGAGAAGAGCTGTCCGGCTACGAGGGCGCTCACCCGGTACGGATCGGAAATGGCGCATTCGATCAGCGCCAGAACGACGTCTTCGGCGCCGTACTCGACTCTCTGTTGCTGCACACGCGCCGCAGCAAGCGCCTGCCACGACGCTTGTGGCCGCTGGTGGAGTCGCAGGCGGCCGGGGCCATGGCGGCCTGGCGTGAGCCGGACCAGGGGATCTGGGAGGCTCGCGGGAAGCCTCAGCACTACGTGTCGTCCAAGCTGATGGGCTGGGTCGCCTTGGACCGGGCGGCCAAGCTGGCAACGATCCGCAACGACCCCAAGCTCGAGAAAACGTGGAGCGAGGCCGCCGAAGAGATCCGCGCCGACATCCTCGAGCACGGCGTCAGCGCCCGTGGCGTCCTGCGTCAGCACTACGACACCGACGCGCTCGACGCCTCGACGCTCCTCGCGCCCCTGTTCGGCTTCCTCCCAGGAAGCGACGAGCGGATGAAGAACACCGTCGACGCCATCTCCTCGGAGCTGTCCGAAAACGGCTTCGTGCTGCGCTACGTCACCGATGAGACCGACGACGGCTTGTCCGGCAAGGAGGGGACCTTCCTCATCTGCTCGTTCTGGCTCGTGTCCGCGCTCACCATGGTCGGTGAGATGCGCCGAGCGACCGACCTCATGGAACGCCTGCTGCGGATCGCCTCACCACTGGGTCTTTACGCGGAGGAGTTCGAGGTGGAGCGGGCCCGCCACCTCGGTAATTACCCGCAGGCGTTCTCGCACCTTGCCCTGATCCAGGCGGCGGGCCGGATCATCCTCGCCGACCGGCTCGATGAGCTGTCGCTGTGACGTGGACCGACACGATGGCCGCCAACGTCCTCATCCTGGGCGGGGGACTGGCCGGCGTCGCGTGTGCGCAGAAGCTCGGCGACGACGGGATCGACGTGGTCTTGGTGGACCGCAACGATTACCACCAGTTCCAGCCATTGCTCTACCAGGTGGCAAGTTCGCAGCTTCCCGCAGAGGACATCGCCAGACCGCATCGGGCGATCTTCGTGGACCATCCGACGGTGACATTGGTGACCGCGGATGTGTCGGCTGCCAAGCTCTCCGAACGCAGCCTGGTGCTGTCGGACGGGGAGACGCTGACGGGGTCGTACTTGGTGATGGCTGCGGGCGCTCGGCCGAATTTCTTCGGCGTGCCCGGGGCCGCCGAGCACGCGTTCCCGCTGTACTCGGTGGCCGACGCGGAGCGGCTGCGACTGCACCTGCAGCAGCTGCTGCAGGAAGCGATCGACAGTGACGGCCCCGGTGAACCGGGAGCGCTCGACGTCGTGGTGGTGGGTGGAGGCCCCACCGGAGTGGAGACCACCGGCGCGCTGGCCGAATTGATGCAGGCGCTGGAAAGCACCGGCCGCCTCGATCCTGCCGGGCAGATCACGATCGTCGACCGGTCGCCGATGTTGCTCGGACAGTTTTCGAGCAAGGCGCATGAGTACGCCTTGCGCAAGCTGACCGAGGCGGGCGCGAACGTCAAGCTGGAGGCCGGCGTCACTGCTGTGCACCCCGATCGAGTCGAGTTCGAGGACAACAGCACGATCCCGGCTCGTACCGTCGTCTGGGGCGGCGGCGAGTCGGGCTCCGCGGTGGCGCAAACTGCTGGGCCGGCCCCAGGACGCGGGGGACGGCTCGACGTTCGGCCCGACTTGACCGTCGATGGATATCCGGGTGTGTACGCGGTGGGCGATGTCGCGAACATTCCCTCGGGGGACCACGACGTGCCGATGTTGCCGCAGCTGGGCTCGGTGGCACAGCAGTCAGGCCGGTGGGCGGCCGACAACATTCTGCGTGAGCTTCGACATGAGCCGACAAAGCCGTTCAGATACAAGGACAAGGGCATCATGGCGATGATCGGTCGCAACGCCGCCATCGCCGAGGTCGGAAAGCATCGGCATCAGGTCGAGGGCCCGCTCGCGTTCTCGGCCTGGCTCGGTGTCCACGCGATGCTGCTGAGTGGGACCCACAGCAAGACTGACGCGTTCCTGACCTGGGCCTGGGACTACTTCGACCGCGACCACGCCGCCATCATCGAGGCGTCGGCCGCTCCCCGGCGGATCGCCTGGGGCGGAGACGACGAGGACGTCCCCCACATCAACCTGGACCGCCCGAAACCCGCCGATGCCAGCGCACGGTTCTCGACACCAACTGCAGGGCGCACGAGGTCGACAACCTCTACGTCGTCGACACCAGTTTCTTCCCCGGCATCGGAGCAGTGAACCCGGCGCTGACCGCGATGGCCAACGCACTGCGGGTCGGTGACCACCTGCTGTCGCGGATCGCGTAGGCGTCGGTCAGGAGGACGACGACCTCGGCGGGAGGCGGTCGAAGACGCCGGCGACGATGGCGCCAGTTCCGGCGCCGATGATGGAGCCGGCCGACACGTCGCCCGGATAGTGCACGCCGGTGTGCACGCGCGAGTAGGCAACGCCGAGCGCCAACACGCGCATCGGTAGTGCGAGCGCGGGCACATGTCGGCCGACGGAGTAGGCGAATGCGAACGCCGATGCGGCATGTCCGGACGGGAACGACGTCGACTTCGGCATGGGTACGTGTCGTCCCGGAAACGCCTGTTCTGTCGAGCGCTGCGGCCGCCGGCGCCGGTGCACCTTCTTGATCCCGAGATTGACTGTCGCCGACGTGACAGCTATCGAGACGACGCCTTCGAGCGCCGCGCGCCGACCGTGCTGGCCGCCCAGCAGCGCTATGACCCCGGCGAGTCCGAGCCACAGCCGCGAGTAGTTCGCGGCCTCGGACAACCGTCGCATCGGGCCGTCCAGCATCCCCGTTGGCGTCCGGGCGACAGCCTCGTACACGGCTCGATCCACCGCGCCGAACTCGTGCAGCGCCTCGACCCACGGTGAGGCCGGCCCGCGCCGGACCTCGACCTGCTCCGCGAGCGCATCGCCCACGGTGATGGGAGGCTTGTCACCAGCTCCAGACATGGCGAGGATCCTACGGTTCACTCGGGGGCGCCATGCAGTCTGTGTCAACAATGCGCCGAATCAGCGCGATCGTGGCCTTGCTCGCGATCGTTGCGGCGTTCGGCCTCGTCGTGCTGGTACTCGTCGACAACCTGCCCCGGCTCCTCGGCACCGTCGTGTGCCTCGCCGCCGCGATCGCCGCCGCGGCGTACGCCATCACCCGGACAGGCGTGCGCCGACTGCTGGCGCTCGCTCTCGCGGTGCTCATACTTTTTGCGGCCGCGATTCTCCTGACCGGCGAGGCCAGCATGTGGCTGTTGGTCGTGATGGTCGCATTCATCGCGATCGCCACCGCCGCCACCCGGTACGCGCTGGCGCGGGACATCAAGTCGTTGAAGAGCGGGCCTACCCCGGGCACTGCCGTAGGACCGGCGCGACGAGGTGTTCTGCTGATGAATCCGCGTTCCGGCGGCGGCAAGGTCGAGCGCTACCGGCTGGTCCAGGAGGCGCGTGAACGCGGGATCGAATCCGTCGTTCTCGCGCCCGGTCACGACCTGACGAAGCTGGCCGAGAACGCGATAGCTGCCGGAGCAGACGTGATCGGGATGGCGGGCGGAGACGGCTCTCAAGCTCTCGTCGCCGGCGTCGCCGCTCGCCACGATGTGGCCTTCGTGTGCGTACCCGCCGGCACCCGCAACCACCTGGCGATGGACTTGGGGCTGGATCGGGACGATGTTGTCGCCGCTCTCGACGCGTTCGGTAACGCGGTAGAACGCCGCATCGACCTCGGATTCATTGGTGACCGGGTCTTCGTCAACAATGCCACAGCCGGCCTGTACGCCAAGATCGTGCAATCCACGGAGTACCGCAATCGCAAGGTGGGAACCGCGCTCGACCTGCTGCCGGGAATGCTCGGACCGAAGGCGGTGCCGTTCGATCTTCGCTTCACCGGCCCGGACGGCACCGAGCACGAGTCCGCCCACCTGATCTTGGTCTCGAACGACCGTTACGAGCTCGGCCGGGCGGAAGGCTTCGGCTCGCGTCGCAGGCTCGATGCAGGCACCCTCGGGATCGTCGCCGCTCGATTCCAGTCGGCCCACGAGGCTTCGGCCTTCGCCAAAACACATCGCAACCATCCTCGGCACCGCCCTCAAGGCTGGTTGGAGTGGAGTGACACCAGCTTCGAAGTACGGTCGGGCGGACCGATCGAGATCGGCATCGACGGCGAAGCGATGGTGCTGGATCCGCCGCTTCGCTTCCGTATCGTGCCTGGGGCTCTGCGGGTGCGCATTCCGCGGCAGGCGCCGGGATACTCGCCGGCTGCGCTGGTTGCGACCCCGGGCTGGGCGACGGTCCGGGCCTTGCTGCAGACCGCGGCCGGCCGTCCCGTCACGATCGAACCCTGACTGCGGGCATGCACGTCGCGGGCCTGACCACGCTGGTGAGTCGGGTGTTCGAGTGGGCGGATGGCGTGCAGCGCCGGCACGGTGTGCTGGGATTTCCGTTCGCGGTGGTGAAGAAGTATGGGGACGACGACGGCGGGCGCGAGGCCGCGCTGATCACCTACTACGGTTTCCTCAGCATTTTCCCGCTGCTGCTGCTCGGGGTGGCGTTGCTGTCGCGGGTGTTGACGGAGAACCCTGAGCTGCGGCAGCGCCTTGTCGATGAGATCGTTCCGCCGTTGCTGCGGTCCACGGTTGAGCAGTCGGTGACGACGTTGCCGACGTCGACTGTTGCGTTCATCGCCGGTTTGATTGGTTTGCTGTTCGCCGGAACCGGTGTCGTGTTCTCCGTCTACCAGACGCTGAACAATGTCGCCGCCGTTCCGCGTCGGCTTCGTGCCGGGTTCTTCTCCCGCTACGTCCGGGTGTTTGTGATGCTGTTGACGTTGCTGCTCGGGGCGCTGGCGGTCGGCGCGCTCACGGTGGCGGTCACGGCGCTGCCCGGCCTGCCGGGTGCGGAACGCGTCGCCGCGGCGCTCGGATCGGCACTGATCATCTTCACCGTCCTGCTGCTCGGCGCCAGGCTGCTGCTGTCGCGACCCGCTCCGTTGCGTGCGATCTGGCCCAGCGCCGCCCTCGGCGCCGCGACGGTGACCGTGGTACTCAGCCTCGGGCCACCGTTACTGGCGAGATTGGTGAGCAGGGCCGGGCTCGTCTACGGCAGCTTTGCCACGGTGGCGGGCATGTTCGCCCTGCTCTACCTGGTCAGCCAGGTCCTGGTCTACTCGGCCGAGATCGCCGCCGTGCGGTATGCCGGCCTGTGGCCGCGGGCCCTGGACCAGAACCGGCCCACCGCCGCCGACGCCCGCGCCGCCACCCTCCTCGCCCGCGAGCAAGAGCGCATACCGGCCGCCCGGGTCGACGTCCGCCTTGATCCACCACACGCCGACGACGGTCGGCCGGAATCGCGCCCCGCGTAACGGCTCTACGCCCGCGGTAGCGTTCGGCTGTCATGCTCCACCTGCGCATCATCACGCCCCCCGACCTCACCGAAATGGTGCTCCGGGAGTTGGCCGAAGACCCCGGTGTTACTCACATCACCGCGGACCTTGGGGCTGCCGTCGAACCGTCGGGTGACGTTATTTCATGCGATGTCGTCCGGGCCTCGGCCAACCCGCTGATCCGGCGCCTGAGGGCAGCCGGTGTAGGTGAACGCGGTGGAATCACCATGACCGAGCCGGAGGCGGTCATCTCCAGCTCAGCAGACCGTGCGCAAGGAAGGTCGTCACACCGGAGATTGACACGATCGTCTGGGAGGAGGTCTCGGCTCGCACCAGTGACGACTCGGCCTTCTCGGTGAGTTTCGGGGCACTCATGTTGCTGGCCGGGATCATCTCGGCGACGGCGATCCTCACCAACAACCCCGTGCTGATCGTCGGCGCAATGATCGTCTCGCCTGACTACGGTCCGATGACCGCTTTGTCGGTCGCCCTGGTGAATCGAGCCCGAGGCCGGGCCTGGCAATCGTGTGTCGCCCTCGCGCTGGGGTTTCCCATGGCGGCCGTCGCCGCGTTTCTGTTCACCCTGGCGGGCCGGGGACTTGACCGGATCCCCGAACCATACGCGGACGGGCAGCGCCCCTGACCGACCTTCTCATCGGGGCGAACCTCGGGGCGTTCGTCATCGCCTTCGCCGCCGGTGCAGCCGGGATGATTGCATTGGGCCGCGCCAAGTCGGGCGCGGTTGTCGGGGTACTGGTCTCGATCACGACGATCCCGGCGGCGTCCAATGTTGGCGTGGCGCTGGCGACGGGGAACCCGTCCGAGGCGAGCAAATCGCTGTTGATCTTGCTGGTTAACCTGGCAGGGCTCCTGGCCGCCGGGGTGTTGACGCTGCTTGCTACGCGGGTGTGGGCGCGCCGGATCGAGGCCGGGCGGGCGGTCTTTCGGCCGACGTCACGCCCCTGATGGCGTTCACAGGATGGCCTAGAGACCTTCGAAGATGTCGCCGAGCACACTCCCAGGGCGAGGCTGCGGCCAGGCGATCACCTCGGTCTCCCGCGAGACGCTCTTGATTCGCTGGTTTTCCGTGGCCTCGGGGTTGTTCATATCGTTCCACTGCGTCCGATGCTCACGCATCGCTGCGCGGACCAGCAGTGCCACCGAGGACGTGTCAATGTCGATGTCAATGGACTCGTCGGGGATGCCGCGCAGGTGGTAGACCACGGTGGGGTCCCACGGCGAGAGGCCCTGCGTTGCGCGTCGATGGTTCCACCGGTCGATCACCGATTGCCGGATTGCCCCGTACGTCAGCCGGCGGAATCCCGGGCCGCCGTCGTCAACGAAGCGCAGGAACGCCGCCGTCGTCGCCGAGCCGATCTCGATGTGGTCGGGGTGGCCGGTGATGCCGTCTGGCCCGAACGTCGCGACGACGTCGGGGCGTTCCTCGATCAGCACGTTGGCGATGCGGTCGGCCAGCTCGTCGCGAGGGACGGCGGAGAGCCCGCCGTCGGGATAGCCGAACCACTCGTGCCGGTCGGGCACGCGGCCGAGCGTGACCCAGGCGCGACGATCCTCAACTCGCCGGATCGCGCCAAGCGTCTCCCGGGTCGCGCCGCTGCCCTCGGCGATGGCTCCGCCCTCACCGTCGGTGGCGTGTACCAGCACGAACCTGAACTCCGGATCCGCAGCATGCAGCGCAACCACTGCAGCGATTCCGTAGGCGTCGTCGTCCGGATGCGCGACTATCGCCGCCAACGTCCGGCTCATCCGTGCACGGTAACGTCAGGTCGTCAGCCGGACGGCGTCAGCGGTTCCCGGGCGGAACGCCGCGATGACGGAGCTCATGCGCTCCAGCGGCGCGGTGTCGTCGAGATCGGGGAGCCGCACCATCACCTGCGAGACGCCAGCGTCGACAAGCTGGCGGAATCGTCCGACCTGGTCCGACACCGTGCCGGCGTGGACGGATGCGGCGTAGCGGCTGGCGGTATGGCGGCGGGGACGGAGCCGCTCGACAAGGGACGCGACCTCGGCATCGGTCGAGCCGACCAAGGTCGTCGAGAGGTGCGTAACGGCCACCTCAGCGGGATCGCGATTCACGTCGGCGCAGTGGGCGCGCAGCACTGCCACCTTGTGGCTGACGGTGGCGGGGTCGCCCATGACGTTGCACGCATCGGCGTATTGCGCAGCCAATCGCAATGTCCGCCGCTCGCCGCCGCCACCGACGAGCATCGGTACGTGCGCCTGGAGCGGCCGCGGGTAGCACAGCGTCTCCGGCACGTGCAGCGCCTGGCCGGTGAACGCCGAGCTGCCCGGCCCCCACAGCAGGGGTAGCACCTGTAGCGCGTCCTCGAGCATGGCGTAACGCTGGGCGACGGGAGGGAACTCCCAGCCGTACGCGGCGTGCTCCTCGCGGTGCCATGCCAGCCCGATGCCGCAGTTTGCGCGCCCGCCGCTGAGGACGTCGAGCGTGGCCACGATCTTTCCCAGGTGCGCGACGTTGCGATAGGTGATGCCGCTGACCAGGGTGCCGAGCCGCACCCGCTCGGTCACGGCAGCCAGGTACGCGAGGGTTGTCCAGCTCTCGAGGAAGTCGTCGAAGGGACGTCCGACCTGCGGGATCTGACGGAAGTGGTCCATCACCCAGATCGCGTCGAAGCCGGCCTCCTCCGCGGCGGCCGCGATGCTGCGCAATCGATCGCGGGTAGCAGCCGATCCACCCGTCCACGCAAAGCTGCCGAGGTGGAGCCCGAAGCGCAAGGCGGTGGGCTCATCGCGCTGGCGTGATGCAGCGTCGGCAGCAGCCATCGCCGCGGCCACCGATCGCGCTGTCACAGAGCGGACGGCGACCGGAGCCAGCACCAGGTCGAAGCCCTCCCCGTCGACGTCAGCCCGAACCGATTTCCATGCGCGAAGCTGCGCGGCCAGCACGTCCACGGGTATCCGCTTGGCGCGCTGCCGATTGCGTTCCCGGCATTCCGCGGCCGGTGTGTCGAACACCACTGCGACACACGGCATGCGATGGCGACGAGCCAGCTGCACCCATCCAGCCCGTCGCCGGGCGTCCATGCCGAGGGTGTCGACGACCGTCGTCAGCCCGCGCGCGACCCGCCGCCCCACGATGAGTTCGAGCAGGTCGAAGGCATCGGTGCTGGCCGTGATGTCATCTTCGCCGGCGCCGACGAGGCTGCGTAGGGCGTCGCTCGACACGATGCCGTCGGCGGGAAAGTGATCGGCAGCCCAGGACGATTTGCCGGACGCTCCGGGCCCCACCAGCACGACCAGGCACGGCGACGGCAACGCCCGCGCCTCGTTCACGCGTCGAGTCTGCCGGACCTGGGTAGTGGCCCCGACCATGGAGACCGTTTTCGTCGGGTCGAACCCGGCTGTCGTCGTTCGTCACGACGGCCAGCCGATGGCATTCGCCTCGGTGTGGGTGAGCGACTGGTCGACGCACGGCGGTGGCAACGTGCTCGTGCTAGTCCGGCCCGGCGATGTGCGCGTCGTGGGGGAGCGGTTGGACCTGGCGCGGTGGATCGCCGATACCTTCGTGCGCCACTTCGGTGAAACGAAGGAGATCGGCTGGGAGCACCCGACCTACGACCCGAGTCCGGTCGACGTGGCGCTGGAGCTCACGCACGGCATGCGGGCTCGTGGTGGCGACATCGGGGTCGAGTTGATGCAGCCCGGCGCACCGCAGGCGTTTCGGCAGGCCGACGTCGATCTCGGCGGGATCTCCTACTCCCTGTGCAATGTGACGGCCCAGTGCGCCGGCGCTCGGGTATCGATCGGCGGCTCCGTGCTGCATGGCGAGGCCAACCCTGCGTTTCTCGCGATGGCCGAGGTATGGACACGCGACACCGACAACATGTGACGAACGAAACGCTGGCCCGTGCCCAAGGTCCGGGGCCGGAGCACCTACCATGACGACTCATGGCGGACGCGCCCATCGGCATCTTCGACAGCGGCGTCGGCGGCCTGACCGTCGCTCGTGCGGTGCTCGACCAGCTGCCGTACGAGAACGTGGTCTACGTCGCGGACACGCTGCATCATCCGTACGGACCCAAGCCGATTGCCGCGGTGCGCGCATACGCACTTGACGTGATGGACGACTTGGTTTCTCACGGCGTCAAGTTGCTCGTCATCGCGTGCAACAGTGCCAGCGCTGCCGTGCTTCGCGATGCTCGTGAGCGCTACGACGTGCCGGTGGTCGAGGTGATCCACCCGGCAGTACGGCGCGCAGCGGCCGCAACGCGCAACGGTCGGGTCGGCGTCATCAGCACCGTCGCGACCAAGACCAGTCGCGCTTACGAGGATGCGTTCGCTGCGGCTCCGCAGGTTCGGCTGACGACGCAGGCCTGCCCCAGGTTCGTCGAGTTCGTTGAAGAGGGCATTACGAGCGGACCAGAGCTGCTCGACGTCGCGCACGAATATCTCGACCCGGTTGTCCGCGCGGGCGTCGACACGTTGGTGCTCGGCTGTACGCACTACCCGCTGCTCACCGGCGTCATCTCGTATGTCGTGGGCGACGGCGTGACACTGGTCAGCAGCGCCGATGAGACGGCCAAGGACGTCTACCGCGTCCTGGTCGAGAGCCGTCTGCTGCGCGATCCCGGACTGGCCCCGCCGCAGCACCGCTTCCTGTCGACCGGTAACGATGAGCTGTTTGCAGCACTGGGGTCTCGATTCCTTGGTCCCGAGTTCACCGTCGCCCAGGTCGTCGCGTGAAGCTGACGGTGGTGGGCTGCAGCGGTAGCTTTCCCGGACCCGATGCACCTGCGTCGAGCTACCTGGTCGAAGCCGAAGGTTTTCGCCTCGTGCTCGACCTCGGCAACGGTGCGCTTGGTGCGCTGCAGCGCCACGTCGAACTCGACGACGTTGATGCGGTGCTGCTCAGCCACCTACACAACGATCACTGCATGGATCTCTGCGCCTTCTACGTTGCTCGAAAGTACGACCCGGAGGGCAGGTTCGGCAAGAAGTTGCCGGTATACGGCCCGATCGGCACCGCTACTCGCATGGCGCGGGCGTACTACGACGTCGACCACCGCGGCCTGGACGACATCTACGACTTCCAGACCCTGTCGCCCGGCGCGCTGTCCATCGGGCCGTTCGACATCACGGTTGCCCACATGAATCACCCGGTCGAGACATTCGGCTCTCGCATCGAGCACGCGGGGCGCGTCCTGACCTTTTCCGCCGACACTGGCGAAAGTGATTCACTGGTGTCGCTTGCGGATGCTGCAGACGTCCTGCTGTGTGAGGCAACGTTCGAGGAGGGACGCGACGACACCCGTGATCTGCACCTCACTGGGCGACAAGCCGCTGAGCATGCTGCTCGTGCCCAGGCCGGCAGGCTGCTGCTCACTCACATCCCGGCGTGGAACAACAAGGAGCGCACCCTCGACGAGGCCGGCCGCTCGTCGTACAGCGGGTTCATCGAGCTGGCTCGACCGGGCGCGGTTGTCGAGATCTGACGACCACCCTCTAACCTGCCGAGCATGTCGACCTTGACGTCGCAGGAGCGCAGCCTGGATCGGCCGGACGGTCGCGCACCCGACGAGCTGCGTTCCGTCACGTTCACTCGCAACTGGCTCGACCACGCCGAGGGCTCGGTGCTCGTTGAGTTCGGGCGCACACGAGTGCTCTGCGCCGCGAGTGTCTCCGAAGGCGTACCGCGATGGCGCAAAGACTCTGGCCTCGGCTGGGTGACCGCCGAGTACGCAATGTTGCCGCGAGCGACGAACACTCGCGGCGACCGAGAGTCCGTCAAGGGCCGGCTCGGCGGTCGGACCATGGAGATCTCCCGCCTCGTGGGCCGAGCGCTGCGCGGCGTGATCGATTACCGCGCTCTGGGCGAGAACACCATCGTGATCGACTGCGACGTGCTGCAGGCCGACGGCGGCACCCGGACCGCTGCGATCACCGGCGCCTACGTCGCCCTTGTCGATGCGACACAGTGGCTGAAGGACCGCGGTGTCCTCAAGGCGAGCTCCACGCCGCTGCGGGATTCGGTTGCAGCTGTCAGCGTCGGCATCATCGGTGGCGAACCCCGCCTCGACCTGTGCTACGAGGAGGACGTCACCGCCCACACCGACATGAACGTCGTCTGCACGGGCGACGGTCGGCTCATCGAGGTGCAGGGCACAGCCGAGGCCGAGCCGCTCACCCGCCGCGAGCTCGACGTCCTGGTCGACCTGGCGATTGGCGGTTGCCACCGCCTCAGCGAGCTGCAGCGGCAGGCCCTCGAGTCGTGATCGAGCTACCCCGCGTGGTGTTGGGCACACACAACGCCCACAAGGTGGAAGAGCTGCGCCGGATCCTGGCCACCGGCGATCTTGCCGTCGAGCTGGTCGGCATGGATGCGTTCCCCGACGTTGCCGAGGTAGCGGAGACCGGGGCGACGTTCGCCGAGAACGCGCTGCTGAAGGCGCACGCGGTGGCGGCGGCGATCGGCTTACCCAGCATCGCCGACGACTCGGGACTGTGCGTCGACGCGCTCAATGGCATGCCGGGTGTTCTCTCGGCGCGCTGGGCCGGTCCGGCTCGGGCCGACCGGGCCAACCTGGAGCTCGTGCTCGACCAGCTGCGCGAGACTCCGGACTTTCGGCTCGGGGCCGCGTTCGTCTGCGCCGCCGCGCTTGCGCTTCCGGACGGTCCGGAGCACGTCGTGGAGGGCCGGGTCGAGGGTCGACTGATTCGCGAGCCACGCGGCACGCGCGGCTTCGGCTACGACCCGATCTTCGTGCCGACCGCGTCTTCGCTCACCATGGCGGAGCTCGAGCCAGCAGCCAAGGACGCGATCAGCCACCGCGGCCGCGCATTCCGCGCACTGGTCCCGGTGCTGGCCGGCCTGCTTGGCCTGCGCCAGTCGCGCTGATTCGCGGAGGTCTGGGCTCATGAGTAGCGAACGGATCCTCGTCGTCAACGCTGGCTCGAGCAGCCTGAAGCTTCAGCTGCTCGACGGCGACGACCGGGTGGTCGAGCAGCACACTGTCGAGCGATGGACCGGCGATGGTGATGATGCTCCGCTGCGTGACTTCCTCGACGCCGCCGGTGCTGTCGATGCGGTCGGGCACCGCGTCGTGCACGGTGGCCCCCGATACTCCGAGGCCGTACGTATCGACGATGCCGTCGTGGAGTACCTCGCCTCTATCACCGACCTCGCACCGCTGCACCAACCCAAGGCGGTACAGGGCATTCGGACCCTGAGCGCCGTACTTCCGGACGCCCCCGCGGTCGCCTGCTTCGATACCGCGTTCCACGCCACGATGCCGGCGGCCGCGTCGACGTACGCACTGCCGAGGGAGTGGAACGAGCGCTGGCAGCTGAGGCGGTACGGCTTTCACGGCTTGTCGCATTCCTACGCTGTCCGGCGCGGCGCTGCTCTCGTCAATGGGCCACTCGAGTCCCTGCGCGTGGTGTCGTGTCACCTGGGTGCGGGTGCGTCGCTCGCAGCCGTACGGCACGGGCGCAGCGTCGACACGACGATGGGGTTCACGCCGCTCGAAGGTCTCGTCATGGGGACGCGATCGGGGTCGGTCGACTCGGGGCTGCTGATGTGGCTGCTGCGTGCAGGCAAGGTCGGTGTGGACGAGCTGGCACACGGTCTAGAAAAGCGCAGCGGGCTCGCTGGCCTTTCGGGAACGACTGGCGACCTGCGTGACGTCCTCGCTGCCCGCGCGGATGGCAACGAGGCAGCAGCACTCGCGTACGACGTCTTCCTCCATCGACTCTGTCGAGACATTGCCGCCATGACGGCCGCCGTCAGCGGGCTCGATCTGCTGATCATGACCGGCGGCATCGGTGAGCGCGCTGCGGTGGTCCGAGGTGACACCGCCGGACGGCTCGCCTACCTCGGGGTCGCGATCGATGCAGCACGCAACGACGCTGCGCGTGGGGACGCGGACATCAGCGCTGTCGAGGCTGGGGTACGGACCGTCGTCGTCACCGCCAGGGAGGACCTGGAAATCGTGCGTCTGGTGCGCTCCGTGCTCGGGTGATTACGCGATCCGTGAGGGTTTTCCCCGATCTTTCGCAATCGGTATTCTGATCACCCCTCCCGTCTCTTAGCCTGTGAGCCGTTTCCTGGACGGGGAGTGACATGCGAAGCGCGTACCGAATTCTTGCCCACCTGGTGGCTATCGGCGTCGTCGTGCAAGCGGCGACTCTCGCCTTCGGCATCTTCGGGCTGTGGAACGACGTCGACGCAGGGCTAGTCGTTGATGACAGCTATGAGTGGAACGTCGGCATGATGCTGCACGGCTCAATCGGCATGCTGGTAATGCCGCTCCTGTCCTTGCTGCTGCTCATCGTCTCGTTCTTCGCCAAGGTGCCGCGCGGCATCACGTTGGCGCTCATCATCTTTGGGACAGTGATCCTGCAGATCGTGCTCGCGCTGGTGGGCTTCGGCATTCCTGCCATTGGGGCGTTGCATGGCGTCAACGCGATCGTCATCCTCGCGCTGGCGATCGTCGCGAGCCGTAGGGCACGCGCAATGACCGCCCCCACTGCTGATGTCACAGACGTCGCTCGGGTCTGAAGCCGACGTCACCGCGACGCCGCCATCGACCAGCGGGCGTCGGCTGCGGCTGCGCCTGCTGATCGCGCTCCTGGCAACCGGTGCGCTGCTTGCAGCGCCGGCATGGTTGTGGATGAGGAGCCTGGTCCCGTCCACGTACTCGATCATGTCCATGGGATACGCGGACTTCGGTGGCGGACGCGCAGATGCGGCGCACAGTCAGCACCGCGGCTGGGAGGCGCCACCTCCGCAGCCGGGTGACGTCAGCGTCACCGATCTCGTCGAGCAGCGGACAGGTCCCGCCGATGTCACCGTGACGCTGGCGGCCCGCGCCGAGACATTCACGCTGGTCTCGGGTGAGACGGTCGACGGTTACACGCTGAACGGGACATCGCCCGGCCCGGAGATCCGCGCCACTCAGGGCGACCTCGTCGAAGTGACTCTGATCAACGAGTCGGTTTCGGACGGGGTAGCGCTGCACTGGCACGGCGTCGATGTGCCGAATGCTGAGGACGGCGTTACGGGCGTCACACAGGACGCGGTGCTCGAGGGCGAACGCCATGTGTATCGCTTCGTCGTCCCGGACGCCGGTACGTACTGGTATCACGCCCACCAGGTTGGTCACGTGCAGGTGCTCAACGGGCTGTTCGGTTCGCTGATCGTCGAACCGACTGACACCTTGGGGAACGTAGTCGAGGTCGCTGCGCTCGAGCACAGCTATGCCGGCATCCGCACTATCAACGGCAGCACCGGAATCAGTCGCCGCGACGTGCCCGCCGGCACGCCCGTGCGGGTGCGCATCACGAATACCGACAACGGTGCGACGCGCGCTTGGGCGAATGCGGTGCCGTACAGCATTGTGGCCGTGGACGGCCATGAGATGAACGCGCCGACGCCGGTGGAGGACAGGGCGGTGCTCGTGACGGCCGGTGCTCGCGTCGACCTCGAACTCACGATGCCGGCCGACGGGTCGGCGGTGCGCGTCGACGTTGGTGGCGGCAAGACTGCGCTGGTGCTGGGGCAATCCGACGCGGACGTTCCGGAGTCGACGGAGCCCGACGAGCTAGTCGACCTGCTGTCATACGGCTCGCCGGAACCGCTCGGTCTGGACGTCGACAATCCGCAGCGCACGTTCGAGTACAGCATCGGTCGCCGACCGGCGTTCGTGGACGGCCTGCCCGGACTGCACTGGTCAGTGAACGGCCGCACGTTCCCCGACGTCCCGATGTACATCGTCGACGAGGGTGACGTCGTGCGGATGACGATCTCGAACTCGCCGGGCGAGTCGCATCCCATGCACCTGCACGGCCATCACGCCGTCGTGCTCAGCCGCAATGGTGTCGCGGCGTCCGGCAGCCCGTGGTGGGTCGACTCGCTCGACGTCGACAACGGCGACACCTACGAGATCGCCTTCCTGGCCGACAATCCGGGCATCTGGATGGACCACTGCCACAACCTGCCCCACGCCGAGCAGGGCATGGTCGCGCACCTCGCCTACAGCGGCGTGACGACACCCTTCGTCGTCGGCGGCGACGCCAACAATCGCCCGGAGTGACCGCCGCGCCCTGCGAACGGAGCGATACGCGGTGAGTTATGGCGATACG
This sequence comes from uncultured Actinomycetota bacterium, assembly GCA_963801015.1. Taxonomy (GTDB): domain Bacteria; phylum Actinomycetota; class Actinomycetes; order CAWDCV01; family CAWDCV01; genus CAWDCV01. Next base: position 305,786 of record CAWDCV010000002.1, on the reverse strand, counting down.
CCTTCTACAACAGGCGTATCGCCCTAAATGATCACGTATACGTGATCATTTGGAAGCTGGGGGCGAGCGATGGTGCGGGAGAGGGGAGTCGAACCCCTACGCCCTTTCGGGCACGGGGACCTAAACCCCGCGCGGCTGCCAGTTACGCCACTCCCGCCGGAGACGTCATGGTACGGGCGATCACACCGCGAGTTCTCGCCGCAGCTTCGCGACGTGGCCGGTGGCACGTACGCCGTACATCGCCTTCTCGATGCGGCCGCCCTCGTCGACGACGAACGTCGACCTGATGACGCCGGTGACGGACTTGCCGTACATCATCTTCTCGCCGTAGGCGCCGTACGCCTCCAGCGTTGACCGGTCCGGGTCGGCGAGCAGCGGGAAGGTAAGTGACTCCTTCTCGCGGAACTTGGCCAGCTTCTCGAGCTTGTCCGGCGAGATGGCGACCACGTCGATTCCTGCGCCGCCGAGCGCCGCCAGGTTGTCCCGAAAGTCGCACGCCTCGGTGGTGCAGCCCGGCGTCATCGCGGCCGGGTAGAAGTACACGACGACCTTGCGACCGCGATAGTCCGACAGCGACACGTCTTTGCCATCGGCATCGGGCAGGGTGAAGTCGGGTGCAGGGTCACCAGGCTCGAGCTTGGCGCTCACGGCAGGTTCTCCTCGGGTGGAGTCGACGGGTAGGAGTCGCCGCCACGTTAACTCGTCTCCCATCCAGCACTCGACCGGCGGCGAATCCTTGTTGCACATGACTCGCAATTGCGATCATCAGGCATAGAGTTGTCGCCGAGAATCGGTACCGAGATGAGGACGATCCACCGTGCATGTGCCCGACGGCTTCATCAACGCCCCCATGTCCCTTGCTGCCGGTGCGGTCGCCATCGCTGGTGTGGCCGTCAGCATCCGCGGCGCTCGGCAGGAGCTCGACGACCGCACCGCGCCCATGGCCGGCTTGGTCGCCGCGTTCGTCTTCGCCGTCCAGATGCTGAACTTCCCCGTTGCTGCCGGTACGAGCGGACACCTGCTCGGTGGCGCACTGGCTGCGATACTCGTCGGCCCCTATACCGGCGCCTTATGCGTGTCCGTGGTGCTCCTCGTCCAGGCCTTGGCGTTCGCCGACGGAGGTCTCAGCGCGCTCGGCATCAACATCGTCCTCATGGCGTTCGTCACCGTTATCGTCGCCTGGGCCGTCTTCACTGCGCTGACACGGGTGCTTCCGCGCAGCAAGGGATCCGTCGTCGCAGCATCGTTCGTCGCCGCGCTGCTGTCGGTGCCCGCGTCGGCGCTGGCATTCGTCGCCCTGTACGCGATAGGTGGCGTCACCGACGTCCTGCTGGGTGAGGTCGCGGCCGCCATGCTGGGTGTCCACTTCCTGATCGGGATTGGCGAGGCACTCATCACCGCAGCCACGGTTGGCAGTGTCCTCGCGGTTCGGCCCGACCTCGTCTACGGAGCCCGTGGGCTCTTGCCGAGTCCGACGCTGCGCACCGGCAACGTCAGCACCGCCTGAACGCGGTCACAGAGGAGAACAGGGATGAAGACGCGCACCGTAACCTTCATCGGCATCGGTCTGCTCGTGGCTCTGCTGCTGGCAGCGATCGTCAGCTTCTACGCGAGTGGCAGCCCGGATGGTCTCGAACGCGTAGCCGGTGACACCGGCTTCGACGCCGCAGTCGCGGATCACGCGCTGGCCGACTCGCCGTTCGCCGACTACGGGCTCACTGGCCTCGAGAACGCACGGCTGTCTGTCGGTGTGGCAGGGATCATCGGCGTCCTGGTGACGTTCCTGATCGCAGCTGGCCTCTTCTTTATCGTGAAGAGGCGTAGCACCTCACCGTGACTGCAGGTCACGCGCAAGGCGCGTACGTCGTCCGCGACACGGCCGTCCATCGGCTCCCGGCCGACTGCAAGCTCGTCGCGATGGTGGCGTTCGTGTTCATCGTGGTGGCCACGCCACCACAGGCGTACTGGGCGTTTGCTTGCTACGCCGTGCTGCTGACAGTGGTCATGGCCGTCGCGCAGATCCCGCCGCTGCTCGTGCTGCGGCGCATGCTGATCGAGGTCCCGTTCGTCTTCTTTGCCGTGCTGCTGCCCTTCATCGCGACCGGTCCCCGCATCGAGATCCTGGCCATCAGCGTCAGCGAGAGCGGCCTGCTCGGTGCGTGGAACATCCTCGCCAAGGGCACGATCGGCGTGGTCTCGTCGATCCTGCTCGCAGCGACGACGGAGCTGCGCGACCTCTTGCTGGCCCTCGAACGGCTGCGCGTTCCGACGGTCCTCGTGCAGATCGCGTCGTTCATGTTGCGGTACGTCAATGTCATCCTGGGCGAGATGCACCGGATGCGCGTCGCTCGCGAGTCGCGCGGTTGGCGAGTGCGAGACCTGCGGGACTTCGGCGTCATCGCTCAATCGGCAGGTGCCTTGTTCATCCGCTCGTACGAGAGGGGTGAGCGGGTCTACCTCGCCATGCTGAGCCGCGGCTACACCGGCGGCATGCCACGGCTGGGCGGAGAGGCAACTGTTCGCATGGATCAGTGGCTGCGCGCAGCGGCGCTTCCGGTGTCAGCACTTGTCGTTGCTGTGGCGGCCTGGATGCTGAGTCGGTGACTCCCTCGCTGAGTGTTCGCGGGCTGGCCTTCGCTTACCCCGACGGCCACCAAGCTTTGTTCGGTGTCGACCTGGTCGTGCAGCCAGACGAACGGGTGGCTCTGCTTGGCCCGAACGGCGCGGGCAAGACCACGCTCGTCCTGCATCTCAACGGCATCTTCATGGCCGGCCTCGGCAGTGTCCACGTCGGCGGCCTGGAGGTCCGCAAGGAGAATCTGCAGGAGATTCGGCGGCGAGTCGGCATCGTGTTCCAAGATCCGGACGACCAGCTGTTCATGCCGACGGTGCGCGACGACGTCGCATTTGGCCCAGCCAATCTCGGCGTCCGCGGGGCGGAACTGCAAGCGCGTGTGGAGAAGGCGCTATCGCAGGTCGGCATGAACGACGCCATCGATCGTCCGCCGCACCATCTGTCGTTCGGCCAGCGTCGCCGGGTCGCGGTCGCGACGGTTCTCGCCATGGAGCCCGAGATCCTCGTTCTCGACGAGCCGTCATCGAACCTGGACCCGGCGAGCCGGCGTGAACTGGCCGACATCGTGCGCAGCCTCGAGGTAACGGTGCTGATGGTCACGCACGATCTGCCGTACGCCCTGGAGCTCTGCCCGCGATCGGTCATCCTCTCCGAGGGCATCATCGTTGCGGACGGGCCGACCCGGGAGATCCTCGCCGACCGTGAGCTGATGCGATCACATCGGCTAGAACTTCCCTACGGCTTCGACCCGGCTGCCACCCGATGATGCGGTCGACCTGCGATCATGTACAGCGTCGATCGCCAGTCGATCGCTCGATCGATTGCATCTACCGATTGCAACAGTGAAGGGACGGCCACCGGTGGCGAGCTCCGAGATCCGCAGCGTTCCGCTCGAGCCCAACCGGGCCGTGAAGAGCCCCGCTGAGCTGGAAGCCGACATCGAATCGACGCGTGAGCGCCTCGCCGGCACGATCGACGCCATCGCCGATCGGGTCGCCCCAGCGAATGTCGCCCGACGCGCCGTGGATCGGGTCCGCTCACAGTTCGTCGAGCCGGACGGCGCGCTGCGCACGCAGCGGGTGCTCATCCTGGCCGCGGGGGTCGCGGTCGTCGTCGGACTTGCCGTGTGGCGACGTAGCCGATGAGTCCACCGCGCGGCGTTCGCCCCATCCCGCCCGGACCTGGACAGGAGTCGGTGTGGGATTACCCGCGCCCGCCGCGCGTCGAGAAGTCATCGGGTCACGTGGTGGTCGAGCTTGGCGGGCGAGTTATCGCCGACACGCATGATGCGCTCCGCGTACTCGAAACCAGCCACCCACCGGTGTTCTACGTGCCCTACGCAGACATCGCGGACGGGGTGCTCGACAACAGTGCCCGCTCCTCGTACTGCGAGTTCAAGGGTGAGGCCCGCTACTACGACGTTTCGTCCGGAGATCGCCGTGAGGCCGACGCTGCATGGTTCTACCCGGCGCCCAGATCGGCGTACGGCGCCCTCGTCGACCACGTCGCCTTCTACCCCGGTCGGATGGACCGCTGCCTGGTAGACGGCGAGGAGGTACGCCCGCAGGAGGGCGGCTTCTACGGCGGCTGGGTAACGTCGTCGGTCGTCGGACCCTTCAAGGGCGGACCCGGAACCTTCGGCTGGTGACGGTGGTCAGGCTGCGCCGAAGGCGTTGAAAGCGCACCACCCGACGAACATGCGCGGGTCCTCACGATCGATGGAGCTGCGTGCATGGTGCAAGGCGTCTGCCAGTCGCTGCCCCCGCACCAGCTGCTCATGCAGCGCGGACATCAGTGGGATGACGTCGCGGTCAGGGACGACGACGCCGCTCGCCACCAGGCCGGCCGTGCCGCGGGCCAGCAACGCTGAGACGAATCCAAGCGTCTCGTTGCCGGCGAACGTCGTCTCCGTGCCGGACTGGCATGCGGCGAGGATGATCCGACGCGGTGCGAGTCCCCGCAGGTCTAGCTCGTGCACGGTAAGGGGCCCGTCACTGAACAGCAGCGACGAGAAGATGGGGTTGTCGGCGCGCACGGTTCCGTGACAGGCCAGGTGGGCGAGGTCAGCTGCGACGAGCGACGATGCGACAGCGTCGACGGTGCTGTCCGGCGGTGCCAACACGGTCGCGTCCGGATGCAGCCGATGTAGCGCCGCGATCTCCTCAGTGGCTCCTTCCAGCTCGGGACCGGCGATGAGTGCGGTTGTCGGTCGCCGTGGCGTCACATCGTCGGCGGTGCGTGCCCACAACGAAGCGGACGGAGCGATACTGACCGGCCCGTCATGCAGCGATCCCCATGGCACACGTTGCAGCACATCGACCGGAACGATGACGAGCCGTGCGTCCTCGTCGAGGGTTAAGGGCTGAATGAGCAGATCGTGCAGGCGCCGCAACGACAGCTCGGCACTGCTGCGCGCGCTATGCAACGAGCTGCCTGTGGCGTCGCGGGTGAGACGTCGCAACGCGAAGAGCAGCGCGTCGACTTCCGGGACCACGCGCGCCACTGGGCCGAGCTGAACCAGCCGACTGCGACGCGGTTCTAGAACAACAGCGATTACCTCGTCGTCGAGGACGTCGTACTCCACCAGCACCCGATCATCGAGACGACGCCGCATCACCGTGGGAGACCAGAGGCCGGACGACGCACGACTCGCCCGGCCCTGGCCCCAGGTCAACCGACGCAGCCGCTGTTCGAGACGCGCCTGGCGCGCAAGCAGTGCGGATGGCTCGGTTCCGGTCTCGCGCCTGGCCTCCCTCAAGTCTGCTTGGACGGCGCGCAGCGCACCGAGCTCCTCGGCAACTCCTTCTGCCTCAGGCGTGTCGTCGACGGCGGACAGCGCAGCGGCGCGCGTGCGTTCCATCCAATCGAGTACACGTGCCGCGTTGCCTTCACGGACCGCTGCGCCAAGGCCGAGCCGGCCGGCCTCGACGCCGTACTCAGATGTCAGCGCCCGGAGTTCCTGAGAGGCGAGTGCGGATCGGTGTCGCTCGAGGTCGTCGAGCGCCGCGCGCCCAAATCGAGAAACTGCACGGGAGTCATTTCGCAGCTCGGCTGCGAGTGCGGCTGCCGTATGTCCGCGAAGCCGCACCAGCAGGGGGCCACCGCGGGATAGGCGATGGGCTCGCTCGTAGCTCTCAGCCGCTACGACGGGTCGGCGCAACCGATTTGCTACGCGACCGGCGGTCAGGTGCGCCTCGACGGCGACCGACAGCAGGTGTGCACGTTCAAGCGTCGTTGCTGCTCGCCGAGCCAAAGTCAGGTCCTGCGCTCGCGCCACATCCTGCTCCAGCCGGGCGTCCACACCGACCAGGTCCGCTCGTGCCGCCCAGCTTCGACGGCGCTGCGCGCGCAATCGACGCGCCGCCTCGCTCGCTGCGACCGTCGCCTGAGCAGCATCGCCGTCAAGCAGCGACAGCCGCGCGAGCCGCATCTGAGTTTCTGCGGCCAACAACTGAACGCCTTCGCCGTCGAACATGGCGAATGCCTGCTGCGCCTCGTGTATGGCTTCGGGGACGAGACGCAGATCGATCAGTACGTCGGCGTACTCCATGTGAAACTCGGCGAGCGACAAGCCAGCCTTCTCCCACAGGTCCGCGGCTTCGTCGAACAGGTGAATGCCCTCGCTGAGACGACCGGCCTGCACGGTTACCCAGGCGCGACTCTCCCTGACGATTGCGACATAAGCGGGACCCACCCCTTCCGCAGCCAAGGCTGCTTCCTCCATGCAGCGCAGCGCGGCGTCCATGTGACCGCACTGCGCCTCGATGAATCCGAGGTTGTTGGCCAGCTTGCAGCGCACGTCCGGGGCAGCCGGGATCCGCAAGTCCCTTGCGGTAAGCGCGAGCTGCCTCCGCGAGCTGGCCGCGGTTCTGAAACAGAACGGCGCGCTGCATCTGGAGTTCGGGTCGTGCCGTTGGGCGGACCAGGTGCTCCGCGAGGTCGAGGTCATGCTGCGCAGCCGACAGCTTGCCCATCTCGTGGTGAACGGCTCCACGCGTAATAAGGACATCGCCGAGGCGGGCATTCAAGCCGCGCTTCCTCGCGACCCTGGCGGCTTCGTTCAGCAGGACGAGTGCGCGCTCATGAGCCAGCTGGATGCGGGCGTACCAGGCCTCGGCACGGAGCGCGGCGATCAGCGCCTCGTCGTCGCGGGCGTCTCGGGCCTCTGCGACGATCGCGCTCGCACGTGGCCCAAACGTCGCCGTGTCGGCAACCACGCCCTGGTAACAGTCGTCCGCGCGTATCAGGAGGTCGGCTCTAGGCTCATCACCCATGATCACACCGCTCGTCGGACATCCGGTGGATCAGCGTAACGACGATGAGCTGAGGGGGTAAGGCGATGAGAGCTGGTCAATCCCTGCCGCAGTTTGGCCCCGAGGACCCGCGGACGCCGGAGCAGCGTCTCGAGGACCTGCGCCGGATCTCGAGTCAGGTGACGAAGCTGTCGGCGCGCTTGTCCGACACTGGCTTCGGTACGCATGCCGTCGACGTGGTGAAGAGCCGGCGCGGCCGACGCACGGATGTCGTGCAATTCGACACGATTCCGGACAGCCACAGCGAAAGTACGTTGGCCGTCGTCGGCGAGTTGCTGATCCGTGCCGAAGCCGTCGACGACGCACAGGACGTGATGTCCGCGGAGAACCTGACACCTACGCCCGTCGATGAGTTGGACGGCCGCGTCGTTCGCCTGTCGAACGACAGCCTCTCTGCGACGCGGCTCGCGGAGGTGGCGCAGATGCTGCGCAGCAGGGGCGTCCCGGTGTCGGCGCACTATGTGACGCCGATGGGACCGGTCATGAAGGGCCTGACCGGACCGGAACCGTCATCGGGACCGGCGCCGCGTCGGCAGCGTGCGGGCAAGGGTGGGTCGGTGCGGGTGGCGATCATCGACACGGGCATCCCCAAGGCCAAGCGCAAGGACGGATGGCTGAACGGATTGGCCACGCGCGACAACATCGACCCGCTGGATGACTTCCCCAAGGACGGGACGCTGGACATCGGCGCCGCACATGGCAACTTCACCGCGGCGATCGTCCAGCAAGTCGCTCCCGGTGCCGACATCGCGGTGTACAAGGCGCTCGATTCCGACGGTGTCGGTGGCGAGGTTCGTGTCGCCGGAGCCATCGTGCGCGCGGCACGTGACGGCGTGAAGAAGCACAAGAAAGTTGTCATCAACTTGTCGGTCGGGATGGAGACCGCTGACGACGAGCGCCCGATCGCGCTCGATGTCGCCATGGAGATGCTAGCCGAGCTGGAAGAGGCGACCGGCCGCGAGATCAAGGTCGTTGCCGCCGCCGGCAACTTCGGCCACGACCGCCCGTGCTGGCCCGCAGCCTTCCCAGGCGTCATCGCGGTTGGGGCGCTGACGCAGGATCTGCGGCCGACCGCCTGGTCGACACGGGGCTTCTGGGTGGACTGCTCGACCATGGGTGAAGGAGTCCGCTCCGCATTCGTCGAAGGCACGGAGTCGCCGATGGTCGACCCGCAACCGGACACGTTCGAGCGGGATGCCTGGGCCCTCTGGTCGGGGACCTCGTTTAGCGCGCCACAGGTGACCGGCGCCGTGGCGCGATTGGCGCAAGAGCGCAACCTCTCGCTTCGCTCTGCGTTCGCTCAGCTGATCGCCGGTCAGCGGCGTATCCCCGGCTTCGGCCCGGCCGTCCGCATCCTGCCGCCGACCTGACGCGTGCGCTGTTCCTCGAGGCCCGAGGTACCTTTCACGCCGTGAGGTCCGCGTTCCCGCACGGCGACGACGACAAGCTGCCCGTCCGGCTGCTGCACGACCGCGTGCTCGTCAAGCTGGACGGTGAAGCGGGGAGCGGCGCTCGACGGGCGGCATTGTCATTCCGGCGACCGCGGTGATGGGACGCCGGCTCGCCTGGGCCGAGGTGATTGCCCTGGGGCCGAATGTGCGGACCATGGAGGTCGGGGATCGCGTCCTCTATGACCCGGAGGATCGAGCCGAGGTCGAGCTGCACGGTGCCGCGTACGTCCTGCTGCGGGAGCGAGACGTCCATGCGGTAGCAGCTCAGCGCCTCCAGGAGGGCGCAACCGGCCTCTACCTGTGACTCAAAGACGGAGTCGAGGGCACTGTGGTCGGAGCACTGCTTACGAAGCGTTATACTTGTGGATTGCGCACCTGCGCACACGCAGGAACTCTTCGAGGCAGCGTCAGCCTGTCCCACACGTGACCCGGGTCACGGTCGCTGGGGAACATGATCCGGGCATTGGCCGTTGCACGAAGTGATCCCCGTCTGAACTCGAAACTAAAGGCTTGCCATGTCCCGCCATGTCCTGATCGATCCCGAGCGTCGCGCGCCGACGCGCGTCCGTGATGACGAGCCCGATCTCGTCCGGGCGTACCTCGACGAGATCGGTCGTACTGCGCTGCTCGACGCCGCCGCAGAGGTCGAGCTCGCGCAGCGGATCGAGGCGGGTCTGTACGCCGCGGAGCTTCTCCGGCAGCACGTGATGGAGGACGTTCCCCTCCGGGATGACGTCACCGCGGAGGAGCTGTCCCAGCTCGTCGAGGACGGCAACCGCGCCAAGGACCACATGCTGCGCGCCAACCTGCGGCTGGTCGTTGCGGTCGCGCGCAAGTACTCGGGCCGTGACGTGCCCTTTCTCGACATCGTGCAGGAGGGCAACCTCGGCCTGATTCGGTCGGTCGAGAAGTTCGACTACCGCAAGGGCTTCAAGTTCTCCACCTACGCCACGTGGTGGATTCGCCAGGCGATCCAGCGCGGCATGGCCGAGACCGCTCGCGTCGTTCGGCTGCCCGTCCACGTGGTCGAGGAGATGAACAAGCTCTTCCGCGTCGAGCGGGAGCTGTCGGTCCAGCTCGGGCGGGACCCGAGCCCCGAGGAGCTGGCCGAGGTCGCTGAGACGACGCCCGAGCGGGTCGTGGAGCTTCGCCGGCTGCGCCGGGGTCCGATCAGCCTCGACAGCCCGGTGGGCGAAGACGAGGAGACCCCGCTCGGCGACATCGTCGCCGACACGGCCACGCCTTCGGCCGCCGACCTGGTGACGCAGCAGGCGCTGCGCGACGAGCTCGCCCGCGTGGTTCATACGCTGCCTCCGCGCGAGGCCGCGATTGTCGAGCTGCGGTATGGCCTGCGAGATGGCCGACCGCGCACGCTCGAGGAGGTCGCTCGTGAGTTCGGCCTCACCCGCGAGCGCATCCGCCAGCTCGAGAAGATCTCGCTCGCCCGGCTGCGGCACCCCAGCAACTCCGAGCAGCTGCTCGCCTGGGCCAGCTAACTCGACAGGTACGTCAGGGCGGTTCGGCTTCGGCCGAGCCGCCCTGCTGCGTCTTCGGGCCGGCGTCGGGCTGACGGTCGAGGAATCGGCTGACCAGGCCGCGCACGACGGCCGCCATCGAGAAGCCATGCTCTTCGCTCCACGCGCGCAGCCGCGCGAGCTCGTCGCTGGTGAAGCGCATCGGCACGACCTGGAAGCCGCGCTCACCAAGGGCGACCTGCCTGCTTCGTTGGCGCATGTTCGCCGGATCAGGCAAGACGCTGGTGAGCAACGCCGTCTCGCCCGCCGGTGGAAGCCGGGCAAGCATCCACGCGAGTACTCGCTCGCGATCCGGTTCCGGGATGCTGCCGAGCGCCTTCAGTAAGAGGCGAGGCTCATCGTCATCCATGACGATCTCCAATCCGATATCGCTACGATATCGCACACGGCGTTCGTCGCACTTTGGCCAAGATGGGCCGTGTGAGAGCCGAGGACATCCGCGCCCTGCCCAAGGTCGAACTCCACCGCCATCTGGAGGGCACGGCTCGTCCGCGCACGGTTCGCGAGCTCGCCAGAAAGCACGGGCGACCGGACCCCGATCTGTCTCAGTGGTACGACTACGAGGACTTGACCGACTTCCTCGCCGTCTTCGGCACGGTGTGCTCGGTACTCGTGGACGCCGACGACTACCGGCGGGTGGCTTACGAGTCGGTCGAAGACGCGGCAGCAGCTGGCGTCGTCCACACCGAGATGTTCTTCACCCCGCACGAGTTCCTGGGTCGCGGCATCTCTTTCGACACCGCCTGGCAGGGGATCGAGGCGGGCGTGCGCGAGGGGGAGCGCGATTTCGGCGTCAGCGTTCGCATGATCATGGACGTGGACAAGGCCAGCGGACCCGGGCCCGCACTCGAGCAGGTGGAGATGTGTCGCGAACGCGGCGACTACCTGATCGGCGTGGGCGGCGACGGGGAAGAAGCAGGTGTCGACGACCGCGCGCTCCAGCCTGCGTTCGACCTGGCCGCACGGTACGGCCTGCACCGCACATTGCACGCCGGTGAGTTCAGCGCCGACAGCGTGGGCGATGCCATCCGCTATCTCGGCTGCGAGCGCATCGACCACGGCCCGCTCGTGCTGAGGGACCGCGAGCTCGTGGCCGAAGCCGTGGACCGGCGGGTGGCCTTCACCGTCTGCCCCAGCTCAGACGTGATCATCTCCAAGGTCTATCCCGAGATCACTGACCATCCGCTGAGCGACATGTTGGCGAGCGGCCTGATCGTTAGCCTCGGCAGCGACGACCCCGCCCTGCTCGGCTACGACCTCGCCGACGAGTACCAGACGGTGCTGGAGGCGGGTCTCGTCGACGCCGACGGGCTGCGGCGGATTGCCCTGGACGGGGTGACAGCCTGCTGGCTCCCCGACAACGACAAGGCGCGGCTGCGGCAGCGGGTGGAGCCCGCGTGGGCAGCGGCGACCGGTCTGGGGAATGCACGCCGCGAATGAGCTACGGCCGCCTTGACCGACGCCGCGCTGGGCGAATGCGTTAGCCCTCGGTGATGACCGGGCCTTCGTCGCAGCATTCCGGGAAATCAGGGCAAGGCCCGTAGCATTCGCACACGTCCGGGCTGATGACGCACGCGCAATCGACCGCGCCGTTCGCGGCGACGCTGTCGCCTTCCCGGGTGTATCGAACAAAGAATGTGATCGGCGTTCGAACCACGACGTCGTAGCCCGGCGATGTCCGCGCCTGAGCCAGCGCGCGTTCCCGGCCTTCTTCCAAGAGGATCCGTTCGATGATCTCCTTCCACGCGGTGCCGATGGGCTCGTTGTGGTGAACGTGCCGTCGCTGCTTGGCCATCGTCGCCTCCTCTGTGGTCGGCATCGGTTGGGCGCCGAGACGCCGCTGTCGATGCAGGTGAGGATGATCGTGAGCCCTAGGGAGTGGCCCGGGCAACGGCGCTGGCCGACAATTCGGCCTCACTTCGTTGCTGACACTCAACCGAGGAGCGAGTGTTCGTAACACCAGCGCCACGACTCGCCCGGCTGGGCGGACTGAATCACCGGATGACCGGTCGCACCGGCGTGAGCGGTTGCATGGCGGGCGCGGCTGGAGTCGCAGCATCCGACGTGATCACAGGTGAGACAGGCGCGCAGGAACACGACCAGGCCGTCGGCCGCGGTGTGGTCCTGGCAGTCTCTCCAGTCGCCGGGTGCCACGGCGGGCAGTGCCGCGAGATGGTCGCACTGCTCGGGCGAGCGGGCCGGGACAACCCCGGTTCGGGTCAGCCGCCGGAAGAGCGCAAGCGGCCGGTCGCGGAGTTCGGTCCCACCGGTGGTGCCCTGGTTCACTCGCGTTCCTCAACCTCATCGGGTGCGTCGACCAGGGTGACCAGCGGTTGGTCGGCCTCCACGATGTACGCGGACAGCATGTGCCCGACGCCGGGACCCAGGTCGAGGGCATTGTGCGGGATCCCTGGCGGGATGAGGAAGGGGTCACCAGCATTGCGGGTCAGGGTGGCACTGTCGGCGATCTGCATCCGGACCGTGCCGGCGATGATGTAGCCAACCTCTTGGCCAGGGTGGCCCGGTTGACTGCGGCGCTGCCGATCGGCGCGGACAGACCCCATACGCGGTGATGCGGGCCAGTCACCCCGACGCGCCGTCGATTTCGAACCAGACCGTCTTGCCCCACGGGTGCGGTTCATATCCCCAGCGGTCGGCGAGCCGCTCGACCAGCAGTAGCCCACGGCCGCCGAGGGAATCCACAGAAACAGGTCGTCGCCCTGGCATGGTCGTTGCTTCGTCCTCAACATCGATGCGCACGCGCGATCCGGAGGTCTCCACGCAGACGCGCACCGAGGTCTGGGCGTGGACGACGGCGTTGGTGACCAGCTCCGTGACCAGCAGCAGGACCACGTCAATGACGTCCGCCGCCAGGTCTGGCAGCACCGTCCGAAGGAAGTCGCGTGCAGCCCGCGCACTCGTGGGTGCGGCAGGAAAGGTTGCCGACTGCGACGCGGACACGGTCAGTGTGATGTCCGTTATGGCCCGGTCCTAACGTGCTGGGCTCAGCGTGATCGATTCTGCATAGGGTCGGGATGCTGAACGGGCCTACAGCAGGTGCATGGAAGAGGGCGACACAGGACATGGATTCGGCAGCACTCTCGCCAGCCGCACGGACGGCAGCACTGGACACCCTCGCCAGCGGATCCGAGCTCGACGTCCTGGTCGTCGGCGGGGGAGTGGTCGGCGCGGGTGCCGCGCTCGACGCCACGACCCGCGGCCTCAGCACGGGGCTCGTCGAGGCCAGGGACTGGGCGAGCGGCACCTCTTCGCGATCGAGCAAGCTCATCCACGGGGGCCTGCGCTACCTGGAGATGCTCGACTTCGCCCTCGTGCGGGAGGCACTGACCGAGCGTGGTCTGCTGCTGCGATTGGCTCCGCACCTGATCCGCCCGGTGCCCTTCCTCTACCCCCTGCAGCGTCGGTTCTGGGAGCGCCCGTACGCTGGCACCGGCGTCCTGATGTACGACACCTTCAGCCTGTCGATGGGCACTCAGGGCGGCTTGCCTCGCCATCGCCACCTGACTCGACGCGCCGCCCTGCGCATTGCTCCGAGCCTGCAGCGCGATGCCCTGATCGGCGGCATCCAGTACTACGACGCGCAAGTCGACGACTCGCGGCACACGATGACGATCGTGCGCACGGCCGCCTTGTACGGCGCGCTCTGCGCGAACCGGGCACGGGTGGTCGGTTTCGAGCGCCAAGGGGAGCGGGTGACCGGCGCGCGGGTGCGGGATCTCGAGTCCGGTCGCGAGTTCCTCGTCCGGGCGAAGCAGATCGTCAACGCCACCGGCGTCTGGACCGATGACACCCAGTCGATGGTGGGGGAGCGCGGCCAGTTCCATGTCCGCGCGTCCAAGGGCGTTCACCTCGTCGTTCCGCGCGATCGGATCCACTCCAGCACCGGCCTGATCCTGCGCACCGAGCCCAGCGTCCTGTTCGTCATCCCGTGGGGACGCCACTGGCTGATCGGGACGACCGACACCGACTGGAACCTCGACAAGGCGCACCCGGCCGCGTCGGCGAAGGACATCGACTACCTCCTGGACCGGGTCAACGAGATCCTCGTGACGCCACTGATTCGCGAGGACGTCGAGGGCGTGTACGCGGGTCTACGCCCGCTCCTCGCGGGTGAGTCCGAGGCCACGTCCCGGCTGTCACGTGAGCACGAAGTAGCGCATCCGGCGCCAGGACTCGTCGTCATCGCCGGCGGCAAGTACACGACCTATCGGGTCATGGCCAAGGACGCTATCGACGCCGCCGTCCACGGCCTCGGTTTCGGCGGGCCATGCGTCACCGATCAGATCCCTCTCGTGGGCGCCGTGGGCTATGCCGCACTGTGGAACCAGCGGGCCGGGATCGCCCGCCGCCACGGCGTCCACGTCGCTCGCGTCGAACACCTGCTGCAGCGCTACGGCTCCCTCACGTCCGAGGTGCTGCAACTCGTCGACGACCAGCCAGAGCTCGGCGAGCCGCTGGCGGGAGCGGACGACTACGTGCGCGCCGAAGTGGCGTACGCGGTCTCGCACGAGGGCGCTCGGCACCTCGATGACGTGCTGACGCGGCGCACCCACATCTCCATCGAGACCTTCCACCGCGGCGTCGACACGGCTGCGATGGCAGCCCGAATCATGGCGCCGCTGCTTGGCTGGAGCGAGGACCAGGTCACGCGGGAGGTCCAGCACTACGTCGCGCGGGTCGAGGCCGAACGGCTATCGCAGGAACAGCCCGACGATGACACGGCTGACGCCGCCCGGCTCGGGGCGGCCGACATCGTGCCCGTCGGCTGACGGCACACTGAACTTCGTGCTGACGCGTCGCCGCCTCGCGTGCGCAGGCCTCGCGGCCGTGCTCGCCGCCGGCTGCGGGTGGAACGAGCTACCGGCCAGTCCGTCGGAGGCGCCGTTGACGGCTGCGCCCGGCGCGTCGGCAAGTACGGCCACGCCTGCGTCGGCTGCGCGGGCGTTCACGTTGGTGGCGACGGGCGACGTGCTCCTTCACGAGCCGCTGTGGGAGCAGGCGCGACAGGACGCCGAGGTCAGCGGGCAGGAGTCGCTGGACTTCGCGCCGCAGCTAGCGTCGATCCGCCCGCTCGTCGAAGCGGCCGACATTGCGCTGTGTCACCTCGAAACCCCGCTAGCGGCGGTCGATGGGCCCTACGAGGGTTATCCGACCTTCTCCGGGCCGCCGCAGATCCTTCCCGCCCTCGCGACCACCGGATACGACGCGTGCACGACGGCCTCGAATCACACCTTCGATCAGGGAGCGGCCGGCGTGGACCGCACCCTCGACGCGTTGGATGCCGCTGGCCTCGAGCACACCGGCAGCGCACGCACTGCCGAGGAGGCCGCGAGAACCGCCATTCTCGACGTCGTTACCGCGACTGGGTCGGTGCGGCTGGGGTTGCTGTCGTACACGTTTGGCTTCAACGGCATCCCTTATCCGAGCGGGGAAACCTGGCGAAGCAACCTCATTGACGAGCAGCGGATCCTGGCTGATTCTCAGCTCGCGCGACAGCAAGGGGCCGAGGTCGTCGTCGTCGCCCTGCACTGGGGGACCGAGTTCGACCAAGACCCCAACGACGAGCAACTGGCCCTCGGCCCGAGCCTGCTCGCGTCACCCGACATCGACCTCGTTCTCGGGCACCACGCACATGTCGTGCAGCCCGTCGAGCAGGTCGACGGCGAGTGGGTGGTGTACGGGCTCGGCAACCTCGTTGCCGCTCACGCCACGCCAGGTGAGCCGCTGCGCGAAGGGTTGCTCGTCCGGTTCGGCTTCACCGAGCAGCCGGACGGGCGCTTCCGCGCTACTGCAGCCGGGTACGCGCCGCTGCTCGTCACGGACCCCTATCCCGCGCGAGTTCTCGACGTCGCGAACGCCCTGCGGGCGGCCGAGTCGGCCGCGTCGATGGAACGGCTGCAGGAGGCATGGGATCGGACGACAGCCGTGGTCGCCAGCCGGGGCGCCGCCGACGCTGGATTGGTGCCGCTCTCGACTCCCTAGTAGCCGGTTGCGCCGTCGATACGTTCGCGCAGCAGGTCGGCGTGTCCGTTGTGGCGGGCGTACTCCGCGATCGTCGCGATAAGGATGCGCCGCAGCGAGATCGGCTCGCCAGTGGCCTGCCTGATGCCCGTCTCATCGAGTGAGCTGGCGCGCGCGACGATGTCTCGAGAGCGCTGGCATTCCTCGCGCCACACTTCGATAGCGGCGTGGACGTCTCCCTCGAGGTCCTCGAAGTCCTGGTTGGGATCGTCGTCGGAGTAGTAGAGGAGCGGAACGTCCTCGCCGGCGAACTGAATCCGAAACCACCACCGCTCCACGCCCGCCAGATGACGCAGCAAGCCGTGCAGGCTCAAGCTCGACGGCGGAACGGTCATCTCGGAGAGCCGGTCAGCAGGAATTCCGCTGCATTTCAGCTCGAGCGTCTCGCGGTGCCAGTCGAGGAACGCCGCCAGGAGGTCGCGCTCGCCGCCGACCAGCGGCGGCGCCTGACGCGTGTCGTCTGCCCATAGCGGCGAATAGTTCTGCGGTGGAACCCGAGTCACGCGCCCCACCCTCCCACCGGCCACCTGAATGATCACGTATACGTGATCATTCAGGGCGATGCGCCTTCTGTAGAGCGCGTATCGCCCTCATTCACCGCGCATTGTGTCGCGTCGGCCTGGTCGATCGGCCGCAGCAGGGGCGTTGCGTCATCAGACGTGGCGCGAAGACTCCTATCCTGCCTCCATGCCGGTCCGACGCATCCTCTCCAGCGTGGCCGCTGCCGCGGCCGCCATCCTGCTCGCCGCCTGCGGCACCTCGTCGGACTCCGACGGTGGCGCGGCCACCGGCGATTCGTCCTGCCCCGCCGGTGACCTGGCGACCACGTCCGAGGGAACCCTGACCATCGCCACGGGCGAGCCCGCGTTCCCGCCCTGGGTTCTCGACGACGACCCAGAGAGCAAGCAGGGCTTCGAGGCTGCCGTGGCGTACGCGGTCGCAGAGCAGCTGGGGTACGAAGACGGTGACGTGACATGGGTCCGGACGACGTTCGATTCAGCAATCGCCCCCGGCCCCAAGGACTTCGACTTCAACCTGCAGCAGTTCTCTATCAGCGACGAGCGCAAGCAGGCCGTCGACTTCTCTTCGGGGTACTACACGGTGTCGCAGGTGGTCGTCTCGTATGCAGGCAGCCCGATCGATGGGGCTACCAGCCTCGCCGAGCTGGCGAGCGCGCGGTTTGGCGCGGCGGTCGGCACCACCTCGCTCGACGCGATCGAGGAGCAGATCCAGCCGGCGGCGAGTCCCTCGGTGTTCAATGACAATGCGGCCGGAGTTGCGGCGTTGAAGAACAAGCAGATCGACGGATTCGTCGTCGACTTGCCCACCGGCTTCTATCTCGCCAATGTCGAGGTCGAGGGCGGCGTGCTCGTTGGGCAGTTGCCGGATCCCGGGGAGAACCCTGAGGAGTTCGGTTTGCTGCTGGAGAAGGGAAGTCCGATCACCGGATGCGTGACCGACGCAGTCGACGCGCTGCGCTCGGACGGAACGCTGGAGGAGCTGCAGCAGGAATGGCTCGACCAAGGCGGCGCACCGACGCTGGAATGACCGCCGCTTGAGCAGCCAGGCTCCGAGCCCACTGGAACTGCGCCGGCGGGCCGTCCGCCAGGCGCAAGCACGGCGGCGGACCGCCGTGGCCGCCCTGTCCTCGGTTGTCGTGCTGGGCAGCCTGGTTGCTGCGATCGTCCTGGCGCCGGGGTGGCCAGTCGTGCAGGCGACCTTCTTCAACGTGAGGTACGGCGTCGAGGTCGTGCCACCCATCCTCGAAGGTCTTCGGCTGAACGTGCTGCTCACGGCGGTCTGCTCCGTCGTGATCTCAGTGCTTGGCTTGCTGCTCGCGCTCGCGCGGACGTCCCGCGCGCCCGCGCTGGCTCCGTTCCGCTTGCTGGCGACGGCGTACGTCGACGTGTTCCGGGGTGTCCCGCTGCTGCTCGTCATCCTGCTGGTCGGATTCGGCGTGCCGGCGCTTGGTCTCACCGGCGTTACCTCGAATGTCGTGCTGCTGGGCGGTGCCGCCGTGGTGCTGACCTACAGCGCCTATGTCGCAGAGGTGTTCCGCGCGGGCATCCTCGGTGTCAACCCCAGTCAGCGTGCCGCGGCGCGCTCGCTGGGTTTATCGCAGCGGCAGACGCTGCGACACGTTGTACTGCCGCAGGCGATCCGTCGCGTGCTGCCGCCGCTGCTCAATGACTTTGTCGCGCTGCTCAAAGACACCGGTTTGATTTCCGTCCTGGGAGCCATCGATGCAATCCGGGCTGCCCAGATCGAAAGTTCCCGCACGTTCAACTACACGCCGTACGTCGTTGCCGCGGTGCTCTTCCTCATGCTTACGGTGCCGTTGACGCGCTGGACCGATCACGTTCTCCAGCGCGCGCTCGCTCGGCAGCATGCACAGGGCAACGCGTAATGACACCCGTGCTGAGCCTTTCCGGAGTGCGTAAGTCGTTCGGCGGCGAGGAGGTTCTGCGAGGGGTAAGCCTGGCGGTATTGGAACACCAGGCGACTGTTTTGATCGGTGCGTCGGGTTCGGGGAAATCAACGCTGCTGCGCTGCGTGAACCTGCTCGAGACCGTTGACGATGGTGTGATTGAACTGGATGGGATCGAGATCACCGATCCCACGATCGACGCCGACACAGTTCGGCGCCGGATCGGAATCGTGTTCCAGGCGTTCAACCTGTTTCCGCACATGACGGTGCTCGACAACGTGACTCTTGCGCCCATCCGCGTGCACGGAATGGGGCGTACCGCCGCACGTGCCGAGGCAATGGACCTTCTCGGCCGGTTCGGTCTGGCGGCGAAGGCGGACGCCTACCCCGAGCGGCTATCCGGCGGCCAACAGCAGCGGGTTGCCATCGTGCGAGCGCTCGCTGTACGTCCACGACTGATGCTGTTCGACGAGGTCACATCCGCACTCGATCCGGTGCTCGTGAACGAGGTGCTGACGACCGTACGACAGCTGAAGGCGGACGGGATGACCATGGTCGTCGCCACCCACGAAATGGGATTCGCGGCGCAGGTGGCGGACGAAGTCGTCTTCCTCGCCGATGGTGTCATCATCGAGCACGGTCCGCCCGAGCAGGTGATTGGAGCGCCGACACAGCCGGCCACCCAAGCATTCCTTCGTCGGGTCCACGAAGCGGGACGGCTCTGACAGCCGCGGCGCGCACCAACCCACACACAAAAGGAAAGGAGTCTCACTCCTTTCCACTCTCAACGTATAGCGGCCAGGGGGTCTTGCCGCAAGACCCGGGTCCTGCAACAGAATCCCGGGTCGTACGAACGACCCGCATCGGAGCTGATCACGTGCACCCGCTGGCGACCAGCGCGTTCGACCTCCCTGGCCATCTCGCACCCAAGGCGGACCCGGCATTGATTGCCGGCGACGAGCGGCATTTCGCGGCTATCGCGGACACCCTCGCGCAGTCGATCAGCGACCTGGTGGACCGTCTCGAGGTGGAGCGCGCGGCGCCCGGCGGCGTCGGCCAGGAGGCGATGGACCGGGACTTGGAGATCCACCGGCTCACCGCTCGGCTACGCGTCCTGCGTCGTTTCGGTCTGGATCTGTGCCTCGGACGCATGGTTGACGTGGACGATCCTGAGCCCGTGTATGTCGGCCGACTTGGCCTGACGGACAGGTCTGGTCGTCGGTTGCTAGTCGATTGGCGTTCACCGGCGGCTGAACCGTTCTTCGCAGCGACCCATGCGAACCCGATGGGTCTCGCGAGCCGACGCAGGTATCGCTGGATCCGCGGCCGGGTCAGCGACTACTGGGACGAGGTGTTCACCCCGGACGGTCTCGAGGGGCACGCCGCGCTCGACGATCAGTCCGCTTTCATCGCCAGCCTGGGCGGCAGTCGGTCGGCCCGGATGCGAGACGTGCTCGGCACCATCCAAGCCGACCAGGACGCCATCATCCGCGCGAGTTCTCGCGGCGCCCTCGTCGTCGACGGCGGTCCGGGGACGGGGAAGACCGTCGTGGCTCTGCACCGCTCGGCGTATCTCCTGTACTCCGACCCTCGCCTCGGCCACCGCCGCGGCGGTGTGCTGTTCGTCGGTCCGCACCATCCCTACCTGGCCTACGTCGCCGACGTGCTCCCCAGCCTGGGAGAGGAAGGCGTGCAGACCTGCACGTTGCGGGATCTCGTCGCCGAGGGAGCCGCAGCAGCGTCCGAGGCCGACCCGAACGTGGCCCGGCTGAAGTCGTCCGCGGGCCTGGTGAAGGCGATCGAGCCGGCGGTCAAGATCTACGAGGAGCCGCCCACCGCGGGAATGACGGTCGAGACCCCCTGGTCCGACATCTGGCTGAGCGCCGCCGATTGGGCCGAGGCGTTCGACGCAGTAGAACCCGGTACTCCGCACAACGACGCGCGCGAGCGGATCTGGGAGGAGCTCGTCACGATCCTCATGGACAAGCACGAAGGCCACACCGTCGACGTCGGTGATGGCGCAGCACCGGCTGAATTGGTCCGCCGGTCGCTGCTGCGTAACGCAGAACTGCGCAATGCCCTCACGAGAGCGTGGCCGCTGCTTGACGCGGCTGACCTCGTCGGGGACTTGTGGTCAGTGCCTGCGTACCTGCGCGCCTGTGCTCCCTGGCTCAGTCCGGATGACGTTCGCGCGCTTCAGCGCGACACCGCCCAGGCCTGGACGGTGTCCGACCTGCCGCTTCTGGACGCGGCACGGCAGCGACTCGGGGATCCGGAGGCATCACGACGCCGACGTCGGCAGGAGGCGGCCCTCGCGGGCGAACGCGAAGAGATGGACCGGGTGGTCGAGCACCTGGTGCTGACCGACGACTCTGAGATGCAGGTGATGTCGATGCTGCGCGGGGAGGACCTACGCGACTCCTTGGTCGACCAGGCAGCGCAGCTTGTCGCTGACCCGGACCTGCTCGCCGGGCCGTTCGCGCACGTCGTGGTGGACGAGGCGCAGGAGCTGACCGACGCCGAGTGGCAGATGCTGCTGCTGCGCTGCCCGTCCCGGAGCTTCACCATCGTCGGGGACCGTGCCCAGGCCAGGCACGGGTTCACCGAGTCGTGGCAGGAACGACTCGAGCGCGTTGGGCTCGACCGGATCACCCTGGCGTCCCTGACCATCAACTACCGGACGCCGGAAGAGGTCATGGCGGAAGCCGAGCCGATCATCCGGGCGGTGCTCCCGGAGGTCAACGTGCCGACCTCAGTCCGCAGTAGCGGGGTCCCCGTCGTCCGCGGATCTGTCGCGGACCTGGTTTCGATCCTCGACAGCTGGCTCGCCACGCATGCCGACGGGATCGCCTGCGTCATCAGCACCAGTCAATTCAGGTCGGGAACGTTCCCGGCGACGCCGCGCGTCCAGTGGCTCGCCCCGGAATCGTCGAAGGGGCTCGAGTTCGACCTGGTGATCCTCATGGACCCGGAAACGTTCGGCACGGGCATCGAGGGAGCAGTCGACCGCTATGTCGCGATGACCCGAGCGACCCAACAACTCGTCATCCTGACGAGCCCGTGACGTCGGCTTCATAGCGGGTGCGCCGCCAGGGACTTGAACCCCGAACCCGCGGATTAAGAGCCCTGTGACAGACGTGCCGGGCGGTGATGCCCGGTGACACGTCTCGCTGTTTGCGCAGGTCACACGCCGTCTCCCGTGTCGAGTCATGCCGGGAGTTGTGATCACTTCGGCGCGTCCGTGCTCACTTTGTGACCACTCACCGCGCCCCCAGATCGCCCGCCAGCGTCCGCCCTACCCCCGAGGCGGCGCTGGCGGGTCTCCATAGCAGGCGGCCCCGCCCGGCGAGGAAAGCGCCGAGGCGGGGCCTAGGACCCGACCCAACTAGGAGGTCGAATCCATGGCACCACAGCATTCCGTACTGCCGTTGCGGCGCCGCGAACGTGAGCCGCTGCAACGCTGCGAGCCCTGCCGCCGTCACCGCCGCTGCCGACTCGTCTACGTCGAGGGCGTCAACTTCACCGTCTGCGCCAGCTGCGCCGAGCTCGCGCCGTTCACCGCCCCGGACGTGGCATGAGCACCGAACCAAGCGGCGAGGTGATCCCATTCGCGCAGCGGGACGACGAGCCGCAAACGATCCCCGTCGATCGACCGCCCACGGTCGAAGAGGTGCTGATCGGAAGGGTTATCCGGTCCGCCGCCGCGGAGCGTCGGCCGATCGTTCCCGGCTGGCTGCGCTCACGCGCGGACTTCTGGTCCGCGGTGCGACGTGTCGCGATGCTGCAAGCGCATCGACTGTTGCGCAGCAACTTGTCCCGGCGAACCGTCTCGTTCAGTGCCGGCTTCTCGCTCGCGTCCCTGGTGATCTCCGGCATCGTCACCACTGCCGTGATCGCCGTGTTCATACGGTTGCGTCGCAAGCACGCTCCGGCCGTGACGGCTGCCGAGTCCGCCGGCCTCTGAGCGTCGAGCACGCTCAGGCATTCACCCAAGCCGGATGATCCATCGGCGCCGCGTCGATGGTCCACTCAGGTCCGGCGAGCACGCAACGAGATGAGCGGCCTAGAGACCTGCTGGTCCTCATTCAAGCCGGAGGGACGATCATGGATGCGGGAGCCGTTGCGCTGATCGCCCTGGCGGTCTTCGCGTGGGGACTCTTCTCGGCCCGGTTCGCTCGTGCCGACCTCAGCGCGCCGATCGTGTTCGTCGCCGTAGGGCTCGTCCTCTCCGAGGTGTCCCACGTCATCGAGCCCGAGCTCTCGCACGAGGCCGTCAAGATCATCGCCGAAGTCACCCTCGTCTGGGTTCTGTTCGCCGATGCGGCCAGGGTGCGGCTACCCGACCTGCGCGCCGACCTGGGCTTGTACACCCGCTTGCTCGCGGTGGGGCTGCCGCTCACCATGGCCGCCGGCACGCTGCTGGCCATGACGCTGTTCGACGGGATGGGTGTCTGGATGGCGCTGCTGGTTGGTGCCGCGCTGGCACCGACGGACGCGGCGCTCGGCGCGGCGGTGATGACCAATCCAGCGGTGCCGGAACGAGTCCGGAGAGTGCTGAACGTCGAGAGCGGACTCAACGACGGCATCGCGACGCCGGTGGTGACTGTCGCTATCGCAGGCGCCGCAGCTGCGGCCAGTCTCCAGGGCCAACCGAGCCTGGGTGGCGCGCTGACCGATCTTGCCATCGGCCTCGCGGCCGGCGTCGTCGTCGGCGTTGCAGGTGGCATCGCCATGCGGATGGCCCGACGCCGGGGATGGGCGACGGAGGACCTTGCCGGCCCTGGAGTGCTGGCGTTGGCGCTGGCCGCGTACGCCGGCACGCTCTGGCTGGGGGGCAACGGCTTCGTTGCCGCTTTCGTCGCCGGCCTCGCGTTCGGCAACTTCGCCGGCCGCGGCGGGGTAAAGGAGGTCTTCTACGTCGAGCAGACGGCCGGGCTGGTCTCGCTGGTGACCTGGCTAGTCTTCGGTGCGGTCGCTGTCCCGACCGTCTTCGAGCACACCGACTGGCAGGTCATCGGCTACGCGATCCTGAGTCTGACTGTGGTCCGGATGCTGCCGGTGGCCCTCGCCTTGGTCGGTTCGGGGCTGTCGCCGCCAACCGTGTCCTTCATCGGCTGGTTCGGACCTCGAGGCTTGGCCTCGATCATCTTCGCGGTGATCGCCCTCGAAGACCTCCATGCCGAGGCCGACCAAGCCGTAGCGGTCATCGGGATGACGGTGCTGATCAGCGTGCTGGCGCACGGGCTGAGCGCGAAGCCGCTTGCGACCCGGTACGGGGCGAGCGTCGCCGAGCTCACCCCGCCGACCGAAGCAGGGCTGACCCAGCCGGCGGTCCGCGGCCTGCTGCGCCGGCACCCGTCCCCGGCTCCCACGTCGCCCCCCGACGGAGTTGCCCGGTGAGCGGCCTGTTGAGCCCAGCCCGCCGGTGGCTGCGATCGGTGGCGCCCGAGCGCCGCTATCTCAAGGCCGACTCCGGACGGCATGGCAGCCAGCGTGCTCGCCGGCGTCAACCCGATCTACGGGCTCTATTGCCAGCTTCGCCGGACCCATCGTCGGCGGCCTGACCGCCCGAACCAAGCTGATGATGATCGCTCCGTCAAGCGTTGCCCGGACGCCGTCGGTGAGTCCACAACCGACGCCGACCGCGACGCCGACGCGTGGCTGGTCCGCGCGGCAGGCGTCCCCAAGCGGTCGAGCGACGATTCGCCGCAGTAGCTGCATCGGGGTTGCCCGCTCACTCCCGGGATTCCACCGGGTGGGTGGTCTTGCGCAGCGAAAGCACCAGCATGTTGAGGCTGAGAGCGAGCACCCAGGCCGGGAACAGCAACGTCGCCCACGGGGTCCTGGGAGGCGCCAACAGCAGCACCAGTCCGGTTGCATAGCCGGCGACCACCAGCCAGGGAGGGACAATGCCGGTGCGACGACCAAGGTTGGTGACGACCAGCGTGAAGACCGCTGCCATCCGGATTCCGAACGTCGCCAGGAGCGCGCTCACGATGGCGGACGTCAGACGTGCGTCGGCGCTGGTCACCGGGTCCGTTCCGCCGTAGAGCTCGAGGAAGGCGCCGGTCACGGCGGCAGCGGTGAAGAGCATTGCGACGAACAGCAACCCTGACCCGAGAAACGCGGTTGCGAAGAACCTGTCCTCGAGGTCACCCAGTCGGGACCGAATCACCCCGATGAACCATAGGAATGCGATCCCCGCGTAGGGGACCAGGCCGATCGCGATGGCCACAGCCCGTCGACGTGAGTCCTGAGTCAGCCATTCGGAAGGATCTCCGTCGCGCGGCATCGCCCATTGGATCAACAGGACTGTGGCCGTGAGCATGAGGGAGAACAGGATCCCTGCAATCGCGGCCGCGCGCGGGGTACGCAGGTCACGAACGAGCAATCCGGACCGGTCGGTCATGAGCGTCCCTCCCTGGCGCCTGGCACGCCCAGCCCGGTGCGGACGTCCCGAGTCAGGCCACTCCGCCGGTGTCCAGGGCCGCATCATCCAGGGCGGGTGAGTCGTGCCGCGAGGGGCCGGCGGCCCGCCCCGCTGCGGGTCATCCTGTTCGGGTGATCACCTTCCGGGTCACCGGTCGTACGCTCGCCTTTCGAGCAGCTCGCGGAGCCTGCGAGACACCCGCCAAGCGGAGGAACCGATGAGTCCTGACCGTCATGCGCGCGCGATGCTGCCGATCCCCGACCTGCCGTCCCCTGGGCTGACGACATATGACGCGAAGGACCCGGACACCGCATACCCGCCCATCGAGCCACTGCTGCCCCCGTCGGGGGCACCGAACGTCCTGATCGTCCTGCTCGACGACGTGGGCTTCGGTGCGTCGAGCACCTTCGGCGGCCCGTGCCGGACCCCGACGGCGGACCGGCTGGCTGCGGGCGGGCTGAAGTTCAACCGGTTCCACACCACGGCTCTTTGCGCGCCGACGCGACAGGCGCTGCTCACCGGCCGCAACCACCACTCGGTCGGGATGGGCAGCATCACCGAGTTAGCGACGTCCTCTCCAGGCAACAACTCGCTGCGCCCCAACACCAAGGCGCCGCTGGCGATGACCTTGAAGCTGAACGGGTACTCGACGGCCCAGTTCGGCAAGTGCCACGAGGTCCCGGTCTGGCAGTCATCGCCGATGGGCCCATTCGACGCGTGGCCGTCGGGCGGGGGCGGGTTCGAGACCTTCTACGGCTTCATCGGTGGGGAGAACAACCAGTACGACCCGGCGCTGTACGACGGCACGACACCGGTCGAACCGCCAGCCACCCCGGAGGAGGGCTACCACCTCACCGAAGACCTGGCCGACCGGGCCGTCAACTGGGTGCGTCAACAGAAGGCGCTGATGCCCAACAAGCCGTTCTTCGTCTACTTCGCGCCGGGCGCGACGCACGCCCCCCACCACGTGCCGAAGGAATGGGCCGACAGGTACCGGGGGGAGTTCGACGACGGGTGGGACGTTCAGCGGGAACGCACCTTCGCCCGGCAGAAGGAGCTGGGAGTCATCCCGGCCGACGCGGAGCTGACCGCGCGCCACGCCGAGATCCCCGCCTGGGATGACATGCCCGACGAGCTCAAGCCGGTGCTGGCCCGGGAGATGGAGGTGTACGCCGGGTTCCTCGAGCACACCGACTATCACGTCGGCCGCCTGATCGACGCCATTGACGACCTCGGGGTCCTCGACAACACGATCATCAACTACATCATCGGCGACAACGGCGCGTCCGCCGAAGGCACCGTCAACGGCGCCTTCAACGAGCTGGCGAACTTCAACGGGATGGCCGCGCTGGAGACCCCCGAGTTCCTGCTGAGCAAGATGGACGCGCTCGGGTCGCCCACCTCCTACAACCACTACTCGGTGGGCTGGGCCTGGGCGATGGACACCCCGTTCCAGTGGACGAAGCAGGTGGCCTCGCACTGGGGCGGCACCCGCAACGGCACCATCGTGCACTGGCCGAACGGGATCGACGAGCCCGGCGGGCTGCGGTCGCAGTTCACCCACGTGATCGACCTGGCGCCGACGATCCTGGAGGCGGCCGGTCTGCCCGAGCCGACGATGGTCAACGGTGTGCAGCAGTCGCCCATGGAGGGCACGAGCATGCTCTACACCTTCAACGAGGTAGACAGCCCGGAGAAGCACGACCTGCAGTACTTCGAGATGTTCGGCAACCGCGGCATCTACCACCGGGGATGGAGCGCCGTCACCAAGCACAAGACTCCCTGGGTCATGGTCGGCGGGACGATGCCCGCGTTCGACGACGATCTCTGGGAGCTCTACGACGGCACCAGCGACTACAGCCAGGCGCACGATCTGAGCGCCGACCAGCCGAAGATGCTCGCGAAGCTGCAGCGGCTCTGGCTGATCGAGGCCACCAAGTACAACGTCCTGCCGATGGACGACCGCAGCCTCGAACGAGCGACACCGGAGATGGCGGGCCGACCGAGCCTCATCCGCGGTGACTCGCAGCTGCTGTTCGCCGGGATGGGGCGTCTCTCGGAGAACAGCCTGGTGAACATCAAGAACAAGTCTTTCTCCGTCACAGCGGAGGTCGAGGTACCGGAAGCTGGCGCCGATGGCGTGATCATCGCGCAGGGCGGCCGGTTCGGCGGCTGGGCCCTCTATGCCAAGGACGGAAAGGCCAAGTTCACCTACAACGTGCTGGGCCTCCAGGAGTTCGCGACCGAGGCCGAAGATCCGATCGCGGCGGGCACCCATCAGGTGCGGATGGAGTTCGCCTACGACGGCGGCGGGCTGGCCAAGGGCGGCGACGTCACGCTGTTCTGCGACGGCACGCCGGTCGGCACCGGCCGGGTCGGCGTTACACAGCCGATGGTCTTCTCAGCCGATGAGACCACCGACATCGGCTACGAGTCCGGCACCACCGTCACCCCCGACTACACGGCGCACACGAGCCGGTTCACCGGACGGATCAACTGGGTGCAGATCGACCTCGGCAAAGACGACCACGACCACTTCATCTCACCCGAGGAACGCCTCCGCGTCGCCATGGCACGGCAGTAGTTCGAGCTGCGACGTATGGAGCCCACCTATCCGATCGAACGCCACCCGCGACCCGAGCGGGCCGGTCCGCAGCAGGAGACGCCCTCAAGACCAAGGCCCTGGCGCAAGAGGATCCACGAGAGGAATCAGCGATGACAGAGGCAACGATGACAGAGACAACGATGACAGAGACATCGCTGGACACGCTCGGTCCCGTCGACTACGTCGTCGTGGAGTTCCCGGCGGGAGCGAGCAACTTCACCGGCGAGATGGCAGCGGAGCTGGTCGCTCTGGTGGAGGCGGGCACCATCCGGGTGATCGACGCTCTGATCCTGGTCAAGGACGAGGACGGCTCGGTCGACGCGATGGAGCTCTCCGACGTCGACGACCTGGGACCACTGCGGGAGATCGAAGCTCAGCTCGCGGAGCTGCTGGCAGCGGATGACGTCGCCAACCTGGCCGCGGCGATGGAGCCGGGCAGCACAGCCGGCGTACTGATCTGGGAGAACCTGTGGGCCGCGCCGTTCGCGTCGGCCGCGCGCCGAGCAGGCGGCCAGCTGATCGCGGACGGACGCATCCCGATCCAGGCGATCATCGCCTCCATCGAGGCTGATGACGCCGCTACGACAGAAGGAGAGTGATCATGCCGCTCAGGCGAGCACGGGTAGGACGAGTAGGCGTCGTGGGCGCGCCGGTAGCGAAGACGGCGGTGGTGGCCGCGGCGGCCTCGCCTGGTCCGTCGCCGGTGGCGAAGACGGCGGTGGTAGCCGCTGCTGTGACTCCGGGGCGCCGGCGCCGGCGGATCTAGCCGGGACGTGTCTCGCGCCACCGATCGGTGCCGTCCATGGAGAGTGCCGAGCGCACGGCGTGGGGGAGCGCCTACCAGGCCAACGGGCTGTTGTTCTGCCGAGAGAACGGCACCCCGTACGACCCGGCGAAGGTCACCGAACGCTTCCGTCGGCTGGCGATCGACGCCGGCGTCCGGCCAGTCCGTCTGCACGATCTTCGGCACGGCTCCGCGAGCATGATGCTTGCCGGCGGGATGCCGCTGGCGCTCGTGTCCAAGCGGCTTGGGCACTCGTCGACCGTGATCACCGGCGACCTCTACCTGCACTTGCTCGAGGACGCGAACCGGGAGGCCGCAAGGGTGACCGAGCAGATGGTGCCGCGGGCCTCGCGTGACCATTCGGTTGACCACTCCGGCGAATCCGGAGACCGAAATGCCGCCCGAAGGCAGCGTTTACGCAGGTGAGACGGGTGCGCCGCGAGGGAATCGAACCCCCAACCCGCGGATTAAGAGTCCGCTGCTCTGCCAATTGAGCTAGCGGCGCTTCGATCGATGAGCGTAGCAGGAGCTCCCGTCCCGCACCTGTGGCTGACCGCCGCGCACAAGCGTCGCCGACACCACTACCGGCGGCTACCGTGTGGACATGACTGCGTCACAGCCTCGCACCGCGAGCTTGCTGATCGACGACCAATTGTGCTTCGCGCTCTACACCGCGTCGCGAGCTATGACCGGCCGTTACCGCGGCCTGCTTGACGACCTCAACCTCACCTACCCGCAGTACCTCGTGATGCTGGTGCTCTGGGAGGAGGGCACGATCACTGTCAATCAACTGGGCCAACGACTGCTCTTGGACTCGGGGACGCTCTCGCCGCTGCTCAAGCGGCTCGAGAGCGCCGGTTTCGTTACTCGCCGCCGCCGCACCGAAGACGAAAGGTCGGTCGAGATCGGTCTGACCGAGGCCGGCGTACGCCTGCGCGAGGAGGCCGAGTCCGTTCCCGGTCGGCTGTGCGAGATAGTCCGGATGCCGTACGACGAAAGAGCGGAGCTCATCGGGACGCTGCGGCGGCTGACCGCGACGCTGGTCGAGGACGACGAGCGTCGTGTCGTCCGCGCCGTGGGGTGAGTGACGGGACTTGAACCCGCGACACCTGGGACCACAACCCAGTGCTCTACCTGCTGAGCTACACCCACCAAGACGTGCCTACGTGGAACCACACGTGGCAGGACGAGTGTAGCTATCCGGTGCCGGTCTCTCGAACGGCTTCGACGGCTTGCGCTTCGGCGGCCGCCTCGGCCACCGTGCCGGGCGGGGCGGGTTCGGTGGGATCGGCCTGCGGTACGCCGTACTGCGCGGCGATCTCGCGAGCCGTCGCCGTGTCCGGACCGGGCGGCGAAACGAACACCGCGGAGCGGTAGTACCGCAGCTCCGCAATGCTGTCCCTGATATCGGCGAGAGCCCGGTGACCGCCGTACTTCGGTGGGCTGGCGAAGTAGGCCCGCGGGTACCACCGCCGCGCCAATTCCTTGATGCTCGAGACGTCGATGATGCGGTAGTGCAGGTGCGATTCGAGCGTCGGCATGTCCCGCGCGAGGAATGCGCGATCGGTGTAGACGGTGTTGCCCGCGAGCGGTGCCTTGCGTGGATCGGGCACCTGCTCGCGTACGTAGGCGAGAACCTGGTCTTCGGCGTCCGCGAGCGGGATGCCCTGACCGGTCTCGAGGGCCTCGAGCAGGCCCGACGAGGTGTGCATGGACCGAACGATGTCCGGCATGTGGTCCAGCGCTTCGGCGGGAGGCTGGATGATGAGGTCGACACCGTCACCGATCACGTTCAATTCACTGTCGGTGACGAGGACCGCAATCTCGACCAGGGCATCGTGCTCGAGGTCGAGGCCGGTCATCTCGCAGTCGATCCAGACCATCCGGTCGTTCATGCCGGCCAGAGTAGGTGCGCGCCGCACCGAACACCCGCTCGGGGACGCCCGGCACGCCGATGAGCGGCGTCAGGCGGCCGCGAGATCCCGCAGCTGAGCGGCAACACCTGAGTCACGCAGAGCGACGAGCGCCTTGCGCTCGATCTGCCGTACCCGCTCGCGGCTGAGCCCCAGCTCGTGCCCGACCTCGGTCAGCGTCCGCACCTGGCCGTCGGAGATGCCGTACCGCAACATGAGTACCTCGGCCTCACGACCAGGAAGCTCCGCGAGTACCCGCCGCAGCAGTGCCTGACCCTCCATCGCGATGGCGGAGGCCTCAGGCGCTGGCGCGTCGGCGTCTTCGACGAGGTCACCAAAGGACGTCTCCTCGTCGTCGCCGACGAGCCGGTCGAGGCTGATGAGCGCCCGGGATGCATCGTCGAGCTGCCGCACCCGGTCGAGCGGAATGTCAGCCGCGGCCGCGACCTCCTCCTGGGTCGGCTCGATACCCGTGCGAGTGATCAGGTCGCGACGGACCCGGCCGAGGCGGCTGACCTCCTCTGCCATGTGGACGGACAGCCGGATCGTTCGAGACTGTTCGGCGAGGCCACGCTGGATGGCCTGACGGATCCACCACGTGGCGTACGTCGAGAACTTGAAGCCCTTGCGATAGTCGAACTTCTCGATGGCCCGGATCAGGCCGAGGTTTCCCTCCTGGATGAGGTCGAGCAGCGGTAGACCGCGGCTCTGGTACCGGCGGGCCTGTGCGACCACGAGGCGCAAGTTGGCCTCGAGCATGTGCCGGCGCGCGCGGTCACCGTCCTCGACGAGCGCGGTGAGCTCCGTTGCGGATGGGTTCTGTTGCTCCCACTCGTCCGAGGCGGCGGGGTCAGCGGCCAGCAACTTGGCGGCGAACAGGCCGGCCTCGATCCGCTTGGCCAGTTCGACTTCCTGCTCGGCGTTGAGGAGCGCCACACGCCCGATCTCGTCCAGGTAGGCGCGGACCAGGTCCGGCTCACCCGTGGTCGCGTCGAGGTCGGGCTGACGCGGCCGGTTGCCGCCCGCGCGGGGCGTGATCTTCGGCTTTCGCGGATCGTGCACGATCGTCATCGGTGAACCCAGGCCGAAGTGCGGCGTGGGGACTCCTTCCCTTGTCGAGCCTCTATGGGGTCAACGGGCGAGTGGCGCAAGCGATTCCGTGCAGCTGCGGTGCCCCTTACGCCCGCGGCGAAACGGGCGGCTCCGCGGCGATTCCGTCCTCTTGAGCCTGCGGGCTGTTCGTTGCCAACGCACGTCGGCGGGATGACGAACTGGTATCGGAGCGGTTTCGGTGCGGTCACCGAGCTGGGCTTGGGTCAGCGGCAGAGCGCTTCGAAGCGGTACCCCTTCGCCTTGAGTCGCTCCAGGATCTTGGGGACCGCGGCCACGGTGTTGCTGCGGTCCCCGCCGCCGTCGTGCATGAGGACGATGGATCCCGGCCCGGCGGCCGCGGCACGCTCGGCGATCACGTCCGGGCTCGGCTTGCGGTAGTCGACGGTGTCGATCGTCCACTTCCATACGGCGAGCCCCATCTCGCGGGCGTAGGACTCGGTGTTCGCGTCGGTCGAACCGTACGGAGGCCGCAGGCACTTCGTGCCCAGAGAGCCCATCAGCTCCTGTGTGCGCCCGACCACGCTCTGGAACTCCGCTTGCGACACCCCCGCCAGCGACGCGTGGTTCCACGTGTGGTTGGCAAGAGTGCTGCCCTGCTCCACGATCTTCTCGGCGATCGCGCGATTGTTCTGAAGGTTCGTGCCGACCACGAAGAACGTGGCGCGGGCGTCGTACTTGCGCAGCGCCTCCAAGATCTTCGGGGTGTAGCGGCCGTCGGGTCCGTCGTCGAAGGTGAGGTAGACGACCTTTTCGCCAGGATCGGGCACTCCAGCCGGCGTACCCGCGTCAGGGGCGGGCGGCGGCGGAGGAGGTGGTGGCGCTGCCTTGCGGGTGATGCTCATGCTGTACGGGATCGCGGTCCCGCCGCCGAGCAGGTGGATGGCGTAGTCGCCGGCTACCGCCTTCTCGACCACGTAGCTGAATCCGCCGGCTTCGGGCGCGAGCAACGCCGACCCGTCGGGAGCGAACACGCCCAGGCTCGCGGCACCCCACGCCGACGTCAGGCGGATCTCCAGCCGATCGTCGGCAGCGAGGTTCTGGACGAAGCGGGCGCGCCAGCCGTAGCCCAGCTCGCCGGACCGGTCGACGGTCTTCCCGCCCTCGACGGCCAGCGGCTCGGGCGGCGCCATGGCGATGGGTTCCTCGGTCCGGTCGACCTCGACGAAGCCGTTGTCCTCGAGACTCAACACCAAACGGCCCTGCACCTCGTCGTACGTCGAATCCTCCAGCCGAGGCGCCGCGTAGGTGATCACTACGTCGTCGTCGACGACCGACAGCCCTTCGATCCGGTAGCCGGCGGGAAGGGGATACGCCGCCGTAGCGGCCGGCGCTCCAGTGGCGGCCACGAAGCCCACGATGCTTTCCGTCCGCAGTTGGTCACCGATCGTGCTAACCAGGATGCCGACCTCGTCCTGAACGCGGTTGCCGTCGAGGTCCCCGGCGGCGTGCAGGTCATGGAGGCTGACATCGATGGCGCCGCCGAGGTCACCGGTCAGGACGGAGTAGTGACCGGCATTCAGCGTGATCTGCTCCTCGCCGACCGTGTCGCCGGGCACGGAGGCATTGAGGACTCGGTTCCACGACACCGGATCCGGCGGCGGCGGTGGCTCGGCGGCGCAGGCCACCGCAAGGACAGTCACAGCAAGTGTCGCCGCCACCCAGGGCGGGATGCGCCTGCTGCGGACGTGCGCCACTGCGCCCCCTTTCCAGTTGGGCCACCTTGCCAGACGCGCTCCTACGGTACGGGCTGAAACGCCGTGAGCCGGCCGTCCTCGCTGGGGGCACAATGCGGGCATGGCTGTGGGCGAGACCGCCTCGGCGTCTGTCGCGGGTCCCTCGTCGGCGATGCGGCTCGTGGCCGTGGCCTTCGCCGTTCTGGCAGCCGCGATCCTGACCATCCGGGCGTTCTTCACCGCCACGCAGCTGGACAGCCTGGGATCGGCAGCCCATATCGTCTGTGCGCTCGCGGCCCTGTCGAGCGTTGCTGCCGCTGCGGCGGTCGCCCGCGGCTCCGCGTCGACTCTTCCGTTGGTTGCCCTCGCCACCGTGCTCGCCGCGGTCGTCGAGGTGCTGCCCATCGCCCCGCCCCGGCTCGTGTCCTTGCTCGCGGCGCTCGTGGCGGGCGCAGCCGCCGTGATGTCCACACGTGAGTACGACGCGCCAACGAGCAGTGCCGCCTGGCAGACCGTGCTCGGGTGGGTGGCGTTCTGTCTGTACCTACCGATCGGGTTGCTCTACCTCATCAGCGGTCTCGTGGTCCCGCTGTACGGCATGGCCCTGCTCCTCGCTGCCTGGGCGCTGCTGCTCATCGTTCTTTTTCGCTTGCTCGTCACCCGACGGCGTACGCCCTGGTCGTTCCGGCGCTCGCCGTTGCCCTGTGGGTCGGCGTCCTGGCCTTCGGCGGCTCGGTCCTGAACTGGACGGCCTGACCTCCACCAGCTGGCAGATGAGGCGGCGCGCCCGGCAGGACTCGAACCTGCGACCAAGTGCTTAGAAGGCACCTGCTCTGTCCACTGAGCTACGGGCGCTCAATCACTGCTGACGGTAGCGCCATCATGGTCGCCTGAGCCGCGCCGATGTCTCAAGATCACCGGGGAGGGAGGGTGACGACGACCGAGCCGATGCCCCGCGTGTCGGGGTCGTACTCCGGAGTATCTGGACGCGACGTTGGGCACGCTGGAGACGTGGAGGAAACGGGGACGCGCTCGCGGCTCCAGGAGACGATCGAGACCCTTCGAGTCGCGCTCGTCGACGCCCCGTTGCCTCTCGAACTTCCCGGTGCCGAGCAGGCCCGCCACGCCCGGCACTCTCTTGTCGATCAGCTCGACGACTACGTGCTGCCCCGGCTGCGTGAGATCGACGCCCCTCTCCTTGCCGTCGTGGGCGGATCAACCGGGGCGGGCAAGTCGACGCTGGTGAACTCCATCGTCGGCACGGAGGTCAGCCCGGCAGGAGTGCTGAGACCGACGACGCGCTCACCCGTGCTCGTCCACCACCCCGACGACGAGCACTGGTTCACCTCGACCCGGATCCTGCCAAGCCTGGCGCGCGTGACGGGAGCGACGCCGGATGCCGGCTCGCTCCATCTGGTCACGAGCTCGTCGCTGCCGCCGGGTCTTGCCCTGCTGGATGCCCCGGACATCGACTCGGTCGTGACCGCCAATCGTGAGCTTGCCGCGCAGTTGCTCGCCGCCGCGGACCTGTGGGTGTTCGTCACGACGGCCGCACGCTACGCCGACGCCGTCCCCTGGGATCTGCTGCGCTCGGCTCGTGAGCGCAGCGCAGCAGTGTCTGTGGTCCTCGACCGTGTACCGCCTGAGGCGCTGGAAGAGGTGACGGCCCATCTGGCCCGGATGCTCGCCGACCGCGGGCTAGGCGAAGCCCCGCTGTTCGTCGTCCCCGAGGCCATCACTGTCGACGGACTGCTGCCGCCCGATGTTGTGGCGGGCA
This sequence comes from uncultured Actinomycetota bacterium, assembly GCA_963801015.1. Lineage (GTDB taxonomy): Bacteria > Actinomycetota > Actinomycetes > CAWDCV01 > CAWDCV01 > CAWDCV01. The sequence continues at coordinate 271,147 of CAWDCV010000002.1, read as the reverse complement.
TCAAGGGGTGGCTGTCGGGGCTCGCTGCCGACGCAACCGCACGCTACACGGTCATCCGCAAGACCCTCGACGGTGCGCTTGCCAGCATCTCGCCGCGCGTCCGCCTGCTGATCAGCGAGGTCGATGCGCAGGCCAGGGCAGCTCGTGACCTGCGCAGCGCTGTCACCAGCGCGTACGCCGCCGCCGTTGACGAGGTCGACGCTGGGCTGGCCGACGGTTCGGTCCTGCGCGGTGAGGTGCTCGCGCGCTGGCAGGAGTACGTCGGCACCGGTGAACTGTTGCGCGGCCTGGAAGCGCGCGTGGGGCGCCTGCGGGACATCATCACCGCGCGGCTGCAGGGACGACCCGACCCGGCTGACGACGTGAAGGTGGCGCTCGGCACCGGAGTCGAGGCGCTCGTCCGAGCCGCCGCCGACTCGGCCGCGGAGAGCACGGCACTGACCTGGCGCGCCACCCCGGGCGGTGCGTCGTTGCTCGCGATGGCCGACGACCCCGAGTCCTTGCGCCGCTCGTCGTCGACGTTGACCGAACGCTCCCGGCGCACGGTTCGCGACTGGCAGGGCTTCGTGCTCGACCTGGTGCGCAGCGAGGGTGGCGCTCGTCGGTCGACCGCTCGCTACCTGTCCTTTGGCGTCAACGGGGCGGCGCTGGCCGTCATGATTGCCGTGTTCGCATCGACTGGCGGTCTGACCGGCGCGGAGGTCGTGGTCGCTGGAGGAGCGACGGCGCTGTCGCAGAAGCTTCTCGAGGCAGTGTTCGGCGATCAGGCCGTACGCAGCCTGGCGCAACGGGCGCGCGCCGACCTGCGCGAACGAGTCACGGTCCTGCTGCGCGAGGAGGCCGACCGGTATCACGCGCTGCTCGCCGACACAGGTCTCGTCGTCGACGACGGACGCGCTCGGCCCGACCCGTTGGCGGCCAGTCGCCCGGTGTCTGCGGCGCTGAGCGATGTCGAGCAGGAACGGTCGCGATGAGCACCGACCTCGCGGTACGGCTGGGCGCCCTCGACGGCGCCGTACGCAGCGCCGAGGGACGACTCGACGGACCGGCGATCGACACGGCTCGCACGCTGGTAGCGCGCGCCGGTGAGCGGCTGAAGCTGTCGGGCGAGCACACGGTCGTCGCTCTCGCGGGCGCTACCGGGAGCGGGAAGTCGTCCCTGTTCAACTCACTCGTCGGGCTCGACCTGTCGGCGGTGGGAGTGCGCCGTCCGACGACCAACACGGCGCTGGCGTGCGTCTGGGGGAGCGAGGGCGCATCGGCCCTTCTCGATTGGCTCCACGTTCCGCGACGCCACCAGATCTCCCGTGACAGCGAGCTGGACGTGCCTGCCGACGACGACCTCGACGGTCTCGTCCTGCTCGACCTGCCGGACTTCGACTCGACGTCGGTCGAGCACCGAGTGGAGGTCGACCGCCTCATCGGGCTCGTTGATCTGTTCGTCTGGGTCGTCGACCCGCAGAAGTACGCCGACAACGTCCTGCATCAGCTGTATCTGCGGCGACTCAACCGTCATGACGACGTCATGCTCATGGTCCTCAACAAGGTCGATCTCCTCGACGTCGAGGGGGAAACCGCCTGCATCTCCGATCTCCGGCGGCTGCTCATCGAGGACGGCTTGCGGTCGGTGCCCGTGCTGCCGATCTCCGCTCGCACCGATCGCGGAATCGACGACCTGCGCGCGGTGCTCGCGGAAAAGGTGAGCGCTCGAGCGGCGTACCTCGGCCGCGTTCGTGCCGATCTGGACATGTCGGCAGCCGCGCTGCTCGCTCTGCACGACAAGCGCTCGGAGCGAGGATCATCGGTTCGGGAGGTATCTCGTCCGGGCGTCGACCAGCTCGTCGACGCCCTCACCGAGGCCGCGGGGGTGCCGGTCGTTGCATCTGCGGTCGCGCGCTCCTACCGCTACCAAGCGGCCGGAGCAACCGGCTGGCCGTTCACGCGCTGGTTGCGCCGGCTTCGACCGGATCCGCTGCGGCGACTGCATCTCGGCACGGCTACCCGCGATGCGATCGCCGCTGCTCCGGCGCGCACCTCACTTCCGTCCGCCACCCCGGTACAGCGCTCTCAGGTCGACACGGCGGTACGCGAGGTGGCCACGACCGCCTCGGCTGGGCTTCCGGAGGGGTGGGCGTCGTCTGTGCGCTCAGCGGCATCGAATGCCCGCGAGGATCTCTCCGACGAACTCGACCAGGCCATCGCCAGCGCCGATCTGGGCGGGGCACGCCGGCCGCTGTGGTGGCGGGCAGTAGCCGGCCTGCAGTGGCTGCTGGCGATCTCGGCGGTCCTCGGCCTGGTGTGGCTGCTCGTGCTGTTCGGCCTGTCGTACTTCCGACTACCCGAGCCGGGTGTGCCGGACATCGGCGAGTTTCCGCTCCCCACGCTGATGGCCCTCGGCGGTGTCATCGGTGGGCTGCTCCTCGCGCTGGTCAGTCGATGGATTGCGGCTGTGGGTGCGCGCCGGCGTCGTCGTCGAGTCACCCGGCTGCTGCGAAGTCGCATTGCCGAGGTAGCCGAGCGGATGGTGCTCGCGCCCGTACGAACGGAGCTCAAGGCGTACGCGGAGACGGGGGAACTGCTGCAGCGCGCAGCCGGCAACCATCGGTGATGCGCCTTTATCCACAATTTCGACATCTCGCTCGTCGTCCACAGATTGCGCGCGACGGCTGTTTGATGCGACGGCGCAGGACAGGCTCGAGTCACGACGCGGCAGCGGGCCGCGGCTGACCAAGGAGCCTGGCTCATGAACGAGACCGTCGTGACCATGTGCGGCAACCTCGCGAGCGACGTCCGGAGCACAACCACACCGGGCGGATTGGCGTTCGCAACCTTCCGGATGGGATCGAGCAGCAGACGCTTCGACCGCAGGAGCCAGGCGTGGGTGGACGCCGATCCGATCTACGTCAGCGTCAACTGCTGGCGCGCGCTTGCGGAGAACGTCTCGGGATCGCTGGGGCGCGGCGAGCCGGTCATCGTCACGGGCAGACTGAAGATGCGGTCCTTCACCAAGGACGACGGCGTCACCCGTGAAGTGCTCGAGGTGGAGGCGACGGCCGTGGGACACGACCTCACGCGCGGAACGTCAGCGTTTCACCGGCGCAAAGCCGAGACCACTAACGACGACCGGCCCGAGAATGTCGACTCCACGATCGCGGCCGCGATGGCCGATGCCGAGTCGCTCGAGCGTGAGGGCGGGAAGGTCGTCGACCTCGATCGCGCGCAATCGGATCGACGTTCGGCGGCGACGGCGACAGCGGTGTAACACCGAGTGTCTGCGGTCACTGTCGAGTGCCGTGGCGGCGGCGCTCGTCTGTCCTGGGCCTTTGTCGTGCACCCCTAGGCTGATCCGTATGCCCGAGTTCATCTACACCATGCGCAAGGCGCGCAAGGCACACGGGGACAAGGTGATCCTCGACGACGTCACGATCATGTTCTATCCGGGCGCCAAGATCGGTGTCGTCGGGCCCAACGGTGCCGGCAAGTCGACCGTGCTGCACATCATGGCGGGCCTCGATCAGCCGTCGAACGGTGACGCATTCCTCACCCCTGGGTACAGCGTTGGGATCTTGCAGCAGGAGCCACCGCTGAACGAGGACAAGGACGTACTGGGCAACGTCAACGAGGGTGTCGCCGAGACGCGCAGCATGCTCGATCGTTTCAACGAGATCAGTGAGCAGCTTGCCGATCCGGACGCGGATTACGACAAGCTGCTTGGTGAGATGGGAGAGCTGCAAGAGCAACTTGACCACCGCAACGCCTGGGATCTCGACGCTCAGCTCGAGCAGGCCATGGACGCGTTGCAGCTGCCGCCTCCCGATGCCGACGTGACGGTGCTGTCGGGTGGTGAGCGTCGCCGGGTGGCGCTGTGCAAGCTGCTGCTTCAGCAGCCCGACCTGCTCCTGCTCGACGAGCCGACCAACCACTTGGACGCGGAGAGCGTGCAGTGGCTCGAGCAACACTTGGCCGCGTACCCCGGCGCCGTCTTGGCGGTAACGCACGACCGCTACTTCCTGGACAACGTCGCCCAGTGGATCCTCGAGCTCGACCGGGGACGCGCGTACCCATACGAGGGCAACTACTCGACGTACCTGGAGAGCAAGGCCGGCCGACTTCGGGTGGAGGGGCAGAAGGACGCCAAGCGCAAGCGGCGGCTCGAGCAGGAGCTGGAATGGGTGCGCTCGAACCCACGCGCTCGGCAGGCGAAGAGCCGCGCGCGGCTGCAGCGCTACGAGGAGATGGCGGCCGAGGCGGAGCGCGCGACGAAGCTCGACTTCGAGGAGATCCAGATCCCGCCGGGTCCCCGGCTCGGCAACCAGGTCATCGAGGCCGATCACCTCACCAAGGGGTTCGGCGATCGCGTCCTCATCGACGACCTGTCGTTTTCGCTGCCCCGCAACGGCATCGTCGGCGTCATTGGCCCGAACGGCGTCGGCAAGACCACGTTGTTCTCCATGCTCGTGGGTGACGAGAAGCCGGATGCCGGGTCGATCCGCGTGGGTGACACCGTCCAAATGGCGTACGTCGACCAGAACCGCGCCAACCTGGATCCGCGCAAGAGCGTCTTCGACACCGTCTCGGACGGGCTCGACTACATCAACGTCGGACGCACCGAGATGCCGAGTCGGGCCTACGTCAGCACCTTCGGCTTCAAGGGTCCCGACCAGCAGAAGCCGGCGGGCGTGCTCTCGGGTGGTGAGCGGAACCGGCTGAACCTGGCGCTCACTCTCAAGCAAGGTGGGAACCTGCTGCTCCTGGACGAGCCGACGAACGACCTCGATGTCGAAACGCTGTCGTCATTGGAGAATGCGCTGCTGGAATTCCCTGGCTGCGCCGTGGTGGTGTCGCACGACCGCTGGTTCCTCGACCGCATCGCGACGCACATGCTCGCCTACGAGGGTGACGACGAGAATCCGGCGCGGTGGTTCTGGTTCGAGGGGAACTTCGCGTCCTACGAGGCGAACAAGGTCGAGCGGCTCGGCGTCGAGGCGGCGCGGCCGCACCGCGTCACCTACCGCCGGCTCACCCGCAGCTGACGGGAGACGTCAACCCGTGGCGCGGCACGCGTTCGACTGCCACCTGCGCTGGGGCGACATGGACGCGTATGGGCACGTCAACAACGTCATCTACGCGGTAAGGCATATGTGAGCTCTCGGCTCATCGCGTCCCGTTCAGGTGAGGCGGTTCAGCTGCGCGACCTCCAGCTGCGGCGGCGCACCGACATTGTTACACCGCCAACCGGGTACGGCAGAGGCCAAATCCCGGCAGCACCCCATGGCTCCCTCGGCCGGTCGCGAGTACGGTCACAACCGCCCGGCGCACTCGAGTGCCGCATCTCAAAGGGGGGAATGGAATGCTTCGTCGCCTACTCACGGTCGGCCTGCTGGCAGCGGGCCTACTGACCACCGGTGCGCCGGCGTTCGCCGCTCCACCGGAAACCCAGACCACCGTCGAGAAGGACCTCGTCGAGACCTTCATCGATGTGGTTCCCAGTTGCGAAGAGGGACCGCCCTACACCGTCACCACCACCAGCAACCTGGTCAGCCACGAGACCACGTTCGATGACGGCCGCGTGCACGCCACCTTCACCCTGACCGGCACCGCGGTCGGAGTGCCGCTGAACGACCCGACTCTGCCGACCTACACCGCCAAGTTCACGCTCGTGGAACGCTTCATTCAAAACGGCCAGACGGTGACCGGCACGTTCACGTTCAACGTCCGGGGGACGCTCTCGGACGGTTCGACGTTCAGCAACCACGTAGTAGGCCACTTCAACGAGCGGCCCGACGGCACGGTCCACGAGTTCTTCCGCTGCCACTAGGCCCTCCGCGCAAACTGCCGCGCCAGCTCCCGCGCCGGGCGCTGGCGGGCGTGCATGACGACCACCCCCTCGAAACCGGCCTCCCCGCCCCCACATCCCTCCAGTGCGCCACAGCCAGCGGCGGCGAGACCGCTCAGCAGCGTCGCCCTTCCGGCTTGCGTGCCCCCCGGCGACGATGATGTTCAACTCGCTGACGGTCGCTGCGTCGAGGAAGGCAGCGGTCGCGGGTGTGAGCATTCCGAGCGCGGCAAGCTCGTCCAGACGCGTATAAATCATGAGCGGACCCCGTCGCTGGGCTGCTTCTCGCTTGCCCGACCCCTTGCCCAGTCGCGCGTGCGTGACTCCCGCTTGCCCGGCCTGAGCTGACGCTGCCTGGCGGGCGATCTTGGTGACGTGCGGGCGCACGAGGTGGCTAAGAACCTGCTTGGACGGTCACATCGGCGAGCACGACGGTGTTCGCGCGCCGCAGCACATCCGGGATGGACGCGATCCGGTCCACCTCCGTCACCAGGTCGCGCAGCTCCTCCTCCGATGCGTTCCCGGTGACCGCCACGCGATAGCTCATACCCGTCGAGACGGTCGTGGCCTCCCCTTCGAAACCCCCCATGGCGCTGACGCGCACGTCGGTCAGCTGGATGCCGCGCTGCGCCGCGACGTAATAGAGGTCGTTGAAAATGCAGCCCGCCACCGCAAGGTGGAGCAGGTGGCCGCCAGACAACGGTTGAGCATCTATTCGGATGGCGTCGGCGCGATGGTGCTGCAGGACGACCTCGGACAGCGGGACGGCGTCATCGGCCGCACCGGTCGGCACGGATTGGATCTGGACGGCGTACGACTCGGCCATGACATTCCTCCTCGACGCTCGTCCACAAACGCTAGACACGCTGTGGGCACTCGCGCGCCGGCTCCAGTTGAAGCACGCGCGGCGAGGGCGTCGCCCGAAACCGCGCAGCCGGCTCAACCGGCTCGGCCGACTGGATGCCCGTACCGACCGCGGACGGGGGAGGCGGTGATCGAGCACGAGGCCGCCGGGCTCAGGGACCGGTGACCTGCCCGCCAGGGTTGGTGATTGTGTCATCGCAAGGAAGCGCCGCTTGTGGCGAGAAGACCACGACACCGCCTGACGCGTCGCCAGTGACCGCCGGGGCCTGCGCGCGGCAATGGCCTTGAACCCAGGGAACGGCGATCGGCCCGCTCACGACTGGGTCCTTGCCTGGTGGGGTGACCTCCTGCGTGTGCGCCGCTGCTGGGCTGGCCATCGAGATTGCCGCTACGAGGGCCAGGGCGACGGTGAGTAGTAGCCGCTTCATCGTGCTCTCCGTTCTCCACGATCGCTGCGACCGACGCGAGCCTGACGCTGAGCCCAGAGCACGGCCATCTCCGCTGTTGAGCCTCGGATGAATGGATGAGACTAGTAGGGGAAGCGGCGCGGGAATAGCCCCCAACAAAGTGACGAATCTGTCGCTTGCCGTTATCAATCTGCCCGATATTTCGTCTTTATCGGAAGAGGCGTATCCGTGGCGCCCAGCTCGGTGCTCCTGGTCCGGTCAAAGCCGCTCAACATCGACGACGTCCCGACCGTCCACCCGGCACACCCCGACTCTGCGGCTCGTCGACGGCGTGCGTGTCGATGTAGAGCACCAGCATCTGGTCGTCGCTTTCGACTTCGAAGTCGTCCGCGTCGACATCCTCGATGAGCGGCCACCGCGGCCACGCACCGGCGCGTCGTGTGATTCGCCACGTGCGGCGATGACCGGTCACCACGATGCAGGTTCGAGCGTCGCGAGGTCGACATGTTCGCTGACCTCGTGCACTGTCGAGCAGTCGGCGACGTAGTAGCCGCGCCACATGATCCGCAGCGCTGGTCGCGGCGGTTTCCGAAGCGATCGCTGAACGAGGATGGGTTCGACGCGGTAGCCGTCCGCGCTGACCATGGCGCGGCAGCGGTTGCGGTGTTTGCGCATGGGTCGGTCCCTCGACGAATGGCTCGACCCTCGCTGTCGCGTCTCACGCCAGGCCTACGGCGGTACAGTCCCATCGCGATGCGGTTGTGCATCCGTCTTCAGCAGGGGGTGGCACTCATGGGGCAAGCACGCGAGGTCATGGACCGGCTGACCGCGGCCGCGACGGAAACCCACGATTGGCAGGCGTTGGCGGCGTGCTACGCGGACGATGCGCTTGCCGTGACCCCCGATCAGGGCGAACTTCGAGGCGCCGAGGCGATCGCCGATTATCTTCGCCAGTTCTCCGTCGCCTTTCCCGACGTCCGCTACGAAGTCGCGCACGCGCACGAGGTGGGCAACGTGGCGATCGACGAGGGCTTCATCGTCGGTACCCACACAGAGCCGTTGCCTGTGCCGAACGGCGAAGACGTTCCGCCAACGGGGAAGCGGATCAGGGTCCGAGAGTGTGACGTCGTGACGGTTGAAGGCGGGCGGGTGACCAGCCACCACTTCTACTTCGATCAAATGGAATTCCTTGGGCAACTCGGTCTGCTCCCGGAGATGCCCTTCTAGCCGCTGGGCGACCTGGTCGGCTCTTCGCGGCCGACGTCAGTCCAACACGACCGGAACGCACCCGGTGCTGTAGACAACGGGGCCGTCCTGAAGGCTTATCTCCCAGTCGATGTAGTAGGTCATGCGGGGGAGGCCCTCGACGTCCTGCGGGGTGAAGGTCGCTTTCCCGTGGGCGTTCCCGGCCGCGTTCGTTGTCATCGTGGCCGTTGGAACCGGGAAGAGCAGGGTGGTACAGGTAGGGTCGGCGTAAATCTGCAGCGTCACCTGATAGGTCGTCCCCGGCTCGGCGCCCACCAGAACGTAGCGCTCCTGGGCGTAGATGTTCGGGCCCTCCGCGTGAACGTCGATTACCGCGCCGGACGTAAGCGGGGCGTCGGCAACAGGCGACAGGGGGAGGCGCTGAGTATGGAACGAAGGATCCGCCGACGCTGGGACAACCAGCACCAATGACGTCACGAAGACAGCTCCAAAGATGAGCCCAGAGATTCGCCGGAAGGATGGCAACACGATCTCCCTTCGCTCGTTATCCGCGCGGATCGCTCGGACTGCAGTTTGCACTATGACCGACCCGGGGTCGTGACCGACAGCCCCGGACCATCTCGAGGATTCCGCTGGAGCATCACCACCGAGACGACGTCGCGCCGGTCGAGCCTTGCGACGTCGACGCGCCGCGGCTCGTCGACGACCAGCGTGTCTACGTAGAGCACCAGCTGCTTGCCGTCCTGCTGGACCTCGAAGTCGTCTGCCTCGACGTCCTCGATGAGCAGCCACCGCGCCACGCGCCGGCGCGTCGTGTGATTCGCCAGACGCGGCGATGTCGGCTCACCACGACACCGCTCCAGCTCGGCGAGGTCGACGACCGCAGCGACCTCGTGCACCGACGTGCAGTCGGCGACGTGGTAGCCGCGCCACGTAATACGCAGCGCCGGGCGTGGCGATCGGCGCAGCGAGCGCTGCACGAGGATCGGCTCGACGCGGTAGCCATCGCCTCTAACCATCGCGCGACAGCGGTTGCGATCTCGGCGCATGGGGTCGGCCCTTCGACGAACGGCTCGACCCTCGTTGCCAGCTTCTCACGACGAGCGGCGATCGACGCACCTACTCGCACGTAAACGCGCTGTCTCTTGTCTCGGTGCGCTGGACAGGCGAGCTGAACCGCGAAGATCGTCGGGGAGGCCCTCGTGGACATGCTGTTCGTTCATGCCCGCGACCAGGGAGCGGAGCGGCTCGCGGACGGGGTCATCGTGGTTCGGCACGAGATCGACTATCGGCGACCGCTGTCCTTTCGGCCGGAGCCGGTGCGTATCGAGACCTGGGTGACGGGGATCGACAACGCGTCGTTTCGGCTGGCGTACGACGTGCGCGACGGCGACGTGGTCTACGCCACCGCGGCGACGACACTCGCGCCGTTCGATCTCGAGCGGCAGCGACTGCGGCGCCTCCTGCCCGAGGAGAAGGCGGTCCTCGCCCGCTACTTCGACGAGGGGGCGCAGGCGGCGATCTAGACGTCAGCGGGGGCGAGCCGGAGCCCTGCCTCGAGGGCAGCGGCTCTCAGGCGAAGGTCCCAGGCGGCGAGGATCGGGTGTATGTCGAGAACCGCCATCGCACTGGCGAGGTGGACCGCGTCGGCACCGCTGAGGGCGAACCGCTCGCCGAGTCGGGCAGCCTCAGCCGCAACGGCCTCCGTCAACTCGATCACTCGCGTCCCCGACCATAGATCCTCCCAGCTGCGTCGGGCTCGCCGCTCGTCAGCGGATCCGAGTCGATGCGATCGGCGGGCGGCGGCTAGCGCCGCGCTGACTTCTGGAAACGCGAGCCGGCTGGCGACGACCGCGTCCGCCTCGTCCCATAGTCGAGCGGCCACCCCGCTACCGGACTCCTCCACGAGGAGCTTGATAAGGGCGCTGCTGTCGAAGCAGACGGCGACCAACCTCAGCGCCGAAGTTCGGTGACAAGGTCGGAGACCGACCCAGATGCGCGTACGCGTCGCCGACCAGTAGCTCGTGGCCGCTGGGCCCGTGCCGGGCGCGTGACCACGCCGTCACGTTCGAGGCGCTCCAGAACCCCTGCGGCCTCGATCGGAACCAGGCGGGCGACCGGAACCCCTCGCTCGGTCACGACAACGTCGTCACCAGCTCGGGCACGATCGACCCATGTGCCGAGGTTCGAGCGGAGCTCGCTGATCGCTACGTTCACGCTGAGATTGTACAAGTTAGTACCGATAAAATGTACGTCTGTCCACAACGTCCCACCGACCGGTCGAGTAGACTCTGCGGCTCGGCAACTAGCCGGCGTAGGGCGTTCCCGGTACCCCTTTTACACTCGGGTCGACAGCGAACAGCCCTCCGGCGTACGGCTCCTGCGCACCCGGCGGTGCGCCCTTGGCGGCGGTGGTGATGTATAGGACGTCGAGGTCATCGCCACCGAAGGCACAGCAGGTAGCTGCGGTTGCTGGGACGTGCACCACGGTGTCCAGCTGTCCGTCCGGGGTGTACCGGTGCACAGCCGACCCTCCGTAGAGCGCCACCCAGAGACAGCCGTCGGCGTCGATCGTCATCCCGTCCGGAGACCCCGGGCCCGCTGGCAGCGATACGAAAGGGCGCCGATCTCGCAGCCTGCCGGTGTCCAGCTCGAACGAGAACGCGTCCACGCGACGGGTGGGAGTGTCGATGTAGTACGTCGTCGTCCCTTCCAGGCTCCACACGATGCCGTTGGAGATGGTCACGTCAGTGAGCATCCGCACGACGGAGCCGTCGGCGTCGAACCGGTACAGCGCGCCTGCTCCCGAACGTTCATCCAGAGCCATCGAGCCGGCCCAGAACCGTCCCTGCGGATCGCAGTTGCCGTCGTTCATCCGCAGGCCCGAGTCGCTCGCCTGAACCGTTGCTAGCAGGTCCACCTCGCCTGTCGTCGGATCAAGGGCGGCGAAGCCCTCGTGCACGGCCGCCAGCAGGCCGCCGGAGTCGCGGAGCACCACCGCCCCGAGGTACCGATCGACAGGGACGACGTTGTCGGTATCCGTCGACGGGTCGTACCGGTGCAGCGCGGGCGCCGTGATGTCGACCCAGTACAGGCGCCCCTGCGGATCCCACCGCGCACCTTCGCCGAGCGTGGCACGCGCGTCGACGACGAGATCGGCGGTGAGCTCACGCACGCTCATGTCGTGGCGAGACCGTCGTACCAAGCGGCGGTGTCCGGCGGTAGCGCCCCGCTGTCGGTTAGCGCCCCGCTGGCGAGCAAGACCTTTTCGAGCCCGGGCAGGGCAACCGTGGACGTCCCCGTGTTGACGACGCACACGAGGGCATCGCTGCCGCGCGAGAAGGCCAGCACGTCATCGGACGGTGTCTCCAGCCACCGCATGTCGCGGGTACGCAGTGCCGAGATGGTGTGGCGTGCGGCCAGTGCCTGCCGGTACAGCGACAGCGTCGAGTCGGGATCGTGCAACTGCGCTTCCACGGTCAGGGAGCGCCAGTTCGCCGGTTGCGGCAACCACGTCGCAGCGCCATCGGGACTGAATCCGTACGGCGCCGCCGCTCCCGACCACGGCAGCGGGACCCGGGCGCCGTCGCGACCGCGGCGCTTCCGACCGCTGCGCTCCCAGATTGGGTCCTGCAGGACATCGTCCGGGAGATCGACTTCCTCCAGCCCGAGTTCCTCGCCCTGATAGATGTACGCCGACCCGGGCAACGCCAGCATGAGCAGAGCGGCAGCCCGCGCCCGCAGCCGACCGGTATCGCCGCCGCCATAGCGGGTGACGACTCGCTCGACGTCGTGATTCGACAGCACCCACGTCGTGGTCGCGTCTACGTCCCGGTCGGCTCTCAGGGACGTGTCGATGATGCGCCGCAGCGTCGGCGCGGACCACGGCGCCTTGAGGAACTGGAAGTTGAACGACTGCTGCAGTTCGTCCGGACGGATATAGCGCGCGACGCGCTCCGGCGAGCGGACCCAGGCCTCGGCCACCGCCATCCGGTCTCCGTCGTACGTGTCCAGAACGTTCCGCCACGAGCGATAGATGTCGTGCACGCCGTCGCGGTCCCAGAACGGGTGATTGGGGCGGTCCGGTGGTCCGAGGATGTGCTCCTCGTCCGGGCCGATGTCCGGCAGTGCCGGATCCTTGACGAGCCCGTGCGCGACATCGATGCGGAAGCCGTCGACGCCACGGTCCAGCCAGAACCTGAGGATGGCTTCGAACTCCGCGCGCACCTCGGGGTTCTGCCAGTCGAGGTCTGGCTGCTCGGGCGCGAAGAGGTGGAGATACCACTGGCCATCCGGCACGCGCTGCCATGCCGTCCCCCCGAATACCGAGGGCCAGTCGTTCGGCGGCTGCGCTCCGTCCGGACCTTGACCGTCTCGGAAGATATAGCGCGCGCGTTCGCGGCTACCCGGGAGTGACGAGAGCGCCTGCTGAAACCACACATGCCGGTCGGAGGTGTGGTTGGGAACCAGGTCGACGATGACACGCAACCCCAGCGTGTGCGCCTCGGTCACGAGGGCATCGGCGTCGGCAAGGGTGCCGAACAGCGGCTCGATATTCCGGTAGTCCGCGACGTCGTACCCGCCGTCGGCCATGGGGGAGGGGTAGAACGGCGTCACCCACAGTGCATCCACGCCCAAGTCGCGCAGGTATGGCAGCCGCGATCGGATACCAGCAAGGTCGCCAACGCCGTCGCCATCGAAGTCGGCGAAGCTGCGGATGTACACCTGGTAGATGACGGCGTCGCGCCACCACGGTGACAAGGATGCTTCCGTTGATGAGTCGGCGACGGAATCGGTGAGCGGAGACGAAAGGGTGGTCACGTTCGTCCAGTCTGCCTTGCCAGGCCCAGCGCCAAACGATCCGAGCAGCTACATCGCAGGCAGAACGGGAGCTCCATACTCCTCCAGCTGCCGATCCGCCGTGACCAGCGTCAGTGCGTCGGTCTTCGCTTGAGCAACCAGCATCCGATCGAAGGGGTCGCTGTGAAGCTTGGGAAGCGTGCCAACCGCCTCCGCGTGGCGAAAGGTGATGGACAGGGGACGGAAGCGGGCGCGCTCGACGTAGGTGAGGTAGTCGCCCGGGAGCTGCAGGCGCCCCAGCGCGCGTTTGATGCTGATCTCCCAGATGCTCACGGCGCTGGCGTAGACGTCTTCGGCACGGGAAACGGCCTGACGCGTCGACCGGGGCAGCCGGGCGCTGCCCTCGAGAAGCCAGAGCATCACGCGCGTGTCGAGGAGCAGCCTCATGATCGGTCGCCGCCGAACGCGGCCTCGATCTCGGGTGGGAGGGGCGCGTCGAAATCGTCACGAATGTGGATCTGACCCCGCAGCTCACCGAAGGTGCGCGCCTTCTGGCTTCGCAACGGCACGAGGCGAGCAACCGGCTTACCCCGCACGGCAAATCACGACCTCCTCGCCCGCCTCGACTCGCTCGACGAGTCGGGACAGGTGGGTCTTGGCCTCGTGCATGTTGACGTGAACGGGCTCAGCCGCCATGCCAGCACCTCCTTACTCGACTTCGTCTAGTCGACTAATAAGGCTCGGCGCGACCAGCCAGTGTCGGTCACTGGAACGTGTTCACCATGCTGTCGGCGGCGTTGACCAGATAGGTCCACAGCTGCTCGTCGAGGTCGGGCGGCAGGTCCAGCGCGTCGACCGCCTCGCGCATGTGGTGAAGCCAGCGGTCGCGTGCCTCGGGTGTGACCGCGAAGGGCGCGTGTCGCATCCGCAGCCGCGGGTGCCCGCGCTGCTGCGAGTAGGTGGTCGGTCCGCCCCAGTACTGCTCGAGGAACATGCGCAGCCGGGTCTCGGCGTCAGCGAGGTCGTCGTCGGGGTAGAGCGGACGCAGGACAGGGTCGGTGGCGACGCCTTCGTAGAAGCGGGCGACCAGGCGCCGGAAGGCGTCGGCCCCGCCCATAGCGTCGTATGGGCGGACACCCTTCTGCACGGCTTCACTCACATGATTGATTGTCGCCGACACGTGCAACCACTTCGAGGAAGGCGAGCGCATGGCGACGACGCGTACGGCGAACACCCACTGGGAAGGTCCGCTCATGGGCGGCTCGGGGAAGACGACCCTGGATTCGTCCGGTCTCGGTTCGTTCGATGTCGACTGGCCGGCCCGTGCCGAGCAGCCCGGCGGCAAGACCAGCCCGGAGGAACTGATCGCCGCGGCGCACTCCGCGTGCTACTCGATGGCGCTCTCCGGCGCACTGGCGAAGGCCGGCACGCCGCCGCAGTCCGTCGAGACCCGTGCTGACGTGACCTTCCAGCCCGGCCCAGGCATCACCGGCATCGTCCTCACCGTGCGGGCCGTCGTCCCGGGCATGGACGCCGAGGCGTTCCAGGCGGCGGCCGAGGACGCCAAGCAGAACTGCCCGGTCAGCAAGGCGCTGACGGGCACCACGATCACTCTCGACGCCACGCTCGACGAGTAGGCCTCTGCATCGTTTCGAAAGAGAAGAGAAGGGCTACGGGTCGAGGGTGCCGGACGGGCGCCACGCGCCAGCTGCTTGAGCGGCGGCCTTGAGCTCGTCCACGTCGGCGTGCTCGGGATCGGCGGACTGCGCTTCGAGCTGCTCGGCGGTCCGCGCGATGTTGCGCTGCATGCCGCCGAACACGACGCCGTGGAACGGCGTGACCGACAACCAGTACAGCTGCCCGAGCAGGCCGCTGGGGTGGAAGAGCGCCCGCTGGCGGAAGACCGTGCGGCCGTCTTCGTCCTTGTCGACGATGAGCTCGAGCCACGCCAGCCCGGGCAGGCGCATCTCCGCGCGCAGCCGCAGCAGCTTGACGTCGTCGATCTCCTCGACTCGCCACCAATCCAGGGCGTCACCGATCTGCAGGTCGTGCGGGTTGCGTCGGCCGCGGCGCAGCCCGGGGCCGCCCTGCAACCGGTCGAGGATCCCGCGCACCCGCCAAGCCAGTGACCACGAGTACCAGCCGTTCTCGCCGCCAATGCCCTCGATCACGCGCCAGAGCGTTTCCTTGCTGGCTGCGACGATGCTGGAGCGCTCGTCGACGTACAGGCTGCCGCCGGCCCAATCGGGATCGGTCGGGAGCGGATCGCTCGGGGCACCCGCCACCGACGCTGAGGACCAGCGCGTGACGACGTCGAAGTCGCGGATGCGCTTGAGCGCCAGCCGGACGGCGTCGTCGAATCCGAGCAGGCCCTCTGAGGGATCGGGGATCCACTGCGCGATGTCGTGATCGGCGACGATGACTTCGTTGCGCAGCGACTCGACCAGCGGGCGCGCGATCGAGTTGGGCACCGGAGTGACGAATCCGACCCAGTGACTCGACAGGGAGGGCGTCAGGAACGGCGTCTTGACGACGATGCGCCGGGGGAGATGAGCCACGGCGGCGTACCGCTGCATCATCTCCTCGTACGTGAGGATCTCGGGGCCGCCGATGTCGAAGGCGCGGTTGACGTCGGGCGGCAGGGTCGCGCAGCCGACGAGGTACCGCAGCACATCCCGGATCGCGATCGGCTGGATCCGCGTCGACAGCCACTTCGGTGTGATCATGGCCGGGAGACGCTCGGTGAGATAGCGCAGCATCTCGAAGGACGCCGAGCCGGAGCCGAGGATGATCGCAGCTCGCAGGACGACCGTTGGCACGCCGGATGCGAGCAGGATCTCCCCGACCTCGGCCCGCGATTGCAGGTGCGGCGAGAGGTCGCCGCCCTTTGGGTACAGACCCCCGAGGTAGACCAACCGGCCCAGCCCGGCATCGCGGGCCGCCTTCGCAAACGTCGCTGCGGTCTGCCGATCGGTCTCGGCAAACCCGTGTCCGGAGCCCAACGCGTGAATCAAGTAGTACGCGACATCGATGCCCTCGAGCGCCTTGCGGACATCGTCCGGATTCCTCGCATCGGCTTCCACGATCTCGACGTCACGCGCCCACGGCACGTCGCGCAGCTTGGCGCGTGAGCGAGACATGACGCGGACCGTGAAGCCAGCTTCCAACAGCTCCGGGACGAGACGTCCGCCGATGTATCCGGTGGCGCCGGTGACGAGGCAGCGGGTCGGGTCGGGCATGGAGTCAGTCTTAGGGCGGTGCGGATGGTCCGCACCCCGAGGTTGATCACTGCTCGGCTGCAGAGTCCTTGGTCACCGGCAGTGGGGGCTGCGCGTTCTCGAGGACCAGGGTGTTCCGGGTCACCGGCCGTTCCACCTCGTGCTCGTCGAAGGCGGCCTTGATCCGCTGGCGCAGGGCGCGAGCAACGTCGTCCTTCTTCGCCGGCTGGGTCTTGACGACGAGGCGGATCACCACCGCATCTGGCGACAGTGTCTCTACGCCCCACACCTCGGGCGGTTCGAGAACCATCTCCTTGTACGGTTCCTCGTCCACCACGTCGCTGGCGGTCTGCAGCAGGAGGTCGCGGACCCGCTCGACGTCCTCGTCGTACGCCACGGGAACGTCGATGACGGCCCGCGCCCAGCCCTGTCCGTTGTTGCCGACGCGGATGACCTCGCCATTGCGGACGTACCACACCGACCCGTCCAGGGCGCGCAGTCGGGTGACGCGCAGTCCGACCGACTCGACGACGCCCTTGGCTTCTCCCATGTCGATGGCGTCGCCTACGCCGTACTGATCCTCGAGGACCATGAAGATGCCGCTGATGAAGTCCTTGACCAGCGACTGCGCGCCGAAGCCGAGGGCGACGCCGGCAATCCCGGCGCTAGCCAGCAGCGGGGCGATGTTGATCCCGAGTTCGGCCAGGATCGTGACGAACGCAATGCTGAAGATGACGCCGGTCGTGATGCTCTTGAGCAGCGAGCCGATCGTTCTCGAACGCTGCCTACGCCGCTCCGACAGCAGCGGCGAGGCCGCTGTCTCCAGCAGCTTGCCGTTGCCGCGGCTCAGAACGCTGGGAACCGATCCTTCGGCCGCACGCTTGGCCAGCCGGGAGATGACGTGATGCAGGATCGCTCTGGCCAAGAGTGCGATGACGATGATGAGCAGGATCTGCAGGGGCTTGTTCACGAACCAGTTGGCGACCTCGGCAAGCGAGTTCGAGCCGCTGCGCTCTGCTACCCACGCACAGAACGTGCCCGCCTCGTCGTAGCACGGTGTCTGCTGTAGGACCGACGTGGGGGCCGGTGTCGGTGTTGGTGACACGCATCTGAGCGTATCGACGCCCTAGTTGACGACAGGCAGCCGCAAGCCGGTCCAGCGAGCCAGGAAGCTCAGCGTGTCGACGGATAAGTCTATCGAGCGGCTGAGCGCGCGAGCGCCGTGCCCCACATCGGTCTCACGGCGCAGCAGAACCGGCCGATCGCTGCTCGTGGCGTGCTGCAGGGCTGCACACAGCTTGCGCGCATGCAGCGGATCGACTCGGGTGTCGCTGTCGAACACCGTGAAGAGCACCGCCGGGTATGCCGTGCCGTCGATGACGTGGTGATACGGGGAGTACGACAGCAGCCAGTCGAGCTCGGTGGGATCCGCCGCCGTGCCGTACTCGTCGTTCCACGTCCGGCCCAGTCCGAACTGCTCGTATCGCACCATGTCGAGTAGCGGCGCCGAGCAGACGACGGCAGCGTAGAGCTCTGGACGCTGCGTCAGGGCGGCGCCGACGAGCAGCCCGCCATTGGAGCCACCGGAGATCGCCAGCTGGCTCGGCTCGGTCCATCCGCCGCGAATCAACTCTTCTGCCGCTGCGTGGAAGTCGTCGAAGACGTTTCGCTTGTGCTCGCGCATCCCGGCGCGATGCCACTCCTCACCTTCTTCGGAGCCACCGCGCAGGTTGGCCACGGCATACACGCCACCGGCCTCGACCCAGGCCAGGATCGTTGCCGCGTAGGCGGGAGTCAGCGGCACGCCGAAGCCGCCGTACCCGTAGAGGATCGTCGGTCTCGGCTGCGTCGGCTCACCCTGGGAGAGCACGAACATGCGCACCGGCGTGCCGTCCCGGGAGGTGAACGTCAGCTGCCGAGCGGTTGCATCCGGGACGTCGACGGCGCCAGGCGCCGAGGCCCAACGGGTGATCTCTGAGCTGACCGCGTCATAGCGGTAGACCGCCGACGGCGTGGTGTGATCGGTGTAGCCGAACCACGCCTCGACGCCGCCCTCGGGACGCTCGACCAGGCCGCCGATACTGCCGAGCCCGGGCAGGTCCACGTTGCCGATCCGGCTGCCGTCCGCGAGATCGTGCACTGTCACTTCGCTGACCGCGTGCCGGGTCCAGGCGGCGAGCAGGACCGGTCGCTCGAGCGGCTCATCCGGACCGCCGTCGAGGATGGCGTAGCCCTCGAGGACGGCCTCGGGATCTTCGGACAGCAGGTCCAGCCAGGTGTCGTATGTCGGGAGCTCCGGCCGGGTGACGCAGAGCCGGCCGCGCGGCGCGTCCCGGTCGGTGAACACGTACAGCCGCCCGTCGCGTCCAACCTCGATTCCGGTCTGCGCGTCGACCTGCGTCTGCAGGGGTTGGAGGTGCGGGGTCTCGGCAGGAGAGGAGGCGAGGTCGGCGAGCCAGAGGTCGTTACGCGGGGCGGTTCCGGCGGACGCGCTGATGCTGAGCCAACGGCCGTCCCTGCTCACCCGGACGCCGTAGTAGTTCGTCTCATCGAGTCCGTCGCCGAAGACGAGCACGTCGTCATCGGGGTCCGAGCCCAGCCGGTGGTAGTAGACCCGCCGATGGAACTGGTCTTCACCGGCGGGCGCCTGGTCGCGTGGGAGGCGTCGGACGTAGTAGTACGCGGCACCGCCGGGTTGCCACGCCACCGGCGAGTAGCGGGTGCGATCGATCGGCCCGTCCACGACATCTCCCGTGTCGACGTCCATCACCCGCAGCAGCGACTCCTCGGTACCGCCGACGGACAGCTGGTAGGCCAGTAGGGAGCCCTCCTTCGAGGGCTGCCACGCGTCAAGCGTCGTTGTCCCGGTGGGATCGATAGCCATCGGGTCGATGAGGACTCGCTCGCTGCCGTCCGGCTCGATCGTGAGCAGGACAGCGTGCTCCTGCTCGGCGGTGCGACGCACGACGAACTGTCGCGTGCCGCGCCAGACCGGAGCCGACACGAATCCGGCACCGAGGAGCTGTTCGAGTCGGTGTCGCAGCTCGTCTTGGGCTGGCAGGGTGTCCCGTTCCCGCCGCCAGAGCACATCCTGAGCGCTCGACCACTCCTGCGCCTGCGGGGATGTCGGGTCCTCGAGCCACCGGTAGGGGTCGGGAACCAGTCGGCCGTGCAGGTCGTCGACGAGATCGAGGCGAACGGCAGGGGGGTAGGTGGTGGTCGGCACGCCTGCGACGTTAGCGACCTACCAGCTCATGCCCTGCTGCACGAGGGCCGCTTCGGTTTGCAGCCGTTCCACGTCATCCAGCGGTCCACGCTCGCGCGGCGCCTCGACGCCGAGGCTCCGGCAGGCGATGAGCAGCGTGTCGTCGTAGGCGACCATGGTCGCGCGCATGCGCACCATCTTGTGCGGCGGATCGGCGATCTCGATCCGTTCGAGGTCATTGGTCAGCCGACGCAGGTCGGCAGCGAGCCGCTCCAGCGGGGGCGCGTTGGGGTGCTTGAGGGCGCGGCGGACGGCGATCTTGTCAGCGATCTTGGCCCAGATCTTGGGCAGCCGAAACACGATGGCCAGCACCACGGCGGGCGTGACCCAGAGTATGGGGATGGTGATCCACGACATCCCGCGTCGCCTCCAGCTTTCAGCGCGCTGGACTCCCACGATGCCTCATCAACGTGCGAATGCGCACGCCCGTTCCGGTAACTTTCCCGACTCGTTCGCCGCTCGGCACACCGAGGGCCACGCAGTTGAGGGGAGCGAGGGCGGATCGTGACCCTGCTCCCCGCCGACCTCCGGCGACTGCGCTCCAGCTGTGTGCTCGCGCCGGAGGTCGGCTCATGACCGAGGTGCACGACCTTGGCGTGATCGAACTCGCGGCGGCTCTGCGGGCCAAGCAGGTCTCGCCCGTCGAGGTGGTCGACGCCTACCTGGATCGAATCGACCGGTGGGACGAGACCGTCGGCGCGTACGTGACCGTCACCGGCGATCGCGCCCGCGCCGAGGCGCAGCGTGCTGAGCAGGCGATCCAGCGCGGTGCAGACGACCTGCCGCCGCTGCTCGGCGTGCCGATCCCGATCAAGGATCTCACCCGGGTTGTCGGCGTGCGCTGCACGTACGGGTCGGCCGTCTACGCCGACGCGGTGGCGGACGTCGACGACGGCGTCGTGGAACGGCTTCGGGCCGCGGGGACGGTGCTCCTCGGTAAGACGAACACCCCGGAGTTCGGGTCGCCGTGCTACACCGAGCCGGACGTCGCGCCGCCATCGCGTACCCCGTACGACCTGAGCCGGTCGGCGGGAGGGTCGAGTGGTGGCGCCGCTGCCGCTGTGGCTGCCGGCCTGGCGCCGGCCGCGCACGGAGGTGACGGTGGCGGGTCACTGCGCATCCCGGCGAGCGTCTGTGGGTTGGTCGGCTTCAAGGCGTCCCGTGGACGCGTCAGCTCCGGACCGCTCCTTGGTGACGTGAGCGGTCTGCCCGTCAACGGTGCGCTGACGCGAAGCGTCTCCGACGCGGCCGTCCTGCTCGATGCGCTGGCTGGACCGTGGACCGGGGACCCGTGGTGGGCGCCGGAGCTCCCGGCCGGAGCGACCTTCCTCGCATCGTGCGCATCGCCACCCGGACGGCTGCGCATCGCGCGGACCAGGACGCCCTTCCTGGCCAACACGGAGGCGCACCCCGATGTCATCGCGGCCTATGAGACAGCAACCGCCCTCCTGACCGAGCTGGGCCACGACGTCGAGGACGTGGACGCGCCGATGTCGCCGGAAGATGTGCCGGCGTTCGAGACCGTCTGGCATGTGCTGGCCACGCTGATGCCGGTGCCCGAGGACCGGGAGCACCTGCTGCGACCGCTGACGCGCTGGCAGCGCGAGCTCGGCGGTCGTACCTCGGGTGCCGAGTTCGCGCGGGCGGTCGGCTCGATGCAGCAGGTAGGGCGTCGAATCGTGACGCGGCTGTCCGGCTACGACGCCACGTTGCTGCCCACCGTGGCGCAGCCGCCGCCATTGATTGGTGAGCTGCGCAATGACGACGACCCGGCGGCCGACTTCGAGGCACAGAAGCGGTTCACGCCATGGACGTCCGCCGCGAACGTCAGCGGTCTCCCTGCGGTGAGCTTGCCGCTATACCAGACGGCTGCGGGGCTGCCCGTTGGCATCATGCTGCTCGGCCGTCCCGCCGGCGATGCCGCGCTGCTGCAGCTTGCGGCGCAGCTCGAGCACGCCCGGCCGTGGCGGACCGCGCCGATGACAGACTTCGCGACGTGACGGAGCTGCCCCCACGGCTGGCAGAGCTCGCCGCTGCCCACGGCGTCGCCACCGATTTCTGGGACTGGCGCGGCACATACGCCGCGGTCGGGGAGGACACCGTCGTCGCTGTTCTCGCAGCGCTTGGTGTCGACGCATCGACGCCAGCGGCCATCGAGCAGGCACTCGAGGAGCAGCGGCTGGCGCGGTGGCGACGCATGCTGCCGCCCTGCTTGGTGATGCGGCCGTGGTGGGCCAATCGCGTCACCGTCCACGTCCCTCACGACACCCCGGTCGAGGTCTGGGTGGAGCTGGAGGACGGCGGGCAGCGAGGGCTGTCGCAGGTCGAACACTTCGTCGACCCGGTCGACGTCGACGGTGTGCTCGTGGGCGAGGCGGCGTTCGCGATACCTGAGGACCTGCCGCTGGGCTGGCATCGTCTTAACGCCCGCTCCCTCGACAATGCGGCGACGACGACCCTGGTGATCACGCCGCCGTACCTGGGCCTGCCCGCACACGTCGGCCGGCAGTGGGGCATGACCGTCCAGCTCTACGCCCTGCGGTCCCGTCGCTCGTGGGGACTTGGCGATCTCGCCGATCTCGCTGACCTCGCTGCGTGGACCGGCCACGAGCACGGCGCCGGGTTCGTCCTGGTCAACCCGCTACATGCTGCCGACCCGGTGGCACCGATGGTGCCGTCGCCGTACCTGCCGTCGAGCCGGCGCTTCGTCAACCCGATGTACCTACGCGTCGAGGAGGTTCCGGAGTACGCCTACCTCCCGCCGGCTGATCGCGACGCCGTCGAGTCGCTCGCGGTCGGTTGCCGGACGCGCAACGGTTTGGACGAGCTGCTCGATCGGGATGCGACCTGGGCAGCGAAGAAGGCGGCGTTGGAGCGCATCTTTGCGGTTCCGCGCTCGCCCGGCCGGCAGGCTTCCTACGCCGGCTTCCGCAACACCCAGGGTGCCGGGCTCGTCGATTTCGCCACCTACTGCGCGCTGGCCGAGCACTACGGCCTGCCGTGGCAGGACTGGCCGGACGAGCTACGAACCGGTTCCGCGCCGGCGCTGGATGAAGCCCGGACGGAGCTGGCCGAGCGCATCGACTTCTACTGCTGGCTGCAGTGGGTCGCCGACGAGCAGTTGGCCCGGGTACACGCGCAGGCGCAGGGGGCCGGCATGCCCCTCGGAGTGATGCACGACCTCGCCGTCGGAGTCTCCACGAAGGGCGCCGACGCGTGGACACTGCAGGACGTCCTGGCGCCCGGAGTCACTGTCGGCGCTCCCGGCGATGCCTTCAACCAGCAGGGTCAGGACTGGAACCAGCCGCCCTGGCATCCGCAGCGTCTAGCCGACGTCGGCTATGCGCCGTACCGCGACATGGTGCGCACGATCCTGCGGCACGCCGGGGGGCTGCGCGTCGATCACATCGTCGGGCTGTTCCGGCTGTGGTGGGTGCCAGACGGGTTCGTTGCCGCCGCAGGGGCGTACGTGCGATACGACCACGAGGCACTGATCGGGATCCTTGCGCTGGAGGCGTACCGCGCTAGGGCGGTGGTCGTCGGCGAGGACCTCGGCACTGTCGAGCCGTGGGTGCGTGACTACCTGCGTGCGCGCGGCATCCTCGGCACGTCGATCCTGTGGTTCGAACGTGACTGGGACGCCGGTGGCGCGATCCTCGATCCGCAGCGGTGGCGCGAGCTGTGCCTCGCGTCGGTCACGACGCACGACCTACCACCGACCGCCGGGTATCTCACGGGTGCGCACATCGACCTGCGCGACAAGCTGGGCTTGCTGACGCGGTCCGTCGAGGATGAGCGCGCCGTCGACGAAGAGGAACGTCAACAGTGGATCGCGTACCTGCGCGACTCCGGGCTGCTTGCGGGCGACGGCGGCGAGCAGGACATCGTGGAGGCGCTGCACCGGTTCGTCACTCGGACTCCGTCGCAATTGGTCGCGGTCGCGCTGCCCGACGCTGTGGGGGACCGGCGGGTCATCAACCAGCCGGGGACCGACCAGGAGTACCCGAACTGGCGGATGCCGCTGGCGGACGAATCGGGGACGCCGGTGCTGCTGGACGACCTGACCGGCTCGCAACGTGTCCGCCGGCTGGCTCGTATCGTCGACGAGGGAACGCGGGTCGATTAGCGCAGTCGCATCCGGCACGACTCCACTACGGTGTGCCTCAACGAGTTCGTGCAGCTCAATCCGTTCGGTAGTAGAGGGGATGCGTGGGCATGAGGCGCGTCATCGCCACCTCGGCCACGGTCGGCCTGATGCTGGTGGCCGGCTGGGTGATCGCGTCGCCAGCACTCGCCCAAGTCCCCGACGACGGGGACGATCCCGGCGCCGGCCTGACGGCGTTCGAGGCGATCCTGATCTACGGCGTCGTGCCGCTTGCGCTGTTCGCCTTGATCGCACTCCTCGTGCTCGCGCCGAGCATCGCTCGCGGACCGCGCTACCGGCCGGGTCTCGGCTGGTTCGCGGCGCCCGTCTGGTTCGGCGGACCGAGCAACCCGGATACGGCGTTGTCTCGCGCGCGGTCGTTGCCGGCAGGTGTCGGCACGGAAGGGGGTGGCGCCAGTGCCCGCTGGTGACGCATTCTCGGCCCGGCAGCAGGACGAGATCACTCGCGCCTTACGGGTCGCCGAGTCGGAGTCCGGGCTGAGCTTCTCGGTCTACGTCGGGGCCCTGCGCGACGGGTCGCCAGGTGCCGCGGACACCATCGTGTCGGCCGACGCGAGCGGTGCGTCGGTGCGGCAGGCGGCGCAGCGCCTGCATGCAGCGCTCGGTGGCGAGGCCTCGAGCTCGGTGCTCGTGGTGGTCGATCCGGCATCGCGGCACCTGGAGATCGTCACCGGTGCCGAGGCGCACCGAAAGCTCGATGACCGCGACTGCGCGCTGACGGCGATGTCGATGGTGACCGCGTTCTCGGCGGGCGACCTCACCGGCGGCATCGTCGACGGCGTACAGAAGCTGGCCGAGCACGCCCGCCAGCCGCGGACGCTGCACCTCGATTCGCCCTAGCGCGTGCTGGCTGGCCACCACGGCTCGTTGGCTGGTTCCGCGTGTACGCGACACGCCGATGCCGCTGTGCAGGCAGAACCAGTAGATCGTGATGTGACCGCGGTGATGCACGGGACGGACACGCGACAGGCGTTAGCCGGCGGCGCGGTCGCGTTCCTGATTGCGCAGCGCGCGTGCCACGCCGTCGCGGCCTTCTACGACGAGCCGGCGCAGGGCTGGCACCGGATTCGCAGTCGCTAGCCACTCGTCCGTCGCCTGCAGCGTCGCCGGCTCGGCCAGCAGCGTCGGATACAGCGCCTGCACGATGTTCTGCGCCATCTCGGGCGATCGCGAAGCCCAGACATGCTGGATCGACGCGAAGTAGCGCGGAACGTACGGACGCAGCAGGTCGCGCTGCGTCGGCTGCATGAACCCGGCGCTGATCGCGAACTGGATGGTGTTGGGCAGGTCGTCTCGTTCGACGAGGTCGCGCCAGGCCTCCGCCTTCGCGGCTTCGCTTGGCCGGGCCGCGCGCGCCAGCGCCGCCTGCCGCTGCCCGGTTGCAGTGTCGTCGCGGCGGAGCTCGGCGTCGATCTCGGCGTCCTCCGCCACGCCTGTCGCCACCAGGCGCTGCAGCAGCGACCACCGCAGGTCGGTGTCCACCGCCAGGCCGTCCAAGGTGTACGACTCATCGAGGAGGCCGCGCACCGTCTCCAGGTGCTCCGGAGACGAGGCGACGGAGGCAAAGGCGCGGGTGAACGTGAGCTGATGGTCACCCCCCGGCTCCGCGTCGACCATCATCCCGTTGAGACCGGTGGCGAGACGGTGTAGGCCGGTGTCGCGGAAGCCGGGATCGGCGTACGTCTCCATCGCTGTTCGCGCAGTGCGCAGGAGGAACTGCACGACGGCGTCGTCACTCTCGCGGGCGACGCCGGACAGGACCAGCGCGAGGTAGTCGCGGGAAGCCATCTCTGCATCGCGCGTCATGTCCCACGACGCCGACCAGCACAGCGTGCGCGCGAGCGAGTCACTGAACAGCGCGATGGACTCGAGCAGTGTGCTCTGTGATCGCTCGTCGAGCCGAATCTTCGTGTACGCCAGATCATCGTCGTTCAGCAGCACCAGGTCGGGCTGCGCTACGCCGATCAGCTCCTTGATTGGCGTCCGCTCGCCCATGACGTCGAGATCGATGTGCTCTCGGCGCAGGAGGCCCTCGGTAGATCGCTCGTACAGCCCGATGCCCAGTCGGTGCGACCGCAGCGTGGGGTGCGATGCGGCGGCCTCCTGCACGACGTCGAAGGAGCTGAATCGTCCTTCGTTATCCACCTCGAACGACGGTCGCATCGTGTTGACACCGGCCGTCTCGAGCCACTCCTTCGACCACGCCGTGAGGTCGCGGCCCGAGGTCTCTTCCAGCACGTTCAGCAGGTCACGCAGCGACGTGTTCCCCCACTCGAATCGCCGGAAGTACTCGCGCAAGCCCTCGAAGAACTCGTCTCGGCCCACCCAGGCGACGAGCTGCTTGAGGACGGAAGCCCCCTTGGCGTAAGTGATGCCGTCGAAGTTGACCTTGACGTCCTCGAGGTCGCGGATATTGGCGGAGATCGGGTGGGTGGTGGGCAGCTGGTCCTGGCGGTAGGCCCAGGCCTTCTGGACGTTGGCGAACGTCGTCCAGGAATGCGACCAGCGGGTCACCTCTGCTTGGCAGAGCACGCTGGCATAGGTCGCGAACGACTCGTTGAGCCACAGGTCGTCCCACCAGCGCATGGTCACCAAGTCGCCGAACCACATGTGCGCCAGCTCGTGCAGGATCGTCTCTGCCCGGCGCTCGTACGACGCGTCCGTGGTCTTCGACCGGAACACGTAGTCCTCGAGGATCGTCACGCAGCCGGCGTTCTCCATCGCTCCGGCGTTGAAGTCGGGTACGAACAGCTGGTCGTACTTTGCGAACGGGTACGGGTAGTCGAACGCCGCCTGGAAGAAGTCGAAGCCCTGCTTGGTGACGGACAGGATCGCGTCGGCGTCGAGGAACTCCGCGAGAGAGCGGCGACAGAAGACACCGAGCGGAACGGCACCGTGGTGATCGCGGACGACGTGATACGGGCCGGCGACGAGCGCGGTGATGTACGTGGACATGCGCGGGGTCGGATCGAAACCCCATCGTGCGACGCCCTCCCGCTGCCGTAGCTCCACGGGGGTAGGCGTCGGCGAGTTGGACACGACCTCCCAGTTCGCAGGCGCAACGACGGTAAAGGTGAACGTCGCCTTGAGGTCCGGCTGCTCGAAGCAGGCGTACATGCGCCGCGCGTCGGCGGCCTCGAACTGGGTGTAGAGGTAGACCGCCTCGTCCACCGGATCGACGAACCGGTGCAGCCCTTCGCCGGTGCGGCTGTACGCGCAGTCGGCGACCACGGTCAGCTCGTTGTCGGCGGCCAGGTCCGCGAGTGCGATCCGCGAATCGGCGACGACCGACGACACGTCGAGCGGCCGCCCGTTCAGCGACACCTCGTGCACGGTCGGCGCGATCAGGTCGAGGAAGGTGGCGCTGCCAGGCTCCGCGGCACGGAAGCGAATAGTTGCCTCTGACCGGAACGTCTCAGTGCCGGTGGTGAGATCCAGCTCGACGTCGTAGGAGTCGACGTGCACGAGGGCGGCGCGTTCACGCGCCTCGTCGCGGGTGAGGTTCATACCGGGCATCCCGGCATCCTGCCATGCAGGTATGACGCCGGTGCGACTTGCTGATCAAGCAGCGCGCTCAGATCCTGGGGCGCATGACGCAGCCGACCACGACCGTCGATTTCTGGTTCGACCCGATCTGCCCGTGGGCGTGGATCACGTCGCGGTGGATGCTCGAGGTCGAGCGGGTTCGACCCGTGCGTGCACGGTGGCACGTCATGAGCCTCGCCGTACTGCACGAGGGCGACGAGCTGCCCGACAACTACGCGCAGGTCATGGACGAGGCGATGTCGCTCGTGCGGGTCATCATGGCGGCCCGGCGCGAGCACGGCGACGACGTCGTGCTGCCGCTTTACACCGCCCTCGGTAGCCGGATCCACGAGCAGCAGGCGGCACGTGACCGCGACACCGTCGAGCGTGGCTTGGCAGAAGCGAGGCTCCCAGCGGACCTCGCGGACGCGATGACCTCAACGGAGTACGACGACGAGGTCCGCAGGTCCCACCGCGCCGCCCTGGATCAAGTCGGCGACGGGGTCGGCACGCCCGTGATCAGCGTCGACGGCGCGGCCATCTTCGGCCCCGTCGTCTCGCCGATCCCGCGCGGCGACACCGCCGGGCGGCTATGGGACGGCGTGATTGCCTGTCTCGGCGTCGACGGTTTCTACGAGTTGAAGCGAAGTCGAACCAGCGATCCGATCTTCGACTGACTGGGCCAGCGGCCCCTGCACGGACTCGAGGGCCGCGACGGCCGAGCCGCGCGCGCCGGCCATGTCGAGCTCGGGGATGAGCACGAACGTCGCCACGCGCTTCTGCTCGTCGCGCAGTGTCGTGTTCTCGCGGACGGTGTCCAGGAACCACTCGCGGAACTTCGGCTCGGCCTCGACGACGCCGCCGCCGAGCATGTATGCGTGCGGGTCGGTGAAGTTGGCCGCCATGGTGAAGAGCCGCCCGATCGCCATGGCCTGCTGCTCGAAGATTTTCGTCGCCATCGGATCGCCGCGCTCGCCGTATGTTCGCACGAGCTTGGCAGCTTGCCGCAAGGACGCCGTGGCATGCAGCTCGTGATCGGGGTACTGGTCCAGCCAGTACGGCAGGAGGTTCTTCTCGATGCCGGTTAGCGACCCAATGCTCTCCGCGTCGCCGGTGAAGCCACAGTTGCACTCCGGCAGCGGTTGGCCCTCGGCGAGCAACCCCTGCATCGGCAGGTGGACGTGGCCGAGCTCACCGGCCATTCCGGCAGCTCCCTTGACGATCTTCCCGTCGACGACCACGCCCCCGCCGAGCCCGGTGCCCACGATCGCGGAGACCGATGAGCGCTGCTCGGCGTCGGCGCCGAAGTGGATGTGGTGTGCGTAGATGGCCGCTGCGTTGGCGTCGTTGTTGTAGACGACCGGCAGGCCGAGCCGTTCCTCCAGTGCCGCCCGGACGTCGAAGCCGCGCCACTCCGGTTGCGCGAAATTCGTCGACCCCCTGGACGAGATGACTCCGTCCGCGCTGGCCGGGCCTGGCGTGTCCAGGCCGACGGCGCGGACCAACTCGCGCGGAGTAGCGGTGGTGCGCAGGATCTGCTCGAACGACTGTGCCAGCGCGTTGATGGCGACCTGCGGACCCTCGGTGACACGGCTCGGGATCTCGTACATCCGGTTGACGAGGAACTTCCCCTCGGCGTCGAGCACGGTGGCGTTGTTCTTGTTGCCTCCGTTGTCGATGCCCACGACGACCCAGGGTGCGGTGAACGTTGTCATCGCCGGCTCCCTTGCTCGGAATGCCTGATCATAGAGTCGCCGATCAGGCGACGATCCTCATCCGTAACCCGCGAGCGTCGTACTCCTCGCGTCGCTGCCCGGAGGCGATCGTGTAGATCGTCGTGAAGAACGTCACGCTCGAAATCAGGCTGAGGTTTCACGACGATCTACACGGCTGCGTGAGGCAGCACCAGCCTGGTCGTGCCCATCGGCCTCGACATGGGTACCGATCCAGCCACCGGGACACCCATCCACGCCGATCACGGCGGGCGCATGGGGCACGTGCCACACTCTGCCGCATGCGCGTCCACCTGGGATCTGATCACGCCGGGTTCGAGCTCAAGCAGCACCTGGCTGGTTGGCTCGCCGACCACGGCCATGAGGTCATCGACCACGGTGCCGATACCTATGACGCCGAGGACGATTACCCGCCGTTCTGCCTGGCCACCGGTGAGGCGGTCGTGAGGGATCCCGGCAGTCTTGGCATCGTCATCGGCGGCTCAGGAAACGGCGAGCAGATCGCGGCCAACAAGGTCAAGGGCGTGCGGGCTGCGCTGGCGTGGAGTGAAGAGACGGCTCGTCTCGGCCGCCAGCACAACGAGGCCAACGTGCTCGCGATCGGCGCGCGGATGCACACCATCGATCAGGCCACCCTGCTCGCCGAGGTGTTCCTCGCGACGCCGTTCTCGCAGGATCCCCGGCACGAGCGGCGCATCGCGGAGCTGGCGGAGTACGAAGAGACCGGCGCCATCCCTGAGGCCGCGTCGTCACAGCCGGATTAGCCGGCTACGTGGACGGCGGAGAGTCGGCGCGAGGCCGGGATACGTCCCGCGCCCGAAGTGCGCCCTGCACGCCGACCTGAGAGGGTCCTGATCCGGACAAGCCGCGCAAGGAGCCCTCACCGCGAGCGGGTCGTTCGGTCGGCTTGTCCGCCGGTGGGCCCTTACTTTCGATCGTCGCGCCATCGGTATCGGTGGCGCTCGTGGAGTTGCCGTTGTTGATCCCGATGCGCTGCCGCTCTCGGCCCCGACCCGGCCGTGATCCGCGCCTCATCGCTTCCGTCCCCATCCCGTCGAGGAGCACTATCCGTGCCCGAAGGTCACACCATTCATCGTCTTGCCCGCCATCACAAGGCTGTGTTCGTAGGCCGACCGGTCCGCGTCTCCAGTCCCCAGGGTCGGTTCGCCGAGGGCGCAGCCATTCTCGACGGGCGCGTGCTCGAGACGACGGATGCCTACGGCAAGCACCTCTTCCATGGCTTCGACGGCGACCGCTGGCTGCACATTCACCTCGGCCTGTACGGGAAGTTCAGCGAGGGGCCGCTTCCTGCACCTCAGCCGCGGGGAGCGTTGCGGCTGCGCCTCGAAGGTGACGGGGTCTACGCAGACCTGCGCGGACCGACCCAGTGCGAGCTCGTCACGCCGCGTGAGAAGGCAGCTATTGCCAAGCGGCTCGGACCGGATCCGCTACGCCGCAATGCAGCCGGTGATCTCGCCGGTGCCCGTATCGCCCGCAGCCGCGTCGCCATCGGCGCGCTGCTCATGGACCAGTCGGTGCTGGCTGGCGTCGGCAACGTCTACCGCGCGGAGATCTTGTACCGCGCGGGCGTCAACCCCTATCGCATGGGTCGCGATCTCGGCGCCGAGACCTGGGCGGCAATGTGGGACGACCTGAGGACGCTGATGCGTGACGGCATCCGGAGCGGCCGCATCATCACGACGCTCCCCGCCGACCGCGATTCGCCGAGCCGCCGCGTGCGGGGCGAGGACGCGCACTACGTCTATCGTCGCGCCGGGCTGCCCTGCCGCCGCTGCGGAACCGAAGTCCGTACCGCGGTCATGGTCGCCAGGAACCTGTTCTGGTGTCCGGTGTGCCAGGCCGTATAGGCGTCAGAACATCACCGGGCACCAGGGCAGTGGCTCGCTGCGGAACGCGCGATCGACGACTGTCAGGGCGCCTCGGGTCTCCTCGCTGACCCGACCGGCGCGAGCCAGCGTGCCGAGCGGCGTGCCGCCGAGATAGGCGGCTCCCAACTCGGTCGACGACAGGCTGACGTCTGCGCTGTCGGTGGTGCGAGTGCAGGT
Organism: uncultured Actinomycetota bacterium; assembly: GCA_963801015.1. Taxonomy (GTDB): domain Bacteria; phylum Actinomycetota; class Actinomycetes; order CAWDCV01; family CAWDCV01; genus CAWDCV01. The sequence goes on along the minus strand of CAWDCV010000002.1, from coordinate 240,062 downwards.
CGCTCCGGTCGTGTCGCCCGCAATTCGCCAACGTCCGGCGTTCCACGGGCAGAAGTCGTCCGTGACGTCGAGTACCGCGTCCACCGGTGCGTCGTACGTTCGCTGACCGAGCGCACGGTCCAGGTCCACGAGCCGCACGTACAGCCCGTCCGTCATGACCGGTCGTGCGCCACGCGGGTCGGTCAGCAGGTGGAGCAGCGGGTCGTCAACGGGCCGGCTGCGGGCCTCGACGGTTGCGGTGAGGTCGATGTCGAGCAGGAACCGCCAGACACCGGCGTACGCCTCCGGATCGGTTGCAAACATCTCGCGGACTCGGACGACACTCGCCGGTCGTCCCACGACCCAGTCGTCCTTGATGGCGAAGATCGCATAACCGCGCAGCCTCGACTCGTCGGACAGCAATACGGCGCGCAGCGACGATGCACCGTCGCGTCGGCGCTCGGGCCAGAACGTGGTCACTTGCCACCAGCGATCGTCGCGAGCAAGCATCCCGGGTCGGTGCGCGCGCTCGACCTCGTACACCGGCTGGAGCGAGGGAAGGACCTCCTTGGGGTCGCAGAGCCGCAACGTCAGTGAGCTGTCCGGAGCACTTGTCCGGCGCAAGGCATTCGCCCCGCGGTGCATGGTCAGGCGGAGCTCCTGACTGGCCTGGCCGTAACCGAAGCGGCCGTAGATCACCGACTCCGACGCGTACAGGGCCGCAATGGCTTCACCCTGCGATTCGTGCAGGTCGTGCAGCTGGTGGCGCATCATCGCGGTGAGGACGCCGCGACGGCGATGCGTGGGGAGTACCCCCACCCAGGTAACGCCGGCCATCGGGGCCGAACCGCCGGGCACCGTCATGTCGAACGAGTAGGCACCCGCAATGCCGACCATCTCGCCGCCGACGCGGGCAGCGATCATTCGCTTCGGCTCGCGAAGCGTGCGATCGATCTCGTTCTCCTCTTCGGTGGCGTCGTAGCCGAAAGCGAGCTCGTCGACGCGGAGAAAATCTGCTGACCACTCGGACTCGGCGACGCCGGTGATGTCGATCGTCATGTCGCCAGACCTACCAGACGCTGCGCAGTCCCTCATCCGGTTATCGCCCGTACGGGGAGGACGGGTGGCCGTACGGCAGCTGCTGGTGCGGAGGCTGCCGCGGCTTACCGACGATGAGTCCGACGACAACACCGGTCAAGAAGCCGATCACATGCGCGAGGTAGGCCACGTCGGCGCCGCCGGTGACACCCGCACCGGTCGAGTAGAACCACTGCAGGACGAACCACAGGCCGAGCACGAGCCAGGCGGGCAGCCGCAGCGGGATGAAGAACAGGAACGGCACCAGGCTCCATACACGCGCGCGCGGAAACATCATCAGGTACGCGCCGAGCACGCCGGCGATCGCTCCGGACGCTCCGACGAGGGTGGTTGCGGATCCCGCGTTCGCGAGCGCGTACCCGTACGCCGAGACGGCACCAGCGCCGAGGTAGAAGAGCAGGAAGCGCACGCGGCCCATGCGGTCCTCGACGTTGTTGCCGAACACGAACAGGTAGAGCATGTTGCCGAGCAGGTGCAGCCATCCGCCGTGCAGGAACATCGACGTAAACACCGACAGCAGCGGGTTCTTGTCGAAGTCGGGCTCGACGAGGAAGCAGCCGACAGTGCCCTGCGCGTCCTGGGCTGGGCCACCGGCGACGGCTTCGAGCGGGTTGTTCGACAGCAGCTCGCGGGGGATAGCGCCCCACTGCTGGTAGAAGTTCTGCTGCGCGCACAGATCGGCGATGGTCGTCCCGTCGATCCAGCCCCACGGCACCGGGCTGAGCAGGAACACGACGATGTTGGCGACGACGAGCGCGTAGGTGACAACCGGTCGCCGGCGCGTCGGGTTGATGTCGTGTACGGGGATGACCACGACCCGATCCTGCCTCGCTGGACAGTGTGGATGACGTCAGCGATGCTCCCGCCATGCCACACGAGGTCCAGGGAGTCGTCGCCACCGCGAAGGGCGCTCCCGTCACGCTGGAGACCGTCGTCGTTCCCGATCCCGGTCCGGGCGAGGCGCTTGTCGACGTCCAGACCTGCGGCGTCTGCCATACCGATCTGCACTACCGCGAGGGCGGCATCGGCGACGACTATCCGTACCTTCTCGGCCACGAAGCCGCCGGGACCGTCGCTGCAGTAGGCGACGGCGTCATCGATCTCGAACCCGGCGACTTCGTCGTCCTCAACTGGCGGGCGGTGTGCGGCGCCTGCCGAGCATGCCGCCGTGGGCGACCCTGGTACTGCTTCAACACTGCGAACGCGTCCCAACCGATGACGCTGTCGGACGGCACACCGCTGTCGCCAGCGCTGGGCATCGGCGCATTTGCCGACAAGACGCTCGTCGCTGCGGGCCAGTGCACGAAGGTCGATCCGGCCGCATCTCCAGCAGTAGCAGGGTTGCTTGGCTGCGGCGTGATGGCCGGCCTCGGGGCAGCGCTCAACACCGGCAACGTGGGACGCGGCGACTCGGTGGCCGTGATCGGCTGCGGAGGCGTCGGCGACGCTGCGATTCTCGGGTCGCGGCTCGCGGGCGCGGCGAAGGTCATCGGCATCGACGTCGATGACCGGAAGCTGGCCTGGGCCAGGGATCTCGGTGCGACGCACACGATCAACGCATGCGAGCAGGATCCGGTCGACGCGGTCCGCTCGCTCACAGACGGCTTCGGCGCGGACGTCGTCATCGACGCCGTCGGCCGCCCGGAGACGTACACGCAGGCGTTCTACGGTCGCGACCTCGCCGGAACCGTTGTCCTCGTCGGCGTACCGACGCCGGAGATGAGGCTGGAACTGCCGCTGCTCGACGTGTTCGGACGGGGTGGCGCGTTGAAGTCGTCGTGGTACGGAGACTGCCTGCCGTCGCGCGACTTTCCCATGTTGCTCGACCTGTACTTGCAGGGACGGCTCAACCTTGATGCGTTCGTCACCGAGACGATCGGGATCGGCGATGTCGAGAAGGCGTTCGAGCGGATGGAGCGCGGCGACGTACTGAGGTCAGTGATAGTTCTCTAGCGACGGCGGCCGTAATCCGATGGCTCGCATCTCCAGTGCTGCTAGTGCCGTGAGTGCTGCGGGATCGTCGCGCAGCGCTCTTGACGGGTACGGCGAGATGCGCGCCAGCTCGTGCAGCGGTCGGTTCTGCAGCGCCCGTAGCGCAAACAGCTCCAGGTCGCCGCGCAGCGCAGCCGCCGCACTGGCCTGCTGCGCGAAGCGCAACCGCAGGGGCAGCCAGAGGAGCACCACCAGCACGATCGGCATTGCAGCGAACGCTACCGACAACCACAGCGCGATCGTGCCGACGACGTCCTGCGTGGTCTGACCTGCCTGGGAGATCTGGTCGGCTGCGGACGCCGCTCCCTCGAGGGGAGATGCAAGCGCATCGCCGATCAGCGGCACGTCGCTGACGCGGTCACCGGCGCCGGTGAGGTTCTCCGAGAGCCCGCTGCCGGCTTCCTCGAGGCGCTCACCTGGCCCGGCCAGCAACATGATCACGTCGTGCAGCCACATAGCGCTCCAGACCCACAGCGCGATCCAGAGGACCACGAGCAGGTCGGACGTCAGCTGTCGAGTACGCGCCGCCGGTGTCTCCGCATACCACTTCACGCGGGCATCGTGCTGGATTCGGCATGCAACGCGCATCAGGCGCGCTGCGGGGCCCGCATCCACGGTTCAGTCGAGGTTCAGGGCCCAGCAGCAAAGATGTGGTCATGCGAACCAGAACGAAAGCGCTCGTCGTGACTGCTGGCGTCCTTATCGCGGTGCTTGCCGCCGGTGCCGCGAGTGCCGCTGGGGGAAGTAGCGACGATACCGAGACACCGATCTCGGGATCCGCGCTCGACCGAGCCACGCAAGCGGCCCTTGCCCACGCCGGTGATGGTCGCGTCACCGAGACCGAGGTGGGCGACGAGGACAGCTACTACGAAGTCGAGGTAACGCTCTCAGACGGCCGCCAGGTGGACGTCCAGCTCGACGCCGACTTCCACGTCGTGGGCAGCACGGCCGATCGTGAAGAGTCGTCGTCGGGATAGCTACGCGGGGCGCGGAAGCTGGACGGGCTGCGGTTGGTCGGGTGCATGCCGAGGAGCTGGGTGCTCGACGAGAGCGAGGACTCGGCTCGCCATGAACTGCGCGCTGCGAACGGGCGTCCCGCCGCGGGTTACCTCTGCGACCGTGACCATCCCTCGTCCGGTCGAGATCTCGACGCGCCGGCCGGCGCGCGTCGCCTGAATGTCGTAAGTGCGTACGTCACCGCCGGCGTCGATGACAATTTCTACGCGGTCGCCCTTCATGAGGTGAACAACGCTCGCGCGACCGCAAATAGTCCCTGACCTGCACTTTCGCGGTTCAGGACGGGCCCCCTTGCCGAGAGGTTCACCTTCTGACGAGCAAGGCTTGAGGCGAGCCGCTGCGGACGCTTCGCGACACCTGGAGCGGGTGACGAGAAATCGAACTCGCATGACCAGCTTGGAAGGCTGGACCCGTGCGGCACTCTTGGCGCGTTCGCATCTGGACCCACGGCGGGACCGGCGACCTGCTCAAAGCTGACGCAGGTCGACCCGCCCCCATGGTGGTTTTGGGCGCAGCCGCCCGGGCCGGCGCCGAACGTGGTCGCGCTTCGGGGTACGCGTTCCCGGCGGTGCTGATCGCGAGGGTATTTCGCCGGCCTGATCTTCGCCCGGAGCCAGCAGCCGGTCGGCATCCAGTCGGCGATCCTGTCGCTGGGCTGGCCGTTGCTCTTCCTGATCACGGACACCCAGACGATGTTCATGATCCGCGAGGTGCTGCGCCGGCAGTGGGGTTTCACGGTCTGACCGGGTGTCGGTGCGCCGCAAGAATGACGCAACGGTGACGTTCCGCGGGACACAACTTCGCCGCGGCGCCGCCCGTGATGTTGCGCCGCTGGAGTCACCGGGCCCGGACCGCGGCGGCCTCTCGTGCCTCGGCGAAGGCCGGCAGCGCCTTGTCGATCATCGCGTCGGAGGCGGTGAGGGAGATGCGGAAGTGCTCCGGCGCACCCAGGATCGACCCGGGCATGACGAACACGTCGCGGTCGGCGAGGCGGTCCCAGATCTCCTCGGGGCTACCGTCGGCCCACCGGCTGAACAGGTAGAACGTGCCGTCGGGTGCGAGCGGTGCGTAGCCCGCCGCGGTGAGAGCAGCGATCAGACGGTCCCGGCGGCGCACCAGTGCGGCTTGGTCGATCGAGAGCGACTCCAGCGCCGGAACCGCATGCTGCATCACGGCGCTGGCGAAGGTCCAGCCCAGCGCCATCTGGGCGGGGAACGCCGCCTGCCGGATGGCTTTGCGCGAGGAGGTCGGCATCAGCGGCGACACCGCGAGGTAGCCCAGACGCTGGCCGGGGGTGAGCAGGATCTTCCCGTAGCTGTAGCTGATCAGCGTCCACGGGTAGACGGCGGCGGGGCTGGTGAAGCCGCGACCGTCAAAGCGAAGCCGCCGATACGGCTCGTCCGACAGCAGGAAGATGCGCCGCCCGATGCGCGCGGAAGCCTCGTCCAGCAGCTCTCCCAGCTCGGTCAGCGCGGCGGCGTCGTAGATCCGGCCGGTGGGGTTGTGCGGCGTGTTGACGATGACCAGGCGGGTCCGCTCGGTGATGGCGGCGGCGATCGCCTCGAGGTCCAGGTCGAAGTCCGGCGGGCGGAGCCCCACCTTGCGAGGGACGGCATCGGCCGTCAGCAGCATCGGCTCGTAGCAGAACCACGCCGGCTCGGGGAAGACCGCCTCGTCGCCGGCGTCGAGGACGAGGCGGAAGGCGAGGGCGATGGCGCCGAACGCTCCCGCGGTCAGCGACAGGTCCTCCGGTTCGAATGGCAGCCCCAGCTCGCGACCGACGTGATCGGCGAGGAACTCGCGCGGCTCGACCTCGCTGGTCTTGTAGGCGAACCAGTCCTTGTTCCTGGGGATCGTCGCCTCCCGCAGGGTGGCGACGAACTCGGGCAGCGGCATCTCCTGGGGGTTGCCAAACGTCAGATCGGCGATGCCTTCGACGTACCGTCGCTCCGCGTACCGAGAGCCGAAGTAGAAGTCGGCGATCGGCCCAAACGCCGACTCCGCTGCACGCACCCGCCTTGACACCTCGGTCATCGAACCCCGGCTCCCCGTCGACCCTGAGTGGAGGTTCAGTTTCGGCGACCAGCACCCGGCCGACAAGGGCGAGCGCCGGCACGGTCTGCAGCCCTCCGGTCCGGCCCGGCCGGAAATGTGCGTGAACACTATTGGGGTAACCAAAGGTGTGAGCGTTGATGCGCGCGCTGGGAGGCGACTCCAACCCTGAGGTCGGTGACCTAGTCCTTGGTCTAGGCGCCGACAACGACGGCCGTTGGACCATGAGAAGAAGCGCTGCCGCGACGTGCGCAACCCCCGCAAGGTCGTTGTCACGTCACTAGAGCACGGGCGCTGCCTTGACAGAGTCGCAAATGGATGGGCGTGGCGGCCGGCGCGAACTACATGCAGCGCCACCGTCATCGGACCAGGGACGGTGAGATTCATGACGTCCAATGAGTCATTGATTGACACTTCTCCGCTCGGCAGCACGGGCGCCCGCTCCCTACGTGAGCGCACGCCTCTAGAAAGGCTCGTGCGATTCGCAGGCAGGCGGATGCTATGGGCACGACAGATGACCTCTACCTGCCGGCGGCGATCCCAGACGACCCAGAGATTGCCACCCCTTTCGTGTCGAGCATCAGTGTCGCCGGCCACCAACGCCCACAAGAACAGGCGGTCGGACCTCCTTTGCCGTGGGTCCGGCAAAGGAGGCGCGAGCGACAAGACCCTGGCCGGCCGATTGGCGCAGGCCCGTCGGGACCGGGACGACGCCCTTGTCGGGCCTGGGGGGCCGATCGCTCGCCCGCGGGGGATCCGTTCGTCGAGGTAGGCGAACGGTTCACCAGACGCTGCTGGAGAACGTCGGCCCGAAGCTGTACGACACACGGCTAACGCAGAGCGAGGTCGAGCAGAAGGTGCGCCTGACGCTCCAAGAGGTTCTGTTGGCGGAGGACACCCCGCTGACGCTGGCCGATCGAACGCGTCTCGTGCAGGAGATCGCCGACGACATTCTGGGGTACGGCCGCTGGAGCCCCTATCTGCGTGATGTGGATGTCACGGAGGTCATGGCCCAATGGCCCGGATCGGATCTACGTCGAGCGTGCTGGGCGGATTCATCCTGCGCAGGGTCGCTTCACCGACGAGGGTCATCTGCGGCCCACCATCGACAAGATCGTCGGTGGCGTCGGCCGCCGCTGGCAGCTCTCATGTGTTCGAAATTGTGTCGCAGGGGCACACGCGGCGACACCGGCGTCAGCATCTTGACGGTTGGGCGAGACAGCATCCGTGATGTCGCGCCGTTGGGCGCGTCCATTGCGCGGGGCGTAGCGGCAGTCGCCGAGACCCGTCACGGTCGATTCGTTGTGTCGAGTCGCTAGCCAGTAAGAGGGAGCCCGATACCCCTAAGTATTCGTCTTTGCTGGGCGCCGTTTGCCACCAGGTGCTGAAGCTGATCAGCGGTCGTCAGTGTCGCGGTCGCTGTCGGCGTAGCGGGCGGCGTGGTCGGAGGCGGCGTCGTGCTCTGCGGCGATGGTGTCGTAGCGGGGAACAGGGTGCCGTTTGTGCTGCCCCAGAGCCGAGCCGCCAGATCTTGACGTCGGTGACGCGGTCGAATAGGGCGGGGGAGAGCCGCAGGTAGTCGAACTTGTCGCGGGCGTTGCCATTGCGTCGCCAACGGTTCTCGCCAACGACGTCCCTGCGGCGCCGCCGTCGCCTCACCCTGGCTGTAGCGCCTCGAGGATGTGGTCGAGCTCCGCCTGCGGACGGCCTGGGGGCAGGACGACGACCGGTTCGTCGGCCCCTGCGTCGTACCAGCGCTGCAGCGCGACGCGCGCCGCCGCGGGGTCCCCGTGCACCGTCAGCTCGTCTAACAGCACCTGTCCCGCAGGGGGGACATCGGCGGTGCCGCGGGTCGGGTTCGCGGCCAGCACGGTGTCGACCGCGTCCCCGAGTCCGGCTCGGCGCAGCGCTTCCCCGTACAGCGACCCCATGTTGGTGAGATAGTGCACCAGCCACCACGACGCCAGCGCTCGGGCGTGGACGGGGTCCGGCGCGACCGCCGCGGGGAGCCCGGGGCACACCAGTGGCGCCGCCCGACCGGCGCTGGCGGCGCCGTCCTCGAGCACCGCGGTGGCGTCCGTCAGGCCGGAGAGGGGGAGCAGGAACGGGTTCCAGCCGTCGGACACCTCGCCGGCCAGCCGCACGGCCCGGGGCCCGAGCGCGGCGAGGTGGATCGGCAGCCCGGGCCGGGCGGCGATAGCGAGCCGCATCCCGTGCTGCCCGTCCGACGAGGCGACCCGCTGGCCGTCGAGCAGCCTGCGCACCTGTCGGGTCACCGCACCGAGGCGCTGCACCGGCGCGTGGAACTGCTGCTCGTGCAGCCCCTCGGCAAGCTGCGGGGTGCCGGCACCCAGACCGAGGGTGAACCGCCCGGCACTGACCTCGTCGAGGGTCGCGGCCAGCATGGCGATGCCTGCGGCGCTGCGACCCCACACGTTGAGCACGCCGGTCCCGAGCCCGATGGTGCGGGTGCGGGTCGCGATCTCGGCCAGCAGCACGGGGGCGTCGTACCCCCAGCCCTCGGCCACGAAGAACCGCCGGTACCCGAGGTGTTCGGCGCGCTCAGCGAGGCTCGTGATCACCTCGCGGCGGGTCTCCAGCGGAGTGACCCCTGCGGCGAGAGGACGCTGCTGCGTCATCGCTGCCCGACGGCGGAGATGGAAGCGACGTTGTCGCCGGAGACGAACTCGGTCGGCGACCTCACCCCGGCGCTGACCCTCGCGAAGGCGTCCATCGCCTCCATGCTGCCATGCACCGCCGCGAGCACCTGTGCGAGCTCCGGCGCAGGAGGCTGAAGGGGCCGCGAGCTCCGGGGTCAGGTCGGCGCGGGGATTCGCGATGGGGTCGCGTCCCGAGGCCGGCTTCACCATCGGCAAGCTCCGCCCCGCGGCCAGAAGTGGTTATTGATGGGAGCAAGATCTAGCCGTTCCGTGCGTTGCACGTAGGCGCGAGCTCTATGCGCCGGCGCTAGCTCGCCGTCATAGAGCCACCCAGGACTTCGAGTCGCCGAGGAGGTGCACGTCCCGCGTGGTGGTGTAACTGTCGGCCTGGTAGGGAGGCCAAGTGGCGCTGGTCGAGGGCAACTGTTCGTGGCCATGCAAAAGTCCCCACTGGCCAGTGAGAAGTCCCCACGTCTCGTTCGTCGTATCGTGGCGGGGTCTGAGGCCTCCGCGTTATCACCAGATCATCGACATCCTGCCCAGCCGTCATTTCGCTAACGTGGCAGGGTTTCTGGACAAGCAGCCGGCGGCGTGGAAGCAGCGGATCGCTTTCGGCGCGCTGGATATGTCCGCCATCTACGCGGCGGTCTACTCGGTGATCCTGCCTACGCAGCGCAGGTGGTCTACGCCTCCCACGTGATCACCATGGCGAACCGGGCGCTGGACACGTCCGCCGCCGGGTGCAGAACGAACAGACCGATCACCGAGGCCGTCGCCACGACCCGCTCTACCGATTCCGTCGCGCCCTGCTCGCCGGTGAGGAACGACTCGACCAGGCAGCCGCCGCGCGGCTCGGCTTACTGCTCGAACTCGGCGACCCGCACGGCGAAGTCGCGATCACCTACCGGGACAAAGAACGGCTCCGCGAGTTCTACCGGCAACAACGACCCGACACCGCCCGGGCGATCCTACCGAAGTCGTCGAACACTGCCGACGCACGATGATGCCGCCCGAACTTCGCAAGCTCGGCGCCACCCTCGAGCGCTGGTTCGACAAGATCTGCAACTACCACCTGGCCCGGATGAGCAACGGCCCGACCGAAGCACTGAACAACCTCATCAAGCGGATCAAACGGATCGGGCTCGGTTTCCGCAACTTCGACAACGACCGGATCCGAGCGCTGCTCTACGCCGGCAAACCCAACTGGCGCGTCCTCGGCTCCATCGTCGTCCAGTGACCCCACGACCCCGCCAGAAGCCGAAGAGCCGCTAAAGTGCGTGTGACCTGCGGAAACAGTGGAGCGGGTGACGAGAATCGAACTCGCATGACCAGCTTGGAAGGCTGGAGCTCTACCATTGAGCTACACCCGCGGGTACGTCCATGGTGGCACAGCGACGGCAACCGATGACGCGGTCGCGTCCCCTACACTGCATGCGGAGCCGCGGGGCGTAGCGTAGTGGCTAGCGCGCCTGCTTTGGGTGCAGGAGATCGGGAGTTCGAGTCTCCCCGCCCCGACCACCGACGTTCCGCCGGCGGACCGAGTCGTCGTGCGAGACGCCGTGCGCCGGCCACCCAATCGGACGACGAGGAGACCCGATCCCAGTGAAGAGCGCCGTCGAGACCCTGAACCCGACCAGGGTCCGGCTGACCGTCGAGGTGCCGTTCGACGAGTTGAGGCCGAGCCTCGACGCCGCGTACAAGCGGATTGCCGGACAGATTGTGCTGCCGGGCTTTCGACGCGGCAAGGTGCCGCCGCAGATCATCGACCAGCGTTTCGGACGCGGCGTCGTGCTGGAGGAGGCGATCAACGAGGCGCTGCCGCGCTTCTACACCCGCGCCGTCCAGGACAACTCTCTGCAGACCCTTGGCCAGCCCGAGGTCGACGTGACCGAGCTCGGCGACGGTACCGAGCTGAAGTTCACCGCCGAGGTCGACATCCGACCCGACTTCGAGCTGCCGGCTTACGAGGGCATCGTGGTGACGGTGCCGGACGCGGACGTCAGCGAAGATGACGTCAGTGAGCAGGTCACCGCGCTCCAGGAGCGCTTCGCCACGCTGACCGGCGTCGACCGTCCGGTCGAGTCCGGCGACTTCGTGTCGATCGACCTGGTGGCTGTCGACGCGGAGGGCGAGGAGATAGAGGACGGCAAGGCCTCCGGCATGTCGTACGAAGTCGGTAGCGAGACCATGATCGACGGGCTCGACGAAGCACTCGTCGGCCTGTCCGCCGACGAGTCGGCTGACTTCGCCACGACGCTGGTCGGCGGCGAGCATGCCGGCGAAGAGGTCCAGGTGACTGCCACCGTGCGCAGCGTCAAGGAGCGTGAGCTACCGGAGCTCGACGACGACTTCGCTCAGACAGCGAGCGAGTTCGACACCGTGGACGAGCTGCGCGATGACATCCGGCAGCGGCTGGAGCGAATGCGCAAGCTCGAGCAGGGAGTCCAGGCGCGCGACAAGACCCTCGAAGAGTTGCTCACCAGGGTCGACATCCCGCTGCCGGAGAGCCTCGTGCAGGAGGAGCTCGACGGGCGGAACGAGGCGCTCGACGCGCAGCTCGAAGCGGCCGGGATGACCAGAGACTCCTATCTGGAGGCGCAGGGGCAGACTTCGGAGGAGTACGACGCAGACATCGCGAAGCGGGCTGGCGACGCCATCCGCTCCCAGTTCGTGCTCGACAAGATTGCCGCGAGCGAGCAGCTCGGCGTCTCCGAAGGCGAGCTGACCGAACACATCCTGCGCAGAGCGGCTCGCCAGGGCATGTCGCCCGACGTCTTCGCTCAGCAGGTGGTGGAGTCGGGCGCGGTGCCGCTGCTCATGAGTGAGGTCTTGCGAGGCAAGGCGCTGGCACTCGTCGTCGAGTCGGCGACGGTGACCGACGAGTCCGGACGCCCAGTCGACATCGAGGAGCTTCGCGAGGACGTCGCCCCGCCGGTAACCGACGAGACCGTCGGCGTCGACGAGGCCGCTCCCGCAGACGAGCTGGACGACGCCGACACCGCGGATGACCGCGTCGTCGAACCCGAGGAGCAGCGCATCTAGACCGGCCGCCGGCTTGCCTCGTTCGATCGTGACTCACGCCGGCACGATCGACGGTGAGCCACTGTCCACGGCGCAAGCACGTGCGTTCGCGGTGACGATGCTCGCGTATGGCGTGCTCCACCACGTTGGCACGCTTCCCTCCTCGTTCGAGATGATGGGCTCGACACGCTGGACGGATTGGCTCGATGTGCTGACGCCATACGCCGTACTCCTCCCGGCTGCCGTCACACTGCTCAGCGCAGGAGCCTGGCTGCGGCGATGGGCGGTTTATCTGGTCGGCGCAGTCATGTACGCCGACGGCCATGGCATTCATCTGGCGGCGAACTCGATCGGTCGAACAGCGCCAGGTCCGGCGGTGCATCTGTGGGATGAGGTCGTGGGCCACTACGTCTGGTACGCCGGATGGATCCTCGTGCTCGCCGCCCTCACGGCAGTCTTGGCCCGGCGCGCCCTTCCTCATGGCGCCTTTCCCTATGCAGTTGCGCTGCTCGTCGGCACGACGACGGCAACGAATGCGCTTGAAGGTGGAACCGTTGCGCTGATGCTCACGTCGGGCGCTGTCTTCCTGGTGGTCGGCTGGCGCACGCGCCTGTGCCTTGGCCGTCTCCTCATAGTTGCCTATGGCCTGGCTTTCATGATTGTCGCCGCCTATGGCCTGCGGTTTGGCGGCTTTCCGCAACCGTCGGACGTCACCTAGGCCTGCTGCTCGGTGCCCGGTTCCTGCGCCAAGAGCGAACACCTTCGCGGCGGCGATGGCCTGGTGGGACGGTCACGTTACTGTCGCTAGAAGCGCGACAGATTGATCCCGACCATCGTCCCCGGTGGTCCGACTCGGAGCAGGTGAATCTCCCGTGGACGTTGTAGAGGCCGGCGAGTACGGGCTAGGCGCGCCGGGGTTGCTTGTGCCGCAGGGGCGCACCCACCAGCCCAGCGGCGGCATGGGCCTCGACGACCAGGTCTATCAGCGATTGCTGCGCGAGCGGATCATCTTTCTCGGTTCCGTCGTCGACGACGAGATCGCCAACGCCCTGTGCGCGCAGCTGCTGCTGCTCACGGCCGAGGACCCCAAGCGCGACATCTACCTCTACATCAACTCGCCCGGCGGCTCGGTGTCGGCCGGCATGGCGATCTACGACACCATGCAGTACGTCCCCAACGACGTCGCCACGGTCGGCATGGGCACTGGCCGCGTCGATGGGCCAGTTCCTGCTGTGCGCCGGCGCGGCCGGTAAGCGGATCGCGCTGCCGCACTCGCGGATCATGATGCACCAGCCGTCCGGCGGTCTCGGCGGTACGGCATCGGACATCAAGATTCAGGCCGAGCAGATGATCTACACCAAGCGCAAGATGGCCGAGCTCATCGCCCAGCACACCGGTCAGACCGTGGAGCAGATCGAGCGCGACTCCGACCGCGACCGATGGTTCACCGCGGAAGAGGCGCAGGAGTACGGCCTGGTCGACAAGGTGGTGCAGAGCGCCGAACCAGGTCGACAGCGAGCGGCCCGGTGTCCTGACCCTCACCATGCCAGCGACGATACTGATTCGACCGTGAAGGGTCACCACCCATGAGCGAGCTGCATCTCCCCAGTGCCCGCTACGTCATCCCGAGTTCGAGGAGCGGACGAGCCAGGGCTGGCGACGCCACAACCCGTACACGAAGCTCTTCGAGGAGCGCATCATCTTCCTCGGAGTGCAGATCGACGACGCGTCCGCCAACGACGTCATGGCGCAGCTGCTCACGCTGGAGTCGATGGATCCCGACCGCGACATCTCGATCTACATCAACTCGCCCGGCGGTTCGTTCACGGCGCTGACCGCGATCTACGACACGATGCAGTTCGTGAAGCCCGACATCCAGACGATCTGCATGGGTCAGGCGGCCTCGGCGGCCGCCGTGATCCTTGCGGCAGGCACGCCAGGCAAGCGGTTCGCGCTGGCCAACTCGCGGATCCTCATCCACCAGCCGGCGGTCGCCGAGGGCGGTGGCCAGGCCAGTGACGTCGAGATCCAGGCCAACGAGATCCTGCGGATGCGTACCCTGCTCGAGCAGATGATCGCGCAGCACACGGGACGTACCGAGGAGCAGGTCCGCCTCGACATCGACGCGACAAGATCCTGACCGCGGAGCAATCGGTCGAGTACGGTCTCATCGACCAGGTCATCACCAACCGCAAGGCATCGCTGGTCGTCTGAGGGATCGATCCACAGCAGAGCACGAGCAGCACCAGGAGAAGGACCGCGGGTCGAGGACGGAGTACCGTCGGATCAAGGAACGATCCGCGGCTTCGCCGCCCCACACGAAGGAGACGCACCGCGTGGCACGCATCGGCGATGGCGGTGACCTGCTCAAGTGCTCGTTCTGTGGCAAGAGCCAGAAGCAGGTCAAGAAGCTCATCGCGGGCCCCGGCGTCTACATCTGCGACGAGTGCATCGACCTCTGCAACGAGATCATCGAGGAAGAACTCTCGGAGTCGTCCGAGCTTCGGCTGGGACGAGCTGCCCAAGCCGCGCGAGATCTACGACTTCCTCGAGCAGTACGTCATCGGCCAGGAGCGGCCAAGAAGGCGCTCTCGGTCGCCGTCTACAACCACTACAAGCGCGTCCAGGCGGGCGACGGCAGCGACAACGGCCCACGCGCGACGACGAGCCGGTCGAGCTCGCCAAGTCCAACATCCTGCTGCATCGGCCCCACCGGCTGCGGCAAGACGCTACCTCGCGCAGACGCTGGCGAGGATGCTCAACGTCCCGTTCGCGATCGCCGACGCCACCGCGCTCACCGAAGCCGGCTACGTCGGCGAGGACGTCGAGAACATCCTGCTGAAGCTCATCCAGGCAGCCGACTACGACGTCAAGAAGGCCGAGACCGGCATCATCTACATCGACGAGGTCGACAAGATCGCCCGCAAGAGCGAGAACCCGTCGATCACCCGCGACGTCTCCGGCGAGGGCGTTCAGCAGGCGCTGCTGAAGATCCTCGAGGGCACCACGGCCTCGGTCCCGCCGCAGGGCGGGCGCAAGCATCCGCACCAGGAGTTCATCCAGATCGACACGACGAACGTGCTGTTCATCGTCGGCGGGGCGTTCGCCGGCCTGGAGAAGATCATCGAGCAGCGCGTCGGCAAGAAGGGCATCGGCTTCGGCGCGACGCTGCACTCCAAGCGCGAGCTCGACGCCGCCGACGCGTTCAACGAGGTCATGCCGGAGGACCTGCTGAAGTTCGGCATGATCCCGGAGTTCATCGGCCGGCTGCCCGTGATCACCGCGGTGCACGAACCTCGACCGGGACGCGCTCATCCAGATCCTCACCGAGCCGAAGAACGCGCTGGTGAAGCAGTACCAGCAGCTCTTCGAGCTCGACGGCGTCGAGCTCGAGTTCACCGACGACGCGCTCGAGGCGATCGCCGACCAGGCGATCCTGCGCGGCACCGGCGCGCGTGGCCTGCGCGCCATCATGGAAGAGGTCCTGCTGTCGGTGATGTACGAGGTCCCGTCACGCAAGGACGTCGCCCGCGTCGTCATCACCGCGAGGTCGTCCTCGACAACGTCAACCCCACGCTCGTGCCGCGCGAGTCGCCCAAGCGCGAGCGCCGCGAGAAGTCGGCCTGAGACTTACGCCGCCAGCTGCCGGCGGCGCATCGCGAGGACCAACGCTTATGCGGTCGATCGGCGGATGTCACCGTCCGTAGACTCGGCGGGTGACCTCGACGCCTACCCTGCGTGACCCGAAAGACCTGCCGACCCAGTACGCGCCGGCGCAGGTAGAGGGGCCGCTGTACGAGCGCTGGGTCAAGGCCGGCTACTTCGAGGTCGACGCCGACGTCAGCGCGAAGCCGCCGTACTGCATCGTCATCCCGCCGCCGAACGTCACCGGCAGCCTGCACCTCGGCCACGCGTTCGAGCACACGCTCATCGACGCGCTGATCCGGCGGCAACGGATGCAGGGCTACGAGACGCTGTGGCAGCCCGGCATGGACCACGCCGGCATCGCCACCCAGAACGTCGTCGAGCGCGAGCTCGCCAGCGAGGGCCTGTCGCGCCACGACCTGGGCCGCGAGGCGTTCGTCGAGCGCGTGTGGCAGTGGAAGGCCGAGTCCGGCGGGCAGATCCTCGGCCAGATGCGCCGCCTCGGCGACAGCGTCGCGTGGTCCCGCGAGCGGTTCACGATGGACGAGGGCCTCACGCGCGCCGTCCTCACGATCTTCAAGCGGCTCTACGACGACGGTCTGATCTACCGCGCCGAGCGCATCATCAACTGGTGCCCGCGCTGCCTGACCGCGCTGTCCGACATCGAGGTCGAGCACAGGAGGACGAGGGCGAGCTCGTCTCGATCCGGTACGGCAGATGGACGACCCGAAAACAGCATCGTCGTCGCGACCACCCGTGCCGAGACGATGCTCGGCGACACCGCCGTCGCCGTCCATCCCGACGACGAGCGCTACGCGCACCTCGTCGGCACCGAGGTCGAGCTTCCGCTCACCGGCCGCCGCATCCCCGTCGTCGCCGACGAGCACGTCGATCCCGAGTTCGGCACCGGCGCGGTCAAGGTCACACCCGCGCACGACCCGAACGACTTCGAGATCGGCCGCCGGCACAGCTTGCCGTCGCTCATCGTCCTCGACGAGCGCGGCAACATCACCGCCAACGGCCCGTTCCTCGGTCTCGACCGGTTCGAGGCGCGCCCAGCCGTCGTCGCCGCGCTGCGAGAACAAGAGCCGCATCGTCGCGGAGAAGCGGCCGTACCTCCACTCCGTCGGTCACTGCTCTCGCTGCGACACCGTCGTCGAGCCGCGGCTGTCGATGCAGTGGTTCGTCAAGGTCGCACCGCTGGCCAAGGCAGCCGGCGACGCTGTCCGCGACGGACAGGGTCACCATCCACCCGAGAGCATGGAGCCGCGCTTCTTCGCCTGGGTCGACAACGATGCACGACTGGTGCATCAGCCGGCAGCTGTGGTGGGGGCACCGCATTCCGGTGTGGTACGGACCGAGCGGCGAGGTCGTCTGCGTCGGGCCGGGCGAGGAACCGCCGACCGGCGATGGGCTGGACGCAGGACCCCGACGTCCTCGACACCTGGTTCTCTTCGGCGCTGTGGCCGTTCTCCACCCTCGGCTGGCCGGATGAGACGCCGGAGCTCGAGAAGTTCTATCCGAACACCGTCCTGGTCACCGGCTACGACATCCTCTTCTTCTGGGTCGTCCGGATGATGATGTTCGGGCTGTACGCGATGGACGGTGTGCAGCCGTTCGACATCGTCCCTCTGCACGGCATGCTGCGTGACTCGTCACGGCAAGAAGATGTCGAAGTCGCTCGGCAACGCCGTCGATCCGATCGCGTGGATGGACACGTACGGCACCGACGCAATGCGGTTCACGTTCGCGCGCGGCGCTAATCCGGGGCAGGACGTCCCGGTGGGCGAGGAGTGGGTGCAGGGAGCACGCAACTTCTGCAACAAGTTGTGGAACGCAGCGCGCTTCGCCCTCATCAACGGTGCATCGACGGCGTCGCCACTGCCGCCGCGAGAACTGCTGGGCAGCGCCGATCGATGGATCCTGTCGCGGCTCCAGCAGGTGATCGCCGACGTCGATGCCAACTTCGACGACTTCCAGTTCGCGCGCGCTGCGGAGACGCTGTACCACTTCGCGTGGGACGAGTTCTGCGACTGGTACGTCGAGCTCGCCAAGGTGTCGCTCGCGCACGGTGGCGATGAGGCCACTCACACCCGTCTCGTCCTCGGTCACGTGCTCGACGCGCTGCTGCGCATGCTGCATCCGTTCACGCCGTACGTCACCGAAGAGCTGTGGACGTCGCTAACCGACGGCGAGTCGATCGTGGTTGCGGCGTGGCCGACACCGCGACCGGAGTACGTGGACGACGACGCTGAGCGCGAGATCTCGCTGCTGCAGGACGTCGTCACCGAAGCGCGGCGGTTCCGCGCCGATCAGGGCGTTCGGCCCGCTCAGCGCGTCCCGGCTCGGCTCGCGGGCATCGAGACGTCACTGCTGCTTCCGCACGAGGAGCACGTGCGCGCGCTCGCCCGGCTAGCGCCGGCAGATGACGGCTTCGAGACAACGGCTGCTCTCAATGTCGCCGGCTTGATCGTCGAGATCGACCTGTCCGGCAGCATCGACGTGCCCGCCGAGCGCGCGCGGCTCACCCGCGACCTCGCCGCCGCTGAAAAGGAGCGGGCGCAGGCCACGGGAAAGCTCGACAACCCCGACTTCGTCGGCAAGGCGCCAGTCGCCGTGGTCGACAAGATCCGCGGTCGGCTCTCAGCGGCCGAGGCGGACATCGCCCGCATTTCCGTGCAGCTCGATCGGCTTCCCACGGCGTGACCGTCGACAGCGCCGACGCAGCGGCGCTGCAGCGTGTCGAGGCGGCGCTGCGAGCGCGCTGGCCGGAGTCGCGCATCGCCCCGTCGCTCGACCGCATCGGCGCGCTCATGGACGTACTCGGCGAACCGCAGACCGCCTACCCCGTGGTTCTCGTCGCCGGCACGAACGGGAAGACCAGCACTGTACGAATGGTGGAAGCGGTGCTGCGCGGATTCGGGCTGCGCACCGGGCGCTACACCAGTCCACACCTCGAGTCGATGCTCGAGCGGATTGCGCTCGACGGTGAGCCCGTGACTGCTGAGCAGTTCGTTGCGGCGTACGACGAGATCGCGCCCTACGTCGAGCTCGTGGATTCGCGCAACGACATTCCCCTGTCCTTCTTCGAGGTGCTCACCGGCATGGCCTATGCGGCCTTTGCCGATGCGCCGATCGACGTGGCCGTCGTCGAGGTCGGTATGGGCGGGAGCTGGGACGCCACAAATGTCGCCGACGCGCAGGTGCCGGTCGTGATGCCGATTGCGCTGGATCACACCGACTATCTCGGCTCCACGGTCGACGACATTGCCGTCGAGAAGGCCGGCATCGTCAAGCACGACGCGCTCGCGGTGCTCGCGCAGCAGCAGTCTCTCGAGGCTGCCGAGGCAGTGCTGCGGCGTACGGTCGACGTGGGCGCCACCGTTGCCCGCGAAGGCATCGAGTTCGGACTGCTCCGCCGAGATGTCGCCGTTGGCGGCCAAATGCTCGACCTGCAGGGCATAGGCGGCAACTACGAGGAGGTGTTCCTCCCGCTGCACGGCCCACACCAGGCGCACAACGCGGCCTGCGCTCTCGCTGCCGCGGAGGCATTCCTCGGGGGCGGTCGCGAGCGGATTGATGTCCACGTCGTCCGTCAGGCGTTCGCCGGAGTTACCTCGCCTGGGCGATTGGAAGTCGTGCGGCGCAGTCCGACGGTGCTGCTCGACGCCGCCCACAACCCCGCGGGCGCCGCAGCGACGACAGCGGCGATCCATGACGCGTTCACCTTCACCCGGCTGATCGGTGTGATCGCTGTTCTCGCGGACAAGGATGCGCGAGGGATTCTGGAAGCCCTGGAACCGGTGCTCGCGGAGGTCGTGGTGACGCAGAACTCGTCGCCGCGCACGCTCCCCGCTGACGAACTAGCTGCGCTTGCCGTCGATGTCTTCGGCGCCGACCGCGTTGAGGTCGTGCCGCGCATGGACGACGCGCTCGACAGCGCCGTCACCCTTGCCGAGGAAGAAGGCGACTTAGGTGGCGCGGGCGTGCTCGTCACCGGCTCGATCGTCACTGTCGGCGACGCACGCACGTTGCTGCGCCGTCGTGGCTAAGACCGTCATGGCTGAGCAGTGACAAGCACTCCCATCGGCCGTACTCGCCGATCCTTCTGCGCCAGCGTCCTTGCCCTCGAGGCGTTCGTCATCTGGTTCGCCATCCTGGCCGCGGCCACATTGTCCGACGTAGATCTCACGCTCGTCCTTAGTGGCGGCGTCGGCCTCGCCATCGCCTGCCTGGTCACGGCCGGGCTGTTGCGTTACCGCTGGGCCTATGTCGTCGGTTCAATGCTGCAGGTCGCGCTCGTCTTATCCGGCTTTGTTGTCCCGACGATGTTCTTCCTCGGCGGGATCTTTCTGATCCTGTGGGTGGTCGCCTGGCGGCTCGGTGGCCGGCTGGACGAGGAGAAGGCGGCGCGCGGCGGATGACGAGCCCTGCATCCGACGCACTTGTGTCCGCACGCAACCTGACCAAGCGGTTCGGCGAGTTTGTCGCTGTCGACGGCATCGACGTCGATGTGATGCATGGCGAGGCGTTCGGCTTCCTCGGTCCGAACGGCGCCGGCAAGAGCTCGACGATGCGGATGATCGGGTGCGTCTCACCCGCGACCAGCGGCGAGCTGCGCGTGCTCGGCATGGATCCACATACGGACGGTCCAGCCATCCGCGGCCGGCTTGGAGTCGTACCTCAGGAGGACACCCTCGACAACGAGTTGTCGGTGCGCGAGAACCTGCTCGTCTACGGGCGCTACTTCGGCCTGCGTCGCGAAGTCGTGCGCGAGCGTGCCGACCAGTTGCTCGATTTCGTGCAGCTATCCGATCGGGCGAACGACGTCGTAGAGAAACTGTCCGGCGGTATGCGCCGCCGGTTGACGATCGCACGCTCGCTCATCAACGAGCCGGCGCTGTTGCTCCTCGACGAACCGACGACTGGTTTGGATCCACAGGCTCGTCACGTCGTCTGGGAGCGACTGTTCCGACTGAAGCAGCAGGGCGTGACGCTCGTCCTTACGACGCACTACATGGACGAGGCCGAGCAGCTCTGTGACCGGCTCGTGGTTATGGATCACGGCCGCATCGCTGCGGAGGGGTCACCGCGTGAGCTCATCGATACCTGGTCGACCCGTGAGGTCCTGGAGCTGCGGTTCGAGATCGAGGACCTCGCTGCCATGGCGGAGAAACTACACACGGGGGGCTCGCCCCCCGTGTGCCCCTCGAAGGGCGAAGAACTGCAGGGTCTACCCGCGCGCATCGAGGTGCTGCCCGACCGCGTGCTGCTGTACGTCGACGATGGCGATGCCGCACTGGCCCACGTCCATCAGCGTGGTGTCGAGCCGCGCAGCGCTCTAGTGCGCCGCGCCTCATTGGAGGACGTCTTCCTGCGGTTGACCGGCCGGACGCTCGTCGACTGATGAGCGCTTTGCAACCGACGCTGGCGTCGTACGCATACTGGCTCTCCGCGTACCGGCGGACCTGGCGTGGCTCCGCCATCAGTAGCCTGCTCTCGCCGATCCTCTACCTCGGCGCACTGGGCTTCGGGTTGGGTTCGCTGGTCGATGCCTCGGCTGGTGGTGTCGACGGCGTGCCGTACTTCCAGTTCGTGGCTCCCGGGTTGCTCGCCGCTACTGCCATGCAAATCGCATCGTTCGAGTCGACGTATCCCGTCATGGGTGCAATCAAGTGGCATAAGCAGTACATCGCCCAGCTGGCGACACCGCTCGCAGTCCGCGACGTCATGGCCGGGCATCTGCTCTTCATCGCCACGCGAATCGGCACCTCATGCACTGTGTACTTCGTCGTGATCGTGCTCTTCGGAGGTGCGGTGGCGCCGACAGCCATCCTGGCGCTGCCGGCGGCGCTGCTCGTCGGGATGGCTTTCGCCGTGCCGATCGCTGCGTTCGCCGCCGTGCAGCAGAACGACGCTGGGTTCGCCGGGCTGTTCCGCTTCGGCATCGTTCCGCTGTTCTTGTTCTCCGGCACGTTCTTCCCGGTCTCGCAGCTGCCCGCGTTCCTCCAACCCATCGCCTACGTCACCCCGCTGTGGCACGGCGTCGAGCTCTGCCGTGACCTGATGCTCGGGACCGGCACGGCCACGGCCGCGGTCCTGCATGCGCTGTACCTCAGCGCGTGGGTCGTCGCTGGTGTGGTGCTTGCCCTGCTCGGATTCCGCTCCCGGTTGATCGACTGACGGCAGCCGACATGGCCACTCTTGCTGCACGCGTCGTCCCGCTGCCCATCTTCGGCAGCCGGCGAGCTCGGTTCCTCATCGAGCGCAACCTTCTCGTCTACCGCCGGTCGTGGGTGGTCTTCCTGTCCGGCTTCGTCGAGCCGGTGTTCTACCTGTTCTCGATCGGCGTCGGCATCGGTGCGCTGGTGCCGACCGTCGAGGTTGGTGGCAAGGCCATTCCGTACGCGTCGTTCGTCGCGCCCGCCATGCTCGCGTCAGCGGCCATGAATGGTGCCGTCTTCGACGCCACGTTCAACGTGTTCTTCAAGCTCAAGTACGCCAAGCTCTACGACGCGGTTCTCGCGACCCCGATCGGCACCGGTGACGTCGCGTTAGGCGAGATCACGTGGGCGCTGATACGAGGCGCCGTATACGCGTTCGGGTTCGTTCTGGTCATGCTCGCCATGGGTCTCGTGGAGTCGATCTGGGCCGTGCTGGCCTTGCCGGCGGCGATCTTGATCGGCTTCACTTTCGGTGCCGTCGGCATGGCCGGCACCACGTTCTTCCGTAGCTGGCAGGACTTCGAGTGGGTCACCATCGTGACGCTGCCGATGTTCCTGTTCTCCGCCACGTTCTACCCGCTGGCGACGTACCCGGGATATCTGCAGCCGATTGTCGCCGCCACGCCGCTGTATCAGGGTGTCGCGCTGATTCGTGGCCTGACGACCGGAGCGGTGTCCGCAGGACTGCTGTGGCACGTGCTCTACCTCACGGTGCTGGGCGTCGCCGGCCTCGCCATCGCCTCGAGACGGCTGGAACACCTGCTGCTCAAGTGACTCGATAGGCTGCCCGACCCGACCTGCTCCCGGAGGAGATAGCCCGTGTCCGAGCGCACCCTCGTCCTCGTCAAACCCGACGGCATACGCCGCGGTCTGATCGGCGAGGTCGTGTCACGACTGGAGCGCAAGGGCCTGCGCATCGTCGCGATGGAGATGCGCACACTCGGACGCGATACCGCCGAGCAGCACTACGGCGAGCACGTCGGCAAGGCGTTCTTCGAGCCGCTGGTGGAGTTCATCACCAGCGGCCCACTGGTCGCCCTCATCGTGGAGGGCCCGCGCGCGGTCGAAGCCACACGCACACTGATGGGTGCGACCGATCCGGTCAAGGCAGCGCCGGGCTCGCTGCGCAGCGACTTCGCGCTCGAGATCGAGCAGAACCTCGTCCACGGTTCCGACTCCGTCGCATCGGCGGAGCGCGAGATCGGCATCTTCTTCCCGACGCTGTAGGCGCTTCCGTATCCAACCACGTAAGTACCTTGTCTGTTACGTAACTAGTTTGGTACGTTCTCTCGCATGGATGCAGTGCTGCATGCGCTAGCGGACGAGAGCCGTCGCACGGTGCTCGAGGCGCTCCGCGCTGGCCCGGCATCTGCCGGTGAGTTGGCCGCTCTGCTGCCGATTGCCCGTCCGGGTGTGTCGCGACATCTGCGGGTGCTGCGCGAGGCCGGCCTCGTCGAGGTGGAGCAGCAGGCGCAGTTTCGCAGGTACAGCCTCCGACCCGAGCCGCTCGCGGAGGTCGACGGGTGGCTCTCCGGCTACCGGTCGCTGTGGGAGCACCGGCTGGACGCCCTGCACACCGAAGTCGCCCGAGGAAGAAGACAACGAAGGGGTACGCCATGACCGACAGCGAGAGCGGCCGAGTCACGGGAACGCTGCACTCGATGGGTGGCGTCGGCGTCGTCCGCATGGAGGACACGTACGCCACCGACATCGACGACCTCTGGTCCGCCCTCACCAAGCCGGACCGGCTGACTCGCTGGATCGCTGACGTGGAAGGTGAGCTGAGCGTGGGCGGCACGTTCCACGCGCGTTTCACCAGCGGCTGGGAAGGTCCGGGCAGGGTCGACGTCTGCGAGCCACCACGTCGCCTGTTGCTCACCATGGACCCGGGCACACCGGACGAGACGGTTATCGAGGCCGACCTCCGCACGGACGGCGCGCACACTCTGCTGGTGATCGAGGAACGCGGCATCCCGATGCCGGAGCTCGCCGCCCACGGCGCTGGCTGGCAGGCGCACGTCGAGGACCTCGGCGCGTACCTGGGCGGGCGTACGCGGACCGACTGGCGAACGCGCTGGGCCGAGCTGACCTCCACCTACAGCGCGCAGGTGCCGGTGGTGTAGATCGTCGTGAAGCTTCAGCACGATTCCACGCGGCCAGTTGTCCACGACGATCTACACGACCAGGTGATTACGTCGGGCTGACGGCGTTGCGTCACAGAATCAGCACGCATCGCCCGTAGCCTGCGGACGGGATCTTCCTCCGCAGGCCCACGGAAGGCACGACCCGCCATGGCGAACTCGCTCTTCGGTCGCGACATGGCCGTCGATCTCGGCACGGCGAACACGCTCGTCTACGAGCGTGGCCGGGGCATCGTGCTGAACGAGCCATCCGTGGTCGCCGTCAACACCACGACCGGAAGCATCCTTGCCGTCGGCTCCGAGGCGAAGAAGATGATCGGGCGCACGCCCGCCAGCATCGTGGCCATCCGTCCGCTCAAGGACGGCGTGATCGCCGACTTCGAGACGACCGAGCGGATGCTGCGCTACTTCATCCAGAAGGCCTACCGCCGCAGCCGGCTCGTCCGGCCGCGCGTCGTCGTCTGCGTGCCTTCTGGCATCACCGGCGTGGAACGCCGAGCCGTCGAAGAGGCCGCCACCCAGGCGGGCGCGCGTCGCGTCTACATCATCGAGGAGCCGATGGCGGCGGCCATCGGTGCCGGGCTGCCCGTGCACGAGCCGACCGGCAACATGGTCGTCGACATCGGCGGTGGCACGACCGAGGTCGCCGTCATCTCCCTCGGCGGCATCGTCACCGCGCAGAGCATCCGCGTCGGCGGCGACGAGCTCGATGCGTCGATCATCGCGTACGTCAAGAAGGAGTACGGCCTGATGCTCGGCGAGCGGACCGCCGAGGAGATCAAGATGGCGATCGGCTCCGCGTTCCCCGTTCCCGACGAGCCGCATGCGGAGATCCGCGGGCGCGACCTCGTCTCCGGGCTGCCCAAGACGATCGTCGTGTCCGCCGAGGAGATCCGGCGCGCGACCGAGGAACCCGTCAACACCATCGTCGACGCGGTGAAGACGACACTCGACAAATGCCCGCCGGAGCTGTCCGGCGACATCATGGACCGCGGCATCGTCATCACCGGTGGCGGCGCTCTCCTTGCCGGCATGGACGAGCGGTTGCGGCATGAGACCGGGATGCCGATCCGCATCACCGAGGACCCGCTTCACTCCGTGGCGCTCGGCGCAGGCAAGTGCGTGGAGGAGTTCGACGCTCTGAAGCGCGTGCTGATCGCCGAACCGCGTCGTTGACCGCATGAGACGCGAGTCACGGCGCGCACGTCGCGTCCTCGTCGTGCTGCTGCTCACTGCGTTCACGCTGATGACGCTTGACCTGCAGCAAGAGGGTGGACCGACGCAGGCGCTGCGCAGCGCGGGGAACGTCGTGTTCGGCCCGGTCGAGCGTGCGGGGGACGCGGTGACCCGTCCGGTCGCGACGTTCGTCTCCGGAGTCGCTCAGCTCGACGACTACCAGGACCGCATCGACGCGCTGCAGCGCCGCAACGACGAGCTGAACGTGCAGTTGCGCACCAGCGAGGAGGCGAGGTCTCGCGCGGCAGAGCTGGACGACCTGCTCCGAGTCGCGAGCGTCGGGCAGTACCGCGTGGTGCCCGCGCGGGTGATCGCTGTCGGTTCCGGGTCGACGTTCGACTGGACAGCCACGGTCGACGCCGGCAGCCGCGACGGGCTGGCGCCCGACATGACGGTTCTCAGCGGAGACGGATTGGTCGGCCGGGTGACGGACGTCGGCCCGGTGACGTCGACGGTCCTCCTTGCCGCCGATCCCGAGTCGGCGATCGGCGCACGCCTCGAAGGGTCGCAGCAGATCGGCGTCGTGAGCGGCCGCGGTACCACGACGATGCGACTGGAGCTGCTCGACCCGCAGGCCGAGGTTGCGAGCGGAGACCGGCTGGTGACGTTCGGATCTCAGGGCGGCGTGCCGTTCGTCCCGGGCGTACCGGTGGGCGAGGTCGTGGACGTCGAGGAGACGCCGGGGTCGCTCACTCGGGCCGCCGTGGTCAAGCCGTACGCGTCCTTCACCTCACTCGACCTCGTCGGCGTCGTGGTCGAGCCGCCCCGTGAGGATCCGCGCGACGCGGTCCTCCCTCCACGGCCGCCGGGTTCGTGATGCGCCGCATCGCCGTGTGTGTCGCCGTCCTTGTCACTGCGATAGCCGTGCAGCTCGTGGTGCTGAGCCGTCTACCACTGCCCGGTGTCGCCCCGAATCTGGTCCTCGTGGCCATCGTTGCGCTGGCGATGGTGTACGGCTCCCTGACCGCGGGCGTGTGCGGCTTCTGCGCCGGGCTGGCGCTCGACATCGCCCCGCCCGCTGACCATGTCGTCGGGCGCACGGCGCTGGTCCTCTGTCTGGTCGGCTATGCGGCCGGAGCGTGGTGGCGCCGTACGCCGACAGCGTCTCGGTCCATGCCGCTCGCGCTGGTGGTCGTCGGGGTGGCCGCCCTCGCTTCCTGCGCCTTGACGCTCGCGATCGCATCGCTGCTCGGCGAGACCGCAGGCGGCGGCCTGGCCAATCTGCTGTGGATCGTGATCAGCGACGGCCTGTACGCGGTGGTCCTTGCGCTTGCTGTCGTCCCCGTCACGCTGTCACGCACCCGCAAACGAGATTCCGACCCGTACCTGTTGAGGCTGCGATGAACGAGCGGTCGCGGTTGCGGCTGGTCGTCATCCAGGTGCTGGTGTTGTCGTTGTTCGCGACCCTGGGTGGGCGCCTGTGGTACCTGCAGGTGGTGGCGGGGGAGCGCTACGAGCAGGCGGCAACAGAGAATCGACTTCGGCAGGTGGCCGTGCCTGCCGTGCGCGGACAGGTCCTCGATGCACAGGGCCGCCCGCTGATCCGCAACCGCACCGCCCTGGTCGTCTCAGTGAGCCGGACCGAGCTGCTCCGCCAGCCCGACGCCGGCACAGCGCTGCTGCAGCGACTGGCCGCAGTCGTCGGCGTACCGGAGGAGGAGCTGCGCGCGCGAACGACGCTGTGCAACGGCGAGGCACCCAAGCCCTGCTGGAACGGATCTCCCTACGAACCGATCCCGGTGTCGGAGACCGACGACACCACGCTGGCGCTGCGGATCCTCGAGCGGCAGGAGGAGTTCCCGGGCGTCACTGCTGAGCTCGCTCCGGTTCGCGAGTTTCCTGCACCTCAGGGGGCGAACGCCGCGCACCTGCTCGGCTACCTCTCGCCGGTGAGCGCGGAGGAGCTTGAGGAGCAGCAGTCGCAGGGCGGTGGCACGCGGATCGGTCGGCGCGACCTGGTTGGTCGCGCTGGGCTCGAGCGGCAGTACGACGACGCGCTGCGCGGCGCGAGCGGGGTCCGTACCGTCGCGGTCGACCACCGCGGTCGGGTGAGCGCAACTGTCGACGAGCAGCAGGCATCACCTGGCAACCACGTCGTGACCAGCATCGACGCCGGCGTCCAGGCGGCCGCGGAGAAGCAGCTGCAGGCCGCGATCGAGCGGGCCCGGTCGCGCAACGACCGCGATGGCACGCCATACGCCGCGCCGTCCGGGGCGGCCGTCGTCCTCGACCATCTCACCGGCCGCATTGTCGCGCTGGCGAGCTACCCCAGCTACGACCCCGCGATCTGGGTGGGTGGCATTTCGTCGGCCGCCTACGCCGCGATCACCAGCGAGGAGGCCCACTACCCCAACCAGTCGCGGGCGACGCAGGGCGAGTTCGCGCCCGCTTCAACGTTCAAGGTCGTTTCGGCCGCGGCGGCGATCGCCGCCGGCTATGACATAGACGGCTCGTACTCCTGCCCGAGCAGCTTCCAGGTGGGCAACCGAGCGTTTCGCAACTACGAGTCGTACGCGTACGGGCAGATCTCGCTGGAGCGCGCACTCGAGGTCTCCTGCGACACCGTGTTCTACCGGTTCGCGTACGAGCTGTGGCAGCGCGACGGCGGCGACCGGCCACGGCCGGAGGCCGCGGACACGTTCTTGCGGATGGCACAGGGCTTCGGCTTCGGTCGGCCGACCGGCCTCGACCTACCGTCGGAGTCCACCGGCCGGATCGCCGATCGCGCCTGGAAGCAGCAGACCTGGGAGGCCACCAAGGAGACGAGCTGCCGTCGTGCGGACGAGGGGTACCCCGATGTGGCGGCGGATGATCCGGAGCGAGCTGCCTACCTGCAGCAGATCGCGCGCGACAACTGCGTGGACGGCTTCAAGTACCGCGGCGGTGATGCCGTCAACTTCGCGATCGGGCAGGGCGACACGACGGTGACGCCTCTCCAGCTGGCGGTGGCGTACGGCGCGATCGCGAATGGGGGCACACTCTGGGCCCCGCGCGTCGGTCGGGCCGTCGTCAGCCCGGACGGAGGTGTCGTCGAGGAGATCACACCGCAACCTGCGGGGAACTTGCCCGTGGAGGCGGGGACGCTGGACTACATCCGGACCGCGCTCTACGGCACGGCCAGGGAAGGTACGGGACGCGCCGCGTTTGCCGGCTTTCCGCTCGACGAGCATCCGGTGGGAGTGAAGACAGGCACCGGGGAGGTCTTCGGCAAGCAGACGACCTCGTGGTTCGCGTCCTTCGACGCCCGCTATGCGGTCGTGCTCATGGTCGAGCAGGGCGGTACCGGTGCCGGTACCTCCGGGCCGTCGGTGCGGGGGATCTACGAGGCGATCTACGGCCTGGCGGGCGAGCCGCCGCTCCTGCCCGGCGGGCTGCCGCCGGATGGCCTGCCCGCGATCGATGCCGGCGGAAGCGTGGCGGCGCCAACATGAGCGCTCTGTACCACCCCACCTACCGGCCACGCCCGCGCAACGTTGTCCGCCGGCTCCTCGCCGCCGACTCAGCTCTGCACCGCGTCGACCTCGTCCTGCTCGGCGCCGTTCTTCTCCTGTGCGTGTTCGGGGCGGCACTCGTGTGGTCGGCGACGCGTGCCAACAGCCAGCTCACCGGCGAGGACGGCACGACCTACCTGCAGCGCCACCTCGTCAACCTCGCGGTTGGCCTGCTGCTTGGCGCCGCCGTCGCGGCGGTACGCCCCCGCGCTCTGCGCGTCGCCACGCCCGTGGCGTACCTCATCTCGCTGCTCGGACTCGCGCTCGTGCTCTCGCCGCTTGGGCGCACCTACAACGGTTCGCACTCCTGGATCTCTCTGGGCGGGCTGTCACTGCAGCCGGCCGAGCTAGCGAAGGTCACCCTGTGCCTCGCGCTGGCGCTGCTGCTGGCGGAGCGACGCCGGCTCGTGCCGCATCCGGGCGGCGTAGATGTCGCCCTCGCCCTCGCGGTCGCCGCGATCCCGATCGGTCTCGTCGTCCTCCAGCCAGACCTCGGCACCGTGATGGTGTTCGCCGCGATCGTGGCCGGTGTCCTCGCCGTGTCCGGCGTCTCGTTCGGCTGGTTGCTGGGGCTGGCGCTCGCCGCCGTGGGTGTGGGCATCGCGGCCATCCAGCTCGGCGTGCTCGAGGACTACCAGGTGGCGCGTTTCGCCGCGTTCGCCGACCCGACGCTCGACCCGAAAGGCGTTGGCTACAACACCAACCAGGCGCGGATCGCGATCGGCGCCGGCGGGCTGACCGGTAAGGGCCTGTTCGAGGGCAGCCAGACAAGCGGGCAGTTCGTCCCCGAGCAGCACACGGACTTCATCTTCACCGTGGCGGGCGAGGAGCTGGGCCTCCTCGGTGGGGGGGCCATCATCGCGCTGCTCGCGGTCGTGCTGTGGCGCGGCTGCACCATTGCGCTGCAGGCGCAGCGCGCCGGCAACATTGCCGGGATGCTGCTCGCGACCGCGATCGTCAGCTGGTTCGCGTTCCAGGCGTTCGAGAACATCGGGATGACCATCGGGATCATGCCGGTGACCGGGCTGCCGCTGCCCTTCGTCTCGTACGGCGGCACGGCGATGCTCGCCAACTGCCTCGCCGTCGGGCTCCTTCAACATGTCCGTATCAACGTGACTTGACATAGGCGAGGCGCCGCTACGCCCCGTCGGGGACCAGTGCGTAGGCACGGACAGGAAACGAGCCGAAGTCAGCGATGCGCGCGGGTGCGGCCGTGAAACGAGAACCGGTCGGCGGCAGCTGACCTAGTCCGGTGAGGTGCTCGACCACGGGGATGCCGGCAGCCAGCAGGATGCTGTGGCTTGGTCGCTGCCCGCTGCTGGTCATCTCGTCGATGTTGACGGAGTCGATCCCGACCAACCGGGCCCCGCGGGAGGCCAGCCATTCGGCCCCGGCCCCGGTGAGGAACGGGGCGTCCTGGGCATACTCCGGCGTCCCCCAGGCAGCGTCACCGCCGGTGTGCAGCAGCACCGCGTGACCGGACACGTCGAGTGCGGCGAGCGCGCCGACGTCGACTGCGCGGCTCGCGCTACCCGTGGTGCGCACGACGACGGCGGGAAGATCGGCGCAAGCGTCGAGCGGCAGGTGGGCGAGGTCGACGCCGTCGGCATAACGGTGGTACGGGCTGTCGAGGTAGGTGCCGGTGTTGCCTACCATGCTGATGCGGTCGATCGCGAACTCGGTGCCTGGCGCGTAGACCTCGCGTGACGCCGCGCGAGTCAGGTGGGGAGTGATCTGCGGCGCGGGCAGCCCGGGATAGGTCGTCATGCCATCGGTGATGACGTGACTGAGCTCGACCAGCCGCCATCGGTCCGCTTGTAACGGGTCGCTGCGATCGCTGGGTCCGCCTCTCGTGCCCTTGTGCGGCTCGGGAAACACGAGCAGGTTGTCGAGCTCGACCCGGTCGACCATCAGCAGGCTCAGCGACGCCACGAACAGCGCGGCGACCTCGCCCTGCTGCGGCTGAGGCCCTGGCACGTCGACCCGGAAGCCCTCGGCGCTGAGCCGACCACCGTTGGAGAAGGTCACGGTCGCGTCGAACTGGGCTCGGTACTGAGGTGTGTCCACTCCTCGATCATGCCGAGCCATGAACGGAGAGCCGGAAGTGGCGGTGGGTTAGCCTGAGGGCGTCTGCACCCTGTCTGCCGGAGGGTTCCCTGTCTGTGACTCGTGAGCGTTCCGTCATCGACGGAATCGCCGCCGCATCGGTGTGGCCGCAGCTCGAGCGGCTGCTCCCGCTCGTCCAGAAGCCGATCCAGTACGTCGGCGGCGAGCTGAACTCCACGCCCAAGGACTGGGACGCGGCCGACGTCCGCTGGTGCCTGATGTACCCCGACGCATACGAGGTCGGGCTGCCCAACCAAGGCGTGCAGATCTTGTACGAGATTCTGAACGAGCGTGAGGGGATTCTGGCGGAGCGGACCTACTCCGTCTGGCCGGACCTCGAGGCGTTGATGCGCGAGCACGGCGTCCCGCAGTTCACGGTCGACGGACACCGCCCGGTCCGCGCCTTCGACGTGCTGGGCCTGAGCTTCTCCACCGAGCTCGGCTACACGAACATGCTCACCGCGCTCGATCTGGCCGGCATCCCGTTGGACGCTCAGCAGCGCACCGACGACGACCCGCTCGTCATCGCTGGCGGACATGCCGCGTTCAACCCCGAGCCGATCGCCGACTTCCTCGACGCCGCCGTCCTCGGCGACGGCGAGCAGGCCGTGCTCGCGATCAGCGAGATCGTCCGGGCATGGAAGGCGGCGGGCCGACCCGGCGGTCGCGAGGGGGTGCTGCTCCGCCTCGCAGCGACGGGCGGGGTCTACGTGCCGCGGTTCTACGACGTCGACTACCTGCCGGACGGGCGCATCCAACGCGTCGTCCCGAATCGATCCGGCGTTCCGTGGCGGGTCGGCAAGCACACGGTGATGGACCTCGACGACTGGCCGTACCCGAAACACCCGCTCGTGCCGCTCGCCGAGACGGTGCACGAGCGCATGTCGGTCGAGATCTTCCGCGGCTGCACCCGCGGCTGCCGGTTCTGCCAGGCCGGCATGATCACCCGCCCGGTCCGCGAGCGGTCGATCACCGGTATTGGGGACATGGTCGAGGCTGGCCTGCAGGCCACCGGCTTCGAGGAGGTCGGTCTGCTCTCGCTGTCGTCGGCCGACCACAGCGAGATCGGTGACATCGCGCACGGGCTGGCCGACCGGTACGAGGGATCTCAGACCTCGCTGTCGCTTCCGTCCACCCGCGTCGATGCGTTCAACGTCACCCTCGCCAACGAGCTGTCCCGCAACGGTCGGCGGTCCGGCCTCACGTTTGCACCGGAGGGCGGCTCCGAGCGCCTGCGGCGCGTGATCAACAAAATGGTCAGCGAAGAGGACCTGATCCGCACCGTCACGACCGCGTACGGCGCCGGCTGGCGTCAGGTAAAGCTCTACTTCATGTGCGGGCTGCCGACCGAGACCGACGAGGATGTGCTGCAGATCGCCGAGCTCGCCACGAAGGTGATCCAGGCCGGCCGCGACGTCACCGGCGCCCGCGACATCCGCTGCACGGTGTCTATCGGCGGCTTCGTGCCGAAGCCGCACACGCCGTTCCAGTGGGCCGGACAACTCGACGCAGCAGCCACCGATGCCCGGCTGGCGAAGCTGCGCACCGCGATTCGGTCCGACCGCCGGTACGGCAAGTCCATCGGTTTCCGCTACCACGACGGGCAGCCCGGCATCGTCGAGGGGCTGCTGTCCCGCGGCGACCGGCGCGTCAGCCGAGTCATCCGCGCCGTCTGGGCCGATGGTGGTCGGTTCGACGGGTGGAGCGAGCACTTCTCGTTCGCCCGCTGGATGGCGTGTGCCGAGCAGGCGCTCGCCGGCGAGCCCGTCGACGTCGACTGGTACACCACGCGCGAACGCGACTACGCCGAAGTCTTGCCATGGGATCACCTGGACGCGGGACTGGACCGCGAGTGGCTCTGGGAAGACTGGCAGGACGCGCTGAGTGAGATCGAGGTCGACGACTGCCGCTGGACGCCCTGCTTCGACTGTGGCGTCTGCCCCCAGCTCGGCACCGAGATTCAGGTTGGCCCGACCGGGAAGAAACTACACACGGGGGGCACGCCCCCCGTGTCCCCCCCGAAAGGGAACAAACTGCTGCCGCTGACGGTTGTGCCAGCCGAGAGCTGATGCCCCGCACGCCCGATGGACCACCACCCGCCCCCGTGGTTCAGCGTCTGCGGATCCGCTATGCCAAGCGTGGCCGGCTCCGCTTCTCCAGCCACCGCGACTTCCAACGTGCGCTGGAGCGAGCGCTGCGCCGGGCGGCCGTACCCATGGCCTACTCGGCCGGGTTCAGCCCGCACCCGCGGATCTCGTACGTCAATGCGGCCCCCACGGGGTCGGCGAGTGAGGCGGAGTACGTCGAGATCGCGCTGACCCAGCGACGCGACCCCGACCAGGTTCGTACCCAGCTGAACTCAGCCCTCCCGACCGGCCTCGATCTGCTCGACATCGTCGAGGCGGGCGGGGGGTCGCTCCCCGAGCGGATCACCGGCTCGCACTGGCGGATCGAGCTGCCCGGCGTGCCCGTCGAGGCAGCAGTCCGGGCGGTCACGGCGTTTCTGGCCGCCGACGAGGTGCCCGTCGAACGGCTCACCAAGGACGGGGTACGGACCCTGGACGCCCGTCCGGCTGTCGTCCAGTTGGCTGCTTCCGAGGCAGATGAGGGTCCGTATGCGATACTTCGGCTGGTTGTTCGGCACGGCACCCCGTCCGTACGACCTGACGACGTGATGACCGGTCTACGCCGAGTAGCCGATCTGGCGCCGCCACTGCCACCTTTGGTGACGCGGCTGGCGCAGGGGACGCTCGACGAGGAATCGGGACAGGTCGCCGACCCGCTGCTTCCCGACCGGGCAGGGCTTGCACCCCGCCCGCGGTGAGGCGGCGACCGGCGGCTTCACGACAGGCTTCCGCTGGACCGAATTCCGGTAACAGCGGTACGACACAAGCTCCTGCGCGGCGCATCGCGCCCGGGAGCGGAAAGAGAACCACCGGATGCTCGACACCGAGCCGACCGGCGAGAACGCACAGGCGCTCGCCGACACATCACCAGCTCCGTCCTCCGACGGGGCTACCTCTCCGCCGGACGGACAGTCCGGCGCTGCGCCGCGCAGGCGACGCCGAGCAGCGACTCGACCGGCCGGCCCACCCGAGGCATCGATTGCGCCCGACGCGGAGTCCGACAAGGAGTCGGACAAGCAGTCGGTCACTGACCCGCCGGCATCGTCCGACATCGACGCGCCTCCGCCCCCACCGAAGCGGACTCGACGAAGTCGGTCGACGAAGGCCGCCCAGCCGGAGCCACCCCCGCCGGCGGCGGACGAACCCGCCATCGTTGCGTCAACCGCACCCGCCTTGACGTTCCAGCCGCCGAGCCTGATCTTCCAGCCGCCAGTCGTCCCGCCCGCCGAGGACGAGGAATCCCGACCGCGGCGTGCGGCGCGCAAGCGAGCCGCTTCGGCTGCCGGAGCAGCCGTCCCGGCTGCCTCTGGTGACCAGCAGGAGCCGATCGCCGCGATCGCCGACGCCGGCACCGAGACCGCGGCAGGCGAGAGCGCGTCCGACGGCGAGGCAGAGGACGACGAGGCAGGAGGTCGCCGTCGTCGTCGCCGGGGCGGACGTGGCCGCGGGCGGCGCGCTCGGGACGGCGCCGAATCCGACAGCGCCGGCCCCGACGATGCCGAGCCCGCCGACGAGACCGGCATCGACGACAGTGACCGCGACGAGGCCGACGACAGCGACGCCGCCCCGGATAGCGACAGCGATGACGACGAGGCGGACGGCACGGGGAGCAGCAGTTCTCGCCGGCGGCGTCGGCGCCGTCGCCGGGCCGGCTCCGAGGCAGCGGACTCCGACGCCGGCACGACGGACGACGAGGGAAACACCGTCGTCCACGTGCGCGAGCCACGACGGGAGCAGCAGCGCGAAAGGGAGCGGGCTCGCTCCGGCGCTGGCGGCAGGGCCGACGACAAGGTGACCGCCATTCGCGGATCGACCCGGCTCGAGGCGCGCAAGCAGCGCCGCCGCGAGGGACGCGAGTCCGGTCGCCGCCGCCCACCGATCATCACCGAAGCCGAGTTTCTCGCTCGGCGCGAGGCAGTCGACCGGGTCATGGTTGTCCGTTACCTCGGCGACCGAACCCAGATCGCCGTCCTAGAAGACGGCGTGCTCGTCGAGCACTACGTCGCCCGTGAGGCGACGCCTGGATCGTCATCGTCGTACGTCGGCAATGTCTATCTCGGCAAGGTGCAGAACGTCTTGCCAAGCATGGAGGCGGCGTTCGTCGACATCGGCAAGGGGCGCAATGCCGTTCTCTATGCCGGCGAGGTCAACTGGGACGCGGCCGGGTTGGAGGGCCAGCCACGCCGCATCGAGCTCGCTCTCAAGTCCGGTGACGCCGTCCTCGTGCAGGTGACCAAGGACCCGATCGGGCACAAGGGCGCTCGGCTGACGAGCCAAATCAGCCTGCCCGGTCGCTTCCTGGTCTACGTGCCGGACGGGTCGATGACCGGCATCAGCCGCAAGCTCCCCGAGAACGAGCGCTCCCGGCTCAAGGGCATCCTCAAGACGGTGGTCCCTGAGGACGCGGGCGTCATCGTGCGTACCGCGGCTGAGGGTGCGAGCGAGGAGGAACTCGAACGCGATGTCGCGCGGCTGGCGAGCCAGTGGGACGACATTCAACGCAAGGCCACCGGCGTTTCACCGCCGTCGCTGCTTCATGGCGAGCCCGACCTGACCGTGCGCGTCGTGCGCGACGTCTTCAACGAGGACTTCAGCTCGCTGGTCGTGTCGGGCGAGGAGGCCTGGCAGGTCGTCGAGCCGTACGTTGAGGCCGTCGCCCCCGATCTCGCCGAGCGTGTCGTGCGCTGGGATGGCGAGGAGGCGGGGGACGTCTTCGCTGCCTATCGCGTCGACGAGCAGATCTCGAAGGCGCTCGACCGCAAGGTGTGGTTGCCGAGCGGCGGGTCGCTCGTCATCGACCGCACCGAGGCCATGACCGTCGTCGACGTCAACACCGGACGGTTCACCGGCCAGGGCGGCAACCTCGAGGAGACGGTGACTCGCAACAATCTCGAGGCCGCCGAGGAGCTGGTCCGCCAGCTACGGCTGCGCGACATCGGCGGAATCATCGTCGTCGACTTCATCGACATGGTGCTCGAGAGCAACCGCGAGCTCGTACTGCGGCGGCTGCTGGAGTGTCTCGGCCGGGACCGCACCAAGCATCAGGTCGCTGAGGTCACGTCCCTCGGCCTCGTGCAGATGACCCGCAAGCGGGTCGGGCAGGGGCTGCTGGAGGCGTTCTCCGAGACCTGCGAGTGCTGCAACGGCCGCGGCGTGGTCCTCCACGACGTGCCGGTCGAGCCGAAGCGCTCCGGCCGGGGTAACGGGACGAAGGACGGCGCCGGGGATGCCGAGGACCGCCGGCGGCGGGCGCTGGAGATCGCGGCTGCGACCGCGGCGATTGCAGGCGCGGGGAGCGTCGTCAGCGAAGAGATCGCTGATGCGCCCGTGGGCAGTGTCCATGGCGACGATGGCATCGAGGCTGTCGATGTCGTCGAGGTCACCGAGGAACCCGCAGTCGACCCGTCAAACACGGTTTGACCCACTGACGTGGCCTTACGTACCCTTGCCCCTCGGCGTGCCGGCCGGCACGCCTCGTTGTGCGTACCCGCTGATCCTTTCGTGTGGTCCGGGCACGGCCGCGACGTGTGAACCAGATGTCAACGAGGAGACCCGCGGTGTACGCGATCGTCCGTGCCGGCGGCCGGCAGACCAAGGTTGCCGTGGGAGACGTCGTCCAGGTGGACCGCCTCCCGGGTGAGCCGGGCGAGACCGTGCAGTTGCCCGCCCTGCTCGTGGTCGACGGTGACGACGTGACAAGCGACGCCACCACCCTCGCCGGGGTGACCGTCACGGCCGAGGTCGTCGATCACACCAAGGGTCCCAAGATCCACATTCTCAAGTACAAGAACAAGACCGGATACCGCAAGCGCCAGGGTCACCGCCAGAAGCACACCCAGGTCAAGGTCACCGGTATCGAGACCGGGAAGTAGGACCCAGATGGCTCACAAGAAGGGCGCGTCGTCGTCGCGCAACGGACGCGACTCGAACGCGCAGCGCCTCGGCGTGAAGCGCTTCGGCGGCCAGATCGTCAACGCCGGCGAGATCATCGTCCGGCAGCGCGGCACCCACTTCCACCCTGGGCTCGGCGTCGGTCGCGGTGGCGACGACACGCTGTTCGCACTCGTCGAGGGTGCGGTGGAGTTCGGGACGCGGCGCGGTCGTCGTGTCGTGAACGTGGTCCCGCCGGCGGAGTAGGTCCGCCGCAAGGCATTCACCGAGGGCGGGCCGGGACTCACCGGCCCGCCCTCGAACTTTTGTGAAGGAGGCACGGCCGGCATGGCGACGTTCGTCGACGAGGTCGTCCTGCACGTTGCTGCCGGCAATGGCGGTCACGGCTGCGCCTCCATCCACCGCGAGAAGTTCAAGCCCCTCGGCGGCCCGGACGGCGGCAACGGCGGCCGCGGTGGCAACGTCGTCCTGGTCGTCGACCCCAACATCACGACCTTGCTCGACTACCACCACGCCCCTCACCGCCGTGCGGGTAACGGCCGCCCCGGGCAGGGAAACAATCGGCACGGCTCCAACGGCGACGACGTGGTGCTTCCTGTGCCGAACGGCACGGTGGTGCGCACCCCGGACGGCAAGGTCGTCGCGGATCTCGTCGGCGCCGGGACCGTCCTTGCCATCGCCGAGGGCGGCCGCGGCGGGCTCGGCAACGCCGCGCTCTCCTCGACTCGCCGCAAGGCACCCGGCTTTGCGCTCCTCGGCGAGCCGGGCTGGTCCGGCGACATCGTGCTCGAGCTCAAGACCGTCGCCGACGTGGCCCTCGTCGGCTACCCGAGCGCCGGTAAATCGAGTCTCGTCGCCGCACTGTCGGCAGCCCGACCCAAGATCGCTGACTATCCCTTCACAACGCTGTCGCCCAACCTCGGTGTCGTCGATGCCGGCGATGAGCGCTTCACCGTCGCCGACGTTCCGGGGCTGATCCCCGGCGCGAGCGAGGGCAAGGGCCTCGGTCACGAGTTCCTCCGCCATATCGAGCGGTGCAGCACGATCGTGCACGTTCTCGATTGCGCCACCCTGGAGCCCGGCCGCGACCCGCTCACCGACCTCGACACGATCGAGGCGGAGCTGGCCGCGTACGGCGGCCTCGTCGATCGCCCCCGGCTGGTCGCACTCAACAAGATCGACGTGCCTGAGGCGCGAGAGCTCGCCGAGCTCGTCGGGCCGGACATCCAGGCGCGCGGCATACCCACCTTTCTGGTGTCCGCCGCGACGCACGAGGGGCTGCGCGAGCTCACGTACGCCATGGCCGAGCTGGTCACGACCGCGCGTCGTCAGCAGCCGGTCGAGGAACCGACCCGGCTCGTGCTGCGGCCGACGCCGGTCGACGACGACGGCTTCACCGTGACACGCACCCCGGATCGGTTCGTTGTTCGGGGAGTCAAGCCCGAACGCTGGGTGCGCCAGACCGACTTCTCCAACGACGAAGCGGTGGGCTATCTCGCCGATCGTCTCGCGCGGCTCGGCGTGGACGCTGAACTCGCTCGGCTCGGCGCCGAGGCCGGTGACGAGGTCGTCGTCGGCAGCGAGGCCGACGGGGTCGTCTTCGACTGGGAACCGTCGCTGGAGGCCGGAGTCGAGCACCGACTTGGCCGACGGGGATCCGATCTGCGCCTGGAGGAGCTGGACCGATGACTGGGCGCCCGGAGCGCGGCGACGTCGCTGCCGCCCGACGGGTCGTCGTCAAGGTGGGCTCGTCGTCACTCACGACGACTGCCGGTGGTCTCGACGGCGATCGGGTGGACGCCCTGGTCGACGTCCTCGCCGGGCGACGGAGCGCCGGTGTCGAGATTGTCCTGGTGTCGTCGGGAGCGATTGCTGCTGGTCTCGCGCCGCTTCGCCTGCCGCGGCGCCCGCGCGACCTTGCCACCCAGCAGGCGAGTGCCAGTGTGGGCCAGGGGCTGCTCTTGGCCCGGTACTCCTCGGCGTTCGCGCGGCATGGCCTGACGGTCGGCCAGGTGCTGCTCACTGCGGACGACGTGATCCGGCGCAGCCACTACCGCAACGCGCACCGCACGTTGCGGACCCTGCTCGATCTCGGTGTGGTGCCTGTCGTGAACGAGAATGACACCGTCGCCACCGACGAGATCCGGTTCGGTGACAATGACCGGCTCGCTGCGTTGGTCGCCCATCTCGTCCACGCCGACTTGCTGGTGCTCCTCTCCGACGTCGAGGGCCTCTACGACGGCGATCCGCGCCGGCCGGGTGCCGCTTTGCTGTCCGACGTGGCGGGTCCGGCGGACCTCGATGGAGTCACCCTCGGCAAGCCAGGAGGCGCCGGCATCGGCAGCGGCGGCATGGTCACCAAGGTCGAGGCGGCTCGGATCGCCACCGGTGCTGGCATTCCCGTGGTGCTCGCGTCCGCCGCGCGGGCCACCGACGCGCTGGCCGGTGCCGCGGTGGGAACGCGGTTCGCTCCCACCGGTGCTCGTACGGCGACCCGGTTGCTGTGGCTGGCGCACGCGACCACCCCGCGAGGATCGTTGCGGCTGGACGCGGGGGCCGTCGCTGCTGTCGTGGACCGGCGCCTTTCGTTGCTTCCCGCCGGTGTCACTGGCGTCGATGGCGCCTTTTCGGCCGGTGATCCGGTGGACCTGTTGGACGAAAACGGTCACGCGGTGGCCCGCGGCCTGGTGAACTTTGATGCGATGGAGCTTCCCGGCCTGCTCGGGCGTTCGACACGCGAGCTAGCTCGGGAGCTGGGCCCCGCGTACGAGCGCGAAGTCGTCCACCGCGACGATCTGGTGCTCTTGCGCACGTGACGCTACGGAGCACACACGCGTAATGGCGCGGAGCACACGGACGTGAGCGAAGCGATACCGCTCGCACCTCTCTGGCACATCACGATCACCGTGAGCGGCGACCCCACCGACGCGGGCCGGCTGCGCGCCGGGCTCGTCCGGCTCACCCAGGAGCGGCCGTTCTTCCTCCTGGCGCGGTACGCCTGCGATCGGGCAGAGCTGCGCTACTGGGAGGAGGCGCGTGACCTCGACGACGCCGCTGCACTCGCGCTGCGGTTGTGGGGCGAGCACCGCAGCACGTCCGGACTGCCACCGTGGCACGTCGTCGGGCTCGAGGTCATCGACCGCGACACTTTTCAGCGACGCGCCAACGGAAGCGGAGCGGAGCCCTTGTCCCCGGTACGCGCTGTCGGCGAGATCGTCCCGTTCTGAGTCGTCGGTACGCTGACCACATGAGCGACGCCACCGCTGTTCGTGACGCCGCGCTGCGCGCGCGGGAGGCTGCGATCACCCTCGCGGTCACGCCGCGTGCGGCCAAGGACGCGGGGCTGCAAGCCATGGCGGACAGCCTCGACAAGAACGCATCGACGATCCTCGGGGCAAATGGATCCGACGTCTCGCGAGCCCGCA
This sequence comes from uncultured Actinomycetota bacterium, assembly GCA_963801015.1. Lineage (GTDB taxonomy): Bacteria > Actinomycetota > Actinomycetes > CAWDCV01 > CAWDCV01 > CAWDCV01. Next base: position 199,958 of record CAWDCV010000002.1, on the reverse strand, counting down.
AATCGGGGACATCTGAGGCGCTTGTCGACCGGCTGACACTCTCTGAGGACCGGCTGCGCGGCATGGCAGACGGCCTGCGGGACGTGGCTCGGCTGCCCGATCCGGTGGGTGAGGTTGTCCGCGGCTCGACGCTGCCGAACGGCTTGGAACTACGGCAGGTACGGGTGCCGCTCGGTGTCGTCGGCATCATCTACGAGGCTCGTCCGAACGTGACCGCTGACGCTGCGGGGCTCTGCCTCAAGTCAGGCAACGCCGTGCTGCTGCGCGGATCGGCGTCGGCCACCGAGTCGAACGCCGCGCTCGTTGAGGCGATGCGGTCGGCGCTTTCCGAGGTCGGTCTGCCGGCGGATGCGGTACAGCTCATCTCGAGTGATAGTCGCGAGTCGGTGAAGCACCTGATGCGCGCGCGCGGGCTGGTGGACGTACTGATTCCGCGCGGCGGCGCGTCCCTGATCCGCTCGATCGTGGAGGAATCGACGGTGCCGGTCATCGAGACCGGCGTCGGCAATTGCCACGTCTACGTCGACGCTGCGGCCGATCTCGACGTGGCGCTGGCAATCCTCATCGACGCCAAGGTGTCCCGCCCGTCGGTGTGCAACGCTGCCGAGACGGTGCTCGTGCACGAGACGGTTGCCGACGAGTTCGTGCCGCGGGCCCTCACGGCGTTGCGCGACCATGGTGTGACAGTGCATGGCGACGAACGAGTGCGGTCGTACGACGTTGACGGCGTAGTGCCGGCGACCGACGAAGACTGGGACACTGAGTATCTCTCGCTGGACATTGCCGCTGCCGTCGTCCCGTCTCTCGATGCGGCGGTCGACCACATTCGGCGGCACGGCAGCGCCCACACCGACGCCATCGTGACGAGCTCGCAGCAGGCTGCCCGTCAGTTCGTCGCGTCTGTCGACTCGTCGTCGGTGGTCGTCAATGCCTCGACGCGCTTCACCGACGGCGGCGAGTTCGGGTTCGGCGCAGAGATCGGCATCTCCAACCAGAAGCTGCACGCCCGCGGCCCGATGGGCCTGCCGGAGCTGACGTCGACGAAGTACATCGTCACCGGGGACGGCCACACCCGCGGCTAACCCCGCCGTCCCCCCATGCCCACGCCCACCGAAATGATCACGTATACGTGATCATTTCGGGTAATGCGCCTGTTGTAGGAGGCGTATCGCCCTAACTCGTCGCGTATCGCGCTCCGGCGGCGCCTCTGGCGGGCTGACGACGGCTAGATCAGCGCCATGACTTCGTCGAGCGGCTTGCGAACTAGATCGGGTACGACCGCGTCGTTGGCTGGGTAACCCACCGGCACGATCAGCGCCGCGCGCTCATTGCGCGGTCGCTTCATCACCTTGCTCAGGAACGCCATCGGATTCGGTGTGTGGGTCAGCGTGGCCAGCCCGGCCAGGTGCAGCGACGCGAGCAGCAGGCCGGTGGCGATGCCCACCGATTCCTTCACGTAGTAGTTCTTGTGCCGCTCGCCTGCAGCGTCGACCTCGTACGCCTGCTCGAACACGACGATCAGGTACGGCGCATCCGTGAGATGTGGCTTGCGCCAGTCCGTGCCGAGGCGGCGCAGCGCCGCGATCCACTCGTCGCCGAGCCGGCCGCCGTACCCCGCCTGCTCCTCGGCCTCCGCGGCTTCGCGAATCTGCTGCTTGACCGACGGATCGGCGACCACGACGAACGTCCAGGGTTGCTTGCCCGCCCCGGACGGCGCCGTCGACGCGGTGGCGATGGCGTTCACGATCAACTCCACCGGGACCGGGTCGGGGGAGAACTGCCGAACCGACCGTCGCGTTGCCATCAGACCGAGAAAGGCCTCCGAGGCGCCGCGCGCCTCACCGGGATCGGGGCGGGCGTAGCGCAGCGGCATCGGCCGGTACGTCTCATCGTCGTCCATGACCCACGATCTTGGCTCATGCTGCCTACCTGCCTCGAAGCTAGTCTCGATGAATGACCAGCCTCGGCGCCGAGCACGACCTGCGCCCCGGTGCGACGACACGGACCCGCGTCGTCCGGGTGGACGGTGACACCTCGACGCAGCGCGCTGACCTGCTAGCCACCGAGGAACCGCTCGAGATCCGAGTCAACGGACGCTCTCTTGCAATCACGATGCGTACGCCCGGCGCCGATTTCGACCTCGCCGTCGGGTTCCTGCACGGTGAAGGCATCCTGCGCGGACGGCAGGACCTGGCCACGGTCCGCTACTGCGTCGACGCCGCCGAGCAGCAGTACAACGTGGTCACCGTCGACCTCGCACCGGACGTCGCGCCACCGCCCGAGACGGCGATGCGCAACGTGCTCACGACGAGTGCGTGTGGCGTGTGCGGAACTGCCTCGCTGCAAGCGCTGCAGGAGCGCGGCATATCCCCGGTAGGGCCGGGCCTCACTATCGACGCTGACGTCCTGCGCGACTTGCCGGATCGTCTCTCAGCGGCGCAGCCGGTGTTCGACCGGACGGGCGGCCTCCACGCCGCCGCCCTGTTCACGCCGAGCGGCGATCTCCTCGCGGTCCGGGAGGACGTCGGTCGGCACAACGCCGTCGACAAGGTGGTGGGCTGGGCCCTGCTCCAGGATCGACTGCCGCTAGACGATTCCGTGCTCGTCGTCAGCGGTCGCGCGGGCTTCGAGATCGCGCAAAAGGCCGCGGCGGCAGGGGTACCCATCGTGGCGGCCGTCTCGGCCCCGTCGAGCCTGGCGGTCTCGGTCGCGCGAGAGTTCGGGCTCACCCTCGTCGGGTTTCTGCGCGGTGCGCGATTCAGCGTGTACGCAGGGGAGCAGCGCATCGTTATGGGTACCTGAGCACCTGTGACGGACGGTTATCGTCGGCTGTCGTGACCTCGGCGCGGACTCGGCTCGGCGTCATGGGCGGGACATTCGATCCCATCCATCACGGTCACCTGGTCGCCGCCAGCGAGGTCGCGAGCCTGTTCGACCTCGACGAGGTCGTGTTCGTCCCGACCGGGCAGCCGTGGCAAAAGGCCGAGCGAGACGTGTCTCCGCCGGAGGATCGCTACCTCATGACCGTCATCGCCACGGCGTCCAACCCTCGCTTCTCCGTGAGCAGGATCGACGTCGATCGTGGCGGTCCGACGTTCACCATCGACACGTTGCGCGACCTGAAGAAGCTGCACGGCGAGCAGTCCGAGCTGTATTTCATCACCGGCGCCGACGCGCTCGCGCAGATCCTGTCGTGGCGGGACGCGGACGAGCTGGCCCCGCTCGCGCACTTCGTCGGGGTCACTCGTCCTGGGCACGCCCTGTCGGATCCCGGCTTTCCGGAGGGCAGCGTCAGCCTCGTGGAGGTTCCCGCCCTCGCGATCTCGTCCACGGATTGCCGGGCCCGTGTCAGGCGCAACGAGCCCGTCTGGTACCTCGTACCTGACGGCGTCGTGCAATACATCAGCAAGCGCAGGCTGTACGCAGCCGACGAAGCAACCCAGAGCGTGGAGGTCGAATGAGCGGGCGACGACGCAGGACGGACGCCGGTGGCGGCCACCGTGCCCGCCCCGAGCTCGACATCGTCGAGGCCCTGGACCAGGAGGCGCAGGTCGCGACGCTGGTCGGAGCGGGAGACACCGACGTCGACGGGCGTGGTGCGTCCCTGCGTTCGGATCGCCGCGCAGCGCGGCGGGCAGAACAGGACCAGCGGCGCCGATACTTCCAGCTCGGCGGAATCGTCGCCGCAGTCATTGTGCTTCTGGTCCTAGCCGTGCTCGGGATCCGCGCGCTCATCGGAGGTGACGACAACCCGACCGGTGAGTCGTCGACGTCCACCGATATTGCCGCCCGTACGAGCGTCTTGATCTCGCTCACGGGAGCCGAGGAGACCGCCGAGGCGGCCGTCCTCGTCGGCTGGGATGCGGGCCTGACCAAGGGCGGCGCTTTCACCGTCCCCGCGGGCGTCCTCGTCGACGTGGCCGGTCTCGGGCAGCTGCCCCTCGCCGACGCGCTGCCGGACGCGGGCGGGGAGGAATCGACGCGAGCGTTCGCCACTGCCGTAGGCGCCGACGTGGCCGGGTCGTGGGTGTTGGACGAGTCCGCGCTCTCGGCGCTGGTGGAGGAGGTCGGCGGCGTCACGGTCGACGTCGACGTCGATGTCACCGAACCGGGCGCCGACGGTGCCACGGTGATCATCCCCGCCGGTAGCCAGCCGCTCAACGGCACCACAGCGGCGGCGTACGCGTCCTTCCGAGCCGAGGGCGAGGACGGCGTCGCGCAGTCGCAGCGCTTCGGACGGGTCCTGCAGGCGGTGCTGGCCGCACTACCGCAGGGGGAGGAGCCGGTGGGCGCCATCCTGGTCGAACTCGGTGGCGGCTCGGTCAGCACGTTGGACGAGGCGACGCTCGCCCGTACCCTGTCCGACCTGGGGCAGGCAACCGAGGCCGGTCAATCGCCCTGGCGGCCGCTGCCGACAACGGCCGGCCCGGCACCAGGCACCCTACTCGTCGACACCGCGGTACTCGGTCCGCAGCTGGTCGAGACCGGACTGACCGGATAGGAGAGACCGCCCCGCGTGAGCGCCTCAGAGCGAGCCCTCGAGCTCGCCACCGTTGCCGCCGAAGCGGCCGCCGACAAGCTCGCCGACAACATCGTGGCGATCGACGTCAGCGATCGGCTCGTCATCACCGACGCGTTCGTGCTCTGCTCGGCCCCCAACGACCGGCAGGTCCGCGCCATCGTCGATGAGGTGGAGCTACGGCTGCGCAACATCGGTGCCAAGCCGGTGCGTCGCGAGGGTGAGCGCGAGGGCCGCTGGGTGCTGCTCGACTACGTCGAGACCATCGTGCACGTGCAGCATGCCGAAGAGCGCAGCTTCTATGCGCTCGAGCGGCTGTGGAAGGACTGCCCGCTGATCCCGCTGCCCGAATCTGTCCGGGCAGGGCGGGACGGGTCCGGGTCGTGACGCTGGCCCCGAGCACGGCCCGACGGGTCGTGCTGTGGCGGCATGGGCAGACGGTGTGGAACGCAGAGAACCGGTTCCAGGGCCAGACCGACGTCCCGCTGGACGAGGTTGGCGTGCAGCAGGCGGGCCAGGCGGCGAGGCTGCTCGCTGCCCTGTCGCCTGACGTGATCGTGTCGTCTGACCTGCGGCGGGCGTACGACACGGCCACGATGCTGGCCGACATCCTGGGCCAGCCAGTGCTCGTCGACGCGGGGCTGCGGGAGACGTACGCCGGCGAGTGGGAGGGCCTGGTCGCGCAGGACATCCTCGCGAAGGACGGCGACGCCTACCGCGCCTGGCAGCGCGGTGAAGATGTCCGGGCCGGGACGACGGGCGAGCGCCGCTCCGAGGTGGCCGAGCGCGCCATGGCCGCCATCCACCGGGCACTCGAGCAGCTGCCCGACACGTCCGGAACCGTCGTCGCCGTGACGCATGGCGGATCCGCACGTGCCGTCGTCGGGCAGCTGCTGGGCTTGCCGCAGGAGCACTGGGGCGCCCTTGGCGGCCTGGCGAACTGCTCCTGGTCGGTGCTCGCCGAGACCGACGGCGGCACCCGCTGGCGGCTGCTCGAGCACAACGCCGGATCGCTGCCCGAGCCGGTGCTCGGCGACGACCGGTGATTTCGGGCGCCCTACGCCAGCGGGTAGACTTCTCGGGCCCGCAAGGGCGAGGGGCTATAGCTCAGCTGGTAGAGCACTTGCTCGGCAGGCAAGGGGTCAGGGGTTCGAATCCCCTTAGCTCCACCATGGCGGCCTTACTAGAACCCACGCCCGCAAGGACGGTGGCTAGCAGGTCCGCCGAGGTCATTCGGCTAAGAGGAGCGTCCGAGAGGGCGCTCCTCTGGCGTTTACGCGAGTAGGTCGGACGGGCGCGCTGGAACAAGATCGCGTCGAACGGCTCGGCTAGTTCTTCTTCGGTGACGGTTGGCCCGTCGATGTAGAGCTTGTCGAAGAATGCCTGGTTGAGTCCGCGGCGCACGGCTGGACCGGCCTGCCGATACAGCTCCTGCGGGCTCTCGAGCAGCTCAAGGGCTTGACGGATGACGGCCGCGCCTGCCTGCAGCTTGTCGTCTCCGCGCTCCAGCTCGGCTTGCAGCTGCTCGCGCTCCTCGGCGATGGCGTAAGCGCTCGCGCACCTTGGCGGTCGCGAGCCCACCGTCGGCGGCCAGGTCCAGCAGGTTCTCCTCTTTGGAGTCGAGAGCGGACAGCCGGGCGGATAGCTGGCCTCGCAGCAACCGCGCGCCGCGCTCCTCGTCGGCCAGTGTCTCGTCGAGCTTGCGGCGGATGGTGTCCGCGAAGCCCGCGGGCAGCACGAGCGAGTCGTAGTGGCGCAGGACGGCAGCCTCCACGTCGTCGACCTAGATGTAGGGCGCGTCGCAAAGATGGTCTTGGCGCGCAATGCAGAAGAAGTAGAGGTACTCCGCCCCGTGCCGGACGGTGTCGCGGGAGCTGCGCCGCAACATCAAGCCGCACGACAAGGATGTCTACGATGCCGACCTCGCGCACGCTCGGGCCCGGGACAAGGCGAGACGCCAGCGGGCCGGGGTCCTGGTCCGCGACCCCGAGCTCCGCGAGGTCGTGCGGGCGAAGCTGGAGGACACCTGGAGCCCGCAGCAGATCGCCGCGTGGTTGCGCGCCGAGCACCCGGACCGGCCGGAGTGGCACGTCTGCCACGAGACGATCTACCAGGCCCTCTACCTGGGCCGCAATGGCGGACTGAGCAGGGCGTTAACCGCCAAGCTCCGCACCGGACGACCGCTACGGAAGCGTCGCCGGAAGGCCCATGAGCGCACCACGCGGTTCCTCGCGCCGGCGCTGCTCATTCACCGCCGGCCCGAGATCGTCGAGACCCGAACTCGAATCGGCGACTGGGAGGGGCCTCATCGTTGCCCGGTCCAGCCGCTCCGCAATCGGCACCCTGGTCTGTCGGAGCAGTTGCGCCCTGCGGCTTGTGCACCTACCGAACGGGCACTGCGCCGACGCCCTCGTCGAGGCCATCACACCGGTGCTCGAGGCGATCCCGATGCAGGCTCGGTTCACCTTGACCTGGGACCAGGGCTCAGATAGTTGTAACGCTCGCCCTCCGCCCGCGATGAACGGATTGAGTCCAGTGCGGACTTTGGTCGGGGCTGCCCCGCACCAGGGGAGCCGACCCCGGGCATGCACATCGCGAGCCAAGGCGGTCGGCTGCGTTGCCCGCCGTCCATGGGAGCCGTACGTCGCTGTGACAGCTGCACCAGAGGCACCGGTCCGCACCCCACTTCCTCCACGTGCACCTCGCGGCCCCGCCCTTCGCCTCGCGACGATTCCGGCCGGAACCGCGGCTGGTGGTCGTCGCAGGCGGCAGAGCACCCCGAGAAGCGCTCTCCAGCACCGGCCCACGGGGCTTCTGCCGCAGCCGCCCGACGGGCGAGAGAAGTACATCTACGTCCAGCGCCGTCAGGGGCTGCTCACCTGGTGTTCGCTGGTTGGTTTCGGATTCCTGGTCGTCAGTCAGATCCAGTTCGCGCGAGCCAACCCGTGGCTGTGGATGTTCGTGCCGTTCCTTCTGTTCACGATCGTGTATTACCTGCTGTCGGTGTCGATGCACCTGTTTACTGGAGACTTCACACTGCGCAGGCACCGCCGGCTGGTGCTGTCCTGGATGCCGGCTACCTACCCGAGTGTGGACGTGTTCCTGCCTGTCTGCGGTGAGCCGCTGGCGGTCCTGGACAACAGCTGGAGATACGTGACCGAGCTCGTCCGGAGCTACCCGGGTGTGGTCAGCCCACACGTGCTCGACGACTCCGCGGATCCGGGGATCGCGGCCCTGGCCGCAAGCTACGGATTCTCGTACTGCAGCCGACCGGACCGGGGTCGGTTCAAAAAGGCCGGCAACCTGCAGTACGGGTTCCAGCGGACGACGGGCGAGTACATCCTCATCCTGGACGCCGACTTCGCCCCTCGGAGCGACCTGCTCGCCGAGCTGCTTCCGTACTTCGCCGACTCGCGGGTCGGCATTGTCCAGTCGCCGCAGTTCTTCCGGGTGCTCGACCAGCAGAACTGGGTCGAGCGGGGCGCGGGCGCGGTGCAGGAGTTGTTCTACCGCTCGGTCCAGGTGTCGCTGCAGCGCACCCGGGCGGCGATCTGCGTGGGCAGCTGCGCCGTCTACCGACGGGCCTCGCTCGCGCAGAACGGGGGGATCACGCTCACCGACCACTCGGAGGACGTGCACGTCGGATTCGACCTTGCGCGGCTGGGCTGGAGGTTGCAGTACGTACCGATCGCCTTGTCCGCCGGGATGTGTCCGGACAGCATCCGGACGTTTCAGAACCAGCAGTACCGCTGGTGCTCGGGCTCTCTCGGCCTGCTCGGTAGCCGCAAGTTCTGGGGCAGTCCTCTGCCGTTGAGCACGCGTATGTGCTACCTGTCCGGCCTGTTCTACTACCTCCACACCGCGCTGTTCACGTTCGGAGCACCCTTGGTGCCGTTGACTCTGCTGATCGCGGTGCCGGAGACGGTCAAGTTGGCGAATGCGTTGCTGCTGGTGCCCTGCCTCGTCTACACCAACCTGATCTTCCCGCTGTGGCATAGGTGTCCCTACCGTCTGGAGGCCTGGGCGGCGCGAATGATGTATGGCTGGGCTCACCTGTTTGCCATCCGGGACGCGATCGTTCACCGGCAGCAGGAGTGGCAGCCGACCGGCGCGGCGATGGGGCGGAGGAACACGTCGCGGCGGTTCTGGGTCGGCATCACGATCTGGGGGGCGGCACGGCGGTTGTCTGGGTGGCGGCAGCGGTCTGGCGCACGATCATGGCTTCGAACCCGTACGACATGGCTCTCCTGCTGTCCTCGGGTCTGTTCTATGCCGCCGTTGTGGGACGGATCCTCGTTCAGCCCCGGCAGGTCGTGGCAACGTGAGACGCCCACTGTTGGCCGCGTGGCTCCCCGCTCTGCTGGCGGGCTGTTGCGGGCTGCTCGGTCCCGCACAGTTCCGGATCGGGGACCGACGCTGAGATGGGCGATTCGGCTGCTGCACAACAGCCCACCGCCGTCCACGAGACGCCGATCGTCCCGTACGACGTGCGACCGCTGCTGAGCCCGCAGCGCGACTACGTGGGCCTGGCTCTGCCGGGCGCCCCGACGTCGATGACCGGGGTCGACGACTTCGCCGCCAAGACGGGGAAGCGGCCGAACCTGCTGCTGTTCTACGCCGGCTGGGGCCACGGGTACGACACCTCCGGCGTGCGTAACGCCTGGGCCAGTGGGGCCCTGCCCTTCGTCGGGTGGGAACCGTTCGAGCCCTCGCTGGCAGAGATCGCCGACGGCGCGACCGACGACTACATCCGCCGCTTCGCGGAGACGGTCCGCACGGTGAACGTTCCTGTGGCGATCAGTTTCGGTCACGAGATGAACGGCGACTGGTACCCGTGGGGAACCGCAGGCACGTCCCCGGCAGACTTCGTCCGGGCCTGGAGACACGTGCACGACGTGTTCGGGGACGTGGGCTCCACGAACGTGATCTGGGTGTGGAACCCCAACGTCATCAACCCTGTCCCCGACATCGCCCTGGAGCCGCTCTACCCGGGCGACAGCTACGTCGACTGGGTCGGACTTTCGGGGTACTACACCCGCACCGGCGCCTCCACCTTCCCGACGCTGTTCGGCCCTACGCTCGATGCCGTTCGTCAGTTCACCGCCAAGCCGGTGCTTATCGCGGAGACCGGCGCCATGCCGGGTGCGCGAAAGGCGGGCGACGTCGCCGACCTGCTCGACGCGGTGGCGTCTGACAACACGGTTATCGGCGCCGTCTGGTTCGAGTACGACAAGGAGGTGGACTGGCGCCTCAGCAGCGACCCGGCCGCGCTCGCCGAGTACACCCGCCAGATCGCCGCACCCGGCTTCGGCTTCGACGCACGAGAGCCGTGACCGTCCACTCACTAGATCGGGCACGCGGCGCGACCCGGTTCGTCGAAGACCGTTCTGCCGACGGCAACGAGAAGTGCGCGAACGGGTCCGCCGAGTTGGAGTTCGCCTGGCTGTTCGACGCCTCCGTGGCTCCCCCGCACCGACCGCTCCAGTCCGTCGACACCGAAGCCCGCAGGTCCGAGGTGGGTTGGTCTCCCGACCCGAGCCGGCGCCGCACGTGGATCGGCCGCGGCGTGCTGCTCAGCATCCTGCTGGTTCAGGCCACGCTGTCGCTCCGATTGCACAACGGCGCTTTCGAGGACGAGGGCATGTACCTCTATGCGGGGCACCTTGAGCTCGCCCATCTGCTGGACGGGGCGCCTGTCCCCGTCAGCTTCGCGTCCTTCTTCTCCGGATCCCCCGTGCTATATCCGGTACTGGCGGCTGCCGTTGATGCGGTGTTCGGCCTCGGTGGTGCCCGGGCGCTCAGCCTGGTCTTCCTGCTCGCGGCCACCGCACTTCTGTACGCCCTGACCCGGCTGCTGTTCAATGAGCGGGCGGCGCTGTGCGCGGCAGCGGCGTTCGCCGTTTCTCCGTCGATTGTGTTCATGGGTCATCTTGCGACCTATGACGCGATGGCTGTTTCCCTGCTCGCGCTGGCGGCCTGGATAGCGGTCCGCACCCGAAGCCGCCCCACGATAGTGAGCTGCGTGTTGACAGCACCCGTGATGGCCCTGGCCGTGGCGGTCAAGTATGCGTCGTTGCTTTTCCTTCCGACCATCGTCGCGCTGGCGGTGATCGCCGCCTTGCCCTACCGCCGGTGGTCGGCAATGTGGCGCGGCCTGCTGCTTCCCGTCCTCACCGCTGCCGGCCTCGCCGGGGCCCTCGTCCTTGGTGGGGCTGACGCATGGGCGGGCGTCCGCTTCACGACCACCGCCCGAGCGGCCGGCACGGATCAGGTGCTGGATCTCCTTTGGGAGAGCGTCCGTTGGACGGGACCGCTGTTTGCGATTGCAGCAGTAGGCGCATCCCTCTACGTCTGGCGAGACAGGATGGGCGAGGTGCCCGACCTGCGCGAAACCGAGTGGGGCGGGCGTTGGCGGCGGATCTTGCTGGCGCTGCTGCTGTGCGGCACCGCATTGCTGGCACCGGCGTACCAGCTGCACCTGCACACCGAAGTGTCCCTGCACAAGCACATCGGGTATGGCTTGTTCTTCGCCGCGCCGCTGGCCGGGGTCGGGCTCAGCCGGGTGGTCGGCGCACACTTCCGGACCCCGCAGCTCGGCATATTGATCTGGGTTGCTCTGCTGATGATGGGCATCACCTTCTCCCGCGGAATCTATGCCACCTGGCCCGACCCGCAGCGCCTGGTCGCCGCCCTCCAGCCGGAACTCGCGCCCGGCAAGAGGTACCTCATGGAGAACAGTGCGCCCACGCAGTACTACCTGCGTAACCAGACCGACCCACGGCAATGGACCTCGACGTACGGCATTGTTTACGACGCTGGCGATGGTCGATTCCTAAGTGGCCCGGAAGGCTACCTCGCCGCGCTCGACGCGGGGTACTTCGACGTGATCGTGCTGGATGGCAGCCGGACTCCTGCACTGGACGAGGAGCTCACCGCCAAGCTGCGGCTGGACCCCCGCTACCGACTGCTGGCCGTGGTGCCCTACGGGCCATGGACCGGGACGGGGAGCTATCGGATCTGGGTGAAAAACCCGGCCTAATGCTGCCGCTTCTACGGCCAGCCTCGCCTAGGCCGCGGTGCCGTCAGGGGGCATCGGTGGCCGCTCGTGCTGTCTCGGCGTGCGCCGGCCCGGTCTATGGGGTGTAGCCCACGACATCACCGTCGTCGAATTCCGTCCCGAGTGAAATGTTGGTGGCTTGTCGCGGCCATTGCTCCCGCAGCTCGGGGTTCGAGCAGCGTCCTACAAGCTCCACTCCTCACGGACCTCACCGTCAATATTCGAACCCTGCTTGGCAGTCAGATGTTGGCAGGTCGCGGTGCAGCAGGGCGGGTCAAGATGTGTGCCACACCCGAGCGCGTGAGCTATTGCCGCTGCCGTGATCTGGCCACTCCCTTGAGCTGAACTTCGACGCCTGGGCGGCGAGACGAGATGACCGGCTTGAGCGCCATGAGCTCGCCAGCCTCGGCGGAGCCGACGAGCTGGAGATGGGACGCAGTGCTCGCACACGCATGTGCGTTCGCATTCCGCGATTGGTACGATCGTATCACGACTGTGATACGATCGTACCAGTGACGTGGAGCGGGTGTGACATGGCAGCCAAGGTGGGTCGTTTTCGGACCGATGCGGCACGTGAACGGTTCGTCGAGCTGTACGACCGGGCCGTTGAGAAAGTCTGGCCCGTGCCCGCCGAGGAACTAGACGTGGAGACCGGTTTCGGCACCACCCGTGTGCGCCGGTCCGGGACAGGCGAGGGGTGTCCGCTCGTGCTCGTGCACGGGCATACAGGCACCTCGGTGGGATGGGCCATGCTCGTCGCGCCCCTGGCTGAGGATCACACGATTATCGCCGTTGACGTCATCGGAGCACTGGGCCGCAGCGTGCAGACCCGACCCCTCGAAGGCGCAGAGGATCTGGCGGTCTGGTTCAGGGACCTCATGGATGGGCTCGGCATTGGACGCGCCCACGTGATCGGCTACTCGGAGGGCGGCTTCGTCGCGGTCCACGCAGCCCTCGGCAACTCCGACCGCCTGGCCACCGTGGTAGCGATCGACCCCGCCGGGACAATCGAGAACGTCAAGCTGCGCTTCCTGGCAGCCATGGCCTGGACCATCGTCAAGGTGGCGGTGCGCGGCCCCGATGCGATGCGGGAGTTCGGCCAGCGGCTGACTCCGGGCGTGGAGATCCCCGAGCTCCAGTGGGAGCTGATGACGACCGGAGCAAAGGGCTTTCGGCACGCCCTGCCGATGCCGAAGAAGGTGTCGGACGAGGACCTGCGTCGGCTGACCACCCCGACCCTGTTGTATATGGGCGCCAACAGCGAGGTCTACGACGCGAGCAAGGCAGCCACGCGCGCCCGGGCCCTCATGCCTGACGTGGAGATCGTGATCGTGGAAGGCGCACAGCATGGCCTGCCCCTGACTCACCCCGACCGAACATTGGCCGACATCCTGGAGTTCATCAACCGCCACGAGCCAAGTGGCGAGCCAGCGTGAGCGACGAGAAGACCGAGGCGCGCAGACGTCAGGTCATGAACGCCGTAGTGGACCTCACCGTGGCAGGTGGACTGCAGGCTGCCACATTCCGGTCCATCGCCGAGCGGGCCGGTGTCTCGGTTCGACTCGTTCAGTACTACTTCGGAGGCAAGGACCGTCTCCTGGCCGACACGCTCGCCCACGTCGGCCGCGGCGCGGTCGACCGCGTAGCCAGGGCGCTCGACGCGATTGGCCGCGAATCCCCTCGCGAGATGATCGAGACGATCTGCGAGCAGTTCCTGCCGCTCGACGAAGAGCGTCGGCGCACCATGCTTGTCTTCATCGCGTTCAGGACCGCTGCCCTGACCGACCCCGGTCTCGCCTCATCGGAGAAGCTTGGGCTTGCGGACGCACTCGTCGCCACGTTCCAGCAACAACTACAAGCAGCGACGCCGAACCGCACCGACGAAGACCTACGTTCAGAGGCCATCCTCCTCGCGGCAGAACTCGCCGGGCTCGCCAACATGATGCTGGCTGGCGATGTCACGCGTGCAGCTGCCCGCCGACACCTCCGCTACGCAATCGACCGCGCCACGCGGTAGCTCCCGCCGACCAGCAACTCACGGCCCCATACCGTCGCGCTCGCGACTGTTGTGGGGCTATTCGGCCAGCTGCTTCGTCGGCCCGTGGTTCGAGTAGCGTCCGGCAAGCTCCACCAAGGGTGTCTCATTCAGACCGCGTCCGGACGATCTTCGTCCGGACGTTGTCGTTATAGCCCCTGTCCGGAACAGCACCTGGAACGTCGGTGGCTGTCTGCGGTGTCTTGGTGCCGTCCTCACGGTTGACCATGGGCGACTTCAACGATCTGCAGACGAAGGTCGCGTTGGTCGGCTCTCGGCTCGGCCTGGTACGCGGTCTTCGTCGCTCGCCGATCCCGATCCACACCCTGGTCTGACGGATGGAGCGTGCCCGATCATCCGGGGTGCGGCCGACTCCGACCTCGAGCTGATCGAGAACCGGACGCTTGACGGTCACATCCAAGAACTCATCTACCGGCCCATCCTGCACGTGTTAGTCCGTACATGGACCCCACCCCGTCAACCAGCCGGAGCGAATCGCGAGTTCCGACTGAGATGCCGAGTGCCGGGCTCCTGGCGACCCTCCGTGCTATAGACCGTTGCCGATCGCATCAATGCGCGTCCATGGTGGCGGTCCCGGGTTCATCTCAACTGACAATTGCGGGTGACCTGCTGGTTGCCCGATTCGGCTCGCTGCCCCGGACCGGGCGACATCCTCACCCGCCCCGGGTCGGCCAGCCCTTCGCGCCGATGTACCAGACGGCCGACGTCAGGATCGCGAGGACGAGGAGGGAGAACAGGAGACCGCCGGCCACCGGCAGGAACCACCCTGGTGCTCGCCTCGACCGGACGGCGACGATCTTCACCACGATCGCACCGAGTACGGCGCAGCCAAGGAGGCCGTGCACGAACGTCCGCGTGCTCACCTTCTCGCCGTCCGGCAGCCGCCCCACCTCGAGGCCCAGCGACCACAGGCAGTGGTAGGCGACGAACAGGGCCAGCACCAGGGCGGTGGCCCCGGTGGCGCGATGCGCCGTACCCAGCCAGGAAGGCGCCCGGATCCCGAGCTTGCCGTAGATCCAGAGCGCCGTGACCGCCTGGACGACGACGAGCACCCCGATCACCGTCGCGACCACGGTCTTCATGGCGAGGACCGTCGGGTAACCGAGGGTGGTCGTGCCTTCCAGGGTCGGGTCGTGCACGCGCCCGAACACCCCGACGAGGAGCGCGACCACCGCTCCGACCGTGAAGGCCGTCAGCGGGATCGTCATGCTCTTCGATGCGGCGGTGTCCGCCACCGGCCCAGGATGCTCCGGGCACGGCGGACTGGGAATGCCGGTGTCGGCAGCCGGGAGATCGGCGACCCGCTCAGCGCGGCTCCACGGTCGCAGCGGCCCCGCCTGACGACGGTCCGAACGCGGTCAGGAACCGGTCGCGGAACTCATCCATGCGCCACACCGGCGCATCGGGGCTGGGCAGCATCCCGTCGTCCCAGGCCCATGCCGAAGTCCGCGCCATGACGGCCGGATCGCGGGCGATGATCGTGATGGGGACGTCGTGCGAGGCGTGCGGCCCGGTGACGATCGAGGCGGGCTGGTGGTCGCCGACCAGGACGAGCACGAGGTCGTCGTCCTGCTCGTGGAACGTCGTCACGAACGAGATCAGGGCGCTGAGCGAGTACTCGATCGACTCCGCGTACAAGGCCCTCACCTGCCTGGCTTCCCCGAACACGTCGCCGGGTGCCAGCCCCTCGGCGGGCATGCCGTCGTAGACCGAGCCGTCCCCAAGCGCGTCCCAGTCGAGCAGGCGTGGCAACGGGGTCCACGGCTCGTGCGACGACACCAGATCGATCTCCGCCATCACGGGCGCATGACCCGGTGCCATCTCGAGGCGCTCGAAGGCCGCCAGCGTGTACTGGTCCGGGATCGCCGCGAAGCTGAACTTCGGGCCCTCGTACCCGACGTCGTGCCTGTCGTAGTCCTCGTCGAAGCGGTAGAAGGCCCGTCCCTCCGGCCAGGGATCCCGGTTCGACGGCACGTCGACGACCGTCCGCCACCCGGCCCGCGCGAACGCCGCGGACAACGTGAACCGGTCGCTCGAGAGCAGTTGGTCGTGGCGCTGCTGGCTGTCGACCCACAACCCGGAGTGGAACGTCGCGTGGGCCAGCCAGCTGATCCCGCCGAACGTCGACGAGGTCAGGAACGCGCTGCGTGAGGAGAACCCCGCGGCGCCGCAGGGTCGTCGTGCCGTCGTCGAGCAGATTCCTGATCTCGGGCGAGAAGGCCGATCCCTCCACCGCGACCCGACCGTAGCTCTCGACGAAGGCCACGATCACGTCCTTGCCGCGCAGCCCGGTGAGCAGGTCCTCCCCCGGCACCGTGCTCCAGGGGTCGTCGGCCGCCAGCTGGGACCGGAACGCCGACAGATCGCCCAGGTTATGCGCGGCGGCGCGCGCCTGGACGACGGCCAGCTGGGCCGCTCCCCGGGACGCGAACGGGACTCCGGGGGTCAGTTGGGTGCCGAGCACGGCAGTCACCAGCCAGAGGACGGCGAGTGAGCCGGCGATCCGGCTCGAGGCCGTTCGGCGGTGCGCCGCCGCCCGGCAGATCCGGATGACCGACAGGGCCACCGCTGTTGGCAGTGCGACGAAGAGGAGCACGGCGCCAACCACGGCGGCGTCCGCCCAGCCCGGCCCGAGCGAGTCCCCGAGCATGTCGACGGCGGGCCCGAGCAGCTTCCCGTCCGTCACCGGGTTGAACGGCCGGTGCAGCGCCTCGTGGAAGCCCAGGTCGAGAAGCCGCACGACCGCGAGCAGCCCGAGCAGCACACCGGCGACCGCCGCGACGGTCCGGACCCGACGCGGCGGCAGCAGGAGTGCGAGGCCGACGAGGACGAGAGCCTCGATCGGGATGCGCAGGAACGCCGCCGGAGTGAGGCGGAATGAGCCGGTCCGGGAGCACGAGCGCGGACCAGACGATCAGGACGGCGAGCGCCGTGATCAACGCCGGCAGCACTCTGCGCCGCCGTCCGGGGGACGCGCCCCCCGGTGTCCCTTCACCCATGGGTTCGACGCCGCCTCCGGACGCGGTGCGATGAACGCGCCACAGCCACCACACCTCCCGTCCGAACGACTCGACGAGTAGCGCCCCCACGGCGACGAGAGCCAGGACGGCGACGATGCGCGGCAGAACGCCCGCCGCCACCGTGGTCAGCACGATGCCCTGGACGGCCGCCACGACCTTGCACCAGTAGCGCGGCGGCACCTCGCCGCGTAGCCAGGGCAGGGCCCGACGGGCGACGACCAGCATGTAGTGCACCGACCCGATGGCGAGGACCCACAGGCCCAGCGAGCGGGCGACGTACACACTGAGGAGGAGGACCAGGACCGCGTCGACCTCCATGTCGAAGCGTGCCCCGACGGCCGACGCCGTGCCGGTGCGCCGGGCGACGCGGCCGTCCACCGCGTCGAGCGCCAGAGCTACGACGGCGAGCGTCGTCAGCACGCCCACCGGGATGGAGTGCACGAAGGAATCGGCGACCAGGGCCGCCACGCCTCCGACGAGAACGGCCCGCAGCAGCGTCACCAGATCGGCCGGCCCCAGTACTTTCGCGTTGCAGCGGACCAGTGCGTACGACAGCAGCCCGACCGCCAGCGCCGCGCAGCCGAGGCCGACCAGCCCGCCGGGCACGCTCACGCCGACCGTGCCGGCGAGCACCGCGAGGACCGCAGCCTGGGTGATCAGCCCGGTCAGTACTCCCTGGTGAACCTTCAGCGCGGGACCTCCGTTCCATAAGTACGCACGACGATGCGG
The DNA here is from genome assembly GCA_963801015.1 of uncultured Actinomycetota bacterium. Taxonomy (GTDB): domain Bacteria; phylum Actinomycetota; class Actinomycetes; order CAWDCV01; family CAWDCV01; genus CAWDCV01. The sequence continues at coordinate 182,577 of CAWDCV010000002.1, read as the reverse complement.
TTCAGCTCAAGCGTCGGGAGGTACGGCCGATGACGGGAGACGCGCGTGCATCCTCGCAGTGGCCTCGGGCCAGCGGCCGGATCTCCGTCGCGGTCTCGTGACGACCGTCCACGTCGTGGTCCCCGACGGCATCGACGACCAAGCCCGGCCGAGCGGCGGCAACAGGTATGACCGGCGGATCTGCGACGAACTCGTCGCGGCGGGCTGGGACGTGCCGGAGCTCGTCGTACCCGGCCCATGGCCCCAGCCCGATCCCGCCGCCCTGTACCGGCTGGCACGGGCGGTCGCGATCCGTACCGGACGGCGGACTCGTCCTGCTCGACGGGCTGATCGCATCCGCCGCCGCTTCCGTCCTGGTGCCGGAGTCCGCCCGGCTGCGGCTTGTCGTCCTGGTGCACATGCCCCTCGGCGGCGTCGCCGTCGCCGACGAGGACGAACAGGCCGTCCTCACCCAGGCGTGTGCCGTCGTGACGACCAGCTCGTGGACCCGCGAGCGGTTGTTGGACCGCTACCGGCTCCCGCCGGAGCGGGTGCAGGTCGCCCGTCCCGGCGCGGATCTGGTCGACGAGGCGCCCGGCACTCCCGGTGGCGGCCGGCTGCTCTGCGTCGCTGCCGTGGTCCCGCACAAGGGACACGATCTCCTGCTCGAGGCGCTGCGTGGCATCACGCAGCCGCCGTGGATTTGCACTTTCGTGGGTGCGCTGGACCGTGACCCGACGTTCGTCGACAGCCTCCGCCGTCAGGCCGCCGGGTCCGGCATCCTCGACCGGATCCGCTTTCTCGGACCCCGAGTGGGCGAGGAGCTCCTTCGGGAGTACCGGACGGCGGACATCCTGGTGTTCCCGACCCGGATCGAGGCGTACGGAATGGTCGTCACCGAGGCCCTGGCGGTCGGCCTGCCGGTGATCGCGACGGCCGTGGGCGGTGTGCCCGAGGCGCTGGGCTATACCGCGGACGGCTCACCGGGCGTGCTCGTGCCCCCCAACGACGCGGGGCGCCTCGCCGAGGCGCTTGGCGCCTGGTTGAGCAACGAGGGTCTCCGGGCCCAATTGCGGCGGGCGGCCCACCTCCGAAGGACGACGTTGGGCAGTTGGGACGCTACGGCGCGACACCTGGCCGTGGCGCTGGCCTCCGCCGGCGGTGGCCCGGGCCAGGCGGGTGCGCAGTGTGCCCCCGCTGCGAGTCGGCCGGCACGCCCGTGAGAACCGCGACGCAGCGGGCTTGGGCTGGGGCACGCCCACTCGGCGGTGCCGCAATCCTCGCGGTCCTCGTCTGGCGACTGGGCACCGGCCCGTTCCTGGACGGTATGCGCCAGCTCAGCGCCTGGTCGCTGCTGGCCGCCACCTCGATCACCCTGCTGACCACCATTTGTTCGGCCTGGCGCTGGCAGATCGTCGCGCGCGGACTGGGCGTCGGCCAGCCCCTGGGGACGGCGATCGCCGCGTACTACCGCTCCCAGTTCCTCAACTGCGTGCTGCCCGGCGGCGTCGTCGGGGACGTGCACCGGGGCGTGCGGCACGGCCTGGACGCCGGGGACGTGAGCCGCGGGCTGCGCGCGGTGGCGTGGGAGCGGGCGGCCGGAATGGCCGTGTTCGTCATGCTCGCCCTCGTGGCGCTGCTCGTCCTGGACTCGCCACTGCACCCCGTCATGGGATGGGTCGTGGCGGCGCTGGTCGTCGCCGCGCTCTGCCTGGCTCTCATACTGCGGGCTCTCCCCGGCCATAGCACGTCCCAGTGGGCGCGGGTCGTGCGCGCGGGGCGGGCCGACATCCGCGACGGGCTGCTCGACCGGCGGGCATTGCCGGTCGTCCTGCTGACGTCCGTGGTCGTTGCCGCCGGGCACGTCAGCATCTTCCTGGTCGCGGCGTGGACGACCGGATCGGCCGCCTCGCCGGCACGGTTATGGCCGCTGGCGATGCTCGTCGTGCTCGCGATGGTCGTACCGCTCAACGTCGGCGGATGGGGTCCGCGTGAGGGCGTGGCCGCGTGGGCGTTCGCCCTCGCTGGGCTCGGTGCCCCTCAGGGTGTCGCCGCCGCCACGGCCTACGGTGTGATGGGATTCGCCGCGACGCTGCCCGGAGCGGCCGTGCTGGCCGTCGACCGGATCGGTCGCAACCTGACTCCGCGCCGCTCGCACACGAACACCGATGTCAATGAAGCGGTCGTCCTCCCGGGGAGGTGACCGCCGCTGCCGGTTGGCGGCGTCGGACACGTCGAAGCCCATGAGGACGTCGTTGCCGGCCAAGAACACCGACCGGTTGACCAGCCGGACGTCGTCGCCGACCCGGTCGACCCCGAGGGGCCGGCGCTGGACCGCTAGGTACCGCGTGTCTTCCACGTCGCGTTGCGCTATCAATGGCGCCGTGTACGAGGCCGGGACGGCGCTGCACGTGCGCGCCTTCCACGTCATGCCGGGGATGCCGCCCCCCGAGGGCGAGCGGCACTCGCACGACTACCGATTGGAGGTCGTCGTCCGCCGGGACGACCTCGACGAGCGCGGCATGGTGCTGGACCTCGATCTGCTGGACCAGGCGCTGCGTGGCGCTGCCGGGCAGGTCGACGGCGTGGATCTGGAAACGATCCAGCCTGCGGATGCCGAGGCGGTGACTGTCGAGGTGTTCGCCCGCTGGCTGCACGGTCAGCTGTCGGACACGCTGGGCAGGCCGCCCGGCGTCACGCTTGCCGTCCGGGTCTGGGAGTCACCGCTCGCCTTCGGCGGCTACACGGCGACGTGGTGAATCCGGCCGGACGACGGTTCGCCCGAGCAGTGGTCGGGCCGTTGCCGATCCCACTCGCGGACGGGCTACGTCGTGCCCTCGCGCCGGGCGCCGGGACCTCTCCATTGGCCCTGGCGCGCCGAGCGATGCTGCGCCGTCTGTACCGGGGCGGGATACCTCGGGCGGTGTCCGGCTTCACCCTCGTCGACAACCCGGACCTGGCGTTCGTCGTTGTCGACTCGCAGGTCCTCGAGCAGCTGTACTGGTGCGGCGAGCAGGGCTGGGAGCCCGAGTTGTTGCCTTGGTGGCGGGCGTTCTGCCGGAACTCGCGGTCGGTGCTCGAGCTCGGCAGCAACGTCGGCTACTTCGCAGTGCAGGGCGCTCGGGCCGCCCCGGGCGTTCGGTATGTCGCTGTGGAGCCCCACCCCGTCTCCGTCGGGATCTGCCGGACCCACCTCGCCCTAAACGGCGTGACCTCTGTGGAGGTCGTTGAGGCTGCGGCAGTGGCAGACCCCGCCGTCACCGCGACCGCCCTGCACGTCCCGGCCGACCAGGCGGCCACCCCGACCGTTGCCTTCCTGTCCTTGGACACGGAGCTCCCCACACGCATCGCACGCGACGTCAACACCGTTCTCGACGTGCCCGCCATCGACGTCCGCAGGCTGCTCGACGGTGTGGACCTGATCAAGATGGATGTCGAGGGGCAGGAGCACGTCCTGCTCGCCGCCATGTGGGAACACCTCCGTACGCGGCGGCCGGCCCTGTTCGTCGAGGTCCTACCCGGGACGGTGCAGCTACGCGCTCTGCTGGCCGAACTCTGCGCGACACACGGCTACCGCTGCTACGGCTTGAGCCGGCAGGGTCTCGTCGCGCTCGCAACCGAACGGCTGGCCACCGTTCGGTTGATGGAGGAGTTCGGCTGCCAGGACGTCATCCTCTCTGCAGGTGAAGTGCCGTCACCGTGAGGCCTGCCTGCGGCCGAGGTTCGGGTAGGGCGTGCGAAAAGCACCGTCGGTCGACGGCGTGGGCCACGGTCGGCAGGACCTTCATTCGGGACTGCCCAGGGTTCGGTTGACTCCTTGTCTGTGAGGCTGCGGTGTTTGCGTGCGAATCGGGGGGACGTCACCGTGTGGTGGAAGTGCTAGGTGCGACTTGCCGCGGGCACGGTGGCCTCGACGGCCTGAAGGATGAGCTGGGTCGCGGCCTGGGGCTGCGACACGAAGGAGACGTGAGAGGCCCGCACCTCAACGATCGTCGCGTTTGCGCGCTCGGCCATGAATCGCTGAAGCGCCGGCGGGATCGCCTTGTCCTCGGTGCCGAGCAGATACCAGCACGGCAGCGTCTTCCACGCCAGCGGACCCGACGGCGCGGCGGCGAACGCGGCGGCGGCGTACGGCCGCTGCGCCGCGGCCATCACCGCGGCCGTCTCGGGGTCGACGTCGGCGGCGAAGGCTTCCCGGAACGCCTCTTGGGCGAGGTAGAGGTCGGCGCCCTCGCTCCCGTCCGGGCCGGTGAATGGCACGGGCCTGATCGAGGGCCCCACCAGGCTGCCTTCGAACCGCTCGAGGAGTTCCTGCTGGCTCTCGCCCTCGTCGCACAGCCAGCCGTTGAAGTAGACGAGCGCCTGCACCTGGTCGTTGCCGGCCGCGGCGGTGGAGATGACATTGCCGCCGTAGGAGTGGCCGACGAGCACGATCGGGCCGGTCAGGGTCCGCAGGAATTCAGCCAGATAGGTCGCGTCGCTAGCGAGATCGCGAAGCGGGTTGGCGAAGCCGATGGCGGTATACCCGCGGTCGCGCAGGGCGCGGATCTCGGCGTCGAAGCCCGTGGCGTCGGCCCGCATTAAGGGGGCTGACCGAGCGGTGGCATCAGATGTCAGGCGGAACAGCGACAGCCACACCCAGCGCAACATCGAGCCCCCGACATCATGGAGCTCGACCCAGGACGAGAACCGTCGTGACGACGGCGAGCACGGATATCCAACATATTGAGTGCCTGACGTCCGTCGACATCTGCAGGCCCAAGAATCGGCCTCGCACACCCACCGGGCAAGTGGGCAAGCGGCGCAGGCACATGGGGCGGCCGGCAGCACCAAAACGGCCATCCCAGCAGTGGGTTATTGATGGGCGATGAAACAGCCCAGCGTTGCCGTCCATGAGAGCGGCGAACGCGTCGGATCCTCGCTGTGATTGCGACGTTTCGGGCACGGCCACAGCCGAAGTATCGGCCGAGGCTTTAGCGACCGAGGAGGCCGTGCTGCATGGCGTAGAGAGCTGCGGCGGCCCTGGTCGATGCGCCGATTCGGGCGTATATGTGCTGGACGTGATGCTCGGCGGTTCGTGGCGAGATGACCAGGGTCGCCGCGATCTGGGCGTTTGTCAGGCCGGTAGCAAGCAAGCGAAGGACCTCCACCTCTCGGTCGCTCAGCCCGGCCGGCCAAGCCCGCGGAACGGCTGACGCGCGGTGGCCGGCCGCTGCCAAGACTGCCCGCACGCATTCGGCATCAAGCCGTCCGGTCCGCGCTTCCGCCGTCAACGCCTGAGCTGCCAGCTCCGCGGATAGAGCGGCGCGGTAGGAGCGAGCTTGCGTCATCGCCTGGTAGGCGTCCGCCGCGGCGAGGATGCGAGCCGCCAGCGGCATGTCTCGACCGTGGGCATGGTGGGGGTAGCCGCTGCCGTCGTGGCGTTCGTGGTGCATTCCGGCGAGTTGCGCCACAGGGGCCAGCACCTGGGAGCGGGACAGGATGCGTTCGGTGTGGTACGGGTGCAGACGGACCTCTTCCCACTCACTGCGAGTTAGTTGGCCAGGCTTGTCCCACACACCGGCGGGCACTGCCACCCGTCCGAGGTCATGGAGCAGCCCCGCCTGCCGCAGCTGCACGCACTGGTGGTGGCTCAGCCCCAGTCCCTGCGCGGCGCCCTCGGCGAGCACGGCGACCTCCGTCGAATGTCCTAACAGATACGGCGACGTCAGGTCGACGAAGTCGGCGAACGCCCGGGCCACCTCGTCGAGTCGACCGACGGGGATGTGCCGGTGCGGAATCGGCTCGGCGTCCAGGGCGGCCTGCCAGACGTCCATCGATTCCATTCGGTCGAGCAGCTCATATCCGCCTCGTTCGAACTCGCCGACAACGGACGGGTCAAGCATGCCTCCGGAACGCCGGCGAAGAACCTCGACCGCAGCCTCGCGTCCAACGAGCTCACCGAAGATCACTGCCTGGGTCGCTACCTCGGCGATCCGGGCGGGCGGGGCGATGTCGTCGCCGGCGAGCCCCTGAGGGGTTCCCGAACCGTCCCAACGCTCGAGCAACTGGTACAGCGAGCGCACTACCGTCGTTCCGAGCCGAAGGCGCTCGGCGAGCATCGAGGCCACCTCGCAGATGGCTCGCAGAATCCGTCGTTCCCCCTCCGATCCCGCCCGCACGGTGCGCATCAGGTAGCGGGCTCGGTGAATGCCGCTGCCTCGACCGCTCTGGAGAAGCAACGCCAGCGCTTCGCGCCGGTTGCCCGCATCGGTGCGTTCCGCCTGGGGCCGTACCGCGTGCGCATGCGGGCCGAACAGGTAGGCCTCCTCGTACGCCGTGGCGGTGCAGCCCAGGTGACGAAGCAGGGTGGCGTAGTAGACGTCGGATACCTCCGGCTCTGCCAGTCCCAGGCGCCGTGCGAGATCGACGGCCACGAGACAGGAGCGGATGGACTTCTCCGGTGCCTGCGCCATCGCCAGGTCTAGGGGGACCGAGAGCGCGCACAGGAGATCCGCCAACCGCAGATCGTCCTCAGTCACCGCAACTCCGTATAGGTAGGACTGCCGATGCGCGAACCATTACGGCAAGCCCATCGTGCTCGTGGCAACAGCTGCGCCGGCCGGACGCGCCGAGGGGAATCATGAAGAAGCATGCGGGAGCACCTCAGCAGGTCCTCGGGGATTCCCCGGTACGACCCCGACTCGTCACGCCCGCCTTCCTCGGCCTCGGCTTTGCCGCACTGGCCTACTTCTTCGCGGATGCGGTCCTGATTCCCACGGTGCCCCTATACGTCAGCGGACCCCTCGCAGCCGGCGACCTCTCGGTGGGGCTCGCGGTGGGCGCCTTCAGCGTCTCCGCGCTCCTGCTGCGACCCTGGGCGGGCCGACTCGCGGATCGCCGCGGTCGGGTAGTTCTGATGGTCGCCGGTGCGGCGTTCTTCGCCGTCTCGGTCGCGGGGTATGGCTTCACGCATTCCGTGCCAGCCCTCATCGTCCTGCGGCTGCTCACCGGCGTGGGTGAGGCGCTCTTCTTCGTCGGGGCGGTGACTGCGATGAGCGACCTCTCGCCGCCAGAACGGCGGGGAGAGGCGATGAGTCTGTTCTCCCTGTCGCTGTACGTCGGGATTGCCTTGGGTTCGCTCGCCGGTGAGTCGATCGTGCGCATCGGCGGCTTCTCGGCCGCGTGGGTCCTCGCGGCCGGCGCTGCGATTGGAGCCCTCGTGCTCGCCGCCCGGGTGGGGGAAACCCGTGAGGCGGAAGTCAGTGGACCTTCCGCCGCCCTCGGGGCGGCTGATCAACGGCAAGGCGCTGCTGCCCGCGGTACTCCTCCTGGCCGCGGTCTGGGGAATGGCGGGATTCCTGGCCTTCGTCCCGCTGTATGCCCGCGACCTCGGCCTACCGAGCTCCGGCTGGCTGCTCTTCCTGTTCGCGGCCGTCGTGGTCGCCATTCGAAGCGTCGGTGCGCGCCTGCCGGACCGGCTCGGCGCCGCACGCGCCACCCGAATGGCTCTAACTTTCGCCACGGCCGGACTGGCGACGATCGGCCTGTGGCGCTCGACGCCCGGTCTCGTCAGCGGCACGATCGCCCTTGCCGTTGGGGTCGCCCTGGCGACGCCCGCGATCATGATGCTCGCACTCGATGGAGTACCCGCGAATGAGCGCGGCTCGGTGATGGGGACGGTGTCGATGAGCCTCGACCTGGCCATCGGGCTCGGACCGGCGACTCTCGGCTTGGTCGCCGCCACGTTCGGGCGGGCCGACCTCTTCCTCGCGGCCGCCATCGTGGCAGCGGCAGGCCTCGCCGTCGCCGTCAGACGCGTGCACTGACATCGGGACGCTGCTCGCGGTCCGATTCGCACAGTCGAGGCGGCCGCGGACCGCGAGTGACGGCCGTGTGCGCTGACAGGATGCATCTCGACGAGATCTACATCGAGTCGGCCTCGTGCACCGACAGCGTTCAGCGGGTGAATGCCCTCGCGGTGCATCACGACGTTGGGGGTCCAATTGGTCCTGTGTGAAGGCCCAGATACCACTCAGAATCACCGCGGCGATGGCTGAACCGGCGAAGATCCTCCTACGACGGTGCTTCGGCGATGTCCGAGTTCTGAGAGGCCCTCTCTGGCTGCCTCCTCCGTATCCCCCATGCAGTTCATGGTTCTACCGCGCGGCAGATCCGTTTAGCCCAGCGAAGCGCTGCTAGGCGCAGCTGCTCGCGCAGGGACGGTCGCAGCGACACGTGGCCATCTCGAGCTCCCCACGCCTGACTTGGGCAGGCGGAGCACTGCCGCCCGATGGCCGAGGCCAAGACCATGTTCATGGACCGCGTCGACGTGCCGATGGCGCGCACGATCGTCGGATGGCTGGGGATTCGGACGCCGCGATGCGGGTGGCTCAGCTGCGCGCGCTGGGCGGTGCAATGGCCATGGTGCCCGCGGACGCGACCGCGTTCGCCCACCGGGCGAACAAGATCATGGTCAACGTGGCCGCCTTCTACGAGGGCCCCGAGGACCGGCCCGTGCGCGCGGCCTGCGTCGCCGACTTCGCCGCCGCTCTCTAGCAGGAGGACCCCGGCTCGTACATCACCTTCATCTCCGACCAGGCGAGGACTGGATGGAGGCGTCCCACCCCGGGGCGACCTGGGACCGGCTGCGGGCGCGCCGGAGATGGCCACCACAGCCCGCCAACAAGTCGGACCACCCAGACGGCGCCGCTGGAGTAGTTAATTGATGGGCGATGGAGATTTGACTGCTTGTCGTACTGCAACATCTGAACTCGCTGCGCAGTGTTAGTTCTGCTCCCGCCGCTACGTGACGAGCCCCGGGGGGACGTACTTGCGGGCCTGCGGCGATCAGGGTGGGTTGCACAACGCGCCATGTTTCGTGGTCACGACGGTGCTGCGCTGGCGCAAGTGCTTCTGGCGTGTGGGAGCGAGGCAGGAGGCTTGCCTATTGCGGGGCCCTCGCCGAGGTCGGGCTCCAGTCTGTGCGACGAAGGAGCGGCACATTCTTAGGTATTCAATTGGCGGGCGGTGAGGGTGCCTAGGCAGACAACACCGGTGGATCCGGGGGCCAGTCAGAATTGGCCCGCGGCGTGTGCGGCGAGCGGAGGCCGGCCTTATCGGTCCGCTGCGTGGGCAGGCGGAGCTGCGGTGGGCACGTGTCAAACGGTGTGTCAAACGGCAGCGTTCTTTGATGGCTTCGATCCGGCGGGCATGCGCCGGGCCGAGTTCAGAGGAGCGAAACGTGGCACTGTTCATGGACGTGCACAGCATCGAGGGAGGGGTGGCTGCAGGTGATGTCGCCGCAGCTCACCACGCTGATCTCAGGACGCAGGGCATTCACGGGGTGGACTATCTCCGGTACTGGGTGGACGAGGAAGCGGGGAAGGTCTTTTGCCTAGTCAAGGCGCCCGACGCGGAGGCAGCGCATACGGTCCACCGGGAAGCTCATGGGCTGGTCGCTGACGAGATCTACCCTGTTACCGAGTACTCCTAGGAGTCGCAGCCATGACTCTTCTCGACGAGGTGACGGCCGCGGCCGAAACAAGGTGGCTCGCCGCCTGGACGGCTGGTCCGACTGAGGGTGAGGGGCTGGGTCTCGTCGCGGGTGCAGCAGCGCCGAATGTTTCCTTGGCTGACGAGACAGGCGCTGAACGTTTCCTCTCCGAGTTCTGGGCTGACCAGCCGGCGTTGCTCATGTTCTGGCGTCATTTCGGCTGTGGGTGTGGCGTGGATCGAGCACAGCGGCTGAGGTCGGAGTGGCCGGATTATCTTCGGGCCGGGCTTCGTCCAGTGATCATCGGTCAGGGTGAGCCGGCACGGGCCGCCGCGTATCGCGCCGCGCACGATCTGCCATGTCCGGTTCTCTGCGACCCTGATCATGCCGCCTACCGGGCGTATGGCGTAGGTCAGTGGACAGTGGAGCGCGTCCTCTTCGACGCGTCTCCTGAGTACTGGAGCCACCCACACGGTCTGGGGGTCAGCTTCCAGCAGGGGCGGCGAGACCAGGGTCGGCCACTTGTGGACGATCCGTGGCGGGCAGTGGCGGAGTTCGTCATCGGTTCGGGCGGGCTGGTTCGGCTGTGCTACGCCTACCAGTACTGCGAGGACTACCCCGATCCCAGAGTGCTGACCGCAGCCGCTCGGCTGAGTTGAATCGATGACCCTGGCCGTTCACCTGCTGGGTCGTCCCCACCTGGAGCGCTCGGACGGGGACGCATACCAGTTCCGAAGCCGGAAGAGCTGGGCGGCCCTGGCCTATCTGATCTTGAGCGAACGTTCGCCGACCAGGAAGCAGCTCGCTACGTGGCTCTTCGCCGAAGCCGACGACCCGCTTAGAGCGCTTCGCTGGAGCCTTGCCGAGATCCGCCGAGGGCTGGGCGACGACGGGTCTCTGGATGGTGATCCCCTTGTTCTTCACCTCGCTCCCGAGGCTGTCGTTGACGTCGAGGTCGTGACGCGTGGCTCGTGGTCTGATGCCGTCGATCTGCCAGGGCTGGGTGCTGATCTCCTGGACGGCATGAGCCCCCGCGCTGCGGCAGCCTTCGAATCGTGGCTGCTCTGCGAGCAGCGGCGGGTGGCCGCCGCATCGGAGGCGATCCTGCACGAAGCCGCCCTGGGGTGGATGGCTCGCGGAGCGCTCGACACCGCCATCGATTACGCCGTTCGCGCTGCCGCGATGAGCCCACTTGATGAGAACCATCACGCGCTGTTGATCCGGCTCTACCGGCTCGCAGGTGACAATGCCGCCGCGCAAAGGCAGTTCTCCGCTTGTTCTGAAATGTTCGATCGGGAGTTGGGCGTGCCGCCAGGTCGTGCCGTCGACGCGGCGATGCGGCAGGTGCGGCAGCTGCGGCAGGTGCGGCGCGACGGTGACGCCGTCGTCGACATCGGCTCGATCGAGGCGGTAGTCGAGGCCGGGTCTGCTGCGGTGTCGGCCGGCGCCGTCGAGGCTGGGGTCGCTTCATTGCGGACTGCGGTACGACTGGCCGACAACGCACACGCGACGAGGCTGCGCGTCAACTCGCGGCTCGTCCTCGCCGAAACGTTGATTCATTCGCTGCGCGGCATGGACGAAGAGGGTGTGGCCACGCTGCACGAGGCAGACGGGATCGCACTAGCCAGCGGTGATCAGCAGGCGATGGCGCGAGCTCGAGCAGAGCTCGGCTATGTGGACTTCCTCCGCGCCCGCTACGACCGCGCCGAGCGTTGGCTCACCGACGCCCTCACCTATGCGGCCGGCGCAGCTGCGATCACCGCGAAGGCGACGACCTACCTCGGCTCAATCGAGAGTGATCGCGCGAACTACGACACAGCGCGGGATCTACTCACCGAGGCGACCCAGCTGTCCCGCGCGGCTCGTGACCCGCGGCGGGAGGCGTTCGCGCTGTCGATGCTGGGCCGTCTCAACGTTCTCCGGTGTGACTGGGACGCCGCCGCCCAGCAGCTGCGCGCATCGATCGCCCTCGCCGAACGCGACCATTGGCTTGCGTTCCTCCCCTGGCCGCAGGCGCTCCACGGCCAAGCCCAATTGGCCCTCAACGATGTGAGCAGCGCTGCGGGCACCCTTCAGCAAGCCTTCGCCCGCGCCTGCCAGGTCGGCGATCCGTGCTGGGAAGGGATGGCCGCCCGAGGGTTGGCGCTCCTCGCCGAGGTCAAGGGCGAGACCAAGCGCGCGTTCGCGACTCTCTCCGATGCCCGAGCTCGGTGTAACCGGCTCGCCGACCCCTACGTCTGGCTTGATGTGTACATCCTCGACGCCCAGTGTGACCTGGGCTTGCGGCACCGCCATCCAGACACCAAGCAGTGGGCCGACACGATGCGCGAACTCGCCTCACGCACCGGAATGCGCGAGCTCACCGCTCGCGCCATGCTCCACGCCTCGGCGATCGGCAACGACGGCGACGCGACCGCGGCAGCATTACTCGCTGCTGAGATCAACAATCCCGCTTTGGATCATCTTCTGGAGACCGCCCGCAGCGTCGATCTTTGACGACGCAGCGACGCTGCTCACCCCGCACGGGCTGATCGCGCACACCGACGCCGGCGGTCAATACCTAGCCATTCGCTACACCCACGCGCTGCACGCGGTCGGCGCGATCGCCTCCATCGGCAGCGTCGGCAGCGTCGGCGACAGCGTCGATAACGCACTCGTCGAGTCGACCATCGGCCAGCTGAAGACCGAACTGATCACCCGTCGCGGACCCTGGCGAACCCTAGAGCAGCTCGAGTTCGCGCTGCTCGAGTACATCGACTGGTGGAACCACCGACGCCTGCACAGCGAGATCGGCATGCGGCCACCCGTCGAAGCTGAGGACGACTACTACCGTCAACACCGGCCGCTGGAAACGGCCGGTTCCCAACAAGCCGAGTCCACACGAAACCCAGGGCGCTTCAGTGGGCGTTGGCACCGCGGCAGGCGGGGTGGACGGCTTCAACCCTGATTTCGGGGATCCACAGGCGTGCGCTTCGAGCTGCCAGGGCATGGTGTCGACCGTTCTGCAGCATTGGACGACGACACCGGCTCAAGCGTGTTGACGGTTAGTAGGGCAGCACCAGCGAAGCCGGGAAGCTGGTCGCGTCTCACCACGGCCGTGGCGTCGATCGAGGCCAATGATCCGGCCGCCAGCGGTGCTCCCGGTCAGGTTGGTCAGAGTCGGCAGTTGAGCGCGCGGTGTCGACGGCAATCACGCGTGGCGGGGCGAACCCCCCAGATCCGAACGCTGCGCTGGGGTGTACTCCGTACGACAGGATCCCGCCGATCGCAGTTGCGCTTGCGTGCACCCAAGAGCGCGGCAAGTTCTGGGCCCCTGTTCCGACTTGCGCTGCATCAGCAGGGGGCCGAGGTTGTCGCAAGCTCGCCGGGCGGATCGTGGACGAAGGTGATTGCGCGGCCTACTGTCACTCAAATGGGGAATCGACGGCTAGATGCCAGGGCGTTCGGCCTATTGGTGACCTTGCTCGTGCTGATCGGTGCGGCGTTCCTGTGGATGCGCCGTCGTCGCTGGACCGACCATGATGTCAGCGACCCTGGTGTCACGTTGTAGGCAGACCCGGAGACCTGCGGTTGGCTAAGTCCGCGGCGTGGGGAAGTACGCAGAGCAGCGCGGCCACCGCGCTCGACCAGCTGGACGGCTGGCTGGGTGGCGGCGTCGGCGAGGCTGGGCTCCGGTCAGGACGAGCACGTGCACGGATTTCGCCATGGCAGCCTCCTGACTCGACGGAGTGCTTGCGAGTGCCATTCTGCGCGTCTGGGCCTGTAGCGCTTTGACGGCGGGTAGCGACTGGGGTGAAACGGTGGGGTGGTCGGCGGTCCTGAAGTTGCTCGGCGCTTCTCGCCGAACCCGGTGAGGCGCGTACTGTCGGGAACAGGCCGACCATCTCCCACTAGCTGAGCGGTTGGATCATGCCCCCTCCGGATGAGCGTTCCAACGTCGAAGCGCCGCCCGACTGGGCGACCCAGCAGGCCAGCGACGAACTGTACGACGTGGACGACCCGGCGGCCGCCGAGGAGCGCGCGTGGCAGCTCGTCCACGATGCTGAGGTGCGAGAAGACGAGCGCCACGACGAGTATGACGACCCCGATCAGGGTGGCGAAGCGTGACGCAACAGACCGCGGACCGGCGGATGGGGCGCGGCGAACGGAATTCACTGAGTCCCCGATTTGCGGCGACACCGGCGGAGTCATTTGTCCGCGGAAGCCGCTAGCGACCGCGCCGCCAATTGACAGTAAATGGCCAGCGGCGTCGGGATCTACCGGCCGCCAGCAACGCTGACCACAGTCGTATACCTGAAACGTGCTGCGCCTCTCAACGCCGCGTCGGCGGCTGAGAATCGATCATCTCGAAGTACACGAGCGGGGGTGGGGTCGCCGTCGCGGTGATCCAGGGCCCTATGTCCCGGGCCGCTTGCGCTCATGCCGCCGATCGCCGTGGTCGGACGGACAGTCCTGCTGGCCTTACTGGCGGTCGAGCAGCTGGGACAGTTCGGTGGCGAGCGCGGCGAGATCCTCGCCCTGATAGACGCCGGCGAGTTCGTCGAGGAGCCGGGCCACGACGTGAGCCTGGGCGGGGGTCAGCGCGCGCGGCACGATTGTGGTTGTCGGTGAACTGTCGGCGAGTTGTCCTCGCAGCTGCGCGGCATAGTCGTCCCGGTTGACCGGATGGCCCTCTCGGTCCCGCGCGGCCGCGGTCGGCCGGGGCGCTACCGCCCCTGCAGCTGAGGGCGTACTGAACTCGGCATGATCGGGGCAGTAGTCGGTTCCGCGAACCGGGTCGTACGTCCAGCCGACCGTGTGCTCACGGGCCCAAGAGCCGGCATCAGCGTCGCTCCGCCACCGTTCTGCCGCTGGCGGCTCCACCTGAACCGGGCATCCCGCGACATCGCAGCTGAGCACGATCCGCCGCAGCGTGGCCCCTCCACCGGACAGATGGATGCTCACCGCTGCCACTCCCTGCTCGCCCAGACGCAGCCCCATGCTGCGCGTCGTCGCGCCCCCTCGCAACGCCGCTCCAGACTGCGGTCGGCAAGAACCTCCGCAAGCCTAGGGGATCCTCGAGCAGCCTCGCCCCAGTCCGTGACGCCTTGGCACGAGTAGCGCAGCAGTAGGAGTCCTCGGCCCACCAGTGGTTTATTGATGGGCGATGAAGGCGGGGCACCGCTTTGTACTGGTTCAGCCGACCTTCTACGGCACCGACAACCGCCTGACCCTCGACGTGCTGCGCCGGGTCGAGGATCGCTGCCGCGCGGTGGCCCGGGTGGATGAGGACGTCACCGACGGCGAACTCGACGAGTTCCACGAACTCGGCGTCCGCGCCCTTCGCCTCGACCTGTTCCCGCGCTCCGCGGAACCGACGGCCGAGATCATCGGCTACGTACGCCGGATGGCGAAACGGACCGAGCTCCGCGGCTGGCACCTGCAGTTCTACACACCGGGCCGTGTGGTCCGTGACCTGCTTCCGTTCCTCGCAGACTTCGGCCAGCCCTACGTGATCGACCACATGGGCTACATGAAGGAAGCAGACGGCCTCACCCCGAGCGATGCCGACCGGCTCCTCGACGTACTCCGCGATAACGGCAACTGCTGGATCAAGCTTTCCGGCCCCCACCGGATAGCCACGGACAAGCCGCTTTCCTCGCTGCACGAACTTGGCCGCGCTCTCGTCGGCACCCGCCCCGACCGCTTGCTCTGGGGTTCCGACTGGCCGCACCTTCCCAACGGGCAGCGCGACACCGGCGAGCTGCTCAACCTGCTTGCCGGCTGGGCTCCTGATCCGGCCGACCGCGCAAAGATCCTGGTCGACTCCGCTGATCACCTTTTCTTCCAGGACTGAGCCGAGGACGTCATGGCCCACTACCAGCGCATCGGAAACATGGGGGCTTGCTCATTTCGGGAAGCTCGACCCGTCCTGCGTGCTGCTCGACGAAGCGATCTCGGCGAGCGTGCAGAAGACGAACGAGCTCATCCAGGCCGGGCCGGAGCAGGGCGGGGCTGGTTGCATGATCCCGGCTCGCGGCCTCCTCCGTGGCGAGCACGTGAGCCACCGACACCTTTCGACGGAAACGCATGAAAACCACTGTGCCGGTCAACGACCACTGCCTCCAGCAACCTCGATCTGGCTGGAGGCGACCAGCGAGTGCCGTCTCATGCTGGGAGGCGGCATTCGTGCTGATGCGAGGCGCCCGCACCTCCCGAGGTGGTCCCAGCGCCGGGTACCGAGCACGTCGGGGAGGAGCAACGGCCAGGCGTCTGCGAACCGCGCCGCGGATACGGATACGCGGTCCAGTTTGGCTATTGATCGGTGAGGTGCTCCTTTCGGTGCACCGACCAGCGGTCGATCATGTCCGTCATCTCGCCGATGGTGAAGCGGAAGAACTCCCGGGTCTCCTCCATGCGCCGTCGCCCTGGCGAGCCCGGCTGGAGCATCTCGATCGCCGGATCGAGTGCGGTAACGAAGTGTTCGATCAGTGGGATTCGCGCCGAGACGATCACGCGCCACACATCGTCGTCGTAGACGCGGTAGAGGTCGCTGCGGTTGCCCGGCTCGCGCTCGCGGAACAACAGCCGGGCGTCGAGCAGGTAGCGCAGGGCACCGGAAACGGCCGCGGGACTCACCTGTAGCCCCTCGGCGAGCTGCGTCGCGGTGTACCGGTCGGCGTCCTCGGCCAGGACGTAGGCGAAGACTCGCGCTGCCATCCGCGGCATCCCGGACAGCTCGAGGGTCTGCGCGAACCGGTCCACGGCCCGCAGCAGGTTCTCGTTGGCCACGCGGGGGATCATAGCGTTCTGTATCTTCACAATCTACTGTAACGTGAGTAGATTCAGTGATATGGACATCCTCGTCTCCATCTCCGGTCTGGTGAAGACGTTCGGCACGACGCGGGCGCTTGACGGGCTCGACCTGGACGTCAGCGACGGCGAGGTTCATGGGTTCCTCGGTCCCAACGGTGCCGGCAAGACCACCACCATCCGCGTCCTGCTTGGCCTGCTCCGGGCGGACAGCGGCTCGGTGACGCTGCTCGATGGGGATCCGTGGCGGGATGCCGCGCGCCTGCATCGGCAGCTTGCGTATGTGCCGGGTGAGGTCAACCTGTGGCCCAACCTGACCGGCGGCGAGGTGATCGATCTGCTCGGCCGGCTGCGGGGTGGCCTCAACAAGCACAAGCGCGCCGACCTGCTGGAGCGCTTCGCGTTGGACCCGTCCAAGAAGTGCCGGACCTATTCCAAGGGCAACCGGCAGAAGGTCGCCGTGGTGGCCGCGCTGGCCTCCGACGTGGAGCTGTTGCTGCTCGACGAGCCGACATCCGGGCTCGATCCGCTCATGGAGGCGGCGTTTCAGGAATGCATCCGCGACGTTCGGGCCGACGGTCGCACCGTTCTGCTGTCGAGCCACATCCTTGCCGAGGCGGAGGCGCTGTGCGATCGGATCAGCATCATCCGAGGCGGTCGCGTGGTGCAGAGCGGCACGCTCGCAGAGCTGCGGCACTACACCCGGACCACCGTGATTGCTGAGACCACTCGGCCCGCCGACTCGCTGGCCGAGGTACCGGGCGTGCATGAGCCGCGGGTCTCCGACGGCCGGGTGGTGTCGTTCGACGTCGACTCCGACCACCTCGACTCGGCCATCCGGCACCTGTCGCAGCTCGGCATCCAATCCTTGGTCAGTCATCCTCCGACTCTGGAAGAACTCTTCCTGCGCCAGTACGGCGACCAGGTCACGAAGGAGGCGGTGTCGCCGTGAGCGCGCCCCGCGGCACGCTCACCGGCACCGGGGAGCTGGTGCGGCTGATCCTGCGGCGTGACCGCGTTCGCCTGCCGATCTGGATCGTCGCGATTGTCGGTCTGGTGTACTCGTCGGCCGCCGCCGTGCAAGGCATCTACTCGACCCGGGCGGAGCTCGATGCGTACGCGAGGACGATGAGCAACAGCCCCGCATCCATAGCGTTCAGCGGACCGCCGACCGCACTGAACACCACCGGTGGCGTGACCATCTTCGAGGTCAACCAGTCCGCCATGATCGCCGTCGCGTTGATGGTGATCTTCCTCGTTGTCCGGCACACCCGCGGCGAGGAGGAAGAGGGACGCACCGAGCTGCTGCGCTCCACCGTCGTGGGTCGGCACGCGCCGACCGTTGCCGCGTTGCTCGTCGTCGGCGGCGCCTCCGCGGTGGTCGGGGTCGGGGTCGGCACCGCGCTGATCTCGTTGCATCTTCCGGTCGGCGGGTCGATCGCCTATGGCGTGTCTCTTGCCCTGCTGGGCCTCGCGTTCACTGCGGTGGGCGCGTGCGCTGCGCAGGTCACCAGCCACGGCCGGGCCGCGATCGGGCTGTCCCTCGTGGCGTTGGCCGTGAGCTTCCTGTTGCGCGCAGTGGGTGACGTGGGCAACGGGGTGCTGTCCTGGCTCACCCCGATGGGGTGGATGCAGGCCGTGCGGCCGTACGCCGATGAACGCTGGTGGTCGATGCTGCTGCTGGTCGGGTTCACCGGCATTGTGCTGGGTGTCGCCGCGGAGCTCACCAGCCACCGTGATCTCGGCGCCGGCCTGGTCCAGCCACGGCCGGGACGCAGCGGCGCGTCACCGCGACTGGGCTCGACGACCGGGCTGGCCGCGCGGCTTCAGCGCGGGTCGATCATCGCTTGGGCCGTAGGGGCCTTTCTGTTCGGCGCCACCTTCGGCGCCTTCGGCCCGGAGATGGAGGAGTTCGTCGAGAATCAGCCGGACCTCGCCGAGATATTCGTTCAAGCCGGGGCCACGATCGTGGACCAGTACTTCGTCACGGTGATGCTCATCTTCGCGATCAGCGTGTCGGGTTTCACCGTCTCCTCGGCGCTTCGACTCCGTGCCGAGGAGTCATCGGGACGCGCGGAGTCACTGCTCGCGACGGGACTGTCCCGTAGTCGGTGGGCGCTGGGTGGCATGGTCGTGACCGTGGTCGGGACGCTGATCGTGCTCCTCTCGGGCGCGTTCGGGACGGCGTTGATGTACGGGGTCGTCAGCGGGGAGACCGGCGAAATCCCCGACCTGCTGTTGGCGGGCCTGGCGTTCGCTCCGGCGGCCCTTGTGCTTGGTGGCATCGCGGTGCTGCTGTTCGGCGTGGCCCCGCGCGCGGCGATGGCGACCTGGGCGGCACTCGCGATCTTCTTCGTCTTCGCCTACCTGGGCATCCTGCTGGACATACCCGAGGAAGTGCGGAGCCTGTCGCCGTTCGAACACGTGCCTGGCGCGCCCGTCGAGACAATCACCGCAGGGCCGCTGCTGATGCTGGCCGCGGTCGCCGCCGCGCTGGCCGGCATCGGGCTCCTGGCATGGCGGCGGCGCGACGTCGGCTGATCCCTCGCACCGCGAGAGGGCCGATCGCGTCAGCTCTACGGAGCTGCTCCGGCAACCGGGTCTTGTCCTCGGCTGGGAACACCCGGAGGACGGCTCATTGAGGTTTCTGGCGCGGAGCCCGCCGGGACCTGCCACGTACCGGGTTCGGTTGAGGCGGCCGCGATGGCCTCGGCGACACGATGGGCGTCGTCGACCGTGGAGTTGCGACGCTCGGACCGGTCAGCGCGACGAGGAATTTCTTCGCCTCGATGATCTTGAGATTCCCGGAGCACCAGGCCGCCGCGCGTCCGGTGATTGCGGCAAGATCGCCATCCACAAGTACCGTCCTATCAGCGGCACATGGCCGAGGCGGCGTCTCCCACTCGAGACGATGAGTTCGCCCGCCGGCTTGACCAGCCCGGAGGGGAAGTCTTCAAGAAGATCGCGTCGGATGACCCGGGCCGCGCTTGGACCGCTCGCGGAAAAGATCAACTCAGTGCGCGACGGCCGGGTTACTGCCTCGGGTTCGGCGGACGATCGAACCCCGCGAAACGTTCATGCACCGTGACGTCGCTCCCGCCCAACATCGTCGCCTTCTCCTGGAGCATCGCACGGGCCTTGTCGCTGACGGAGCCGTAGACCTCGATCTGTCGAAGCGTGATCATGTCGGCCAGCTTGCGGAACTCTGTTCTGCCGATCTCTAGATGCAACTCAAGAGATGCAGAGTCGGGATGGACGGCCACGACGGTCATCACAGCGGCTTCCTCGTCGAGGTGAAAGACGTAGGAGATGAGCTGGGGTTCACGTGATTGGATCACGTCGACAAGGCGACGGATTCCGGCCTTCAGGTCCTGCTCCCGGTCCTCACTGACGGCGGAACGATCGATGTAAACGATCAGGCCCGACCCGTCCGGGTCATCGTTGCCGCCCATACTCCCAAGCTACGACCCCGCGCACGCGCGTCATCAGCCGGCGATCAGCCGCATGAAGGCCATGGGGAAACGGCGCACGTGGCAACGCCGTGACGGATTTGTCCCCTGGGCACCCCGTGAGCCGCGTGGGCAAGCACCTGGGCAAGCGCTGCGCTGCCTCACTAGTTGTTATTGATGGGCGATCAAGATCTAGAGGTACCTTCGCGCGGATCTCGCGGGTGGGTGTGACGGCTGGTCCGCGCGGGGGCCGAGCGGACGGGGGACTGGCGGGACGTGGGTCCCCGATGAAGCATGCATTGACAGGCATCCCAGCCGCGCAGGACCGGCCCGTACTCTCGTCGGCGTGGAATATCGACAACTTGGCCGAAGCGGTCTGCGCGTATCAACCGTCACGCTTGGCACGATGGGGTTCGGCGGCACTGGGTGGGCGACACCTGTGGGCCAGATCGACGTGGAGGGCGCCCGCAAGCAGATTGGCGTGGCGCGCGACGCTGGGGTGAATCTGTTCGATACCGCCGACATCTACTCCAACGGGCTGTCCGAGGAGATCTTGGGCAAGGCGCTTGGCTCTGATCGCGATGAGGTGCTCATTGCGACAAAGGTGCGCATGCCGATGGGTGAGGGCCCTAACGACGCGGGGCTGTCGCGGCATCACATCATTCGAAGCGCTGAGGCCAGTCTCCGGCGCCTCGGCACGGATTGCATCGATCTTTACCAGGTGCACGAGTGGGATGGGCAGACTCCGCTTGACGAGACGCTGCAGGCGCTGGATGACCTGGTGCGGTGGGGCAAGGTGCGCTACATCGGCTGCTCAAACTACGCCGCGTGGCAGCTGATGAAGGCGCTGTGGATCGCCGACCGGAACGGTTTCACATCCTTTGTCAGTAACCAGGTCTACTACTCGCTGCAGGCCCGTGACATCGAGAATGAGCTGGTGCCATTGGCGATTGATCAAGGCATCGGCATTCTGGTGTGGAGCCCGATCGCCGGCGGGCTGCTGTCCGGGAAGTACCGCCGGGGTGTTGCAGCGCCGCCAGGCAGTCGTCATCTGACTGAATGGAACGAGCCTCCCGTCTACGACGAAGACAAGCTGTACGACACCGTCGAGGAGCTCGTCGCAATCAGCGAGGAGCTTGGGGTTTCCGCGGCCCAGGTGGCGCTCGCCTACACGATGGCTAAGCCTGCGGTGACCTCGGTGATCGTCGGGGCCCGGACCGAGGAGCAGTTGGCCGACAATCTGGCCGCGGCGGACCTGAAGCTCACAGAGGCCCACGTGGGGCGGCTGGACAAGGTCAGCACTCAACCGCTGCCATACCCGTTATGGCATCAAGCCAGGAACGCAAGCGAACGATTCAGCCCGGCCGACTCGACGCTGTTGTCCCGACACGCCCCGGGCTAGCTCAGGCGTTCCGCATCTAGGCTAGGAGCTACTGGTCGACCCAGCTGGGTATGGAGGTCGGGGGTCCGCGTTCGGCAGGTCTTCTACGCAGTAGTCGCAGAACAAGCGACGTGGCGTCGTTCGCACAGCCGCTGCACGGCGGCGACGCCGAGGCATGCTCGGCGACCCGAGAGACCGCGAGACGAAGCGGCGACAGCGCACAAGAAGCCTGCTTGGGCCACAGCGTCCTGGCTCAGGCCACCCGCCCTGACAGGGCGTCCCTCGCCGCGGGACGGGTCCTTATGCTCCGCGGCATGAGCGAGGAGATGACGTACGCGCACTTGGGCCGCTCCGGTTTGCTGGTCAGCCGGATCGGCCTGGGGACCATGAACTTCGGTTTCACCGTGGACGAACCGAGCAGCTTCGCGGTGATGGACGCCGCCACCGATGCGGGCATCAACTTCTTCGACACCGCCGACGTTTACGGCGGCCCGCAGTCGCCGGACATGAAGAAGGGGTATGGCATCGCGGAGGAGACCGTCGGCCGGTGGTTGCAGCGCAGCGGGCACCGCGACGACATCGTGCTGGCCACGAAGGTGTTCCAGCCGATGGGACTCGGCCCGAATGACCGCCGGCTGTCGGCCTACCACGTCCGGCGGGCGTGCGAGGCGAGCCTGCGGCGGCTGCAGACCGAGCACATCGACCTGTATCAGATGCACCACGTCGACCGGGCCACGCCGTGGGAGGAGATCTGGCAGGCGATGGAGCAGCTGGCCTGCGAGGGCAAGATCAGCTACGTCGGCAGCAGCAACTTCGCCGGCTGGGATGTGGCCCTGGCGCAGTGCGCCGCCTCGGCGCGGCACTTCATGGGCCTGACGTCGGAGCAGAGCCTGTACAACCTGGCGGTGCGAGCCGTGGAGCTGGAGATGATTCCCGCGCTGCGCGCCCTCGGGATCGGTCTGATTCCGTACAGCCCGCTGCACGCCGGCCTGCTCGCCGGCGCGCTGGACGACGCCATCGCGGGGCGCATCTCGGACGAGTCCACGCGGCAGCGCATCGAGGCGTACCGCGGCCAGCTGGAAGCGTACGAGGGGCTGTGCCGGGAGCTGGGCGCGCAGCCGGTGGAGGTGGCGCTGGCCTGGCTGCTGCGCAACCCTGTCGTCTCGACCACGATCGTCGGGGCGATGTCGATCGAGGAGCTCGAGGCGGACCTCGGCGCGCTGCGGGTGCAGTTGGATGACGAGGTCATGGAACGGCTCGACCGGATCTGGCCCGGGCCGGGGGAAGCCCCACAGGCATACGCCTGGTAAAGGCGAACCCCGGCACCTCCCAGGGACCCCGTAACCCGGCTGAGGGATGGACGCCTGCTGTGATGGGCTGGCCTCGGCCGGCGGGGTGGGCAAACGGGCGAGTGGTACCTGCACCGGGGCGAGTACAGAGATCAAACGGCGAGTAGTAGCTGGGACCTGGGCGAGCACATGGGTGAGCAACGAGACGCATCAAGGTATGCCGCTACCAGTGCTTAATTGATGGGCGATCAAGATTCACGAGTTGGTGGCTGGAAGCTCTTCCCGCTTGCGCGGAATCGCGGCGGGCGATGCAGTCGATGATGCTGCGATGTCCCGACCTAGCCGATCTGGTGCCTCGAGTCGTGGGGGCGACCCTTGCTCGCATCGCCACCTTCCCGGCCCCTGGTGATGTGCGTTCCGGCGCCGCCGGCGAGTGCCTCCTGCAGGCGCGGCAAGGACGTGATGACCGCCTCTCGCCCACCAGCTTCGAGAAACTGCAGCGCCGCTTCGATCTTCGGACCCATCGAACCCGCGGGGAACTCGCCGGCATCGAGGTATCGACGCGCCTCCTCGGCCCCGATGCTGCTCAATGGACGCTCGGCAGGCGTGCCGTAGGCGACGGAAACCTGGTCGACTCCTGTCACCAGCACGAGCACGTCAACCCCGACTGTGGCCGCGAGCACGGCGGACGCTCGATCCTTGTCGATGACCGCATCGACGCTGCGCCAGCTGGTGTCGTCGCGCACGACGGGTATCCCGCCACCGCCGGCGGCGACGACGACGGCGCCGGCAGCGATGAGTGCGAGAACGTGATCGACCTCGAGGATCGATTTCGGTTGTGGACTGGGAACGACGCGCCGGAAGATGCCAGGTGCCGTCTCCCGTACCGCCCAGCTCTCGTCGCGAGCACGTTGATGTGCGACCTCGGCGGTCATTCGTGAGCCGATCGGCTTCGTCGGAGAAGCGAACTCGGGGTCGTCCGGATCGACCTCGGCATGGGAGATCAGCACAGCAGCGCGCGCGGAAAGACGTCGCCAAGACATGGCATTGTCGATCGCCATCGCGATGATGTGCCCGATCCCACCCTGCGAGTCCGCGACGGCAAGCCAGAGAGGGAGCTCCGGCAGCCCCTCGACAGAGGCGTGCGAGGCGACGAGCTCGCCGCGGCGAAGGATGAAGCCCACCTGGGGGCCGTTGCCATGACTCACTACCACGGTCCAGTCCGCGGCTACGAGCTCGGCTACCTGTTCGGCAAACATGGCCGCACGCTCTTGCTGGCGGGGTATTGACCCTGGCTCTCCGTCGAGCACCAGCGCGTTGCCACCAATAGCGATGAGCGCAGTCCCGGTCATGAGGGCTTTCTCCCTGAGCTGGCGCCGATGCGGTCGCGGGGAGGCCTGCTTGCCCGACACCGCCGTGTATGCCGACGAATCTATGAGGCGCCTTGGCTTCGCCAGCCACCACCTGGGCCGAATGGGCCGTTGCCCTGGCGGAAGTCGAGTCCGCGGCATCGCTGGTGTTCCGACCGAACGGAATTGATTTTGACGCCTACTGGTTGGCGGTCAATCCGTGATAACCCATAGCGGACTGGCTATCTTCGACCCGCACATCGCGCGACAGGAGCTGGTTCGCCGGTCACGGCGGCCGCGGTCCTGACGCGAAGGGAGAGTACGTCGTGGGCACGAAAATCGTTCCGGCGGAACCGTACGACTTCACTTTCGACCCGGAGCGCACCGCGCTGCTCGTCATCGATATGCAGCGTGACTTCGTTTATCCCGGCGGCTTCGGCGAGGCGCTGGGCAACGACACGAGTTTCTTGCTCGCCGCGGTTGCACCGACGCAGCGCGTGCTCGCGGCCGCGCGAGAGAAGGGGCTGCTCGTCGTCCACACCCGCGAGGGGCACCGTCCAGACCTCGCCGACCTCGCGCCGAGCAAGAAGGCCCGCGGTCGGCTGGCGAGTGGGATCGGCGACCCCGGGCCAATGGGACGCATCCTGGTCCGCGGCGAGCACGGGCACGGCATCGTCGAAGAGCTCGCGCCGCTGCCGTCAGAGCCGGTCGTCGACAAGCCGGGGAAGGGGTCCTTCTACGCGACTGACCTCGACGCGATCCTGCATTCCAAGGACATCCGCTCGCTGATCGTGACAGGTGTCACCACCGAGGTGTGTGTGACGTCGACGGTTCGCGAGGCGAACGACCGGGGCTACGAGTGCCTGGTGCTCTCCGACTGCGTCGCGTCGTATTTCCCCGAGTTCCACAGCGCGGCGATCGAGATGATCAAGGCGCAGGGCGGCATCTTCGGCTGGGTCGGACCGTCCGACCGGTTCCTCGAGGCCCTGTCCGATGAGAGCTCGCCCGACACGACCCCCACGGACACGACCCCCACGGACACGACCCCCACGGACACGACCTCAGCCAACACGACCTCAGCCAACACGACGTCAGTGGGTGCGGCCTCCGCTGACGCGACATCCGCTGGAGTTCCTTCGACGACGTGAGGAGTTCGGCATGGCGATGACGGCGCAGGAGACGCGCGAGACTGGCAGGCCTGCGCGGTGGTGGGTTCCCGGCGACTGGAATGCCTTCTTCGGACTGTTCACCAACGTCATCCTCAACGTCATCGTGCTCACGACGCTGGTGCTGTTCGTGGTCGAACTACCGGCAGACGAGATCGTGTTCGGCCGGATCCTGCCGGCGCTCGGCATCGCCTTGCCGATCGGCAATCTGTACTACGCCTTCCTCGCGCGGCGCCTGTCGATACGCGAGGGCCGCAGCGATGTGACCGCGATGCCGTACGGGCCGAGCGTCCCGCACATGTTCATCGTTGTCTTCGTGATCATGCTCCCGACCGCGATCTCGACGGGGAGCACGACGGCCGCGTGGCAGGCGGGTCTCGCGTGGGCGTTCATCATCGGCATCGTCGTGTTGATCGGCGCCTTCGTCGGTCCGGCAATCCGCAGGGTTACGCCGACCGCCGCCATGCTTGGGACTCTCGCCGGCATATCGCTGACGTTCATTTCCATGCGGCCCGCGTTCCAGATGTGGGAGGTGCCGTGGGTCGCGTTCATCACGCTGGCGCTGATTCTGGTGGCCTGGACTGCGGCGGTGCCGCTGCCGTTCAACCTGCCCGCCGGCCTTGTTGCGGTGATCATCGCGACGATCGTGACGTGGGTTGCGACTGCGCTCGGTGTCACCGGCGTGCTCGAACCGTCGGCGGTGGCCGACTCGTTCGACCAGTTCGGCCTCCATCTGCCGATCGTGTCGGGCGACGTCTTCATCGGCTTGCAGGACATCGGCCCGCTGCTCGCTACCGCGATTCCACTAGGCATCTACAACTTCACCGAGGGCATGAGCAACGTCGAGAGCGCCGCGCGCGCCGGGGACGAGTACGGGCTGCGGCCGGTACTGCTTGCGGACGGTGCCGGCGCTGTTGTCGGGTCCGTGCTCGGCAGCCCGTTCCCGCCCGCGGTCTATATCGGGCACCCGGGCTGGAAGGCGGTGGGTGGCCGTATCGGCTATTCGCTCGCGACCGGCATCGTGGTGGCTCTCATCTGCTTCCTCGGCGCTGTGTCGACGCTGATCGCGATCTTCCCGATCCAGGCGCTCGTGCCGATCCTGTTGTTCATCGGCCTGGTCATCGGGGCGCAGGCGTTCCAGTCGACCCCCGCCCGCCATGCCCCTGCCGTGGTCCTCGCGATCCTGCCGAACCTCGCGGCATGGGCGAAGTCGCTCGTCGACAACGCGCTCAACGCCGCCGGCAGCAACGCTGAGGAGGCGGGGCTGACCGAGCGCGGCGTCGGCGACATCTATGCGGGCATGGCGCTCTTCGGCGGCGGCGCCGTCCTCGCCGGCCTCGTCCTCGGCTCGATCTTGACGTTCGTCATCGATCGGCAGTTCGTCCGCGCGGTGATCGCATCGGTCGTCGGCGCCGCCCTGTCGTTCGTCGGGCTCATCCACGGGGAGAAGGTGGAGTTCAACGCCCAGGGGGCGCTAACCATCGGCTATCTGATCATGGCCGGGATCTTCGGCTTGTTCGCACTACGGGCCGGGCGTACGCCGGGGGAGTCACCCGCGGTGGCGGGACCGCAGGGGGACGTAGCGGCGGCCGATGCCGTCCCGAGCGCGACCCTGACGTCGGGTGAGGACCTGCTGTTCGTCAACGGCACCTTGATGCGCGGCCTCGGGCTGCACCACAACCTCGAAGGCGCCGAATTCGTCGAAGCCGTCCGCACCGCACCGCGCTACCGCCTCTACTCCATCGGCGACGTGCACCCCGGCATGCACGAAGCTGACGAAGGCGGCGTGGCAGTAGAAGGCGAGCTGTACCGCGTGCCCGAGGAGGTCTGGCGCCGGGTAGAGGCGGGCGAGCCCGAGCACCTCTACCGCGGTCAGGTCCACCTCGAGGACGGGCGTGTCGTGCCAGGCATCCTCTACCCGCGCGAGCAGATCCGCCCCGAGAACCGCGACATCTCAGAGCACGGCGGCTGGCGCCACTACATCGACCGCTGAGTGTCGCCGGAGCCGGTTGTAGCGCTGCTCGAGCCAGCGTCCCACGGCATGGACGGCCTGGGCCTTCGTGGCCCAGGTCTGGCGGCTGTAGAACTCGGTCTTGAGGGTGGACCAGAATGATTCGCTGGGCGCGTTGGTCCCAGCAGACCCCGGTACGGCCAACGGACTGCAGCATGCCCAGCCCCCCGCACAGCTCGGCGATCTGGGTGGATGTGTACTGGGTGCCGCGGTCGGCGTGGAAGATCACCTTCCCGGGCAGAGTGCCACGTAAGACGACGGCCATGGTCAGCGCGGCATCGACCAGCTCGGCGCGTAGGTGGTCAGGTACCGCCCAGCCCAGGACGCGTCGAGAGCAGCCGTCGCGCACCACGAATAAGTACAGCCATCCCTGCCCAGTGGGCAGGTAGACATCCCACGCGGGTCATGGTCAAGCGGCGACCGCGTTCGGGGTGAGTGTGGCTGTGGTCCAGGCGGCGGCGTCGACCCACGGCTTGTGGTTCTTTAGGCACCACCACAGGCGCCCGAGGAGCTTGTTCGCCAGGTTCCGCAGGGCCGCGTTGTGGTGGTCGCCGGCGGCGCGTCGGCGGTCGTAGTGAGCCCGTGCCCCGGCGGATTTGGTGAGCATCGCGTAGGCCCACCAGTGGCAGGCGTCGCCTAGGCGCTTGTTGCGGATCTTGCGCGCCTTGACGTAGTGGGAGCGACCTGAGGCGCGGGTGACCGGCGCGGTCCCGGCGAAGGCGCGCAACCCTGCCTGGAACGCAAACCGGTCGGGATCGTCCCCGATCTCGGCCAGGACTCGAGCGGCGAGCACCGGTCCCAGGCCGGGAGCCGACCGCAGGATCGGCGCGAGGGATGGGCATCGAACTGCTCGGCGAGGGCCTTCTCGAGGGTCTCGACCGCGGCCTGCTGCGCGGCCAGGATCGTCAACAGGGTTCGCGCGCTGATGCCGAGGGCGGCCTCGACCGCTGCCGGTTGGCGCAGCGCCGGTGCCCGCAGCGCGGTGAGGATGTGCTCCACCAGGGAGGGATCGTTGCGGCGTCCGCAGCGGTGCAGCAGCGATACCACCCGCGGCGACGTCATCCACCCGCCCTGAGGGGGCCTCGGGGCGGCGACCAGGACCGCCTGCGCGGCCTTGTGCAGCAGGTTCGGAAACGCCTGCAGCGCTTGCGGATAGAACTCGAGCAGCACCGACCGCAAACGATTCGAGGTCTGCTGCATCGCCCACACCGCTTCCTGGTGCTGACGGGCTAGCGCCTTGATCGCGGCGCCGTGCTCGCTGACCGCGGGAAGCGGCCGGTGCCGGTGGGCGTCGGTGCGCAGGATCTCGGCCAGGACCTGCGCATCCCCGGCGTCTGACTTCTTCCCGGACTGCCCGTGACGCTCTCGATACCGCGCCACCGCCAGCGGATTGATCGGAAAGACTGTGAACCCGGCGGCCCGCAACGCGACAACCAGCAGGTTCTTGTCAGTCTCCAAGGCGATCGGAACCTTGACGGCTTCGTCGCTGCCGTCAGCGAGCTCGGTCAACAGCTCGGCCAGCTCGGTGAACCCGCCCATTCCAAACGTCGATCTTCCGACGAGCCAGGCACCGTCCATCGCCGTCCATGACCGCGACGTCGTGGCGGTGCTCGGCCCAGTCAATGCCGCACGTGATCGTCATACCTCTCCTCGCTCGAAACGGATCAAGGAGCCCGAGGGACCGTGCGGCGACCTAATGGAAGCGCTCACGGCGCGGCATCTCACAAGCCGATCACGACCCCGGCGACTGGCGGGGCCACCGTCTACATACGAGACCTCGTAGGTCGGCAGAATCAGTCAGTGAGCACCCGTCAGCGGCTCACCGTCACCCTGCACGACCCCGGCCGGTGAAGTCTCAGTGGCCACCCGCCAGCCACCAGCACGGGCACCCGCCCCACCGGGGCTGGCCTTCCCATTAGGTGATGTCGGAGATCCACACCCGGTTCAGCACGCCCTGGTCGAAGCGGCGCCCGAGCAGGTCTGGTAGAGCGGCCGACCCGCCGACGGGGATGGTGGTGGTCGGTGTGAACCCGCGAGGGCTGATCCCCACGATCCCGGTGGCCCGGCAAGTGGTGTCGAATCCCGAGGGTGACATTTAGGCGGGGACTGTTTCCGCGTTTACGTGTGCGTGTGGGTCGCCTTCCGGTCTGCTGCCTACGGTGTCCGCCCGCAGGTTCCACGTAGGCAGCATCCGGGCGAGTGCGCGCGGGCCGGTGACGCGAATGACGCCGGACCGCAGTGCGTGGGCCCATTCGAGTTGGTTGGTGTGCCATCGTGCCAAGGTCATGGTCGTGGTCTTGACCACCAAGTCGTCGGGGTAGCCCGGAGATTTCAGGCATACCTCGGCGTCTGTGGGGCGCACCACCAGCCAGATGGCGCGCTCCTTGTCGGGTCGGTCGGCGAATTCGAAGCGGACCACGACCGGTTGATCGGGGAGGTTGGCGTGTGCGAGGTAGGTGGTGGCCCAGGTCCAGAGCAGGAACCGGGGATTGGTGTGTTCGTCGCGCAGTTCTACCCATCGCTCGCCCCAGGCGCCGAGCGCCAACAGCACGGGCCAAAGCTCGTCGCCGGCGTCGGTGAGCATGTACTGGACTCCGGGACCACTGGCCTTGGGCGCGGTTGTGATGATCCCGGCCTTGATGAGGTGGCGTAGTCGCTGGGTCAGCAAGGTGTGCGACAGGCCCGGTGCGCCGGCGAGGATCTCCCCGTAGGTGCCGCAGCCCGCGTGGATGTTGCGAACGATGAGCGGCGTCCATCGTTCAGCGAGTATTTCGGCTGCCCGAGCGATCGGACAGTACTGCCCGTATGTCCGCATCCTGCATCAGTCTCGCCCGGCCGGTCTTTGCAGGCTAGAGCAAATTTTGTCCTAGCGTCGCGCCCTGGCCAGGTACACGGTGAGTCACATGAAGCATGGAACTGGTAGCGGGACACGCTGGGGTCCCCTGTTCGGCGCTCGTGCGTCAACCTGGGCGGAGACGTGGGAAGGACCCTATGGTTGGGGGACGCCGGTGTATGAGCACGCCATTGACCGGGCGCACATCGGGCCAGGCACGACCGTGCTCGACTGCGGGTGCGGTGCGGGCCGTTTCGTCGGCCTGGCCACCCAACGTGGGGCGGCCGTGGCCGGCATCGACGCCTCGGGCGAGCTGGCCGAGATCGCGGCCAGCCGCACCCCGGGAGCGGACATCCGGGTCGGCGACTTCGAGGCGTTGCCCTGGCCCGACAAGACCTTCGACGTGGTGACCGGCTTCAGCACCTTCCAATTCGCTGACGACCACGTCGCGGCGCTAGAGGAGGCCCGACGAGTCTCCCGCGGCCAAGTCTTGGTGGTCATCCCAACACGGCTGGCCGACTCTGGGATCCCGGAGCTGTTCGCCGCGCTGGCAAAGCTGTTCCCACCGGAGTTGCTCCCCAGCCTCAAGCGAAGCGGAATGTACGCGCTCTCCGCACCCGGAATACTCGAGGAAACGCTCTCCAGAGCCAGGATGAGGCCCCGGTCCGACGAGACGATCGAGGCAACCACAGTCTTCCCCGACACCGGCACTGCGATCGGCGCATTCCTTAGTGCGGGGGCGACCACGCTCGCAATCCGCCACTCCGGTCAACCCGCCGTCGAAACGGCCCTACACGACGCGTTTGCCCCATTCACCGGAGACCGCGGTCGAGTGACGTTGCGCGGATGGTTCCGCGTCGTTCAAACCGGCTGACCCGTCACCAGCAAGCCCAGGACCCGGACCCGACCAGGCGCGTCCGGCCTGCGGCGAGGAGCGGAATCACGCACTTCCTCAATTCGGCAGAAGAGGGCGTGTGCGCTCCGCTCGGACGCCCGGCAGGTCTCACGACATTGGTAAAGCGGCTCTACGCAGCCAAACGTGGTAGCCGCCCTCGGATCGGGGTGACGGCGGGAGTGTGCCATTGAACTCCGCAGTACAGGAGCAGGCGGAGCCGGTAGTTGTTGAAGTTGCGGTACCCGTGCCCGATTCTCTACACCGAGATCGGGTGGGCGCTGCCCACGCGGTGAAGGGACTTCACGATGGCTCTGCGCATCACGCCCGCTCCCACCTCCCCGGACACTGGCGTCAACGTCGGGTTGTTGTTCGCCTCGGCGATGGTGCCGGGCACCTTCGCCCGTTCGCTGTCGTCGCGGACGCGCCGAGCACGCCGCCGCGTCCCAGGTCGGTCGGCAGCTGGCGCGGGTGCTCGCCGGGGGTCCGCAGTTGTGGAAGCTAGTGGTAACGCGGCCACGCTGGGGCTGCTGGCTGCCGCCGGGATCAAGGTCTGGGACCGGGCGATGCGCAAGATCGAGGTCGGGGCGTCGGGCACCGAGCCCGTTATCGGGGCCGACGAGGCCGTGCGGTACACGACCCGCACGGTGAGCGGTAGCCCGGACAGCCTGGTGCCATGGGCGACGCTGGGCCGGGAGGGGCGCCGGCACGCGCTGGCCTACGTGCGTCCCGAGCCGCCCGCGGACCCACCGCTGGGGCTCGCGACCTCACCATCTCCACGGTGATGGGCCAGCCGGCCAAGCAAACGCCCGCGCACGTCTACGTCAGCCTGGACAGCGCCCCGACCGCGCGGGCGCGGGTCGACCTGGGTGCCGGCCGAGAGCCATCGGCCCTTGACGTCGACATACAGGGCC
This sequence comes from uncultured Actinomycetota bacterium, assembly GCA_963801015.1. Lineage (GTDB taxonomy): Bacteria > Actinomycetota > Actinomycetes > CAWDCV01 > CAWDCV01 > CAWDCV01. Next base: position 151,047 of record CAWDCV010000002.1, on the reverse strand, counting down.
TGGAAGCGGACTGCACCGCTGCGCGCGACACGCACTCGAGTGCATCCCATGCCGGCGCCTGCTCCTTGATGATTTGTCAGTGATTTGTCAGTGACTGTCAGTGAACCACTCAACACGGAGTGACATTCAGGGTCACTGTTGTTCGCATCGAGGGGGTCAGGGGTTCAAATCCCCTCAGCTCCACCCAGAAGACGTGTGAGCACCCAGAAGTAGCCCGGGGACACGTCCTCCGACGACGACTTGCTTGATGATCCGCCGAATTTGCAGGATCGGGAGACGGCGCGATCAGCACCCCCACGAAGCAGCGACGACAGCGCAAGCTCAATGGCTTCGTGGCTCTGCCTCTCGGAGGGTCGCTGAGACGGTAACCCCTGTCTCGGGTCATGCTGTTCCCCGTGACGACACAAGAAACCACGTCGCGGTCGGATGACGACGCGGCGGTCGAGAGACCGGATGCCGCTGGCGCGGAGTCCGAGCGGCGAAAGTGGTTCCGGTACACGCTGCCCGGCCTCAGCGTGGCGCTTCTGTTCGCCTGCCTGTCCTTCACCCCGTCGCTGTTGCCCCGAAGCGGGATCATCCAGGGCGCGGTTGCGGGGATCACCGCAGCGATCGGCTACGGGCTGGGGGTCGCCGGTGCCTGGGTGTGGCGAATGTTCGCCGATCGCGGGGCTCGTCCCCCGTCCCGCCGCACGTGGCTGATCTTCGCGATCGTGGCGGCCGTCGCGCTCGTCCTGTCGTTCCTGGCGGGCTTGCGGTGGCAGTCGGAGATTCGCGGCCTGATGGGCCAAGACCCGCCGGGCATCGTCGCGTACCTGCTCCTGCCCGTGATTGCTGCCCTGCTGTTCGTCGGGCTGGTCGCGCTCGGCCGCCTGCTCCGCAAGGCATACCTCGGGTTGTCAAGGTTGCTGATCCGGGTGACCAGCGAGCGCGCGGCGCGCGTCGTTGGCTTCACAGCGGTCGCGATCGCGACCTGGCTGGTGGTCAGCGGGGTTTTGATCGACGGGTTGATGAACGCGGCCGACCGGGCCTTCGCCGCCAATGACCTGATCACTTTCGAGGGCGTCGAGGAGCCGACCAGCGACCTTCGATCGGGCGGCCCGGCTTCCGTGATCGCGTGGGACGACCTCGGTCGAGAAGGACGCAAGTTCGTCGCCACCGGTCCGACCATCGAACAGATCTCGGACTTCACCGATGGTTCCGCGCAAGAGCCGATCCGGGTCTTCTCGGGATTGGCGGCCGCGGACGACACTGAAGGGCGAGCGCAGCTTGCCCTCGAGGACCTTCGCAGCATGGGGGGCTTCGACCGCGACTACCTGTTGATCGCAACCACGACCGGGAGCGGCTGGATCAACCCGAGCGCGGTCGATGCCTTCGAGTACATGATCGGCGGGAACTCTGCGACCGTCGGAATGCAGTACTCCCACCTGCCGTCATGGATCTCCTACCTCGTCGACCAGGAGCAGGCCAGGGATGCCGGCCGTACGTTGTTCGACGTCGTGTACGGAGAGTGGTCGGACCTGCCACCCGATGACCGGCCGACGCTGATAGTCTTCGGGGAGTCGTTGGGCTCCTTTGGTGGGGAGACCGCGTTCAGCGGCGAGTACGACATCGCCAACCGCACGTCCGCCGCATTGTTCGTCGGCCCGCCAAACTTCAACACGCTGTATGGGTCCTTCGTCGCGGACCGCGATCCGGGCACCCACGAGGTGGACCCGGTCTACAAGGACGGACGCATCGTTCGCTTCACGAACGTGCCAGAAGACCCCGCGCCGCCGGACGGTGAGCCGTGGCAGGAGGAGAGTCGGACGATCTACCTGGTGCACCCGTCCGACCCGATCGTGTGGTGGAGCCCAAACCTGCTGCTGACTCGCCCGGACTGGCTGGAGGAGGATCGTGGCCGGGACGTGTTGGACGAGATGGTCTGGATCCCGTTCGTCACGTTCTGGCAGATAACCGCCGACCTGCCGATGGCCACCGGCGTCCCGCCGGGGCACGGTCACGATTACGGTGGCCAGCACGTTTATGGCTGGGCGGACATCTTGCAGCTCGAGGGTTGGACGGACGCCGACTCGGAGCGGCTCAGCGAGATCACGCGTGGCGAGTAGGCCTTCGAATTCTCGTTCTCATACTAATCGTGCGCCGGCCGTACGATCCGTATGACAACTCGAGGTGCGTCAGTCGACGAACGGCGCGGTTACCGCGACGTGCTGGTCGACCGCGGCCCGGCAGCCGACGACGGGCAGTGGCAGCCGCTCATGGCTGGTCGATTGATGTCGAGGGCCAACCTGCCCGGTCGGCAACGGGGTGGGCTACGGGCCCCGGTCCTGTCCGCGTGCCTATCCTTGCTCTAGGCGCGTGCACGTCGGGGGGTGGACACAACCTGACCGCGGCAGCGAGTCCATCGGGTTGACTGCGGGAGCCGCGCTGCTGAGCGCGAGAATGCAGGCCACGATACTCCTCCCGACTATTTCGCTCGACGATCGATGAGGAGTCCGGTATGCCACCCAGGCAGCGAGTGGTCCTGACCGTCCTGTCGACCTGCCTGGCGATCGCCCTGACTGCCGACGACGAGTCGCAGGCCGAGGCGGAGTCGGCGCCGTGCGACACGTTGGACAGGTGCGCGACGCCGCGACGGAGGCGGAGTCGCTCGACGCGAACTCGACCAAGGACGAGGCGCAGACGCCCTGGACAACCTGTCATCGGCGGTCGCGGGTGTGAAGCAGAACGCCGGCGATCTCAGTCAGGCCAATGTCACGGCGCTGAAGAGCGCCACGGACGGAGTGAGGAGCGCGGTGGGCAACGTACCTGGCGACGCGACGCTGGCGGACGCGGCGGCCGCTGTGAAGGCGGCCGGAACGTCAATGAGCGCCGCCGCCCAGCAGATCGAGGACGGAGTCCAGTGCTTGCGGCCGCGACGGTCGGCGGGCTTCACAGCGGCGGCCGGGTGGCGTCCTATCCCTCACACGTAAGCTCGGGAGACGCGCGATGGGCGATGCGGTGATCGTCCCGCGCTGGGAGTGGCGAACGTTCGGGACACGCTTCGGCGCGGCGGAGACATACCTCGCCGCGCTGAGCCCGACCGGCGTGCAGGAGAGCGACGAGACGTACCTCCTGTCGTCCGAGGGCGACACCGTCAAGGTGCGAGACGGCCTCATGGACATCAAGGTCCTGCGTGAGGTGGACGGGTTCGGCCTGGAGCGCTGGGAACCGGTGATGAAAGCGGACGCCCCGCTCACGGCGGACGAGATCGCCGCCGTCTTCCAGGCGCTGCGCCAGCCGTCGCCGTCACCGCTTCCCGATGCGACCACATTCGAGGAGTTCCTCGCCGAACACATCGAGCGCAGCGGGGGCGTTCGGGCGGTGCGAGTTCACAAGCGGCGCGTCCGCTACACGATCGAGGGTTGCGTGGGCGAGCTGTGCGACGTCGAGGCGGACGGTCGCCGCACTCGAACCATCGCCATCGAGTCAGCGGATCCGCGCGCTGTCCGATCCGCGGTCAGGGTGGTCGGTCTCGGCGGCCACGTCAACACCAGCTACCCCCGGGGGCTCAGGGCATTGGTCGCCCGGCAGCCTGCCCGCTACGCGACAATCGACGTGGGCACCAACTCGGTGAAGTTCCACATCGCGGAGCGGGGCATCGGCGGCGGTTGGCGTGCCGTCGTGGATCGCGCCAACGTGACGCAGCTAGGCGAAGGGCTCGCGGCGACCGGCGCGATCTCATCGGGGCCCCTCGCCCGTACGACGAGCGCGATCGCCGCCATGATCGATGAGGCGACACGGCTCGGCGCTCGGGCGATCGCCGCGGTCGGCACCGCGGGCCTGCGGCTCGCGGCCAACCAGAGCGATGTCTTGGAGGCGATCGAGCGAGACACGGGTGTCTCCGTCGAGGTCATCTCCGGGGAGGAAGAGAGCCGGCTCGCGTACCTGGCCGTCCGCGCGGGCCTCGGGACGCCGGAGGGGACGCTCGCCGTGTTCGACACCGGCGGCGGGAGCTCGCAGTTCACGTTCGGAACCGGCGCCCATGTCGACGAACGGTTTAGCGTCGACGTCGGCGCGGTTCGTTACACCGAGCGGTTCGGGCTGGGCAACGCGGTCTCCGCCGATGTGCTCGAGGCGGGACTTGACGCGATCGGCGCCGATCTGGAACGGCTCCATGCGAGAACTGTCCCGGAGACACTGGTCGGCATGGGCGGTGCCGTCACCAACATGACGGCGGTGATGCTCGGTCTCGATCCGTACGATCCGGACGCGGTCCAGGGGTCGGTCCTGCACCGGGCGGAAGTCGATCGGCAAATCGAGTTGTACCGCTCCATGAGCGCGCCGGATCGCCGAGCGATCGTCGGGCTGCAGCCCAAGCGCGCGGAGGTCATCCTCGCCGGCGCGTGCGTCGTCCGGACCGTCATGGACAAGCTGTCCAAGGAGTCCTTCGTCGTCAGTGACCGCGGCCTTCGTCATGGGCTGCTTGTCGAGCGGTTCGGACCTCTTGAGCGCCCGGCCTAGGCGGAGGCGGGCCGACTGGTGCGGTACCGCACGGCCGAGCCAGCGGCCGCGCGAGCGGCCATTACCCGCCGATGCGATCCGCTCAGCGATGCCGATGGAGGCATCGCGACCGACCGGAAACTCGATCTCGAAGCGCCGCTGGTCCACGGGACCGGGCTGGCGGATGAGCTGATACAGGCGCTGGTCGGTGAGCGTCCCGTTGCCCGCATCGTCGACGTCGCCGCCGTGGGCGGCGCCCGGCGCTCGCCGTCGAGGAGAACCCGGAACGGGACGGAGTCGCCGCGCCTCGTCGGGCTCATGACCAGATGGACGTCGCGAGCCTGGAATTGGAACGCAATTCGGCTCCCGGCTTCCCCGCTGACCGCGGCATGGGAGGCGAGCGTCCATGTTCCGGACGGCGTCCACTGATTCAGGCCAAGCCGGTGCGGCCGGGGGTACGCGTGCGGCTGATTGAAGCGTGGCAGGTCGGCCAACGTGAGGCTGGTGCCGCTGTCAACGCCCAGGTACGTCTCGGGCGTCCGCAGCGTTCTCCAATCGGCCGGCACCTCGAAGCCCATGGGGTCGACTGAGACGAGATCCGAATCGAAGCCATCCGCACCTGCCTCAACGAGAAGCTGCTGGACAACCATCTCGATCATCGCGCATTCACCCTCGCCGAAGTGGTGATACCGGATCCGACCGTCGGTGTCGGCGATGTAGACCGCCGGCCAGAAGTGGTTGGCGAACGTGCTCCAGACGCCGTAATCGCTGTCGACCGCAATCGGATAGTCGACCCCGAACTCGCGGCTCCGGGCGATCACGTTGTCGAGGTTCCGCTCGAACCCGAACTCTGGCGTGTGGGCACCGATCACGGCGAGGCCGTGGTCGCGGTATTTCTCCGCCCACGCCCGGACGTACGGGAGCGTCCGCAGCCAGTTGATGCAGGTGTAGGTCCATAAGTCGACAAGGACAACCCGGCACGCAACTGCTGCGGCGTCAGCGGCTCGGAGTTGAGCCAGCCGGTCGCTCCCGTGAACGGCGGCAGGTGCCCTTCGACCGGCAAGATGTCGGCGTCCCCGATGAGCCGGGGGACGATGCTCCGAAGCACGCTCGGTCGCGCCGGGGCAGCGGTAGTGCTGGCGTCGTTCGACATAGGTCGCACTCCCTTAGCAAGCGATGTCGATATCAGCCGGCCAACCCCTTCAGCCGCTTCTTGCGATTGGTTGTGGCCGACTTCGCCGATGAGGTTGTCGAACGAGGACGCTGCCTTCGAGATGGGTCGCCGAAGTTCCTGCTCGGTGGACCTGTTCTCTACCGCAGTGAGCTGAAGGTCGCTCGGACCTCCTCGGAGAAGAGTTGTGGTTCTTCCCAGGCGGCGAAGTGGCCGCCTCTGTCGACCTCGTTGAAGTAGGCGAGGCCGGGGTAGACCGCCTGGACCCAGCTGCGCGGGGCAGCCCAGATCTCGCCGGGGAACGTTGTGAAGCCGACCGTGTCTACCGTCGCGGCCGGCAGTGGAGAGTCGTGACGGTTCGCCCCGGCGGTCACGACACCGAGCGCCCACTAGGGGATTATTGATGGGCGATCAAGACAAGCCAGTAGGTGCGTCACCGTCGTCAGGTCCTGATTCGCTGCGTGCGTCCGCGTCTCTTCTGCGTTTCCGTTGCGTTGTTGGGGTCGGGGGTGGACGTGGCCGGAGCCGTTCCACCCCCGGCGGTTGCTACTTGATGTCGTGGGACTGCCGGAACGCGGCGCCCAGTGCGGGCCGGGGGCGGTCAAGCGGCGGTTCAGTGCTTGGCCCCGACGCGCTGCTGTAGCTGGCGGGCTGGGGAGGTTTTCTGTTGGAGCTGCGCTGTGGCAGCGGCGACTTGGGCGTCTGCGGCGTCGAGGGTGGACGGTTTTTCGGGGGTGAATAGCCAGATCTGGAATAGCTCGTCGAGTTGCTGGCCGGAGATGCTCTCGGCGAGGGCGATGAATTCGTCGGTGGTGACGTGCCCGCCCGCCTGCTTCGCGACCCAGGTGCGCAGGATCTCGAAGAAGGCGTCGTCGCCGACCTGGAGCCGCAACGCGTGCAGGGTCATGGCGCCGCGGAAGTAGACGGCGAAGTTGAACAGGTCGTCGGGGCCGGGGTCGCCGATGGTCACCGCCCAGAGCGGGTCGTCGGCGGGGATGCTGGCGAAGCTGTCGAAGATTTCTTGGGCGGTGCCGAGGCCTTCGCGTTCGCTCCACAGCCACTCGGTGTAGGTGGCGAACCCTTCGTTGAGCCAGATGTGCTGCCACTGTTCCACGGCCAGGTAGTCGCCGACCCACTGGTGCGCGAGCTCGTGCACGACCACGCTGTCACCGGACACCGAATCGGTGAAGAAGTACTTGGAGTACACCGGTCGGGTTTGGGTTTCCAGCGCGAAGCCCAGCTCGTCGAGATCGTCGACGACCCCGCCGGCGGCGGAGAACGGGTACGGGCCGAACAGGTCCTCGAGGAAGTCGATGATCTCCGGTTGGCGGGCGAGGGACCCCTCCGCGATCTCACCGAGCGACGGAGGCGCGTCGGCCACGGTGCCGACGATCCAGTCATTGGGGTTCGGTTCGCTGCCGGGCGGGGCGCCGGGAACGGTCCAGCCGTCGAGGGTGTCGCCGTCGTTCTCGAACGAGGTTGACCCCTCGCCGGTGGAGACCACGATGTCGTCGACGAACGCGCCGGTGAGCTGGACGACGTCGTCGCTGGCGTAGCTGATGGACACCTCGACGGTGCTGCCCGCGTAGCCGGACAGGTCGACCGTCCACTGCTCGTAGCCGTCGCTGGCGCCGCTGGCGGCCCACCATTCCCCGGTGGTGCCGGCCGGGTCACAGCCGTCGGCGGTTTCGGTTTGGTAGTGCTCGAGGAACGGGTGCAGGCTCAGCCAGAACGGGCAGACGAAGCCGGTGTCCTGGCTGGTGTGGCCGTTCAGGTCGGGCAGCGTGGTCCAGTCGTCCTGCCCGACGGTGTGCGCCTCGACGAACACGAAGTCCCAGTTCGGTTCGGTGTCCCGGGTGATCCAAAACGACAACTGGGCGCCCTCCGCGGGGACGTTGATGGTGCGGGTCAGCCTCTTGTAGGACAGGTCCGCTACCTGCGACAGCGCGAACTGGTCGCCGGTGCGGGGCGCGGTGCGCGCGAACAGGTCCGGGTCCAGAGCGTCCCAGAACCGCAGGCCGTCCTCGCGGTACGCGCGAACGTCGAACTCGCCGATCGCCATGAACGCCAGGTAGGAGGCCATCGGCTCCTTCGCGTTCCACGTCCAGGTGGTCAATCCGCGCTTGGTGTGCTGATTTCGCAGGACACCGTTCGAGATCGCCTCCAGCCCCTCCGGGACGGTGATCGCGATGGTGTAGGACGCCTTGTCGATCGGGTGGTCGTTGACCGGGAACCAGGTGTCCGCCACGTGCGGCTGGCCGAGGACCAGCGCGCCGTCGTCGGTGTGGAAGAACCCGGAAGCGTCCGGCAACGTCTCGGGCACCCCGTCGTAGGTCACGACCACCCTGAAGTGGCTGTGCTCATGTATTCCGCGACGGGGCGTGACGGTCAGCTCGTCCCCCTCCCGCGTCCACTCCGCGGGTCGTCCGTTCACCTCGATGGAGCGGACGGTGAGGCCAGCGAAGTCGAGGTTGAAGCTGGACAGGTTCTGCGTCGCCCGCGCGGAGATGGTCGCCGTCCCGGTGAGGACATCGGTGCCCGGGTCGTACGCGACCTCCAGCAGATAATGCTGGACGTCGTACCCGCCATTGCCATCCAGCGGGAAATACGGGTCACCCACACCCGGCGCGCCAGGAGTGAATTCCGGCTTTCCCGCGGTCTGCGCCTGCGCCGCGCCCGGCGCGACCAGCAGCGGCCATGCCCAACGCCAACGCGACCACCACCGCCGCCCGGCGGCGCAGCCAACCCATGCTGGCGATATGCAGGCAATCCGCTCCCGGCATGACCCCATCCCCTCGCCGAAACAACGTGTTCCTGACACCCCGGACGCAGTATTCACCCATCCGCGGTGCAAACACCACGCCTGGATTACGACGGCCAGGTCAGCCCGGCCATCGACGGACATCGTCCATCGGTGACCTGACCAAGGCGGGCAATTCCCCATCCCGTGGAACAAGCGGGCGATCTGCCGGACCGCCACGGGCAGGAGCGAGTCCCGGCCGGGACACCTGCGGACAGCCCTCTCGACACTCTCGGATCCGATGACAACTGCCCGCTGGGCGTTAGCAGGCCCCCATGCCAACCTGGGGCAAACAAGTCAGCACAGACCGGGGCAAGCGGTCAGCCGACGAACGCACGACCGGGCAAGCAGCCGAGCAAAGCCACAGGCACCCCAAGCGTCGCCGCCGCTAGCGGTTTATTGATGGGCGGTGAAGACGGCCCGGTGCGGCGTCAACTCCGGATCAAGTGGGCGCGTATCGATGGTGTCATCAACTTGCTCGGTCGGCCCATCATGAGGCGACGGTGATCAAGTGACCCGATCGCAGCCACAGCCGTGACCAAGGCGGCGTCAGCATGGTTCCGTGGCGGATGGGATCGGGGTGCGGTGGTGACCGTGGACGGTTCGCAAGGCGTCTGGTGATCTAGCGGCGGGTCCGTGAGCGCCTTGAGACGGTGCCAGTGCGCCCCTTGGTCCGGAGAAGACGATGGCGACGCCGAGGATGAAACCGAAGTCGTACCAGTTGCCGTTGTTGTTGACCTCGTAGATGTTTACCTCGTCGTTGAAAAGCGAGATCACGAACGTGATCGGGCTGATCAGTCCCTGCCACCATCCCAGCCAGAAGCCCGCCCGTCGCCGCGCTCTTCGATGACGTCGGTGGATCAAGAGCCTCACTGACGGGCTCGGCGCGCATTCGGTGATCGAGGTTCGTTCGGTGTCCCCGGGTCGTTCCGTGTGGATAACGTGTGGCGCGTCGTCCCTCTTGATCGCAAATCGGCAGGCGGAGGTTCGACCCGCTGGCCACCCTTCCATGCCTCCCGACGTCATGGACGAGATTTTGGTCAATCGGTTGGGCAGAGAGGGTTGACGCGCGTATCCCCGCCCGGGTAGGAGTGACTGGCACCGACTTGGTCAATCGGATCGGGCAGGACCGTCGTGGACAAAGCGAACGCCCGTGTGTCGATGGCGGATGTGGCGTTGCGGGGGCCGTTTCGGTGACCACCGTCTCGCACGTGCTCAACGACGTTCCGGGGAAGCGGATCCGGCCCGACACCCGGGAGAGGGTGCGACTGGCAGCCGAGGCATGGGCGATGTCATGAACGGCGTTGCCCGCAGCAGTGGCGCCTCATCTGAGCAGGGCGCACCGCAGGTGAGCTTCAGCCTGATGTCGATTCTGGGAGATCTCGCTCGTCGGCGCACCGCGAGTTCAACTCTCGCAACCGGACAACACAGACATCTCATCGATGTCTCGTTCCCCGCCGCGCTGCTCTAGGCAGTTGCCCACCCGGTAAGGAGCTAGGAATGGGAAGGCTGAACGACAAGAAGGTCGTCCCTGACCGAAAGTGGAAGCGGGGACGCTCTCTGCTGATAGCCGTACTCATGACCGCGATGAGTCTCGGTTTGACGACGGTGAGCCCAACCGCGGCAGCTGCCCCCCCGCAGATCCCCGCGGCCTATGACCAGATCTATCGCCCACAGATTCATTACAGTCCGGCCGAGAATTGGATTAACGACCCCAACGGCATGGTCTATTACAAGGGCGAGTACCACCTTTTCTATCAGTACAACCCCGAGGGCAGTCAGTGGGGAAACATGTCCTGGGGTCACGCGGTGAGCCGTGATCTCGTGCATTGGGAGGAGCTTCCGCTGGCGATCCCGTATGACGAGAACGAGCTGATCTTCTCCGGCAGCGCGGTGGTCGACTACGGCAACACCTCGGGCTTCGGGACGATGGGCAATCCGGCCATGGTGGCGATCTACACCAGCGCGGTCCCCGGCGACCAGTACCAGTCCCTCGCTTACAGCACAGACCGTGGCCGGACGTGGACGAAGTACGCGGGCAACCCCGTTCTGGACCACCCGGACCCGGAGTTCCGTGACCCGAAGGTGTTCTGGTACGAGGAGGGCGGCTACTGGATCATGTCGGTGGTCCTCGCCGTCCAGCGCAAGGTCGCGTTCTACCGCTCGGACAACCTGAAGGACTGGAGTCTGCTCAGCGAGTTCGGGCCGGCCGGTGCGGTCGGTGGCGTCTGGGAGTGCCCGGACCTGTTCCCGCTGCCGGTCGACGGCAACAACCAGCACCAGAAATGGGTGCTGGTCGTGAGCCTCAACCCCGGCGGCATCGCCGGGGGCTCCGGGACGCAGTACTTCGTCGGCGACTTCGACGGGACGACGTTCACCCCGGACGACGACGGCTCCTACACACCGCCGACGGGGACCGTCGTGGAGGACTTCGAAAGCCTCGACTTCGGCGACTGGACCGTCACCGGGTCCGCGTTCGGGTCAGGGCCCGCCCCCGGTAACGCTCCCGGCCAGGGCGGGGTCACCGGCTACCAGGGTGAGCGGCTGGCGAACAGCTTCCACGACGGCGACGCCAGCACCGGCACCCTAACCTCCCCGACGTTCACCGCAACCACGCCGTACCTGAACTTCCTCGTCGGCGGCGGCAACCACCCTCATGACCCCAACGCGGTCCTCAACCCGACCACCCCGACCGGGACGCTCGTTCCCGGCGGTGACTTCGAAGGCGGCACGTACGACGGCTGGGTTGCGACCGGTAACGCGTTCGGCGCCGCACCGGCAACCGGCACCATCGGGGACCAACAGCAGGTGTCGGGTTTCCTCGGGCAGGGTCTGGTCAACACGTTCCTCGACCATGACCTATCGACCGGGACGTTGACGTCACCGGACTTCACGATCACCGGCGACTACATCAACTTCCTGATCGGCGGCGGCCGGCACCCGATTAGCGCGGCGGACCCGACCGCTATCAACCTGCTCGTCGATGGGCAGGTCGTGCGGACCGCGACCGGCAGCGACAACGAGTTCCTGAACTGGGCGTCGTGGGATGTGCGCGACCTGGCGGGGCAGACCGCGCAGATCCAGATCGTGGACCAGAACACCGGCGGCTGGGGTCACATCAATGTCGACCACATCCTGCAGTCCGACACCGCAGCCCAGCCCAGATCGAACGAAACTTCGGTGAACCTCGTAGTGGACGGCGAGATCGTGCAGAGCGTCACCGGGCCCAACAGTGAAACCCTGGACTGGGCCTCGTTCGACCTGCGGCCCTACGCCGGCCAGCAGGTGCAGATCCAGATCATCGACATGAACACCGGCGGGTGGGGTCACATCCTGGCCGATCACTTCGTCGCAGCCACCGAGGCGGCGCTGTCCACGACTCAGCGTGCGGACTGGCTCGACTACGGCAAGGACTACTACGCCGCGGTTTCCTGGAACAACGTCCCTGGCGGCAAGCGCTACATGATCGGCTGGATGAGCAACTGGCAGTACGCCGGCAGCGTCCCCACCGAGCCATGGCGAGGCGCGATGAGCCTGGTCCGCCAGGTCACGCTGGAGACCATCGACGGGGAAGTCCGGGTGGTGCAGGAACCGGTCAACACCGTCCGCTCGCTGCGTCGCGGCCCCGCATACCAGCTGCACAACACCAGCATCGGTCAAGGCGTCACGGACCTGCCCGACCGCGCCGACGGATCGGTGCTCGAGATTCAGGCGGAGTTCGAGCTCGGCACAGCCGATGAGTTCGGCCTGATCGTGCGCGGCGGTGACGACGAGCGAACCCTCGTGGGCTACGACGTCGACGACGAAGAGGTCTTCGTGGATCGGACGCAGTCCGGGATCGTGGACTTCAGCGCCGATTTCCCCGGCGTCCACGCCGGCCCGCTGCAGGTCCGCGACAACCGGGTGACGTTCACCGTCTACGTCGACCGGTCCTCGGTCGAGGTTTTCGCCGGCCGAGGTGAGACCACGATCACCGACCTGATCTTCCCCGATCCGTCCAGCGACGAGACATCGCTGTACGCCGAAGGCGGCACCGTGACCGTACGCTCCCTCACCGTGCGACCGCTGCGCTCAATCTGGACCAGTGGAGCTGCCTCCCACAGCTGACATGTAGCCCTGGCGCCAAGACGGCGTGCTTGTGGGCGGCGGAACGTGGGTGTTCCCGCGCCCACAAGCATGCTGTAAGCCATAGGACGTCACGCCGAGGGAGAGCCTGTCGAAGCGACGCACCGAGGGAGCTCACCAGCATCCCCCGGCCCGGGTCGTTCCTAAGGCGACGTCTGAGCAAAGACGTGGTCGCCCCTAGCGGCCAGACATGCACGAAGAAGACCACGACAGACGGTCACCAAGGACAGTCAAGCGCCAGCTCCCCCGTCGACCGCGGGTTGCTCTTTGCGCGGGGCCGGGGGTGCGGGGGCGGAGCCCCTGCGGTCTGCTTTCCTGTACGTCCTTGGAGGCTGGCCCCGGGAGGGGTTGGGCTCCTGTTGTGTGCGCGCCGTGCCGCCGGCCGCCGCCGGGCCGGAGCTGAGGCGTGGGGCCGGCCGTGGGCCGGCGCGTCCGGCCCGTTTCGGGACCGGCCGAAAGGACGTACGGAAAGTTGTCGTCACCGGCCCGCCGCGGCCGCAAGTACCGCCGGTACAAGCCCCGACGACGTAGAGGCCTGGTTCGACGCCATCACCACGAAGACCGCCCGACGATGGGCCGACCACCCCTACCCTGGGCTCGTGGGGCGAGATCCGCCGCTAACGAAATCAAAGCGGCACGTGGCGTGCCATCTCGAACCATCGGGACTTCGACCCGCACCCGCCGGGTCGAGCGATCCGGACCGACCGCCGCGAAAGCTCAGCGACGGCTGGTGGAGTCCCTGACCACCCGGCACCGCGTGGGCCAGGCCGACGAGATCACCGGCGATACGCAGATCAAGAGTCGCCGCACAGTGGCTGCGTGGAGTGGAAAGGGCCAGCCGATCAACACGATCGCTGGCCCACGAGGACACGATCGACCTCCACATGCTGCCCGGTGTCGGTGACCCGAGGCTCCGGGAGTTGACCGTCGGCGGCGGGTCCCACCGGCGGCGACGCTTTCCCTGCTGCGGACGTCAGGCGGCCTCGCGTGGAATGGTCACGGCGCCGGTCATGATGGCGACGGCTTCGTTCATGGTGTGCGACTGTGGTGTCACGACCGTCGCGCGGTGGCCGAGGCGCTGGATGTGGATGCGGTCGGCGACCTCGAACACGTGCGGCATGTTGTGGCTGATGAGGATCACGGGCAAGCCGCGGTCGCGTACGTCGCGGATGAGCTGCAGGACGCGGCCCGATTCCTTGACGCCGAGCGCGGCTGTCGGCTCGTCCATGATGACGACGCGGCTGCCGAACGCCGCTGACCGGGCGACTGCGACACCTTGTCGCTGACCACCGGAGAGCGTCTCGACCGCCTGCGAGATGTTCTGGATCGTCAGGATGCCGAGGTCCTTCATGTGCTTCCTGGCCTCGGCGCGCATGCCGCTGTTGTCGAGCATGCGCAGGACGCTGCCGAGCGGGCCCGCCTTGCGGCGCTCCCGTCCGAGGAAGAGGTTGCTGGCGATGTCGAGCGACGGTGCGACGGCGAGGGTCTGGTACACCGTCTCGATGCCCGCTGCGCGGGCGTCGAGCGGGGACCGGAAGTGCTGCACCTGACCGTCGAGGAGGATCTGCCCGCTGTCCGGGATCGTCGCCCCCGACAGCGCCTTGATCAGGCTCGACTTGCCGGCGCCGTTGTCGCCGATGACGGCGAGGATCTCGCCGGGATACAGCTCGAGGTCGCAGTTGTCGAGCGCCACCACCTTGCCGTACACCTTGACGAGGTTCTTGGCCTGCAGGATCGGGGTTCGTTCGGTGGACTGCTCGTCGGGTGCCGGTGCCGTCGCGGTCATGAGCCGACCTCCGGCGCGAGCACACAGCAGGAGCGCAGCCGACGGAGGTCGGCGGGGTACACGGTCATGCCTTCACCTTCCGGATCCACTGGTCGATGGCCACCGCGGCGATGACGAGGACGCCGACGGCGAAGTTCTGCCAGAGCACGTCCACGCCGGCGAGGACGAGGCCGCTGCGTGCGACACCGACGATGAGCGCTCCGAGCAGCGTGCCGAAGATCTGCCCCCTGCCGCCGAAGAGGCTGGTGCCGCCGATGACGACGGCGGTGATGGTGTCGAGGTTGTATTCCTGACCGGCCTGCGGGCTGGCTGAGGCGATCCGGCCGATCAGGACCCACGCGCCGATCGCGTAGATGAGGCCGGCGACGACGTACACACTGAGCAGCACCCGACTGGCTTGGATACCCGAGAGCCGCGCCGCCTCCGCGTCGTCGCCGACGGCGTAGACGTGCCGCCCCCATGCGGTCATGCGCAGGCAGTACGCCATCAGGAAGAACAGGATCAGCATCAGCACGGTGCCGGCGGTGAGACGGATTCCGGCGACGCCGAACGTCTCGCCGGTCCAGAGCAACAGACTGGACATGTCCGTGCCGCGGATCGTTTCGCTCTGCGAGTACCACAGGTTGAGTGCGAAGAAGATGTTGAGTGTGCCAAGCGTGACGATGAACGGCGGCAGTCTCAACCGCGTCACCAGGAAGCCGTTGATGAATCCGCATGCCGTCCCGACCGCGAATCCCACGATCAGGGCGAGCCATCCGGGCAAGCCCTGTTCCGCGGACAACTTCGCCATGACGATGGAGCTGAGCACGGCGATCGCACCGACGGACAGATCGATGCCCGCGGTCAGGATGATGATGGTCTGACCCACGGCGAGGGTGGCCACGACGGTCACCTGCTGCAGGACGAGTGACACGTTGTTGGTCGCCAGGAAGTTGTCAGAGACGATCGAGAACACCACGATCGCCAGGATCAGTACGGCGGCCGGACCGAGATTGGGCCGGCTGTGCAACAGGTCGTGGATGCGCTGGCCGGTGGTCCGCGGACCGGCGAGTTCTTCGGCCGTGGCCGGGGCGTCGTCGACGACCGCAGTCGCTCCGGGCTGGCCCCCGTCGCCAGGGTTGGTGGTCATTCGCTTCTCTCCTCGTCATCGGCGATGGCGAAAACGTGGGTACGAGGGCGGGGCGCCCGGTAGGGGACGCCCCGCCCACGCGAGACGTGGCTGGCAGTGTGCTCGTGTCGAGACTGCTCGGCTAGGGCATCAGCCCCAGCAGTTGTCCAGCCCCCACGTCGTGTCCTCGGAGTCGACACCCGAGGCCGGCTTGTCGGTGACGAGGGTGACGCCGGTGTTGATGAACTCCTCGCCGCCCATGTCGGGCTTCTCGCCGCTTTCCGCGAAGTCGACGACCGCCTGAACGCCCTCCTCCGCCATCAGCAGGGGGAACTGCATCGAGGTCGCACCGATCGAGCCGGCTTGAACGCTCTCGACGCCGGGGCATCCGCCGTCGATCGACACGATCGTGATGTCGCCTTCCTTGCCGGCTGCCTTGACCGCCTCGTACGCGCCCTCGGCCGCCGGCTCGTTGATGGTGTAGACGAGGTTGATGCTGGGGTCCTTCTGGAGCAGGTTCTCCATGGCGGTACGGCCGCCCTCCGGTGACCCGTCGGTCACGTCGTGACCGACAATCTGCGGGTCACTCTCGTCGCCGATTTGGGTTTCGTCGCCCACGTCGATGCCGAAGCCGTCGAGGAAGCCCTGATCACGCTGGACGTCCACCGAGACCTGATCCGGATTGAGGTCGAGCATCGCGATCTTGGCCGGCGTGTCCCCGAGGGTGGCCTTGGCCCACTGACCGATGAGCTGACCGGCGAGGAAGTTGTCCGTCGCGAACGTGACATCCGCGGCGTCCGGCGGGTCGGTCTGGGTGTCGAGCGCGACGACGAGCAGGCCGGCCTCCCGCGCCTTGTCCAGCGACGGCACGATGGCCGCCGAATCGCTGGGCGTGATCAAGATTCCCTGCGCACCCTGGGCGATGAGCTGCTCAACCGCCTCGACCTGGGCCTCGTTGTCGCCGTCGAACTCCCCGGCGAACGACTGCAGCTCGGCACCGAGCTCCTCGGCCTTCGCCTCGGCGCCCTCCTTCATCTTCACGAAGAACGGGTTGGTGTCGGTCTTGGTGATGAGCCCGATCGTGACGGTCTCGCCGTCCCCGCCTCCCTCGGAGGCCGTGTCGCCGCCGTCATCGCCACCACAAGCGGCAAGGACGAGCGAAACGGCAATTCCGAGGCCAAGGACGCGCAACCCGCGCCGTGTCGTGGAACGCATGTAGTCCCCTTCCGTCAGGTCACCGGAGCGGCGACTGACAACGTTGTCAAGCTTTATAGCGGGAGGTTCCGGTCGGGTCAACCCCTTGTTACCGCATTGTTCCCCTACGATGGGAATTGTGATGACAACGATGTCGGGTCACCATGGAGCGATGCTGGCACCCCGTCCCACGATGCGAGACGTGGCCGCGCTCGCCGGAGTCAGTTTGAAGACTGTCTCCCGGGTGATCAATGCGGAGCCCGGCGTGTCGCCCAAGTTAGCCGCCCGGGTCCACCTGGCCGTCGACCGGCTGGACTACCGCCCCAACCTCGGCGCCAGCAGCCTGCGCCGCAGCGACCGCATGACCCGGACCATCGGCCTGCTCATCGAGGACGTCGCGAATCCCTTCTCCGCGGCGCTGCATCGGGCCATCGAGGACGTCGCCCGCCCTCGCGGTGTGGCGGTTCTCACCGGCAGCCTGGACGAGGATCCCGTTCGAGAAGTCCAGCTGACGGCGACCTTCATCGCGAGGCGGGTCGACGGATTGATCCTGGTCCCGGCCAGTCACGACCAGAGCTACCTCCTGACCGAACGCCGAGCCGGCCTGCCCATGGTCTTCATCGACCGCGCACCGTCGTTGCTCGACGCGGACGTGGTGCTGTCGAACAATCGTGACGGCGCCTGCGATGGCGTCCTGCACCTGCTCGCCCACGGTCACCGCAGTGTCGGCTACCTCGGAGACCTGACGACGATCTCCACCGCACAGGAACGATGGGACGGCTACCGAGATGCCCTGCGCCAGCACAGCATCGCCGTCGAGCCGCGGCTGGTGCGTCAGGATCTGCGGACCATCTTTCAGGCGGAGCAGGCCGCGCTCGAGATCCTTGCTCAGGACCCACCCCCAACCGCGCTCTTCGCCAGCCAGAACCTTGTCACGATCGGGGCGATCCGCGCGCTGCGACAGCTTGGAAAGCATCACGAGATCGCGTTGGTCGGCTTCGACGACTTCATGCTCGCGGACCTGCTCGACCCGGCCGTCTCCGTGATCGCGCAGGATCCGGGACGGATGGGTGCCGTTGCCGCGCAGACGCTGTTCGACCGGCTCGGGGGCGAGCATTCCCCGAGTGCACGGCACGTCATCCCGACCTGGCTCATCGAGCGCGGCTCGGGCGAGATCGCCCCTGCGTTGATCGAAGGCTAGGGCGCCGGTGCAGCAGGGATTGCCGGCGTCGGCGTCGCCGGGGTGCACTTGAGCGGGGCGGCGACCCGCTGCCCATCGGGGCCCGGTGTAGGCAGCGGCGTCAGCTCCGTGAAGGTGTTCCCACGGCGATGTCGACCGAGGGATCGGCGCGTGATCGGCGACCAGGACGGCGCCGAGTACCGGTACCAGCTAGGCCCGGGCATCCACTCCGACCAGCTGCTCGGCCAGTTCCTCGTGCACGTCACCGGCCTCGGGCACATCCTGCCGCCAGAGCGCGTGCGCACCACGCTGGCTGCGATCCGGCACCACAACTTCGTCCGCCACATGGCGGACGTCGACACCGTGCAGCGGGTCTACGCGCTCAATGACGAGCCGGGTCTGGTCCTATGTTCATGGCCCAACGCGCGCCCTCGACATCGGGGTTGCTGCGGTTGCGACTAGAGGAGGCCGTGCATGTCAGATCCGGATGCCAAGACCATCGTGCGCCGATGGGCTACCGCCTGGAACCGGGGTGACGTCGAGGCCGCTGTCGCACTGCTATCGCCGGCCTACGTCCGACATGACGCCAACCTGCCCGAGGTCGTCGGACCGGAGGCCGAGAAGCAGTTCATGCGAGGCGTCCTGGCGGCGTTTGCCGGCCTTGAGATTGCGGCGCAGGCCATCCTCGCCGACGGCGATTTGGTCGCGGTCCGGCTGGTCATTTCCGGGCGACACGTCGGCGAGTTTCTCGGTGTCGCCCCAACGAACCAGCAGGTGCGGTTCCAGTCCCACGAGTTCTTCCGGGTCGAAGGAGACAAGCTCGCCGAGCAGTGGGTGGTCATGGATGTGGCGGGCCTGCTCCAGCAGCTAGGGGCCGGGGCCGTTCATCAGAGCTGAGCGGTCGATATGGCCTGGATCACCACGGAAGGCCGGTCCCCGCGGTAGCCGGCGACGTCGGAGGCGATTGTGGCGCCTGCGTCAATCGGAGATGTGAGTCAGGACGCCCGGAGCCCGCGCGATCGCCCGGATCGAGTCCCCGCGTTCGATCCCAGCCAGAATCTGCTCCCGATCCTCGATCGTCACACAGCGGCGCCGCCGCCGCTCCTGTGGATGATCATCCGGTGGGGTCACCCCACCAGCCTGGTGGAACCAGCGACGCCCAGTGACCGGATCGAAACCCAGACACGCCGCCGCCTGCGCCACCGGCACCCCAGCCCTCACCAGACGCCAAAACGCCCGATGCTGATCACGACGCACACGCACACTCACAACAACCTCCAAAACGGAAGGTGTTGCTTCGACTCCCCGAACCCAGGCATCCCATCACTAATCCTCACCATCACTCACCAGACGGCGTCCATCAAGCTGCCACTCACCGCGCTGTCTTTTAGCCGTTGTGCTTGTTCCTGCTTGAGCACGGACGCGCTGCTCCCGCGTCGAAAGCCGCTAGTCACCCGAGGTTGAAGACGCCGTAGCCGAACCCGTCGGCGTCGATCTCGCCGTCGTCCACGCGGACCCCGCTGACCTCCAGCGGGATGACCGTGCGCCCTAGCAACGCCTGCGGCCGGGCGGTGACACGGCTACGGCCGGGGTTGACGACCACGAGGTGCGAGCCGCCCCGGAGGTAGCTGAACGGGTATCCCCGGGTGAGGACCTCGGTCGCGGCGGCGGTGCGCAGTGCCGGTGTCTCCCGCCGGAGCCGGACGAGCCGGCGAACCCGGTTCAGGGGAGAGTCGGGATCGTCGCGCTGGGCGGCGACCGTCGGACGAGGCCGTGCCGGGTCCTGCTCGGAGGTAGAGCCGGTCGGGCGGCGCGGTGGAGAAACCCGCGTTGGGCAGGGCGTCGTCCCACTGCATCGGGGTCCGGCAGCCGGAACGGTTGTAGCCGGGGAAGCACACGCTGCCCTCGTGGTCGGCCAGGCCGTCGACGTAGCGCATGCCGATCTCGTCGCCGTAGTAGACCGACGGGACCGAACCCCAGGTGAGCAGGAACGCGAACGCCGCTCCGAGCTGCTCCTGCGTCCGGGAGCCGGTGACGAGCCGGGAGTAGTCGTGGTCCGACGACGGCACGATGACGAGCCGGTCGCCGCCCGCAGCGGCCCGGTGCTCCTCCCACAACCGCAGGAACATGCTCAGGGCCTGCGCGCCGCCCGCCCCGTCGGCACCGTCGGCGTCGAAGAAGCAGCCGTGGTGCTCGGGCAGCCACGGCAGCGCGCCGGCGCCGCCGTTGTTGAACAACGCGCTGTGCTCCTGTTGGTTCACCACGAAGAAGTCCGCGTCGAAGCCGCCGCGCACCCCGATGTCGCGGGGAGCCCTCCGTTCGCTCTCCGGGAGCAGCACCGCGCCCGGGTGAGCGACGGCCAGCCACTCGCGCAGCTCCCGCCACAGCTCGGCCGACCGCGCATACCCGGGATCGTCCTTGACCAGCGAGTAGGCCATGTCGACACGGAAACCGGCGACACCGCGGTCACACCAGTAGCCGATGATCTCCCGGAGCGCGGCCCGGTTGGCCTGCGGCCCCGGGGCGTCGACGGGCTGTCGCCACGGCCGCTCGGGATCGAGCCGGGCGTAGCCGTAGTTCAGCGCCGGCTGCTCGTCGAAGAAGTTCTTCAAGTAGTAGCCCGACCGCGGGCCCGGGGAGGGCACGAGGTCCGGACCGGGCCGGTCCGCCCAGATGAAGCGGTCGTCCCCCTCGTCGGCGGCCGAGGCCCGAAACCAGGCGTGCTCGACCGAGGTGTGCCCCGCCACCAGGTCGAGCAGGACGCGGATGCCACGGCGCCGGGCGGCCTCGACGAAGGCGACCATGTCGTCGTTCGTCCCGTACCGCGGCGCGATGGTGAGGAAGTCGGAGACGTCGTAGCCCGCATCCCGGAACGGCGAGGAGAAGCACGGGTTGAACCACACCGCGTCCACGCCCAGCCAGGCCAGGTGGTCCAGGTGAGCGAGCGCACCGGGGAGATCGCCGATCCCGTCACCGTCGGAGTCCGCGAACGACTGGGGGTAGATCTCGTAGAAGACCGCGTCCCGTAGCCAGGAGGTGCCGTCCTCCGGTGCGTCCATGGGTGCATCCTCCAGCCCGACGTCCTCGGACATTTCGCCCTGGATGGCCCACCCCCAGACGTCACACGGACGGCAGCCGGCACCTTCACCCGCGCCTTCGGCCGGCACTACGGGCTGAGCCCGCCCGTCGGCGTTCACCGGACCGCGCAACGCCTGAGACGGCACCTCCGCCGACTCGTACAGGAAGAGTTCTGAGACCAGGTCTTAGACGTACGACGTCGTCATCATCGGTGGCGGTGGACCGCCCGGCGAGAACGGCGCTGAATGCGCCAACCGCGGGTGGGCTGAGCGCCTGCATCGGGGAGGAGCGGCTGCTGGAAGACGATCAGATCGCTGATCGCGTTGAGTGTGGCCACCAGCCGATCTGCTTGCGCCGCCAATCGGTGCCGCGGAAGGATCGTCAATGACCTGCTTCGACCCCCGCGGGGGTGGGCCAACTGGGCCGAAGTCGACCTGGGGGCAAGGCCCCGAACGCGGCGTCCTGTGACATTCTCGACGTGGAGTTCCGGCGGCGGGAGCGTAGGTGGCGGCCGATCTTGGTGCGGTGAGTGAGCCGGCTCGGGTCGCGGCGCCGGGGGAGGCGATCTCGGCCGAGGAGCTGCTGCTCGCCGCGCGCAACCACGGTCTGCCGCTGGAGGCGCTTCGGTTCGACGTTACGCCGCCGGGGCTGCACTACTTGCTGACCCACTACGACATCCCAGTTCTGGACCCGGCTGGGTTCCGTCTCGTGGTGGACGGTCTCGTCGAGACTCCTCTGGCGCTGGATCTGGAGGAGATTCGCCGCCGGCCAGCGACCTCGGTTGTGGTGACGTTGGAGTGCGCGGGCAACGGCCGGGCCCGGCTACTCCCGCGCCCGATCAGCCAGCCCTGGCTGGTCGAGGCGGTCGGCACCGCGCGGTGGACTGGTACGCCGCTGGCGCCGATGCTGCGCGAGGCGGGCTTGCGCGACGAGGCCGTGGAGGTGGTCTTCACCGGCGCGGACCACGGCATTGAGCGTGGCGTCGAGCAGGACTACCAGCGCAGCCTGACAGTTGCGGAGTGCATGCGCGAGGACGTCCTGCTGGCGTATGAGATGAACGGTGCGCCGATGCCTCCTCAGCACGGCTACCCGTTGCGCCTGGTGGTGCCGGGTTGGTATGGCATGGCGCATGTGAAGTGGCTCACCGGGATTAGCGCCGTCGCGGACGGCTTCGACGGATTTCAGATGCGCGCTTACCGGTTGCGTGTGCAGCCGGACGACGTCGGGGTGCCGCTGACCCGGATCGAACCCCGAGCGCTTCTGGTGCCGCCAGGATTCCCGGACTTCATGTCGCGTAGGCGGGTGCTTCGACCCGGTCGAACGCTGATCGAGGGCCGCGCCTGGTCGGGGTGGGGCCCGGTCACCGCCGTTGAAGTCAGCGTGGATGGCGGAAACAGCTGGGCTGGCGCCGAGCTTGAGCCGCCTCGAGATCGGTGGGGGTGGGCGCGGTGGACCTGGCCCTGGGAGGCCACCGTCGGCAGCTACCGGCTGTCCGCCCGAGCGCAAGACGAGAGCGGCCGCAGCCAGCCCGTCGAGCAGCCGTGGAACCGCGGCGGATTCGGCAATAACCTCGTGCAGCTCGTCCCCGTCGTGGTGGTCGGCTGACCGTGACGAGGGCGGGCAAGCATTGTGGTTCGCTCGTGGGTCGCTCGTGGTCGGGAGCTGAGTCCCGCAGCGGGTGTGACTGTTCGACACACCGGCGAGACGACGGCTGACACCACGTAGCCGGCACCGAGGGAGGTGGGACGGCGGATCAGCGTTCGAAGCACCAACGAGTCGCGGCGTGCGGTTCGGCGGTGCGACCCGGGACGCGGCGTGGAAGGTGGCGCCAAGGCGGCCAATCACGAGTGGCTCATTGATGGGCGGTGAAGATCGCTCCGGTTCTGCGTCTGTTCCTGCAGGAGCGGCTTCTGGCTTGATTCGCCTATGGTCGGGTTCCACGGCCGCCGCGCCGCCGTGGGTTGTGCACAGGTTGCGGGTGGATCTGGTGTGCCAACCTGGCGCCAGGGTCAGGTGTCGGGTCAGGCCCGCCGACGCGCCGAGGGGGACCAGCGACGTGACCGAGGTGCGACCCTCGCACAGAAGCGATGCGAGTGGTGATGGCGTAACGCTGCGCCTGCTGTGGCCGCAGTGGCAGGGCGCCGGAACGTGCAGGATTCCTGGAACTCGCGCCGGAATTCCCGGTCGACGTGGCCCGCCGGGGCTACGCCGTTGGCTCGGCGATTCGCGCGGCGGTCCTGCCGGCGAACGGCGGTCCGACTGCGGCGGCGCTGGTCGCGATGGGCGATGCGGGGCTGGAGCTGCGCGACGACGGGATCGAGGCCAAGCGGGTCGTCCTCATCCAGCTCGCCGAGGCTCTGAGCTCGAGGCGTTGATCGATCCGGCCTTGGCGATCCACCTCGTGAGCGACACCGGCAGTTCGCACCGCTCGACGGCGACGAAGAAATGGTTGGCCGAGCACTCACGATTCGTGGTCCATCACACCCCGGTCCACGCCTCGTGCGTGGAACCAGGCCGAAGCGTTCTTCTCGATCCTCACCCCGCAAGGCGCTACGACGCGGCGAGTCGACTCACGCGACGACCTCGTCGCCGGAATGCTCGCCTTCATCGAGCACCGCAACCAGACCGCCCAACCGTTCAAACTGGGTGTACGACGCCAAGAAGGCAGCATGACCTACGTTCAACGAACTTCTGCCCGGCACAACGATGACATGGCGCGGTGGCGGCAGGTGAAACGGGCAGTGTTCGCCCGGCACTGCAACCCGTGGAGCGCGTGGACCAGGTGGGCCAGCGCGCCGCTGGTGTTGGTGCCGGTGTGGCGTCGCAGCTGGCGGGACGCGGCGCTGGTGGGCGTCTGGATGGCGGTGAACCCGATGGTGTTCGGCAAGCCCGGGCACGAGCGGGCCTGGGCGACCAGGGCGGTGCTCGGTGAGGAGCAGTGGATCGAGGACCGGCCGATGGACGCCGCGATGGCCGTCAATGTGGGCGCGTGCGTGGCGGGCGTTGCCGCGATGATCGCCGCCCGCAAGCGCCGTGCCGCACCGGCCGCAGTGTTCATGGCGACGCTGATGGCGTTGCTGCTCTGGTACTGGGAACTGATGGCCCGCTACCACGATGAGCGAGGCGAACGGTGAAACTTTCGCCGCCCGTACAGCCCTTCCGGGGTGTTCTTGGTCGCCAGCTGCGCCTGGACCACTCAGCGGTGTCCTGCCCGCGCGGGGCAACAGCTGGCGCCTCGCGGCGACAGTCCGATGGCGCTGTTGATGGTGAGCGACTCTTCCTCCTTGAGGCGGTAGACGCAGTCTTCGACAGCGACCCGTCGAAGATCATGCGCCGAATGCGTTGCCAGCTGGCGGCGCCGAGACAAGTCCGCTCACGCTTCGTTAGGCGCGGCGGGCACGGCTACCCACGACACACCAGGATGTGACGCAGGCAAGCAAACGGGCGAGAGGCACAAGGCAACCGGGCAAGCGCATGGGCGAGTCACAGGCCCCCGCGCGGCAAACGCCACTAGCGGTTTATTGATGGGCGGTGAACATCGATTGGTGGCTACTTGGGGCTTAGCTGCTGCTTCCAGCGACACGCCTGGTTGATGTGTGCGCGGACCGGCTCATTCGTCCTCTGCCGGTTCCTTCAGGGTCATGTCGCGCAGCGCGTCGCGGTCGCCCGCTGCGGCGTCGCGGTCGGTCCCGGCCCAGATCCGGTCGATGTTCGCGTGGGCTCGATCCTGTTCGTTTAGTCGAGGAGCGTCTCGGTAGTTTTGAGCGCGGACTGCGGCCGCGGCCTCGCGGGTCTCGGCGGCGCGGTCGCGAAGCTCGGCAGCGTGGTCTCGGGCGTCGGCCGCGTCGATCAGCTCGTGCAGCCGCTCGGCGCGCCTGTCCAGTTCGGCGCGCAATTGCTGCTCGGCCGCATGGCGCCGGGCCGTCGCAAGGTTGCGAGCGTTCGCGGCTCGGTCACGCTCGGCGGCTTTTTCTTCTCTCGCTTGCAACGAGACGTTGCTTTCATGGGCGGCGTGATCGCGCCGACCAGCCGCCGCATCGCGGATATCGGCTTGCGCCTCGCGCTCGGCGAGCAGCGCCTCCCGTGCATCCGCCAAGGCCTCTCGAGCATCGGCCAGGACCTGGTCCCCCTCCTCGTCAGGCTTCGCCAGTCCGGCATCGCGGGGATGTTGATTCATGAGTTCTCCCTCTCAGAGAAAACGCAGAGCGCGCCGACCATCTTTATCGACCCGCGCGTCTTCGACACGCCCGCGGGCACGACAACGTGGGAGCGACGTGGGTAGACGTCGCGGTCCGATGCCCCATCGTTCCCTGCGATGCGCACCTGCCCAGGCACTTCCTGCGCCGGGAACAGACGTCAGCCGGTCCTACGAGCCCGCCTTTCGACAAACAAGAGCGCGGGAACCCTGGAGGAGTTCGAAGTTGTCGCCTGGCCCGAAGCGGCGACACGACCTGACGGCGACCGGACCCGATTGGACCTTTCACGCGCTCACCCGTTTGCACGGTGGAGCGGCGGATGTGCCTTCCAGCCGTCGTCGGCGTACCGGTCGACGCTCAGCGAGAGCAGCACCAGCGTCGTGGGTCTCATCCTGCTGGCGGTGCTGCTGCTGGCAACGTTCGTCGCCGCCTCCGCTGCAGCGTCTGGTGATCGCCCGCCGTGCCGATCCGGCGTTGCCGTTGGCGTGGTTGCGGGGGCGTGGGGAGCTGGTCGAGATCCGCGCCGCCGACCTGCGCTTCACGCCGACGAGGCCGCGGGGATGCCTCAACGGGGTGATGGGTTGATGCGCGAGGGCGTCACCACGTGGTGTCAGCGGGTACGTCAGGTCGACGACCCGATTGGCGGGGTGGCGATGCCCATCGCCGTCATCATGGCGATGCCCTCGACCTGGTGGTCCCCGCCGGCGAGCACCAGTGTTCGGGCGCGCTGGTAGGGGCACTGCGCGGCATCGAAGGCTACAGCGGTGGCCAGTAAGCCGTCGCCGTTGCCGGTGAGTAGAGCATCGGCTCGGCCGACAATGGCGGTCGCGATCGGGTTGCCGATGGCGACGATGTGGGTTCGATCGAGCCGCTCTCGGGCGTCATGTTGGTGGGTGAGGACTGCGGCTTCGGCCTTCAGCGCGGCGTACCACTGCCGCCAGATGGCGCTGATCCACCGTCGCAGATCCTCCGGCTCGCCGGCCAGCCGATCGAGAGCCTGCCTGGGTTGACCGCGGTGCAGGAACAGAATGGCATCGAACGTCGCACCGAAGCCGAAGCTGCAAGCGACGCCCGCGGCATCGATGTGGCGTTCCTGTACGACGGTCAGCTGTTCGACGCCCCGGCGGATCAGGCGCTCTTTCACGTGGTCATGCGCCGCAACGCCACCGGGAAGTGGTGCGGGTGAACCTCCGCACCCACCGGGGCCGCACCTGGGCGGTGTTTGGGAATCATTCACCACCTGAACGCGTGACAACCCAGCTCTCGCCGCGCCGTGGCTCCCCGGCCACGACCTCTGCCCGATCCCTGCCGAGGCCCACCTCGTCGGCTTGTCACCATCAACGGTTCTCAAACGAGAGCGGGTCGAAGTGCCGTCACAGTCTCAGCGTCTCGCCCGCCGTCACCTTCCGGAAACGACCGCTCACCGGCACCTGCTGGAACGGATGGCTTGCCGACGCTGGGATCGTTCGCCTGTGGGTAAGTTGTGGCCGGATCACGCTCTCGACGACAACGCTCGGGGCGGGTCGCGATGATCAAGGCGGCGGAGCGGGGGAGTGGATCGAGTTGCAGATCTCCCGATTGTCTTCCACGCCCGACACCCTCGGGCGGTCCCTTTGAGTCTTTGGCCGTGACCGCCTAGACCGGGACCGGCTTGCGCCCGCGGGTCGCTGCGACCCATTCGGTGAAGCCCTTCAGGGAAGGGTTCAGTGATCTGGCGAGGGTGACATCGCGGCGAGTGCTGTAGCCGTTGTCCTCGGCGACGAATTGGAACATGTTCGCGGCGAGGTCGGCGCCGGGGAATGGAAGCTCTCGGAAGACTTCAGCCGGCACGTGCTGGTAGCGCACCGGTTCGCCGAACACGTCGGAGAGCCCGGCGGCCAGCTGGTCGCCGGTGGTGTGCTCGGCGGCGATGCCGATCGTCTCGCCGATGAACCGTGCCGGGTCCTGGAAGATCTGGTAGGCGCAGCGGCCGATGTCCTCGGCGGTGATCCCCGGTAACCGCGCCTCGCCAAGCGGCATGGCCAGGGTGCGCACGCCGTCTGGGCCCGGTTGCGGCGCGCCGAGCCCGAAGACGAACGCCTCCCAATGGAAAGGTGTCAACAGGTAGGTGGTGGGGACTCCGGCTGCGGCGAAGAAGTGATCGCCCTCGCCCTTGCCGTCCCAGTTCGGCACCTTGTAGCCGCCGTGCAGGGTGGGCATCTTGTCGTTGTCGAGCGAGTACCACCTGCGGGTGTCCTCGGCGGTCGACCAGATCGCGTGGTTCACCCCGGCGTCGGCCGCCGCCCTTGCCTGGTGTGCGGCCTGCTGCGACTCTTGCTCGGCGGAGAAGTGCACGAAGAAGTTGGTCATGCAGAATGCGCCGTACGCGCCGTCGAAGGCGCGCACCAGGCTGTCGTAGTCATCCAGGTCGGCCCGGACCACGGTGGCCCCTTGGACAGACAGCGCGCGGGCGGGCGCTGACGCGGGGTCTCGGGTGATGGCCCGGCAGGCGTAGCCGCCGTCCGGATCGGACAGGATCGCGCGGGCGAGTCCACCGGCGGTGGCTCCGGTAGCGCCGACAACGGCGATGGTCTTGGTGGCGGACATCTCGCGATCCCTTTCGATAGAGCAGTACTCTAATCGTTAGAGTGATACTCTACGGATATGTCGAACATGTCAACGGCTGACTCGGCCGGGACACGGACCTACGCGTCCCCAATGCGAGAGGAACAGGCCAAGGCGACACGCCGGGCGATACTGGAGGCGGCACAGCGGCTCTTCGTCAGCAACGGTTACGGTGCCACCAGCATCCGCGCGGTCGCGGAGGAAGCTGGCGTCGCCGTCCAGACCGTCTACGCGGTGTTCGGCAACAAGCGCCAGCTTGTCATCGAACTGGTGGAGAACGCGGTCACCGGTGAGGAGGAGCCGGCATCGGTGACGGAACGCCTCGAGGCGCAGGCGATCCGAGCCGAGCCCAGTGCACGCCGTCGTGCCGAGTTGGACGCGGCGCTCAGTCGCAAGATCACCGAGCGCCTCCTCCCAGTCTTCAAAATCACCTCCGACGCTGCGGCCGTCGACCCCGACTTCGCCGAGCTGAACCGGGCGATGATCGCGCGGCGCCGCGCGGAAATGGCCGATGCCGCAACCCTGCTCGCCGGGGACGGCGGGCTTCGCGTCAGCCCCGACGATGCGGCCGCAAGCCTGCTGGTGCTGTACAGCCCGCACGTCGCCCACCTTCTCACCGAGCACGTCGGGTGGTCCTACGACCGCTACGAGAAGTGGCTCGCTGACGCCATCGAGCGTCTCATCCTCAACGACTAGGTGCCGCCTCGACTCGCCCGGGTCCGGCCTCGGCGAGCACGGTGTCCGTGTGATCAACGACAACCAACACCGTCACGGACATCCCAGATCAGGTAGCAACTGGAATATACGTGAACGCGTGAGCAAGTAGCTGGGCAAGCCAGACGCCTCGCCTGGTACTACTTAAATCGATGGGCATTGAAGATTCACGAGTTCCGTGGCCCAGCTCGACAAGCATGTAAGTGAGGGGCGGACCGCCGGGCCGCCGCAGTCGCCCACGCTTCCAGCCATGCCCGCCGGCACCACAACCTTGCCCCGGCGCCCTCGTGGCTAACCGTGTTCAAGACCTCCTGCTCGTGGAGCGATTCCTAGACCGCTCCACTCCAGGAGTGGAGGTCTTCGCCTTCAAGATCAATCAGACCGTGTCATCGGTGTTGTCAGGATCCATGCCACCACGGTGAACCGGACCGACTGCGGATATCGCGCGGCCAAGCCCTCCATCACGAGGTTCTTCACCGGGCTCAGAAGGCCACGAGTGACGATCATGGGAACCGAGTTCGCCGGAGTGGTAGAGGCTGTCGGCGGCGGCGTCAGGACCTTGGAGATCGGTGACCGCGTCTTCGGCTACAGCGAGGGCCGATTCGGCTGCCATGCCGAGCTGCTGACCGTTCCAGCGGACGGTTCCATCGCGAGCATCCCGGCGAACCTGACTTTCGTCGAGGCCGCCCAGGCACCGAAGGCGCGCACTTGCCCTCTCGGTCATCCGCAAGGCATCTCGTCTCCGCCGGGGCGGCTCACGGGCCCTCCTTCGGGCCGATGGTCGTGTTTCAGGCGGCGACCGGGCTTCCAGACTCGGAGCTGTTCGCGCTTGACGGGAAATGTGCGTCAACATTATTGGGGCTACCAGAGCTGTGAGCGTTGGCCCGCGCTAGGCGAGTGGCAGCTGGAACCCTGATTCGGGGCTCGACAGGCGTGAGCTACGGAGGTCCCGCCGTGGGCCTGCGCTTTTGTGTTCACGATGCTGCAGCATTCGAAGACGACACCGGCTGGAGCGTGTTGATGGAGCCCGACACGGCACGACCCATGGGGATGAAGGCCTGACTGAAGCCCGAGCGTCGTCTTCGTCGATGAGTTCCGTACGCCTGGTTGGTCTGAGTTGGCAGGCACAGTGCGTACGGAAGGATGGCGACCATGAAGCTGACAACGACCACCTTTGTGTCCGTCGACGGGGTGATGCAGGGGCCGGGCGGGGCCGAGGAGGACCGCCGCAATGGGTTTGACCGCGGCGGCTGGCTGGTGCCGCACTTCGACGACGAGATCGGGCAGTTCATGGATCAGGTCTTTCGACGGGTCGACGCGTTCCTGCTCGGTCGACGGACGTACGAGATCTTCGCCGGCTCGTGGGGCAAGATGACCGATCCGGGTGACAACCCGGTGGCGGTGGGGTTCAACACCCTGCCCAAGTACGTGGCGTCCACGACGCTGAAGGACCCGGAGTGGGCGAACACCACGGTGCTGTCCGACGACGTCGCCTCGGCCGTCCGCGCGTTGAAGGCGCAACCAGGGCGGGAGCTGCAGGTGCACGGCAGCGGCGCGCTGGTGCGGTGGCTGCTCGACAACGATCTGGTGGACGAGCTCAACCTGCTCGTCTTCCCGGTCATTGTGGGTGACGGTGCGCGGCTGTTCGCGGACAAGAGTCTGGACACGGCCCTCGAGCTGGTCGAGTCGCGGAACACACCCAAGGGCGTCACGATCCAGGTTTACCGGCCCGCGGGCCGCCCCGAGTACGGCACCGCCGAGGTCGAGTGACGGCCTAGCGTCGCCGCGGGCGCCGGACGAGGGATACCAAACTTTGGTGCGGAACGACGGGTCGCTGCGGCGTCGGGCATCTCAGAACCCGTCGGCACACGTCACTGCTGTCAGGCGCTGGCAACAGTGCGGGCCCAGCCATGCTGGCCGGGGCAGATGCACATCCCTCACCGTGACGGGCCGCCATGTTGGGGCTAAACGTGGAACCGGCCGAGTACGAACGCCGCGTGCTCACACCTTCCCGGCTCCCATTGCGTGGAGCCGAAGCCTCCGCAGGATGAAGGATGCTCGAGGGAATCTTCTCCAACTGCGCGTCATACAACTACGACATGGTCGCGGCCGACGTCATCGCGACCTGGCGTACACCGTCGGCTATGAGCACACCCAGGCCACCGGCAACGGGGAGGCTCGTACCTACACTCTGCGGGCGACCCAGATCTAGCGCCGCGAGGGTGGCGTGTGGAAAGTGGTCCATCGGCACGCCGACGCACTACCCGACCAGGCGTAGGGTTCGCGGCCACGGCAGGAATCGTTCACGACGCATCAAGGGCGATCCCGCCAACGCCTCCGCGCGAGCAGCACAGGCCGCAGCTGGGACTCATGACTGATTCCGTCACCATGGAGGAAGAACAGCACCCCTGGGCCCTTCGTGATGAGGCCGCCCATTTGTTTCACACTGCCGGCTGTCGGCGGCGGGTAGGACGCAGCCGTCCAAGTTCGGGGTCGAGACGATCTGCGGCATGGTGTGCGAGCACGGCGTGCCGATCACCCCGCGGACCCCCTACGCGGCCAAGTCCCGACCATCGTCGCCGCGGGCGGTGACGCGCAACTGCTGGCAACCCCTGCGCCGCGGTCCAGCAGTGGTTTATTGATGGGCGGTATGAACATCCACTCGTGCAGGCGTTCGCCGGCGTGACCGAACGGCGCGTCGAACGTGATGCCCGTGCCTGTGCCGCAGCCGTCCAGGGAGATCGAGAAGTTGTGGACACGAACCTGGGACATGGCAGTCTCCCGAGCGATGGGTGGTTGCGATGATCGGTAGGTGTTTCACCTTCTCCGGGTGATCCCCGCCGCCACGCCGGCGGGCGAAGCTCCCCTATAGCATTCATGATCGCCGCCACCCGAGGCGCCGCTGCCAGCAAGCGGCCTTCGAGCGGCGATCTGGAGACCGACAAGCACACAGAAGTGAGGAGCCTGCAGATAACGGACAACGTCTCGAGGCATTCGTCCACAGGCCGGGCGGGTGGAGACATGAGCGGCTGGGCGGTCGGCTTTACCGTCTTCGCCGCCGTGATGATGATCGTGGTCGGTATTTGGCAGGCCATCTCCGGCCTTGTTGCCATCTTCGAGAACGAGTTCTACGTCGTCACGCCCAACTACCTGTTCGAGCTCGATGTCACTGCCTGGGGCTGGACACACCTGCTGGTCGGCATCCTCGTGGCTCTCGCCGGCTGGGGACTGCTGTCGGGGCAGACGTGGGCGGTGATGCGCGATGGCGACCACTGAGCAGCGACGGCCGGGGCGGGCGCCCGTCGCTCAGCGCTGGCTGGCGCGTATGAGCTTGGGAGCCGCCACAGCGGCTGTGCTGGTGCCTGTGGTGGCAGCCGGCTTGAGGACCAGTCTGGCGGTGACCATCACCGGGGTGATCGGCCTGGCCTTGACCGCGGCAGGCGTGTGGTGGGCCCTAAGCCACAAGGGTCCTGTCCGCTGGCTGGCCGCCGCCGTGGCTACCCTCGCGCCGCTCGTCGTCCTGGTCCTCTATATCAGCAGAGGGCTGCTGTGGGTCGTGCTGCTGGCGTTGGGACTGCTCGTGGTGGCCGTAGCCGCCGGCCGGGCCGCCCTGCGCCGGGAAGGCGTACCCGAGAAGATGCGTGAATACCATGCCCCCCCGCCTCAGCGGCCGTACGTCATCATGAATCCACGCTCTGGCGGTGGGAAGGTGGCCAGGTTCGGTCTCAATGACAAGGCCGAGGCCCTGGGCGCCACTGTGGCCCTGCTGGAGGGGCCAGGGACCGTGGACGTGGTGAAGCTGGCCCGCACTGCGGTCGCCAACGGTGCGGATCTGCTGGGAGTCGCCGGCGGCGACGGCACTCAGGCACTGGTGGCTGGCATCGCCGCCGAGCACGGCATTCCGCTGCTGGTCATCGCGGCCGGCACCCGCAACCACTTCGCGCTCGACCTGGGGCTGGACCGGGAAGACCCCTCACAATGCCTGGACGCGCTCACCGACGGGGTCGAGCTCCAGATCGACCTCGGGTTCATTGCCGGCCGCCCCTTCGTCAACAACGCCTCCTTCGGGGCATACGCCGCCATCGTGCAGAGCCCCGCCTACCGGGACGACAAGGCCCGCACCACGCTGGACCAGCTACCCGGGCTCTTGGCAGGCCGCCAAGGGCCACGACTGGTGGCCAGGGCCGGGAACGTGACCGTTGAGGGCCCTCAGGCAGTCCTGGTGAGCAACAACCAGTATGGGATGGGCGACATCGCCGGACTCGGTCGTCGGGCCCGGCTGGACCGCGGCACTCTGGGGATGTTCGCCGTCACCGTCAGCAGCGCGGCTCAGGCGGCCGGTCTGATTCGCGGGCGGAGTTCGCGGGGGCTCACCAGCGTGGTGGGGCAAGAGGTAGTGGTCGAAGCCGACGCAGCCCAGATCCCGGTTGGGGTCGACGGGGAGGCCCTGCTTCTTGACGCCCCGGTGCGCTGCACCGTGCAACCGGCCGCCTTGCGGGTCCGGGTGCCTCGCGATCGTCCAGGAGTGCCCGACCCCACTCCAGTCATGGACTGGAACCGGCTTTGGCAGATCGCCTTGACCGCGCCGGCTACCGCCCGTGAATGACGTCACCCGTGGTGGGCACCCCGCACCAGGCGTTATCAGCCACGGCCGTGACCTGGATCTGAGCGACGAGACCACTTCCCGGGCGGGCGCGGCCGGAACGGCGGCGTCCAGCTGATGATCAATGTGCAGCAGTCGCCGACGCCGACTCCAAGGCAGCCTGCCGACCGCCTGACATGGCTGCCGGGGCTGCGCACGCTGCTGAGGTACAAGCCAGCCTGGCTGCCGCGGGACGTGGCCGCCGGCCTCGTGCTTACTGCGCTGCTCGTGCCGGCGGGGATGGGCTACGCCGAGGCGTCCGGGCTGCCACCCATCACCGGGCTGTACGCGACCATCATCCCGCTGATCGTGTACGCCCTGTTCGGACCCAGTCGGATCCTGGTCCTTGGTCCCGACTCCTCGCTCGCGCCCCTGATCGCGGTCTCTGTCGTGCCCCTGGCGGCGGGCGATCCTGATCAGGCCGTCGCGCTGGCCGGCACGCTCGCGCTCATGGCCGGAGTCATGAACATCGGCGCCGGCGTGCTGCGTTTCGGGTTCATCACCGACGTGCTGTCCAAGCCGGTGCGCTACGGCTACATGAACGGGATCGCCCTGACGGTCCTGGTCGGCCAGCTCGCCAAACTCTTCGGGTTCTCGGTCGATGCCGAGAACCTTGTTCAGGAGCTCACGGGGTTCCTCGAGGGCGTGGCCAATGGTGAGACCAACGGCGTGGCGCTGGGGATCGGCCTGGCCAGCCTGGTCGTGATCCTCGCCTTCAAGCGGTGGCTGGCGAAGGTACCCGGGGTGCTCGTCGCCGTGGTCGGCGCGACGCTAGCGGTCGGCCTCCTGGAGCTGGACGCGAAGTACGACCTCTCGGTGGTCGGCCCCCTTCCCCAGGGACTGCCGTCGTTCGTACTGCCCGACCTGTCGCCGTCCAACCTCGGGACGCTCGCGGCCGGAGCGATCGGCATCGCGCTCGTCTCTCTCGCTGACACCAGCGTCCTGTCGCGCACCTTCGCGCTCAGAGGCGGCTACAAGGTGAACCCGAACCAGGAGATGATCGCGCTCGGCGCGGCCAACGCCGCCACCGGCTTCTTCCAGGGCTTCCCGATCAGCAGCTCGTCCTCCAGGACCCCGGTAGCCGAGCAAGCAGGGGCCAAGACCCAGCTCACCGGCATCGTGGGCGCGGCGGCAATCGCGCTGATGCTGCTGTTCCTGCCCAATCTGGTCCAGGACCTGCCGTCCTCAGCCCTGGCCGCCGTGGTCATCGCGGCGTCGCTGAGCCTGGTCGAGGTGCGGGGAGTTCGCAAATTGTGGCGCATGCGGAAGACCGAATTCGCCCTTTCGGTCGTGTGCCTGCTCGGGGTGGCCCTCCTTGGGGTGATCGAGGGCATCTTCATTGCCGTGGGCTTGGCGCTGCTGAACTTCATCAGGAGGGCTTGGCGGCCGTACGACGCCGTGCTCGGCAAGGTCGACGGCCTCAAGGGCTACCACGACGTGAGCCGCTACCCGGCGGCCAGGAGGGTGCCAGGGCTCGTGCTGTTCCGCTGGGACGCTCCCCTGTTCTTCGCCAACGCCGAGGTCTTCGGCCAGGACGTGCGTGAGGCCGTGGCTGCTTCGCCGACGCCGGCGCGCCGGATCGTCGTTGCCGCCGAGCCGGTCACCGACGTGGACACCAGCGCCGCCGACGTGATCAAGGGCCTGCACGACGACCTGGCCGCCGCCGACGTCGAGTTGCACTTTGCCGAGGTCAAGGACCCGGTCAAGGACCGGCTGTTCCGGTATGGCCTGATCGAGTCGATCGGGCCGGAGCGCTTCCACCCAACCGTAGGCGCCGCCGTGGATGCCTACGTGGCCGAAACCGGTGTCGACTGGCGGGAGGAGGACGTGGAGCCGCACGTTCGCCCGGACCCGGAGGGCCGCTGACGCCAGGCGTGTTGGCGAGCGACCAGCGCTCATTGGCCCTCCAGCGCTTCCAGCCGTCCAGATCGAACCGCCTCCGCAAAGGCCTCATAGTCGAGCTCGTTCTGGTCCGCATATCGTTTGGCAAAGTCGACGATCGACCGATCGAACTGATCGTCCTCACCCAGGTACTCGGCGATCGCGACGGGATCCCCGGACCGAGCGTGGGCACGGGCGAGGGTCCACCCGCAGATACCGGCATAGAGGCTGAGGACGAGCGGCGCCATCACTTCGACTTCAGCCGAGCCCTTCATGTCGCGCAACTGGCGCCAGTAGTAGCTGCGCTCGACGTCCACCTGGCCCCTGGTCCAGCCCAGGAAGATGTCGCTGGCAGCCTGCAACATTCGCTGCCCACACACCACGCGCTCGCCGTGCTGCTTGTAGCGACTCTTGGGTAGGTGGCCCTCAAGTACCGAGGCCGTCGCCTCCTTGACCTGCAAGAACAACGGATCCTTCTCGTCGCGGCCCTGCAGCAGGACGATGTACGCCCTGGTGCCGACACTGCCCACACCCACCACCTTGCGGGCCATGTCCACTATCTGGAACCGCTCCAGCAGATGTCGCTGATCGTCCCGCAGCGTGGCTCGGTAGGCACGGAACTGCTTGTGCATCACACCTTCGAGGCCTTCCGCGGAGATTCCGTAAATGGCGTGCAGGTCACGTGCCGGGACCATGATCGGCGGCTGGCTCACAATCCGGTACCGGCCGTCGACCAGCTCACCGAGCTTGGACAACGCCTGCAGGCTGTCACGCATCCGCGCCTTCGCGGCCCCCCTGCGGGCCCTCCGCTCCGCCTGCTTGGCCACCTTCCCCGCCTTCTTGGATGCCTTCTTGGCCTCCGCGGCGGCGCTGCCGACGGCGTTGAGGAACTCGTCTTCGGCCATGTGGGCGTACCAGATGTCCAACGTTCGCATGCTGGCGAACTCGGCCATCGCCTCCCGGTATGCGGCGACCGAGGCTAGCGTCGCGGCCCTGGTGTCCGCCTTTGTGAAGCCGTTGTTGCGGCCCGCGACCGTGAAGCTTGCCGCAAGCCGTTTCACGTCATATTCGAATGGTCCGGGAAGCGTCTCGTCGAAGTCGTTCAGGTCAAAAAGCAGCCGCCGCTCGGGCGAGGCGAAGGCACCAAAGTTCGACAGGTGCGCGTCTCCACACAGCTGAACATTCAGGCCGGCGGTCGGCGTGCCGTCCAGGTCGGCGGCCATGATCTTGGCCGTCCCGCGGTAGAAGGCGAACGGCGAGACCAGCATCCGGCCGTGCCGCACCGGCACCAGGTCAGGCTCACGCGTGGCGTTCTGCTCCTGGAGCAGGCTGACCGCGTCGCGGCGGTCCGTGGCCGGCGCCCATCCGGAGTGGCTGGAGGGAGAGACGCTACCGTGGGCCTCCTTACCCCGCGCTCGGCGCTCGTCGACGCTCAGATGGGGAACTCTTCTGCTCTCGGCCATCGCCAGCCCACTCCCGCTTCCGCCCCCGTCCGCTCTTAACACCCCAGTTGACAACCGCCGCCATGACCCCGACGTCACCCGAGTGAGGTGAGAAACGCCCAGGTCGGTATCAGAGCGAGCCGCGCCTCAGACTGTGGACTTGACGCGAGCGATCTGTAAAGACCGATATGCGACGGCAGCGAACCTGCAAGGTGTCATGAGGTACGTGGCGAGGAGGTACTTCAGCTCACGAAGGCGGCACCCTGACGCCAGCGTCAACAACTTCCCAGGACGCTCATCGATGAGGGCTGCGACTCGTCCGCTCGCACTAGTCGGCGTTCGGGGTCGGTGTAGCGCAGGCGTACTGTCAGGCGGACCAGTTGGCGTGCGAACCAGGGTGAAACACACCAAGAAATGGTCCGTCGACATTGAAGCGAACAGGACCGGGTGGCGCGTCATGCCGTGTGCGGACGCGCCACCCGGTCCTGTGCGGGGTGGTTAGGTCACGACCTCGCAGTTCTCGATCGTGTTGTTCCCCGGACCACCGGAGCAGACGTCATTGTTCGTGCCAGGCGGGAACGGAAGGTCAGGCGGCGGCGGGAACGGGTTGTCACCGTCAATGAAATCGTCGCCAGGACCACCGCTGATGGTGTCGCTGCCGAAGTTGCCCCAGAGCGTGTCCCCGCCAGGACCCCCGGTCAACTCGTCATCGAGCGGTCCGCCGAAGGCGGTGTCCTCTCCCGAACCGCCCTGGATGGTGTCGATCCCTCCCATGCCGATGAGCTCATCGTCGCCCGGCCCACCCTGCATGGTGTCATCGCCACCGAGACCCGCGAGCGTATCGTCGCCCGGTCCACCATTCAGGACGTCGTCGTTCTCGCCGTTCGACGGGATGAACGGTGGAAGGTCGACACCGTCGCCAATGAGCACATCCATGCCGGTGCCGCCGAGAACGCGGTCGTTGCCAGCCTGGGCACAGATGATGTCGTCGCCAGCGAGGCCGAGAATTACATCGTCCTCGTCACTCGCGACAATCACATCGTCGCCTTGAGTACCGACGATGGTGCCCGAGCCCACGATGGTGGCCGGGACCTCTCCGCCGGGAGGACCACATAGTGGCTCCTCCTGCGCGGAAGCGACTCCCGTCAACTGCGTTGCCGCGATCGTCACGGCCGCACTAAAAGCGAGAACCATTCGCCTCATGTCCAACCCCCTTCTCTCCCCGGCCGGTCACGTTGTCAGATCCGCCGACCCATGCGCAATCGACTCGCGTGTTTCCGTCTCGTGAAAGCGGTCTCGATCCGCTGCCGGCGCGCTTCACCCTGCCGCATGGTGCGCATGCCGCTCGTCCCCTCTCGGCCGCCTCACCGATCGGCGATCGTGCGCCGAATCGTGTGCGTCGCGCGTCTGGCTTGGTATCCGGCGCTGCCCGGCACGCCAGGCGCTGGCGGCGGTCGTGAAGCGGACGCCTGCCCACGCGTCAGCCCCACCAAGGACAAGGCCCCGGCGAGGCCGGCAGCGGTGAGAACGGGAAGCAGTGCCGCGCCGACGGACCTGGACCTTGACCTGGTCCTCTTTGTGTCAATGCTCTTCGCCGCGTCGGTCTGACGAGCTAACCGAGCGACGATCTCCTCGTTGATGAGTTCGAATGTCTCGGCTTGTCGAGCACGTACATCTCCTCGGGGTCCCTCGGGCTCCCAGATGCTCGGACACACGGCGCGAGCCTAGGGACCCATTTCCTGGAGCAATTGGGCTACTCCTCCCGCTTGCGCACCTGGTCCGGGTCGCGCACGAGCAGCAGCCGGGTGTGCACGATCGGCCAGTGCAGCCGCACGCTGTACCGCCACTCACCGTCGATGAGTTGGCGGAAGTACGCGAACCCGGGCGCCACTCGCCGCCGTCGAGGACTTCGACGGCGACCTCGGGGTCGAGCTTGCCCACGCGACCATGCTGACTCGGCGGTTACGCGTGCGCGCCGGAGATGTTGCTGCATAAGCCTTCGCCGCGACGTTAGTTGCTGCTTGACTTGCCGGGTTGCTCGGTAGGGGACCGGGCGGGGAGGGGAGTGTGTGATGCGGAGAGCTGTGATGGTGTCCGCCGTTACCGCCGCACTTGTCGCGGGCGGGGCGCCGCTCGCGGCTGCTGCACCGCCGGAGCAGGAGCCAATCACGTTGCTTTGCGATGACGGCGAGACGTACGACGTGGTGGTGAGTGGCGGAGGGGCCTTCACCCCCGGCCGGGTGGTCGGGACGAACCAGGTGCTGGTGCCGATCGCCTTCGGCGAGATCGTGGGCACTGCACCGGACGGCACGGTGCTGTTCGCTGACGAGCCCATTGCGAAGGGCGGTGGGAACATCCAAGACCGCAACCCACGGGAGACGGTGGAGTGCACCTTCACAGACAGCTTCGTTCTCCCGGAGCCGGTGGACGGTGTGCCGGCCGGCACTGAAATCACGGTCACCGGCTCCGTTACGGGGTTCTTCACCGGTCCCTGACGCCTTTCGCGGCCCGTTCCCGGATGCTGCGGGCAGTGTCCTGATCGAGGGTGACTACGGCGGCGACTGATCGTCATTCCTCCCGTTTGCGTACCTGATCGGGGTAGCGCACGAACAGCAAGCGCGTGTGCGTGATCGTCCAGTGCAGCCGTACGCTGTACCACCCCTCCCGGTCGATGTACTGCCTGTTGTTCGCCCACGCGTCCCGCCAGACCCCGTCGTCGTCGAGGACTTGCACAGCGACTTCGGGGTCATGGCGAGTCACCGCGCAGCACCGGGAAGGTGGATTTGAGCAGCGACAGCTCCGCCACCGGCTCGCCCTCGGTGGGGGCGGAGTCCAGGACGACGCCGACGGCGCCGTAGCCGCGGTCGAGCATGAGCTGGGTGAAGACCCCGCCGGCGGAGTGGCCGATCAGGATCGGCGGCCGCTCGAGCCCGCCGATCACGACGCCCGCGCTACGGTCAACACCGGCCGCTGGAAACGGCCGGTTCCCAACAAGCCGAGTCCACGCGAAACCCAGGGCGCTTCACACCGGCCCTGGAGCACGGCCGGTTCCAACAAGCCGAGTCCACGCGAAACCAGGGCGCTTCATTTGTTTGAGCGCGAAACATGCACTAGCCCGGACGGGTCGTCGCGTGATCTGAACCGACGTTGAACCGGCCCTTCCGCCGGAAGTGCCGGAGGCTGTAATTGATGGGCGGTGAAGATGGCCCGGTGCCGCGTCAACGCCGGATCAAGTGGGCGCGCATCGGCTTGTTGGTGCGGGCGCCCAGGGTCCACGTATGCTCCGCGCCGACATCTCTGCTGAAAGACGGGCTATGACACGTCGGGCGGTATCGAGCGATCGGGCTCCGGCTGCGCTCGGGCCCTATAGCCAGGCGATTGTCGCCGGCGGCTTCGTGTTCTGCTCGGGCATGGCCGGGATTGACGCGGCGACGGGCACGATCCCGGATGGCATCGAGGCTCAGACTGAGCAGGCGCTCGTCAATCTCTCTGCCGTGCTCGCCGCGGCGGGGGCGTCAATGGCCGACGTGGTCAAGACGACGATCTTCTACGCTGACGTCGAGGATTTCAGCCGGTTGAACGAGGTCTATGCCCGGCACATGCCGGACCCGCCGCCAGCCCGTTCCGCGCCATCCCACGTTCGATTGCCTCGCGGTCTGCTTGTCTCGATCGAGGCGATCGCGGTGCTGCCGAGCATCTGATCGACGGCAACCCCGCAGGTCCGTTCGGTGTTGCGGCCCTGGGGGCGATCGGTCATCGAGCGCATCGGCGACTGGAAGCGCGGGGTCCCTGCAGCTGTCAAGGCGCTCCGGAGGCGAGCGCGGCTTCTAGCGCGGCGAGGGTCGAGGCGCGATCGTGGGGTTCCGCGGTCGTTTCCCAGTGCTGAACCTCCTCGATAGCTCGGTCCGCCCAGGCAGCCTCCGCGCGAGCGGTCTCAAGGACGAGTCTCGCTGCGAGGACGTTGACGTGCGTTCGGTCGGGAAACGGCTCGTCTCCGTGGAGATACGGGCGGAAGATCGCCGCGGCTGCGTTCCAGCGAGCCGTCGCGTGGTCACGGAAATGGCGGAGGTGTTCGAGTAGCTGCTCCGTCGAGCCGTTGGTCGCGAAGAGGAGTTTGACGATCGACTCCGATTCCCATCGTGGCTCGGCCGCTGCTGTCTCGAGCCACGCGGCGAGGGCCCGCCTGCCGGCTGGGGTGATGGTGTAGAGGGTCCGTCGGCGCTTGCCCCGCGGTTCGGATTTCGCGGAGGCGAAGCCGTGGGCGATCAACTTCTTGGGCTCGGTGTAGAGGTTGCTCTCCGCGCGGGGCCAGACGAAGCGCAGGTCCCGTTGCATCTGTCTGGCTAGCTCGTACGTCGACCAAGGTCTGATTGCCAGCAGCCCGAGGATCGCGTACGAGGTCGTGGTCAGCTCCGGAAGGGTTCTTGACATTTACTCCTCCGTGGAGTAACTGTTACTCCTATGAGGAGTATACCCGGGTGCAGCAGCGCCACGCCCGGGTGGGGACACGAACATGCTGACCGCTCAAGACGTGCGCGTCCGCGATGCGGCCGGGACCGATGCAGACGCCATCGCCGCCATCGGGAGCGAGGCGATGCCGGCACAGTACGCGGGTCTTGTGGACCCGGCCGCCGTCGCCGCCGTTGTCAGTCAGGCCTACGAGCATTCGGCGGTCACCGAATGCATCGACCGTTGCCAGAGGGCGTCGGACGCGCTCTTCCTGGTGGCGGAGCGGTCGGGCCAGGTCGTCGGGTTTCTGCACTTCGACTCCTTCGGGCCCGAACCCGAGCTCCATCGGCTGTACCTCGAACTCCGGCATCGTGGAGCCGGCATCGGGACGCTGTTGATGAACGGGTTGCATGCTCGACTCCCAGCGGAGTTCGCGTACATGCTTCTCGTGGTCGCCGGCAACGATCGTGCCGTGCGCTTCTACGAACGCCACGGCCTTCATGTCTCGCGCCTCGTTGACGGTCTCGTCTACTACAGCGAGCGGATGGGAGTTGTGTTTCCCCCTGGAACTCGTCCCGTCGGTTTGGTCCTGATGCGCCGGACTGTCGCGGGCCATCATGTTTGAGAACCACCGGATGTTCGGCGACTGGCTCCTGGACACACCGCGTCGCACCCTGCTCCTCACAGCCCCCTCCCACGCCTGACCACCGGCAAGCACGCGCCGACTCTTGCGCAAGCGGTAGTGCCGGATCAGCTCAGCCTCGAGTAGCCAAGCGGGGACTCGAACCGAGATTCAGAGACTGGCAGTACCGATCGATCCGTCGGTGTAAGGCAGGTGACGTGGAGCGGCACTTACTGAGCAGACTCTTCGCGGCAGTAGCGTGCGCCTCAACGCGCGCAGAGCGGCAGAGTTGCACGAATTTGCCCCGCGGAGTAGGCCAAGTGGGCTGTTGCACGCCGAGTCTCGGCAGGAGCTGTGTGGAGCGTATGACGCCGCGAGCCCTCCTCGCCGTCGCGGTCGCCGCCTCTGCTGCCTTCCTGACGAGCGGCTGCTCGGGCAGCGATGACCCGACTCGTTCATCGTCGGAGTCGCAGACGACGGACGCCATTCCCGCCGGCGCGGCTGACGACGTCGTCGTCACGGAGGAGGACATCGACATCGGCGGGCGCGAGCTGTACCTGCGCTGCTGGGGCGAGCGGGTCCCCGACGAGCCCACCATCCTCCTTCTGTCGGGTTCCGACCTGCACACGTCGTCCTGGGAGCTCATGGCCCCCGACTTCGCCAGCGACGGCCACCACCTGTGCGCCTACGACCGGCTTGGGGTCGGGCGCAGCGACGCGCCCCTGGAGGCCCGTCGCACCACCAAGGACCAGGTCGATGACCTGGTGGCGCTCCTGGACGCGGCCGACCTGCAGGAGCCGGTCGTGCTGGCCGCCCACTCGCTGGGCTCGCTTCCCGCCGTCGGGCTGGTGGACCGTGCTCCGCAGCGGGTCGCCGGGGTGGTGCTCGTCGACCCGTGGTCGCCGCGCGTGCCCGCCGCCCAACGCGCCGCACTGCCTCCGAAGAAGGCCGGCGAGATACCGGAGCTGACCGAGGTGCGGCAGTTCGTCAACGACGTCATGTACGACCCGTCGCAGAACCGCGAGCACCTCCTGCTGGCCGAGAACGATGAGCACGCGCTGAGGTTGTTCGACGAGCCCGGGCCGTTCTTCGGGGACCTTCC
This sequence comes from uncultured Actinomycetota bacterium, assembly GCA_963801015.1. GTDB lineage: Bacteria > Actinomycetota > Actinomycetes > CAWDCV01 > CAWDCV01 > CAWDCV01. The sequence goes on along the minus strand of CAWDCV010000002.1, from coordinate 108,474 downwards.
GGTCGTGGTGCTCCAGGCGCCGCGGCTGCCGTACCTTCCCGGTCTCCCCCGCCGTTTCCACGAGGCGACAGTGGAAACCATCGACGAGGGCGCTGAGGAGTTCGCTGCCGAGTCGACGCGCGGCACGCTCATCAGGGTCAAGGACACCGGTCACAACATCCAAGAGGACCGGCCGGAGGTCGTCGTGGACGCGATCCTCGATGTCCTTGCCGGATAGCCGCACCTCGCGCGCAACCTGCTTGCCCGGCCACGCCTCGCGCGCCATATGGCAACTTTCACACTGGAGGTAGGTCTCGCCGCCGTCCACCCGTTCCCACCCGAAGGGCGGCGCGACCCGGCCGGATCTGCCGACTGTGCCCCGAAGTGACCGGCAAGCCCGCGGCCCGGGACCCGCTGCACAGCCGTCAGCTGCATAGCTCGCGGGCCCGCGCGCGGACGGCCTGGCGGACGAGGTGGTCGCGTTCGGCACGTTCGTTGCCCGGCGGGTCGGCGTAGGACGTGGCGGCGGCGGGGAGGTCGCCGCCCAGCTCGTGCAAGTGGGCACGGACGGCGTGCCAGCGGTGCCGGTCGCCGATCACGTCGCGCAGCCGGTCGGTCTCGCGCAGCCCGGCGGCGGCACCGAGGACGTGGTCAACTGCGACCGCGGCCCAGCACGGCGGCCGGGTCCCGGCGCACCGGGTCGTCGGTGAAGGCGGCCAGTTGATAGGCGCATCCCGCCCCCGTGGCCATGTGCGACCGAGTAGACGACGACGTGGTCGTGTTCAACGGACGAGCTGGGCAGCCGCGCCGGAGTCCCCAATGAGGTCGTCTCATAGCAGCCCCCGAGACGGCGAGGTCGGTCAGCTTTGCTCTAGCCAGTAAGCCACCGGGGCAAGGACGGGAACCGCATGGGCAAGCATCGGGCAAGCGAGACCCGCCCCACCGGTGGTTTATTGATGGGCGGTGAAGATCGGGACGTTCCTCGGGCTGGACAGTTTCGGGAGCTTGTAGGGTGCCTCCCGGGGACCGTTGTGGGCCACTAGTGCCCGTTGACGACTACGGGATCGGCGCGGTGGGAGGTCTACGAGTTCAACGCCCGGCGCTGCGAAGGATTCCGCGAGTACGGTCAGCCGGTCGAGCGTTCCTGCCGCCTTGCCGTCGCCACGGACGGCCAGGTGCAGTGGGAGCTCATTGAGGCGCTCGACGAGGAGAGTGTCTGCGCGCGTTTTCTCGCCGCGATGGGCGACGGCGTCCAGCATGTCGCCTGGTGACGGTTGTGCGGTGGTCAGCTGGGGCCGAGGCTGGTAGTGCGTCGAGATGGTGTGATGGCGGCGAGGAGCCAGTCGAGTCCCTGCTCGAAGTTGCGCCGTAGCTCCGGGGCCTTGATGGGTCCTTCCTCTGATCCGCTCGGCCGTGCCGAGAACGCGGCGAATCCGATGGTGTTGACGATGAGGACGCGCATCGCTTCTTGAGCGGCGTGTTCGTCGAGCCCACAGCGCTGCAGGGCGTTGATCGTGAAGGCGCCGAGGCGTTGTGCCTGGACGCCGCGGGCGCCCTGCCGGTCGAGGTAGGACGGCATCAGTCCCGGGTGTCGGAGCAAGACGTCGTAGGAGTCCAGCATGAGGTTCCGTACCGCTCGGGCCGGGTTGCGGCGAAGCATGGCATGGGAGGGAAGCGGCACCCCACCGAGGACGTCGTCGAGTACGGCGTCCAGCAGCTCATCCCTGCTAGCGATGTGGCTGTAGAGCGCGTTCGGTGCGACGCCGAGGCGCCGGGCGACGGCTCGAAGACTGAGCTTGTGCGTTCCGTCCTGGTCGAGAACCGCTCGAGCGGCGGCGATGACCTGCTCGGTGCCGAGACCGACGCGCTCGCCGGGGCCGCGACTGGTTGACATACGCCCACTGTACACCGTACATTAACTGGACAGTGTCCATTTAGGAGGAGGAGGAGCCATGGCGTCGGTAGCGCTGTTTCACTCTGTTCTCGGAGTCCGTCCCGGTGTGGAGGACGCCGCCACTCGGCTACGAGACTTCGGGCACGAGGTGCGCGTGATCGACCAGTACGACGGCCGGTCCTTCGACGACTACGTATCTGCGGCTGCCTACGCGGAGCAGCTGGGGTTTCCCGCGCTGATGCAGGCCGCCCTGGATGCCACAGCCGACCTGCCGGACGGCATCGTGGTGGCCGGCTTCTCCAACGGCGCGGGGATGGCCGAGCACGTCGCCCTGCACCGGCGCGTGGCGGCAGCGGTGCTGTTCTCCGGCGCGCTGCCACTGGACATCCTCGGTGCCCGCCTCTGGCCAGCGGAAGTGCCGGTGCAGCTGCATTACGGCGTCTCCGATCCGAACCGCAACCAGGATTGGGTCGACCAGTTCCTCGCAGCGGTGCGTGCGTCCGGCGGCGGCACCGAGTTCCACGAGTACGCCGTCTCCGGGCACTTGTTCACCGACGCCTCCCGGACCGACGAGTTCGACCCGGAAGCCACCGAGATGCTGTGGAACCACGTACACGACTTCCTTCGCAAGCTCCCGCGGTGACCCGGCGTCAGCGCTCGACCATCGACGCATCGGCTTATCGCACCCACTAATAGCCGACCGACTATCGACACTGCGGGTAGTCGGTCCACAGCGGCGCCCGGCCCAGCCAGGAGATCCCCAAGACGGGTTCGGTGACTTGTCCCGATGAAGAGGCAACAACCGGCAGGAACGCCGTGACGGATCTGTCGCCTGGGCAAACACGTGAGCCGCGCAGGCAGGTAGCCGGGCAAGGTCCACGCCGCGGTCAGTAGTGGTTTATTGATGGGCGATCAAGATTCGACAGGTCGTTCTACACGCCAGTCTCGGATCATCCGGCTCGGACCGAGGCGCCGCTGCTCCGACATGAACAGATCCTCGCAGTTGCGTACCAGGGAGTGGTGTACGACGGCGGCGGTTGTGAGCGTGGCGTCGTGAGCTGAGACGGCCACCGCGTGATCCTTCGAGAACGGCTAAGAGCTCGAGTGAGGAGACGCGATGGCCGCACGGCCCAGTGTGGACCACGACATCGCAGGTTGGTTGAGGCAGCGTCTGGAGGAGGCGAGTCCGGACCTGCTGCGGGAGATGTGCAGACCTTCGCGGAGGCGTTGATGGGCGCCGAAGCGGAGGCGTTGTGCAACACGGGGTACCGGGAGCGCAGCCCGGAGCGGACGAACTCCCGGAACGGGTATCGGGGGCGTGATTGGGACACCCGGGTCGGCACGATCGAGCTGGCGGTGCCGAAACTGCGCAGCGGGTCGTACTTCCCGGACTGGCTGCTGCAGCGCCGCCGCCGAAGCGAGGCCGCGTTGATCTCGGTGGTGGCGACCAGTTACCTGCTCGGGTGTCGACGCGGCGGATGGAGAAGCTGGTCGAGAGGGCGTGTCAGATGTTCTGTGTAAGCAGTGGTCCATCCGCATGAGAGGACGAGACTGCTGTGATGGTGAAGGACGCCGCTGGACGTGCGGAGGCGCGTGAGCGGCAGCGGGAGTTAGCTGCCCGGCTGAAGGCGTCGGGCGCGTTGGATGACATCTTCGCTCAGATCGACGCCGGTTCGGTGCCGCTGACTGGCGACGACGGGTTGTTGAAGGGCATGTTGAAGGCCGCGCTGGAGCGAGGTCTGGAGGTCGAGCTCACTGACCATGTGGGCTACGAGCGCGGCGACCCGGACGCGTCGATGTTCCCGAACTCGCGTAACGGCACGACCCCGAAGACGGTGGGCAGCGAGATCGGCGATGTCGAGCTTGCGGTGCCGCGCGACCGGCAGGGCACGTTCACTCCGCAGCTGGTGCTGAAGGGGTCGCGCCGCCTAGGCGGGCTGGACGACATGATCATCTCGCTCTACGCCGGCGGCATGACGGTGCGGGATATCGGCTACCACCTCGCTTCGACGATCGGCACCGAGCTCTCGCACGAAACGATCTCCAAGATCACTGACGAGGTGGCCGAGGAGGTGCTGGCGTGGCAGCGGCGGCCGCTGGAGCCGCTCTACCCGGTGATCTACCTCGACGCGATCGTGGTCAAGGTCCGCGACGGTGGCCACGTCCGCAACAAGGCCGCACACCTGGCCGTCGGTGTCGATATGGACGGCGTCAAGCACGTCCTGGGGATCTGGGTGCAGACCAACGAGGGCGCGAAGTTCTGGGCGGCAGTGTGCGCCGAGCTGGCCAACCGCGGCGTCCGCGACGTGCTGATCGTGTGCTGTGACGGGCTGACCGGCTTCCCCGAAGCGGTCGCGGCGACCTGGCCCGAGGCCACCGTGCAAACCTGCGTGGTGCACCTGATCCGCGCCGCCATGCGATTCGTGTCCTGGCGGGACCGCAAAACCATCGCCGCGGCGCTGCGGCCCATCTACGAGGCCGCCGACGAAGAAGCCGCGCGGGTCGCCCTCGAGGCCTTCGCCGCGTCCCCGCTGGGGGTGAGGAACCCGCACACCGTCCGGGTCTTCACCGACGCCTGGCAGCGGTTCATCCCATTCCTGGCGTTCCCGCCGATGCTGCGACGGGTCATCTACACCACCAACGCCATCGAGTCACTGAACTACCAGCTGCGCAAGGTGACCCGCAACCGCGGCCACTTCCCCAACGACAACGCCGCGGTCAAACTGCTGTGGCTGGCCATCTGCAACATCGAGGACCGACGCGCGCTCGACCGCGACCGCGAACGCGGCCTGCCCGCCGAGAAACGACGAGCCGCCGGCCGGCTCGTCGAAGGACAGATCGTCACCAACTGGAAACAAGCCCTACAACAGCTTGCCCTGGTCTACCCCGACCGGATCAACCCCCACCTGTGATCGCCCCGCTTACACAGACAACTTGACAGGCTCGGTCGAGACCTTGGGCATCGCCAGCCTGTCCAAGTCACAGGTATCGCGGATGGCACCGACCTCGACGTCGTCGTCACCGAGTTCCGCGGCCGGCCGTTGGCGCTCATCGACACGCTGATGCGGCACCGTCGAACAACCCGCAAGAACGACTCAACCGAGAGATCCGCCGCCGCACCGACGTCGTGGGCATCTTCCCCGATCGCGCCGCGCTCGTCCGCCTTGTCGGCGCTGTGCTCGCCGAGCAGAACGACGAATGGATCGAGCAACGCCGCTACATGGGACTCGAGGTCCTCGCCAAGGCGCGCCTGCACGTCATCGACGGCGACTCCACCGAGGAGGTGACACCCACCGCGATCACCGCCTAACCTGCACCCGGATCACGCGGTGGCACCGCGTTGCTACACACCGCCGGGGCTCGGCCATCCTCGCAGTCGAGACTGTTTGTCCAAGATCCTTGGTACACCCAACTCGCTATTCGCTTCTTCGGCTGACGCCAGACAGCGGGGCCGCGATGCCAGGTGTCTTTTGACCACTTTGGACTACCACCACTCAGAGGGACGCGCCGTAGAGCGCGCTTCCACCGCCAGACAGACAGGAAGCCGCCACGAGAGCATCCACCCCTAACCCGGAGGTGCGGGGTCGTCCAGTGGGTCGGGAATCAGCGTCCTCGCACTGTCCAGGTCGATGGGCCGTAGGAATGTGCGCACGCAGCATGTCCATGGATGGGATGTCGCCCGCGCCAGGGGCTGAGGCGCGGCTACCCGTATCCGTTCAGCGGGCGCTGGGCGGTGGAGTATTGGATCGGCAGGTGAGGGTTACAGCCATTCCTTGTGTTTGAAGATGATGTACAGGGTCAGGGCGAGGACCAGGATCAGGAGTGTTGAGGTGATCGCGCCGGCGGTGGTGCCGGAGCCTGGGTAGGGGACGTTTTGTCCGAAGTATCCGGTGACGGCGGTGGGTACGGCGACGATGGCGACCCAGGCGGTGATTTTGCGCATGTCTTCGTTTTGCCGGACGCCGGTGGATGCGGTCTGTTCCGCGGCCAGGGTCAGGTGGGTTGAGGTGCGGGTTTGGTAGAACTCGATGACGCCGTGTAGGAACTCCCGTTGCCCGTCGGCCATGGTGCGGACGACCTCGAATTGGTCGGCGATGTCGGCGAACAGTGGTGGCGCGGTGTTGGGGAGGAAGGTGACGAGCCGGGCCATTCGCCCGTAGGTGACGCTGCTGTGGGTGGCCATGGTGCGCACCGCGAGCAGGATGTACCACACCTGGAACAGTTCCTCGAGGAACGCTTCGGGGTCCTGGAGCTCGTCTTCGAGCATGACCCGCTGTTCGAGCCGGCCGGATTCCTCGGCCAGGTCGGCGACCAGGTCGGACTCGCGGCGGATCATCGCGGACACGATCCAGCGGGAGAGTTCGAACGACGACTCGACGTGCAGGTGCTTTTCCTCGATGCGTCGCAGCACTGAGCCGGTGTCTACTTGGGCCACGGCCGGGTCGACGGCCGGATTCAGCGGGCCGTGGACGGTGACCAGATAGTTGGGCCCGATGAATTGGTCGAGTTCGACGTAGTGCACGTGGCCGCGTCGTCCGACCTGGGGCGCGTGGAGCACGGTGAACACGTGATCGGCGTAGACGAAGACTTTGGAGACGTGGTTTCGCTCGACGCAGTCACGGATGGCGATGCGGTGAAAGCCGAACACGTCGGTCAGGGCCTGGACGGCGGCGGGGTCACAGGCGGGGATGTCGACCCAGATGAGTGCGTCCTCCTGCTTCAACAGCTTGGGCAGCTCGTCTGCGTCATGCCGTTCCACACCGGCGTCGCTGACCACGAGAACGTCCACGCCGTCGCCGCCTTCCGCATCGCCGGCGCGAGACCCCGCGCCCGGAACACCGCGTATGACGATGAGCCAGGCTTACCACGATCCAGGCCCGCCGGCCCCCGTTCGGATCGGGCCGAACCTCCCAGTTCTGGCTCAGGATCTCCTACCGCGTGTCCGCTTCCCGCGGCCGGTGTCGCCGAATCGGTGCCGCATCCTTGTCGCCACGGCAAGGGTGCATCCGCTCGGGCGTGGTGCGGCGAGACGGTCGTGTTGTGCCGCATTTTGCAAATTGTGGCTGCCTCGTTGCCGTAGCGACGTCCCGGTGAGTGATCAGGGCCGGCATAGCGCTGCCGCTGCTGGCGCGGTGCGACGGACCGCGAGGCCGGTGGCTAACCGGGTCGCTGAGTACCCGTGGCCGTGGGCTTACTCTCGGGTGTTGAGGGGCCTGACGACGGATCCATGCGAGTTGGAGTGGCGACGTGCCTCGGTGGGTAACCCGGGACCGCTTGGCGGTCGCGCTTGCGGTTCTCGCTCCGTTCGCTGTGACGTTGGTTTTGGTTCCTTTCCGCGCCAGCTTCTCCAACACCGATGAGTTCCTGACGCACGTAAGGTCGTTGCCGGCATGAGCGATACGAACGCTGGCTTGGGCAAGGTCGTCGTGAACCGGGCGATGTCGCTGGACGGCTTCATCGCCGGGCCCGACCACGCGATGGACTGGGTCTTTGAGTACCTGAGGGATAACCCGTTTCCCGAGGTCATGCAGGCGACGGGTGCCATGCTGGTCGGCCGGGTCACCCATGAGGTCGCCAAGCGGATGTCCGCCAAGGACACCGACTACGACGGGGGACCGGTATTCGTCCTGACGCACCGGCCGCCGGACGAGCCGGACCACGAGGTCACGTTCCTTACCTGCGACCTCCCGGAAGCTGTGGCCATGGCTCGCGTCGCGGCGGACGGGAAGAACTTGGAGGTCCTCGGCGCCGACCTGGCCAGCCAGTGCCTGCGGCAAGGACTCGTCGACGAGGTCCTGGTGTATGTGCTGCCGGTGCTGCTCGGCGACGGCGTACGCTTCTCCACCTCGGGCCTCGGCAGAATCGATCTGGAGCCACTCAGTAACACCCAGTCGGGTGCCGTGACGATGCTCCGCTTCCGCGTACGGAAGCCCGGGGACGTCGCATCACGGCGCTGAGGGTCACCGCCCGTCCCCGGCCCACAGGGGGAGCCGGCCGAATGGCGAGTCGGGAACGCGAGAACCTAGACAGGGCAGGGGATCTCGCCGGAGCACAACGTCGACTCGGGCTTCCTTGGTCCAGCCCGGAATGAGTCCTTTACCGGCTTGGTGCCGGCTTCCTGCTGCGGGCTGTGGACGCTGATGCCATGGCCTGAGCCGTCGGAGCAGATGTTCGGGAGTCGACCTCAACGTCTTCCGCAACAGCGGTTGCTGCGGCGGCGGGTGACCGAGAGCGTTCATCACTTACCCGTGCTGACGACTGCTCGGATCCGGAGGCAGGCGATGCTGCTGCGAGGAACTGTTTTCAGTCTGCTCGCTCCGTTTTCTCGAGTGCTTTCAGCGCCCCCTTGGCGGCCTTCTTCACATGGACGTCTTTGCGTTCGCGTTTCGCAAGTTCGCGCAGAGGCGGCAGGGCGCGGGGGTCTTTGAGTTTGCCGAGCGAGTACGCCGCGGCTTCGCGTACCCAGCCCTCCGGGTCCTGCAGCAGTGGGATCAGTGCGTCGACGATTCGTGGATCGTGGACCCGCCCGAGTTCGAACGCGACGAAGGTTCTGACATCCCAGTCTCTGTCGCCCAGGGCGGCCAGTGCGATGGGGACTGCATCGTCGCAGCCCAGGGCCAGCAGCGCCGCGGTTGCGTAGGACCGGACGAGACCGGTGTCGTCTTTCCGCGCCGCGACGGCTAGCGCCGCTTCTGCCGCGCGCCGCTCCTGCGGGGTGAGCTGTTCGGCCAGACGGAACAGCGTGTTCGCCGCCCTTTCCCGCGTCCGGGGGTCGCGGTCGCCCAGGTCGGTGATGAGGGCGTCGATCCCACGGACGTACTGCTTGGCCAGCCGGCGAGCAGGAAGCCAAGAGGTCAGGCGGGTCAACGGCCCGGACAAGGGCATGGTCGTGGCCTACCCCGGCTGCGACGTCGCAATGTTTGGGTCGGTGGCATGGGCGTCCACGGCGCTCTAGACAGATCAAGGCGGTGAGTCTTGGCAACACCTACTAGGCACACCTATTCGCCTTGGGGCAGGGCCTAACTTCGCTGAACCACATGCTTGCCCAGCATCTGGTCGACGACGTCGTTGCCGAGCACGAGGACCGCAGCATCGGCGGCGGCCCTCGGTGGCTGATGGACGCCCAGCGAATGCGACCTGGTTTACGGCGTCCTGCGGGTGGACTCGGGGGCATCTGAGGCCATTCATGCGGGTGCTCGAGCTCTGATGCCGGCGCGCGGCTGTGGGGTCGATCGATGTGAGTCGGTCGCTCACGGCTGCAGTGCCGCGCGAGGACCTGACCTCGGCCTCTCGGATCGGTCGAACTGGTTCTAGAACCGGAAGTCGGGGGTCACGGGACCGCATCTCGTCGTCTGGACTGGCTTGCCTGTGCGGTACGGGAGTTGGGGATCGGGGGCGCTGCGGGCCGCTCGTGCGGGTCGCGTGGAACGCGACCGATCTTCACCATGCGCTGTGGACGACGTTGGTCGTGCAGGTGTTGCCAGCCGGTTCCCGGCATTGCCACTTCGGCGCCCGTGTTCCCGTGCCGGGGTGCTGGGAGGTGTCACAGCCGGCACTGCTGTCTTGTCTTTTGTGGTGCAGGTAGTCCTCGATGAAAGGGTTGATGATGAGGGTGTTTGTCGCAGGAGCCACGGGGGCGATTGGTAAGCAGCTGGTGCCGCGTCTGGTCGCCGCGGGTCATGAGGTTCATGGCATGACGCGCCGGGATTCGAAGCAGGCGATGCTCGACGAGCTGGGCGCGGTGCCGGTGGTGGCGGACGCGCTTGATCCCGATCAGGTCGTGGAGGCCGTGGGTAGGGCGAGGCCGGAGGTGATCGTCCATCAGCTGACCGCGCTCGCAGGGGCGGACATACGTCATCCGGAGCGCGGCATCGCAATGACCAACCGGGTGCGGATCGAGGGGACGGATCACCTGCTCTCGGCCGGGCAGGCAGTGGGGGTGCGGCGGTTCGTGGCGCAGAGCATCGGCATGGGGTTTTACCTGCGCATCGGCGGGCCGGTGAAGAGCGAGGAGGACCCGCTCGACCTCGCGCCCCCGGGCAGGCTGCGCGAAGGCGCGGCCGGGATCCGACACCTCGAGCAGGCGGTCCTGGGCGCGCGGTGGACCGACGGAATCGTGCTGCGCTACGGCGCGTTCTACGGGCCGGGGACATCGCTCGCGCCGGATGGGGAGCTGTCGGAGATGATCCGCAGGCGCAGGTTCCCGCTGGTCGGCGACGGTGGAGGCGTGTGGTCCTTCATCCACGTCGCCGACGCCGCGGAGGCGACGGTGGCGGCGGTCGAGCACGGTGCCCGCGGTGCCTACAATGTGGTCGACGATGACCCCGCCCCAGTGGCCGAGTGGCTGCCGGCGCTGGCTGAGCAGCTGGGCGCCAAGAAGCCGTTCCGGGTGCCGCGGTTCATCGTGCGGCTGCTCGCTGGGGAGGCCGGCGTGGTGATGATGACCGACGTCCGCGGCGCGTCGAACGCGAAGGCCAAGCGGGAGCTGGCGTGGCGCCCGGCGCACATGAGCTGGCGGCAGGGGTTCGCGGCAGCATGACCGATCGCGAGCGACTGCTCGATGAGCTGCGGCCGGCCGCGTTCGCGATCGCCTACCAAATGCTCGGTAGCGTCTCTGAGGCCGAGGACGTGGTGCAGGAAGCGCTGCTGCGCGTTGATCAGGCCCGTGATGCCGGCGAGCAGATCGCATCGCCGCGCGCGTTCGTGGTCACCGTGACGAGCCGGTTGGCGATCAACGAGCTGCGCTCCGCGCGAGCCCGCCGCGAGCGGTATGTCGGACAGTGGCTGCCGGAGCCGATCATCACCGATGGCGACGATGATCCGGCCCGGCACGCTGAGACAGCCGATTCGCTGTCGCTGGCCATGCTGGTGCTGCTGGAGAGTCTCTCGCCCGAGCAGCGAGCCGTGCTGCTGCTCCACGATGTGTTCGACTACGGGTATCCGGAGGTCGCGGCGATCGTCGGCAAGAGCGAGGCCAACGTGCGTCAGCTCGCCACCCGCGCCCGACGTCACGTCAAACAGCGCCGGCCCCGCTTCCGGACGACGCGCGAGCAGCGCGACGAACTGGCCCGACGGTTCTTCGCGGCCGCCGAGCAAGGCGACTTCGCTGGGCTCGAGGCGCTGCTCGCTCACGACGTGGAGCTGACCGGCGACGGCGGCGGGAAGGTTCCGACGCTCGCGCGGACGCTGCGCGGACGCAACCGCGTCGCGCGCACGCTGATCAACGGGATCCGCCAGGCCACCGCCCGCCTTCCCGGCATGGCGTTGCGCCCCGTCGAGGTCAACGGCGGCCCGGGAGCGCTCATCCTCGACGCAAGGCAGCGGCTCATCGGCGTGTGGGCGCTTGACATCGCCGGCGGGCAGATCACAAGCATCAGCGCGATCGTCAACCCCGACAAGCTCACCCACCTCGGGCCAGTCGCCGACCTGACATCGCTCCTGCCGTCAGCGAGATGACAGGTTCGACGCACACTCGCTCCACGGCGTCGATGCGGTCTGCGCCGCAGGCAGTGGCGCATCGATCCGATCGTTTCTCAACGGACATCTCCGTGACCGGTGCGTCACGGCGAGTACCTCGTCGACAAGAACGGCCTAGCCAAGACGCCCTCAGGAAGTCGCGGCTTCTGCTGGCCGCCAGTGCCGGCGGTCCTGGGCTCAGCGACTTCGACGAGTGCGATTGAGCCGTCAGGAGGCAACGACTGGCTGATCCACCTTCGTGAACCCGCTCAGCCGATGCGTCTTGCCGCACCCACCGCACTTGGCACACGGGCCGAGCTGTTCGGTCATCCATCGCTGGACTTCACTTCGACGGAAACGAATGAGGTGCCCAACGCGTATCTCTGGTGGCCCGGTGCCTGCGTCACGCATTCGGTAGATCGCGGCAAGTGGTAGTCGACGCAACTCGGCAAGCTCGTCAATTCCGAGCAGATCGTTTTTGCGCGTCGAGTCCTCGGAGTCCTGAGAGACCTCCGTTGGAGCGATCTCTGTTGCCGGACACCGTGAGTTCGGACAGGACCACAGCGTGGTCATGGCCGGGACAGTATCGATCTCCCATCCGCGCGTTTCCCGGGGGGTACAACAAAGAGGGCGGCTGCGTGACCGCTGAGGAAGCAACTCCCATCTCTCTCATGTGACGGCCAATCACAGTCAACGCAACCTGCTGTTTGTCCGGCGGCACAGCGACCTCGGGATCAGCCAGAGCCGCTCTCACAATCTGGGCCGTCATTTCGCCCTGGCGCTCGGCCAGTCGCACCCTGCGCCCATTCAGTCCTGCAGCAACCGCCTTGGCAGCGAAGCCGATCCTGTGCGCCGTAGCGCACTCCTACGTCACCGAGGTCGACAAAGGATCCATCAATATGAGGGCCTGGCAAGGGCACTTGAACGACCGGTATGCCCGCGGTTGGCGGCTGCACCAGGTCTTCGAGCAGGATGCCAACACGGTTCAGGTCTTCGTGCATCACTGGCACCCTGGCGGCTACCGAGCTGAGTGATTGTCAGCAGCAACGCCTTCGAAACATTCGATTCGTGTCCACTGGCCGCCGTCGTTGCCCCAGGCAACGTCGGTGTCGCAGCTGCCGTCGCTAAAAAAGTCCACGTTGCCAATCAACACGGCGTTGTCCTCGGAGCGGTCGACGCTCGCATAGAGAATGACCATGCCGGTCGCATTGGAGGCGACGGCGTACCTGCGAATAGTGCCGTTTAGCCGGTGCTCGACACCATCGATCGAATAGGTGTTACCCGTCGTAACCTCGACTGTGCTGCCGTCGGCGAGCGTTTCCTGACGCGTCGCGCTCCCGGCCTGGGGTGGCGGCTCGGACGGTTCCTCCCAGGTAGGTGGATCGTCACCAACGTCGGCTGCGCTGCTGCCGGACTGTGTCGCCACGCCGTCCCCGTCCTGGACGGCTTCCTGCTCCGCTTCCGTGCTGCCCGAATCCCCGCCGGGAGCGGCTTCACCGCAGGTCGGATTTTGGTACGCCAGAACACCCTCACAGGAAGGTGGCGGCCCGTCGCCGCACGACGACAGCATGGTCCCAACGACCACGACGGCAGTCGTCGTCTCGACGACCCGCAATGCGACCCGTTTGCGCATCGCATCTCCCTCGCATCCAAGACCGGAAAGCGAGTGCTACACATGGATACGCAGCTGACCTATCCGAGGTGATGCGGACGAACCACCGTCAAGCCACGCTGGCTGCTCGCAGCAAGGGTTCGTCGACGGGGATCGGGCATGAAATCGGTGTCTGCGCCACAACGACGTCTCACGTCCTGCCCGAAAGAAGCAGCTTGAGTGACACGGATCCGTACCCGGGATCGTCGACGATCCGCCTGGCTCCGGTTAGTGCGCATGCTCTCCAGTACCCACTGCCCCCAGCCTCATGCGACTTGATCTCGGAGCGACCCTGCTCCGGCCCGGAGCGCATCCGTGGCGCCGCTCGTGCTGTGTGGAGCGTCCGCTGGCCTGTCCATGGCGAGGATCCGCGCGAATCTGGAGAATAGTGGAGGGTGCTCGAATCCCCGCAAGACCGCGAAGCGAAAACGAAAAGGTACTCGGGCTTCCGAGGGGACGCCCGCTCAGCCCGATGTGACTCGGCCGAGCAACCGGGCGAGTGGCGCCTGTCACCTTGGCAAGCACATGGGCAAAGCCAGAAGCATCCAAGCGGCGATCCCAGTAGTTGGTCATTGATGGGCGGTGAACACGACCAAGTGGGTCGCCGGATACCGGTCATGACCGCATCTTGGGACACCATGTGCAGAGGCACTGTGGTACTAGGTTGATGAGCCGACCGCCTGCCGTGTCGCCCGGAGACGTTGTGCGCTGTTGGGTTCACGGTCACTTGACTGTCAATGATCAGTGGACCGGGCATGCCCTGGGGCTATCAGGCTCTTTTGGCCGTGGTTTCCGGCGTCCCGGGCGGCGACATGACGTCTGGGTGGCGCGACTAGGGCAGGGTCGATTCGATGACTTGTGCTGCCTGGACGAGGTCTTCGCCGAGGTAGGTGCCGGGGACGTCTTTCCTGGCTGATGGCGCGACGAAGGCGTTGCCGGCGTAGAAGGCCCGCACGCCGGGGAGAGCGTCGACGGCGCGGATCGCCTCCACCGCGGATCGACGTGTCACGCTTCGCTGCGCGGTCACGACGGCTCCGATCGCTCCCAGCGGTTGAACTGCGGAGATAAGCGCCGCTGTGGGCGTCATCGCGCCAAGCACTCGGCTGACCAGCCGCGTCGGGCCAAGATCACGGCGAACGAGTGCAGCGCGATCGTGTGCATGTCTTTGGGGCCGCAGGCGAGGACGATCGGGTGCGGTCGGAATGGGGGTGGTGCGAGGAACGCTTGCCGGGCTAGCCAGTTGCGTACGGCCTCGGTGGCAAGGTGCTCGCGGGAAACGTCGCACCTGCCGGTCTGCCAGCGGGAGCCGAGTTCGCGCATGGCCGGCAGGATTGCTTGGCGGATGGTGTCCTCGACGCCCAGCCGCTCGGTTGATGCGTCGAGCTCGGCCTGCAGCCGGGTGCTGTCGAGCGCCAGCGCGGCGTTGACGACCGGATCGGCTGGGGACCCGTCGTCGGGGCGGACCGGTGCGGCGTTCCGTACCAGCGCCACCGCATCTTTGGTGCTGTGCCCGTTGGTGACCAGGTCGCGGAGCGCGCGGAGTTGCGCCAGCTCCTCTTCGCCGTAGCGGCGGTGCAGGCCGTGGGTTCTGGGCGGTGCCGGGAACTCGTAGCGCCGCTCCCACGAGCGGATGGTGGGAACCGGGACACCTAGCAGTTTGGACACGGTTGCGATGTGCATCCCGTCGGGGCGATCTGCGCTCGAGCGGCTCGGCATCCCCCGATCATAGCGATGAACGGACTCCAAAACAATGCAAAGTGCATAGTTTTCTGCATGGTCTTCGGGCATTGAAGCGATGCAGTCTGAGCGCTGTCCGGAACGACCGGGCAGAAGTCACCCCGACTGAAGGAGTCCAGATGCGCAGAGCCCCATTCGTCATCACGGCCGCGGCGGCATCCGTGCTGTTGCTCGCCGCGTGCGGCGGCGACGGAACACCGTCGTCCACGTCCAGTTCACCGACCGCGGAGGCGACCGCGCAAGCGGACGCCACCTCCGCAAGCCCAGAGACGATCACCGAGATTGTCGCCGGCAACCCCGAGTTTTCGACCCTGCTTGCGGCGGTTCAGGCCGCCGGGCTCACCGAGACCCTGTCCGGGCAGGGCCCCTTCACGGTGTTCGCCCCGACCGACGCTGCGTTTGCCGAGCTGCCCGCGGGAACGCTGGACACGCTGCTTCAGCCAGCGAACCAGGACCAGCTCGCCGCGCTCCTGACCTACCACGTGGTGCCCGCCGAGGTCTTGGCCGCAAACGTGCAGGCGGGACAGGTGACCACCGTCAACACCGCGCCTTTCACCGTTGCACTAGACGGGGGAAACGTGGCAATCAGTGACGGCCAGGGCAATCAAGCCAACGTCATCAAGACCGACATCGATGCATCGAACGGCGTCATCCACGCCATCGACGCCGTGCTGCTCCCAGCGCAGTCCTAAGCACTTCACGGACACGCTCAGGCGGCGTGTGAGGCGCCCGACGCATCGATCTGAGGAGGTACTCCCAACCGATCAGCCGCTCCGTCACTACATGCGAAAGGCCGGGCCGCAAGCCCGGCCTCCGCGCAACGTCTGGAAGTCCTGCGCCTCGCCCGCTCCTGCGGCCGTTTATCACTGGCGTGCCGGGTTCGCAATTGGAGCGTTTGGGTGCGAAACGGGCGGGGTAGATCGCCAGCCGGCAGCGAATGGCTGCTCACAGCTCCGGCAGTCCACCGGGTCTCTGACGGGGGCAGTCCCGGCGCTGTGTCCGACCCACACCACGAGCGAGGTAGTCAGCATGGCAACGTCCGACTTGGGCGGCAACATCGGCACCGGCGTCCCGGAACGTCGTGGATCGCGGCGGGCTCGGTCCACGGGCCTGGCCGTCGCCGCGGCCGGCATCCTGATCTTCAACGTCTCACCCTTCCTGAACTGGGTGGACCCCCGTGGAGACGCGAACCCACGCACCGGATATGAGACCGATTCACTGGTTCCTTTCATCGCCTATCTGGGCCTCGGCCTTTTGGTGGCGATGGTGTACGCGATGAATCGGGCTCGGCGTGGTCAGCACCGCGGGCTGACGCTGGTGTCGATGGCCGTCGGCATCGCCGCCACCCTGCAATGCCTGGTTTTCGCGATCAACCCGATGGGCGCGCTGGAGCGCGGCGACGATCTGGCCACCCAGATCGGGGTGTACGTCGGCCTGCTCGGCGCAGCGATCTGGGCCATCGGCTCCGGTCTGCTCGCCAACGACATCGAGGGCGACGACGACGACCACACCGACGCCTACACCCGGGACCCCTCCCGCGACCGCTGACCGCCATGGACGCGGCACAACGCCGCATAGTGGCGCGGGCCCAGTCTGACGGTTGGCGACTGGGCCCGTGTCAGCACTGCGGGAATTTCCGTGCTGCAGACAACCGCTCCCCGCACCGCGCGGGAGGACCGGCGGGACTCCCGAGACCCGGCGGTGCAGTTGGCAGGCGGGAACAGGACGGCGCCCGTGCGCTGCTGAGTTGTGGTTCGTCAGGCCGCCGCTCGCCGGTCGGTTACGTACCGCCGCGGCTTCCTGTCTGTGGGCTCGACCACAACAAGCAGCGCCGGGTCGACGCTTGGTGGGCACCGCGCAGCGGATCTTCCTCGAGCAGTCCGTGGAGTGAGACCACCTCGTTGGGAGTCTTCGAAGTGACCGCACGGAAAGGGTGTGAGCGCAACGCGCCGCATCGTCCCCGACGCGCGTGCCCTTCAGCCCGGCTGGGGTCCTCGTTGAGGGGCGGCCGGATCTCTTTCCGGTGAATTCCTGGTCGATCATGGAACGGTGATGTTCGGACTACCACCGGAACCGAGCTCGACGCTTCGGTAGGCGGACCCGCGGCGTTCGATGCTGACGGGTACCAACCCGCCACGAGTGAAGGCTGGAGCGTTAAGCCAAGCAGAGGAGATGACGATGCTCAGCAACGTGCCTGCCTACAGCGGCCTCGCCGTCCACGACATGCAGGATGCGCGCCGGTTCTACGCCGAGACGCTGGGGCTGACGACCTCGGAGGAGTACGGCCTGATGTGGCTGCACCTCGCCGGAGGCCGCGACACGCTCGTCTACGAGCAGCCCGATGCCACACCCGCGAGCTTCACGATCCTCAACTTCGAGGTGGACGACATCGACGCCACCGTCGACATGCTGGCCGAGCGAGGTGTGCGCTTCGAGCGCTACGACGGCATGACCCAAGACGCGAGGGGCGTTCTCCGCGCTGAAGGGCCCTACGTCGCCTGGTTCAAGGACCCATCGGGGAACGTGCTATCCGTCCTGCAAGAAAAGTAGCGCCAGGGTCTGCCCCTACCTCGGTTGACTCCTTGCCTGTGAGGGTCGCTCATCGCTGGAAGGATCGGCGTCACGCCGAAGCTTTCCACCGAATTCCGTCGTGACGAGGCCGCGGTCGGCCGTCAGGACGAGGCGTTGATCGCTCAGGTCGCACGGGATTTCGGGGTGTCCGAGTCCCGTTTGGCCCCTGGCTGACGCTCCCAGTCGGATGGAGGTTGCGCGATTCGCCGGATAACGAGGAGGGCCACGTCGTCCGGGTTCGTCTGGTCGTCCAGTAGCGCCGCCAGCACGGAACGGCAGACAACCTCCGGGTGCGACGCGGTCACAACATCGCGCAGCCGGTCGAGGTTCTCGTCCAGGGGTACGCGCCGTCGCTCCACCAGGCCGTCGGTGAACAGGCAAAGCGTCGCGCCGGCCGGTACGTCGATGGTGGTGAGGTGACGTTTGTCGTGACGCAGGATGCCTAGCGGAGGATCGACCCGAGCCTCAATTGCGGCGGACTCTCTCCCGGGCGACGCCAGAATGGGCAGCAGGTGGCCGGCCGAGGACAGCTCCATCCGCCCCGTCCCCGGCTCGAGCACTCCATAGAGGACTGTCGTCATCTGCCCGGCCTCGAAATGCTGCGCCTTGCGGTCGAGTCGTTCGAGTGCATCCGCCGGGTCCGGTGTCTCGATGGCGTAGGCGCGCAGAGCGCTACGCAGCCGACCCATGACCATCGCCGCCGCCAGACCCCGGCCGGCGACGTCGCCGATGACCACGCCGAGGCGGTCATCCGGCAGCCGGAACACGTCGTACCAATCACCCCCGACGTTCCCTTTTTCCCCGGGCAGGTAGCGGGCGGCCAGTTCCAGACCGGGAATGGCGGGCAGCCGGGCGGGCAGGTAGCTGCGCTGTAGCGCGGACGCGGCGGCGCGGTCCGCGTTCGTGCGGCGAGCGTCGATGGCAAGCGCGACCCGGTCGGCCACCATCTGGAGGAGTCGGATGTCTGCATTGCCGAATGTGCGGGGGGTGAGCGTGCCGACGTGGAGCACGCCGATAACCCGTCCGGAGGCCACCAGCGGAGCGCCGAGCAGAGAGCGGATGCCCCGCTCCAGGAGAATGGGGTTGACGACGTTGGTCTCGTTGACGTGCTCGATGACGACTGGCTCGACGCGGGCCACGATCGTTCCGGCGAACCCCTTGCCGACCGGGATACGCACTCCCTGGCGTACCTCCGCCTCGATTCCCTTGGCGGCTGTGGCGACCAGCTCGTTGGTCTCCTGGTCGATCAGGAGAACGGCTGCAGTGTCGACCTCGAGGAGCTCCGCTAGCCGCCGGAACAGTTCGTCGAGAAGGCCTTCGACATCAAGGTGGGCGAGCGCCTGGTCGGTCACCGCGTCGATACGACGCAGCCATTCGGCGTCGAGATCTACGTTGCTCACCGTCATCGGCTACGGTGAGTCACTTTGTGCCACCTGTCCGGATCGGCACATCGGCCCACACCACCTTGCCCGCTCCCACACGTTCGGCGCCCCGAGCACGGCTGAGCGACTCCACGATTAGCAGTCCCCGCCCGCTGGTGCTGCGCCCCTCGGGCCGCTGCACCTCGGGCATCATCGGAGAGCCGTCCTCCACTTCCACGCGCACCCGCCAGTGGTCCACGTCCAGGCAAACGCGGATCGGTTCCGCGCCGTTGACACAAGCATTGATCACCAACTCATTCACCAGCAAAGTGAGATCCGTGCCATCTAGGTCGAGGTGGAGCTCGGCGCAACGGTCCGCGACCCAACGCCGGGCGGCGCGAGGCCGGTCGGAAGCGCGTCCGTCCAGAGAAAGGCTGAGCCGAGTCCGAGCGTTGGACACGCTACGGCGCGAAGGTGAACGCACTGGTCAGGCCACTGATCTCGAACAGCCGTCGGAGCTGGTCGTTGTCGCCGGCGATAACCATCTCGGCGCCGCGGTCGTCGAGGGCGTTGCGGGCCACAACCAACACTCGCAGCCCCGACGAGTCCATGAAGCTCACGTCGGCCAAGTCCACGACCAGACATGTGCAGCGCGGGTCGAATGCCGGAGACAGAGCATCCTCGACGAGGTGCGAGGTGCTGGCGTCGACCTCACCGTCCAAACGGAGACAGACCGACATACCGTCGGCGCTGACCTCGCGTTCAACCCGCAGGTAGTCATTGGATGAATTCATTCACCGTGTCCCAACGCTTCTCTCTTGGGGATCGTAGCGCCGTTCACGAGAGGTGAAGAGAGAGGTCTCGTCGCGGTAGCGGAGTCAGTAGGTGTCGACGACCCCGAGGTCCGAGAGGTGCATGCCCACGCTGTTGCGGCTCCGGCTGCACGTCACCGGGTTCGAGCAGGTCGCCACCGCCCGACTTCGGGCTGATCTTCGAACGATACGCAACCGACCTGAAGTCTGAATTGGAGAAATAACCGCGTGACAGCGGCCACGGGAAGACTCCCGTTGACGGTCGGGTGATCTCGCCGCTGGCGGTCACGGTTTCTCCCCGCTGACGGTCACTGGTTCTCCCCGGTTTGTGTCGTGTCGCTGCCGGTGTTCGGCGGCGAGGCGGGGCTGGCTGATCGGGATCGAGGTGTCGATTCCGGAGGGCCGGCCGGTGAAGAGCCGTGAGGAGATCATGGAGATTCTGGAGGCGTTCGACCTGACGGGGAGGCATGCGGGGCGAACGTACCTCGTCGGAATCGAACCCGGCTTGCGCCGGCCGGGACATTGGACGAGCTGCTGCATGTCGCGGGATGAGCTACTACCAGCAGACGGCTGTTCTCAGGCGACGTTCGCGTCCGCTACCTGGCCGCCTACCTCCGGTTGCTGGCCGCCAACGACCCGGGCCTGCCGCCGGCCTACGCACAGCTGCGCGACCGGCTGCAGCGGGAGCGCGCGCTCCTCGGTCTGGGTATTGGCGATGCGCGTCGCGCGTTGCTGGAGTACCTCGTCCAACAGCGAGGCCTAAGCGAGGCGCCGAGCGGCTGCTCGCGCCAGCCACCCCAGCGCGCTAGATGATGATCTTGCGACGCCCTTCTCCGTGTCCCGAGGCGCTTTCGTCCTCGATGCGGTCGACATCGAACTCGCCGGCTTGGGACAGGTTTGGGACGGCTAGCAGCGACATCCCCTGGTGGGGTTCCAGGGAGATGGAGAAGGTGCGCTTGCCGTTGATCTGGGCGATCTCCTGATCGGTGAAGGTATCGATGACCGCGCCGCCGGGTGTCAAATGCCTTGACGTGACGTCGCCCGTGATGGTTCGGCTCGAGAAGTTCAGCACGGTCATGTGTATCCGCCCGGCGTGAAGCTGGTGGACCATCACGAGCATCGCCTTGTCGGACACTGCCGGCACCTCCAGTTGACTGCTGGTGGCGATGCCCTCGCGTCGGCGGACAGCGAGGATGTCACTCAGCCGAGACACGAAGGAATTCGTGTCCTTCAGCTGTTCGGGCAGGGATCCGTACAGGCTCCGTCCTCGCGGCATTCTGGATGGCGATTCGCTCGCCTGCGGCTGGTAGTCCATCAAATCGTAGGCAGCCCGGTGTATCCACCGGGTGTCGCCGGACTCGAGCAGCCAGGAAACCTCAGATCGTTCCAGGGTCAGCATTCCGCACAGATCCCATCCAGACAATGCCAACACGCCTGGCTGCCATGCGTTGAACATGGCGAGGAGCAAGTGGACCCGCTTGACCTTCTCGATCTGTTCCTCGGACAGCTGCGTGAGGTCGGTATATCCAAGCGTTGCTGTGATAATGGTGGCGGTCGTCGAGGCGATACCATTGGTGGTGAAGACCGCGTTGTAGGGCGCAGCCGGGCCGGTGAGCCGTTCGATTAGTTCGGTGCGAATTCGGTGACCCAGTTCGCCCCCCGTGAGCTTTGAATGGCGGAAGCTGAAGACGTCGTCCTTGTGCACGTTGGAGAAATGGACGAGCTCGTAGGTCATCTCATCGTGGTTCTGCAGCGCATGGACGAGGCGCATCGGCTGGAGGCCGTAGGTCAGTGCGATATTCATGGTCAACCGCAGAAACTCGGTGTCGCCGGTCGCCAGGGCGTGGACGAGGGCTGGGCGGTTGACGAAGTCGTAGGAAAGATCGGCGCCGTGTTCCGATGTGTTCTTGATGTCGTCGATGGCCAGGTTCAGCTCCTGAAACGTGAACCCACCGACCTTGCGAACCATGCCGGCGACCAGTTGATTGACGGCCTCGGAGAGGGGATGTCCTTCTGACCACGCCGGAGCGCCGCTGTCCGCGCTCTTCTCCACGCCCAGGAAACCGTTGGCGTCGAGCCTCAGCGCTCCCGCCCCGAGTTCACCCAACGAGTGCAGGGCGTCTCCAATGACCAGGCGCATCCCGGCGAAGGACGGATCCAACCAATTGATGGAAGGCTGGCCGTCCTTGAAGTAGTGCAGGTACACCCATCGCCGTGTGACCCCGTCGGCGCCCCTCACGCGTCCGGTTGCGCTCCAGTTGGTGTCCTTGACTCCGGGGTTGTGAAAAATCACCCGCTGCAGCCGGCCGATGATGTAGCCGGCGTTCTGCAGTCGGTCCTCTGCCTCAGTGTCGAGGTTCACCGAGTCCTTCTCCGGCGGGACTTCGGGCAGCAAATGCCAGTCCTCCGGGGGGATCTCCACCATATGGTAAATCCCCGGATAGTCCTCAACCTTCATCTCGGCCAGCCGGAAGTCTGCACCCTTGCCGGTGTGGCCGGGCACGATGTCGTCGATGACCACGGCACCGTGCTCAGCTGCCACTTCGCACAGGCGACGGAACTCGAATTCGGTGCCGAATACGGCGTCGATTTGTGTGCTGATGCGATCGAAGTGGCCGTCAATGCTCGGGGTCGTTTCCCGACCAGAGATCCCCCCGGCGCGCTTCACCGGACCGGTATGCACAGCATCGATACCGATCGCCTCGAACGCCTGCCACAGATTCTCTTCACCCAAGGTACTCAGAAACGAATGGCCGGGCCTTGTGATCGTCGAGATGGGATAGGCGGTGAACCACACCGACGCCTTCTCGATCGCGGCCCTGGGATTGGGGTTTGCGAAGGGGTTCTGGAACATTCCCCCAATCCCCGAGAACTGCCCAGCGATCGTGCCAGCCTCTGCAAGCATCGACTCCTCGCGCAACCAGCCAACGTAGTCCTCCTGTTCCATCGCATCCTCCACAGACCGACTCGCCTGGGCCCCTGAGCAGGTGCGCCAGGCCCAGAGCCGTGCACCAGTTGGCGGTTTCCCCAGAGAGAAGACTTCCCCTCCGCCGGAGAACCACACCCGGTGTCGACCGGTGACGAGGTCGCGACCCGTCCGGGAGCTGCCGAGCTGGTCGAGATCATCGCCGTCGAGCGGAGGTTGTAGAAGCCCGGAAAGGCCTGCTCTGTAAGGGAACTCGGGCTTGTCGAAGGACCGAGGGCACCGAACGGCAAGGCATTCCGTTAGCCGAAACCGATAGCGGCTAGAGAGGTCGTGTGGAGACATCAACCGAAATCGCTCGCTCATGAGGGGAACGTCCCCGTGGTCGCCGCACGTCTTCTCAGTGTCCAGCTGGGACCCGCAGGAATGTGCGTAGAACTCCTGGGGCTACCACCGGTCTAGGCGTTGACGCGGTGGCAGGTGGGGAAGGGCGGCTCTGGAGGCCCACCACAGGCAAGCGCTTGTGTCCACCACGCCGCAGCGTTCGAACGACGACAACGGGCCCAGCACGTTGACGGTTAGATGAGTCGCCGGGCAGCGCCCCCACCGATTGCCCCCGTATGCGTGTTTTGCGTATAAGAACCAGAATTTAGGGCAATTGACAGCAACAACCAGCGACAGATGCGTCACTCGTTTTGGGCCTATTGCTGGTGGCTGCCACCACTGCTCTTATCCCCCCATCCGAGTCTCATTTACTGGGTTGCACGACTGGAGACTGGATGGTCGGGGAGGGCACGGGCGGATGTCACGTAGGCGCTCGGTCTCGGGGCATGCGGCGGAGGCGCGTGACGCTTTTCAACGCTTCCGGCCGACAATGCAGGCGATTACCGTGCGCCAGCACGGCGGAGTCCACTCTTTTTTGGGGGGGACCATGGTGAGGAGCATTGGACGCGTCAGCGCAGCCGTCGGATTGGCTGCGGTGGCGATGCTGGGAGGCGCCGGTACTGCGGTGGCGGATCCACCGACCACCTTCACCGACACCTTTACCGAGGTCGACGAGTTCCTGAGCGAGTTGTGTGGGGCGGAGATCACCATCTTGGCCACGTTCACCGATCGCACCGTGGCCTTGAAGGATCGGCTCGGTGCTGCACCATTCCACGTTCCGCGCGACGATCACGGGCCGGGCGGGTCGCTGATTGAGCGCGAGGTGTGGAGGGCGTACGAGAGCGGTGACTCGGTTACGGTCACCGGGCTGCCGTTGGGCTTCCGGAGCCCGGATGGTGGCGTGGTAATCCGGGACGTCGGCTACATCTCGTTCATTCTGGGCGAAGAGGGCCCAACAATGGTGCACGGGCCGCACTCCTTCCTGGAGGGGGAGCAGGACGTCGTCTGCTCTTACCTCGTCTAGGGCTGCTCGGCGGCGGCCGGCGCCTCACCCCTTGTGGGTGCCGACCGCGGCCAACTGCCACCCTTTGATCCCTGCTTGGCGGGGACGGGTCGGGACGCGTCGACGCCCAAGCTGATCGCGACTTGCCGCCGCAAGCGTCCCGAGAGATTCCGTCTGGATCGGCCACGTTCGTGAGAAGCGTGCTCGCCTCTCTCACGGGATCGACGGTGTAGAGGGCTTGATTGGTGGAATGCCCGACGATCAGCATGCGCCCGTTGGGTGTTGCGGCTATTCCGTTCAGATTGAACTCGCCGCTGATGTCGGCTGCCGGTCCGGTTAATTCAAGTACGGTGAATTCTCCGGGCACCCCGGTTGGGCTGATCGGCACGAAGTAGAGCCGGGGCTGCTGGGAATCGGTGAACCACGCCCCGTCCCGAGTGATCACCACGTCGTTGATCAGCGACTGCCCGGGTGTTCCGAACTGGTATGCGGCAACGGCCTCGCCCAGGAGGAATTCATGACTTGCGGGTTTCCAACGGAGGGGCCTTTTGACGAGGCTCCCGGCATTCCGATTCCCAGTTCCTCGCCTATTCCTCGGTTATTACCAGCGCTTCTTCAAGTACCCGGAAACCTCACGAAACCGGTATCTCGCAGACGAGATGAGCATCCCCGCCCCCGGTGTTCTAAGCGGATCTCCACTGTTCCCGCCGCACGCCCCGAAATGGTGACCGGGGTTGTTACAGCAAACCACGATTCATACGCACGGACCGACTCGATCGAAGAGATCAGAGACGACGGTGTCCGGCTCCGGCGGGAGATGTCAAGGATTATCCATTACGGCTTGGCACTCATGTTGTCTGACGTTGCAGATTGGCTGCACGATACGTGCGGGGAGCCGGGCGAATCGTGGGTATTGCAGCAGAGGGTGTACGCGCCTGGCCGGCGGGCCGGGTGCGCCGGCGCCGTACATCGCGTCCGGCTACCTGCTCTTCGACACGATCGAGGACTTCCAGGGCTCGTTCGGGCCGCACACCGAGAAGATCATGGCCGACTTCCCGAACTACACGCCGGTGCAGCCGGTCGTACAGATCAGCGAGGCCGCCGCCCGTCGCGGGCGTCTCACCGCCGGCTCAGCAGCAGTGCGTACCAGTGCCAGTGTTTGTCGGCCCCGCGCCGGTCCTTCCCGTCGAACTCGATCTCCTTGAGCCGGACGCCAGGCCAGTCGCTGACGAGCCGCTCGCATTCTGTCTTGGTGAACGAGGTCGCCGGCGGACCTGGGCGGGCCCAGGAATCCCGGTTGCCGAGCAACGTGCAGCAGAGCACGCCCTCGTCGACCATCCCTCTCCGGGCGGCCGCCAACATCGACGAGACCGCGTGCGGTCGCAGGACTTTCGGGACGGTGAGCGCGACCACGAGGTGGTAGCGCTCGCGTTCGATCAGGAACCGCCGGATGTCGGCGTAGAACGCGCGTACGCCGGAATGATCGAGGGCGGCGGCCTGGTCGACCACGGCGGGGTTGCGGTCGACGACGTCGACGGCCACGCCGTGGTCGAGCAGGTAGCGGGTATTCGACAGATCGCCGGGGCCGATGTCTAGCGCCCGGCGATCGCTACCTTGCCCCACGATTTTCAGCGCCCGGACCACCAACGGATTGACCACTGCAGGACGGGTCTCAGGCCGCGATACGCAGCACGGTGCATTCGACCAGACCGGACGCCAGCGCGATCTTCTCCTCGTCGGTGAGGTCGCCCGGAAGCTCCCGCACGTAGAATGCGCCGTGCAAGGCGATGAACCGCAACGCCTCACAGGCGATGTCGTTCACCTCGAACACCACCAGCCCGGTCGGGCCGATCAGTTCGACCGTATCCGGGCCCTCGGCCAGCGTGAGCCTACCGACGTGACCGTTGACGAGACGCCGTCGCAGCGTGATCGTCCGGTGGTCGTACCACACCTCCGGCAGCGTTTCGCCGAACAACTCCTCGTACCTTTGGCTGAACTGCTCGAACGTCGACTCCTCGACGGCGGGCCTGGACTCCGGTGCCGACGTCGGGGCCGGCGCGTTACTTGGCGCGTGGTGCCGGTATCCACCGAAGAACTCGTGGCAGAACTCGGTGTACTTCACCGTGAAGAGGACGAACTGGTGCCAGGCCTCGTCGACCCGTGTCGAGTACATCTTCCAGGTCATCGACCGGTCCGACTCCGCAAGGACCAGGTATCGCAGCGCCTCCCGAAAGAGCTCCTCGCCTTCTTCGTCGCTGTCCACGATCTGGTCCCGCACCAACTTCTCGATGACGAACGGAGCGCGATAGTCGAGCGCAGGATGCAGGCATGGCGCGTGGTCGGTGATGGTCATTCGGGCGCCGGCCCGGGCAACTTCGGGATGCTGCAGGTGAGGTCGCAGTGTTCGGAATATTCGCAGTGACTTGCGCACAGAGTCTCACACCAGGAATGACAGTCTGCCGCCTTTTCGCGAACGGGTCGGCGCATCCTCAACCGTCCCGCACTCGACTCGACGAACCCGGGGGCGGACTCCGTTGTTTCCACACGCCGGACGCTCGAGATCCGAAGCTCCAGATCGGCGCCCTTCCGCACCCATATTCTCTTCGCACCGAAAGGGACACTCGATTCCGGGATGTCCTCGACATGCACGATGTCGGACAGCCGGACCTCAAGACTCCGCTCAAGCTTCCGAAGGTCCCGATACAGAGTGATGCAACCCTCGTTCGAGGAGGGGCCGATGAATCCTGATAATGCAACGACGTCCGGGGAGCCGTCAGCGGCCAGTTTGACGAGTGCAGGATGGAACTCGATGTCCTCGCCCGTTGAGATCTTCGGCATGACGCTGATCCTCCTTTGAGGGGCCCTGACCGGACTCGTTCCTTCTCCTCCGACGCTGAGGCTAACGGCGCCCACTGCCCACTGCCATAGCTTCGCGAGAGCCCGCGGCCGCCGGGGGCGGCCTAGCCTTGGCCGAGGCAGACCGTCGGAATCAATCTCGCAGCGGAGCCGGTCAAGGCGCGGTCGCGCAGATTACGTGGTCACCGTCCGGGGCCCAGCTCACTGACCTGGTCCTCAGCGCCGAAGACCGGGCGGTCATCGGGGCCATCCGAGACTCCGCGAAGGCTAGGATCGACTGTCCCTCGGCTGGCCGGTGCCGTTCGTCGACTTCGTCGTCGCCCACCAGGGCCAGGCATCTCGTCGTGCCTACCGATGTCGTCGACAAGGAGTGGCGACCCCGGCTCGCCTACCGGGTCACGACGCGGCCGTTCGCGAGGCCACCGGGCTGCGACCGCTCAGCGTCGCCGCCGACCGGATCGGCACACCGCTTCGAGAACGACTGCCGCCGTCTTGGCGACGCCCTCGACGCCGTGGTCGCGGCCTTGACAGCCCACGCCGCATCGCTGAGCCTCGCCACATCACCAGGACTTGGCCAGGCCGCCGCCGCCACGACAGGAAGGCTGGATCGCCCTACCCACCTGCGCGCTGACCGGACGTCGGCGTTCAGACGCGGAGCGCCCTCCCGGCCCCGGCAGGCCCGTCCAGCAAGCGGGGTTCTAGGTAGCGTCCTAGATGCCCCACTCGCATCTTCGCAGTCATGTCATGGCCCAAGTGAACCCGCCTCGGTGCATGCACTTGATGTCAACGGCGAGCCCGGAAACTTGCCGGTCCGTCTCTCGGGTCCTTTCGCTTGGGCGTGCCGCACTGCTCCGACGTGCTTCGGCTCGACGAGCTCAGCGAGTGCCGTGGCCCTGTGCTCTCGGAGCTTGTTGCCGAGAACTTGCATATGGAAATCCACCGAAGCGGTATCAGGCCGCACCTGGATGATCGTCATCTCAGTTTCATCGTCATTGACGATCGCGCGGAAGCGGTCAATCGCGTCTCGCGTTCCCCAACGGTCGCCGCTACCTCGCAGGATCCTCAAGCTTTCCTTGATCCCGAGGGTGGCCATCACGATGAACGGCTGGCTGCCTCCTCGCCCGTGTTTAGCGGCTGGCGGCGGTCGTGGAGTTTCCGAGTCGGGTGAAGCCGGCGAACGGCTCTTGGCTCGTGACGGGTTCTGCCGGGCCACCCATCTGCTGAATCAGCTCCATGACACCTGCTCGAGGAGTCCCGTAGATCTGCCAGCGACTCTCCCGCTCGAGAAACTGCATGTACGCCTGGGCCACGTGCTCGGCGATGACCGACATGTGATGAACCATGGACTCCGCGTCCGGGTGGACCTGGACCACGGTGACCTCGCCGGCATCGGGGTTCGCGTAGGCATTGAACGAGAGCAGGCGGGGTTCGTTCGGCTCGACGACGATGTCACAGAAGTCGGCAAACCAGGCTTTGAACTCCTCTAGCCTGCCGGGCTTCGCCTGGTGCGTTCCGATGAAGATGAATGGTGCAGCCATGACGGTCTCCTTTGCTCGGTGCGCTCCGCGGTTCGGTGTGCATCTCCCCTGAGGTTGGCTGCAGCCTTCAGGCTCCGGCATCGGCACAGCGGGCCATTCGGCACCCATCAGCGTGGGTAGATCTACCGACAGCCCCTGCTGGTCGTGGATGCTGGTGTATGGGAAGGGGGCCTTGATGGCGGACGTAGCCACTCGTCTGGCCCGGGCGCGCGAGCTGCATCTGCAGTCGCGATGGGCTGAGGCGTGCGACGAGTTCGCGGCGGCGGATGCACTGCAGCCGCTGGCGGTCGACGATCTGGAGGCCTTTGCCGAGGCAGCGCAGGTGCTCGGACCGGGGGACGAGGCAATCAGGCTTCTTCGGCGTGCCTACCAGTCCTGCGTCGAGGCGGGCGAGACCGACCGAGCGCTCACGTCCGCCTTCTGGTTATGGCAGGCACTGATCATCAACGCGGAGTTCGCGCGGGCAAACGGTTGGGTGGCTCAGGTGCGGCGCCTCGCGCAGGAACGCCTCGAAGAGGAGGTGCCCATCCCCGAGGCGCTGGTCAGCCAGGAGCACCACGGACACCCGGTGCCCATCGACAACCACGGCTGGCTTCTGATCACCGACGCCTATTCATTGATCGCGATTGCCGACTACGACGCGGCAATACAGCTCTTGTCACGTGCTGCCGCAGACGCGGCACGAGGTCGTCAAATCGATCTGCATGCCTTCGCCACTTCGGTCTTGGGCCGGGCATTGATCAAGGCAGGACGACTCAAGGAAGGCCTCAGCCGACTCGACGAGGCGATGCTGCCGGTGATCGACGGCGACACCTCGCCCCGGGCGAGGAGCATGTTGTACTGCGCCGCAATCGCCACCTGTCACGAGATCCGCGAGTTTGCTCGAGTTCGTGAGTGGACTCTCGCGTTGGGTGCGTGGCTCGACTCACTCCCTGGACTTGGTGGTGCCTACTTCGGCAATTGCCGAATCTACCGGTCTTACCTGTTGCGCCTGTGCGGTGCCTGGCGAGCAGCCCTGGATGAGGTGGCTGTGGTATGTGACGCCCTAAGCAGCGGCTATGGACAGCTCGTCGCCGGCCATGCCTTCTACCAGCTCGGTGAGATGCACCGGCTGCTCGGGAACCCGGAAGCTGAGGAGGCCTATCGCCGTGCGGGCGAGTGCGGCGCGTCGACCCACCCCGGTCTGGCTTTGCTGAGACTCGCTCAGGACGACATCGACACCGCAGTGGCCGGCATTCGACGAGCACTCACCGAGACCCAAGGACAAATCGACCGGCTGGATCTGCTCTCGGCTTGGGTCACCATCATGCTTGCCGCGGGGGACATTGATGCGGCTCGCGCGGCGGTTGCCGAAATGGCCCTCATAGGCGAGGTGTACGACACGGCGGCTATCCAAGCCGAGGTCCACGCCGCCCGCGGCGCGGTTGCGCTGGCCGAGCGCGACGCCGCGACCGCCCTGCCGCTGCTGCGCGGCGCGACGCAGTGGTGGCGTGAGGTTGACGCTCCCTACGCTGTGGCGACCTTGTCCGTCCTCATCGCCCTTGCTTGTCGGTCCGTAGGGGACGAGGAGGCCGCCAAGCTCGAGCTCGAGGCGGCGCGAGCGACCTTCGCCCGTCTGGGCGCCCGCCCCGATCTGCGCCGGGTCGAGACCCTGTTGAACCCAGCCAAGCTGGACAATCCCCACGGCCTGAGCGCCCGCGAGATCGAGGTGCTGAGGCTCATTGCGGCCGGCAGGACCAACCACGCGATTGCGACAGAGTTGTTCCTCAGCGAGCGCACGGTGCACCGTCACGTGAGCAACATCTTCGACAAGCTAGGCGTCCGTTCCCGCACCGCCGCGGCGTCGTACGGCATTCGACACCACATCGTCGACACAGGGATCCTCTGAACTAGCTCAGCGCGCCGTCGATCTGCGGGGATACCTCCCGACACGCCGCTCCACGTCGACATCACAAGAGGCGGTGGCGCGATTGCGGCTGCTCCTGTGGCTCAGTTGCCAAGTGCACACTCACGTGGTCGCCGGATCGGTGGGCTAGGGGAGGGTGGCTGACTGTCAGCAGCGATCCTGGCGACCGACTGTTCAGCCCACCATCTCCAGGGCTTGAGGGTTCGACAATTGTCCCCTTGGCTCCACTCGGATGGCACCTTCCGCGCTTCTCGCGCTCAGTGGTTAATCACTGGTCGATGGAGAAACGTCCCACACTCCGCTTGCGCTTCTGGAGCTGGCGAGTTGGTGGGTCAGCCGAAGTCCATTCCGTCAATTGACGACGCCGGTTTCTGGTCCGGCAGGCGCAGCATTCGAAACGAGTTGCCGAGTCCGAGCAAGCTTGCGAGGAGCGGCACCAGCAGGGCGATCTGTAGCGAAAGGTTGCGGGCCTCGTTGTTGATGGCCACGACCTCCGCCTCCACCGCCGGGGGCTGGCCGCTGATCTGCTCCTCGAGTTGGGTGTTGCTCATGACCTCGGCATCGTCCTCGAGGGCGGCGGCGATCCGCTCTTGCTGGGCTTGCGGAATGACCTGACTGTTCTCGACCAGTTGGGTGAAGCTCACCGACAGGGCCGCGAGCAAGATGCCCCCAGCCATGGCAAGGCCGAAGGAGAGTCCGAAGGACCCGGCGGCCGAGTTCACGCCGGCGGCCTCGCTGACCCGCTCCTCCTCGATGGGTGCGAGTGTGTAGTTGTTGAGCTGGCTTACCAACAGGCCCAAGCCACAACCGACTATGGCGAGCGGGAGCACGAAGTACCAGCCGGTGTCTGCCCGTGGGACGAACGGGATGATGATCGCGATCCCGAGGCTGGCCAGCAAGAAGCCGGCGCGGATGATCGCGGCGGGACGCCGGTCACCGGCTTTCTTGCCGACAACCAGCGCCGTTGCGAACATGGTCAGGGACAGCGGTGTCAGTGACAGGCCGGCCTGTAGAGCGTTGTACTCAAGCGTCATTTGGAAGAACAGCGGCAGGGCGATCATCGCCCCACCCAGCGTCACCTGCTGCAGCATCTGACCCGAGGCCCCGGCCGTGAAAGTCGGATGCCTGAACAGGTCCGGGTCGAGCAGAGTTACCAGGCCGGCGCGCTTGCGCCTGATCAGCCACCGGGCAAGCGCCACCAAGGCCACGACACCGACCGCGATGAGCAAGCCGACGAACTCACCGCCCTCTTGCCAGACGAGGATCCCGAGCACGACGCCGCCCATGCCGACGACGGACAGGATGGCGCCGATCACGTCGACCTGGCGGGACCCGGTGTAAGGGACGTCGCGGACCAACCCGATCTGGCTCAGTACGACGACGATGATCACGACCTCCAGCGCGAATCCGACCCGCCACGAAAGGTAGGTCGTGACGAACCCGCCGAGCAGTGGACCGATCGCGGCAGCAATGGCGGCCGCGGCACCGACCAGTGCGTACGCCTGCCTCTGGGCAGCACCCGCAAAATTGCCGTGGATCAGCGACTGCATAGCCGGCAGTAGCAGTGAGGCTCCGAGACCACCGATGATCGCCCAAAAGATCACGATCGCCGTCAGTCCCTGCGCAAGAGTCATTGCGAACGCTCCGACGGCATACGCAAGCAACCCCGCGACATAGGCCCGCTTCCGGCCGATCAGGTCGCCGACCTTGCTGTTGATCAAGATGAACGCCGCCGAGACCAGTGCTTCAAGAGCGATCGCGGATTGCACGCCGCTGGCCGTCGTGTCCAGGTCCGTGATGACCGCGGAGATCGACACATTCATTAAGGACGTGTCGACCACCAGGACGAACATCGCCGCCGCCAGCAGGAGCATGAGTCGACGGCTCCCGGAGCGCTCGGGTTCAACCCCTTCGTCTGGGCCGGTACGCATGTCGACCTCTCGGCTCAAGGTGCTCCGCCGCCAGCCAGACGCTGGCATCAGCCACACCGGTGCCCCGGTGACGGCCTCGTGGCACCAGCGGGCCGGGCCGCCGCTCAGCGCGGACTTACTGAAGCATGGGCGGCCAGCGTAGCGGGGGACACTCGGGGTATACCCAAGGTCAGTGTGTACCTTCCTGATGACCTTTACCGCGAGGCGCGCGAGCGCAACCTGCCCCTTTCGGCGCTCACGCAGGACGCGGTGGAGCGGGCGATCCGCACGGCTGGCCTGAGCGACTGGATCGCAGACATGCGGACCGTCCCGCGCCGGACGTCCAGCGAAACGAGCATCTCCGACGTCATGGACGACGTGCGAGGCCACTTCGGCACGTGATCGTGCTGGACGCGTCTGCGCTGGCGATGTCGTGCTCGGGCGACCAGCCGCGACCTGGGTGCTCGACGAGATGGTCGGCGAGGACGCCTGCGCTCCTGGCCACCTGTCCGCCGAGGTCCTGTCCGCGCTTGCGCGCTTCGTACGCGCAGACGAACTCACGGTCGCTGACGCACGTTCTGCGTTGGACGACGCCACCGCGCTCGTCATCGAGAGCGTGCTTCCCACCGCGGCCCATCTGCGCCGCGCCCTAGAGCTGGGAGAACGTATCCGGGTCTTGGACGGCTTGTATGTGGCGCTTGCGGAGGAGCGGCGGTGCCCACTCCTGACCACCGATCTGCGCCTGGCACGAGCTGAACTATCCTGCGATGTGCTGGCGCCGACCTGAGCTGAGTCGCTCGATGTGTAGCCAGCGGCGCGAGCTCTACGCCCACGGCGGCTGAGTGGGCCCCACACACGTCGCGATCAACCGCCGCAAACTCTCGTGCACGAAGAAGCCCCGGGCGCTCGAGCATCTGTCAAGGCACTCGAACTCAGGGACCAGGCCGCGGTGGGTGAATCGGACCTTGGTCACCTCACCCCGGCGTGCGATGTCGAAGCTGATGTCGGTGCCGGCCCACTCGGCGGGATCGTTCGTGAACGCCAGTGCAGCATCCAGGACCCGCCACGTGCCCCGTTTCCCTGGGACGAGTTCGGTGACCTGCTGCGTGGAGACGTGGAGGTGGCGGTAGCGATAGGTGAACTCCCCGCCCAGCTCGTCGGTCGTGCCGTCGACGTCTCCCGTCCACCACCCGCGAACGTTTGTGATTGCCGCGAAGGCCTCATCGGGAGTGTGTCCACCGACAGCACAGTGGTGAATCCGGCGCTCGTGATGGTGCTCTGCTCATGCCACGAGCTCCGCGTTCTGACGCTCGAGTGTTTGGCCGCGCCGCCGTACCAGCTCTCGGCGAGGGATCGGGACAGGGGTCAGGAAGATGTCTTCCTCGCCGTCGTCGAGGCCGTCGAGGCCGTCGAGGATGGCGCGAGCAACAGTGAGCGGCGGCGACTTGGGGATGTTCAGGACGCGGGTCATGTCGGTGTCGGTGGGTCCGGTCAGGACGGCATGCACCCGCGGCCCTGTCTCGCTAGCAGCGCGCGCAGCGACTGGGTCAGCGACAGCGCAGCCGCCTTGGAGATCGAGTACGCCGGCGTAAGGGGTAGCGGAGCAAGGGCCCTGTACGACACAGGATCCGCGTTGCCCATGCGGCTCCCGCGTGCCCGCATACACCCGCCTCGCCCGCCGTCGAAGAGCCTCTTCCGTCAGTGCCTGACCGATGCCGCGCTTGGCACCGGTCATCAGCACGGTCTTGTCCGCGATGTTCATGGCGTCGCATCTCCCGTTCTGCCCTCGAGCCCTCCGTTGATGGACTCACTGATATCGACTCGGCAGCTGACCGGGAATCGCCGCGGCTCGTCAGCCGGCATGCTCCGGCAGTCCGAACCCTGAACAGGGCCCCTGCGTGTTCCTGGGTGGCGTCGCCGTCAGGCCGGACGCGCGGCGACGGGGCATCGCCGCGGCGCTCAGCGCTTGGCTGCTCAATCGAGGATTCGCCTGGGGCGACGCTCGCGCACCTGAACCCCGACGACGGCGCGGCCGCACGGGTTTACGCGCGGCTCGGCTTCGTCGAGCAGTACGGCTTCGACGTGTACGTCGACCTTTAGTTCGAGTATTCACTCGCCGGTGGCGCCGTCGATGCTTTGGCGTAGCAGGTCGGCATGCCCGTTGTGTCGGGCGTACTCCTCCAGCATGTGGAGCAGAATCCAGCGCAACGTCACCTCGGATCCGTCGCCTCGTACGCCCAGATCATCGAGGGATCCAGCACGAGCAACGATGCGCCGGGACTCCTCACAGGCTTGCCGGTACGTCGCGAACACCTGCGCGACATCGGGAAAATCGAGGTCGTCGAAGTCGCCGTCGAGGTTGTCGTCGCTGAAGTAGATCGGGGCTGCGTCGGTCCGGGCGAACCGCGACTGAAACCAGCTGCGCTCGACCTCAGTGAGGTGTCGTACGAGGCCGAGCAGTGATAGCGAGGACGCGGCGACACTGCGCTCTCGCAGGTGGTCGTCGGTCAGACCAGAGCACTTCATTTCCAGCGTTGCGCGGTGGTAGTCGAGGTACGCCGGGAGCATCGCTCGTTCGTCTGCGACCTGCGGCGGGTCTACTCGTTCGAACATCGTCATACCACGCAGCATGCCGGAGACAACTGACAATCGGACCCTCCTGCACGCTGCGGTACCCTGGCGCCATGCGGTTCCGCCTGCTCCTTAGCGGGCCGTGCTGATCCGAGTTCAGCGCGGCCGACCCCTCCTGCGTGAGGGGTCTTTCCATGTCCAGGCACGCTAGGCGTAGGACCCATCCAGGAAGAGTGCAGGAACCATGACCACACCTACCGAGACCTACGACGTCGCCGCCGCGCAGAAGAAATGGCTGCCGGTGTGGGAGGAGCTCGACCCGTTCCGCGCGGGCTCCCATGGACGCGCGGGCAAGCCGCGCACGTACATCCTCGACATGTTCCCGTACCCCTCGGGCGATCTACACATGGGACACGGCGAGGCGTTCGCCATCGGCGATGTGCCGGCGCGGTACTGGTTCCAGCGCGGCTACGACGTCTTGCACCCGATCGGCTGGGACTCGTTCGGCCTGCCCGCCGAGAATGCCGCGATCCAGCGCAACGAGCATCCGGCCGACTGGACGTACGCCAACATCGAGACGCAGGCCGCGTCGTTCAAGCGCTACGCCACGTCGTTCGACTGGTCGCGCCGCTTGGCGACGTCCGATCCCAGCTACTACCGATGGACGCAGTGGCTGTTCCTGCGCCTGTACGAGCGTGGGCTGGCCTACCGCAAAGAATCGCCGGTCAATTGGTGCCCGAATGACCAGACCGTGCTCGCTAACGAGCAGGTCATCGAAGGCCACTGCGAGCGCTGCGGATTCCAGGTCACGAAGCGTCAACTGACGCAGTGGTTCTTCAAGATCACCGACTACGCCGACCGGCTGCTGGACGACATGGCGATGCTGGAAGGGAAGTGGCCGGAGCGCGTCCTGTTGATGCAGCGCAACTGGATCGGCCGGTCGCATGGCGCCTCCGTCGACTTCGAGATCGAGGGCCGCGACGAGCCGGTAACGATCTTCACGACCCGTCCCGACACCTTGTACGGCGCCACGTTCTTCGTTGTGGCGGCTGATGCACCGCTGGCGGACGAGCTGTGCGCTCCCGAGCAACGCGCCGCCTTCGATGCGTACGTCGAGAAGGTCGCGAGCGAGACCGACATCGAACGCCTGTCGACCGACCGCGAGAAGACCGGCGTCTTCCTGGGCCGCTACGCCATCAATCCTGTCAACGGCGAGCGACTGCCCATTTGGGCTGCCGACTATGTGCTGTCCGACTACGGCACCGGCGCCATCATGGCCGTTCCCGCGCACGACCAGCGCGACCTGGACTTCGCACTGCGGTTCGATTTGCCGGTCCGGGTCGTCGTTGACTCAGAGGAAGACGACCCAGCGGTCAGCGGTGTTGCGACGGCTGGCGACGGGATCCTGGTCAACTCGGGACCGCTCGACGGTCTGACCAAGGATGACGCCATCGCGCGCATCATCGAACTGCTCGAAGCGGAACGCCTGGGCGAGGGTGCCGTCAACTACCGGTTGCGCGACTGGCTGGTTTCCCGTCAGCGATTCTGGGGTGCACCGATCCCGATCGTGCACTGTCCCGACTGCGGCGAGGTCCCGGTACCGGAGGACCAGCTGCCGGTACGACTGCCGGACCTGCGCGGCCATGATCTGGCACCACGCGGAGTCTCACCGCTCGCTGCAGCAACGGACTGGGTCAACACGCAGTGCCCCAAGTGCGATGGCCCGGCGAAGCGTGACAGCGACACGATGGACACCTTCGTCGACTCGTCGTGGTACTTCCTGCGGTACTGCTCGCCGGATCGTGACGACGTCGCGTTCGACGTCGACGACGTGAAGGAGTGGATGCCGGTTGCCATGTACACCGGCGGCGTCGAGCACGCGATCTTGCACACGCTGTACTCGCGGTTCGTGACCAAGGTGCTGCACGACATGGGATTGGTCGACTTCGTCGAGCCGTTCGCGGCACACATGAACCAAGGGCAGGTCATCAATCAGGGCAGGGCGATGTCGAAGTCGCTCGGCAATGGCGTCGACCTTGGGGAACAGATCGACACATACGGCGTCGATGCCGTCCGGCTGACGATGGTCTTCGCCGGTCCAATCGTCGCCGACATCGACTGGGCAGATGTTTCGCCGTCGGGATCGATGAAGTTTCTGTCACGCGCCTGGCGGCTGGCAGGCGACGTGACCTCGTCCCTCGATGTCGACACGTCGACCGGTGACGTCGAGCTGCGCAAGGTTACTCATCGAACGGTCCACGACGTCACCGAGCTCATCGAGTCCTACCGCTACAACGTCGCGGTGGCGCGCATCATGGAGCTCGTCAACGCGGCACGGAAGGCGATCGATTCGGGGTGCGGTCCCGACGATGCTGCGGTACGCGAAGCCGTGGAGTACACCGCGCTGATGCTGTCGCTGTTTGCGCCGTACACCGCCGAGGAGATGTGGTCGCGTCTGGGACATGAGCCCACCGTCGCGTTGGCGGGGTGGCCGAAGGTCGAGGCCGAGCTGCTGGTGCAGGAGAGCGTCACGTGCGTTGTGCAGGTGGCGGGCAAGGTACGCAGTCGCCTGCAGGTGCCGCCGTCCATCGACGACGACAAGCTGCGCGATCTTGCGCTGCAGGATGCTGCAGTTCAGCGCGCGCTCGACGGTCGGGAGGTCCGAAATGTCGTCGTGCGCGCGCCGAAGCTGGTGAACGTCGTCCCTGCGTAGTCGTCAACCGCCGATGAGCTTGACGGCGGTGGCGAAGTTGGTGCCCCTGCTTAGCTGCAGCCCGATGTGCAGGAAGCCGATGCCCTCGAGCCAGCGAGCCTTGGAGAGGTCGCCGACGTCGAGCGGACGCAGGCCAGCGCTCTCAACGAGTTCAGAGACCGCTCGCTTTGCCGCATCGTCGTCGCCGGCGATCAGCACATCCAATGGCTGCCCCTCGACCTCGCCAGCGGCGAGGGTGCCCGCGAACGTGGTGTTGAACGCCTTGACCACCGCAGCGCTCGGCACGAGTGCGGCAATCTCCTGCGCGGCCGAGCTATCAGCAGGGACGACCAGTCCAGCGAACGTGGCCGTGTCCACCGGATTGGAGATGTCCACCACGACCTTGCCGTCGAGGGCGTTGCCGTACTGCTCTATGACGGACTTCGAGGCGTCGTAGTACAGAGCGAGAATCACGATGTCGCCGGTGATTGGATCGCCGAGCTCGCCGCTGCTGGCCTTTCCGACCTCGTCGGCGAGCGCTGCGGCCCTGGCCGAGTCGCGGCTCAGGATCTGAACGTCGTTTCCGCCTGCAACCGCGCGCGTGGCGATGCCACGAGCCATATTGCCGGTGCCGATGATGCTGATGCTGCTCAAGGCAGACCTGCTTTCGTTGTTGGAGGATCGTTTGGGTGTCGTCAGGCAGTGAAGGAATAGGGACCGAATCGACCCCACGCGACGATGGCGGCCAGGATCAGCAGGACGCTGTTGACGGCGATCATGGGGTACTCCTTGCGGCGCGCGTGCGTCAACGCTGCTCCGACCATGATGGCTACGAGACCGGTCGCAGCAAGAGGTACGAGAACGGGGACGATGTCGAGCGCAGCCGGCACGATGAGACCGAT
The DNA here is from genome assembly GCA_963801015.1 of uncultured Actinomycetota bacterium. Taxonomy (GTDB): domain Bacteria; phylum Actinomycetota; class Actinomycetes; order CAWDCV01; family CAWDCV01; genus CAWDCV01. The sequence goes on along the minus strand of CAWDCV010000002.1, from coordinate 70,328 downwards.
GGCGGCCAAGATCTCGAGAGCACCGATCATCTTGACCGTCCCGGGGGAGAAGTCCTCCACCCAGGCCATCTGTTGGCGCAGCTTCTCTTTGGGCTGAGTCAGCTTGGCGACGCCGGCAGCGAAGAACGCAATGGCCAGCACGGCCGCGATGATCCATAGGACGACGTTCATTGTTGATCTCCTCTGCAGAGATTGTTGAACTCTCAACAAACGTATCCATTTTTTGTTTGAACTGTCAATTACTTGCCTGTACAGTGGTGTCATGGCGCAGGCACGAAGGCGTCCCACGAAGGAGGCGCTGGCCGACGCTCAGTGGCTCGATGGCGACGAGCGATCGACGTGGCTTGCCCTCGCCGCCGTCATGGTCAAGCTGCCGGCCGCCCTGGACGCTCAGCTGCAGCGTGATGCAGGGCTGAGTTTCTTCGAGTACATGGTCCTGGCCATGCTGTCCGAGCGTCCCGCACGGACGATGCGGATGAGTGAGCTGGCCGCCCTCACGCACGCCTCGCCGTCACGGCTGTCCCATGTGGCGAGTCGGTTGGAGAAGCAGAAGTATCTGCGTCGTGAGCCTTGTCCGCACGACGGTCGCGCCACCAATGCGGTTCTCACCAATGCCGGCATGGACAAGGTGGTCGCCGCTGCTCCCGACCACGTCGCGGCAGTGCGGGCGTACGTCTTCGATGCGCTGACTGTTTCTCAGCGCGCTCAGTTGCGCAGCATCGGGACCCGCATCCTCTCGCAGGTCGACTCTGCAGAGAGCTGCCCTCGAGGCAGCACGACGAGCACGCAGGAGTAGGTCCGGCGTCGTCGCGGCACTACGCTCCGCCCATGAGCAGCCGGGTCGCGGTGGTCACGGACTCGACTGCGTCGCTTCCCCTGGACGTCCTCGAGCGTTGCGGCATCATCGTGGTGCCGCTGTCTGTCGTGATCGGGGGCCAGGTCTTCGACGATGGCAGCGAGGCGACAGCATCGGACGTCGCTACCGCCCTCCGGTCGTGGACTCCGGTTTCCACATCGCGCCCGTCGCCGGCGGCCCTGCTCGCTGCGTACGAGAAGGCGCAGGCGGACGGTGCAGAGGCCGTTGTCTCCATTCACCTGTCGGCCGCGATGTCCGGCACCTTCGATTCGGCGGTGCTCGCCGCGAAGTCGGCGCCGCTGCCTGTGCAGGCGGTCGATTCACGCTCCCTTGGCATGGCGCTGGGCTACTCGGTTGTCAGCGCTGCATCGGTGGCAGCTGAGGGCGCTGATGTCGATGCCGTTGTCGATGCAGCTGTGAGGCGTGCACGCGCAACCTCAACGCTGTTCTACGTCGACACCCTCGAGTACCTGCGGCGGGGTGGCCGCATCGGTGCTGCCCAAGCGCTCATCGGCTCGGCGCTGGCCGTGAAGCCGCTGCTGCACGTCACCGAGGGCAAGATTGCTCCACTGGAGAAGGTGCGGACGTCGTCTCGGGCTCTCTCGCGGCTCGAGGACCTGGCCGTCGAACGTGCCGGTGCCGGCCCGGTCGATGCGGCCGTACATCACCTGGCGAGTTCCGTACGCGCGGAGCAGCTCGCGGCGGGTCTGCGGGCGAGGTTGCCGCGCCTAATGGAGCTGTCGGTGAGCGAAGTGGGAGCTGTCGTGGGCGCTCACGTCGGACCCGGCATGGTCGCCGTGGTGGTTGCCCCGCGCGGCTGAGCCCGCGGACGATCCGGGTTATCCACATGCCGTATCTGTCCACAGATTCGTGCTGACGGGCCGCCGTGGCGACGGTGGCGCTTAGCGTCGCCGACGTGCTGAGCCATCGCTTCTCCCTTCGCCGATCAGAGCCGGACCCCGATGATGTCGAGGCTGCTCAGGCGCGCCTCGAGCGAGTGGTTTCCGCCGTACGTTCCGGCTGGACACCGAGCGGGCTCGATGACGACCCTGGTGCCGTTGCCGTTGACGACGGGCTAGCCGTACGTGGCCGCGTCCTTGGTGCGCATGCGCGGCCCCGCACCGATCGACGGATCTTCGACGGCCGTGCTCTCGCGGCACTCGCTGTCCTCGCGGTTCTGAGCATGCTGATCGCCGCGTGGTACGTGTGGCGTTCCTGGCCCGTAGCCGCCGATGTGCCGGCGCGAGCCGAGAGCGTCTCGGTCGGATCGACTGCATCGCCCGCGCCGGCGGACGACGCCGCGCCACCGACGTTCCCAGCGGCGGGCGACGCGGTGGCATCGCCGACACCGACCACGGTGCTCGTCGTGCACGTCGCAGGCAGCGTGGCCCAGCCGGGCATCGTGACGCTGCCTTCGGGTGCTCGGGTTGCGGATGCCATCCAGGCGGCCGGCGGCGCGCTGCCGGGCACCGACACCACCGGTGTCAACCTGGCGCGCGTCCTCGTCGATGGCGAGCAGGTCCTCGTCGGATTGCCCGCGGCCGTCGGGGCACCGGTTGCAGGGCCGGGAGCACCGGTTCCGACTCAGGGTGCTGCCGGGGGCCCGCTCGACCTCAACGCCGCCACCCTCGATCAGCTGCAGAACCTTCCGGGCCTCGGCCCCGTGTTGGCCCAGCGCATCGTCGACTGGCGCACGGCGCACGGCCGGTTCACGAACGTCGACGAGCTGCAGGAGGTCAGCGGCATCGGTGAGCAACGGCTCGAGGATCTGCGCCCGCTGGTGCGCGTCTGATGAAAGCGATCGACGGGCGGCTCGTGCCGGCCGCGGGAGCGACATGGGCCGCCGCATGGGTCACGCCGCTCTTGCCGGCCATCGCGACTGCGATGCTGATTGCGGTCGGCGCCTTCACCGCGGTAGTGGCCGGTGGACGCGGGCGTTACCTCGTTGCTGCGTCACTGCTCTGCGCACTCGCTGCCGCCTTGGCTGCGGGCATGCGCGTGGCAGCGATCCAGGGCGGGCCGCTGCGCGCGCTGGCGGTGGAGCGTGCGGTCGCCCGCGTCGAGCTCGTCGTGACCGCCGATCCACAGCTGCGCGAGAGCCAGCACCAAACGGCGTCGCCCACGGTCCTCGTGCATGCGCGCATCGAGCGGGTGACAGCGCGCGGGCAGAGTGCGTGGACGCGCGCCCCGGGGCTCGTGATTGCGGGCGCCGACGACGTGGGTTGGCAACAGCTCGTGCCTGGGGCGCGGATTGCGACCACGGGACGGCTGTCGCCGCCGCGTGATGGCGATTCCTTAGTCGCGGTCGTTGGCGCCCGGGGGCCGCCTGAAGCCCTGGATGCGCCGCCCTTGATTCAACGGGTGGCTGCCAGGCTGCGGTCGGGCCTGCGCGACGCCGTGTCGGCACTCCCGCCGGCCGAACGCGGATTGGTGCCAGGCCTCGTCGTCGGCGACACCTCGCGCCTACCGACGGAGCTCGAGGAGGACTTCCGCACCTCGGGCCTGGCACATCTGCTCGCCGTCAGTGGGGCGAACGTGGCCATCGTGCTCGGTGTGGTGCTGTTCTCGGCGCGCTGGGTCGGCCTGCGGGGGCGCGTGCCGGCGGTGCTGGGTGCCGTGGCCATCGCGGGTTTCGTCGTCCTGGCTCGTCCGGAACCCTCGGTGCTGCGGGCCGCCGTGATGGGTCTGGTCATCGTCGTTGCGCTCGCGAGCGGCCGGCGGCGGCAAGGCCTCCCGGCGCTGTGCACGGCGGTGCTGGTGTTGGTGCTGATCGACCCAGCACTGGCGCGGTCGTACGGTTTCGCGCTCAGTGTCGTGGCGACTGGCTCGATCCTGCTGCTGGCGCCGCGATGGCGGGACGCCCTGCTGCGCCGACGGTGGCCCCGGCCACTCGCGGACGCCGTGGCCGTGCCGGCGGCGGCACAGGCGGCGTGCGGGCCGCTCGTCGCCATGCTGGCGTCCCAGGTGAGCCTGGTGGCGGTGCCGGCGAACCTGCTCGTCGCGCCTGCGGTGCCGGCTGCCACGGTGCTCGGTGTCCTCGCGGCGGCGACCGAGCCACTGCTTCCACCACTGGCGGGGCTGCTCGGGTCGTTGGCTGGCGTCCCGGCGTGGTGGATCGTGCAGGTTGCGCAGCGCGGGGCCGACGTGCCGTCCGCGGCCGTGTCCTGGCCGGGTGGGGTCGTGGGCGGTGCAGCGCTGGCGGTCATCACCGTTGCCGCCTTCGCTGTGGGCGGCCTCGTGCGGCGGCGTCGTGCGCGACATCGCGCACGCCGCCTTGTCACCGCTGGTGCGGCCGCACTGGTCATGCTCGTCGTCGTCCTGGGCCCGGCGCAGCGCCAGTGGAGCGTGGGCTGGCCGCCGGAGGCGTGGATCGCCGTCGTCTGCGACGTCGGTCAGGGAGACGCGATCGTCCTGTCCGTTGGTCCGGGTGTCGGAGTCGTCGTCGACGCTGGTCCCGATCCTGAGCCGGTGGATCGATGCCTGCGCAATCTGGGGATCCGGTCGGTCCCGGTGCTGGTGCTGACTCACATGCATGCCGACCATGTCGATGGTCTGCCCGGAGTCCTGCGTGGGCGCTCGGTCGGTGAGGTGCAGGTGGGTCCGCTCCGGGAGCCGCGCGCGCAAACCGAGGAGGTGCTGCGCCAGGCGACAGCGGCAGGCGTTGCGGTGACTGCCGCCACCGTCGGCGAAGCCCACCGCATCGGCTCGCTGTCGTGGCGGGTCCTCTGGCCCCGGCGCATCATCACGACCGACGAGTCGGTGCCCAACAATGCCAGCGTTGTGCTCCTCGTCGAGCAGTCCGGCGTCCGGCTGCTGCTGGCTGGGGACATCGAGCCGGCGGCACAGCGCGCGTTGCTCGGCGCCGGCGACGAGAACCTTCGCGTCGATGTCCTGAAGGTCCCGCACCATGGCTCGCGCTATCAGGAGCCAGCATTCTTGGCCGCGGTAGCGCCGCGAGTAGCGATCACCTCGGTGGGCGCGGACAACGACTACGGACATCCGTCCGCGGCGACTGAGCATCTCATCAGCAGCCTTGGCGCCCAGGCCCGGCGCACCGACCTCGACGGCGATGTCGCCGTCGTCGGGACGAGTGAAACCCTGCGCGTCGTCGCGCGCGAGGGGACGGGTGACGCGAGCTCGCAGGCGTCGCTGGGGAACGTCGCGATTGCCGCCGCCCTCCCTCGCCCGGAGCGACGCCGCCCCCGTGCCAGAGTGGGTGCGTGATCGGAGTGTGGCAGTGACGGCGCCGGTGACCCTCGTCGTGGGACCGGAGGAACTCCTCGCCGAACGCGCCGTTTCGGGGCTCGTGGCTGCGGCGCGCACCGATGACCCCGACGTCATCGTCCATGACATACCGGCGACGGAGATCTCCGCGGGTCGCCTTGCCGAGCTCGTCAGTCCGTCCCTGTTCGGCGGCACGATCGTGGTGGTCGTGCGTGGCGCACAGGACCTGTCCGCTGATGCTGCTAAGGAGCTCATCGCGTACCTGGCCGCCCCCGAGGAGGACGTCGCCGTGGTTCTCGCGCATAAGGGAGGCGCCAAGGGCAAAGCTGTGCTCGAGGCGGCTCAGCGCGCCGGCGCGACGTCGATCGCGTGTGCTGAGGTCAAGCGCTACACCGACAAGGTGGCCTTCGTCCGCGCCGAAGCGCGCACGGCGTCGCGGTCCATGAGTGATGGCGCGGCGCGCACGCTGATCGACGCAGTAGGCAACGACCTGCGGGAGCTCGCGGCTGCTGTGAGCCAGCTGGTCGCCGATACCCCCGGGCCGATCGACGAGAGCGCTGTTCGCCGCTACTACTCAGGGCGCGCCGAGGCCACGAGCTTCACGGTCGCCGATTGCGCAGTCGAGGGGCGCACCGAAGACGCACTGGAGCAGCTGCGCTGGGCGCTTGCCGTCGGCGTGGCACCGGTCCTCGTGACCAGCGCGCTCGCGCAAGGCGTTCGCAACGTCATCCGAGTCGGATCCGCGCAGCAACGGACTCGCCCCGCCGACCTTGCGCGCGAGTTGAGCATGCCGTCGTGGAAGGTGGACCGGGTGCGCTCCCAGCTGCGCGGTTGGACCCCCGAGGGGCTGGAAAACGCGATGCACGCCGTGGCGGACGCCGATGCGGCGGTGAAAGGAGCTGAGGTCGACCCCGCATACGCACTGGAACGCGCCGTCGTGCGGGTGGCGCAGGCCCGCAACCGCTGATACTTCTCGCCTGTCTGCATCACTGCTGTGAGGGGTAGCCCTGGCGGCTATGTGCCGATGAGACCGGGGCGATGAGTTTCCGGTGTCCCGACCGTTTGACGGGTCGGATTGGCAGTCCGAGATAGGAGGGTGACGTGACCGATGACGTGCGCAGAAGACCGGATGTGCGTGACCCGGACGTCGGGCCCGCTCAGGCATTCGAGGTGCGAGCCCGCAGGGAGCTCGCCCAGCCGGCCGAAGCCGTCTATCGGGCCTGGACCGAGCCGGACCTCGTGCGAGGGTGGTGGGGTCCGGCTGGCTTCACCTGCCCGGTCGCGCAGATGGACGTCAGAGTCGGCGGGACCTCCCTGGTGGCCATGCGGGCGCCGGCAGATTACGGCGGTGGCGACATCTTCAACACCTGGACCTACAGCAGAGTCGAGCCCGGGTCACGCCTGGAGTACGCGTCGCGGTTCGCCACACCGGAGGGCGAACCGATGAGTCCGGCGCAAGCTGGCATCCCCGGCGACGTGCCCACCGTCGTGCCGCATGTCGTCGTGTTCGAGCCGGTCGACGAACGTCGCAGCTCGGTGATGATCATCGAGTCCGGCTATCCCGATCAGGCCACCCGGGACATGTCCGCGGCAGGCCTGGAGCAGTGCCTCGACAAGCTCGAGCAGCTCCTGAGCAGTGGCTAGCGGACGTCACCTCTAGCCGACACTGCCTGTCCGATTCCACCCCGCTTACGTCGGCGAGAGCGTTCGGACAACTTGGGGTGAGTGCTGAGCCTTAGAGCGTCGCGGCGCGCTTGGCCATGGCGGACTTCTTGTTCGCCGCCTGATTGCGGTGAATGACGCCCTTGCTCACGGCCTTGTCGAGCTCGCGAGATGCGGTCTGGAGCGCGGCACCCGCGCCCGCGGCATCGCCGGAGTCGGCGGCGTCGCGGAACTTGCGGACGGCAGTCTTCAGCGACGACTTGACCGCCTTGTTGCGCTGGCGGGCCTTCTCGTTGGTCTTGATGCGCTTGAGCTGGGACTTGATGTTCGCCACGAAGAAGCCTTGTCGATCGGGAATGACGGGGCGGCGCGAATGCCGACCGCCCAAGGTACCAGCGCGGCGACGATCACCAAAAAGGTGCGAGCGCTGCCAGTGAGCTCGGGTGGGGGTGACTCAGGACCAGCCGTGCCGCCGTCGCAGCTCAGCAGCCAGCGCATCGAAACGACGCTGATCAAGCGTCGCACCCTCACGGCGGACGGCAGCCGGCGCGACGCGGAGCACGCGATCGAGGCGGACGAAGCTCGCCCGGCCCGCGGCGTCCCAAGCTCCGCGGCCGAGCAGCACCCAATCCGGTTCCCCAGCGTGATCCTGGCTCGACAGCAGGACGACCAGGAGGTCGTCCGTGACCCGGGCGATCACCACAACGGGGCGGTCCTTGCCCTTCCCGGGATCGTCCTCGTACGGCACCCACGTCCACACGACCTCACCCGGGTCGGCGACGCCGTCCGGATGCGGGGCGTACGAGATGCGCGCCGGCCCTGAATAGTCGAAGGCTTGCCCCGCGGGCTGCTCAGCAGGGACATGCCGCCGCGGCGGTCGCGCCGGCAGCAGCCGGCCGAGCAGACCTCGCAACGCGGCCACCGCGGCATCGTACGAGTCGGGAGCTTGGTGCGCGTGGGACCATGGAGGGCGTACCCGATCTCTCGAGGAAGTTCCGCGTGCCCGTTTCCGCCCCCGCGCCGAGCCGGACAGACCCGGCGCTCATCCGCAACTTCTGCATCATCGCCCACATCGACCACGGCAAATCGACGTTGGCCGACCGGATGCTGCAGTTGACTGGGGTCGTCGACGAGCGGCAGATGCGCGCGCAGTACCTCGACCGCATGGATATCGAGCGCGAGCGCGGGATCACGATCAAGAGCCAGGCCGTGCGGCTGCCCTTCGAAGCCGCCGACGGTCGCGTGTACGTGCTGAACCTCATCGATACGCCAGGACACGTCGACTTCACCTACGAGGTGTCGCGCAGCCTCGCCGCCTGCGAGGGCGCGATCCTGCTCGTCGACGCCGCTCAGGGCATCGAGGCGCAGACGCTGGCCAACCTCTACCTCGCGCTCGAGAACGACCTGCACGTGATCCCGGTCCTCAACAAGATCGACCTGCCGGCCGCGCAGCCGGAGAAGTACGCCGCCGAGATCGCGCACATCATCGGGTGTGACCCCGACGACGTCCTCCGGGTGAGTGCCAAGACGGGGGAGGGCGTCCGCGAACTTCTCGAGCACGTCGTGGTGCATGTGCCCTCGCCGGTGGGGGATGTGGACGCACCTGCCCGGGCGCTCATCTTCGACTCGGTCTACGACACCTACCGCGGCGTCGTCACCTACGTGCGCGTCATCGACGGTCACTTGTCGACCCGGGAGCGGACGCTGATGATGTCGACCGGCGGCGCCCACGAGACGCTCGAGGTCGGCGTCATCTCTCCCGAGCCCATCAAGTCCGATGGTCTGGGTGTGGGCGAGGTCGGCTACCTGATGACCGGCGTCAAGGACGTCCGGCAATCGCGAGTGGGCGACACGGTCACATCGTCCTCCCGCCCGGCAACTCGTCCCCTGAGCGGGTACAAGACCCCCCGCCCGATGGTGTTCGCGGGCCTGTACCCGATGGACGGTGCCGACTTTCCGGAGCTGCGCGACGCCCTGGACAAGCTGCGGCTCAACGATGCGGCGCTCGTGTACGAGCCGGAGTCCTCGGCGGCGCTCGGGTTCGGCTTCCGCTGCGGCTTCCTAGGCCTGCTGCACTTGGAGATCGTCCGCGAGCGGCTGGAACGGGAGTTCGACCTCGACCTGATCTCGACAGCGCCGAACGTCGTCTATCGCGTGGAGCTCGAGGATGGCTCCGAATACATCGTGACCAATCCGAGCGAGTTCCCCAGCGGCAAGGTCGAGAGGGTGTACGAGCCGATCGTGCGCGCGACGATCCTGGCGCCGAGCGATTATGTCGGCGCCATCATGGAGCTGTGCCAGTCGCGTCGCGGGATGTTGCTCGGCATGGACTACCTGTCCGAGGACCGCGTCGAGCTGCGCTACACGCTGCCGCTCGCGGAGATCGTGTACGACTTCTTCGACGCGTTGAAGTCACGCACCCGTGGATACGCGAGCCTCGACTACGAGCCGACCGACGAGGAGCAGGCCGATCTCGTCAAGGTCGACATTCTGCTGCAGGGCGAGCCCGTCGACGCGTTCAGCGCCATCGTCCATCGCGACAAGGCATACGCGTACGGCGTTCGGATGACGCAGAAGCTGCGCGAGCTGATCCCTCGACAGCAGTTCGAGGTACCGATCCAGGCAGCGATTGGCAGCCGGGTTATCGCTCGCGAGAACATCCGCGCGCTGCGCAAGGACGTCCTTGCCAAGTGCTACGGCGGCGACATCACGCGTAAGCGCAAGTTGCTGGAGCGGCAGAAGGAAGGCAAGAAGCGCATGAAGATGGTCGGCCGGGTCGAGGTGCCGCAGGAAGCCTTTGTCGCGGCGCTGTCGAGCGACTCCGACTCGTCGGCCATCATCGGGCGGCGGAGCGGCTCGTGAAGGTAATTTCGGTCAACGCCGGGTACATCGAGCGACTCGGATACGGCAAGCAGGGGCGGTCCGCCATCGACAAGCGGCCGCAAACCGGAAGAGTGACCGTGACCATCCTGGGGGTCGCCGTCGACGAGCAGGCTGACAGGCGTCACCACGGTGGCGTCGACAAGGCGCTGTACGCCGTCGCCCGAGAAGAGCTCGATTGGTGGTCGGAGGAGCTCGGCAGACCGCTCCGCAATGGGCAGTTCGGCGAGAACCTCACCACGCGCGGCGTCGAGGTCGACGATGCCGTGATCGGCGAACGGTGGCGGGTCGGGACGACGCTGCTCGAGGTCAGCATGCCGCGCCAACCCTGCTCGACGTTCCAGGGCTTCATGGGCGAGCCGCGCTGGGTCAAGCGTTTCACCCAGCACGCTCGCCCAGGCGTATATCTCCGCGTGCTCGAGCCCGGCGACATCGGCGCGGGCGACGACGTCGAGCTGGTGTCCCGGCCACCCGATGGCGTCACGATCGCGGACATGTTCCGTGGCCTGACCGGAGCCCGCGTCTGAGAGGGCTGCCGTGAAACGCAGCCACGTCGTAGTGTTCGACCGCGGCCCCGGCTCCTCGAGAGTCCTCCGCCGCAGAAGAGCATGACGCGTGAACGAGGAGGATCCGCGTGGCCGACGACCTGACGCATCGTGCAGCAACGACCTGCGTCGATGGCGCGGATGTTCCTCGACCGGGTAGCCGCGACGCCGCAGGCCGAGTCATTCCGCTATCCCGTCAGCGGCGGCTGGCAATCGACGACCTGGCAGCAAACGGGTGATCGCGTACGTGCCCTTGCCGCTGGCCTGATCTCCCTCGGCGTCGGAGCCGAAGAGCGTGTCGCCATCATCTCGACGACGCGGCACGACTGGGTGCTCGCCGACTTCGCCATCATGTGTGCGGGCGCGGCGACCACGACGGTCTACCCGACCACACCCGCCGACGACGTGGCGTTCATCCTTGCCGACTCGGGCAGCCGGTTCGCGTTCGCCGAGGATGACACCCAGATCGAGAAGCTGCGCGAGTACCGGGAAAAGCTGCCTGAGCTCGAGCAGGTCGTGACGTTCGACGGCACCGCCGACGACGACTGGGTGATCTCGTTCGAGGAGCTCGAGCGTCGAGGCCGCGAGCACCTGTCGACGCTGCCGAACGTGGTTGACACGGCGGTCGATGCCATCGGCCCGGAGAACCTGGCCACGCTGATCTACACGTCGGGAACGACCGGCCGGCCCAAGGGCGTTCGGCTGGTTCACGACAACTGGACGTACGAGGGCAAGGCGATCGAAGCGCTCGATCTCCTGCAGCCGAATGACGTGCAGTACCTGTGGCTGCCGCTGTCGCACTCGTTCGGCAAGGTGCTGCTGTCCGGCCAGCTCGCCATCGGCTTCGCGAGCGCAGTCGACGGCGACATCACCAAGCTCGTCGAGCAGCTCGGTGTGGTTCGCCCGACGTTCATGGCTGGTGCGCCGCGCATCTTCGAGAAGGTGCAGCATCGCGTGACGTCGATGGTCGAGGAAGAGGGCGGCGCCAGGGCCAAGATTTTCCACTGGGCGTACGGCGTTGGACGCCAGGTGTCCGCGTTGCAGCGTGCCGGCAAGTCGATCAGCCCCGTGCTCAAGGTGCAGCACGCCATCGCCGACCGCCTCGTCTTCAGCAAGCTGCGTGGGCGTTTTGGCGGCCAGGTGCGGTACTTCGTCTCCGGCAGCGCAGCGCTGTCCGACAAGGTCGCGGAGTTCTTCCACGCCGCCGGCATCCTCATCCTCGAGGGCTACGGCCTCACCGAGACCAGCGCGGCCTCCTTCGTCAACCGCCCGCACGACTACAAGTTTGGGACGGTCGGCTGGCCACTGCCGGGCACCGAGGTGCGTGTCGCCGACGACGGCGAGATCCTCGTCCGCGGACCGGGCGTGATGCGCGGATACCACAACCTGCCGAAGGAGACCGAGGAAACGCTGACCGACGACGGCTGGTTCCGCACCGGCGACATCGGCGAGCTTGACGACCAGGGCTTCTTGCGCATCACCGACCGCAAGAAGGACCTCATCAAGACCTCGGGTGGCAAGTACGTCGCACCGCAGGCCATCGAGGTCATGTTCAAGGCACTCTGTCCGTACGCCAGCGCGATCGTCGTCCACGGTGACGGTCGCAACTTCTGCGCCGCACTCATCGCGCTCGACCCCGAGGCGATCGAGAAGTGGGCGGAGCAGAACGGCGCCGCCGGCGCGGCATACGAGGATCTGTCCAAGCGCGACGACGTCCACGCGATGCTGCAGGGCTACGTCGACGAGATGAACGGACGACTGCCGCGCTGGGAGACCATCAAGAAATTCGCCGTCCTGCCGGAGGACCTGACCGTCGAGTCGGGCGCACTGACACCGAGCCTGAAGGTGAAGCGCAAGGTCGTCGAGAAGCGGTACGCCGAGGTGCTCGACGAATTCTACGAGGAGCCTGCACAGGCGAAGCGCTGACCGACGACAGGTTCGCGGCACACTGGAGAACGTGCCGTCGTCGCTGCCCGCTGGGGAACCGGTTCCCGCAAACGGCGCTCTACCGGACTCGGCCCGGACGGCGGTGGGTCAGCAGCCGTTCTCGCTGTACGTGCACGTGCCGTTCTGCGCAACCCGCTGTGGCTACTGCGACTTCAACACCTACACCGCAGACGAGCTCGGGCCCGGGGTCTCGCGAGCGACGTATGTGGACAGCGCGATCAGTGAGATGCGGCTGGCACGCCGGGTGCTCGGCGGTGTCGACCTCCCGGTGCACACCGTCTTCATTGGCGGCGGGACGCCGACGCTGCTTCCGAGCCATGACCTCGCGCGGCTGGTGCGTGCGATCGACGACGTGTTCGGCCTCGCTGCGGATGCAGAGCTCACGACCGAGGCCAATCCAGAGTCGGTCGACGCGGTGTACCTGGAGCAGCTGCGCGCTGCTGGATTCACGCGCGTCTCCTTCGGAATGCAGAGCGCTCGCGAGAACGTGCTGCGCGTTCTCGACCGGCAGCATCGACTCGGCCGCCCCGAGCAGTGCGTGGTGGAGGCGCACCGCGCCGGCTTCGAGCACGTCAACCTGGATCTCATCTACGGGGCGCCGGGCGAATCCGAGGCGGACTGGCAGGCATCGCTCGACGCAGCGGTAACCGCCGAGCCCGACCACATCAGCGCCTACGCACTCATCGTCGAGGACGGCACCCGCCTCGCCGGGCAGATCCGTCGTGGCGAGCTGCGCGCACCCGACGACGACGTGCTGGCGGATCGCTACCTGCAGGCGGAGGACACCCTCGCCGCCGCAGGCTTCGGGTGGTACGAGGTGTCGAACTGGGCGCGATCCGTCGAGGCTCGCTGCCGCCACAACCTGGCGTACTGGCGCGGACGTGACTGGTGGGGCATCGGGCCGGGTGCGCACAGCCATGTGGCCGGCGTCCGCTGGTGGAACGTCAAACACCCGGCGGCGTATGCGGGTCGCCTGTCGGCCGGTTCTTCCCCGGCGCAGGCACGCGAGGAGCTCTCCGACGAGGACCGGCGGCTGGAGCGCGTCCTGCTCGGCATTCGCCTCGCCGACGGGCATCCGCTCGACGACCTTCACGAACCGGGTCGACTGGTCGCCAAGGAGGCCGTGGACAGCGGTCTACTCGAGCCGGATGCGTACAACGCCGGCCGCGCCGTCCTCACCCGCCGCGGGCGCCTCCTCGCCGACGCCGTCATCCGCGATCTGGTCGATTGACCTACTGGGGACCTGAGTCGCCCGCAACTGTGAGTCCGTAGCGAGAGATGACGCCTGGCAGCCAGTCCGGTTCGCCGAACTCGAGCCCGTAGCTGCTCACGAGCGCCTCGACGTCGACCGTGTCCGGAGAGCCCGCGTCCGCGGCATCGACGACGTCACGAAAGAACAGCTCGAATCCGGCCGGGCTGATGATCTCGATCATGCGGGCCGGAACGTCGCCGGCGTTCCACATCGCATGCATCTCACCGCGTGGCTTGGTGACATAGCCGCCGGCACCGAGCACCACCTCACGATCGCCGGAGCGGAAGCCGATCTCGCCCTCCGTCACGATGGAGTACTCGTCCTCACGGGTATGCAGGTGTGGTGTGACCAGTGCACCGACGGCGAACGGATGCTCCACGATGGCCAGCGCTCCGCCGGTGTCCTCGCCCCAGAGCTTGAACACCACACCGATATCGCCGAGGTTGCCCGCCCGGCCTTCACCGGGGCGGACGACCGTCAGTGGCGGGCCGTGGACCGACCTCACTTCACCATACGGATGTTGATCGGGTAGCGGTACGGCCGTCCGTCGTTGGCCGTGACGGCGCCAATGATGGTGAAGACCAGCCAGGCGATGAGGACGATCGGCAGCAGGATGAGACCGATGAGCAAAAAGATCAGCAAACCGCTGAGGATCACGGCGATCAGTACGGTGATGTTGAAGTTCAGCGCCTCGACCGCCTGCTCGCGCACGAAGCGCGACTTCGGGCCTTGGACGAGCATCACGATGAGCGGACCCACGAAGCTCACGCCGATGATGATCCCGATCAGCGCTGACAGGTGGGCGACCATGCCCCAGGTGCGCTCCTCCTGCTGACTCAACTGCTGCGCCTGCTGCTGGTAGCCGTACGCTCCGGCCGGTGGCGCCGATTGGTAGCCGTAGCCTTCCGGGCTCGCCGTGGGCGGTGGTGGCATGGTCCCGGGCGGGGGAGCACTCGGATCGGGCGTGGCGGTGGTCGACGATGGGGGCGGTGCGTCCCGCCGCGGCTCGCTGGCACTCCCGAGTGGATCGTCCGAGGGCGAGGACGGCGACGGCGATGAGGATGGCGGCGGCGTTGCCGGTGGCGACGAGGGCAGATCGGGGTCCGGCGTCGTGTCCCGGGGCGGGGGACCGGAGTCCGCGGGGTCCGGGGACTGGGTCATGACGAGCTCCTTCGATGGTGGGCGCCTGTGCACCGAGCCCAGCCTTCACCGATCGGAGCGTGAAGTCGAGGACCTCGGTGGTGCCGATCGATGCGCCGCGCCGCGTCGAGCCGGGCCTGCGGCGACGACGTAGGATTGGCACTCGAACGACGTGAGTGCCAGGGCCCAGCAACGACCGGAAGGAGGGACCTGTGCTCGACGAACGCAAGCTGGAAGTGCTCCGCGCGATCGTGGAGGACTACGTCTCCACCTCCGAGCCGGTCGGGTCCAAGGCGCTGGTCGAGCGACACAACCTCGGCGTCTCCTCGGCGACGATCCGCAACGACATGGCGGTGCTGGAAGAAGAGGGCTACATCACCCAGCCACACACCAGCGCCGGTCGTATCCCTACCGACAAGGGCTATCGCCTCTTTGTCGACCGGTTGGCCACCGTCAAGCCGCTGTCGACGCCAGAACGGCGCGCGATTGCGACGTTCCTCGAGGGTGCCGTCGATCTCGACGACGTCGTCAGCCGCACGGTCCGGCTGCTCGCACAACTGACCCGGCAGGTGGCGGTGGTGCAGTACCCGTCGCTCATCCGGTCGTCCGTGCGCCACGTCGAGCTCGTCCCGCTCAGCCTGACTCGCGTGATGCTCGTGCTCATCACCGATACGGGGCGGGTCGACCAGCGCATCGTCGAGTGCACCGCCCCCGCGGCCGACCGACTCGTCGGGGACCTGCGTGGGCTGCTCAACGAGCGCCTCGCCGGGCGTAGGCTCGCCGAGCTTCCTCCCGTGGTGGCGGAGATTCCCGACCTGTACGTCGGCGAGGAGCGCGGCGTGGCCGCGGCCATCGTGTCGACCCTGCTGGAGACGCTCGTCGAGCGTCACGAGGAGCGGGTGGTCCTTGCGGGAACTGCCAACCTCATGCGGTTCGGCTCGGAGTACATCCACACGATCCAGCCGGTCCTCGAAGCACTCGACGAGCAGGTGGTGCTCATGCGCCTGCTGGGCGAGGTCGGAGACCCGTCGACGTTGACGGTCCGTATCGGGCACGAGAATCCGCACATCGGCTTGGCTCAGTCGTCGATTGTCAGTGTTGGTTACGGTCGCGGCGAGGAAACCCTGGCGCAGCTCGGGGTGCTCGGCCCAACCCGAATGGATTACCCCGGAACGATGGGAGCGGTACGCGCAGTGGCTCGGTACGTCGGCAAGATCCTCGCGGAGTCGTGAGGCAGTGACGCAGGACCACTACGCCACTCTCGGCGTCAGCCGCGACGCCTCACCGGACGAGATCAAGCGCGCGTACCGCCGGCTTGCTCGCGAACTGCATCCCGACATCAATCCTGATGCGGTGACGCAGGAGCGCTTCAAGGAGATCACCGCAGCGTACGAAGTGCTTTCCGATCCGTCGAAGCGCCAGATGTACGACCTCGGCGGCGATCCGCTGTCGTCGTCGGGCGCCGGGTTCGGTGCCGGGTTTGGCTTCGGCGACATCATGGACGCGTTCTTTGGGACTTCGGCCAGTCGTGGTCCCCGGCCGCGCAAGCGTCGCGGCCAGGACGCGCTCATTCGGCTGGACGTCGAGCTCGGTGAGGCCGCGTTCGGCAGTACCCGCGATCTCCAGGTCGATACCGCAGTCCTGTGCCCGACGTGTACCGGAGCAGGCACGGCGCCGGGGACGTCGGTGCGCACCTGTGATGTGTGTCGCGGCCGGGGCGAGGTCCAGCAGGTGCAGCGCTCCCTGCTGGGGCAGGTGATGACGTCGCGTCCGTGCACCAACTGCTCCGGGTTCGGCACGGTGATCCCGCACCCGTGTCCCGAGTGCGCGGGCGACGGCCGGATCCGGACCCGCCGCACGCTGACCATCAAGATCCCGGCGGGCGTCGACACCGGCACGCGCATCCAGCTCGCCGCCGAGGGCGAGATCGGGCCCGGCGGCGGGCCGGCGGGCGACCTGTTCGTCGAGATCGTCGAGCTGCCCCACCCAACGTTCCAGCGTCGCGGGGACGACCTGCACTGCACGGTGACGCTGCCGATGACCGCCGCTGCGCTCGGTGCCTCGGTCACGCTCGAGACCCTCGACGGCTCCGAGGAGATCGACATCCGGCCGGGCACCCAGTCCGGCAATGTCATCCCGCTGCGTGGGCAGGGGGTGCAACACCTGCGCGGCGTCGGTCGCGGAGACCTGCTCGTGCACGTCGACGTCCAGACGCCTACCAAGCTTGACGGCGAGCAGGAACGGTTGCTGCGGCAGCTGGCCGACCTGCGCGGCGAGGAACGGCCCGACGGGCAGTTCACCCCTGGCGGTCAGGGGTTCTTCTCCCGGCTGCGGGATGCGTTCAACGGACGCTGACCAGCGGTGACGGCCGCCACCTTCGTCGTCGACGGGGGACTACTGCTTCCCGGAGCTCGCACCGTGGTGATCTCAGGGCCGGAGGGTCACCATGCCGCCCGGGTGCGGCGCGTAGCACCGGGCGAGCGCATCCAGGTCATCGACGGGCGCGGAACGGTCGCCGCCGCGACGGTCGTTCGCGTCGATCGCGACGAGATCGAGTGCGTCGTGGACGCCATGCGTGTCGAAGAACGGCCGGTGCCACGGCTGACCGTGGTGCAAGCGCTGCCCAAAGGCGATCGGGGCGAGCTCGCTGTCGAGATGATGACCGAGGTCGGAGTCGACGTGGTGGTGCCCTGGTCGGCTGCGCGCTGCGTGACCCGCTGGCGCGATGAGCGTGGCGCCAAGGCACTCGGCCGCTGGCGTACGGCGGCGCGGGAAGCCGCCAAGCAGGCCCGGCGCAGCTTCATTCCCGACGTGACGGAGCTGGCGATGACGTCCGGCGTCGCAGCCCGGCTTGCCGCATCGACCCAGGGCATCGTCCTGCACGAGGGCGGTGAAGAAGGTCTCGCCGATCTTCCCGTACCGACCGACGGTGACGTCGTCGTCGTTGTCGGACCGGAGGGTGGCCTCACCGACGAGGAGTTGGCGACGTTCTCGACTGCTGGCGCATCCATCCGGCGTCTCGGCCCTACCGTGTTGCGCACGTCGACCGCCGGCGTCGTGGCCGCCGGCATCCTCCTCGCGGCGTCGCCCCGGTGGTGAGCACCTGCTGATCGAAGCGGTGGGAGGATGCGAAGCATGACTCAGGTGGCGGACTGCCTGTTCTGCCGGATCGTCTCCGGAGACGTACCCGCGACCGTCGTTCGCGAGACTGAGCGCACGGTCACTTTCCGGGACATCAACCCGCAGGCTCCGACTCACGTGCTGGTCATCCCGCGGGCGCACCACGCGAACGTCGCGGAGCTGGCGGCCGTCGACGAGTTGCTGCTCGCCGAGCTCGTCCGGGAGACCGCCGCGGTCGCCGATCAGGAGCAGCTGTCCGGCCACCGCGTCGTGTTCAACACCGGCACCTCGGCCGGGCAGACGGTGTTCCATGTCCACGCGCACGTACTGGGCGGGCGGGGCCTGAATTGGCCGCCCGGATGATCGTCGAAGGGGAACGGCACGCTGGGTAACATGGGTTGTTGATCCAGCCGACATTCCCGAGGACGAGAGCAGGCGCCAGGCCGCCAGGCCGACCCATGGTCGACACCACACGAGCCCAACACAAGATCGTCGTTCCGACGAGCCTCAGCATGGTCAGCCTGCTGGGTTCGGGTGACGAGTTCCTGCGCGTCGTCGAGGCCATGTTCCCTGGCGCCGACATCCACGCTCGCGGCAACGAGATCACCGTCACCGGGGAGCAGGGTGACGTCGCCCTCGTCGAGCGGCTCTTCGACGAGTTGATCACGATCCTGCGTACCGGTCAGGGAATCACCCGCGACACCGTCGAGCGATCCGCGGGCATGCTCCGCAGCGAGACAACCGAGCGCCCGGCCGAGGTGCTGAGCCTCAACATCCTGTCCAATCGGGGCCGGACCATCCGCCCGAAGACGCTGAACCAGAAGCGGTACGTCGACGCGATCGACAAGCACACGATCGTGTTCGGCATCGGCCCTGCGGGCACCGGCAAAACCTACCTCGCGGTGGCGAAGGCCGTGCAGGCACTGCAGGTCAAGCAGGTCAACCGCATCATCCTGACCCGGCCCGCGGTCGAGGCGGGGGAGCGGCTGGGCTTCTTGCCCGGAACGCTGTACGAGAAGATCGACCCGTACTTGCGACCGCTGTACGACGCGCTGCACGACATGATCGATCCGGAGTCGATTCCGCGCCTCATGACGGCGGGCACGATCGAGGTAGCCCCGCTGGCGTACATGCGCGGCCGCAGCCTCAACGACGCCTTCATCATTCTCGACGAGGCACAGAACACCTCGCCGGAGCAGATGAAGATGTTTCTCACCCGGCTCGGCTTCGGTTCGAAGATGGTCGTGACCGGAGACGTGACGCAGGTCGACCTGCCGGCCGGCACCCACAGTGGGCTGCGCATCGTGCAGGGCATCCTGGACGGCATCGACGACGTGTCGTTCACGCATCTGACCAGCCACGACGTCGTTCGCCACAAGCTCGTGAGCGAGATCGTGGACGCCTACGGGCGCTTCGATGCCTCCCTCGGGGGACAGCTGCACGAGGGACCGCGCCCGGACGGTCGCCGTCCGGGTCGTCGTGGTTGAGCCGGCACGCCGAGTCTCGAGGGACGGTCGTCGCACGTGAGTGTCGATGTCGCGAACGAATCCGGCGTCGCGGTCGACGAAGCGGGCCTGGGTCGAATGGCGCGCTTCGTCCTCGAGCGGATGCGCATCCATCCGCTCGCCGAACTCTCCATCCTCCTCGTGGACGTTGCGGCGATGGAGCAGCTCCACCAGCACTGGATGGACGAGCCGGGTCCGACCGACGTGCTCGCATTTCCGATGGATGAGCTGCGTCCCCCCTCCGACGATGAGGAGCCCGAGCCGGGGCTCCTCGGCGACGTCGTGCTGTGCCCCGAGGTCGCTGCCACGCAGGCGCGTGCCGCCGGTCACTCCACTGCTGACGAGCTGTACCTGCTGTGCGCGCACGGCATCCTGCACCTCCTCGGGTACGACCATGCGGAGCCGGAAGAGGAGCGCGAGATGTTCGGTCTGCAGGGCCGCATCGTCGCCGCTTGGCACGAGCAACAAACGCTCGACGCAATGCGGACGGGCGGGAGCTCGACATGAACAGCGTCGAGATCACCTTCGTCGTCGTCGCAGCAATTCTCGTCGTGCTCGCCGGCCTCTTCGCCGGGGCAGAGGTGGCCCTGTCTCGGGTGTCGCGGACTCGGGTCGAGGAGTACGTCCGCCAGGGGCGCCGTGCCGCCGACCGGCTGCAGCAGGTCGTCAGCGACCCACCGCGCTACCTCAACGTGCTGCTTCTCCTGCGGACGCTGTGCGAGATCACGGCCACCGTGCTCGTGAGCCTGGTGTGCCTTGCCCTGTTCGGCGAGAGCTGGCAGGCCGTGCTCGTGGCCGCGGGGATCATGCTCGTCGTGTCGTACGTCGTGATCGGGGTATCGCCGCGCACGCTCGGCCGACAGCACGCTGATCGCATCGCTCTTGCTGCCGCTGCGCCGGCGTACTGGCTGGCTCGCGCGCTGCGACCGATCACCATCCTGCTCATCCTCGTGGGCAATGCGCTGACTCCGGGGAAGGGCTTCCGCGAGGGCCCATTCACCTCTGAGGCGGAGCTTCGCGATCTGGTCGACCTGGCCGAGGAGCGCGCGCTGATCGAGGACGACGAGCGGCAGATGATCCACT
The DNA here is from genome assembly GCA_963801015.1 of uncultured Actinomycetota bacterium. GTDB lineage: Bacteria > Actinomycetota > Actinomycetes > CAWDCV01 > CAWDCV01 > CAWDCV01. The sequence goes on along the minus strand of CAWDCV010000002.1, from coordinate 50,114 downwards.
CCGTTTTCGAGCTCGGCGACACGATCGTGCGCGAGGTGATGGTGCCGCGTACCGACATGGTGTTCATCGAGCGCGCCAAGACCCTGCGGCAAGCGGTGTCCCTAGCGCTGCGCAGCGGGTTCTCCCGGATTCCCGTGATCGGCGAGAACCTCGACGACGTCGTGGGCGTGGCCTACCTCAAGGATCTGGTGCGGCGCACGTACGAGTTCCACGAGGGCGAGTCGACGGAGCGCGTCGAGTCGGTCATGCGGGCCGCGACCTACGTTCCCGACAGCAAGCCGGTCGACGAGGTGCTCCGGGAGATGCAGCTCAATCAGGTTCACCTCGCGATCGTGGTCGACGAGTACGGCGGCACCGCGGGGCTCGTCACGATCGAGGACATCCTCGAGGAGATCGTCGGGGAGATCACCGACGAGTACGACACCGAGGTGCCGCCGGTCGAGGTGCTGCCGCAGGGCGCCTACCGGGTCACCGCGCGGCTGCCCGTCGAGGAGCTCGCCGAGCTGACCGACCGTGACCTCAAGGACGACGACGTCGATACCGTGGGCGGATTGCTGGCCAAGCACCTCGGTCGGGTACCGATTCCCGGTGCGCAGGCGGACGTCGCCGGGCTACGACTTGTCGCCGAGAGCGCCGAGGGGCGCCGAAACCGCATCGCCACGGTTCTCGTGACGCCGACCGACGGATCCGTCGCCGTCCGCCGGCGCCGGAACGGGTTGATCGAGCCCGCCAGCGAGGCGACACAACATCACGTCGATGCCTGAGCCTCCGGAGCTCGATCCCGAGGACGCCAAAATCGTCACGCTGGCCAGGTCGGCGCGTGCCCGCAGCGACCGGTACGAGGGCGCCGCCGTGCGCGACAGCGACGGACGTACGTACGTGGGGACCACGGTGACCCTGGCCTCGTTGGAACTATCCGCGCTGCAGGTCGCCATCGCGATGGCGGTGTCGAGCGAGGCTCCTGGGTTGGAAGCCGCCGCTGTCGTCGGGACGGCCGACCGGCTCATGTCCGGCGACCTGGCCGTACTCCGGGAGCTCGGCGGCCCTGACCTGCCCGTGCTGCTCGCCGGTCCGGATGGTGCCGTGCGTGAGGTGACGAGGCCGGGGTGAGCGGAACCTCTGAGGAAGAGCACCGCTCCGGTTTTGCGTGCTTCGTCGGCCGTCCAAACGCCGGCAAGTCGACGCTGATGAACGCGATAGTCGGCCAGAAGTTGGCCATCACCTCCAGCCGGCCGCAGACGACGCGGCACACCATCCGCGGCATCGTTCACCGACCCGAGGCGCAGCTCGTCCTCGTAGACACTCCCGGCCTGCACCGGCCACGCACCCTGCTCGGGCAACGGCTCAATGACCTGGTGCGTACGACCTGGGCGGAGGTCGATGTCGTCGGCTTCTGCATCCCCGCCGATGAGGAGGTTGGGCGCGGCGACGCGTTCATTGCCCGCGAGGTGGCGTCACTGGGCACACCGGTGGTCGGAATCGTGACCAAGATCGATCTGGTCGACCGGGACGCGCTAGCTGCGCAGCTCGTGGCCGTATCGAAGCTGCTCGATTTTGCCGAGATCGTGCCGGTGTCGGCGGTGCGCGATGAGCAGGTGGACGTGCTTGTTGGCCTGCTGGTGGGCTTGCTGCCGGTGGGTCCGGCGCTGTACCCCGAGGGCGAGCTCACCGACGAGCCGGAGCAGGTGCTCGTGGCCGAGCTCATCCGCGAGGCTGCGCTCGAAGGTGTGAGGGAAGAGCTGCCGCATTCGCTGGCCGTAACCGTCGAGGAAATGCTGCCGCGGTCCGATCGCGACTTGACCGACATCCACGCAAACATCTACGTCGAGCGCCCGAGCCAGAAGGCCATCGTCATCGGCTCCGGCGGGTCACGATTGCGCGAGGTCGGTACGACTGCGCGCCAGCACATCGAGGCCCTGCTTGGCACGCCGGTGTTCCTCGACCTGCGCGTCAAGGTCGCCAAGGACTGGCAGCGTGACCCCAAGCAGCTACGCCGGCTCGGCTTCTAGCGCCGTCCCAGCGCGCCCCCGCCCGCCGGCGTGGGGCCTCGCCTCCACCCCCTTCCCGTTGCGGAGAGGGGAGACGAGAGGGCGGCTTCGACTCTGCCGACGTGGACGTCGCGCTGGCCCCGGCGTGCACGTCGTTGCTGATGATCGGTGACGATTTCCTGGTTCCTGTCGTACGCGGTTATCAAGGTGTATCGCGTGCCGGAGGAACCAGTCGGGAGGGCATGCAGCCCGCGCCCGCCCGCGTCGGGCCCCGCCTCCACCCCTTCCCGCAACGATCATGGACAAATGTCTCCGACACTCGGGACGAATCGGACATCGGCGGTGCATTCCTCCATGATCGTTGCGGATGGGCGGCTCCGCAGTTGGCGGGAGCAGGCGACCCGCGGCGTCCGCATGGTGGACGTTTCGTCTCGACTGGCCGACATGTCCGCTACCCTCGCGATCGTGCGTCTGGCGCTCATTCTTCGCCGCCGCGGCGGGGCCCTCTTCTAGACCGGCTCCCTCGCCGCGGGGTTCGCGCGCACGCCGGTCAGCTCCAGTAGGAGCCGGACCACACAGGAAGCCCAGACCATGCCGCATCCCCAGGCGTCCTCGCGGATGCCGATCGGCAAGTACGTCCCCTTCACTCCTATCGACCTGCCCGACCGCACCTGGCCGACCAAGTCCGCGACGACGGCGCCGCTGTGGTGCAGCGTTGACCTGCGGGACGGCAACCAGGCACTCATCGATCCGATGAGCCCGGCGCGCAAGCGCCGCATGTTCGAGCTGCTCATCCGGCTCGGCTACAAGGAGATCGAGGTCGGCTTTCCAGCTGCGAGCCAGACCGACTACGACTTCGTACGCGAGATCATCGAGCAAGACAACGTCCCTGACGACGTGACGATTCAGGTACTGACCCAGGCACGCGAGGAGCAGATCGAGCGCACCTTCGATGCTGTACGCGGCGCCGACAAGGCGATCGTCCACCTCTACAACTCCACGTCGACGCTGCAGCGTCGTGTTGTCTTTGGTCTCGACCGTGGCGGCATCACCGACATCGCGCTGCAGGGCGCGCGCCTGTGCAGCAAGCTCGCCGAAAACATGGGCGACACCTACGTCCGCTTCGAGTACTCGCCGGAGTCGTTCACCGGCACCGAACTCGAGTACGCCGCCGAGGTCTGCAACGCCGTCAACGATGTGTGGGAGCCGACCTCGGACCGTCCCGTCGTCATCAACCTGCCGGCAACCGTCGAAATGGCGACACCGAATGTCTACGCGGACCAGATCGAGTGGATGCACCGCCACCTCTCGTATCGCGATGCCGTCGTCCTGTCCCTGCACCCGCACAACGATCGCGGCACTGCAGTCGCTGCTGCGGAGCTCGGCTACCTCGCCGGCGCCGACCGCATCGAGGGCACGCTGTTCGGCAACGGCGAGCGCACCGGCAACGTCGACCTGGTGACGCTCGGGATGAACCTGTTCTCGCAGGGCATCGATCCCGAGATCGACTTCAGTGACATCGACGAGATCCGTCGCACCGTCGAGTACTGCAACCAGCTGCCCGTCCACGAGCGCCACCCGTACGGCGGCGACCTCGTCTACACCTCGTTCTCGGGATCGCACCAGGACGCCATCAAGAAGGGGTTCGAGGTGCTCGAGCGCGACGCGGCCGCCGCCGGAGTCAGCGTCGACGACATCCGTTGGGCCGTGCCCTACCTGCCCATCGACCCCAAGGACGTCGGCCGCTCGTACGAAGCGGTCATTCGTGTCAACAGTCAGTCCGGCAAGGGCGGCGTTGCGTACGTCATGAAGACGGAGTACGCGCTCACCCTGCCGCGGCGGCTGCAGATCGAGTTCAGCTCGGTCATCCAAACGCACACAGACGCACGCGGCGGTGAAGTCACGCCCGCGCAGATGTGGGAGATCTTCGTCGACGAGTACCTGCCGGATGCCTCCGACCCGTGGGGACGGTTCTCGCTTCGCGGGATTCGACAGGCGGCTGTTGTCGACGGAGCGGACACCCTGGCAGTCGATCTGGTCGATGGCGGTGCGGTCGTCACGCTGGAGGGGACGGGGAACGGCCCCATCGCCGCATTCTGCGACGCGCTCGGGAAGTACGGCGTCGATGTTCGGGTGCTCGACTACCAGGAGCACGCAATGTCGGCGGGCGGCGACGCTAACGCGGCGTCGTACGTCGAATGCGCGATGGGCAATCGGGTCCTCTGGGGGGTGGGCATTGACGCGAACATCGTCACCGCCTCCCTGGAGGCAGTTGTGTCTGCGGTAAATCGGGCGGCGCGCTGAGCGCACTAGCCTCGCGAGCGTGAGCACATCGCCGGCCGTCGCGGACCCGACGCAGGCGTTGCCGACCGCACGATGGGGGATCCCCGACGCGGTCGTGACTCTCGCCCTCTACGCGGTGCTCAGCCTCGGCTCGTTCTGGGTGCTGGGCGGCCTGCTGGGGCTCGGCGATGGCCCCACGGTGGTGGGATCGCTGATCCTCGGACAGGCCGCCCTCGCCCTCTACCCGATCTGGGTGGTACGGCGAAAGGGCGGCGGTGTGCGCCGCGATCTCGCGCTGTCGATTCGCTGGGTGGACCTCGGCATCGGCGTCCTCGCCGCTCTGGCTGCCGTATCGCTGACCGTGCTCTACGTGCTCGTCGCGCTCCTGGTGGGAGTGACGCCGACAGCGGCAGCCGCGGAGATTGCGAGCGGGATCAGCGGTCCGTGGTTCGTCGCGCTCGCGGTGTCGTTTGCGGTCGTTGGCCCGATCGCCGAGGAGCTGAGCTTTCGTGGCCTGTGGTGGGGAGCGTTAGCCAAGTGCGGCCTCTCGCCGTTGCTCGCCACGGTGGTCAGCGGGATCGTCTTCGGTCTCGGACACCTCGAGCCGACCCGCGCGATCCTGCTCGTAGTGCTCGGGCTGCTGCTTGGCGGGCTGCGCTGGTGGACCGGGCGGCTCGGTGCCGGCATTGTCGCCCACATGGTGATCAATGGGCTGGCGACGGTGGCCATCGCCGCCACCGCCTGATCCCGACTCGACTGCTCGTGTCAGAGTCTCGCGCGGCTATGACCGCGCCACGTTCTGACACGAGATCTGCGCGGTGCCCGTCCGGAGTCGAAGCGGCGAGGGAGAATGCGACGGTGAGCCTCTACCGCGACGAGGGTGTCGTCCTGCGCACCCAGAAGCTCGGCGAGGCCGATCGCATCATCACCCTGCTCACCCGCCACAACGGCCGCGTCCGTGCAGTCGGCAAGGGCGTCCGGCGCACGACCTCGCGATTCGGGGCACGGCTCGAGCCGTTCATGCATGTCGACCTGCAGCTGTACGCCGGTCGCTCACTCGACATCGTGACGCAGGCTGAGACGCTCGCGCCGTACGGCGAAGGCATCGCCACCGACTACGCGCGCTACACCGCAGGCACCGCGATGCTCGAGACCGCCGAGCGCTTCACCGGCGTCGAGAAGGAGCCGGCCGTCCAGCAGTTCCTCCTGCTCGTCGGCGGCCTGCGCGCACTCGCCGCGGGCGAGCACGCCGCAGACCTTGTCCTCGACGCCTTCCTGCTGCGTTCGCTGGCCGTCGCCGGCTACGCACCGTCGTTCGCGGCGTGTGCCCGGTGCGGCATCGACGGCCCGCACCGTTTCTTCGCGCTCGCCAGCGGCGGTGCAGTGTGTACCGGCTGCCGACCGGCCGGCTGCGCTGCCCCGGCTCCCGACACGCTGCGCCTGCTGAGTGCTCTGCTCAGCGGCGACTGGCCCGTCGCCGATGCCGCCGACACCCGGCATCGGCGCGAAGGCAGCGGCCTCGTAGCGGCATATCTCCAATGGCACCTCGAACAGGGCCTGCGTTCGCTGCGCCACGTCGAGCGCGTTTGATCGCATGCGCCGACGCAACCCACCTGCAGCACCGTTCCCGCATCCGACGGGTGCGAGACCGCCTGACATCCCGCGCGCCCTCCTGCCGCGGCATGTCGCCATCGTCATGGACGGCAATGGGCGCTGGGCGAAGCAGCGTGACCTGCCGCGGACCAAGGGGCACGAGGCGGGCGAGAGCGCGCTGCTCGACGTCGTCATGGGCGCAATCGAGATCGGCGTGCCCTACCTGTCCGCGTACGCCTTCTCGACTGAGAACTGGCGCCGCTCGCCGGACGAGGTCCGCTTCCTCATGGGTTTCAACCGCGACGTCATCCGGCGACGCCGTGACGAGCTCGACGCTGTCGGCGTCCGCGTGCGCTGGGCAGGACGACGTCCACGATTGTGGAAGTCGGTGATCGCCGAGCTAGAGGACGCCGAACGCCGTACGAGGGACAACGACGTGCTCACGCTGCAGTTCTGCGTGAACTATGGCGGTCGCGCAGAGATTGCCGATGCCGCGAGGGCCATTGCGCGGGAGGTCGCTGCAGGCCGACTTGACCCGGAGCGCGTCGACGAGCGCACGATTGCCCATCATCTCGACGAGCCCGACATCCCCGATGTCGACCTGTTCGTGCGCTCCTCCGGCGAGCAACGCACGTCCAACTTCCTGCTGTGGCAGTCGGCGTACGCGGAGCTTGTCTTCCTCGACACGCTGTGGCCGGACTTCGACCGGCGCCATCTCTGGCACGCTGTCGAGCTCTACGCCTCGCGGGATCGGCGCTACGGGGGAGCGCTGCCCAACGAGGCGCAGGACGCGCAGGTGCCGAAGATCTCCAGGGTGTGACTGACGTCGACAAAGCCGTGCTCAGCGGCGACGCGGTCGGCCCACCGCTCGACGGCTGGCCCCTCGACCTCGACCGCACGGCCGCAGTTGCGGCAGACAAGATGGTGATGATGTCCGGTGCTGCAGCGCCGATAGACGGCTTCGCCATCGACGCCACGCAGCACGTCAACCTCACCTGAGTCGGCCAGGGCCTGCAGCGTTCGATACACGGTCGTCAGGCCGACGCCTGCACCGCGTTCGCGCAGCATTGCGTGCAGGTCCTGCGCGCTGCGGAAGTCCGCCTGTTCGTCGAGCACGGCAGCGACGGCGGCTCGCTGTCGAGTCGAGCGGGGTGCAGGTGCAGAGGTCACCGTCGCCTCCTCAGTGCTCGTCGTAGTGCGCGCCGTGCACCGCATGACGATGCCCGTCGTGGACGTAGTCGACGTGGTCCTCGTGACTCACCGCCGGATGGCCGCATTCCGGGCCGTGGCGATGCAGGTGGTCTTCCGCCTCCGGATGCACATCGCGTCGCAGTCGATGTCGCACTGCAGAGCCGCTGAGAACGACCCCGAAGACGGCCACGGCCAGGAGCACGATCGTGCCGCCGGACGGCGTATCGACGTAGAAGGACGTCACGACTCCGCCAGCACTCACAACCACTCCGATGCCGATCGCAACAGCCATCGTTCCGGCGAAACTGGAACGGATCAGCTGAGCTGTCGCCACCGGGACGACCATCAGCGCGCTGATGAGGAGCAGACCAACGACGCGCATCGACACGACGACGGTGACAGCAGTGATGACTGCGAGCAGCACGTTGTAGCGCACGACGGGCAGTCCGGAGGCACGTGCGTACTCCTCGTCGTCACTGACGGCGAAGAGCGGGCGCGCCAGACCGATGGTGACCACGAGCACGAAGATGCTCAGCACCGCAAACGCGACGAGGTCGGCAGGCGTCGTCGTCGTGATGGCGCCGAACAGGTAGGCATTGAGGTTGCCCGGCGTTCCTCCCGGCGCCTTGCTCACGAGGACGACACCGCCGGCAATCCCGCCGTAGAACAGGATGGCGAGAGCGATGTCGCCAGTTGTCCTGCCGCGCAGCCGAACCAGCTCGACAATGATCCCGCCCGCGACGGCACATACGAGCGCGGTCAGGACTGGCGACGTACTGGTCAGGAGGCCGACGGCAACGCCGGTGAGAGCAGCATGTCCCAGGCCGTCCCCGATGAGAGCAAGCCGACGCTGCACGAGGTAGACGCCAACGCTGGGCGCCGCCACACCGACAAGCAGCGCAGCCAGCAGCGCACGCTGCATGAAGTCGTACGACAGGAAAGTCATCCGAACCACCCACGGTCCAGCGCTCCGACATCGCCGTGCGGGTGCGAGTCCTCGACAGCAAGATCCTGCATCGGTGGGCCGTCGTACGTCTTCCGCCCGTCGCGCAGCACCACGACCCGGTCGACGAGAGGAGCAAGCGGACCAAGCTCGTGAGCCACAAGCAGGATGGTCGCGCCGCGCTGCATCAGGCTGGCGAGCGTCGCGGCGAGGATCTCCTGATTGGCAGCATCGACGCCCGCTGTGGGCTCGTCGAGGACGAGCACCTCGGGCTCGCTGGCCAGCGCGCGAGCGATGAGCACCCGGCGCTGCTGACCGCCGGACAATGTGCTGACCGGTTGGGACGCTTTCTCGGTCAACCCCACCGCGTCAATGGCATTTGCGATGGCCCGTCGATCCTGCGTAGTCATCAGCGCGAACGGTCGCTTGCGCGGCAACCGCCCGGAACTGACTACCTCCGTCACGGTCGCGGGGACGCCGCCGCCGATGGCTGGGCGCTGCGGGACGTAGCCCAGGCGATAGCGCTCACCGAAGCGGTCGATCGGTACGCCGAAGAGCTCGATGGAACCGGCGAGCAGTGTGGCCAGGCCGAGGATGCCGCGCAGCAGCGTGGTCTTCCCTGATCCGTTGGCGCCGAGGACAGCCATGACGTCGCCGTGATGTAGCTCGAGATCGAGATCGCGGACGACGGCATGGGCTCGGTATCCCATTGATGCATGCTGAACGCTGACGACGTCAGTCATGCACACCCCTGCCCTCGTTGCAGGGTCTGCGCGTTGGTCCGCATCACCTCGGTGTAGTCGTCGCCGGACGACTCGTCAGTGAGCCCTTCGAGCGGGTCGAGGACGGCGGTCGTTGCGCCGGTCTCTCGGGCGAGGGTCTCTGCGACCGCAGGACTCACCAGCGTCTCGTAGTAGATGGTGCGCACGCCATTCGCGCGGACGAAGTCGGACACGGCGGCGAGCTCAGGCGGCGACGGTTCCTCCTCGGGCACCAGCCCGGTGATCCCGACCTGTTCCATGTCGTAGCGCTGAGCGAGGTACCCGAACGCAGTGTGGCTCGTCACCAGATCTCGCTGCTCACACGATGTCAGCGCTGTGGCGATCTCGACGTCGAGTTCTTCGAGACTGGTACGCAGCGTCGCAGCGTTGTTGAGGAACGCCTGCGCGTTCTCTGGATCGGCGTCCCCGAGGCGAGCGGCGAAGGCATCACCGACGTCGGCAAGCCGCAGTGGATCCAGCCAGAAGTGAGGGTCAACGGTGCCGGCCTCGCCGCTGTCCTCCCCCTCCTCGATCGGGGTGTACGTGAGGTCGAGCGACGCGTCCGGCGTGACGTCGTACGCCCGATCGTCTGCCTCTCGCGCGACCGCCTCGTCGACAGCGGGCTGGAACATCGCGAGGTAGACGACCAGGTCGGCCTTGGTCATGGTCGCGACGTCCTGCGGCGTCAGCTCGAGGTCGTGAGGTTCGGCACCGGGTTTCGTCAGCGTCTCGACCCGCGCGCGATCGCCGGCGACCTGCTCCGCCATCCACGCCAGCGGGTAGAACGCGGCCACGACTCGAAGGCCATCGCCGCCCGAGTCCGTGCTTGACGAGCACGCCGCCGCCGCGGTGAGAAGGGCAGACGCCACCGAGATACCGACGGCGACTGTCCTGGTCATGACAACCATATTCATTCTATTGACAATGGTTGTCAATTTCTATCAGTGGGCAGGCGTCACCATCGCCTTGATCGCCGCCGGATCGCGGGCGGCTGCAGTGAGGGCGTCCTCAACCTCGTCCAGGTCGTAGTGACCACTGACGAGCGCATCGAGATCCACGGCGCCGCTCGCGACCAACCCAATCGCCGTCGGCCACGTTCCGGCGTAACGGAAGGCGCCGAGAATCTGCAGCTCCATGTCCTGCACGTACGACAGCGGCAGCAGTAGCTCGTCGCCGCCCATCCCGATCAGCACGACCCGACCGGCAGGAGCGAGCACTCGGATCGCGTCGGTCGTGGCACGCACATTGCCGGAGCATTCGAGCAGCACATCCGGCCGCAGCCCTGCCTGCGCGAGCGACGTCGACGAGACGTCGAGTGCGGTCAGCCCGAGGCGGTCGGCGAGCGCGAGTCGATGCGGGTTCACGTCGCTGATGACGACCTCCGCGGCGCCGTAGGCGCGCGCCACCTGACCGGCGAGCAATCCGATCGGGCCGGCGCCGGTGACCAGAACGCGGTCGCCGGGAGCAACACGTGCACGCCGACATGCCCACACTCCTACCGACAGTGGCTCTACCAGGCCGGCGGCGTCGTCGCTGATGGTGTCGGGGACCGGATGCAGGAACGACCCTGGCATCGCGACGTACTCGCAGAAGGCGCCGTCGATCGGTGGTGTCGCGAAGAAACGCATCGACGGACACAGGTTGTAGTGGCCGGACAGGCACTGGGCACAGTTGCGGCAGGGGATACCCGGCTCAATCGACACCCGCTGGCCGACCGCAAGGGTCCCGACGTCCGGCCCCACGGCGGCGATCTCGCCGCCCGCCTCGTGCCCGAGGACGAGGGGAGCACTGACGACGAACTGACCGATGCGCCCGTGCTCGTAGTAGTGCACGTCCGAGCCACACACGCCGACGGATGTCACCCGGACGAGTGCCTCGTCTCGATCCGGCTCGGGAACGGGGCGCTCCTCGACGGCGAGGTCGTGGACTCCACGCAACACTGACGCGCGCATCACGTCACAATTCCCCTTCGCCGGCTGAGCCGAAAACATGCGGCTGAATGTGAATCTTGCGTCCGACGCCGGCCGTGAACTGCTCGATCGCGGTCTGGTAGTCGGCCAGCGGGTACCGGTGGCTGATCAGCACGTCAGGTCGCAGCACTCCGGACACGAACAGCTCGCCCGCGCGCTCGAAGCTGTTGAGTACGCCCATAGAACCGGTGATGGTGATCTCGCGGCGATAGATGCGGTACGGCGACCACGAGGTCGTTGCGGCCTCGCCAGAGACGCCGAACTGAAGAAAGGTGCCACCGCGAGCGACCCGCTTCAGACCGTCGTCAATGGCGGACACCACGCCGGTGCAGTCGATAACCGTGTCCCAGCCACGCGGGCGGTCGATCTCGTCGGCATTCGGGACGGCCGCGGTGCAGCCGAGCAGGCGTGCTGTCTCGAGCCGGTTCTCGTTGATGTCGACCACGCTGACGCTGGCAGCCCCGGTGCGCTCGGCGAGCTCCAGCATCATCAGGCCCATCGTGCCAGCGCCGTAGATCAGGACGTGGTCCGCAGGGCGGTTCCGCAGTACGTCGTAGCCGTGCAGTGCGCATGCAAGCGGTTCGATGAGGGCAGCGTCAGCGGTGGGCACGCCATCGGGAAGCAGAAAGCAGTTTGGCGCGGGTGCGACTGCGTATTCCGCCGCGCCGCCCGCGGTGCTGACCCCGATGGCTCCCCAGCGCTCACACTGATTTCCCTGCCCGCGCCGGCAGTAGTAGCACTCGCCGCAGTACAGAGATGGGTCGACGGCAACCCGGTCTCCGATCCCCACCTCGACGACGTCGCGACCGATGGCGACTACCTCTCCGGCGAACTCGTGGCCGGGCACAACGGGCAGCGCCGGCGCGAACTCGCCGTCGAGGATGTGTAGGTCCGTCCCGCAGATGCCACATCCCGCGACGGCGACGACGACCTCCCGTGGCCCAGGGGCGGGGTCAGGGAGGGTGGCCAGCTCGATGTCGCCGATACCGGCAATGACGACCGCCTTCACGTCATCGCCACCGGGGTCGCACCTGCCCCTAGTTCAACCGAAGCCCCGTCTTCGGGCTGAACGAGTGCTGCTGTCCGGGACGCACGCGCAGGTGCACCGTGGACCCGAGTTGCGGCGGGCGCTCCGGGTCGACCCGGGCGACGATGGCGCCCGCAGCGTCAGGCTCGCCCTCGGTGCCGACGATAGTGCCGTAGAGGAAGGCATCCGAGCCGAGCTCTTCGACCAGATTGACGATGACGGGAACGCCGTCGCCCGATCCGACCAGGTCGACCGATTCTGGACGGAAGCCGATGAGCACGCTGTCGTCTCCCTCGCGACTTAGCCCCTCGATCTCCTCACGCAAGAGAGGGACATCGAGCTCACCGACGCGAGCGTGACCGTCGACGACCTTGAACTCGCGGATGTTCATGGCGGGCGAGCCGATGAACCCGGCGACGAAGGAATTGACCGGTCGCTGGTACAGACCGAGCGGGGTGTCGCACTGCTGCAGCAGGCCGTCCTTCAGCACCGCGACGCGGTGCCCCATCGTCATGGCCTCGACCTGGTCGTGGGTGACGTAGACCGTCGTGACCCCGAGCCGCTGCTGTAGCGCCGCGATCTGGGACCTGGTGGAGACGCGCAGCTTGGCGTCGAGGTTCGACAGCGGCTCATCCATGAGGAAGACCTGCGGCTCGCGCACGATCGCTCGCCCCATGGCGACCCGCTGACGCTGCCCGCCCGACAACGCCTTGGGCTTGCGCTCCAGGAACTTCTCCAGGTCGAGGATGCGCGCCGCGTCCTGGATGCGCTTGCTGCGCTCCTCCTTGGGCACCTTCGCCATCTCCAGGGCGAAGCCCATGTTCTCGGCGACGGTCATGTGCGGATAAAGCGCGTACGACTGGAACACCATGGCGATGTCCCGGTCGCGCGGCGGAAGGCTGGTGACGTCGCGCTCTCCGATACGGATCGCACCCTCATCCACCTCCTCGAGGCCGGCAAGCATGCGCAGCGAGGTGGACTTGCCGCAGCCCGACGGACCGACGAGGACGAGGAACTCGCCGTCGGCGATGTCGAGGTTGAGGCGGTCCACAGCGGGGGTGTCCGACCCGGGGTAGAAGCGGGTCGCACTGTCGTACGTCACGGTCGCCATCGACGTATCCCTTCACACGAAGATGAGTCGTTCAGGCCTGCGGTCGAATCTGGAGCTTGCGTCCGATGCCGCGACGGAACGCATCGACGGCTTCGGCGTAGTCGTCCAAGCCATACCGGTCACTGATGAGAACGTCGGCATCGATGACGTTCTTGGCCATCAGGTCCACGGCACGACCGAAGCTGTGCAACACCGCCATGCTGCCGACGATGGTGATCTCGTTCTTGTAGACGTCGAACGGGGAGAACGACGCCTTGGCGTCGGCCGCGGCGACGCCGAAGACCTGCATCGTGCCGCCGGGTCGCACCCGGGTGAGCGCATCCTCGATCGCAGGGATCACCCCCGTGCAGTCGACGACGACCTCCCATCCGTGCGGACGGTCGAACTCGTCGGCCGCGTTGGCGGTCGCATCGACTCCAAGGCGACGGGCGACCTCGAGTCGGGGAGTGTTGATGTCAACGACAGAGACGCTCGCTGCCCCCGCGCGCTGCGCGAGCTGAGCCATCATCAGCCCCATCGTGCCGGCGCCGTAGATGAGGTAGTGCTCTCCGACGCGTCCCGGCAGCAGGTCGAACCCGTGTACGGCGCACGACAGCGGTTCGATCAGCGGAGCGTGCTCGAGTGGCATCGAGTCGGGTAGCGCGAAACAGTTGCCGACGGGTACGGCGAGGAACTCCGCGCAGGCGCCATCACCCGTCACACCGAGTGCCCCGTAGTAGATGCAGAGGTTGCCGCGCCCGATCAAGCAGTAGTGACACTCGCCGCAAAAGATGTTGGGATCCGCAGCGATCCGGTCGCCCTCGGCGAATTCTGTGACGTCGCTGCCGACCGCCACGACCGTCCCAGCGAACTCGTGCCCGGGGATGACCGGGTAGGGGCGGTACGGCAGCTCACCGTCGATGAGATGGATGTCGGTCCCGCAGATGCCGCAGCCGTCGATGGCCAGCACGACCTCCCGGCTTTGCGGCGTCGGATCCTTGACCGACGCCACCGTGATGGATCCGGGCTCCTCGACGACGACGGCTCGCATTACTTCACCGCACCCAGCGACAGACCGCGTACCAGCCACTTCTGGGCGACCCAACCCGCGATGATCACAGGCAGGACGGCCATCGTGGAGGCAGCGGACAGCCGCGCCCAGAACAGGCCCTCGCTGGTGATGAAGCCGACGAGGAACACCGGCACCGTGGCGGCTTGCGTCGCGGTGAGGCTGACGGCGAAGAAGAACTCGTTCCACGCGAAGATGAAGCAGATGAGTGCGGTGGCGGCCAGTCCGGGCGCGATCATCGGCAGGATGATGCGCCGCATCTCGGTGCTCAGTTTGGCGCCGTCGACACGCGCCGCCTCGAGGACCTCCTTGGGTAGCTCGATGAGGAAGGAGCGAATCATCCACACCGCAATCGGCAGGTTCATGGCCGTATAGATGAGCACCAGCAGCCAGATGTTGTCGAGCAACCCAATGTTCTGGGCGATGACATAGAGCGGCAAGATCGATGCAACCGCCGGCATCATGCGCGTCGAGATGAAGAAGAACAGCGAGTCTCGCCAAGCCCCCACTCGTGCGATGGACAGTGCGTAGGCGGCCGGGGTCGCCAGGACGATAACGAGCACGGTTGAGAAGATCGATGCCATCACCGAGTTGAGGAAGTACGGCGCGAAGTTGCGTTCGAAAATCGCGGTGTACTGATCCAACGTCGGCACGAAGAAGAAGGTTGGCGGATCCGTCGACGCCTGCGACTCCTGCTTGAACCCGGTGGTGAACATCCAGAACACCGGAAAAAAGAAGATCAGCGCACCACCCCAGCCGAGCACGCCGGCGAGGATGCTGCCCTTGGGACCCTTGCCCTGCCGCGGCGGCAAATCGGTCGCGGCACGTGGTGTCTGGGGGAGAACCTGTACCGCAGTCATCTCATGCCTCCTCTTGGAACAGGTTGGAGATGACCCGAAGCGCGAACGTCGCGATCACGATCGTCGCTACGACCACGATGACTCCCGCGGCCGCGGCCTCACCGACGTCAAAGGCTCGGAACGCCTTGAGATAGATGAAGTACGGCAGGTTCGTGGTTGCCGTACCTGGGCCGCCTTGGGTGATCATGAAGATGGCGTCGAACGTCTGCACGATGAAGATCGAGCCCAGCAGCGTCGACAGTTCGATGAACTGCCGCATGTGCGGCAACGTGATCCGACGGAAGGTGTTCCAGCCGCTTGCCCCGTCGACCTTGGCGGCTTCGAGAATCTCGGGGGACTGGCTCTGCAAGCCCGCGAGCAGGATCAGCATCATGAACGGCGTCCACTGCCAGGTGAGGACGATGACGATCGAGGCCAACGGAAAGCGACTCGTCCAATCCACGTTGCCGACACCGAACGGCGACAGCGCCCAGTTGAGGAGCCCAAATACCGGGTTGTAGATCGAGGTCTTCCATACCAGGGCAGCGGCTGCCGGCATGACGAGGAATGGCGTGATCAGCAGTGTTCGGGCGACGCTGCGGCCGATGAATTTGCGGTCGAGCACGAGCGCCAGCCCGATGCCGAGGAGCAGCGACAAGATCACGGCACTGGCCGTCAAGACGATGGTGACCCACACCGCGCCACGAAAGGCAGGGTCGGTGAGGATCTCGATGTAGTTGTCGACGCCCGCGAACCCGCCGGAGTCTGGTCTGAGCAGGTTGCGGTCCTGGAAGCTGTACCAGACGGTGAGCAGGAACGGGAGCTGCGTCAGCACGATGGCGAAGATGAGGCCCGGCAGCAGCGGGCCGCGACGGGTCCAACGCTCGCCGCTGGTGAGTTTTTTGGGCTCTGGTCGACGCCGCGGTTCGGCGGCGGCTGGTGGCCGTTCGGCCTGGATGGTCATGGCGTCCTCCTGAACCCGTCAGCGGCAGGCGTGGCGGGGACGTTGTCTCGTGAGAGAGCCGGCGACCGCCGGTGCGGGAACAAGACTGGGCTCCCGCACCGGCCGCGCCGTGATGTCACGCGCTACTCCTTGTAGCCGCCCTCCTCCGCGGTCTCCTCGGCGTAGGTCTGCGCCTTCGCCAAGGCTTCTTCCACTGTCTGTTGACCGGCGATCGCCGCAGAGATCTCCTGCGAGACTCTGGTCCCGAGGTCCTGGAACTCCGGGATCGTCACGTACTGCACGCCGACCCATGGCTGCGGGTAGACGCCCGGCTGTTCGGGGTTGACACCCTCGATGGACTGCAGCGTGACGTCCGCGAACGCGGCTGCGGCTTCCTGGTACTCGGGGATCTCGTACGTGGACAGGCGGCTGCCCGGAGGCACCCGAGCCCAGCCGAGCTCGTTGCCGACGAGCTGCATGTAGTCCTTGCTCGTCGCCCACTCCATGAACGTCCAGGCGGCGTCCTTGTTCTGCGACGTCTCCGGGATCGCCAGGGACCAGGCCCACAGCCATCCTGCGTTCTCGGTCTCGACGACGGGAGCTGGCGCGTAGCCGATCTTGCCGGCGACCGTGCTCGTTGCTGGGTCCTCGAGAGATCCCGCCGCCACGGTCGCGTCGTACCACATGGCTGCATTGCCCTGGCTGAGCGCGGTGAGACACTCGGAGAAACCGGAGCTTGGGGCGCCGGGCTGCCCGGAGTTGCGCACCAGGTCGACGTAGAACTGCACGGCCTGAGTCGTCTCCGGGGAGTTGAGATAGGCGTTCCACTCCTCGTCGTACCAGCGCCCACCGAAGGTGAGGATCACCGTGTTGAGCGGTGCCAGCACCTCGCCCCAGCCGGGCAGGCCGCGCAGGCAGATGCCGGCGAGGTTCTGTCCGGGGTTGTTGAGGGTGGCCGCGAACTCCGCGACCTGCTGCCAGGTCGGCTGGTCGGGCATCGTCAGCCCGGCCTGCTCGAAGAGGTCCTTGCGGTACATGAGGAACGACGACTCGCCGTAGAACGGCACGGCGTAGAGCGAGTCGTCGACGGTCAGCGCCTCGCGCACCGGCGGCATCAGGTCGTCGACGTCGTATGAATCCGATGAGGCGTACTCGGTGAGATCGGTGAGCCACTGGTTACCGGCCCAGATCGGGACCTCGTAGGTGCCGATGGTGACGACGTCGTACTGGCCGCCCTGGGTAGCGATGTCCTGCGTGACGCGGTCGCGCAGCTCGTTCTCGGGCAAGATCACGAACTCGAGGTTGATGTCTGGATTCTCTTCCTCGAACTGGCTGCTCAGTTCCTCGATGTCCTGCATCGCGGGGTTGGCCACGGTGGCGATGGTGACGGTGCCGCCACCTTCCTCGCCGCCGCCGCCACCACCGCCACCGCCCGCGCCGCCGCACGCCGTTGCTACCAGCCCGAGGGCAGCAACCGCGGCGATCGCCGCAATCTGTTGACGTGGTGCTCGACTCTTCATCGGATGGGACCTCCTGGAAGCCGGGGATGAGCTCTCGCTACCGCCACCGCCACACGCCCCTCACGCCGGCGCTCATATGAGCGCACCGAGTAACAAACGAGTTAAGCGGAGTCAAATACCCTGGCCTTTACGGTGTCAAGGGTGGAATGCATGTATGAGCGCACCGTTGCTCGTTTGTGATATAGAGCCCGCATGATCCCAGCGCGCAGTGCCGGACACTCAGCGGGGCCGGCCGAGCTCATCCGCTCGGCCGCGATCGCTCGGCGCTACTACCTGGATGGACGATCCAAGCTCGAGATCGCCGAGGAGTTCGGTCTCAGTCGCTTCAAGGTGGCCCGGCTCCTCGACGAGGCCCGCGCGTCGGGGCTGGTCCGCATCGAGATCGGCTTTCCCGGCGATATCGACCTCGACCTGTCGGCGGCGCTCACCGACCGGTACGACCTCCACCACGCGGTCGTCGTCGACGTGCCGGGGGAAGAGGATCTGGTGTCGCTGCGCGGCCACGTCGGGCGGGCAGCCGCCCAGCTCGTCTCCGAGGTGGTCGTGGCGGGAGATGTCCTCGGCCTGGCCTGGGGGCGCGCGCTCGCCGTGATGAGTCGTGCAATCGAGGTGCTGCCGCCGTGCACGATCGTGCAGCTCAACGGCGCGATGTCTCGGGCGGACACCGACGACACCTCCGTCGACCTGGTTCGCGCTGTCGCCAAGGTCTCCGGTGGCCAGTCATATCCCTTCTACGCGCCGTTCATCGCGGCCACAGCGGCCGATGCCGACGTGATGCGGCGGCAACCCGATGTCGCGCGTGCCATTCAGCACTTCGACACGCTGACGAAGGCGGTCATCTCCATCGGCTGCTGGGACCCACCGCAGTCGACGCTGTACGACGCCACAACGCACAGCGAGCGCATCGAGCTCACCGAGCTCGGCGTTCGCGCAGACGCATCGGGAGTGTTCATCGGCGACGACGGGCAGGTCGTCGACACGCCGCTGACGCAGCGAGTGATCGCGATGAGCGGGGCTCAGCTGGTGGCCGTCCCCGAGGTGATCGCGCTCGCGTACGGCGGCACCGACCTTGCGGTGCAGGCGGTGCTGCGCGGCGGCATCGTCACCGGCCTGGTGACGCACACCGCGCTCGCTAAACAACTTCTCGACGGCTCGACCTAGCCCGCCCCCTTACTGCAGGGCAGCCAGCAACGCCTGCTCGTTTCGGTGCAGCCATTGCTCGGTGCGGCTGCTGCGATGCCGAGCCACTTCCCAGAAGTCCTTGTAGCCGACGTGGCCGCTCTCGGCGCCCGCCCGGACGATGTCGTACGCCCATCCGTTGCACAGGACGACCGCGCGAACGAGCAGTTCCGGGTCCATGGCCGGGGATCCGTACGCGTCCACGAATGCGCGGAACCGCACGAACTCAGAGCCTCGGCGCAGGTCGTCGCTGTCTTCGGGAGCCCGCAGTGGCGTCCATAGTCGCGCGGCCAGCGCGACGTCCCACAGCGCCGAGCCGGGGCAGGCCCAGTCGAAGTCGATGAGGGCGACCGCCTCACCGTCGCGGAACACCACGTTGTCGAGGTTGGGGTCGTTGTGACTGACGATGTCGTGCCCGAACTCTGCAGGGGCGACGGTGTCCCATGGCCCGTACAGCGGAAAACCGGCGACCGCCTCGTGATAGCGGCGTAGCAGCCGGGCGACGCTTGTCAGCGCCGACGCCGTCAATGCCCACGCCGGGAACGGCGTTCGCGGCACCTCTCCCTGCACATATGACAGCACCTCACGGCCATGCTCGTCGTCGCCGAGATAGCGCGGCGCGCCGTCGAAGCCGGCGTCGTGCAGATACTCGAGCAGGGCGTGGATGGCACGGCTACCTGGGTTCTGCGGGCGCCGAACCGTGTCGCCGACGCGCACCACCTGCCCCCGGTGGGCGACGCCGCCGGGCATGGCGAACTCGCGTTCGCGGCTGCCGACGCGAAAGCTCATCGGGTGACCTGCAGCACGGCGACTCCGAGAATCCCCACGACCACCACGAGCCGAATGATGCGGGTCGTCGCCGGAAGCACCGGCCACGAAACGAACACCAGCCAGCCGAGAAACAGGCCGAGAACGACCAGCAGGACGGCGCCCAGCGGTCCAGAGATCGCCAACCCAGCAACGAGCAGGATGGCGAGGACGACGGGTACCAGCCATCGCGGCAGCCTGCTCATGACGACCAGGGGTCGGGCGCTGAGGGCCTCGAATCGCCCACGGGTGGTTCTGCGGGTCTGCACCGGCGGGATCGGCCGACGGGTGCCTGACCGGTCCGATCCGGCCGGCCGGGGCGGCGCGTCGGTGCGGCGCACCGCTCGTCGTCGCGTGGGCTTGCGCGAGGAGGGGCGCCGGTTGTCGGTTGCCACCGAGACCTCCGTTCGTCGATTCGCCCTACCGTGGAGGAACATACGACTCGTGGAGGCCGGCATGCTCGTCGTCACGCGCTTCGATGTCCCCGTCGAGGATGGCGATGCGTTCCTCGCGCAGGCCAAGCGTGCTCTCGGCATGTTGGCCGCGCAAGCCGGCTATCGCAGCGGCACCATCGGACGTGCTGCCGATCAGCCCACCGCTTGGGTGATGGCGACGCGGTGGGATGGCGCGGGCACGTACCGCCGTGCACTGTCCGCGTTCGACGTGCGAACCACCCTGATGCCCTTGACCGTGCAGGCGATCGACGAACCCGGAGCGTACGAGGTTCTCGACGTGCAGGCTGCCAGACCTCGGCCCGTCGACACCGGGCCCTGTGGGCGGAAGCTCGCCCGGTAACCTAGCAACTCGCTTGCGTTCTCACTCTTCTCGCCTGCCGCCAGCCGGATGGAGACATCGTGCCCGCCGATCGCATCGAAACTCTGGTCAACCTGAGCAAGCGGCGGGGCTTCGTCTACCCGTCCAGCGAGATCTACGGCGGGCAACGCTCTGCGTGGGACTACGGACCGCTCGGCGTCGAGCTCAAGGAGAACGTCAAGCGGCAGTGGTGGAAGGCCATGGTGCAGGGCCGCGACGACATCGTTGGCATCGACTCGGCGGTGATCCTGGCGCCCGATGTGTGGGTCGCGTCGGGCCACGTCGATGCGTTCGTCGATCCGTTGACAGAGTGCCTGTCGTGCCACCACCGATTCCGCGCCGATCAGCTCGAGGAGGCGTACGAAGCCAAGCACAGCCGACCGCCGGCACGTGGTCTCGCTGACATCAGCTGCCCCAACTGCGGCACCCGCGGCGCCTTTACCGAGCCGCGCATGTTCAACGGACTGCTGAAGACCTACCTCGGGCCGGTCGAGGATGACTCTGGCCTCGCGTACCTGCGACCCGAGACGGCGCAGGGCATCTTTGTCAACTTCATGAACGTCATGCAGTCGGCGCGCAGGAAGGTGCCGTTCGGCATCGGACAGGTCGGCAAGTCGTTCCGCAACGAGATCACGCCCGGCAACTTCATCTTCCGCACGCGCGAGTTCGAACAAATGGAGATGGAGTTCTTCGTCGAGCCCGGCACTGACGAGGACTGGCACGAGTACTGGCTGCGTGAGCGGTGGAACTGGTACCTCGGGCTGGGGCTACGCGAGGAGAACCTGCGGTTCTACGAGCATCCGCAGGAGAAACTGTCGCACTACTCGAAGCGCACCGTTGACATCGAGTATCGCTTCCGCTTCGGGGGCACCGAGTTCGCCGAGCTCGAAGGCATCGCCAACCGCACCGACTTCGACCTGACGACCCACGGCAAGCACGCCGACGTCGACCTGTCCTACTTCGACCAGGACAAAGGCGAACGCTGGGTGCCCTACGTCATCGAGCCGGCAGCCGGCTTGACCCGTGCGGTGCTGGCGTTCCTCCTCGACGCGTACGCCGAAGACGAGGCGCCCAACGCCAAGGGCGTGCTGGAAAAGCGAACGGTGCTGCGTCTCGACCCTCGGCTCGCCCCTGTCAAGGTGGCGGTGCTGCCGCTGTCGCGCAACGCCGACCTGTCGCCGAAGGCGCGCGACTTGGCGGCGGTGCTGCGGCGCAACTGGAACGTCGAGTTCGACGACGCGGGCGCGATCGGGCGTCGATACCGTCGGCAGGATGAGATCGGAACGCCGTACTGCGTCACGGTCGACTTCGACACCCTCGACGACGGTGCAGTGACGATCCGGGAGCGCGACACCATGGCACAGGAACGCGTCGGCATCGACGCGGTGCCGGGCTGGCTCAACGCCCGTGTCGGCCCCTGCTAGCGGCGTCTTCGAGGCCAATCGGCAACTTAGAGTGGTGGCGTGAACTTTGAGCGACGACGAAAGACGCTCGAAGTTCACGAAAGCGAGCAAGGTGTCGCAAAGGTCAGCAGCCGATAGGCGAGTACGCCGGCGTGACCATCGGGTGTTCGCCGCGCTGTATTCCTTCCTTGCGCGCGAGGGAGAACGCACGGTCGTCGGCGAGCTGCGAACATCGACGCTCAACTCCGCGCGCGGACGCCTCCTGGTGATCGGACTCGGTCCTGGGTACGACCTCGAGCACCTGCCGCACGCGGTCGACAGCGTCATCGCCCTCGATCCGAGCGCGGCGATGCTGCGCAAGGCACGGCATCGGGTCGAGACGGCACAGCGCACGATGCCCGCGCTGGCGCTGCAAGGCGTCGCCGAACAGCTACCCCTGAGCGATGACTCCGTCGACGCCGTTCTCTGCGCCTTTGTGCTGTGCAGCGTCGACGACGTACAGCGGTCCCTCAGAGAGTTTCGGCGCGTGCTGCGACCAAACGGCCAGCTGCTGCTCCTCGAACACGTTGGAGCCGCGCGCGACACTCGTACCCGTCGAGTGCAGCAGCTGCTCGACCCGGTTTGGCCGCACCTTGCTGCCGGCTGCCATCTGACTCGCGACCTGCGCGCGGACGTCGTCGCAGCCGGCTTCGACGCTGATGGTGTCCACGACGTGCGGTTGCCCGCGATTCCGATCTGCGCAGCCTCCCTGGTGGGGGCAGCGCGCATTAGTGAGTAGCTGGCGGGCGCCCACCAATCCCGTCAGGCGGTTCGACCCCGGCCGGTAGGCTCGCGCCATACCTGTGGCCTCACGAGGCCACAGGCGCCGTCCGGGGATCGAGGGAGTTTCCGTGCCGAAGTACGTCTATGACTTCACCGAGGGCAACAAAGACCTGAAGGACCTGCTGGGCGGCAAGGGAGCCAATCTTGCCGAGATGACCAACCTCGGTCTGCCCGTACCACCCGGCTTCACCATCACGACCGAAGCGTGCAAGGTCTACCTCGACTCCGGCGATGAGCCGGCCGAGCTGCGCGAAGAGGTGGCGAGCCACCTCGCCAGCCTCGAGGAGTCGATGGACAAGCAGCTCGGCGACGCCGACGACCCGCTCCTTGTGTCGGTACGCTCCGGCGCGAAGTTCTCGATGCCGGGAATGATGGACACCGTCCTCAATATCGGTCTCAACGACGCATCCGTACAGGGCCTCGCCAAGCAGGCCGGGGAGGAGCGGTTCGCCTGGGACTCATACCGACGGCTGCTGCAGATGTTCGGCAAGACGGTCCTCGGCGTCGACGGCGAGGCCTTCGAGGAGGCGCTGGAGGCGGCCAAGGAGGCACGCGGCACGGACAGTGACCTCGACCTGGACGCGAGTGCCCTGCAGGAACTTGTCGACACATTCAAGGGCATCGTCAAGGAGCACACCGGACGCGACTTCCCGCAGGACCCGCGCGAGCAGATGGAGCTCGCGATCCGCGCCGTGTTCGACTCCTGGAACGGCGACCGCGCGGTGCTCTACCGGCGGCAGGAGCGCATCCCCGCCGACCTCGGTACGGCCGTCAACGTCGTCGCCATGGTGTTTGGCAATCTCGGTATGGACTCTGGTACGGGCGTCGCGTTCACCCGCGATCCCGGCTCCGGCCAGCAGGGTGTCTACGGCGACTACCTGCAGAACGCGCAGGGTGAGGACGTTGTCGCCGGCATTCGCAACACGGTGCCGCTGCAGGATCTCGACGACATCGACGCCCCGGCGTACGCCGAACTCATGCAGATCATGCAGACGCTGGAGAACCACTACCGCGACCTGTGCGACATCGAGTTCACCATCGAGCGCAACAAGCTGTGGATGCTGCAGACGCGCATCGGCAAGCGCACTGCGGCGGCCGCGTTCCGTATCGCGACGCAGCTTGTCGACCAGGGCCTCATCGACATGGACGAGGCGCTGCAGCGCGTCAACGGTGCCCAGCTCTCGCAGCTGATGTTCCCACGCTTCGACGAGAAGAGTGGCGACACGAACCGCATCGCCAAGGGCATGAATGCGTCGCCAGGTGCTGCGGTCGGCAAGGCCGTCTTCGACTCCTACACCGCGGTCAAGTGGTCGCGCAGCGGTGAGAAGGTCATCCTCGTCCGGCGCGAGACCAACCCGGACGACCTCGACGGCATGATCGCCGCCGAGGGCATCCTCACCAGCCGCGGCGGCAAGACGTCGCATGCTGCAGTCGTTGCACGCGGCATGGGCAAGACATGCGTCTGCGGCGCCGAGGAGCTCGACGTCGACACGAAGCGACGTCGCTTCACCGCACCCGGCGACGTCGTCGTCGAGGAGGGCGACGTCATCTCCATCGATGGCACCAGCGGCGTGGTCTACCTCGGCGAGGTGCCCGTCATGCCGTCGCAGATCGTGGAGTACTTCGAGGGCTCACTCGATCCCGAGTCCGATGACTCATCCGACCTGGTCCGGTCGGTTCATCGCCTGATGCAGCACGCCGACGCGAAGCGCCGGCTGCTCGTGCGCGCCAACTCCGATACGCCGGAGGACTCCGTACGCGCCCGCTCCTTCGGCGCCCAGGGCATTGGCCTGTGCCGTACCGAGCACATGTTCCTCGGTGAGCGCCGTCCGTTTGTCGAGCGGCTGATCCTCGCCGACAGTGATGACGAGCGTGAGCAGGCGCTGCAGGCATTGCTGCCGATGCAGCGCGACGACTTCGTCGGCATCTTCGAAGCGATGGATGGCCTGCCGGTAACGGTGCGCTTGCTCGACCCGCCACTGCACGAGTTCCTGCCCGACATCACCGAGCTGTCCGTGCGTGTTGCCTTGGCCGAGTCGCGGGGCGAGGAGCACGAGAACGACTTGCGGCTGCTGCAGGCCGTCAACAGCATGCATGAGCAGAACCCGATGCTCGGGCTTCGTGGAGTACGGCTCGGCCTGGTGATCCCGGGCCTGTTCGACCTGCAGGTACGCGCGATCGCCGAGGCAGCAGTGCTGCGAAAGAAGGCTGGCGGCGACCCACGGGTCGAGATCATGATCCCGCTCGTCGGCGCGGTGCAGGAACTCGAGGTCATTCGCACGGAGTCCGAGCAGGTGCTGCGCGACGTCGCTGCCGAGACCGGTGTTGACATCGACTACCTGATCGGCACGATGATCGAGCTGCCGCGAGCGGCGCTCACGGCTGGGCAGATCGCGGAGGCCGCGGAGTTCTTCTCCTTCGGCACCAACGACCTCACCCAGACGACGTGGGGTTTCTCTCGAGACGACGTGGAGGCCGCGTTCTTCTCCGCGTACCTCGAGCGGGGCATCTTCGGCGTTTCGCCCTTCGAGTCGCTGGACCGCGACGGCGTGGGACGCCTCGTCGATGTGGCCTGCCGCGAGGGTCGCGAGACCCGGCCTGACCTCAAGCTCGGGGTGTGCGGTGAGCACGGCGGCGATCCCGACTCGGTGCACTTCTTCCACCAAGTGGGCCTCGACTACGTCTCCTGCTCACCGTTCCGCATCCCCGTGGCACGGCTGGAAGCGGGGCGCGCCGCAGTCGAGTCTGCGGGTAGCGACAGCAGGTGACATCGGAGCAGCCGAGCCGTCGAGCGAGGAACGAGCGAGAGGGCGAGCGCGACCAATGACGACGAGCGGCACCCGCCCGGGCGCCGCGGTCGGCCGGCGACGACCGTCTCTCAGCGGTCTGATCGCGCGCCTGATCGCTCTGGTCGTCGTGGTCGTGGTGCTGTTCGTGGGTACGGTCGCGGTGCGCATCTGGTGGACCGCACGCAGCGACGATCGCCGTCCGTCCGACGCCATCGTGGTCCTCGGTGCTAGCCAGCTGGACGGAACACCGTCGTCGATCTTCCGCAACCGGCTGAACCATGCGCGCGCCCTGTACGAGCAGGGCGTGGCCCCGCGCATCGTCACAACGGGGGGCAGGCAGCCCGACGACCGCTACACCGAGGGCGAAGCGGGGCGCAATTGGCTGATCGCCGAGGGCGTGCCCCCCGACGCCGTCGTCGCGGTCGGCGAGGGACGCGACACCGTGACCAGTCTGGAGGCGGCAGAAGCCGTGTTCGAGCAGCAGGGCTGGCAGACCGCGGTCATCGTCAGCGATCCGTGGCACTCGTTCCGGTCGCGCGCGATCGCTCGGGACGTCGGAATGGACGCGGTGACGTCGCCGACACGCAGTGGGCCTGCGGTGCAGACACGTGAGGTGCAGGCGCGCTACATCGCGCGAGAGACGGTCGCCTACATCTACTACGAATTGGGCGGCTCCTCGCAGCCCTAAATGACCTCATGAACGGTTACGACGAGTCGGCGCAGCAACGCTGGGTGGCGGAGCCGCCGAAGCGGGCCGGCCGAACCGCGTTCGAGCGAGACCGTGCGCGAGTGCTGCACAGCTCGGCGCTGCGCCGCCTGGCCGCGAAGACCCAGGTCGTCGCGCCCTGGGAGAGCGACTTCCCGCGAACCCGGCTGACGCACTCGCTGGAATGCGCGCAGGTCGGCCGCGAGCTCGGCCAGGCACTCGGCTGCGACCCCGACGTGGTCGAGACGGCCTGCCTCGCCCACGACCTCGGACATCCGCCGTTCGGGCACAACGGCGAGATGGCGCTCGACGAGGTCGCCCGGCCCTGCGGCGGGTTCGAGGGGAATGCGCAGAGCCTGCGCATCCTCACTCGCCTAGAGGCGAAGACGTTCTCCGACGGCGACCAGGGACCGATGCGCAGTGTCGGGCTCAACCTCACCCGAGCTTCGCTCGACGGTGCGACCAAGTACCCGTGGGGAGCGGACGTCGATCCCCGCAAGTACGGCGTCTACGCCGACGACCTCGACGTCTTCGGCTGGCTTCGAGACGGCGCTCCGGACGGCCACCGCTGCATCGAGGCGCAGGTCATGGACTGGGCCGACGATGTCGCGTACTCGGTGCACGATTTCGAGGATGGCGTGCACGCAGGGCTGGTCACGCCGAAGCGGATGGACGACCCCGACGAGCGATGCGCGCTGCTCATGGTCGCCGCGCGTGACTACTCGGACGCCTCGCTGGACGAGCTCGACGCCGCGCTGGGTCGGCTGATCTCCCTGTCGTACTGGCCAACCGCGTACGACGGTTCGCAGCGCTCGCTCGCACGACTCAAGGACACGACAAGCCAGCTGATCGGCCGCTTCTGCCAGACCGCGGAGGACGCCACGCGAGCCACGTACGGACCGATGCCGCTGCGCCGCTACGACGCCGATCTCATCGTGCCGCGCCACGTACGGCTGGAATGCGACGTGCTCAAAGCGGTGACGGCGCACTTCGTCATGGCCCGCGAGGGAGCCGCCACGCTGCAGGCCGCACAGCGGGAGCTCGTTGCCGAGCTGGTCGCTCTCGTCCTCGATGGGGCGCCGGACACGCTCGACGTCGCTCTCCGGCCGCCCTTCGTCCAGGCAGTCGATGATGCGGCCCGCCTGCGTGTCGTCGTCGACCACGTGGCGTCGCTCACCGACCCGGCCGCGCTATCACTGCATGGGAGGCTCTCGGCATGAATGAGGTGCATCGCCTGGCTGCCTTTAGCGCCGATCCGGGGGGCGGCAATCCGGCGGGCGTCGTGCCAGATGCGCGCGGCTTGTCGGACCGCGAGATGCTGCAGATCGCAGCGGACGTGGGGTACTCGGAGACGGCGTTCCTCGTCGATGCGGGCAACGGCAGCTACGACGTGCGCTACTTCAGCCCGCTCGCGGAGGTGCCGTTCTGCGGGCATGCCACGATCGCCTCCGGCGTGCTGCTCGGCGCAGGCGAATGGTTGTTCGCAACGCGGAGCGGCGATGTCGCCGTCGACGTCTCCCGACAGGACGACGGCCTCGTGACAGCAACGCTGACGTCGGTCTCCCCGCACGTTGATGACATGGCGGACGACGATCTCGCTGAGCTCCTGGCGGCGCTGGGCTGGGCGGCTGGGGATCCCGATCCGAGGATGCCGCCTCGCGTCGCCTACGCGGGGGCGTACCACCCGATTCTCGCTGTACGAGAGCGCGACCGACTCAGCCGCCTCGACTACGACGTCGACCGGCTGCGCACCCTCATGCTCGAGCGGGACTGGACGACAATCGACCTGGTCTGGCGCGAGACGGATCGCGTGTTTCACGCCCGCAACCCGTTTCCGGTCGGCGGGGTGTACGAGGATCCGGCGACCGGAGCCGCGGCGGCCGCCTTCGGCGCGTACCTCAGGGAGCTCGGTCTGGTCCAGCCGCCCGTGACGGTGACGATCCACCAGGGTGGCGAGATGGGCCGGCCGAGCACGCTGCTGGTGGAGCTTCGCGCGGACGACGAGCGGGTGCGGGTGAGCGGCACGGCTGTCCACATCCCGCGCGGGGACGATTGGCGCCCGCAGCGCCAGCCGTAGACTCCCTGCGTGGCAGGCCGGATCCGCGACGAGGACATCGCGCTGGTCCGGGAACGCACCAACATCGCTGAGATCGTCGGCGAGACAGTGACGCTGCGCAACGCCGGCGGCGGGTCGCTCAAGGGCCTGTGCCCGTTCCACGACGAGAAGAGCCCGTCCTTTCACGTCACTCCGGCGCGCGGCTACTACCACTGCTTCGGCTGCGGCGCCGGCGGCGACGTCATCACCTACGTCACGTCGCTCGATCACCTGTCGTTCGCCGAGGCCGTCGAGCGGCTGGCGGAGCGGGCCGGGGTGCAGCTGCGCTACGAGGAGGGCGGTGTCCGGCCGGGCCGCCAGCAGGGCCAGCGCACCCGCCTGGTGGAGGCTCACCGGGTGGCGACGGAGTTCTACGCCGACCAGCTCTCCACCAGCGAGGCAGCGACGGGTCGCCAGTTCCTCACCGAGCGGGGTTTCGACCGCCCAGCCGCCGAACGGTTCTCGGTCGGGTTCGCTCCGCGGACGTGGGACGCCCTCGTTGTGCATCTGCGCGGGCGCGGCTTCACCGACGACGAGATCCGTACAGCCGGGCTGGCCCGTGATGGTCGGCAGGGCCTGATCGACCGATTCGTTGGTCGGCTGCTGTGGCCGATCCGAGACATCACCGGCGATCCTGTGGGGTTCGGCGCGCGTCGATTGTTCGAGGACGACGGCATCGAGGCCAAGTACCTGAACACGCCGGAGACACCGATCTTCAAGAAGTCCCACCTGCTGTACGGCGTGGATCTCGCCAAGCGCGACATCGCCCGCGCCCAGCAGGCGGTTGTCGTCGAGGGCTACACCGACGTGATGGCGTGCCACCTGGCCGGCGTGCCGACCGCAGTCGCCACTTGCGGTACCGCATTCGGCGAAGACCACATCAAGATCCTGCGCCGACTCCTCATGGACCAGGACGAGTTCCGCGGCGAGGTGATCTTCACCTTCGACGGGGACTCGGCTGGCCAGCGGGCGGCGCTGCGCGCCTTCGAGGACGATTCACGCTTTGTCACGCAGACCTTCGTCGCGATCGAGCCGGATGGTCTCGATCCTGTGACCTGCGCATCAAGAGCGGGGATGAGGCACTGCGCGACCTGGTCGCCAAACGGGTGCCGATGTACGAGTTCGCGATACGCAGTGCCGTGGAGCGCTACGACCTGTCGAGTACCGAAGGGCAATTGGCGGCGCTGGACGCCGCGGCACCGATCGTGGCCGGCATCCGCGACCGCGGGCTACGGCAGCGATACGCCGTGAATCTCGATCGCTGGCTCGGCCTGCTCGATGAGCAGTTCGTGCTGCGACGAGTCGCCGAGCGTTCCGGGTCACCACAGCCGGGGTCGAACGGGTCCGCCCGCGGACCGGTCCAGCCCGATCTGCGCAACCCCGCCCACCAGGTCGAGCGTGAGGTGCTCAAGGTGGCGATCCAGGCGCCGGCGCTCGCCGGACCGACGTTCGATGCGTTGGACCCAGCGGTGTTCACCGCAGCGCCGTACGCCGCCGTCCGTGAAGCGATGGCCGCCGCCGGCGGTGCCGCAGCCGCCGTTGCCGGCGAGGCGTGGGTGACGCAGGTGCGGTCGGCGGCCGCCAACGACATCGTGCGATCGGTTGTGACCGAGCTTGCGGTAGAGCCCATCCGTGCGGACAGCGAGGACTCTGCCGTCGATGCGCGGTACGCCGGCTCGCTCCTGGCGCGCATTCGCGAGCTCGACGTCACGCGGCGCATCACGGCACTCAAGGGGCGCTTCCAGCGCGTCAACCCGGTCGAGCAGCCGGACGAGTACAACCGATTCTTCGGCGAGCTCGTCGCGCTCGAGGCGCTGCGGCGACAACTGCGTGAGCAAGGCGTCGGCGAGCTCTGAGCCGTGTAGATCGTCGGGTAACCACGCCCGCGTGGTTACCCGACACCCGCGCGCGACCGTGCTGAGATTTCACGACGATCTCCACGACCGCGACGCGGCACGCCAAACGAGGCATGATCTGGAGCCATGCCGATGGTCGCCGGAGTCGATTGCTCGACCCAGTCCACGAAGGTCGTCGTGTGCGATGCCGAGACCGGCGAGATCCAGCGGTCCGCATCGGCGGCGCATCCCGAGGGTACGGAGATCGATCCGCAGGTCTGGTGGCAGGCGTTCGAGCAGGCCTCGCAGGGGCTCCTCGACGGCGTCGAGGCCATCGCGGTGGCCGGCCAGCAGCACGGCATGGTGCTCCTCGACGAGGCCGGCAAGGTCGTTCGGCCGGCCCTGCTGTGGAACGACACTCGCAGCGGCGAAGCCGCCACCGAGCTGGTCGAGGAGCTCGGCGGGGCGGAGGCGTGGGCACAAGCTGTTGGCAGCGTTCCGGTGGCTAGCTTCACCGTAACCAAGCTGCGCTGGACCGCTGAGCACGAACCCGAGCTGGCCAAGACTGCCGAGCAG
This sequence comes from uncultured Actinomycetota bacterium, assembly GCA_963801015.1. Taxonomy (GTDB): domain Bacteria; phylum Actinomycetota; class Actinomycetes; order CAWDCV01; family CAWDCV01; genus CAWDCV01. Next base: position 19,872 of record CAWDCV010000002.1, on the reverse strand, counting down.
GTCGTACTGCCGCACGACTGGCTGACGTGGCAGCTCCTCGGCGGCGCTGGCGGGGGACATGAGACCGCCACGGATCGCGGCGACGCGTCGGGCACCGGGTACTGGTCGCCGGCAACCGGCGAGTACCGCATGGACATCCTCGAGCGTGCGTTTGGCCGCTCGCTGCGCGTTCCGAGGGTTCTTACGCCGACTGAGCCAGCGGGCCGGACCGGGCAGGGGATCCTTGTCGCGGCAGGGACGGGCGACAACATGGGTGCCGCCCTCGGGTTGGGTATCGGCCCAGGCGACGTCGTCGTGTCGCTGGGCACGAGCGGCACGGTGTTCGCCGTGCACGACTCGCCTACCTGCGACGCCAGCGGTGTCGTGGCCGGCTTTGCGGACGCGACCGGCCACTTCCTGCCGCTCGTGTGCACGCTCAATGCTGCCCGGGTGCTCGACGCTACCTCGCGCATGCTCGGCACTGATCACGCCGGCCTCGATCGTCTGGCGTTGGACGCTGCACCCGGTGCCGGCGGCGTTGTTCTGTTGCCGTACCTCGATGGTGAGCGCACGCCGAACCTGCCGGACGCGAGCGGCACGCTCGCTGGTCTGCGCCGCGCGAACATGACGCCGAGCAACCTCGCTCGCGCCGCAGTCGAAGGCATGCTCTGCGGGCTCGCCGACGGGCTGGACGTGCTTCGCGAGCAGGGCGTCGACGTCCGCAGAGTCTTCCTCGTTGGAGGTGCAGCGCGGTCCGCTGCGGTGCAAGCAATTGCGCCGGCCATCTTCGCCGCCGCGATCTCCGTTCCGGCCCCGGGGGAGTACGTCGCCATCGGCGCAGCCCGGCAGGCCGCCTGGGCGCTGGTCGGCGGCGACGCACCACCTGACTGGCCGGTACATATCGAGCACGACGAGGACGCGACGCAGAACGGCGCGGCAGTGCGCGACGCGTACCGCGCGACATGGAACCAGATGTACGGCGAGCAGAAGGAGCTGTGATGACGTCCTTTCAGCCAACCCCTGAGGACAAGTTCACCTTCGGACTCTGGACCGTGGGCTGGATTGGCCGCGACCCGTTCGGCGATCCGACCCGCGAACCGCTCGACCCCGTCGAGGCGGTGCATCGGCTGTCCGATCTCGGTGCTTACGGCGTCACGTTCCACGACAACGACCTGATTCCGTTCGGTGCCGACGAGGGCCAGCGCGAGCAGCTCATCAAGCGCTTCAGGGCTGCACTCGACGAGACCGGCATGGTCGTCCCGATGATGACGACCAACCTCTTCACGCACCCGGTGTTCAAGGACGGTGCATTCACCGCCAACGACCGCGACATTCGCCGTTTCGCCCTGCGCAAGGCGATACGCAACATCGACCTTGCTGCCGAGATGGGCGCGACGACGTACGTCTGCTGGGGCGGCCGCGAAGGTGCGGAGAGCGATGCTGCCAAGGACCTGTCGGCGGCGTACGACCGGTTCAAGGAAGCGATGGACGCGTTATGTGCGTACGTCCTCGATCGCGGCTACGACATGCGGTTCGCACTCGAGCCGAAGCCCAACGAGCCGCGCGGCGACATCTTCCTGCCGACGGTCGGGCACGCGCTGGCGTTCATCGAGCGGCTCGAGCATCCCGAGCTGGTCGGGCTGAACCCGGAGGTCGGACATGAGCAGATGGCGGGCCTCAACTTCGTGCATGGGGTCGCGCAGGCGCTGTGGGCGGGCAAGCTGTTCCACATCGACCTCAACGGCCAGCATGGACCCAAGTACGACCAGGACCTGCGGTTCGCCGCCGGCGATGTGAAGAGTGCGTTCTTCCTCGTCGACCTTCTCGAGAACGGCGGCTACGAGGGGCCTCGGCACTTCGACTTCAAGCCACCGCGCACCGAGGACTACGCGGGCGTGTGGGAGTCGGCGGCAGGCTGCATGCGGAATTACCTGATCCTGCGGGAGAAATCGCGTGCGTTCCGCGCCGACCCTCAGGTGCAGGAGGCGCTCGCCGCGTCGCGTGTCCCAGAGCTCGCGCAGTCGACGCTGGGGGCGGGGGAGTCGCTGGACGAGCTGCGAGCCGACGACTCGTTCGACGTTGAGGCCGCCGCACGGCGCGGCATGGGCTACGAGCTGCTGGACCAGCTGGCGTTGGATCACCTGTTCGGCGTGCGCTGACGCGCCCTGTCGGAAACCGCCCCGCGCTAGCGTGATCCGGGTGCGGTTGTTCCGACGCAGCGGCGTTTCCTCTGAGGCGCTGTCAGCGCTCGGTGTGCAACGGCGTGACCACGTCATTGCCTCGGCGCGAACCAACGACGGCCGGTGGGTCGTTGCCACGGCGGACACCCTGATCGTCGGGCCGCCGGCCGACAGTGATTCAGACTCGCCGCGCCGCTTGCCCTGGGAGCGCATCGGTGCTGCGTCCTGGCGCGACGATGCGCTGGAGGTGTCGGTCTCGTTCCCGCAGCGCCAGCCAGAGCGGATGGTGCTTCGCTTCGACGAACCGGAGCGGCTGCCGGAAGCGGTCCGAGATCGCGTGACGTCGAGCATCGTCGTCAACGAGCACGTCCGCATCGACGGCCGGCTTGGTGTCCGCATCGTCGGGCGCCGTCGGCCGGCGCAGCAAGCCCTGATATGGACGCTCGCATTCGACCGTGGCCTCGATCCGGACGATCCGTGGATTCGCGGCAGAGCCGAGGAGGAGCTGGAACGGCTCCGTGAGATGACGGGATCGTGAGGGCCGTCGTCCGTACGGCACTGCTTGCTCCGCTCGCCGCATTGATCGTCGCGACATCGTGCTCGTCGCCGCCGGATCCCGAGCCAACGTCGAGCCCGACGCCATCGCCGACCACCACACGCGTGGTGACAGCCGAACCGTGGCCAGATCGACCCGTGGTGACGCTCGACTTCGACATCGCCGACGATCTGAGCACCGTCGCTGGACGCGAGACGGTCAGCTTCACTCCCGACGCGCAGGTGTGCGAGCTGGTCTTCCGCACCTGGGCCAACAAGCCCGAGTTGGCGGCGAGCGGCACCAGTCTGACGGTGAACGCCGTCAGCGTGGACGGCCAGCCGGCAGCTGCGCGCGTGGACGCCGCTGGCGCGCCGCTGGGCGCACCCGGTTCGCTGATCGAGGTTCCGCTGCCCGCGTGCGTCGAATCTGGAACGACGGTGAATGCCGAGCTCGGTTTCACGCTGGTGCTGGGCGAGGACGCGGGCGAGCGCACCGGACGTTCGCAGGACGATCGCAGCGTGTGGCTTGCTACCGCGTTTCCGCTGCTCGCGTGGGAGCGGGAACGCGGTTGGGCTCGGGATCCTGCAGTCGAGCTCTTCGGCGAAATGGCTGCGAGCGAAGACTTCCAGTTGGAGCGGCTCGACGTCGTCGCTCCCGCCGACCTCGACGTGCTGAGTACTGGGACGCTGCAGGAGCGGACGGAAGGACCGCGACCAGGCACCGCCATTCATCGCTTCGCCGCGGATGCCGTTCGCGACATTGCCGTGACGGTGGGGGACTACGACGTCGTCGAGCGAGAAATCGACGGGGTGCGGCTGCACGTCGCCGTGCCCACTGTAGGAGTCAACGAGACGGCTGCGGCGCTTGCTGACACCCAGGAAGTGTCGCTGCGCGGCATGACGGCACTACTCGGACCCTTCCCGTACCCCGACCTCTCGGTAACCGTCGTACCGGCCGTCGTCACGGGCATTGAGTTTCCCGGCGCGATCTTCTATGGCGACCTTATTCGCGGTCGCCGCGAGACCATCACCCACGAAACGGCGCACATGTACTTCTACGGGCTGGTGGGCAACAACCAGGGCCGTGACCCGTGGCTGGACGAGGCGTTCGCGACGTACGCGCAGGCGATCGTCGACGGCCAGGCGGACAGGTTCGGACTGTTCACGCCGCCGCCATACGCGGTCGGTCAGGTCGGGCAGCCGATGACGTACTGGGAGGTGCAGCCGCAGACGTACGGGCCCGGCGTGTACGGCCAGGGTGCGCAAGCGCTGCTGCAGGCGCGACAGGCGGTCGGTGCTGCAGCATTCGACAGCGCGATCCGCAGCTATGTCGCGGAGAACGCGCACCAGGTCGCAACACCCGACGATGTTGCGCGCGCCTTGGCGGACTTTCCTGAAGCCATCGACATCCTGCAGGACGCGGGAGCGCTACAACCCTGAGTGCAGCAGCTCGGCGAGGTCGTTGAGATCACGCAGCTTCACGTCACCATCGAAGCCGCGCAGAGCCGCCGTCATGGCACCCGCAGCACGAGCCGCCGCAAGTCCCGGTGCCGAGTCTTCGACAATCAGGCATCGCTGCGCGTCGACACCGAGCTGCCGCGCGGCGAGCAAGAAGCACTCCGGATCGGGCTTGCCCACGGCAACGTCTTCGACGGTGATCAGCAGCGGCGGATCGATGGCGGCCGCACCGAGCCGTGCTGTAGCAAGGGGAACGTCGGCGCTGGTGACGACGGCCCAGGGCATCTTCAGTCGTTCAATGGTGTCGAGCAGCCGTTGCGCGCCCGGAGCCAGCACCACGTCGGACAGATCGTGATACTGCAGGGCAAGCTGTCTCTGCGCAGAGACAGCAACTGCAGCATCGTCGAGATCCGGCAACAGTTGCCGTACGGTGCGATCGGCCGGACTGCCATGCGCGAGCGCGACGGCAGCGTCGGGATCGACCCGGTGCTCAGTAGCCCAGGTGATCCAGGCCCGCTCCACCGCGGCGTCGGAATCGACGAGCGTGCCATCCATGTCGAGCAGGATGGCGTCAACATCATCGAGTAGACGCTGTCGCGTCACTGCAGCATCTCGCGGACGGCACCTTCGATCGTGCCAAGCGTTGCCATCTGCCCGTACTCCTGATCGGCACCGAGGGCATCGAGAGCCGGTGCAATCGTCCTACCGTCGAGATAGAGGTCGACGATGCGGGGATCGACGTACGACGCGCGTGCCACGGCGGGCGTGTTGCCAAGGTAGTCCGCGACCTCTCGGTACGCGCGAGCGACGGCCCGCTTGCGAGCCGTCGGTGATGTCCGGGCGTTGCCGGAGACAGCGAGCGCGACGGCCATGAGGACTGTCGCATGCCAGGTACGAAAGTCCTTCGCGGTGAACTCTCCGGCTGTCAACAGCTGGATGTAGTCGTTGACATCAGCGCTGCGGACGTCGTGCCAGCCCCCTCGCTCGTCCTTCCAGGCAAGCAGTTCGGGACCGCCACCGCGGCGGCGCTTCAACGCCGCGACGATCTCCCGCACCTGGTCGTCGACGACAGACTGGTAGCGGTCCTTGCTGCCCTTGGCGACGTACTCGAAGACGACGGCGTCGCCGTCGATGCTCACATGCTCCTTGCGGATAGTGGCGAGGCCGTACGTCTCGTTCGTCTCGGCGTAGGACTCGCCGCCGATGCGGAAGAAGCCGAGGTCGAGCAGTCGCACCGCACATGCCATCACGCGATCGCGCGACAGCCCCGGCTGGTCGAGGTGCTCGGCGACGCGGCGGCGCGTCTCTGGCAGCAGCTCGGCGAGCTGGAGGACCTTGTCGTGCTTGGCGCGATCGCGCTTGATGCGCCACTGGTCGTGATAGCGGTACTGCTTGCGCCCGGCAGAGTCGATGCCGGTGGCCTGGATGTGTCCGTTGGGGAGGGGGCATATCCAGACGTCCTGCCACGCAGGTGGGAGCACGAGTTCGTTGATGCGTTGCAGGGTCTCGGGATCGGTGACGCGGTTGCCGTCGGCGTCGACGTAGGCGAAACCGCGACCGCGCCGGCGCCGGATGATGCCGGGGCCGGCGCAGTTCGATCGCCGAAGTCGTGCCAACGTGCTTGTCCCTATGGGCTGTCCGTCCGGTACAGCGCCTGGTCCTCGGGCCCGAGCCCGCCAGGTCCGAGCGGATCTTCGAGGGCGACGTTGTCCTTCTCGGTGTCCTCGCGAACGCCCTCGTCCTCCTCGACGAGCTGACCCACCGGCCGCGGCTCGTCGTCCGCGGTCACGGGCAAGGCGCCCTCGATGTCCTCCACCGTCTCGTCCGGCTCATCCTCGTCGCGAGGAATGGTCGGATCGATGGGCTGCTCGTCCGGGAGCTCGCGGGCGAGCCGCATGTCCAGCGTCTCGCCCTCGATCTCCTCTTCGGCGGTGGTGCCGAACTGGTTGACGCCGACCGGCTCCTCACCGGGAAGCGGCATCTCCTGCGGCTCGGGCACCTCCCGCCGCTCGGGAGTCGATCGTCGGCGGTGTCAGGAAACCCCTGGTCCTCGGGACGATCGATACCGTAATCGGCCTCGTCTTGCGGACGCGTCATCGAGGCGTCTGGGCGCCGTTGCCCTCGTTCCACGAACTGGGGTACCCGGTGCCGCTCGTTTCCGTGGTGCCGGCGGAGTAGTCGCCGGACGAACCACCGGTCTTGAGTCGCTCGGGAATGCGGTCGCCGACCTTGGCTCCCACTGTCGACGACACCTTGCTGACGGTGTCGGTGGCCTGCTGGGACAGCTGCGACGCTGTCTGCTGCACCTTCGGGTTGTCCGCGAACTTCTTGGCCGCGTTGGCGATCTGGTCATAGCGCTGACGGCCCGCGCGCGCTCCGAGCACGTACCCGGCCGCGATTCCGGCCGCCAGCAGCAGCTTGTTCTTCATGGTCCCCGCCTTCAGGTTCTGGAAGTGGTCGGTCGCGGTCATACCCTAGGCCGCCCACTCGTATGCGCCTCGAGCCGCAACAAGCAACCGTCCCCCACAAGATGTGTGAGGGACAGGAAGCTCCGGGGGCGGGACTCGAACCCGCAACAATTGCGTTAACAGCGCACCGCTCTGCCAATTGAGCTACCCCGGAAGGGCCGCGCCGTCAAGCAACGCGTGCACCAGTCCCATGATGCTCCTGTGGGTCCGTGCGCAACTGTAGCGGACGGACGCCACCCCATTGACGTGCTTGGCATGCCGGATGGACGGGTCTGGCGCCGCGCGGTACGGCTTAATGAATTGCGGCGGTGGTACGCCTGTCAGGGCCGACCAGTAGCGGATTGCCTCCTCAAGGTCGAGTCCTTCGTGCAGGTAGAGCTGGACGCGGACGCGGCTCTCGTCGATGGCATAGAAGTGCCGCAGCCAGGCGCAAAAGAAGGCGATGATCCGCGGATTGGTGTTGGCCAGCTTCACCTCGCTATGCCCCTTGCTGCCTCCGCCGGCGTAGAGCGGGCGCCGGCGACGAGGAACTCGCGTTCGGAGAGCTGCCCTATCCGGGCGATGCCCTCTGCGTGAAGCCGATCGATTTCGGCCTGCTTGCGGAGCTGGAGCGCGTTAGGTCCGCGCCGGCGGGCTCGTACCCGTGGACGCCGAACGAAGTCGACATCGCGGGTCCACAGCGACACGCTGCTCTTGGAGACGCTGAGCTGGCGCGCTATGGCGAGCATCGTCATGCCGTCGGAGCGCAGCAGTCGAGCCTGTTCGCGCTCCACAACCTTGCCGCGGTATCCCATGGGGGCTCCCGGCTCTCGAGTAGGGACTCGGACTCCGGGCTCGTTTCCCGCGACACATAGCGTAGGGCTGGGGTGCGACAGTTTCTGCGGTGCCACTGCGCGCGTGTGGTCGGTAACTTCGCAGGCGTCGGGGCGGTAGCTCAGCCGGTCAGAGCAGGGGACTCATAATCCCTGGGTCGTGGGTTCGAGTCCCGCCCCCCCACCCTATCTTCGCGGGTCACAGGCCTGTAAGGCTGGACAACAGGTGCTCCGACCGCCAGACTTCTGAATTTTTCTAACGACTTCTAACGGAGCAGGTCCGAGGAGCGGTCGTGCGCGGGTCGGTTGTGCAGAAGCCGAAGGGCACCGGGCAGTGGTACGTGGTCCTGGATCTTGAGGGTCAACCTGGTCGCCGTCGGCAGAAGTGGCATTCGGGCTATCGCCAGACCAGACGCGGAGAGGGGCCTGACCGCCTTGTAGTCGGCTCAGGACGGCGGCACTTACGTCGAGCCGCAGCGGCTGACGTAAGTGCCGCTGTCCTGAGCGGACAACAGGGCGGTCAGACCCTTCTCGGCCTCTCGTCTCGAGCGATAGCCCGAATGCCACTTCCGCCGACGGCGACCAGGCTGACCCTCAAGATCCAGGACCACGTACCACTGCCCGGTGCCCTTCGGCTTCTGCACCACCTACCGCGCACGGCCGCTCCTCGGACCTGCTCGTTAGAAGTCGTCAGAAAAAATCGTTAGAAGTGTGACGGTCGGAGCAGCCTGTTGTCCAGCATTACAGCCCTCTGACCTGCGGAGTATGGGTGGGGCGGTCAGGAGCTCGAGCCCGCGACCGAGGGATTATGAGTCCCCTGCTCTGACCGGCTGAGCTACCGCCCCGACACCTGCGAAGTTACCGGACCGCACGCGCGCAGTAGCACCGCAGAAAATGTCGCACCCCCGCTCTACGCTATGTGTCGCGGAAACAGCCCGAGTCCGAGTCCCTACTCGAGAGCCGGGAGCCCCCATGGGATACCGCGGCAAGGTTGTGGAGCGCGAACAGGCTCGACTCTGCGCTCCGACGGCATGACGATGCTCGCCATAGCGCGCCAGCTCAGCGTCTCCAAGAGCAGCGTGTCGCTGTGGACTCGCGATGTCGACTTCGTTCGCGTCCACGGGTACGAGCCCGCCGGCGCGGAAAGCGCGCTCCAGCTCCGCAAGCAGGCCAATCGATCGGCTTCACGCGGAGGGATGGCCGGTAGGGCAGCTCTCGAACGCGAGTTCCTCGTCGCCGGCCGCGGCGGCTATTGCCGGACAAGGAGCAGGGGCATAGCGAGGCGAGCTGGCCATACCGATCCCGGATCATCGCCTTCTTTTGCGCCTGGCTGCGCACTTTTCTGCACTCGACGAGAGCCGCGTCCGCGTCCAGCTCTACCTGCACGAAGGACTCGACCTTGAGGAGGCAATCCGCACGGTCGGCCTGACACGGTACCGCCGCCGCAATTCATTAAGCCGTACCGCGCGGCGAAAGACCCGTCCATCCGGCATGCCAAGCACGTCAATGGGGGGGGCGTTCGTCCGCTACAGTTGCGCACGGACCACAGGAGCACGGGACTGGTGCAGCGTTGCTTGACGGCGCGGCCCTTCCGGGAGCTCGATTGGCAGCGGTGCGCTGTTAACGCAATTGTTGCGGGTTCCAAGTCCCGCCCCCGGAGCTTCCTGTCCCTCACACATCTTGTGGGGGACGGCTGCTTGTTCCGGCTCGAGGCGCATACGAGTGGGCGGCCTCGGGTACCACCGCGACCGACGTTCCAAACCTGAAGGCGGGGACCATGAGAGGAAAGCCGCCGCTGGCGGCCGGAATCGCGGCCGGCTACGTGCTCGGAGCGCGCGTGGGCCCGTCAGGCTATGACCAGATCGCCAACGCGGCCAAGAAGTTCGCGGCCTTCCCGAAGGTGCAGCAGACAGCGTCGCAGCTGTCCCAGCAGGCCACCGACACCGTCAGCAAGGTGTCGTCGACAGTGGGAGCCAAGGTCGGCGACCGCATTCCCGAGCGACTCAAGACCGGTAGTTCGTCCGGTGACTACCCCGCCGGCACCACGAAACGAGCGCACCGGGTCCCAGTTCGTGGAACGAGGGCAACGGCGCCCAGACGCCTCGATGACGCTTCCGCGAGACGAGGGCGATTACGGTCCGCCGTCCCTGAGGACCAGGGTTTCCTGACACCGCCGACGCTCCACTCCCGAACGGCGGGAAGTGCCGGAGCCGCAGGAAATGCCGCTTCCCGGTGAGGAGCCGGTCGGCGTCAACCAGTTCGGCACCACCGCCGAAGAGGAGATCGAGGGCGAGACGCTGGACATGCGGCTCGCCCGCGAGCTCCCGGACGAGCAGCCCATCGATCCGACCATTCCTCGCGACGAGGATGAGCCGGACGAGACGGTGGAGGACATCGAGGGCGCCTTGCCCGTGACCGCGGACGACGAGCCGCGGCCGGTGGGTCAGCTCGTCGAGGAGGACGAGGGCGTTCGCGAGGACACCGAGAAGGACAACGTCGCCATCGAAGATCCGCTCGGACCTGGCGGGCTCGGGCCCGAGGACCAGGCGCTGTACCGGACGGACAGCCCATAGGGACAAGCACGTTGGCACGACTTCGGCGATCGAACTGCGCCGGCCCCGGCATCATCCGGCGCCGGCGCGGTCGCGGTTTCGCCTACGTCGACGCCGACGGCAACCGCGTCACCGACCCCGAGACCCTGCAACGCATCAACGATCTCGGTGCTGCCACCTGCGTGGCAGGACGTCTGGATATGCCCCCTCCCCAACGGACACATCCAGGCCACCGGCATCGACGCTGCCGGGCGCAAGCAGTACCGCTATCACGACCAGTGGCGCATCAAGCGCGATCGCGCCAAGCACGACAAGGTCCTCCAGCTCGCCGAGCTGCTGCCAGAGACGCGCCGCCGCGTCGCCGAGCACCTCGACCAGCCGGGGCTGTCGCGCGATCGCGTGATGGCATGTGCGGTGCGACTGCTCGACCTCGGCTCCTCCGCATCGGCGGCGAGTCCTACGCCGAGACGAACGAGACGTACGGCCTCGCCACTATCCGCAAGGAGCATGTGAGCATCGACGGCGACGCCGTCGTCTTCGAGTACGTCGCCAAGGGCAGCAAGGACCGCTACCAGTCTTTCGTCGACGACCAGGTGCGGGAGATCGTCGCGGCGTTGAAGCGCCGCCGCGGTGGCGGTCCCGAACTGCTTGCCTGGAAGGACGAGCGAGGGGGCTGGCACGACGTCCGCAGCGCTGATGTCAACGACTACATCCAGCTGTTGACAGCCGGAGAGTTCACCGCGAAGGACTTTCGTACCTGGCATGCGACAGTCCTCATGGCCGTCGCGCTCGCTGTCTCCGGCAACGCCCGGACATCACCGACGGCTCGCAAGCGGGCCGTCGCTCGCGCGTACCGAGAGGTCGCGGACTACCTTGGCAACACGCCCGCCGTGGCACGCGCGTCGTACGTCGATCCCCGCATCGTCGACCTCTATCTCGACGGTAGGACGATTGCACCGGCTCTCGATGCCCTCGGTGCCGATCAGGAGTACGGGCAGATGGCAACGCTTGGCACGATCGAAGGTGCCGTCCGCGAGATGCTGCAGTGACGCGACAGCGTCTACTCGATGATGTTGACGCCATCCTGCTCGACATGGATGGCACGCTCGTCGATTCCGACGCCGCGGTGGAGCGGGCCTGGATCACCTGGGCTACTGAGCACCGGGTCGATCCCGACGCTGCCGTCGCGCTCGCGCATGGCAGTCCGGCCCATCGCACCGTACGGCAACTGTTGCCGGATCTCGACGATGCTGCAGTTGCTGTCTCTGCGCAGAGACAGCTTGCCCTGCAGTATCACGATCTGTCCGACGTGGTGCTGGCTCCGGGCGCGCAACGGCTGCTCGACACCATTGAACGACTGAAGATGCCCTGGGCCGTCGTCACCAGCGCCGACGTTCCCCTTGCTACAGCACGGCTCGGTGCGGCCGCCATCGATCCGCCGCTGCTGATCACCGTCGAAGACGTTGCCGTGGGCAAGCCCGATCCGGAGTGCTTCTTGCTCGCCGCGCGGCAGCTCGGTGTCGACGCGCAGCGATGCCTGATTGTCGAAGACTCGGCACCGGGACTTGCGGCGGCTCGTGCTGCGGGTGCCATGACGGCGGCTCTGCGCGGCTTCGATGGTGACGTGAAGCTGCGTGATCTCAACGACCTCGCCGAGCTGCTGCACTCAGGGTTGTAGCGCTCCCGCGTCCTGCAGGATGTCGATGGCTTCAGGAAAGTCCGCCAAGGCGCGCGCAACATCGTCGGGTGTTGCGACCTGGTGCGCGTTCTCCGCGACATAGCTGCGGATCGCGCTGTCGAATGCTGCAGCACCGACCGCCTGTCGCGCCTGCAGCAGCGCTTGCGCACCCTGGCCGTACACGCCGGGCCCGTACGTCTGCGGCTGCACCTCCCAGTACGTCATCGGCTGCCCGACCTGACCGACCGCGTATGGCGGCGGCGTGAACAGTCCGAACCTGTCCGCCTGGCCGTCGACGATCGCCTGCGCGTACGTCGCGAACGCCTCGTCCAGCCACGGGTCACGGCCCTGGTTGTTGCCCACCAGCCCGTAGAAGTACATGTGCGCCGTTTCGTGGGTGATGGTCTCGCGGCGACCGCGGGCAAGGTCGCCATAGAAGATCGCGCCGGAAACTCAATGCCCGTGACGACGGCCGGTACGACGGTTACCGAGAGGTCGGGGTACGGGAAGGGTCCGAGTAGTGCCGTCATGCCGCGCAGCGACACTTCCTGGGTGTCAGCAAGCACCGCAGCCGTCTCGTTGACTCCTACGGTGGGCACGGCGAAGTGCAGCCGCACCCCGTCGATTTCTCGCTCGACGACGTCGTAGTCCCCCACCGTCACGGCAATGTCGCGAACGGCATCCGCGGCGAAGCGATGAATGGCGGTGCCTGGTCGCGGTCCTTCCGTCCGCTCCTGCAGCGTCCCAGTACTCAGCACGTCGAGGTCGGCGGGAGCGACGACGTCGAGCCGCTCCAACTGGAAGTCTTCGCTCGCAGCCATTTCGCCGAAGAGCTCGACTGCAGGATCCCGAGCCCAACCGCGTTCCCGCTCCCACGCGAGCAGCGGAAACGCGGTAGCAAGCCACACGCTGCGATCGTCCTGCGAACGTCCGGTGCGCTCGCCCGCGTCCTCGCCCAGCACCAGCGTGAAACCGAGCTCGGCATTCACCGTCGTTCCAGATTCGACGCACGCGGGCAGCGGAACCTCGATCAGCGAACCGGGTGCGCCCAGCGGCGCGCCAGCGGCGTCCACGCGCGCAGCTGCCGGCTGGCCGTCCACGCTGACGGCGTTCACCGTCAGACTGGTGCCGCTCGCCGCCAACTCGGGCTTGTTGGCCCAGGTGCGGAAGACCAGCTCGCACACCTGCGCGTCAGGAGTGAAGCTGACCGTCTCGCGTCCAGCGACGGTGCTCAGATCGTCGGCGATGTCGAAGTCGAGCGTCACCACGGGTCGATCTGGCCACGGTTCGGCTGTCACCACGCGTGTGGTGGTCGGCGATGGCGTCGGGCTCGACGTTGGCTCGGGATCCGGCGGCGACGAGCACGATGTCGCGACGATCAATGCGGCGAGCGGAGCAAGCAGTGCCGTACGGACGTCGGCCCTCACGATCCCGTCATCTCACGGAGCCGCTCCAGCTCCTCCTCGGCTCTGCCGCGAATCCACGGATCGTCCGGATCGAGGCCACGGTCGAATGCGAGCGTCCATATCAGGGCTTGCTGCGCCGGCCGACGGCGCCCGACGATGCGGACACCAAGCCGGCCGTCGATGCGGACGTGCTCGTTGACGACGATGCTCGACGTCACGCGATCTCGGACCGCTTCCGGCAGCCGCTCCGGTTCGTCGAAGCGAAGCACCATCCGCTCTGGCTGGCGCTGCGGGAACGAGACCGACACCTCCAGCGCATCGTCGCGCCAGGACGCAGCACCGATGCGCTCCCAGGGCAAGCGGCGCGGCGAGTCTGAATCACTGTCGGCCGGCGGCCCGACGATCAGGGTGTCCGCCGTGGCAACGACCCACCGGCCGTCGTTGGTTCGCGCCGAGGCAATGACGTGGTCACGCCGTTGCACACCGAGCGCTGACAGCGCCTCAGAGGAAACGCCGCTGCGTCGGAACAACCGCACCCGGATCACGCTAGCGCGGGGCGGTTTCCGACAGGGCGCGTCAGCGCACGCCGAACAGGTGATCCAACGCCAGCTGGTCCAGCAGCTCGTAGCCCATGCCGCGCCGTGCGGCGGCCTCAACGTCGAACGAGTCGTCGGCTCGCAGCTCGTCCAGCGACTCCCCCGCCCCCAGCGTCGGCTGCGCGAGCTCTGGGACACGCGACGCGGCGAGCGCCTCCTGCACCTGAGGGTCGGCGCGGAACGCACGCGATTTCTCCCGCAGGATCAGGTAATTCCGCATGCAGCCTGCCGCCGACTCCCACACGCCCGCGTAGTCCTCGGTGCGCGGTGGCTTGAAGTCGAAGTGCCGAGGCCCCTCGTAGCCGCCGTTCTCGAGAAGGTCGACGAGGAAGAACGCACTCTTCACATCGCCGGCGGCGAACCGCAGGTCCTGGTCGTACTTGGGTCCATGCTGGCCGTTGAGGTCGATGTGGAACAGCTTGCCCGCCCACAGCGCCTGCGCGACCCCATGCACGAAGTTGAGGCCCGCCATCTGCTCATGTCCGACCTCCGGGTTCAGCCCGACCAGCTCGGGATGCTCGAGCCGCTCGATGAACGCCAGCGCGTGCCCGACCGTCGGCAGGAAGATGTCGCCGCGCGGCTCGTTGGGCTTCGGCTCGAGTGCGAACCGCATGTCGTAGCCGCGATCGAGGACGTACGCACATAACGCGTCCATCGCTTCCTTGAACCGGTCGTACGCCGCCGACAGGTCCTTGGCAGCATCGCTCTCCGCACCTTCGCGGCCGCCCCAGCAGACGTACGTCGTCGCGCCCATCTCGGCAGCAAGGTCGATGTTGCGTATCGCCTTGCGCAGGGCGAAACGGCGAATGTCGCGGTCGTTGGCGGTGAATGCACCGTCCTTGAACACCGGGTGCGTGAAGAGGTTGGTCGTCATCATCGGGACGACCATGCCGGTCTCGTCGAGTGCAGCCCTGAAGCGCTTGATGAGCTGCTCGCGCTGGCCCTCGTCGGCACCGAACGGAATCAGGTCGTTGTCGTGGAACGTGACGCCGTAAGCACCGAGATCGGACAGCCGATGCACCGCCTCGACGGGGTCGAGCGGTTCGCGGGTCGGATCGCCGAACGGGTCGCGGCCAATCCAGCCCACGGTCCAGAGTCCGAAGGTGAACTTGTCCTCAGGGGTTGGCTGAAAGGACGTCATCACAGCTCCTTCTGCTCGCCGTACATCTGGTTCCATGTCGCGCGGTACGCGTCGCGCACTGCCGCGCCGTTCTGCGTCGCGTCCTCGTCGTGCTCGATATGTACCGGCCAGTCAGGTGGTGCGTCGCCGCCGACCAGCGCCCAGGCGGCCTGCCGGGCTGCGCCGATGGCGACGTACTCCCCCGGGGCCGGAACGGAGATCGCGGCGGCGAAGATGGCCGGCGCAATTGCTTGCACCGCAGCGGACCGCGCTGCACCTCCAACGAGGAAGACTCTGCGGACGTCGACGCCCTGCTCGCGAAGCACGTCCAGCCCGTCGGCGAGCCCGCAGAGCATGCCTTCGACTGCGGCGCGAGCGAGGTTGCTCGGCGTCATGTTCGCGCGGCGCAGACCAGCGAGCGTGCCGCTCGCGTCCGGCAGGTTCGGCGTGCGCTCACCATCGAGGTACGGCAACAGAACAACGCCGCCGGCACCGGGTGCAGCGTCCAACGCCAGACGATCGAGGCCGGCGTGATCAGTGCCGAGCATGCGCGAGGTAGCGTCGAGCACCCGGGCAGCATTGAGCGTGCACACGAGCGGCAGGAATTGGCCGGTCGCGTCCGCAAAGCCGGCCACGACACCGCTGGCGTCGCAGGTAGGCGAGTCGTGCACGGCGAACACCGTGCCGCTCGTGCCCAGCGACACGACGACGTCGCCTGGGCCGATACCCAACCCGAGGGCGGCACCCATGTTGTCGCCCGTCCCTGCCGCGACAAGGACCCCCTGCCCGGTCCGGCCCGCTGGCTCAGTCGGCGTAAGAACCCTCGGAACGCGCAGCGAGCGGCCAAACGCACGCTCGAGGATGTCCATGCGGTACTCGCCGGTTGCCGGCGACCAGTACCCGGTGCCCGACGCGTCGCCGCGATCCGTGGCGGTCTCATGTCCCCCGCCAGCGCCGCCGAGGAGCTGCCACGTCAGCCAGTCGTGCGGCAGCACGACCTGCTCGGCAGTCTTGGCCAGCTCGGGTTCGTGCTCAGCGGTCCAGCGCAGCTTGGTTACGGTGAAGCTAGCCACCGGAACGCTGCCAACAGCTTGTGCCCACGCCTCCGCCCCGCCGAGTTCCTCGACCAGCTCGGTGGCGGCTTCGCCGCTGCGAGTGTCGTTCCACAGCAGGGCCGGCCGAACGACCTTGCCGGCCTCGTCGAGGAGCACCATGCCGTGCTGCTGGCCGGCCACCGCGATGGCCTCGACGCCGTCGAGGAGCTCCTGCGAGGCCTGCTCGAACGCCTGCCACCAGACCTGCGGATCGATCTCCGTACCCTCGGGATGCGCCGCCGATGCGGACCGCTGGATCTCGCCGGTCTCGGCATCGCACACGACGACCTTCGTGGACTGGGTCGAGCAATCGACTCCGGCGACCATCGGCATGGCTCCAGATCATGCCTCGTTTGGCGTGCCGCGTCGCGGTCGTGGAGATCGTCGTGAAATCTACACGGTCGCGCGCGGGTGTCGGGTAACCACGCGGGCGTGGTTACCCGACGATCTACACGGCTCAGAGCTCGCCGACGCCTTGCTCACGCAGTTGTCGCCGCAGCGCCTCGAGCGCGACGAGCTCGCCGAAGAATCGGTTGTACTCGTCCGGCTGCTCGACCGGGTTGACGCGCTGGAAGCGCCCCTTGAGTGCCGCGATGCGCCGCGTGACGTCGAGCTCGCGAATGCGCGCCAGGAGCGAGCCGGCGTACCGCGCATCGACGGCAGAGTCCTCGCTGTCCGCACGGATGGGCTCTACCGCAAGCTCGGTCACAACCGATCGCACGATGTCGTTGGCGGCCGCCGACCGCACCTGCGTCACCCACGCCTCGCCGGCAACGGCGGCTGCGGCACCGCCGGCGGCGGCCATCGCTTCACGGACGGCGGCGTACGGCGCTGCGGTGAACACCGCTGGGTCCAACGCATCGAACGTCGGTCCGGCGGAGCGCCGGCGCCTGGATCGCCACCTTGAGCACCTCACGCTCGACCTGGTGAGCGGGCTTGCGCAGATCGGGCTGGACCGGTCCGCGGGCGGACCCGTTCGACCCCGGCTGTGGTGACCCGGAACGCTCGCGGACTCGGCCCAGCACGAACTGCTCGTCGATCATCCCCAGCCAGCGGTCGAGGTTGACCGCGTATATCTGCCGTAGCGCCCGGTCCCGGATGGCGGCGACGACGGGTGCCGCCGCGTCCAGCGCCGCCGTTCCCTTCGGTGCTCGACAGGTCGTGCGCTCCACCGCGCTGCGTATCGCGAACTCATACATCGGCACCCGTTTGGCGACGAGGTCGCGCACCGCCGCGTCCCCGTTCCTGATGCGCAGGTCGCAGGGGTCGAGACCGTCCGGCTCGACGGCCACGAAGGTCTGCGTGACGAACCGCTGATCGTCCTCGAAGGCGCGCAGCGCCGCCCGCTGCCCCGCCGAGTCGCCGTCGAAGGTGAAGATCACCTCGCCGCGGAACTCGTCCTGGTCCATAGCAGCCGGCGCAGGATCTTGATGTGGTCGTCGCCGAACGCCGTCCCGCAGGTGGCGACGGCGGTCGGCACGCCGGCCAGGTGGCAGGCCATGACGTCGGTGTAGCCCTCGACGACCACGGCCTGCTGCGCGCCGGGCGATGTCCCGCTTGGCCAGCTCGACGCCGTAGAGCACGTGGGACTT
Source organism: uncultured Actinomycetota bacterium (assembly GCA_963801015.1). Classification (GTDB taxonomy): domain Bacteria; phylum Actinomycetota; class Actinomycetes; order CAWDCV01; family CAWDCV01; genus CAWDCV01. The sequence goes on along the minus strand of CAWDCV010000002.1, from coordinate 2,403 downwards.
CTTGTAGATCGGCGTCTCGGGCGTGTTCAGGTACTTGGGCCGTCGTCGTCCTCGAACAATCTGCGCGCGCCGAACCCGATGACGTCGCCGGTGAGGTCGCGGATCGGCCACGGCAGCCGGCGGCGGAACCGGTCGATCAGGCCGAGCCGGCCTCCTTGGCCAGCCCGCCCGTGATCAGTTCGTCGTGGGTGAAGCCCTGCTCGCGCAGGTGCCGGTGAGGGCGTCCCAGCCGCGCGGGCGAATCCGCAGCCGAAGGTCGGCGGCGGCGCCATCGAACCCGCGCTCGGCGAGGAACTGCCGGGCCGGCGCGCGCTCCCGGCGTGGCGAGCTGCCCCGCGTAGAACTCGGCGGCGGCCGGTGCGCCGCGACCAGCCGGGCGCGCTGGCCCGCTGGCCGGTGCGGCCGGCGGCCGCCCTCCTCGTAGCGCAGCTGGACGCCGGCCCGGGCCGCCAGCCGCTCGACCGCCTCAGCGAAAGAGAGGTGCTCGTCGTCCATGATGAACTTATGACGTCGCCGCCGGCCCCGCAGCCGAAGCAGTAGCAGAGCTGCGGGCGGAGTTACGTTGAACGAAGGGCTTCTCGTCGTGGAATGGACAGGCCCTTGAGGATGCCGCCGCCCGCGCCCAGCTGCAGGTCTCGCCGATGACCTCGGCGCTCGATGGAGCGCTCGCGGACCAGCGCGATGTCCTCGTCCCGGATCCGCCCCGCCACGACGAAGGAGTTGACGGGTGGCGCTGCGGGCGCCAATCGTCCCCGCGCGGGATGTGGACAGCCGTGCCGCTCACCCGCACCCGCTCGTCGTCCGCGCGAAGCTCCACCAGCAGCGTGCTCGGCCGGCCCATCTCGCCACCCTGGTGGATCGTCACCGTCACGGGCGGCTGGACCAGACCGAGCTCCCTGAGGTACGCGCCGAAGGCGGCCGCCGCGGCTCCGGTCGCCGGATCCTCGTACACCCCGCCGACCGGAAACGGGTTGCGGGCGTGGAACACGCGATCCGTCTCGCGCCAGACCAGGTCGATTGTCGTCCAGTCCCGGCTCGAGCATGAGGGTGCGCAGCCGGTCGACGTCGTAGTCGAGGCGGCTGAGTCGGTCGCGCTCTCGTACAGCGAGAATCGGGTGGTACGCCCCCGCGTAGGCGACGCGAGGCGGCATCCTCGGATCGGGATCCCCAGCCGCCCAGCCCAGCGCCGCCAGGAGCTCAGCGAGATCGTCGTCCGCCATGTCATCAACGTGCGGGGAGACCGACGTCAGCGTTGCTGTCACGAGGCCGTCGTCCTGTCGGGAGACGTCGACGGCGACATCGCCGCTCCGCGTTGCGAACAACCATTCGCCTGCGCCGAGCAGCACGCCGGAGGCGATCGTGGCATGCCCGCAGAACGGCACCTCCGCGAGCGGGCTGAAGTAGCGCACGTCGTAGCTGCCGTTGCCCGCATCGACGAGGAACGCCGTCTCCGAGTACCCCACGTCCGCTGCGATCTGCAGCATCTCGCGGTCCGACAAGCCGCGCGCATCTGGCACGACGCCCGCCGGATTGCCGCCCCCCGGATCGGCGCTAAAGGCAGCCAGGCGATGCACCTCATTCATGCCGAGAGCCTCCCATGCAGTGATAGCGCGGCCGGGTCGGTGAGCGACGCCACGTGGTCGACGACGACACGCAGGCGGGCCGCATCATCGACTGCCTGGACGAAGGGCGGCCGGAGAGCGACGTCGAGCGTGTCCGGCGCCCCATCGAGGACGAGAGCGACCAGCTCGGCAACGAGCTCCCGCTGTGCGGCCTGCAGCGTGGCGGCTCCCTCGCGGGCCATGACGAAGTGCGCCGTCACCGCTTTGAGCACGTCGCATTCCAGCCGTACGTGGCGCGGCACGATGAGATCGGCGTCGTAGCGGCGCAGCGGCATCGGTCCGTACGTGGCTCGCGTGGCGTCCTCCGCGGTCTGGCAGAAGCGGCCGATCAGCTGGCTTGTCGTGTCCTTGAGTCGTGCGAGCGAGCGCTGCGAACCGTCGTACGCGGTTGGCCAGTACGACAGGGAGATCAGCCGACCCAGCGCGGCGTCGAGCTCGTCCAGCGAGGCGTCCGAGTAGTCACGCGCGGCGACCGTGAGCAGCGCGCATCGCTCGTCGGGGTCGTCCATCCGCTTCGGCGTGACCAGCCCTGCGTGCACGCCATCCTCGAAATCGTGCACCGAGTACGCGACATCGTCGGCCCAGTCCATGACCTGCGCCTCGATGCAGCGGTGGCCGTCCGGAGCGCCGTCTCGAAGCCAGCCGAAGACGTCGAGGTCGTCGGCGTAGACGCCGTACTTGCGGGGATCGACGTCCGCTCCCCACGGGTACTTGGTCGCACCGTCGAGCGAAGCTCGGGTGAGGTTGAGCCCGACACTGCGCATCGGTCCCTGGTCGCCGT
>CAWDCV010000001.1:0-137742 GCA_963801015.1 uncultured Actinomycetota bacterium | reverse complement strand
GAGAAGTGGCTTTGGAGGGACGGCTGTCATGTTCGTACGGTCCGGCCGAGCCGTCCCGAGCGTCAATGGCCGAGCGTCCCGCCTACCTCGGGACGTTGTCCCGGCGATGGCCCCAGTCCCGCCTGTCGGGCTCGGTGCGACGCGGCTTCTCGGTCGGGTACCTGCAGCTTCGTGAGGACGCTGGACACCAGATTGCGGACCGTCTTCAGCGAGATGCCGAGGCGCTGCGCGATCGCTGCGTTCCGTACGCCGCGGGCGATCAGCTCCAGCACCTCGCGCTCGCGGGGCGTGAGCTGCTCGAACGGGTCCTGCTGCGTGGCTCGGTCGAACCAGTCCGCCAGTCGACGGGCCAATCCCGCGCCGAACACGGCCTCGCCGTGCGCCACGGCACGTACGGCCGAAATCACCTCCTCGGGGTCGGCGCCCTTGAGGACGTAGCCGGACGCGCCCGCCCTGACGGCTTCGAACACGAGGCTGTCGTCGTCGTACATGGTCAGCACGAGGATGCGTACCGAATCGACTCGCCTCACGATCTCGCGGATCGTGGCGATTCCGCCGGGCCCGGGCATGTTGAGGTCGAGCACAGCGACGGCGGGTCGAAGGATGGCGACCGTGTCGATGGCCTCGGTGGCTGTGACGGCGCGCCCGACAACCTCGATCTCAGGTGCCGAGGCCAGCAGCGCGCCCAGACCGTCGAGGAAGAGCGGGTGGTCATCGGCGATGACCACAGTTGTCATGTGTCGCCCTCCCCAATCGGGAGCGATGCGGTGACAATGGTGCCGCCGCCCGCTCGCGACTCGATCCGCAAGCTACCGCCGAGCTCAGCTGCGCGTTCGCGCATCGACGACATTCCCACCCCGGCATGAACGTCCGGTGCAAGGCCGCGACCGTCGTCGGCGACGCGAACCTGAAGGTGGCCGTCTTCGGTACCGAGGCGCACCAGGCAGGCATGAGCGGCCGCGTGTCGGGCGGCGTTGGTCACGGCCTCGATCGCGATCCGGTACGCCGCCGCTTCGACCCCGGCGGGGAGAGCACCGAGGTCGGCGGCCGTCACCGTGACCGTGAGGCTCGACACGGCCCGCGCATGCTGCTGGAGTGCGCCGGCCAACCCCAGCTCGTCCAGCGCGGGTGGGCGCAGGTCGTATGCCAGCCGTCGGATGTCGTCGACGAGGCCCTGCGTCCCGTCGCGTACCACCACGAGCGCATCTGCCGCACCCCTCGGATCGGTCTGCACCAGGCGGCGGGCTGCCTCGGTCCGAAGCCCGAGCCCGGCGATGGCCGGCCCGACCTCGTCGTGCAGGGCGCGGCGCAGCCGGCGCCGCTCCTCTTCGCGGGCGAGGACGAGCCGCTCCCGGGAGCGCTGCAGGTCCTGGCGCAGCCCGAGCTCGCGTGCGGCGGCACCCACTCGGCGAGCCAGATCATCGAGCAGCCGTCGATCGGCTCTGCTGAGCGGTTCGGACGGCGTGCGCGGCGCGACTCGCAGCCGACCGATCCGCTCGCCGCGGTCGACGAGCGGCCAGTCGACCAGCAGGTCGTCGGTCAGCCACCTCGGCCGATGGCCCGCTTCGACGTGCGGACCGTCGGGCTCGAGTTCGACGATGACGTACGGGACGCGCAGCGCGTCGGCAACGTCGGTGGCCACGGCTGGGAGGGCGTTGCCATCGCCGGCATCGTCGAGGCGACGCCCGAGCCGGCTCAGTGCGGAGTACGGGTCGCGACGGTCGCCGTACATCAACTTGTCGACAGCACGCTGCAGTGCGACGCGCAACGGGTTGACGGCGACAGCGACGACGGCCGTCGCCACGATCGCTGCGGGCGTCGTTGGTGACCCGCGCAACAGCGTCGACGCCACTGTGACGACGACGAGGTAGATCGACACCACGCTGGCTGTCAGCAATCCGTAGACGAGACCGCGGTTGAGGATGACGTCGAGGTCGAAGAGCCGGTAGCGCAGCACGGACACGCCCAACCCGATGACGAACGGCAACCCAGCCAGGCCGATCCACGCGGTTGGCAGTCCTTCGCCGAGCAGGATCTCGGGAAGGAACCACCCCGCGAGCCCGGCGCAGATTGACAGGATGGCGGTGCCCGCTACCCAGCGCATCTGCTGCCGCTGCAGCGCATCGGCCGCCCTCCGGAGCTGGAGAACGCTGACGGCGACGATCGAGAGCTGAGTGAGCGTGACGATGATCGTGCCGCCCGCGATCAGGCGGCCGGTCCACTGCAGGACGGACGCGCTGCCCACGGTGGCCGCGACCGCCCAAGCCGCCAGCGCGCACATGGGTGCCGCGAGCAGTGCCGTTCGAGCCCACCGATTGGACGGACCGCAGGGGCGCGGGAAGACCAGCACGAACGCTAGGCAGGCGGTCCACGCGCCGAGATACACGGCCTGGGTCAGCAGCAGGTGCAGCGCGTACTGGGATGGGCGCAGGAGGTCCACGATCGGGAGCCCGAGCAACGTCGGGATGGTGCTAGCGGCGAGTCCCGAGGCGAGGATCAACAGGGACCGAGTGCCCGTGTCTGGCCGTCGCCAGACGACGTACGCCGATAGGGCGAGCAGTGAGATGACGAAGAGCACCGTCGACCAGGCGGGGAGCAGACGACCGAGCGGATCGGGGTCGATCAGCGGAATAGGAATGCTGCGCTCGTCGCCGTCACGGATGATCGTGTAGTCGAGCGGCGCGTCGCCGACCGTGCGGGCGCTGGTCAGCGGCCGCCCGTCGACGTCGGTGACCACGTCGCCGGACTGCAACGGACAGGTCTCGATGACCTCGACGACGACACCGTCCGAGCGCCAACTCTCCGACCGCACGTCGACTGCCGTGCAGTCACCAGGGTGGTCGATCCACAGCACGACGTAGGCCAGGCCGGCCACCAGCATGGCCACCGACGTGATCAGCGGAGCCAGCCGCCTGGTCACGGTGCTCAGGCTACGGGTCCCCCCGGAAAGTTCACGTCCAGCTCCGCCAGAGACCTGATGACGACCTCGCCGTCGTCGGCGGCTGCACCCGTGCGGTCGATGCGTACCGCGGTCATGCCCAGGGCTGCTGCACCCGCGCAGAAGGCAGGTTGGTCGTCGACGAACACGGCGTCCGTCAATGCCATATCGAGGGCAGTGGCCGCCGCGTGGAAGATGCCCGCATCTGGCTTGGCGCTCCCGACCTCGCAGGACAGCACCAGCGCGTCGACCAGCTGGCTGAGTTCGAGATGGTCGAGCAAGCCTCGGGTGTTCTCCGAGCAGTTGCTGACAAACGCTGTCGCGATGCCCTGAGCGCGAAGTGATGTGAGTAAGGGAATCGTGTCGGCATGCAGCAGCGCGGTCGTATGGAGCAACTCGCGATCGCGCTGGACGAGTTGGCGGACCACCGCTGGGTCTGGCTCACGCCCGCAGAACCTCAGCGCGCTCTCGAATACCTCAGCGAAGTTCGTGCGCCCGACACCGAGTCCTTCGGCGTGGAGGACAAAGGCGTCGTTCCACTGATCCGCCGCGACACCGGCGAGGAGAGGCAACTCGGTCCGATGCTCGGCGAAGTCGCAGCTCAGGACGGTGTCGTAGACATCAATCAGGCAGGCTCGGAACCCCGTCATCTCGCCGGCGCACCGGCCCGATCCTCACCGGACGTCCGTAGGATGTCGGCGACTGCATCGAGCGCCCCAGGCACGATGGCGTAGTACGCCCAGACGCCACGTTTGTCGCGGGCGAGTAAGCCAGCGTCGACGAGGATCTTGAGGTGATGGGACACCGTCGGCTGGGAGAGGCCAACCGGGTCGGTGAGCTCGCAGACACACGCCTCGCCGCCTTCGTGCGCCGCCACGAGTGAGAGCAGCCGCAGCCGCGTCGGGTCGGCAATCGCCTTGAGGACGCCAGCAAGGGCTTTAGCTCGTGTCTCGTCGAGCGGCTCGCGGGTGACCGGCGCGCAGCAGCTGGCGGCAGTCAGCAGGGGGAGCGTGCTCATGCGAACCATTGTGGTGCAGACATTGACATCTGTCGATGTCTGTTACAGAATCAGACATCGATAAGCGTCGATGTCAAGGAGTCAGCTGTGAGTGCCCTTGCCGAGCAGGTACGCGAGCGATACGCAACGATCGCGCGGTCGGTGGGCGCCGGCCACCACGCGAGCTGCTGCGATTCCGGGAGCTGCTGCGACCCGTCGCCCATCGGAACAGACCTCTACAGCGTGAGCGAGCGGGCGGAGCTGCCAGACGACGCCGTGCTGGCCAGCCTCGGTTGTGGCAATCCGCTGGCGGTGGCGGAGCTGCAGCCCGGAGAGCGAGTGCTCGACCTTGGTTCGGGCGGCGGCATCGATGTCCTGCTGTCGGCACGCCGGGTGGGCGAGACCGGACGAGCCTTCGGCCTGGACATGACCGACGAGATGCTGACCCTCGCTCGCCGCAACGCCACCGATGCCGGCGCGACGAACGTCGAGTTCCTCAAGGGCACGATCGAGGCCATTCCACTGCCCGCCGAATCGGTCGACGTCGTCATCTCCAACTGCGTCATCAACCTGTCCGTCGACAAGCCCGCGGTTCTCACCGAGATGTTCCGCGTTCTTGCGCCGGGCGGCCGGACCGGCGTCTCAGACGTTGTAGCGGAGGATCACCTGTCACCGGCCGAGCGTGCCGACCGCGGAAGCTACGTCGGGTGCATCGCTGGGGCGCTGAGTAGGCAGGAGTATCTCGACGGCCTGCGCGCAGTCGGCTTCGTCGATGTGTCGGTCACGTTCACGCACGAGGCCGCTCCGGGAATGCACTCGGCAATCGTGCGAGCAACCAAACCGGCATGACGCGACCCGTCCTGCTTTTCGCCTGCGTGCACAACTCCGGTCGCTCTGTTGCAGCCCGCGTGCTTGCCGAGCACTACGCGCAGGGGGCGATCGACGTCCGGTCGGCAGGCTCCGCGCCGGCGAGCGCCGTGAACCCTGTCGTTGCCCGCGTCCTTGCCGAACGCGGCCTGAGTACCTCGCGCGAGACACCGACGCTGTTGGATGACGACGTTGTCCGGGCCGCCGACGTGGTCGTCACGATGGGGTGTGGCGAGACGTGCCCGGTCTTTCCCGGCAAGCGGTACGAGGACTGGCAGGTGAACGACCCCGCCGGACAGGACGAGAGAACCGTCCGACGCATCGTCGACGACCTCGACGCGCAGGTGCGTCAGCTGCTGAAGAGCCTGGGCGTTACAGTCAACGCCGTTGCGCGCTAGGGAGAGATCGACTCGTCCTCGGGCATGACGATGCGCATCTCGCCGGTCGACTGCATGTCCGACGGGGTTCCCAGCCGCTTGCCCAGCACAGCGCTCTCATCCGGACGGTGAGCAAGAACGTCCTGCACGTACGCGTTGAGTGCGGCGTCCAGGCCGACGTCGTACCCGGCGGTCTCGGACAGGAACCAGCGGTGCTCCAGCACCTCGTGGAACAGTTCCGCTGGTTCGAGCCGCCGCCGCAGCTCCCGCGGCACGCGTGCCAGCGTCGGCTCGAAGACCTCCGCGACCCAGCGATGCGCAGCGATCTCCTCGTCCTCTTGCTCCTCGAGGTCGTGCGCCGCCCGGTAGGCGTCCATGTCGTTGAGCAGGCGTCGCGCCTGGTTCTCCTCGACGTCGAGGCCGGTGAGTCGAAGCAGGCGGCGGGTGTGGTGTCCGGCGTCCACGACCTTCGGCTGCAGCACGAACTTTGCGCCGCCGTCAGCCGTCGTCACCTGGACTTCGTCGACATCGAACCCGAGCGCGTTCAGGCGCCGGATTCGCCGGTCGAGCCGGTAGCGCTCGTCGCGGGTGACGTACTCCGGCGCCAGCAGCTCGTTCCAGAGCCGCTCGTACCGCAGCACGACCTCCTCGGAGACCAATGCCGCGTCGATCGACTCGTGCAGGAATCCGGCGGCCTCGAGATCGAGCAGCTCGCCGAAGATGTTGACCCGCGCGTTCTCCAGGTCGTGGCTGCGTTGCCCGCCCGAAAGGCTCGGATGCAACTCGCCGGTCTCCGCGTCGACGAGGTACGCCGCGAATGCGCCCGCGTCGCGACGGAACAGCGTGTTCGACAGCGAACAGTCGCCCCAGAAGAACCCGTCCAGGTGTAGCCGGACGAGCAGGACGGTCAGCGCGTCGAGCAGCCGGTTGGCGGTGTCTGGTCGCAGCGTGCCGGAGAAGAGAGCTCGGTACGGCAGGGAGTACTGCAGGTGCCTCGTTATCAGTGCGGGATCGAGGTCCTGCCCATCGTCATCCTCGCGTCCGGAGATGATTCCCACGGCCTCGACCGCGGGCACGTCAAGCCGGTCCAGCTGTCGCAGGAGGCCAAACTCCCTCTCCGCGAGGCGCTGCCCGACTTCCTTGATCGCGTACACGCGACCGTTGAGCCGCACGAAGCGCACCACGTGCCGCGAGATGCCGCGCGGCAGGGCGACGAGCTGGTCCGCCGGCCACTCCTCCAACGGCGTGGCCCACGGCAGGTCGAGAATGTCCGGGTCGTCAGGCACGGCCAAGATCTGCAGCGGCATGGTCTCCATGCTGCCTGAATGCTTGCGGACGGCAAGAAGTGGGCATCGCTGCTGTCATGGAGCATTTCACGATCGCCACCGTTGCTGAGCAGAGCGCTGACTTCCGGCGCGTGCTGTGGACCGGCGAACACGCGCAGCTCGTCATCATGACGATCCCGCCGGAGGGCGAGATCGGGGAAGAGGTCCACGAGGTCGACCAGGTGCTGTCGTTCGTCAGCGGCGTCGGTGAGGCCAAGGTCGGCGGGTCGACGCGCAAGGTCACCCAGGGCGACCTCGTCGCCGTCCCCGCGGGGACCAAGCACAACTTCACCAACAGCGGTCCGAACCCGCTCGTTCTCTACACGGTGTACGGGCCGCCGGAGCACGCGGACGGCGCCGTTCACGCGACGAAGGAGGAGGCGGACGCGGCCGAGGAGGCGGGCAAGGACGAGCCGCCCTCCTGATCGGGCTCCAACGCTGATCGCAGCGCCGCGACCAGGGCGGGCTGCGCCTGCAACGTCCGCCGCGCCTCCGGCCCGACGTCGCTCGCCTCCAACACGGTCATCGCGGCAGTCAGCACGTCCTCGTCCAGACTCGCCCGCGCGCTCTCGACGACCACCGACACTCCCGCGACGGCGCTCAAAGCGATCAATGTATCCGCGACGTCCCGGTCGAGCAGTCGTTGCGCTGTCGATGACCGCGCGGCACTGAAGTCGATCAACCAGATCTGACCGTCGTCGGACACGATGAATGCCTCGGTCGACAGGTCGGCATGGGCGATGCGGGCTGTGCGCAGCCGGATGAGCTGCTCCCAGACCCGGCTGAGCACAGTGTCGTCGACCTCGTCAGCCGCGAGCTCCGACAGGTCGCGACCGTCGATCCACCGCTGCGCGTAGAGCCCGGCACCGCTCCCGATCGACTGCACGAGAACCACCGGCGGTACATTCACGCCGGCATCACGCGCCAGCAACGCGATCGACGCCTCGTGCTGCACCTGCTGCGGCGGCGGCCCTAACTCGTGCGCTGGCGACCTGACAAGGCGACCCAGCGCCCGTGCCCACACGTCGTGGTCGCGTCGCTCCCGCGGGACGAACTTCACGAACAGCATGGGACCGGTGGTGACGACGCGGTACAGCGCGGACCGCCGGGCATCGACGCCGCCCAGCGTCTGAATGTCGATCGGATCGAGCCCGGCATGCTCGAGCGCGCGCCGTACCGGCGCCGTCGACGGCCGACCTCCCGGCGCACCCAGCGTGAGGTGGACGAGGACCCCGCCCAGCCAGCCGAGCGCCGCGCCGCCGAGCACGTCCAGCGGTAGGTGGGCCCCGACCCAGATCCGGCTGATGCACACGAGCACCGCCAGCGTCCACGCGATCCGCCGTCCCCGCCTGCCGAGGTACGGACTTGCGACGGTGGCGAGTGCGACCGCGACCGCAGCGTGACCCGAGATGTAGCCGCGTCCACCAGCCGCATCCCCGTAGATGTGGACGCCGTCGAGCAGGTCGTCTGGTCGGCCGCGATTGACCATTCCCTTGACGACCTTGGCGAGGAGCCACACCGTCGCGCCGGCGACGAGGAGGTCGAACGCCAGTCGCCATCGGCGGGTCAGTGCGGCCAGAGCGGCCGTCGCGGGTACGGCGACGAGACTGCCCAGCTGCATGACTGCCCACACGATCGGCCACAGCCAGCCGGGCATCGGCAGGTCGTTGATCAGGCGGAACACGTTGGTCTCGGTCACGCCAATGCTGTCGGCGCGCACGGGCAGCGCGGTCAGCACGAGCAGTCCGCCCGCGAGCAGCAGTCGCACGACATCGGCTGGGTGCCGGCTGAAGCTGTACGGCTGCGGTCGCCGTCCACGCAAAGATGTGGATTCTGATCCTGCTCTGTGTTGCTCCCGGCGCCAGATCAGGTAAGCGGGTCCGCCGAACAGGATCGGTGGCAGGTACGTGAACGCCCGGTAAAGCAGGACTCCTGCCGCGACCTGTGAGGGATTGCCGCCTGCCGCGATCAGCGCCCCGGTCAGCGCAAGCTCGAGGACGCCGAGACCGCCGGGGGTCACCGGCAGCGCAGTCACCAGCCGACTGAAGGAGAACGCGGCGAGCACCTGGATCCAGCTGACCTCGTCCTCGGAGACACCGACGTCGCGCAGTGCGATGAGCAGGACGAGATACAGCGAGAAATGGCTGACGAGTGTTGCCGCCGTCAGCACGATCCATTGGCCGCGCAGGAGCGCGAGAAGTCGTACTCGCGATGTAGTGGCCGAAGCCGCCCACGCCTCAGCCTTCGGCGCCGGACGTCGCAGCAGCCGCATCACCGGTCGCACGATGCGCGCCGCGCTGTGTCCGATCCATGCTGCTGCGGGTTCCTTCCACAACGCTGCCGCGAAGATGGCGACCGCTGCGATGAGTGCCGCGATCCCGATCAGGGCGCCCAACAGCAGCTGCGGGCTGGCACCGCCCTGCAACGCCAGCAGCCCGAGTGCGATGATCGGCATGCCGAACTTGACGAAGTTGTTCCAGACCCCCGAGACGAGCACCTGCCCTGCAATGGCGTCGGTGCTGAAGCCGTACGACCGGTACATCGCGTACGTGACACCGATGCCGATCGCTCCGCCGCCCGGCAGCGTATTTGCGACCGCCGTCGACGACTGGTTGACCAGTGCGGCCTGACGCATCGTCGATCCCGGCAGTGCAGCAACCATCACGAACCAGTACGTGACGATGTTCCAGAGCGCGACGAGACCGAGCGTTGCGAGCTCGATCGGCGTCATTGCAGCGATGGTGGCGCGCACCTCGGCGAAGTCGGCGAGCTTCGGGAAGGCGAAGCCAAAGATGCCGACGACCAGGGCGATCGAGATGATGGCACCGAGAATGCGGCGGGTCCGGACGTTCACGGTCAGGTTGCCGGATCCAGCTGCAGCTTCCCCTTGGAGCGCTGCTCGAGCGCGTCGGCCAGTTCGGTGCGCGTGGTGTAGGTCCATGCCGACCGGAGGTCGACCTCGAGCGGCTCGAGCTGACTGATCGTCGTTTTCGTGGAAGCCGAGGCGCAGCCGCCGTCGAACACGTCTATCCATGTCGCAGCGAATGCGTCACCGCTTACCGACAACCGCTTGTAATGACGCACGCCCGAGGCGTCGCGCGGCTGTTCGGTGGTGCCCTCCAGGTTGCAGCTTGGCGTCAACGAAATGAGCATTTGCTCTTCGTCGGTGCCGCCGCTCGTCACGTTGTGGTCGATGATCCACTCGGCCCGGCCGTTGTTGGCTGTGCCGCCGGAGACCGTCCAGCCCGCGGGCAATGCCCGCATACACGGGATGCGCGAGGCGGTTGGCACCGCCTGCGCCGCCAACCATTGCGGTTCATAAACGTCGCACCCGGCATCCTCCAGGGCCGTCGGGGTTCGGTTGATCTGTTCGGTGTCGGTGAAGAACGCGGGATTGGCGATGAGGAGCGCCAGCACCGCTGCCGCAGCGGCGAGGAGCAGCACGCGTCGGCGGTTCCAGCGCTGGATGGGAATGGGTTTGGGTTTGCTCGGCAGCAGGCGCACGAACGTTGCATGCAGGTCGCGGCCCTGCTGCCGGATCATCCGCCGCAGCTGCGTCGGCATGGTGATACCCCGCGTCGCCGCGAACGCCTCGCAGATCTCGGCGACGGTGAACTGACGCAGCGCACGGTCGTACACCAGCTGAGGATCTGCGCGCAGCCCGAGGACGAGCATCATGTTCGCCAGGTCCACCGCTTGCCGCCACGGGCTCGGTCGCACCTGCACGAAGCCGGGATCGACGACGACAACCCGGCCGTCTCTGATCATGAGGTTCGAGGGCTTGATGTCGCGATGGGCGATACCGGCATCCCACATGCGCCGAACCACGCCGAGTGCGTCGTCGATGATCCCGACGTCGACCTCGGCGTCACCGATCTCCACCGCGCCGGTCATGAACTCCATGACGATCAAGTACTCCCGGCCGGGCACGATCTCGACGAAGCCCAGCGGCGCAGGACACAAAATGCCGGCGCGATGCAGGACGGTGAGGTTGTAGTCCTCCTGCTCGACCAGGCGCCGTACTGAGTTGAACGGCGCCTCGTCCTCCAGCTTCCCGTACAGCAGCTCCCGGCCGAGCTTGTACCAGCGGTCGGAGCGCAGGTGCGACTGGGCCATCAGCTTGGCGAGCAGCTCGACCTGCGGCTCCCCGGCGACCCGCACCCGCAGCGGAGTCGACGCGGCCGACCCGGCCAACCCGATCGGCGTGATGGACTGCACGTGGACGCCGAGTTGCTCCTCCAGAGCACGGCGGATCGCGTCACCGCGCTCGCCGGTCACATCCAGGTGAGCGCGCTGGCCCTGCCGGTAGGCGACCGGGAAGACGTCGTTCGGAGTGAAGAAGCGGAACCCCGCCAGCGGGATCGCCACGCCCAGGGCCACCGCAATCAACACATCCGTGGGTGCGTCGAGGCCGAGCGCCATCCGCGCGAGGGCAACCAGCGCCACGATGACCGCCGCCACGATCTTCCCGATCGTTCGCGGCCGACCGCTCGGCAGCAGCGTGTACAGGACGCCCATCAACGCCACCGTGAGAGTCGCCATCTGCAGCGACGGCGTGGCCCAGCCACCCCACCCACCCACAATGCTGACACCGAACGGCCGCGGCCGCTGCACGATCGCGTTGACAATGCTCACCAGGATCCCGGTGACGCTCTGCATGCAGATAAGGACCAACAAGTGCCGAAAACGTCGCAGGATCAACAGCGCAAGCGCCGTCCCGTACACCAGCGTCAGGGTCGTCCACCACGATCCCACGGCGGCGATGCCGCGCAGGACGAGCGTGAATTCCGGTTGGAGCTGTGCCAACCAACCGACGACGGCGTCGTCGGCCACGGTGACCGCCATGGCCGGTCCCCGCAGCCCGTTCCGAAAGACGGCGATCGTTGCGACGACAAGGACGGCCGCGCCGATCAGCCAGCCGATGCCCGTCGACTCGACGCGTCGCGGCAGCGGCGGGGGATCACCCGTGGGCCGGCGCTTGATCGGCTGGCGTGGGGGCAGCGGAGTATGGCGCTCGGCGTCGACGACCGCCGACGAGCGCTCCGGCTCCGTGTCCGTGCTCATGCCCTCAAGCATGCCGATCTGCGCCCCACCCGTACACCCCTCGTTCGTCGGGCCGACGCTTTCCGTGAGGTCGATCGTGGGCCGGGACGCAGACGCGGCGCACCACCCGGCCGGAACGTTCACCCCGGGTCGGCACCGATATCGAGCGCTTCGAGTACGTCATCGCCGAGTAGCGCGCCCTCACCGCCGCCGGCGGCGGCGTACCAGCGCTGGGCCGACTCGGCTGCTTCCCATGCCGCGGCCCGCTCACCGAGCGTGCTCAGCACGAGCGCGAGCCGAGCGCGGGCCAACGCGGCGGTACGGAGATCGCCGGTGTCGTGGGCGGTGTGGACGGCGCGTTCAAGCGTGGTGATCGCTGCCCGGCTGTCCCCGTCCTGCTGCAGTGCCCAGCCCAGATGGGCGAGGTGGTGGGCCTCGGCCGAGGCAAATCCGAGCCGGTGCGTTGCGTCGGCAGCCCGCTGCAGCAAGCCGGCGGTGGGTACGACGCGCTGCGCTGTGCGGTGGGACCGCGGCTCGCCCGCGGCGACGTGGTCGTTGTCTATCCCGAGGGAACGCGCGCCACCGATGACGGCATCGGCGAGTTCCGCTCCGGAGCCCTCCGGCTGCGGCGGCGAAGACCGGACGGCTGCGGGCTGGCAGCGCGGCCAGCAGTGCGGCGCTGTCCGCGTGCGAGGTGTGGTGGCCATGGCCACTGCCGGCCCGCGTGGCGGCAAGCCGCGAACGCGCAGCCCCTGCAACGGCCCACGCGGTACGCCACAACCTGGGCCGCAGCGTCGACCCCAGTCGTGTCGTCATCGCAACACTGACGCCAGTGGCAGGACGAGCAGCAGCGAATCGATGCGGTCGAGCGGTTCGCCGAAGCCGGGCAGCCATCGGCGGGGCGTCCTTGACGCCTGCCTGACGTTTCACCATCGACTCGAGCAGGTCACCCGCGACGCTGCCGAGGCCGACGGCGACGATGAATCCGACGGACGTCACGCCGAGCAGCATGCAAACGACGATCGCGCCGACCACCGCGGGCCATGGCGCCGTCGAGATTCGCCCCCGCAAGACGTACGACCATGCCGCTGCCGCGACCAGCCACCAGCCGCGGGCGATGCCGACCGCGGCCACAGTGGCGCCGAGGACGCCGACGAGCGAGAACAGGTCCGGTGAGATATCGCGTGCGGCGGCGATCTCGACGATTGAGCGCAGCCGGCGCGCGTACCAGGGCTTGAAGGCGTACAAGCCGTTCACAACGCCAAACCTCGGTCGTGCCGGGTGCGGACGTCATGAGCGGCCGTACTCATTCGCGTACTCAGACGGTTGTCAACGCCGACAACCCCGGCCCGTCCCCCTCGAGGAGGGACGAACCGGGGTCGGCCTGTTCGATCAGCATGTCGAGCTACGCGGCGTACCAGCCCAGCTGCCGCGCGACGACGGTTAGGACATCACGAGGGCAGCCGCTCGCCGGTCTTGGCCGAGAAGACGTGCTGCTCCTCCGGGCGGATCTTGACGAAGACCTTCTCACCCTTCTCGGGTGGCTTGCGCGGGTCGACCCGAGCGATGATCTGCGCCGCGCCGGCGCCGGACGACAGCGCACTCGCGTCGCCGGTCTGGTTGAGCAGCGAGGCGTAGACGAAGGCGTCAGAGCCGAGCTCCTCGACGACGTTGACGCTCACCGGGAATGCGGCTTCCTCACCGTGCTGGGCGATCGTGAGGGATTCCGGGCGGAATCCGAGGACGACCTTGTCGGCTCCCTCGGCGTTGAGTGCGTCGACTGTGGCCCGGGTGAGAGGGACGTGCGTTTCACCGAGCTCCGCGTGTCCGGACACGATGTTGAACGTGCCGAGGTTCATGGCCGGCGAGCCGATGAAGCCCGCGACGAACATGTTGTTCGGCCGCTCGTACATGTTGCGCGGGCTGTCGACCTGCTGGAGCAGGCCGTCCTTCAGCACGGCGACCCGGTCGCCCATCGTCATGGCCTCGACCTGGTCGTGGGTGACGTAGACGGTCGTGACGCCGAGTCGCCGCTGCAGCGCAGCGATCTGGGTGCGGGTCTGGACGCGGAGCTTGGCGTCGAGGTTCGACAGCGGCTCGTCCATGAGGAACACCTGCGGTTCGCGGACGATGGCGCGACCCATCGCCACCCGCTGCCGCTGGCCACCGGACAGTGCCTTGGGCTTGCGGTCGAGATACTGCTCGAGGTCGAGCAGCTTCGCCGCATCCTGCACCCGCCGCGCCCGCTCTTCCTTAGCGACGCCGGCGATCTTGAGCGCGAAGCCCATGTTCTCGGCGACGGACATGTGCGGGTAGAGCGCGTAGTTCTGGAACACCATCGCGATGTCGCGGTCCTTGGGCGGAAGGTCTGTGACGTCCTTGTCGGCAATCCGAATGCTGCCGCCATTGACGTCTTCCAGGCCCGCGAGCATGCGGAGCGAGGTTGACTTACCACATCCGGAGGGGCCTACCAGGACGAGGAACTCCCCGTCGGCGACCTCGAGGTCCAGGGAATCCACCGCTGGACGCGATGAGCCCGGATAGAGCCGGGTCACCTTGTCGAACGTCACACTGGCCATGCTTGTCACGCTTCCCTTCACCGGCAGGAACGTGCCGGACGATCCGAGTGGAGGGCTGGTGCCGGCAAGTCTGGGCCCTGCACCACCAAATGTCACGGGCGGGTTACGCGCACGCTGCAACGCCCACCGCCCAGACCGAAATGATCACGTATACGTGATCACTTCAGGCGATACGCCTGTTGTAGAGCGCGTATCGCCCTCACTCGAGGCGTATCGCCGTCATGGGAAGAGCCGCGTCGTCGGTGGCGGGTGGTAGACCAGTGGGCGTGGGAGAGATCAAGGTCGGGACGGCGTCGTGGACCGACAAGACGCTGCTCGCGTCCGGCTGGTATCCCGACGAGGCCGACAATGCGGAGAAGCGCCTGGAGTACTACGCCTCGCAGTTCCCGCTGGTCGAAGTCGACTCGACCTACTACACCCCGCCCAACGAGCGGAACTCGCAGCTGTGGGTTGAGCGCACGCCCGATCACTTCACCTTCAACATCAAGGCGTTCTCGCTACTGACTCAGCATCCGACCAAGGTCTCGGCGCTCTACAAGGACCTGCGTCCCGAGACCGAGCAGCGCAACGTCTACCTCAAGGACATTGACGACAAGGTCGTCGACCAGGTGTGGGAGCGTTTCCTCGGCGCCCTCGCGCCGCTGTACGACGCCGGCAAGCTCGGCGCGGTGCTGTTCCAGTTCCCGCAGTGGTTTCCGATCGGCAAGCGCAACAAGCACTACATCCTGCAGTGCAAGGAGCGCAGCGAGCCGTACGGCATGTGCGTTGAGTTCCGCAACAAGACATGGCTGTCCGACGACAACCGCGAGGAGACGCTGGACTTCCTGCGGTCGTACGCCGTGCCGTACGTCGTCGTCGATATGCCGCAGGGGTACGCGTCGTCGGTCCCGCCCGTCGCCGAGGCGACGGCAGACTTGTCGGTCGTCCGCTTCCACGGGCACAGCGACAAGTGGCAGTCCAAGGACATCTACGACCGATTCGGCTACGAGTACTCCGAGGACGAGTTGCGCCCCTGGGCGAAGAAGATCGAGAGGCTCTCGGAGAACGCGCAGGAAGTCCATGTCTTGCTGAACAACTGCTATCGCAACTACGCCCAGGTCAACGCTCGCCAGCTCGCGGACATGCTGCCTATCGCCTGAGTTGCGGCCGCGAGTGGGCTAACTGGCTCGATCGCACCGGCCGAAGGGACGAGATCGCCACGATCGCGCTCACCGCGCGTGGCGGGCTCACCTACGTTTTGACGCTCATGGGGGACAGCGATACGCGCCCGGTTCTCGAGCCGCAGCATTCATGGGACACCAGCGACCACCGGACGCGACCGTTCAGATCCAAGCCAGCGATGGTGGCGTACGGGGCAACTGCAGCAGCGTTGCTGCTCCTTCCGCTCATCGGCTCGGGCACGGGACAGGCCGCGCAAGCGCCTGGTCCACTGCCCACCGTGACGGCTCCCGCGCCGCCACAGCCGACCGTCACGGTGACCGCGCCCGCAGCCGCTGAGTTGGCTCGACGAGAGGCGGAGTTGCAGCAGCGCTCGGCCCAGCTCGACCACCGGGAGCAGGCCGTCGCGGCCCTCGAAGCAGAGGTGCAGAGTGCACCGGTCGAAGAGGAGCCACCGCCGGAGGCAGCGCCCGAGCCGGCGGACCCACCAGCGACGAGCACGTACTACGACAACTGCGACGCGGCGCGCGCTGCCGGCGCTGCCCCGCTGTCCGTGGGCGATCCCGGCTATCGCTCCGGCTTGGACCGCGATGGCGACGGTGTCGCCTGCGAGTAGGGGATGGCAACCGGTGGCCGAGGAGGCACGGGAGTTGCCACGATGAAGGAACTCGTGGTCTGCCCGTAGAAGAGGAAGGCATCGAGAACCTCTTCGAGGTCTTCGACCGAGGGCACGTGAATCTTCATCAGGAAGCAGTCCTCGCCGGAGATGCGGTGACACTCGCTGACCTGCGGAGTGCGTTGCGCCAGCTCGGCGATCTTCGGGAGCTGCCCGGGAGCCGGCCGGATGCGCACCCACGCCGTGACCGGCAGGCCAATCGCGGCAGGGTCGATATCCAGGCGATAGCCGCGGATGACGCCGGCGCGCTCGAGCCGGTCGACGCGCTCACGCACCGCCGGCGCTGACATGCCGATGGCTCGGGCCAGCGTGGAGATGCTCTGACGCGGATCGGCGGCAAGGCAGGCGAGGATCTGCCAGTTCACGTCGTCCAGCAGCTGCTTATGGTTCGGCAGGCCGGAGGGCAGGCGTGGTGCGCGTTTCGGAGGCATGAAGCGTTCTCCTCCTTCGTTCCGGACTGTCCTTGGATATCCGGTCCTTCAAGGATAGAGGCGTGAACGACGGAGCGGTGGCATCGCTCACGCGAGCCAGCCGGATCCCGCCGCATGCCTACTTCGTGGTCAGCGCGATCTTTCACTACCTCGGTCCGGCTTTCGCCGTCCTGCTGTTCGCGCGGATCGACGTGCTGGGGGTGGCCTGGCTGCGCATCGCGTCGGCCGCCCTGATCTTTGCGGTGTGGCGGCGACCGTGGCGCGTCTGGCGAACGCTCGACCGGCGCACGCGGCGCCTTCTCGCGGCGTTGGCCGTCGTGCTCGCGGTGATGAACAGCTGCTTCTATCTGGCTATCGATCGGCTGCCCCTCGGCACCGTTGCGGCGATCGAGTTCGTTCCCGTGATCGCGCTGGCGGCGATAGGCACGCGAACGGTCCGAAACGGCATCGCGTTGTTGCTGGCTGTAGGCGGGGTCGCACTGCTGACCGATGTGCGGTTGGTCGCCGAGCCCTGGGGCTTCGTCTTCGCCGCTGCCAATGCGGCCCTGTTCGCGGCGTACATCGTTCTCGGACATCGAGTCGCGCAGAGCCCGGACGTACGAGGCATCGACGGCCTGGCGCTATCGATGCTCATCGCCGCCGTCGTCGCGGTTCCGATCGGGCTTTCCGATGCGTTGCCGGCGCTCGCCGATCCGATCGCCCTCGCGGCCGCGATAGGTGTTGGTGTGTCGTCGTCAGTGATCCCGTACGTCTGCGATCAGTTGGCCATGGCGCGGCTTTCCCGCGCCACCTATGCCGTGCTGATCTCCTTGCTACCGGCGACCGCGACCATCATTGGCATTCTCGTCTTGACGCAGATCCCGACGCCGCTCGAAGCGCTCGGGGTTGGCCTGGTGGTCGCTGGTGTGGCCACGCGGCGTGATTCGCACAACTAGTACCAATTGGTAGTATCTGGCCATGGCCGAGCGCGTCCCTGGACCCTCGCTCCTCTTCGAGTTGTTCGCAGCGAGTCAGCGCGTGCGCTCCTTGCTCGGTGCTGCCATGGCCGACGCCGGACTCACGCCAGACGAGTACGCGGTCTACAGCGTGCTCGTCGATCGCGGTCCGACGACGCCGTCACAGCTGGCGAGCGCGGTCGGAATGCCGCCCACGACGATGACGCATTACATGCGGGCGATGCTCGACCGTCGGCACGTGCAACGTCGTCCCCATCCGGATGACGGGCGATCGGTGCTGTTGGCGTTGACCAGGTCTGGGCGTACGGCGCACACGCGGGCCGCCGCGGCGTTCGAGGAAGCCAACGTCCGGTTCCTGGCCGAGCTGCCACAGTCGGATCGCCACGTTCGTTCCGTCTTGCAGTCCATGAATCGGGCCGCTGAGCACGCATCAGCCGCGCTCGCTCGCGACACCCTCCGTACCGCCGGATAGAGGATCTCCATGGCAGCAACGATCCAGTGGCGCGCTCGCAAACTGCTACCACTTGGTACTTGTTTGACGGCGACGATCTGCCTCGCTGGATGTCAGGCGGCGCCGTCGCCGACCGTGGACGCGCGGACCGCGGGATGGCGTGCTGATCTGGAGACACTGGTGACAGCGCGCGAGAACAACCATCCCGATCCGTGGCACGGCATCGACCGAGCCCGGTACATCGCAGAGGTGGACGCTGTCTCGGCGCGCGTTCCCGAGCTCAATGACGACGAACTGCTCGTGGAGATCACACGCCTTGCCGCGATGCCCACCTGGAATGGACGGGACGGCCACGGCGGTATCTATCCGTGGGGTGAGGGAACGTTCGACGCGCACCTCTATCCGCTGCGCCTGTGGCACTTCAGCGACGGATTGTTCGTCACGGATGCGCTGCCGCCGTACGACGACCTTGTCGGCGCACGCATCATCAGTGTCAACGATCACGATGTCGACGAGATCCTCGCGGCAGTCGGCCCGCTCGTCCCGCGTGACAACCACCAGCAACTGCTCAGCCACGGTCCACGGCTGATCGTGACCGCGGAAGTGCTGCACGGACTCGGGTTCATCGACGATCCGCTGGCTCCCGTCGACATCGTGATCAGCCAGGGCGGCTCATCGAGTCGACGTGTCGAGGTCGAGCCGGTGCCCATGCAGCAGTACGAAGGGTGGGCCGGCGGCCATCACAGCATGAGTCCGCCCGCGCGGCCCACGGGACCGCCGTGGATTCGTCAGCTCAGCAACGAAATCTGGTGGGAGTACCAGCCGGCGACGCGTACCGCTTATGTCCAGTACAACTTCGTCAGCTCCGGCGTGACGGCGGTGGCGAAGGAGGTCGGCGGGCGACTGGCGCAAGGCGATGTTGACCGGCTCGTCATTGATGTTCGGCATAACCCTGGTGGCGACAACACGACGTACGGACCACTGCTGACGTTCTTGCGATCACCCGAGGTGAATCAAGCCGGGCGGCTCTACGTGATCATGGGACGGGCCACGTTCTCTGCGGCGGGCAACTTTGTCACTGAGGTCGACCGCAGCACCGAGGCCATCCTCGTCGGCGAGAACCTGGGCAGCAGTCCGAACATGTACGGCGACTCGATCCCGCTCGAGCTCGAGCATTCGGGCCTGGTATTCCGTGTCGCCCCGTACTACATCGAGAAGAGTCACCCGGACGACCCGCGAATCACGATCGAGCCGCATTTCGCGGTGCCGCTGAGCTCCGCCGACTACTTCGGTGACCGCGATCCCGCGATGGCCGCCATCGTGGGCACCAGTTGACGACGCCGGCATTACCCTGGCAATGATCCGCCGGCGTGGCGCAATGGCAGCGCACTCGACTTGTAATCGAGCGGTTCCCGGTTCGAATCCGGGCGTCGGCTCGCCTCTACATCGCCACGCCGGGTTCTGTGGCCAACTCTGCGCGGACCTGCTCGGCGGCGGCCACCAGATTGCGCAGCGCGGGAACGACCTCGCTCTCCTGGCGGGTCTTCAAGCCGCAGTCCGGATTGACCCACACCCGATCGGCCGGCAGCTCAGCCAGGGCGAGACGAAGCCTGGTGGCAATCTCGTCAACGCCTGGAACTCGCGGCGAGTGAATGTCATACACCCCTGGACCGACCTCCGCCGGGTAGCCAGCGTCAGCTAGTTCGGTGGCAATCTGCATTCGTGACCGAGCAGCCTCCAGGCTGATGACGTCGGCGTCGAGGTCGGCCACGGCGGAGAGAATCTCGCCGAACTCGGCGTAGCACATGTGCGTATGCACCTGGACCTCGTCGGGCACGTCTCCGGTCGCCAGCCGGAACGCGTCCGCCGCCCACTTCAGGTACGACGGTCGGGCAGTCGTTCGCAGCGGCAGCGTTTCGCGCAGCGCCGGCTCGTCCACCTGAATGACCTCAATCCCGGCGGCGTGCAGGTCGGCAACTTCGTCCCGCAGCGCGAGAGCGACCTGCCGGGCGACATCGGCGCGCGGCAGGTCATCTCGAACGAAGGACCAGGCCAGCATGGTGACCGGGCCGGTGAGCATGCCCTTGACCGGGCGGTCGGTGAGCGAGCTGGCGTACTGGATCCACTCGACGGTCATCGGTGCCGGCCGGGACACGTCGCCGACGATGATCGGCGGACGCACGTAGCGGGTTCCGTACGACTGAACCCAGCCGTGGCTGGTCGCGAGATATCCGGTGAGCTGCTCCGCGAAGTACTGCACCATGTCGTTGCGTTCCGGCTCGCCGTGGACGAGGACGTCGAGACCGAGCGCCTCCTGCAGTCGGATCACTCGCTCGATCTCGGCCCGGATGGCCACCTCGTACTCGGCCCGATCGAGCTCGCCACGCAGAAGACGGGCCCGCATCGCGCGCAGCTGCGATGTCTGCGGGAAGGATCCGATCGTCGTGGTCGGCAGCGTAGGCAGCCGCAATGCATCGTGTTGGACCTTGGCACGGACCGAGTAGGGATTGGCGCGGCGCAGATCGATCTCGGTTACGGCTGCTGCGCGCTCGCGTACTGCCCGGTCCGTGGTGATGAGCGAGGTTGCTCTTGCGTGCCGAACCGCCTTGTTCTCGGTCAGCTCGCCCGCGATCGCCTGGGCGCCGCCAGTCATGCCGCGGCCGAGAACCACGGTCTCTGCCAGCTTCTGCTCGGCGAAGGCCAACCAACGGCGCACCTGTGGATCGAGCCTGTCCTCCTTCCCCAGGTGCAGCGGTACGTGCAGCAACGAGCAGGACGGAGCAACCACGACCTCGCCAGCCAACCCGAGCAAGGTGTCGAGGGTGGACAGCGATTGCTCGAGGTCGTTCAACCAGACATTGCGTCCGTCCACCACTCCCGCGATCAGCCGCCGGCCCGGTAGCCCGCCGGCTCGTGCAAGCAGATCGAGATTTCCCGCTGCCGGACCAGTGAAGTCAAGGGCAAGCCCATCGATGGGAGTACGTCGCAACACACCGAGTGCGTCACCGAGAACGTCGAAGTAGGTAGCAACCAGAAGCTTCGGTCGATCGGACAGCCCGCACAGTCGCTCGTACGCGTGCTCGGTGGCTGCCAAGGTGCTCGGTGGAACATCAGTCACCAGAATCGGTTCGTCGAACTGCACCCACGTGGCGCCACCGTCGGCGAGTAGGGGAAGCAGCTGCGCGTACACGTCGACAACCCGGTCGAGCAATGTCATGGGATCGAAGCCCGTCGGCGCGTCCTCGGCGGGCTTGGCCAGCGCAAGGAAAGTGACCGGGCCGATGAGAACCGGCCGAGCGGCAACGCCCAGATCGCGCGCCTCGCCCAACTCGGCCAGCGGCTTGGCCGGCCCCAGAGCGAATTCGGTGTCTGGGCCGAGGTCGGGCACGAGGAAGTGGTAGTTCGTGTCGAACCATTTGGTCATTTCCAGCGGTGTCACCCGATCGGTTCCGCGTGCCATGGCGAAGTACAGCTCGAGGTCTCGATCGACGGTGCCTGGCGGAACCGCGGCTTCGTGCCTGGGTGGAATCGCGCCGAGCAAGACGGCAGCGTCCAACATGTGGTCGTACAGGGAGAAGTCGTTGACGGGAACTTCGTCGAGTCCCGCCTCGGTGAGCACCCGCCACGCGTGCCGACGCAGGGACGCTGCGCTGTCGCGTAGCTCCGTGGCGGTCGCTGTGCCGGCCCAGTAGGCCTCGGTCACCTTCTTCAGCTCACGGTCGGGACCCATTCTCGGGTAGCCCAAGACGGTGGCGCGGGTGTCGGTCACGGCTGTCTCCTCGCAAGCGGTCCGACGGGCCTGGTTCAGCCAGTACGTGGTGACGGCGGTCGTTCCCGCTCACCGCTGCGGGGCAGTCCCGGATTCACAGCGGGTTCCCTCTTACGACGACCGACCTGGACGGCCGGACGAACCAGCTGCACCATCACCCTAGCGAGCAACCGACAAGCGGTCGCAACGCCTGGCAAACCTGCTGACACTCACGATTGCCGAACCGGGAGGACGACCGGACCGCCAGGATGGCCGATGACTTCCACCCGAGCTCGATAGACCTCGGACAGCAAGCCGGCGTCGAGGACGGTCGCGGGCGGCCCGTCCTCGCGCACCCTGCCGCGGTCGAGGAGGATGAGGCGCTGCGCGTACTGCGCCGCCAGCGTCAAGTCGTGCAGTGCGCAGAGGACGGTGATGCCAGCGTCGATGCGCAGGGCGTCCACCAGATCGAGGACCTCCTGCTGATGGCCGATGTCGAGGGCTGTCGTGGGCTCGTCGAGGAGCAAGACTCGGGGCTGCTGGGCAATGGCGCGGGCAAGGACGACGCGTTGCAGTTCGCCGCCCGACAGCTCCGTGGCGAGCCGCGTAGCGAGGCCCAGCAAGTCGAGCCGCGCCAGCGCATCTTCGACGATCCGCCGGTCCTCGGGCCCCTCAGCCGTCGTAAAGCGGCCGAGGTGCGGGTTGCGGCCGAGCGCGACGTACGCGCGGACATCGATCCCCTCTGGGATCACCGGACGCTGCGGCACCAGCGCGAGAATGCGAGCCACGGTACGGCGGCGCCCCCGCCGCGGATCGAGGTCGTGGACCCGTAATAACCCGATGTGCGGCACCAGCCCCGCGATGGCATGCAGCAGCGACGACTTGCCGGCGCCGTTCGGACCCACCAGCGCGACCCAGTCACCCATCGCCACCGTGAGATCAATGTCGTGGACCACCGGCCGCCCGCCTCGGGCGACGCTCACCCCTTCTGCCACAACGGGATTCATGCGACCACCCGCGAACGCCGTAGGACGAGGAGGAAGAACGGCGCTCCTACCACCGCCGTGACGACACCGATAGGGAGCTCGGCTGGCGCGATGACGGTCCGCGCGAGCACGTCGGCCAGAACGAGGAACGCCGCGCCGAAGATGGCGGCGACGGGAACGAGCACGCGGTACGAGACGCCGAAGAGCAACCGCACGGTGTGCGGGATCAGCAAACCAACGAACCCGATCAGCCCACTGACGCTCACCACGGCGGCGGTGCCGAGTGTCGCGGCGACGACCAGCAGGAGTCGAGTGCGATCCGGCGCTATGCCGAGCGTGGCTGCCTCGAGGTCGCCTACGGCGAGTACGTCCAGGATCCTGCGGTGGATCAGGATGACGAACGCAGCGACGATTACGAGCGGCAAGACGGCCACAACGTCCGACCAGCCATCCGTGGACAGCCGCCCGAGCAGCCACGCATACACCGAGCGCAGCGAGTCGTCGTAGCGCTGCTGCACGTACGTCTGCGCCGCGTTGGCGAACGCCGCCACCGCGATGCCGGCCAAGATGATAACGACGGCGCTGCGTCCGCCGCCGACACTGCTGCCCAGCGCGTACGTCGCGATGACCCCGGCCATGCCGCCGAGAAAGGCGAGCAGCGACACCGAGAACGGGCCGAGCGAGCCGCCGGCGACGAGAGCGAGAGTGGCGCCGAGACCAGCACCGCTGGAGACCCCGAGCAGGTACGGATCCGCGAGCGGGTTGCGGAAGACACCCTGGTACGCCGCGCCGGCCAGCGCGAGGGACGCACCGACGACGGCGCCGAGCACGACGCGCGGCAACCGGATCTGCCAGAGCACCGCCTGCTGCGGGGCAGTCAGGCCGCTGTCGAGGGAGACACCCGGCAGCGCATCTGCGAGGTCGCGGAGGACCGCCGACGCCGTCAGTCCGGCCGGTCCAGTCGTCGCGCCGATCAACAGCGCGACGACCAGCACGGCCGTACCGACGAGCAGCGGCCTCCGTAGCCTCACTGAGTTGCGTTCAGACCCGTGATGGCGTCGCCGACGGACTGCGCGAACTCCACGACCCGAGGTCCCCACCTGCTGGCGACGTCTTCGTCGAGCACGTACACGCCGCCGTTGGTGACTGCCTTGATGCTCGACCAGCCGGCCCGGGTGCCGAGCGACTCCGGGGTCACCTGACAGCACTGGCCATCCGCTAGGAACACCAGATCGGGATTCGCCTGCACGACGAACTCCGCTGACAGCTGCGGGTAGGTGTCACCCGCGCCGGCCGCAGCGTCGGCGATGTTCGTGAGTCCGAACAGGCCGTACACCTCGCCGATGAAGGTGTCGCTCGTCGCCGTGAACAGGGTCGGGTCGAGCTCGTGGAAGTACGTCAGCGACCCAGCGCCCTGCGCGTCGGCGACGGCCTTCTCCACCCCGGTCTGCATGTCCGCCACGACGTCACCGGCCCCCTCGACCTGGCCGGTGGCCTGGCCGATGCGCTCGACCTGCGAGTACGCCTCCTCGAGGTCCTGCGCGGCGGGCAGCACCAGTGTCGTCACGCCAGCAGTATCGAGCGCCGACACGAGCTCGGGGTCCTCGTTCGAAGTCAGTACGAGATCCGGCGAGTAGCCCAGGATCGCTTCGACGTTGGGCTCGAAACCGGACAGGTCGGTGACGGGAGCGTCGGCGGGGAAGTCCGACTGGTCGTCGACGGCGATCACCTGCTCACCAGCACCGACCGCGAACAGCATCTCGGTCGCGGTGGGGCTGATCGAGACGATCGCCTCGGGGCGCTCGTCGATCGTGACGTTCTCACCACCGTCGACCGGGCCCGACAGCACCTCGACGGGGAAGCTGCCGGCAGTCGCGGCTGCCGACGCTTGGGTGGTCGCCGACGGTTCGTCGCTGTCCGAGCATGCGGCGAGGCCGGTACCCGTACCGAGCAGCAGGGCAGCGATCGCAACGCGCCGTCGCCAGCTAGTGAAGACAGACATGTGCATCCTCCGATGCCGGAGGACGAGAGAGGATCGAGCCGCGGGGGCCGGCGTGGCGCCGGATCGGCGACACGAAACCATCCTTCGTCCGAGGACCAGTTCCGTGCCACGGGACAGGCGACCTGGCTCATTCGGTCTTCCGATGATCATGGGACATCGGGACCGACATCGCAGTTGCGGGACAGCGCCGGAATCTCACCGGACTTCGCTGGCTCCGTGGCTCCCGCTGATGCGGGACGTCGCCAACTCTACCGCTGCTAGGACGTAGGAGACTCCACGACCGCCTTCAGTCGTGCCAGCCCCTTCTCGAAGTCCTTGCCGATCATCTTGTCCATGCTCGAGAAGATGCCCATGAGCTTGGTCACCGTCGACTGTGGCCCGGTCATCGTCCAGGTGACATGGGTGCCAGAGCCCTCGGGCCGGAGCGCGAACTCGGTGACGTTCTCCGACTTGAACGGCTTCTCGAAGTTCACTGCCACACGGACGTCCGATGTTGGGTTGGCTTCGAGGATCTCCATCGAGCCGCGCCCGACCTTACGGTTGCCCGACCAGGCGTACTTCGCACCCGGTCCCGAGTCCGCGCCGCCGTACGTGCGCTGCTGCGTCGGGTCGAGGTCCTCCCACGGCGACCAGTTCACCCACTTGTGGAAGTCGATGAGCTGGTCATAGACCCGCTGCGGATCTGCCGCCACGGTGGTCGAGCGCTCGACGGTGTAGGTGTCGCCATCCTTGGCCATTCCACTCCTCCTCGAGAGTTCCGAAACCGTACTCCCTCTCGACGCCCGTGCGTTCAAGCGATGGAATGGCTACGTCAAAAGGTGGAACCAAGCGGAGGGGGCAGCATGCCGTACGACACCTACCTGGTCGTCGCCGCCACGTACGCCAGCGAGGACGATGCGCTCGCCGATTATGACGCGGCGAAGGCTCTGTACAGCGAACTGGGGCTGGTCGACACCTACGACGCAGCCGTTCTCACGAAGACCGATGCGGGCAAGGTGAAGGTCGTCAAGAAGCACGAGCAGCCGACCCGGACCGGAGCATGGGGCGGGCTCGGCATCGGGTTGGTCGGTGGAGCGCTGGTCGCGTTGTTCCCGGCGGTCGCCGTAGGGGGCGCGCTGCTGTGGGGCGCCGCGGGCGGGGCTGCGCTCGGCGCCCTCGCGGGCCACGTCGTCGGCGGCATGTCGCGCAGTGACCTCAAGGACCTCGGCGAGGTGCTCGACGAAGGGCAGTACGGGCTGGTCCTCGTCGCCGCGACCGACATGGAGGCGCGTGTCGAGGAGGCGTTGACCCGGGCGGAGAAGCGAATCACCAAGCAGCTCAAGGCCGACGAGAAGGCGCTGCACAAAGAGATGGACGACGCCGCACAGACCTGACGCCTGACCTATCAGGGTAAGGAGGCGGGACGCCGCGGGCGTCGCGGCCGGAGCGCATATCGCGCGCCACGTCCGAGGATGCCGACCGTTGCGCCGATGCGCCGTGGCCAGGAGGGGTCCGGCACTGATGGCACGGTCGCCGCGAGGTCCTCGACCGCCAGACGTAGGTGCGTACGCGTCCGAATCCCTCGAGTTCCTGCGAGATCTCGCGGATAGGGAAAGCGGGTGCCGCGTCGTCGCGGCAGCAGCCTGACGAGCCCGACCGCCGTGGCGCCGCCGGCTTGATACGCAACTATCCCCAGAGCGACGGTGAACGCCCACTCGGCCGTACATGCTCCGAGGAAAGCCAATTGGGCTCGTCGCAGGTTGGCGTTTCGGGCATTGCTCGCGAAGGCTCCTGCCGCCGCGGCGGGCCTGCTGCTCAAGCGCTCGCCGCCGCAGCTGCATCTCGCTCGTGCGCGTAGTCGAGTACGTTCCCGAGAGTGACCGCCGTTCCCGTGCCACCGAGCTCCGATAGCGAGGAGAGCACGCGGACAGTCATCATCGCGCTGCTCACGAACCTCGCTGTCGCGGTGGCGAAGGGCATCGCGGCTGCGGTTACCGGGTCGGCAGCGATGTTCGCCGAGACCGCGCACAGCATCGCCGACACGATGAACGAGGTCCTCCTCGTGGTGGGCGTGCGCCGGTCGAGCCGGTCCGCGGACGACATGCACCCGCACGGGTACGGCGAGGAGCGGTACTTCTGGTCGCTGCTTGCTGCGCTGGGCGTGTTCATCGCCGGCGGTGTCGTGGCGATTGCCGAAGGCGTCGAGTCGTTGCTCGACCCGCAACCGGTGGAGTTCGCCGGTGTCGGGCTGGCCGTTCTTGCGGTAAGCGCTGTGCTCGAGGGCATCTCGTGGCGGGTATCTCGCCGCCAGCTGCAGTCGGACGCCGGCCGTCGCGGTGTAACCGTCCGCACGTATGTCCGTTCGACATCCGACCCGGCGCCGGTGACGGTGTTCTTCGAGGATTCCGCGGCCCTGATCGGCCTGGGTCTCGCTGCTGCGGGCCTGGTGCTCCATGAACTGACCGGGTCGGCGGTCTGGGACGCACTGGCCAGCCTCGCGGTCGGCGTGCTCCTGATCTGGGTGGCATACCGCCTGGTGCTGCTCAATCGGCGGCTGTTGATCGGCGCCGCCGCACCACAAGCGATTGTCGATGACCTCACGGCCCGGGTTACAGCCGAGGACTGGGTACGTGAGGTCGCGTCGTCGACCGTGATCTACGTCGGGCCGTACCAAGTGTCCGCGGCGTTCGACGTGGTCGTCGCTGGTGACATATCGGCGACCGAACTCGCCGCCGATGTCGACGCGCTGCGGCAGCGGCTCGGCTCCGATAAGCGCATCGCCACGCTGACCGTCACTCCAACCCTGGATCCCGCAGGTTGACCGACTTCCCTCACGTTCTCGTCATTCCCATCCGTTGGCATCAGTGTCGCGTCCGTTTTGCACCTTTTCAATGATGTGAACGGCCGGGGAGTGATGCCAACCAGAGTGAAGGTACCCACCGACCACGATGGCCTGGTCACGTGGATAGCCTGCGTCAGTGAGCGAGGACCGTGGGGACGCACTGAGTCGCCTCATCGGGCAAGCCACCACCGGCATGAGCGCGCAGCAGCTTGCAGCGCTCGGAGCACAGCTGTCGTCGCTCGGCGCGCAGCAGCTCGTCGATGCGGCTACCTTGCGTCGACCCAGCCGTCGGCGACCACGACGATCGGACGAGGTCACGTACCGGGTCCGCATCGACCTTAAGGACGCGAAGCCGCCCATCTGGCGGCGTCTTGATATCAGCTCCCACCTCTCGCTGGACGAGGTCCACGAGATCATTCAGGCGGCATTCGAGTGGACCGATAGTCACCTACATCGCTTTGCTCTTGGTACCTCCGTGTGGGACCTGGACGCGGAGAGTTTCCTGTGTCCGTACGACGTCGAGGACGGCGACACAGACGGTGTTCCCGCGCATGACGTGCGGCTGGACGAGGTGCTCGTCGACGTAGGCGACAGGTTGCTCTACGTGTACGACTACGGAGATTCGTGGGAGCACGTCGTCCGGTTGGAGGCCGTTCACGACCGAACGGGCGATGAGCCGACGGCAACGTGTGTCGACGGCCGGCGGGCCGGGCCGCCAGAGGACTGCGGTGGCATCTGGGGATACTCCGAACTCGTTGCCAGTGGCGACGTCGATGTCGATGACTTCGATATCGAAGAGATCAATGAATTCTTGGCCACGACATGAACAGCGGCGGCCCTTGCGCGAGGGCCGGTGCGGCGGCCGCGCGATCCTGCAGTGGGGGTAGCCCGTCGGGGTCATGCTTCCGTCCGCCGCCGGTGCAGCTGGCGGCCGACGTCGTACGCCTGCCGTAGCCAGTCGCGGAACTCCGCATCCACCTCATCCGGCGCCGTGAGACGGAAGGCGTGCAGAACATTGTGGGGTGAATACTCCTCAATCCGGCGAAACCGGTCACTGTCGATCCGGTGCGGAAGGACAAGGTGACCGTCGAGCCACCGTGCCCGGGGAACGAATGCGGCGAAGCTCATCCGGACGTGCAGCGCAATGCGCGTCTTCTCGGGCAGCACCTCGACCGGACCAAAGCCTCTGACGACGCGAAGCACCTCGTCGAATGCGGCACGCACGGCCGGAGCCTTGCCCACGAAATGCTGCTCCAGGTCGCCGAGCGGTGCGCAGGTATGTGACTGACGGGCGTTGGCAAAGCTGCGACCGCACCGCGGACACGTCCACATGCGACCACGATCCCAGTAACGCCCTGTTGCTCATCCGTTACCTATCCGCTGCACTCCCGATCGTGCCTCTTCCTCCTCGCGTTACTCGCGCCAGCGTCGTCGCTGTGACCGTGGCCCTCCTCCTTGCCGTACTCGGCACGCTGTCCGGTACGGCATCCGCGCAGACGGCAGCACCGGATGGGCCGGGGGTTCTGTCGCGCTTCGACCTGGCCCGCAAGGACTGCCTCGGTACGGCCGCCAATCGGGGCTCCAAGGTCTGGTACACCGTCGCGGGCGGCGTGCTGTCGGACGTCTATAGCCCGACGATCGACAACACCAATGTCGAGTCGCTGCGCTACATCGTGACGGATGGCAGCACCTTCACCGACGTCCAGGGCCGCGACACGACGTACAGCGTGCGCACCACCGACACCGGCGGCATGGTGTGCGAGGTCACGACGACGGCATCAAGCGGACGCTGGCGGCTCGTCACCGAGTACGTCACCGACGCCGTGCGAACAGCGTCGTCATGCGCAACCGCTTGGAGGCACTCCAGGGCTCACTAACAGATCTGCAGCTGTACGTCCGGTACGACGCGACGGTGAACGGCAATGCTGGCGGTGGCACGCCGAACGGCGGTGCTGACAGCGCCATCGTCGATGCTGCAACCACGGCGCTGGTGTCGTACGACACGTCCACGGAGAGCCAGGCCCTCAATCGCGACTACGGCGCTCCGCTCTATGGCGCGCTGCGCGCCAACCGTGCCTTCACGCAAACCACCAGTGGCTTCGCTGGCTCGAGCAGCGATGGCCTTCTCCAGCTCGACAGCGCCCGCGCCCTGACCGAGACGTACGACGAGGCCTTGAGTGGCAACGTCGCGCAGACGTCGCAGGTCGACGTGGGACGCGCGGGGTCGTTCACGCTGGCGCTGGGCTACGGCGAGACGCAGGAGGCTGCCGTCCGGACAGCGGGACGCAGTGCAGCACTGCCCTTCCTGCTCACGCGCGCCCTCTACGTCGCGACGTGGCTGCGATACGACGCTCGGCTGGATCGGCTACCGCGCATTGACGAGCTGAGCAGCGACGAGCAGCGTCGCGCCCGCCAGGCGTACCTGCTGTCGGCGAACGTGCTCAAGGCAAGCGAAGACAAGACGTTCCCCGGCGCCATCGTCGCGTCGCTCGCCAGTCCATGGGGTCAGGCCGTCAGCGCGGGCGAGCTCCCCGGCGGACGGCCGGTGTACTTCGGGTCGTACCGCGAGATCTTCGCTCGCGATCTGTACGAAGCGTTCACCGGACTGCTCGCGAGCGGTGACCTAGCCACTGCACGGGACACCGTGCGCTGGCTGTTCGAACGACAGCAACTGGCCGACGGTCGCTTCCCGCGCAACTCCCTTCTCAACGGTCAGGTCGCGCCGGACACCGGTGGCGATCAGCTCGACGAGTCGTCGTACCCGATCCTGATGGCGCTGCAAGCGGGTCTCGACCGCGATGCTGACCTGTGGCCGCGCATCAAGAAGGCGGCGGACTTCGTCGTGTCGCGCGGCCCGTCGTTCGGCAGCGAGCGCTGGGAGGAGCAGAGCGGCTTCTCGCCGTCCACGATTGCTGCAAAGATCGCTGGTCTCGTGGCCGCCGGCATCATCGCCGACCGCAACGGCGACGCAGCATCGTCGCGGGTCTACTTCGCCACGGCGGACGACTTCGCGCGCACCATCAAGGAGTGGACCGTCACGACGACGGGGCCGTACGCTCCGCGGTACTTCATCCGGCTGTCCCGCAACGGTGATCCGAACGCCGCCGAGAGCTACAACCTTGGCAATGGCAGCATCACCGTCGATCAGCGCGAGGTCATCGACGCCGGCTTCCTCGAGCTGACCCGGCTCGGCATCCTGCCGCCGGACGACCCCGACGTGCTCGCATCGCTGCCCGTCGTCGACGACGTCATCCGGGTGACGGCCGCGTCAGGGACCGGTTCTACCGGTACGGCACGTCGCTGCCCGGCACCGAGGACGGTTACGGCGATTGCTGGGAGCCCGATCCCACGGATTGCGCGCCGAGCGGACGGCCGTGGCCGACGGGCAACACCGGAAGTGGTCACTACTGGCCGGTGCTGACTGGCGAGCGCGCACAGCACGACATCGAGATCGGGGAGCGCGCCGACGCGATTCAGCTGACGCGCGACATCCTCGCGTCCGCCTGGGGGATCGGTCTCGTTCCCGAGCAGAACTGGGAGAACCCGGACCTGCCGGCAGCGCCGTTCGGCAGCGATCCGACGCTGGCGTCGATCGGCTTCTTCAACGGAGAGGCCGCCGGCTCCGCGACTCCGCTGACGTGGGCGCAGGCGCAGCTGGTGCGGCTCCTCGTCGGCCTCGCCGAGAACGCGGTGATCGAACAGCCGGCAGAGGTCCGAGCGCGCTACGTCGAGAACTCACCGCCTGCCGAGGTCCCGGTAGCCATCACCGCACCGGCTGACGGGGCACTAGTCACGACGCCCACCGTGACGGTCACGGGGACCACGGAACCGGGAGCGACCGTCGACATCTCCGCGTACGCGGGCGATGCGGACGGCGCCACCACGACCGTGACGACGACCGCGGCCGCCGACGGCTCGTACGCGGCCGATGTCCCCACGCCTTTCGGCACGAACTACATCACCGTCGCCGCAACGACGGCGACCGGCACCGGACGTGCTCGGGTAGTTGTCGTGTCCGACTTCATCGAGGGCACGACGTTGCTCGACGTCGATGATCCGACCGGCGACGACTACGGACCTGGAACGTACGCGTATCCAACCGACGCACAGTTCAACGATGGCGCGTTCGACATCGAGCGGTTCCAGGTCATCGACTCCGGTGACCGGGTCTTCCTGCGCACCACGTTGCGCGACCTGACGCCGACGTTCGGGAGCCCATTGGGTGCGCAGCTGCTCGACATCTTCGTCCGCGATCCGGCCGCGTCGTCGTTCTCCACGGATCCGCCGTTCGCGAGCCGCATCTACCAGCTCGCCGACGACTCGGCGTGGTCGCAGCGCATCGAGGTCGAAGGCTTTGCGGCACCGCAGTACGTCGCGGCGTACGGGTCCGGTCTCGGCACGGTGTCGGTCACGGCGAGCTCGGTGTCGCAGGCCATAACCGTCATCGTGCCCAAGGACGTGTTCGGTCAGCCCGGTGCCGGGTGGGTCTTCTCGGTCGTGGTGCACGGCCAAGACGGATTCCAGCCGGATCGAGCGCGGCCGTTCGCGCCGACGCCGCAACCGTTCCTGTTTGGCGTCTGCGAGGTCGGCGGTACATCGTTCATTTGTGCGGTCGACCCGGGGACGGTGCCCAAGGCCATGGACGTGATCACGCCGCCTGGCGTTCGAGCAGACCGTAGTGTTGGATCCGCTGGCGCCACCGGTGCTCGTCGTCGGGGTGCCCGTGCCCTGACTCTTCGTCTATGAACACTGTGGCTGAGCGGTTTGGTTGAGCCCCGTGGTTGAGCCGCAGAAGCCGGCGTTCGTCCTGCACGAGCACGAGCGCCCGCGCCACCACTTCGACCTCCGGCTCGAGGAGGGCGGCGTGCTGCGATCGTGGGCGGTGCCCCGCGGGCTGCCGACAACGTCGCGGCAGCATCGGTTGGCGGTCGAGGTACCCGATCACGAGCTCGAGCACCTGACGTACGAGGACGCGACGAAGAGCATCGCCGACATCGGTTGGTGGGAGGAGCACGACCGCAACGAGCGGCGCATGGTGTTCACGCTGCACGGCCGGCACGGCTCCGTCCGGTACGCGCTGATCCGCACCGATGCAGATTGGCTACTGCGCCGCACGAACGCTCAGCCGTAGCGCCGCTCAACGCGTCCGTCCCTAGGCTGATCCGGTGGAGGTCGCGATCATCCTGGTGATCCTCGTGATCACCGTTGCGGCACTGAGTTCGCTCGCTGGGCGGATCGGGATCCCGTACCCGATCCTGCTGGTCGTCGGTGGGCTCGTCCTCGGCCTCATCCCGTGGCTGCCGGAGATCACGCTCGCACCCGACGTCGTCTTCCTGCTGTTCCTCCCCGGCTTGCTGTTCTACGCGGCGGTGCTCACGTCGCTGCGCGATCTGCGAAGCAACCGTCCTCGCTGTCCTCGCCCCCACCGCCCCGAAATGATCACGTATACGTGATCATTTCGGCCGATACGCCTGTTGTAGAGGGCGTATCGCCCTCATTCGTCGCGGATCGCACGGCCCGATCAGGGTGAGCGGCGTCTTATGGCTAGGGCAGCGACTCGAAGGGGACATTCGGGTCGAGGGCGATGATCGACTCGCGGTCGGCCGTCAGCACCGGCCAGCCGATGGTGCGCGCGAGCTGGACGGCGTGCGCGGTGCCCGCCGAGGGCTGCGGATCGCCGGCCTGGCCGACCATGAGTCCTGCGGCCTGCGCCGCCGGCGCGTCGAGCTCGCTGAACAAGATGACCGGCAGGCTGCTCAGCATTTCCAGGAACGGCCGGCTCGCGGCGGGCGCCGATCCCCAGGCCTCGAGCCACGCTGCTGCCGGCACCACGACCGCGCGTCCCGCGGCAACCGCGGTGTCCAGGAATGCCGCGCCGTAGGCGGTACGCCTGCCTGCGATGTCCGTGATCGCCGATACATCGAGGACCGTGCCCTCGATCACGACACCTTCCGGTCCGTCGCTGACGTGTCGGTCGGCACGATGCCGAGAGCTTTCTCGGCGCGCCGCCGCAGCTCCGGACTCGGCGGGCCGCCGGTGAACTCGCGGAGCCGACGCAGCGATTCCTCGCGCGCCAGCCGATCGGCAGCGGCCTCGGCGAAGTAGGCGGACACGCTGGTCGTGCCGCGCGCCTTGACCAGTGCCTCGACCTGAGCGGCCAGCTCCACCGGCACGCTGATGGTGACGCGTCGCCTGCTTTCACTCACGCAACCACAGTGCCGCATTCCGGCAACGAGGAGCAAACCACCCTGGAGCGTGGGTACGTCAGGATCGAGTCGTGCCACGTCTCACCACCCGTGTGAAGATGCTGCGTCGCAGCGCGGTCGAACGCCTCCGCCGCCGTGGCCGTGCCGGGATCGCGTGGATGGTCCGGCTGACGGCCGCTGCCGTGGCTAGCTACGAGGTCGCCCGACTGCTGTTCCCCGAGACGCTGCCCCTGCTGGCTCCGCTGACCGCACTGCTCGTCGTCCAGGTGACGCCGATGAGCCTGCTCGCCAGCGGGCTCGACCGGGTCATCAGCGTGGTGCTCGGAGTGTCGGTCGCGGTCGTCTTCTCAGCGATCTTCGGTTTGTCGTGGTGGAGCCTCGGTTTGATCATCGCGGTCTCCATCGCCGTCGGCCAGATCCTGCGGCTGCAGGCGAACCTGCTCGAAGTCCCCATCAGCGCCATGCTCGTCCTCGGGGTGGGCGCGGTTGGCGCCGAGACGGCCGCCTGGCAGCGGGTGACGGAGACGATCGTGGGCGCAGGCGTGGGCGTGCTGTTCAACCTGCTCTTCCCGCCGAAGGTAGCCACCGACGCTGCCGGCGCCGCACTCGAGGGGCTTGGTGAGGATCTCGCGCGCCTGCTGGAGCACGCCGCGGACGAGCTCGACGACGTCGACGACATCACGCGCGACGGCCGGCTCGTGGACCGGGCGAGTGCCTGGCTGGACGAGGCGCGCATCATCACCCACGGCATGCCCAACGTGGGGGCTGCACTGCTGCGGGCCGAAGAGAGCCGCCGGCTCAACGTGCGTGCGCTGGCCCAGCCGGACAGCGGACCGGCGCTCCGGCACGGCATGGAGTCGCTCGAGCACGCGTCCGTCACCGTACGCAGCATGTTCCGCGCGATCGTGGATGCTGCCCGCCAGCGCGATGCATTCGACGGCTTCGGCCCCGACCTCTCGATCGCGTACGCCAGCGTCTTGCGCGACTTTGCCGAGCCCCTGCGTACGTTCGGGCGCCTGGTCCGGACCGAGGCGCGCCCGCAGAACGCATCCGGCAACGCAGGGCAGCGGCGCGACGCACTGGACCGGATTCTCGAGGCACGGGCCCGACTCACCGATCTCGTCCTTGCTGACCCGCGCGCCGATCCGGCGCTCAACACGCTCACCATCACGCTGCTGGCAACGGCGGACCGCTTGCTGCGCGAGCTGGACGAAGACGAGCGCGTCCGGCGCACACCGCCGCCTCTAACGCAGCGGTTCAGCCTGCGCGACCGCCGAGATCGTCGAGAGGAACCGTAGGGTCGGCCAGCCGCGCGCGGTCGATCGGGACGCGGTCTCGGATCAGTGCCTGAATCGCGTCCGTGACGTCCCAGACGTTGACGTTCATGCCGGCGAGCACCTGATCGTCGCGCACCCAGAACGCCACGAACTCACGTCCGGCGAGGTCGCCGCGCACCACCACATCGTCGTAGCCGCCGGGTTCGACATAGCCGGAGTACTCCATGCCGAGGTCATACTGATCGGTGAAGAAGTAGGGCACCCGGTCGTACACGCGATCACGACCGATCATGCCGGCCGCAGCCACCGCCGGCTGGTTGAGCGCGTTCGCCCAGTGCTCGACGCGCAAGTGTCTTTCGAACAGCGGGTGGTAGGCATTTGCGACGTCGCCCGCGGCGTAAACATCCGCGTCGCTGCTGCGCAAGTGCTCGTCCACGACGACGCCGTTGTCGACGTCGAGCCCGGCATCCTCGGCGAGCTCTACCACAGGGGAAATGCCTATCCCTACGATGACGACATCGGCGGGGAGCTCGGTGCCGTCATCGAGTCGGACGGCCGCGACGTGCCCGTCGCGTCCCACGATCTCTGCGACGCCGACCCCGAGATGCAGGTCGACGCCGTGGTCACGGTGCAGGTCAGCGAAGACCTGCGCCATCTCCGGCCCCAGGACGCGCACCAGCGGCAGCTCGAGCTGCTCGACGATCGCGACGTCGTTGCCCGCTTCCCGACCGGCGGCCGCCGTCTCCAGTCCGATCCAGCCGGCACCGATGACGACAACACGCTGGCGATCGCCGGCGAATGCTTCCTTGATGCGGTCGCTGTCCTCCAGCCGGCGAAGGAACAGCACACCGTCGAGATCCCCGCCCGGCACCGGGAGTCGCCGCGGCCGAGAACCGGTGGCGAGCAGCAACTTTCCGTACGCCAGCGATTCGCCGTCGCTCAAGGAGATCTGGTGCCCTCGCACGTCAAGCGAGGTGACGGTCACTCCGAGCCGGAGCTCGACGCCGTGGTCGTCGTACCAGGTTTGCTCGTGGACGAACACCGAGCCGCGATCGTCCTTCCCCAGCAGGTAGCCCTTGGACAATGGCGGTCGCTCGTAGGGGAGGAGGTTCTCGTTGCCCACCAGGACGATCGGGCCCGCGAAGTCGAGGTCGCGCAACGCTTCCGCGGCCTTGGCTCCGGCGAGGCTGGCGCCGACGATGACAATGGACTCGGGATCGGGCATCCCGTCATTCTCGCCCCGCGGCCCAGCGAGGCCACAGCAGGTGTCCGAGCAGCGATGAACTACTGATCAATCTGGGGGTGTGAATATCTCACGTTGCTGCTAAGGGTGCCGAGATCTATGTAGCGCGGCGGCGCCACAGCACGTAGCCCAGGCCACCCACGATCAGGGCGACCGGGACGGCCCAGGCCACGATGTCGAGGAAGACCTGCCCGGTGCTCCCGAGGAGTAGGGCTGCGCCGATCGCTGCCAACGCGACCGCCGGAATCCACGCCCAGCGCTGCTCAGGGACCGCAATGACCCCGGACGTCATAGCGAGCAGCGCCCAGCCCGCAGCGAAAGACAGGACGAACAAGCCGCCCTGCGTCATCGCGCTTCTCGAGTCGGGAGCGTTCGCGGCAAGCGCTACGCCAACGCCGATCCCGGTCATCAAGCTGCCGGTGACGAGCGGGCCAAGGGTCCTGCCGACGCAGCCCCACAGGTAGACGAGCAGGCCGAGAGCGAGCAGCGTCACCTTGTCGATACCGACGTCTGGCCACACCCGGTCGACCAGTATGAGCGCGCCCCAGGCAACGAGCGTCGCCGCGAGGAACGCGCGGTCCCGGCGCTCGGCTGCGCGCTTGGTGTCTACCGATGTCGTCATGGCTCCTCCTGTGGATGGCCGTTGGCGCGATCGCGGACGGCTGGAGACGATGTCTGGAGCCCGTGGGGTGGCGCACCACCCCGTGGACATGTCCCCCCGGGGTGGACGGGAGACTAGAACGCATGGCAGCAGCGAACGGCCGGCCAAGGATTGTCATCGTGGGTGGTGGCTTCGCCGGCTATCACGCGGCAAAGACACTGTGTCGCTTGGCGCGCGGAGCGGCCGAAATCGTCGTGATCAACCCGACGGACTACTTCCTCTACCTGCCGCTCCTGCCGGAGGTGGCGGCCGGCCTGCTCGATCCGCGCCGCATCTCCGTGTCGATTCCC
Source organism: uncultured Actinomycetota bacterium (assembly GCA_963801015.1). GTDB lineage: Bacteria > Actinomycetota > Actinomycetes > CAWDCV01 > CAWDCV01 > CAWDCV01. The sequence continues at coordinate 100,710 of CAWDCV010000001.1, read as the reverse complement.
GGAACATTGCCGGAGGTGAGGCTGGTCCTGGGTGCTGCCGACAACGTCGACCTGGAAGCCCAGCGGGTGGACTACGTGGACCCGGAAGGCCGGCGCGGAGAGCTCACGTACGACCGGTTGCTGCTCACCTCAGGCAGTGTCAACAAGCTGCTGCCCATTCCCGGAGTGGCGGAGCACGCACACGGCTTCCGCGACATCGCCGAGGCGCTGTACTTCCGCGACCACGTCACCCGCCAGGTCGAGCTCGCTGACTCCACCGACGATCCCGAGGAGCGGGCGGCGCGACTCACCTTCGTGGTCGTCGGTGCGGGTTACACCGGCACCGAGGTGGCGGCGCAGGGTGTGCTGCTTACCGACGCGCTGATTCGCAACCACCCACGGCTCGCCCGCCACTCGGCGCGCTGGTTGCTCGTGGACGTCGCCGAGCGGGTGCTCCCAGGGCTCGATCCCCGGCTCGGTCGCACCGCAGATCGGGTGCTGCGCAATCGCGGCGTCGAGCTCCGGTTGGGGACGTCAGTGAAGGAGGCGACCGGATCGAGCGTGGTGCTCAGTGACGGCAGCGACGTTCCGACCCGGTCGCTCATCTGGTGCGTCGGCGTTCGCCCCGAGCCACTCGTCGCCGGTCTCGGGCTGAAGACGACTCATGGTCGGCTGGACGTCGACGAGTATCTCAACGTCCCCGGCCATCCCGACGTCTTCTCCTGCGGCGACGTTGCAGCCGTTCCCGATCTCACGGCCGACGAACCTGGGCAGATCACGCCGATGACCGCGCAGCATGCACAGCGGCAGGGAGTGCCGGGCTGCCCGCAACATCGCGGCGTCGTACGGGCACGGCACGCGACGGCCCTACCGGCACCACGATCTCGGCTTCGTCGTCGATCTCGGCGGCTGGCGCGCGGCGGCCAACCCACTGCAGATTCCGCTGTCCGGCTTACCCGCGTTTGCCGTGACCCGCGGGTATCACCTGCTGGCACTGCCCAGCAACCGTAACCGCGTCCGCACGGCGGTCGACTGGGCGCTGGAGGCGTTGCTCCCACGGCAGACCGTGCAGCTGGGCCTGGTCCGCTCGGGCGACGTACCGCTCAATGTCGAGGCGCCCGCGGGCGATCACACGTGGGCATCCGAAAGCGCTCGCTCGTGACCTGTGGGCTCGTGACCTCGTGACCGGCCCGCTGCTGACGGCCAAGAGCCTGATTCCGCCGGTCCGGTCGACGTCGGTTGCACGCCCGCGCCTCATCGAGCGGCTTCTCGCCAATGACGAGACCCGCCTCACTGTCGTCGTGGCGCCGGCCGGCTGGGGCAAGACGACGTTGCTGACCCAGTGGGCGCATGATCCGCGCGAGCAGCGTTTCGTTGAATGGCTCAGCATTGACGAGTCCGACGACGACCCAGGACGTTTTTGGATGTACGTCCTCACGTCGCTGCAGTCCTGCATGTCGGGTGTCGGTGCGGCGTCTATCGCGTCGCTGCTGGCCCCCAGTCTCGACCCAGTCGACGTAGCGCTGCCTACCCTGCTCAATGAGCTGGCCAGTGTCGACGAGCAGCATGTGCTCGTCCTGGACGACTATCACGTGCTCACGCACCCGGGAATCCACGAGAGCGTCGAGTTCCTGCTGAGTTACCTACCGTCGTCCTTACGCCTGGTCATTGCCGGGCGCTTCGATCCGCCGCTGCCGCTGGCCCGCCTGCGGGCGCGTGGGGACCTGATCGAGATCCGCGCGGACGACCTGCGCTTTACCGAGCCCGAGGCTATGTCACTGTTCGACGTCGTGGGAGACGTCGGGCTCGATTCCTCATCTCTAGATGGGTTGTTACGCCGTACGGAAGGATGGGCTGTCGGCCTGCAGCTCGCTGCACTCACGGTCCGTGGCGCCGCGGACCCGGTTCAGGCAGCGGCCGAGATTGGCGGCGGCGACCGGCACATCCTCGACTACTTCATCGACGAAGTCCTCACGCAGCTGCCGCCGGACCACCGCGACCTGCTCGTCCGTACGTCAATCCTCGAGCGCCTGTCAGGACCGCTATGCGACTGCGTGCTCGACCGCCCGGGGTCGGCGGCAGTGCTGCACGAGCTCGACAAGGCTGATGTGTTCGTTATCCCTCTGGACACCGTCCGAGAGTGGTATCGCTGCCACCACCTCTTCCGCGATGTGCTGCGGTTGGAACTGGACGCGCTGGATCCGACCGCGGCATCAACCGGGCTGCTTCGCGCCGCCGACTGGTTCCGTTGGAACGACCAGGTCGACGAGGCCATCCGGCATCGAATGGCCGCCGGAGACGCCGTCGGTGCCAGCACGATGTTGCAAGAGCAGGCCAACTGGTTCATCGAGAGCGCTCTTCCCACGACGTACATGCAGCTGGCCGAGCAGTTGCATGAACTGGGGGCCATCAGCCGCCCCGACGTCTATCTGACCATGGCTTTCGCATGCGGGCTGAACGGACGTTTCAGCGATGTGAGCCGATGGGTCGACGAGGCGGAACGCCGCAGCGATGCGGACACGCCGCCATTGCCTGGATGGGCGTCGTTCGAAGCAGGGATCTTGTCCACGCGCGCCGCCTTCACCCACTTCATGGACTGGGACAAGGACGCGGCGATCGACGAGGCGCAACGGTCGGCGGACCTGGAAACCAATTGGGACTCGCAGGGCTTCGCCGTGACCCGGGCTGCGCTGGCCGCGAATCTGGTGTGGGCCGAGCGCTTCGACGATGCGATCGAGGTTCTGCGCTTGATCCGGCGGACGCTGTCCATCCAGGAACTGCACACCGTCATTCGCATGCAGGTCGAGGGACTCTACGTGCAGAGCCTCTTCTATACGGGTCGCATCGACCAGGCCGGCCGCATCATTGCCGACCTGTCCCATCAAGCCAACACGCTCGAGGCGATGTGGGGAGATGCTGCGGCTCCGGCGCTGTCGCTGCTGCGCATCATCGAGGCTCGCTGCGCGTATCAGCTAGGTGACGTGCAGGAGGCCCTGCGCCTCCATGAACGAGCGGTGCACCTGGTCGCGGTGTGGGGGACGCCGACGTACGTCGTCATGGCGCTCGTCGGGTTGGGTGAGGCGTCGCTCGCCTGTGGCGACCGCGACGGCGCCCGGTCGGCCGTCGTACGAGCACGCGAGGCGGCTGATGCCGAACGGATCGCCGAGTACGCCTTGCGCGAGCTCGAAGCGTTCGAGACCCGACTTGGTCGCGGTGCTGCGCGGACGGCGCGTCGAGCGGGCTCGCTGTATGAGGAGCTCACCGATCGCGAGCTGTCGATCCTGCGGCTGCTTCCGGGTACGGCGACACAGCGTGAGATCGGCGCGTCGCTGTACCTGTCGGTCAACACCGTCAAGGGGTACACGAAGAGCCTGTATCGCAAGCTGGGCGTAGTCACGCGTCAAGATGCCGTCGAGCAGGGCCGCGAGCTCGGGCTCATCTGAACTGTGACGACAGCTTCGGCTCCGGTGTGGGTGGTGGCCGGCGCTCCGGGTGCCGGCAAGACGACGATCGCGGAAGGGCTGTGCCGAATGCTGCAGCCGACTCCCGCGCTGCTGGATAAGGACACTCTCTTCAGCGGGTTCGTCGCGGAGGTACTGGCGACTCGCGGTCGTGCGTATGGTGAACGTGAGGGCGCGTGGTACGACGCGCATGTCAAGGTGCACGAGTACGCGGGCCTGACGGCGGCGGCGCGCCAGATTCGCAGCCTGGGCTGCTCAGTCGTCCTCGTCGCGCCGTTCACCGCCGAGATCCGCGATGGTGCGCGCTGGTCGTCGTGGGTCGCAGAGCTCGGCGGCGAACCCGTGGTGCTGATCTGGGTGCGGTCGGACGCGGCGACGTTGCGGTCGCGGTTGACGTCTCGGGAGCGTGGACGCGATCAGGGCAAGCTCGACGACTTCGAGGCGTTCGTGGAACGGATGCAACCCAACGTTCCGCCGCCCGTGCCACACATCGAGGTGGATGCGCGCGAGGATGCGCCGACGCTGGAGGAGCAGCTGCGTGCGGTCAGGGAGGCTGCCGATTCCTGGTCGTGAAGATCGTCGTGACACTTCTCCGCAGCGAATCCTGCGCAGGCTTCACGACGATGCACACGGCGATCTTCACGATCGCTCGTCACACGCGCGGCACGACCTCCGTCGCGACGAGACGTAGCTGGTCGAGATCGCGCAGGTCGAGCACCTGCAGGTACATCCGCGACGCGCCCGCCTCGCCGAACCGGCCGATCTTGTCGACGACCTCTTCCACGGTGCCGCCGAGCCCATCGCGGCGTAAGTCCGCCGCGTTGCGGCCGATCGCTGATGCGCGCCGCCGTACCTCGTTCTCGTCCTGCCCCACCGCGAGCGTCTGCGCCGCGCCGTACACCATGGTGTCCGGATCTCGACCAGTCGCCTCGCACGCCTCGCGCACCCGTGCGAACGCGGCCGACGTGTCGTCGAGCGACGAGAACGCCACGTTGAACTCGTCGGCGAAGCGGGCCGCGAGGCGCGGCGTGCGCCGCGGTCCCTTGCCGCCGACGATGATCGGGGGACGGGGTTGCTGCACCGGCTTGGGCAGCGCCGGGCTGTCGCGCATCGTGACGTGCTCACCGGCGAACGAGAACCGTTCCCCAGGTGGCGTCGTCCACAGTCCGGTGATGACGGTGAGCTGCTCCTCGAGCAGGTCGAACCGTTCCCCGATCGGCGGAAACGGGATGCCGTACGACGCATGCTCCGCATCGAACCAGCCCGTGCCGAGACCAAGCTCGACCCGGCCGCCGCTCATCGCGTCGACGGTGGCAACGGCAATGGCGAGCGGCCCCGGCAGTCGAAATGTCGCCGAGCTGACCATCGTGCCGAGCCGAATGCTCGACGTCTCGCGCGCCAGCCCCGCCAGAGTGATCCACGCGTCGGTCGACCCCGGACCGGGATCGCCGCTGATGCTCTGGAAGTGGTCGGACCGGAAGAATCCGTCGAAGCCCAGCCGCTCCGCCTCCTGTGCGACGATGAGGAGATCGTCGTACGTCGCGCCCTCCTGCGGCTCGGTCATGACGCGTAGCTGCATTGACCCCTCGCTCGTGGTTGACGTTGACGCAACGTCAACGTCTAGCGTCGCGGGATATGGAGATCACGCCTGAGATCACGCGCGACATCTACGGCATGCCCGCCTTCCTGACGCTCAGCGTGAGCGACTTGGATCGGACCGTCGACTGGTACGTCAATGGTCTCGATTTCGTCTCCCTGTTCACGATGCCTGGCCCGGACGGCAGCACTGGGCTGGTGCATCTGCGTCGCTGGCGTTATCAGGACATTCTGGCGCGGCCGGGTGGGAACGCCGACACGGCCTCACGCGGTTGGACGCTGAGCGTCATGGCGGAAGCCAGCGAGCTGGACGACCTTGCCGCCCGCGCGCGTGCTCATGGCGGCGGATCTGTCGAGGGACCCCTGGACACGCCGTGGAACGCCCGGGACCTGCGCACCGTCGACCCGGACGGCAACGTCGTCGTCTTCACCGCACGCCGTCCAGAGGGGCAACGGGACGAGGCCTTCAGCACGAGGATTCAGGAGCTGGCGCGCGAGCAGCTCGCTTGATCGCGTCCCCCATATGCGCACAATCGTCGTCATGACCACGGACGAGCGTGCTGCTCTCGATGGCGATCGCGTCGATGCTTTCACCGAGCGCGTGTTCGGCGCGGTGCTTGGCACCCAGCAGATGTACGCCATCTATCTCGGGGACCGGCTCGGCTGGTATCGCTCGCTCGCGCAGGACGGGCCGGCGACGGCGCCCGAGCTCGCCGAGCGCACCGGCACCGCGGCGCGCTATGCCCGGGAGTGGCTCGAGCAGCAGGCTGTGTGCGGTTATCTCGAGGTCGACGACGCTGGTGCCGATCCCGATGGGCGGCGCTACCACCTCCCAGCCGAGCACGCTCAGGTCCTCACGGAGGAGTTGAGCGCGTCGTATCTCACGCCAATGGCCCGGGCGCTGATCGCACCAGGACGGCAGATCGACGCGCTGGTGGAGGCGTACCGCAGTGGAGGCGGGGTCAGCTGGCAGCAGCAGGGCGTCGATGCGCGCGAGGGGCAGGCCAGTTCGAACCGCCCGTTCCTCCAGCTGTCCTTCGCCCGCGACTACCTCACTGCGATCCCGGCCGTGGACGCGGCGCTGCTCGAGGGCGGCCGGGTCGCCGATGTGGGCTGCGGCGCCGGCTGGTCGTCTATCGGCATCGCACAGCAGTACCCGACGGCAAGCGTCGACGGCTTCGATATCGATACGCCATCGATCGAGCTGGCGACTCGCAACGCCGCGGCCGAGGGGTTGTCGGATCGCGTTCGTTTCACCGCAACAGACGTTGCGGGGGTGGTTGAAGGCACGTACGACCTGGTCTGCGCCATCGAGTGCATCCACGACATGCCCGACCCTGTGTCGGTGCTGTCGGCCATGCGCCGCATGGTCGCCGACGACGGGACCGTGCTAATCGTGGATGAGCGTGCCGCGGAAGCATTCGCTCCGCCCGGCGACGAGCTCGAGCAGTATCTCTACGGGTTCTCGCTGGTCGTGTGCCTGCCGGATGGGCTGTCGGCGCCGAACTCCGTCGGTACGGGCACCGTGATGCGGCCGTCGAAGCTACAGGAGTACGCGCGAGCAGCGGGCTTCTCGTCGGTCGAGACGCTCGACCTCGACAACGACTTCTTCCGGTTCTACGTGCTGCGCGGCTGACCACTCGGCGAGGAGCTCAGCAGGACGACGTCCCCGCCAACGTCCCAGAGCAGCGTCATCATCGCGCGCAGCGTGGCCTGATCGGCCTGGAACCCGCCAATGAGCGTGCGACCTGGCTCCTCGGTAATCGGCACGTTCCCGAACCGGCGCTGGAGCGCATCTCGAACCCGCTCGGGCAGTGGCCCGGAGATCGCCAGCTGGTACGTCGCCTCCATGGCTCTAGGCTCGGGTTCCGCATGACGTCATGCACCACCCGGCGAAGGATTCGACCCAGGGTGGAGACACTGATGCCGTGGACGTCAGCGTCATCGGCAACGGCATCATCGGGCTCGCTGTCGCGCGACGACTGTCGGAGGCCGGCTGCGATGTCATGCTCATCGCCGATCGAGCGCCGGACAGGACGACATCGATGGTTGCCGCCGCGATCTGGTACCCGTACCGCGCCTTGCCTCGCGACCGGGTGACGGACTGGGGTACACGAACCTTTGCCGTGCTGACCGAACTCGCTGTCGATACGTCGACCGGGGTGACGATCCGTCGCGGACGTGAACTGTTCCGCGAGCCGACCCCCGACCCATGGTGGTCGAACGCCGTGCCACGCCTCGACCGAGTACGAGCGGACCAGTTGCCTGATGGTTATGCCGACGGCTTACTGCTCGACGTACCGGTCGTGGACATGCCGAGGCATCTGACGTGGTTACTGCACGAGCTTCGCGCTGCAGGCGTTGCTTCAGTCAGTCGACGTCTCGATCGGCTGGAAGACGCGGGTGGCGACCTCGTCGTGAACTGCACCGGGCTCGGCGCTCGTGTGCTGGTGCCCGATCCGTCGGTGATGCCGATCCGCGGGCAGGTCGTGATCGTCGAGCAGTGCGGCATCGAGGGATGGCTGCTGGATCAGAGCGATCCGGCGAACCTCGTCTACGTCGTGCCAAGAACGGACACTGTCGTCCTCGGCGGCACGGCCGACGAGGGCAGCGATCGCCAAGATCCGGATCCGCTGGTCGCTGCAGCGATCGTCGAGAGGTGTGCGTCGTTGCTGCCGGCCCTGCGAGACGCTGCGATTGTTGACACGCGGGTCGGGCTACGCCCATCGCGGCCAGCGGTGCGACTGGAACGGTCGATGCTGCTCGATGGGAGACCAGTCGTGCACTGCTACGGGCACGGCGGTGCCGGCGTGACCCTGTCGTACGGCTGTGCTGAGGACGTCGCCGAGCTCGTCGTCAACTATGTGAGCTGATCACAACGGTGCGGTCCGGCTGACCGAAGAGCCACAGTGCATCGGCAGAACGGATGACCTTGCCCGTTTTCGTCGCAATGGTGCCTGTTGCCCGCCCTAGCGTATGCATCGGAGGTGAGGAGCATGGCAGGCCATCGGCTGACAGCAAGCGGACCGGCACTGGCGCCTCCTCGAGGTCCCTCCTCGACGTTCGTTTCGCAGTCCCGGCCAGCCGCGACACGAGCAGCTGCTGCTCGGCGTCGACGGCACAAGCTGTTGCTGCTTCACGCCATAGCGAGCAACCGGGTCAGCCCGAGCTGACTCCAGTTGATCGGGTGCAGGGTCGCCCTGGTACGGGGGTACAGGGCGGCTCTGTATCTCTCGCATTGCCCGCGCACTCATACTTGAGCGGGTGATCGCGAGGCGGCAGACTCTCCTGCTGCTTGTACATACGGCGCTCACGCAAATCGTCGTGTTCGTCCTGCGCCCGACAACGGCGTACCGGGCAATCGAGCTCGACGTACCCGCCGCGGGCCTCGGAGTACTGTCCGCCAGCTTCGCTCTGGCGCCTCTCGTCCTCGCTCTACCGTCAGGCCAGTTCGTCGATCGGATCGGCGAGAAGCGCGTGATGCTCGCTGGAAGCGCGGTCCTCTGTCTTGCCGGCGCTCTGTTCATCGTCATCGGCGACAGCATCGCCGGTCTCATTGCTGCCAGCATCGCGCTGGGCACCGGCCAGCTCTGCTGTGTCGTCGGCCAGCAGGCGCTGATTGCCAACACCGTCGGGCCAGGTCAGCACGACACGGCATTCGGTCACTACACCTTTGCCGCATCTCTGGGCCAGATGCTCGGGCCGGCAATGATCCTGCTCTTCGGCGGCCGCGAAACGATTCCCGATACGTCGCGCATCTTCATCGGGTCGACGCTGTTGCTCGTCCTGCTGCTCGGGTGCACGTTCCTGCTGCACGATGCCCCGCGTCAACTTCGTGCGTCCGAGGTCGTGGCCGGCGGGGTCCGAACACTGCTGCGCATCCCCGGCCTGGCACGAGCAGTCGCGGCAAGCGGCGTGCTGCTCGCGGCCGTTGACATCACCCTCGTGTACCTGCCGGCGCTGGGTGCCGAGCGCGGTCTTGCCTCGGGTGTCATCGGCGTCCTGCTGGCGGTACGCGCAGCGTCATCGATGGTGTCGCGGTTCTTCCTTGGCCACCTGTCAAGGTTCGTGGGACGTCGACGACTACTGCTGATCAGCTTCTTCGTGTCGGCGGCGTCTTTGGTGGCGGCGTCGATACCGCAGCCGCTGTGGCTCCTGCTCGTCGCGGTGACCTTGCTCGGTTTCGGGCTCGGCGTCGGTCCGCCGCTGACGATGTCGTGGGTGGCAGAAGCGGCGCCACCAGGTCTGCGCGGACGGGCAATAGCCCTGCGAATCACCGGGAACCGGATCGGTCAGGTGCTCATTCCCAGTAGCGTCGGAGTCGTGGCCGGCGGTCTCGGCGTTGCAGGCGTCTTGTGGGGTACGTCCGTGGCGCTCGTGGCCGTCACCCTTGGCGTTCGAGACCTGAGCGACAGCCCGGCGGAGCGCACAGCGTGATAACCCGGCTGGTCGATCGTCATCCACGCGATGCGCGGCGGATGACAAGAACGCGCGAGTAGACGCGGGGCGGCCGGCAGAACGCGCTTCGCGGCAGCGGCCGTCCTGCAATGAGCGACCAGTACCGTAAGCGCGCGTCGCCGTCGGCTGCGTTCCCGTGGCGTACGACCGCCCGCTGCAGCAGCCCAGAGTGCGGCCGCGACCAACGGTCGGGTCAGTGCGCCATTACCGGCACCGATGTCGAGCACCAACTCGCCAGGACGAACAGCAGCGTCCGCCACGAGCCGCGTAGCCCACTCGTCACGAAGCGGATGCCATCCCCAGGCCCGGCCCGGCCGCCCGGAGGCGGACATGGCGAACCGTCACGAAGAAGCGACACATGCTGGCCACGCTACGGAACCCCGAGAGCGCCCACCAGCTCATTTTCAGGCAGGCGCACGCGGAGATGCTGTCGGCTGGCTGACGGCGGCCTCGGCACCCATCTCGCTTGCCGCTCGGCGCCGACCAGACGCCCGCGAAAGCACGATCGTCGCCGTCGTCATCCCGATCACTGACAGCGCGATGGTTATCTCGTGGAAGCCGTCAATCTGCAATCGCTCGTGCAGCACTGTGACACCGATCACCACGGCCATGACCGGTTCCAGGACAGTCGCCGCGGGCAGCGAGGACGACAAGGTCGCAGCCTGGAAGGCGACCTGCTGCAGGTACGTCCCGCCGATGATGGCGACTGCCAGGGCATAGGTCTCCCAGCTCGACAGAACCACGCCGATTCCCTCGTCCAGGATGCTCACCACGGACTTCGTAAGAGCCGCGGTCGCACCGAAGAGGAGCCCGACCGCCACCCCGAGCAGCAGCGCGCGCAGGTTGCTCTTGATGCGTGCGGCGACCAGGACGCAGACCACCACGACCCCGAGCACGACGATCGCCACCACCCGCCACTCACGCCACGCGGCTCGATCTATTCCGGCGGTTGGACTTCCGAAGATCACGAAAACCGCCAGCGAGACGGCGAGCGCCGTGGCCCAGATCCAGTCCCGCGCCGGCAGCCGCTGCCCCGCCCACCAGGCCCCGAGCGGCAGCGCGAAAAGCAGCGAGGTCACGATCAGTGGCTGAACCAGCAGCAACGCGCCGAACGCCAGCGCGACGGCCTGCATGACGTACCCGAGCGTGTCGCCCAGCGAGCCGGCCCACCACAGCGGCTGCTTCATCAGTGACTTGAGGAAGCGCGGATCCTTGGTTCCATCCGCCGTGATGGACGAGGCCACGCGCTGTTGGGCGACCCATCCGGCCGCGAACAGAAACGCGCTGAACAGGGCGAAGACGATTGCGAGCACGTGCACAGATCCATCGTGCCGGACGTCTGGCGTGAACGCGTCCCGCGAGACGATTTGCCGCATCAAGCCGTTGCAGTGGTGAGTGGCCGACCGGATGAGTGAGGATCGGCCCGTCACCCTCGTCTGTGGAGTGCGCCCAGGTGTTCGACCTCAACATCGTGAGCTGGTGGGTGCCAGCCATCATCGGCGCGCTGGCGGTTGGGGTCGGCGTACTGATGTTCCTCGGTCGCGAGCGTCGTGTCTTGCTCGTCACGAGCGGGGTGTTCTGCCTGCTCTTGGCATTGCTGGCCATCGGAGCCGGCGTCAACGTTCACTTTGACTACTTCCGCACGATCGGAGAGCTGTTCGGCCAGGTTCCTGGCGGTGTCAGCGCGGCAGAAGTCCGCGCGCAGGAACGCAAGGGGGTACCCAACAAGGGACTCGTCGTCGCGCAGCCCATCCCCGGAACGGAGTCCGCGTTCGACGCGCGTGCTGCGCAGATCTACCTGCCGCCGGCGTACTTCGCCAAGCCCAAGCCCCAGCTCCCTGTGCTCATGATGTTCCACGGCGAGCCCGGCCAGCCCACGGACTGGGTCGAGGGCGGCAACATTGGCGTCACAGCCAACGCGTTCGCGAAGGAGAACAATGGGCAAGCGCCGATCATCGTGATGCCCGACATCAACGGCGGGGTCGCTTCCGACACCGAGTGCGTCGACGGCACGCGAGGCAACGCCGAGACGTACCTCACCAAGGATGTCCGCGACGCCGTGATCAAGCAGTACTCGACGGCGACCGACCCAAAGCAGTGGGCGATCGGCGGGCTATCCGAGGGTGGCTACTGCGCCTTCATGTTGGGTGTACGGCACCCCGACCTGTGGACGACATTCGTCGATCTGTCCGGCTTCAACGTTCCCGATCCGGACGGGACGACAGCGGAGAAGCTGCTCGGCGGGGACAAGGACGCGGTTGCCGCCTACTCTCCGCTCGAGGTGCTGCAGCAGCCCAACGCGGCCTGGTCGACCCTGGGCGGCTGGTTCGCCGTGGGAGCGCAGGACGCGGCGAGCGTCATCACTGCGGTGAAGCAGGGGGCAGCCGGTGCACAACAGGCGGGCATCACCACCGAGCTGAAGGTCGATCCCGGCGATCACTCCTTCTACTTCTGGTCCGCGGCCATGGCGGAGGCGTTCCCCTGGGTGGCGCAGCGTTTGGGATTGCCATGATCGGTTTCTTCGAGCGCTTCCTGGACGGCTGGGAGCGCAACATCTTCGAGCCGGAGAAGCATCCGTTGCTGCTCATGCTCGTGTCATTCGTCGTGACGTTTCTGGTGGTTCGAGGAATCGTCCGCATGATTCGCGCCGGGCGCGGGCCGTTCCGAAACGTGTCGACCGGGTCCCTGCACATCCATCACCTGGTGCCTGGCGTGTTGCTCCTCTTCGCCGGCGCCACGCTGTCGATATCCCATATTGGGACCTTTTGGGCCAACGAGGTCGCGGCAGTCGTCATTGGTGTCGGAGGCGGCCTGGTCTTCGACGAGTTCGCGCTGCTGCTGTATCTCGACGACGTGTACTGGAAGCAGCAGGGCCGCCTGTCCATCGAGATGGTGACGGTCGTCGTCATCGTCATCATGTGCATCCTGGTGGGGTTGTCGCCCGTCGGAGTCGACAACATCACCTACCGCGAGTTCAGCATCCGCATCGGGATGCAGCTCCACTTCCTGCTCTGCGGCATCGGTGCTGCCGTCTGCCTGTTGAAGGGGAAGTACTACACGGCGGTGTGGGCGGTGTTCTTCGCCTTCATCTCCGTCATCGGAGCGGTTCGGTTGGCGCGGCCCGGGTCGGTGTGGGCGCACCGCTTCTATCGACCAGGCAGCAAAAAAGCGCGACGCGCGCAGCACCGCATCGACGTGTTCGAGGGGCGCTGGGGCCTTCTTGGCAGGCGGGCAGGAAACGTCCTTGCCGGCGCCGTGTCGCAGCCGTACGAGACCCTGCCTGCAGACGACCGCGAGACGGCGGCGAAGCGTCAGGCTGACTGAACCTGCACGCGCCGCGCCTGCACCGCTTGCGTGAGGCGCAGCAGGAACGGCGGCAGGCATAGCAGAATCGTTGCGAGCGCGAGCAGCCCGACGTACACGACCGGGTTACCCGTCTTGAGCTGGCTCGGCGGGATGAATCCGAGCACGAAGGACACGATGCAGCCGAGCAGGCCGATGCCGCCCACCATCCATACCCCGGCGATGCCACCGGGGATCCGGTACGGGCGTGGCGTCTCGGGCTGCGTGTAGCGCAACCTGATCACCGAAGCGAACATCAGCGCGTACATCACGATGATGACCTGGGCGGTCACCGCCGACAGCATCCAGTAGGACGTGCTCACATCCGGGACGAAGAGGAAGAGCAGCGCGAACAGCGAGCCGCCGAGTCCCTGCGCGATGAGGAGCGCCACCGGTACGTCGGCGGTGTTGACGCGGCCGAGCCGCTGCGGTGCGTACCCCTGCCGAGCGACCTCGGCGAGTCCTTTCGCGGGACCGAGGATCCAAGGCATCAGGTGGGCAACGCCGCCGAGCGCGATGACGAGCGCCAACGGACGAAGCAGCCACTCGATGTTCAGCGTGCTCAAGATGCTCTGGAACAGTTCCATCACGCCCGAGACGAGGCTGATTTCCTTCTGCGGGAGCACCAACGCGAGGAACAGCGATCCCAGGACGGAGAAGGCGACGATGATGCCGACCCCGAGCAAGATGGCGCGCGGCACGTCTCGACCGGGGTTGCGAGTCTCGCGGGCGTGGAACCCCGCCATCTCCATACCGGTGAAGAGCAGGATGATCCCGCCGAGGAACGCCAAATTGTTCAGTTGGATGTCCGGAATCAGTGCCTCGCGGGAGAAGGGGATCTGCGACGGGTTGCCCTGCATGAGGTACACCACGCCGAGCACCACGACGAGCACCGCCGGCAGGATCGATCCGGCGATCGTGCCGATCGAGCCGATGGCGCTTGACGCACGGACGCCTGGCAGCGTCAGCAGCGTTGCTCCCCAGAAGAACCCGAGCATCACAACGACGAGGTACAGCTTGTTCGTCGCCAGCGACGGATCGAAGACGTACGCAAACGTCGCCGCGATGAACGAGAGCACCGTCGGAAACCACGCGACGTTCTCGGAGTAGTCGCACCACACGGCGAGGAAGCCGGTCCGGCCGCCGAACGCCTCCTTGACCCAGGCGAAAACGCCGCCTTGCTTGCACCATGCCGTGCCGAGCTCGGCAGCGACCATCGCGATGGGCACGAGGAACACCAGGATGGATATCGCGAACAGCGCGAGCATCGACCAGCCGTACTCCGCCATCACGGGCAGATTCCGCGCGCTCACGATCGCCGCAACATTGATCATCGCGAGCGACAGCACGCCAAGCTTGACGCCGGTTGAGGTCCTCATCGAGCACCGGCCGCGCGCAGGATCGAGTCGAGCTCGTTCTGGATGTCGTCGTCGCTGGAACCGAAGACAAATACCGTCGTCGTGCCATAGGTGTAAGCGACGCCGCTGGCACGCGGCCGAGATTGGTGCTCGTGATTGCGTGCTGCAGCATCGCGGTCCGCGACGTCCTCGAACTCGTCGACCGCTAGCTGACCGCTGTCGCCACCACAGTTTTCGGCAACGACGTACTGTCTGCTGCGAATCGCTTGATTCGCCGTGCCGTCCGGGTTGTCGACGGTGGAGCACAGCTGCAATCCCGCCGACGTGATGCGGCGCTCGACGTCTTCGATAGATCCCTCGCCGGCATCGAACGCATGCCGGCCCTCCGCCGCCCAGAGGACGGCAGCGAGCGCCGCAAGGGCGGGCAGCACGACCAGCGCCAGCACGTTGATCAACTGCCGGCGACTACGCGTCGGCGGACGGAGGTCGGTACTCACCGTCGCAAGCTCATGCCGCGGCGCCGCTGCGTTCTCGGGAGCCTGGCCCGGATGGAGACTCGACACCGCCTACCGGCTTCGGGACGAACATGCTGCCACCGCCCGGCAGCGCGAGGAATCCCTCGGCCCCGGCGTACAAAAGCCCCACGCGCGGCAGATCGGCTTCGTCGCGGTAGACGAGAACGCGGGATACCCAGGTCGGTGAGAACTTCTCGTTGAAATCGTGCAGCGACTGGATCTGGAAGAACGGGTTCAGCGCCTTGGCGAACCGGGTCGCCATCCGCTGCCGCCAGTTCGCGTGCTCTGCCGGCTCGAAGAGGCGTCCCCACATGGCGAAGTTCATCGACAGCCGATCCACGCCGCGCTCTTTGAGAGCGAGCGCGCTCTGGGAGATCAGGAACTCCGTCATCCCGTTCGGGGCGTCGGGGTCATGCCGCATCAGGTCGAGCGTGTAGCCGAGCCGCTGCCCGTACACCGGCACGATGCGGAGGAACCCGCCTGGCACGCCGTTCTCATCGAGCGCCACGCACAGCAGGAACTCAGGATTGCGACCGACTCCTTCAATGTCCTGGCTGAGCGACATCGTGAAGCCGCGCTCGGGTGCCTTGCCCCGCCACTTCTCGCTGATCGCATTGAGCTGGCGGACCAGCTCGGCATTGGTTTGTGCCTCGGACATCAGCCTGAAGCTGTAGGTGCGGCCGACCTTGCGGACGGCAGCGCGCACGCCCTTCATCGCCGAGCCCTCGAGGGTGAAGGTGTCGCAGTCGATGATGGCTTCGTCGCCGAGATAGAAGCTCTTGAACGCGCGCGCGGTGTAAAGCGGCATGTCGGCTTCGCGCACGGCGAGGAAGGCGGGGACCCAGCCACGGCCGCGGCAGAAGTCGCGGAACTCGTCGAGGACGAGCGCGATCGAGTCGTCGGCACCGATGGGATCGCCCGACGCGAGCGCGTACCCGTTGATATAGGTGTACGCGATCATCGCCTCGCCATCGGAGGAGAAGAAGAAACTCTTGTCGTCGCGCAGCGCGAAGTAGGCGAGAGTGTCCCAGCCATACGACTTGACCAGGCGCTCCGCGCGCTCCCAGTCCTCCTCGGTATGGCTCTGCCGTGACTGCAGGGGCCGGAAGATGAGGACGAGGAGGCCGACCACGCCGATGATTCCGAGCGTGAGCAGGGCGGCCGGGAAGAAGGCAGCGAAGAACTCGCGCTCGTACGTGTACGGCCCGGGGATGCCGACTAGGCCCTGCACGATCGTCTGCAGCGCACCGGGGAAGGTGAGGTCCGGTGTCATGCGGTCGGCATTGAAGTACAGCGCCGTCAGGCCGAACGCGAAAACGATGCCGATGTACGCCGGCACCATCCACGCCAGCCGAAGCAAGGAGGGCGGGTCGGACCGCGCACGGAAGATACGTCGATTGACGATCAACAGGACGAGCGTCAGCAGGCAGTAAACCAGCGTGATGAGGTGCGGTCCCTTGAGGACGCTCGCTATCGCACCGATCGTGAAGAAGACGAGGGAGATCTGCCAGGCTCGGCGCTTCTGCTTTCTCAGCTGGGTGGCAAGGAAGATCTGGATGAGGCCGACGCCCAGCGTGATGACATGCCAGGTGACGCTGAACCAGCGCGGCCCGATGCTGCCCTCGAACTTGATGAGCTCGGAATGAAATCCGGGGACCTGGGTGAGCGCGAGGATCAGGCCGCCAAGCATCGCCACCCAACCAACCAGCTTGGCGCGCTTGCGTTCAGCGCCGAGCCGCGCGGTGAGCGCCGACTCGTCCATCGCCTCCTGCGCGCCCGGCAACATGACCACCGAGCCATCCACAGAAACCCGCGCGCCGGCACCCGCAGCGGCGCGCCGAGCTAGGCCGCTCGCGCCGGTCATGCCGGCGAGACTGCTGCCAGCGCCGTTGCCTGCAGGGCCGGGCAGCTTGGGTCCGGTGTCGAACTCGGGCCGCATGGTCGGGAACAGGATGACCTCGCGAATGCTGTCGACACTGGCGATGAGCATGACGAGCCGGTCGATGCCGATGCCGATGCCGCCGGTGCACGGCATGCCGTACTGCAGCGCGCGAACGTAGTCGTAGTCGATGTCGCCGGCCTCGGGGTCGCCCTGTGCCTTCGCGCGCGCCTCTTCCTCGAACGCCTTGAGCTGCACGTCCGGGTCGTTCTGCTCGCTGTAGGCGTTGCAGAGCTCCGACCCGCCGACGATCAGCTCGAATCGTTCGGCGTACGCCGGATCCTTGCGGCTGACCCGCGCGAGCGGTGATACGGCGGCGGGATAGTCCATGCAGAACACCGGTCCGCGCACGGAGTGCTGCACCTTCTCGTCGTACATCTGCTTCATCAGCTGACCGGTGTTCCAGCTGAATTCATACGCGACGCCGCGTTCGTCCAGCAGCGCGCGCGCTTCCTCGACCGGCATGTCGGGATGCATCGTCGCGCCGGTGTATTGCTCGATCATCTCGGTGAAAGTCAGGCGCGGCCACGGCTTCGACAGGTCGAGCGGTGCGCCCTGCAGCGTCACGGTGATGTCGTCGCCGAGTGCTGCATGCGCAGCAGCTTTGATCATCTCCTCGACGAGATCCATCATGTCGTGATAGTCCGCAAAGGCCTGGTAGGCCTCGAGCAGCGTGAATTCCGGGTTGTGCCGCGTATCGATGCCCTCGTTGCGGAACACGCGACCGATCTCGAAGACGCGCTCCAGCCCGCCGACAATGAGCCGCTTCAGGTGCAGCTCCAACGCGATCCGTAGATAGAGGTCGATGTCGAGGGTGTTGTGGTGGGTGATGAACGGTCGCGCAAGCGCGCCGCCCTGAATGGACTGCAGCATCGGACCCTCGACCTCGAAGTAATCGTGGGCCTGCAGGTAGTCGCGGATCGCGCGCAGCACCTTGAAGCGGACGTCGAAGATGTGCCGCGTCTTCTCGTTGACCATGAGGTCGACGTAGCGCTGACGAGAGCGCAGCTCGACGTCGTCGAACGGCTTGTCCTTGTCGGGCGGCGGACGAAGCGCCTTGCCCAGCAGCGCGAACGTCTGCACGCGGACGGAGATCTCGCCGCGCCGCGTCCGCATGACCACGCCTGTTACGCCGACCCAGTCACCACGGTCGAGGTCGTCGAAGTCGTGGTGCGCCTGGTCGCCGATCGTGCGTGTGTCGACAAAGAGCTGGATGTCGCTGGTGCGGTCCTGCAGCACGGCGAACGTCAGCTTGCCCTGTCGACGAATGAACTTCAGCCGACCCGCGAGGCTGACTTGGTCCTCGGTCTCCGTTCCTGCCGCGAGATCGGCGTGTGTGTCGTGGATCTGCTGAGCGTTGCTCGTGATGTCCCAGCGGTACGGCTCGTGCTCGCCCTGCGCGCGGCGCGCCGCCAGCTTCTCGGCGCGATGCTGCTGCTGAGGGTCCGGCGCAATGATCGCCTCGGGTCCCTCTGCCGACACCGCAGCCCGCAGCGAATCCGCAGCTTGCGTACCGTCGGGTCCCTCAGCATGTTCGGGGACGGGACGCGTCCCGTGCGCGCTGGCAGCACCCACTGCCGGTACGCCGTCCCCCGTGGTCGTCTCGTCCGCCATTGACGTCTCCCTTGCCTGGTCAGAGGCATCGTAGAGACATCACGAGAGGCACGCGCAGGATGATCGACCGTCCGGTCAAGCAGCACCCAGATCGACCGCTGGCAACGGCTGCCGCAGCGAGCTCTCGCTGCGTTCCCATGCTTCTTGCATTGCTCGAGAGAAGCGGGACTCCACGGTGGTCACGGCCCAGGCGCCGAACATCACGTCGCGTGCCAGTTCTGGCTCGGCGCGCACCAGCGGTCCGGCCATGTCGTAGGCCGCAACTTTCTGGTGGTGCGCGTCGGCGACGACGTGCACCTCGTAGAAGTGGCGGGCGGCGCTACCGAAACCGTGCCGGCGCAGCGCGACGCTATAGCGTCCCATCGGCTCGACCGAGGTCATCTCGAAGATGGCCAGGTGTCCGACCAGCGCGCCGCGCCAGCGACGGTGCAGACCGAAGAACGAGACCAGGTTGGTGGTTGCCAGCGTGGTGCCGGGCAGCGCGTCGAGATACGCGCCGTACGACGGATCGAGCCCCAGCTCGTGCAGCGTGATGCCGAACAGCGTCTGGTGCATGTCCCGCTCTCGGCCCTCGCCGTACTCGTCCGCCTGGATCTCCACCAGCGCAGCCTTGGCGCCGCCGTACAAGCGCGGGATCGCCCACGTGTGCGGATCGGCCTCCTTGAGCTGGTACGCCGAGCGGTGCACGGCATACTCGCGCAGCTGGTCGAGGGTGCCCTCCTCGGCTAGATACCGCGATAGGGACGGCCCGCCCGCGCCGGAGACGAGGTCGACGAGTTGTGCGGGGATGTCGTCGGTCACGGAGAACTCCGGCATCTCCTCCTCGAGGCGGCGCAGGAACCGGTGCTCGAGTCGACGCCGGGCCGCGAGCAGCGACGGCTCCCACTCCCAGGAGTCGTCGACGCCCGCAAAGGAGCGATAGTGCAGTTCGTACAGGGTGTAAAGGGCCAGCGCCGAATCGTCGCCGTCGAGCGGATCGTCGCTCGCGATCGGCGGTGTCCGGACGGTGTGTGCGGGTCGAGCAAGGTTCTCGACGACCCACGCGCTCAGCGGACCCCGGGCAGCGGGGAGCCCGGGCGCCTGGAGCGTCGTGGGCGTGAAGACGGTCCCGTACTTCATGGTGTTCCTCCTGGGGCGCACGCCAATGTGCGCAACGCTGTTGTGCCCTCAAGAGGCGCGATAAACGGGGGCGTCGGAGCGAGGCGCCCTCGTACGACGATAGGAATGTGAGCGAGCTGCCGCGGATGCGCCCCACGCGGGGGACCGCGCTGCTCGAGCTCTATGACGTCGCCCTGCCGCAGGTGTACGGCTATCTGCTGGCGCGGTGCGGGAGTCGCAATATCGCCGAGGACCTCACGGCGGAGACCTTCCTCGCTGCCGTGTCGGCCGAGCAGAAACCCGATCCGCCCGACCTCAGCGTCGCCTGGCTGGTGGGTACCGCCCGGCACAAGCTGGTGGATCACTGGCGCCGTGAGGAGCGCGAAGAGCGGTCGCTTCGGCTCATCGACGCCGGATCGGTGGAGACGGACGACCCGTGGGAGGCCCAGCTCGAGGCCACTTATGCACGGCACGTTCTGCACGACCTCGGGCCACACCATCGCGCCGCCCTGACATTGCGCTACCTCGATGGCCTGCCCGTGCCCGAGGTCGCTAACGCACTGGGCCGCACGTTGCATGCGACCGAAGCGCTGCTCGTACGGGCCCGGGCGGCGTTTCGTCGCGCCTACGACCAGCCACCCACCGCCGGAGAGGAGGACCGTCATGGCTGATCCGCTGGACGTCCTCCGTACCCCGATCGAACCGGTTGATCCCGATCCTGCGTTCGCCTCCTCTCTCCGGGAGCGGCTGCGACGCGCGATCCTCGATTCCGCAGGAGGAGCTGTGACAACAACGACGGGTGAGATCTCCACCGACAAGCGGGCACCGTCCGCGCCAGCGTGGGGACCTGATGTCACGCCGTACATCGGCGTGTACGACGGTCGGCGGGCCCTCGACTGGTACGTCGAGGTATTCGAGGCGGAGCAGCGCGGTGAGCCGTACGTGATGCCCGACGGCAGCATCGGTCACGCCGAGATCGGTATCGGCGACGCGGTTGTCATGGTGGCCGGCGGGGCTCCCGGCGCACCCGAGGTCATGGCGCCGCACGTCGAACCCGCTCCGGGCATCCTGGCCGCCTACTCGATCTTCGTGGCCGTGCCCGACGTCGACGCGACGATCGCGCGTGCGTTGGAGGGCGGCGCCTCGCTCGAGCGGCCGGCGACCGACGAGTCGTATGGACGAACCGGCGTGATCCGCGACCCCTTCGGCCACCGCTGGATGGTGCACACGCCACCGGCTCGTGCCACCCGGGCGCGGCAGGGCGACGTCGGCTACGTGACGATCGGTGTACGAGATGCCGAGCGTGCCAAGGATCTGTTCGAGGCGGTCCTCGGCTGGCGCTTCCAGCCCGGCAGCGTCGATCAGGGCTGGCAGGTCGCCGACGCCCGTCCCGACACCGGACTCTGGGGCGGTCGCGACAGGGACGAGGTCGGAGCAACGCTGTGCTTTCGCGTGGACGACATCAGCACAGCCGTCCGCACCATCCGCGAGCATGGTGGGACGGCAGACGAGCCCAGTTCCGCGCCGTACGGTCAGCTGGCCGAGTGCACGGACGGCGAGGGGCTGCGCTTCCAGGTGTGGCAGCCGGCGGATTGACCAGCGGGGGGCGCGTCGGGCTCAGGTATCAGGCAACTTTGCGACCCGGTTGGCATACCGCTGGGGCGTTTCGCCGACGGCGGCCGTGAAGTCACGGACGAGATGTGCCTGGTCGGCGTAGCCGAGCTCTGCAGCGAGCGCGGCCCAGTCGACGTCCTCGGACCGGGCCGCCTGCTCGGCGGCGTCGTATAGGCGGTACCGACGGATAACCCACTTCGGGCTGACGCCGACGTGGTCGGCAAAGCGCCGCTGCAGTTGCCGGACGCTCAGAGCGGCCTGTTCTGCCAGCTGGTCGACCCGGCGGATGGACCGATCCCGCGCCACGAGCTCGGCGAGCTCGGTGGTGTCCTCGGACGGCTGCCGCGCCGGCGGGACGCGGTCGACCAGCCCATCGTCGATGAGTGCGAGCAGTTTCTCCGTGGCGACGTCGTTCCGCAGTGCCGTCGCCAGCTCCCGCTCGAGCTCCGCGCCGTCGAGCCCGGGGACATCGGCAAGCTGGACAGGCTTGTCGGTGATGCTGTTCATCGGGCGTTGGAGGAACGGTCGGAACCCGGCGGGGCGAAACATCACGCCTAATACTCGGCCATGTCCTTCGAGCGCCCTGACGAAGCGCTTGCGGAAGACGCCGCCTGTCGTCGCACTGTGCTCGTCGAACGTGACGTTGACCACCGGATGGACGAGAACTTCCTGCTGGTGTCGTTCGCCCTCGGGCAGATTCCAGGTCGCGATCCAGTAGCGGTCCACGAAGCGTCCCACCGCGGGCGACGGCTGGTGTCGCTCCAGCCGGAAGCGCTGCAAGCCCTCGGCCGGACGCAGGATCCCGCGGGTGTCACGCTCGACCGGCTCGACCACACGCGCAGCGTACGAGTCGTGCGCATGACGATGTCGCGTTCCTTCAAGCCGATCATGCTCGGCACCCGGAAGGCTCGGAGCATGACTGACACACCGATGACCGAAACACCGCAGCAGCGATACCGCCGACTGTCCGAGGACTTCACCCGTACCGTCCAGGCAGTCCCGCCGGATCGGTGGAACAACCCGTCGCCCTGCGAGGACTGGACCGCGCTCGACGTCGTCCGCCATGTCGTCGAGACCCACGGCATGTTCCTTGGCCTCGTCGGGCGGACGCTGAACCCCGCGCCGTCCGTGGACGAGGACGTCGAAAAGGCATGGATCAGCGCGCGCGACCAGGTTCAGGCCGACCTCGACGATCCGGAGCGGGCGCGGGCGGAGTATGACGGCTACTTCGGCGCGGCGACGTTCGAGGGCAGCGTCGGCAACTTCCTAGGCTTCGACCTGGTCGTGCACCGCTGGGATCTCGCGCGCGCCACCGGTGGTGACGAGCGGCTGAACCTCGACGACGTGAGAGAAGTGCAGCGCCGTGCCGAGGAGCTGGGCGACACGCTGCGCTCCGAGGGTGTGTGCGCGGCGCCCGTCGAACCGCCGCCGGACGCCGACGAGCAGACGCGCATGCTGGCCTTCTTGGGCCGCCGCGCCTGACGCCGCCAGTGCCGGGCGGCGCCCCCGGCTCCCGCAACGATCATGGAGTTTCGGGAACCGTGTGTCCGATTTGTCCCGCGTGTCGCGCACGTAACTCCATGATCGTTCAGGGGGCGGGACGCGGGGGAGTGCCGGAGTGGCGGCTATCCGGGTTGCTTGAGCTCGACCGCGAGGGCCGCGGCGTCGCCGCCGGCGTAGTACTCCGCGGCGATACGCCGCGCATCATCGGGGTGGTACGCCTCTCCGTACACGCTGCCATCTCGCCGCGGCGCCTCGAGCAGCTCGGCGTCCTCCGGCCCGCCCAGCGAGACCGGCACGAAGCCCACCACCTCGATGAGCTGCTCGACGGTCGAGGTTGCCTCCTGGTCGGCGACGTAGAACATGGCCGAGCGCGCGTCCTTGGGCCGGGCCGCGGCGTCGGTCTGGAACTGCGCTGTCAGCGTGTTGAACGCCTTCGCGTACGCCACGCCGGGGAAGCGCTTGCGATTCGCCTCCGCCGCTGTCGTAGGTAACGGCACCAGGCCTGTTGGCCCGTACGGGTTCGTGGTGTCAACGAGGATCTTGCCCCACAGCGATCCGGCCTCGCCGGCAACCTCGTCGAGGGTGCCCCACGGCACCGACACGACGACGACGTCCCCGAATGCTGCCGCATCGGCAACGCTGCCCGCCGTCGCACCGATGTCACGCGCGACGCCTGCGAGCTTGTCCGGGTCGCGCGAGAAACTGATGAGGACGTCTTGCCCCGCTTCCGTCCAGCGGTTGGCGAGGTTGCTTCCGACACGGCCAGCGCCGATGAGCCCAATCTTCACGCAGACCATGATGCGGCTGTGACTGACGAGCAGCCAGCAGGCCGGCAGGTGTGGACTGGCGTCGCGCTGGTCGCCATCGGGATCGTCAGCGTCCAGCTGGGCGCAGCGATCGCCAAGTCACTGTTCCCGCAACTCGGCCCGATCGGTGTCGTATGGCTGCGCTTGCTGATCGCCGGCCTCATCCTCACCGTCACGCTG
Organism: uncultured Actinomycetota bacterium; assembly: GCA_963801015.1. Taxonomy (GTDB): domain Bacteria; phylum Actinomycetota; class Actinomycetes; order CAWDCV01; family CAWDCV01; genus CAWDCV01. The sequence continues at coordinate 77,247 of CAWDCV010000001.1, read as the reverse complement.
CCCGCTGCGTTCTCTCGGGTACGTCGGGCATGGGGCATCGTCGCGCTCTTCGGACTGACGCTCGCCGCCATGAACCTGTTCTTCTACCTGTCCATCGACCGCATTCCTCTCGGTGTCGCGGTCACCGTCGAGTTCCTCGGCCCACTCGCGGTCGCCATCTTCGCCGCGCGACGTACGGTCGACCGGCTCTGGGCCATCCCCGCCGGAGTCGGCGTCGCGTTGCTCGGGCTGCAACCTGCCGATCTCGACATCGTCGGATTGCTGTTCGCCCTCGTCGCGGGCGCATGCTGGGGCGCATACATCCTGCTGAGCGCACGGGTCGGGCAGCGGATCAGCGGCACCGGTGGCTTGGCGGCCGCGCTGCTCGTCGGTGCCGCTGCCGTCACACCTCTTGGCGTTGCGTCCGTGCCGACATTGCAGGCACAACCCGCCCTACTGATCGGAGCGGTGGCGGTTGCGGTGCTGTCCTCAACCGTCCCGTACACCGTGGAGCTATCCGCGCTGCGCCGCATCCCTGCCGCGCTCTTCGGAGTGCTCATGAGCATGGAGCCCGCAGCGGCGGCAGGGGCAGGGGCGCTCCTGCTCGGCGAGACGCTGCGCGTTGCCGAGTGGGCAGCGCTCGTCCTCGTCGCCGCCGCGTCGATCGGCGCCGCGCGCAGCTCCGCCCGTCAGCCGCGCCACGAGTAAGGGCGTTCCAGCAAGGTCGCGTCCGGCGGCGCGAAACCGAACTCGGCATACAGGTCATGCGCGTCGTTGGTGTGCAGCAGCCAGCGAAATCGCGCGCCCGTGCCCTCCTCGATCATCACGTTGACGAGTTGGCGGCCGAGGCCGCGCCCGCGGTGCTCGGGTACGACGAAGACGTCGGCGAGGTAGGCCAGTGCCACTCCGTCAGAGATAGCGCGGGCGAACCCGACGAAGGCGTCACCTCGCCGGGCGTGGACGATGCGCCAGGCAGAGCGGATCTGGCGCTCGACGTCTGCCCGCGTCCGCCAACGAGCCCAATACGCCTCTGTCGACAGGAACGACCAGACCACGTCGAGGTCAACCGCGGCCGGGTCGTCGCTGATGACGTAGTCCGCCGGCTGCGGTGAGATGTCAGCTCTCCTGCGTCTGCAGCGCACGCACGGTCTGCGTCATGCCCTCCTGCAAGGGCCGTACGGTCCAGCCGAGCTCGCGCTTCGCCTTCTCCGGCGTACCGAGATAGCTGCTGGAGCCGCTGCGCAGCGCCTCCTCGGTGTACATCGCAGGGATCGGGACGATGCGTTCGAGCAGGCCGACCAGCGACGCGGTCGCCCGCACGGCAGCGCCCGGTATCACGATCGGCCCGCTCGTGCCCGCGATGCGAGCGGCCAGCCGCAACCCCTCGTCCAGTCCTGCATGCGGACCCGCGAGCATGTACGACTCGCCAGCCTGGCCGCGCTGCATCGCGAGGACGTGACCGTGGGCGATGTCGTCGATGTACCCCCATGACACCCGAGCTCCGGAGGGGACGACGACGCGGCGACCACGCACCACGTCGCGCACCATCTCGCCGACCTGGCTCGTGTCGCCGGGGCCGTACACCACGCCCGGCATGACCGTCACCACCGGCAGCCCGTCTTCGGCGAACTCTGCCGCAACGTCGTGCGCCCGCGCCTTGGTCGCGTCGTAGACCGATACGTGCTCGCCGGTGAAGTGAAAAGTCTCGTCGACGACCTGCCCGTGGGTGTCCGAGTTGACGGCCAAGGTGCTCGTGTAAACCACGCGCGGCACGCCTGCGTCGCGGGCGGCCGACAGCACCGAACGAGTGCCCTCGACGTTGACCCGCTCGCCTTCGCCGCGATCACGCACGCCGATTTTGAACCAGCCGGCGACGTGGAACAGGCCGTCCGATCCGCGCGCCGCCTCGGTCAGGGCGGCAACATCCGTCAGGTCACCAGGTACGAGTCGAACGCCGGCCTGCTCCAGCGCGGTCGCCTTGGCCGGGTTGCGGACGAGGGCGTCGACCTCGGCGCCGTCGGAGCGCAGCGCTTGTGCGAGAGCACCCCCCACGAAGCCGGTGGCGCCGGTTATGACGTATCTGATGGGAATCCCTCCAGGAAGGCGATCCCGCTGATGTCGAGCCGCAAGCGGTCACGGTCATTGGAGTACCGCAGCACCACGGCGCTGCACGACGGGCAGCGCAGCACGAGCGCGGGCGCGTCGGCGTAGAGCTCGTGAGCTCCGAGCGGCATCGAGCTGCCGCATGCTGTGCACGTCGAACGGATAGCGGTGAGCTCGATCGCGAACAACTCCGCCAGTGGACCCCCAGCAGCATTGCCGTCGAGCATGCGGTCGCTCATGGTGTCCCTCCGGTGGCTCCGAAACGTTCGGTACGGATAGCTGCCGCGTCGTATCCCAACTCGATCATCAGCATCGTCGTCGCTTCGACGAATGATGTGGGACCGCAGATGTAGACACGTGGCCGGCGCTCGGCCACGACGACATGCTGCATCAGTAGCTCAGCGTCGACGCGTCCTCGTGCCCCCTGCCAGTTCTCTGGGGCGGTACGACTCAAGGTGATCGTGACATCGACGTTGTTCGACGTCCTCAGGAGCGAACCCCCGATGACATCGTCGATGCTGCGCGTGGAGTACAGCAGATGCATCGGCACGGTCGATGCCGCAGCAATGTGATGCCCGATCATGGCGAGGAACGGCGCGACACCGGATCCGCCGGCGATCAGCTGAACAGGAGCGTCGACGATGTCGGCGTCCCATACGAACCACCGACCGATCGGACCGCGAAGTTGAAGCTGATCCCCGGTCCCGAGTTCGTCGGTGAGGTACGGCGACACCTCACCGTCGGGCAGACGCTCGACGACGAGCTCGACGTATTGCTGTTCCGGCGGGGACGCGATCGAGTAGCTGCGCTGCGCGGTGTAGCCGTCCTCAGCCGTCAGTCGGACGTCCAGATGCTGCCCCGGCAGGTGGCCGGCCCAGTCCGGCACGTCGAGGACGAGCCGGTGCGGTACGAGCGCTCTCGCGTTCATTGGCGACGACGCCGGCCAGCTGCCAGGTCAGTCGCCTGCGTACCGCTGCTCGCGCCACGGATCACCCTCGTTGTGGTAGCCAAACGTCTCCCAGAAGCCCGGCTGGTCATGTGATAGCAGTTCCAGCCCGCGCACCCACTTGGCCGACTTCCAGAAGTACAGGTGAGGAACCAGAAGCCGCGCCGGGCCGCCATGCTCGGGATCGAGCGGCTCGCCGTCGTAGGTGTCGACGACCCAGGCTTTGCCATCGGTGACGGCATCAATCGGCAGGTTCGTCGTGTAGCCGCCGTCGCTGAACGCCAGCACATATTCCGCCGCGGTCTCCACATCGGCCAGCAGCGTGTCCACGGACACGCCCGACCATGAGGTGTCGAACTTGCTCCAGCTCGTCACGCAGTGGATGTCGACAGTTGGGGTCTCGCGCGGCAGCGACTGAAACTCCGCCCAGGTCCAGCGGGCAACCTGGTCGACTTCGCCCTGAATCGTGAAGTCCCAGGCGTCGAGATCGGTTCTCGGCGTCGGCCCAGCGGACAGCACGGGGAAGCCGCCGCCCACGTCGTACTGGCCGGGTGGAAGCCGATCCGACCGTTCTCGACGCCGCCCGGTGAAACCTCGCGAGATGAAGCTGCCCACGGCAAGGATCTTTGCGCACCCATGCCGTCCTGGCGAGAGGCAGCTCGGGCGCAGCAGCGGGGGGGCGGATGGTCATGGGCGCGGGGACGTCAGCGGCAGCTCTGCTTGCAGCGCCCAGGTGCTGCCCTCGGTCATGCCCGCCGTGAGCGTCCCGCCCAGCAGCCGGATTCGCTCGGCGAGTCCGGCCAGGCCATGACCCGCCGGACCAGCCACGTGCTGCGAACCGGGTGGCAGCGGGTTCGCGACTGCGACGTGCACCGTGTCGGACGCTTGACGTACGCACACGGTCACGGTCGCCCGGGGGCGTGTCGCCGAGCATTCGTCAGGCCCTCCTGCACGATGCGGTACCCGCCGAGGTCGCCCTCAGCGCCGTCGCGGCAAGCGGGCCGCACAGAGACGACGGCATCGAGCACGCGATCGAGGACGCCATCGCGGAGGACCTCACACTGGACGGTTTCCCCGCACCGCTCCACCTGCCGATGCTCGCCGGGGTCGCACAGGGCGCAGGGTTCCCGAACCTGTCCTGCCTCGGCCTGCTGTCCGACCGGGTCCTCAGCCGCTACGTCCGCGACATCTCAGCGGAGCGCGACTCGCGATACCACCGCACCGTCTCTGCGCACGCGTCGTCCCACCCGGTCGGAGCGAGCCCGAAAGCCTCCTCCGTCTCCGAGGCGTCGATGACGAAGGGCTGGACGAGCTGGTAGCGCGTCTCTTCGAGCTCGCGTATCGGAGGCGATACGACACCGAGGGCCCGCAAGGCTGCGTGAGGGACCACGCCGACCTTGACAGGTGGGACACCCGCAGCCCGGCACAAGTCGTGCACAGCGTCCCGCTGCGTGCGCGGCGGGCTGGTCGGAACGAGCCAGCGGCGTCCCCAGGCTCGCTCGTCGGTCGCGACGGTGACGAGCGTGCGGGCGACATCGGGAACGTAGGTCCAGGAATGCGGTTCGTCGGCCGATCCCACCACGCGCACACTCTTGCCGGCCAGGATGCGTGGCAGCAGCCGGTTGATATGCGACTCGGCGCCGTTGCCGAGGTAATCCGAGCCGCGCACCTCGACGGCTCGCACCCGGCCGGCGTCGTGCGCCGCCTTGGCGTCAGCCCACATCTGCGCTCTGACGCGCCCCTTCGTGCCGGTGGCGGCATCGGGCAGTGAAGCAGTGATGGCTCCGTCTACCGGACCGTACGGGTAGAGGTTGCCGGTCATCACCAGCACCGCGCCGGAGGCTTCGGCAGCGGCCAGCAGCGCGGCCGCGATGGGCGGCCAGTCGCGGGTCCAGCGGTGGTATTCAGGATTGACGCAGTTGTAGATGGCCGCCGTCCCTGTCACGCCAGTCGCGAGTGCGACAAGCGCAGCCGCGTCTCCCGCATCCAGCCCTACCCGCTCGATGCGGGGGTGCTCGGGTCCCGAGCCGGACCGGCTAATGATCGTCACGTGCTCTCCGCTGTCAGCTAGCAGCCGGGCGGTGGCGGTTCCCACAGCGCCGGCGCCGACAATGATGCGGTTTGCGCTCATTGCTCACTCCTAGATCTTCGCTCTCATTCGAGAGCACTGCTCTCCCTCCAGAATGATCGGAGCGACGTCCTGTGTCAAGAGCAGTGCTCTCGGTTGTTGTCATTGCTCTTGAAGTTCCGCACAATGGCTGCCATGACGGCGACCGATGCGCAGGGCGTGCGAGCTCGGGTGCGGCGTGAGTTGACCGGCGAGATCGTCGAGGCAGCTCGTCGACAACTCGAGGACGTGGGGCCGGCGGCGCTGTCGTTGCGAGCGGTGGCGCGTGAGATTGGCATGGTGTCGTCGGCGGTGTACCGCTACTTCCCCAGCCGTGACGAGCTGCTCACGGCACTCATCATCGAGGCATACGACGACCTCGGTGAGGCGGCGGAGCGCGCGGAGGCCAGGGTTCGCCGCGGCGACCTCATCGGTCGCTGGCGGGCCATCTGTCGCGCCGTGCGGAGATGGTCGTCAGAGCACCCGCACGAATACGCCCTGCTGTATGGCACGCCCGTCCCTGGCTACGACGCGCCCCAGACCACGATGCCTTCGGCCACTCGGGTCACCGCCCTCCTCATCGGCTTGCTCGACGCGGTGGCGACGGAGAAGCGCAACCTCGGTCATGGCGATGCTCCCGCCGTGCCACGGCCGGCGAGGGCAGCCTTTGCCTCCGCGCGAGCCCTCATGGGTCCCGAGCCGTCGGACGACCTGATCATTCGCGGCATCGCCGCGTGGTCGTGGCTGTTCGGCGCTGTCTCGCTCGAACTGTTCGGTCATCGCATCGGCGCAGTTGACAAGGATGCGGTTTTCTTCGACCTGGAAATCGACCGGATGGCGGCCTTCATCGGCCTCAGCTAGGGACGCCCTACCAGATCGCGTCGATCAGGAGCAGAACCCCGAACAGGACGAACGACGCGGCCGCACCGTACCGGATGACCTTCGCTGGGAGTCGGCGACCAAGCTGCTGACCCACGAGGATCGCCAGTGCGTCGGCGGCAACCATGCCAAGCGTCGACCCGAGCCAGGTGCCGAAGATGTCCTCGCGAGTAGCGAGCGTCACCGTCGCCAGCATGGTCTTGTCGCCCAGTTCCGCCAGGAAGAACGCAACGGCGACCGCCACTACGGCCGACCGAGTGGTTCGGCCGGCCTTGCTCGCCTCGTCGGCGCTGAGGCTGTCGCCGCGCAGCGTCCAAGCGGCGAAGCCGAAGAAGGCGAGCGCGGCGAGCACCGAGATTGCGGTGGTCGGCAACGACGCACCAAGTCCGCCGCCGATGGCGACGCTGCCTGCATGGACGACGGCCGTCGCCACGGTGATGCCGAGCAACACCGGAAGAGCGCGAAAACGAGTTGCGAACGTCAACGCCATGAGCTGGCTCTTGTCACCGAGCTCGGCGATGAACACCACGGCAAAGCTGAGGAGCAGGGCGTACACGGATGGATTCAACGATGCGGCACCGCAACAGCATCCGCCGGTGGCCGACCACGCGCGGAGACATGGATCACAGTTCCGGGATCTCCGGCGTCTGCGCTGCCCGGGTTCGGTCCGCCGCTGACAGCGGGCCACGGATGCGGACCGCGACGAGCGGGTAGATCAGCACCGACAGCATGCCCGCGCCGACCATGGCAGCCGCGGTGCCCGAGGACAGCCGGCCGGCCTCCACGCCCAGGGTGCTGATCACAACGACGAGGGGGAGCTGCGTCGCGGTGTAGAAGGCGAGCGCTGCTCGCTGTCGCTGGTCGAGGAGGGGTCGGTAGAACACCATCGCGGGTATCCCGCGGCAGATGAGGAACAGCAGCAGGAACAGGGGCAGCAGGATCAGCGTCCCAACGCTCGACACCAGCGCGTCGGCGTCGAAGCGGACGCCGCTGACGACGAAGAACACCGGGATCAGGAAACCAAAGCCGATGCCATCGAGCTTGGACTCGACCGTGCCGTGCTCGTGCTCGGGCCCGCCGCGGACAAACTGCCGGAAGATCAGCCCGCCCGCGAACGCTCCAAGGAGGATGTCGAGGCCGAGCTCCTCGGCGGCCCACACCAAGCCCAGCAGCAGCAGCATCGCCACGCGAACCGCGAACTGCGCGCTGGTTGCCAACGTCGTGCCGACCACCCGAGCGAAGCGGGCCGGCCGCGGCCGGGTGGCGAGGACGATGCCCACCACCGCAATGACCGCGAAGATCAACAAGACCACGATCGTGCGTACTGGACGGTGTCCCTGAATGACGAGCGACACGGCCACGATCGGGCCGAACTCGCCGACTGCTCCCGCGGCGAGGAGGAACGTTCCGAGCCGCGTCGCCACCTCGCCTGAGTCGCGCAGGATGGGCAGCAGCGTGCCGATCGCCGTCGTGGAAACTGCGAATGCGACGTAGATCCACGCAATGTCGAGCCAGACGTTGAGCAGGAGAGCCAGTCCGATGCCGAGGGCGACCGAGGTCAGCCAGCCCTGGAGACCGAGCGTCAGGGGCTTGCCGCGCAGGCGCAGGAAATCGATCTCATAGCCGGCGAGAAACATCAGCATCGCGAGGCCGAGGTTCGCCACGAACTCGACTAATGGCCCATCTGCGACCCAGCCGAGCAGCGACGATCCCACCACGATCCCGAGGGCGATCTCGAGGACCACACCGGGCACCCGCACTCGCGCTCGCACAGCATCGCTGAGCAGCGGCACGAGGGTCGCAATGACAAGAACGAGGACGAGGTCACTGAGCTCCCCGATGGGAATCACGGTCAGAGGCGCCCGAAGTCCGGGCGCCGATGACGGCCGGGAATGTCGTGGCCGTTGCTCGACCAGCTGCCGGAGCCGTTGGTGCTCGAGCCGTTGTAGGGCTGCTCGGCCGGCGCCTGCCATGGCTCGGAAGCGTCGATCGGATCGACCGCAGGAGCGCTGCTTTCGTCCACGCCCAGGTTCACCTCGTCGGGGAGTGCAGCATCGTCAGGATCGTCGGCATCGCCATACACGAGCGTAAGAACGGCATTGGCCGCCTCGACCCACTGCTCGCGCCGTGGCCGTGAGAACGGCTCGTCCGGCGGGGGCAGCATGGCCATCAGCTCGCGCACCAGTGGATGTGTCATCGCGTCCACGCTGCGGCCCCCCTGGTGCGGCATCCCCTGCCATCGATCATGCCGATGCAACGGCCTCGCGTACAGACGGCGCGACCTCATTGGCGAAGATCTCTACCTGCCGGACGGCGTCCCCACCGGGCCACAGCACGTACGCCGTCATTCCCACGTCGACGGTCAACCGAGTCAGCGTGTCCACCCAACGGCTCACCGGTCCGATGAAGGGATCGTCGGACCGCTCATCGGCAATCGTTCCCCAGACGTTGTAGACGCGCGCGATGGTGTGCGGATCCCGCCCGGCAGCCGCGGCAGCATCGTCGATACGGCGCTGCCGTTCGGGAAGTGCCGATGGTGGCACGTGACCGCTCGACGGCACCCACCCGTCAGCTTTTTGGCCCAGCAGCTGCAGCATTCGCGGCCCGTTGACACCCAGCCAGATGCCGACATCGTGCTCGGGTACGGGTCCGGGGTTGACGCCGTCGAGTCGGTAGTACCGGCCGGCGTAGCGCGCACCGCGCTCGCCCGTCCACATCCGACGGATGACGTCGATGGCCTCGGACAAGGCGGCTACGGCCTCGCCACCGGACCAGGCGGTGCCGCCCATCGCCACGATGGCGCGATCGAAGCCGCCCGAGCCGAGTCCGAGCTCGACCCGGCCACCGGTGAGAACGTCGAGAGAGGCGACCGACGTGGCAAGCATCGCCGGCGGTCGTAGCGCCAGGTTCGCCACGTCGGGGAAGAAGCGAATCCGATCCGTGCGAGCCGCGAGCACGCTGATCAGGGTCCAGGTGTCGAGGAACCGCCACTGGTAGGGATGATCCTGGATGCCGACCAGGTCGAGACCGATCCGATCGGCCAGCGCAACGAGTTTCGCCGCGTCGCGCCAGCGCGTCGTCTCAGGAACGACGGAGATGCCGAAGCTGGGCTGCATGGTCGCGACGCTAACCCGGTTGCGTACCCCTCCGGGGTATCCTGCGGAACATGGCGGGCTACGTGGCGGAGAAGGACGCCTACCTCAGTCGGTTGCGCCGCATCGAGGGCCAGATTCGCGGCCTGCAGCGGATGATCGACGAGGATGTCTACTGCATCGACGTCCTCACTCAGGTCAGCGCAGCGACCAAGGCGCTGCAATCCGTTGCGCTCGGCCTGCTCGAGGAGCACCTCGCGCACTGCGTCACCGAAGCCGCCCGCGCCGGTGGTGAGGAGGGCGACGCCAAGGTACGCGAGGCGGCCGACGCCATCGCCCGGCTCGTCCGTTCGTAGTAGCCCCTACTGCACCGCGGAGAGCTCGCCAACGGGTACCGCGGCCGAGAGGGTGTTCTCCGGACCGGGCAGGGGGCACGCCCACGACTCGTCGTACGCGCACGAGGGCTGGTAGGCGAAGTTGAGGTCGACGATCAGGCGGTCGTCGACGCCGCCGAGGTCGGCGCCCTTGATCGTGTCGAGGAGGTAGCGCCCGCCGCCGTACGAGAGCGTGCCGCTTGTGTCGTCCCGCATCGGCAGGAAGAGTCCACCGGCGTACCCGACGATCCACCACGCGTCCAGGGTGCCGAGGTTGGCGAGCCCGATCCGGCCGATGCGGCGGTACGTCACAACGTCGTCGGTAGCAGTCTGCACCTGGCGCTGTCCGGGTTCGGCTGTCTCGACGGGCACGACGAAGCGGTACGCCGGGTCGTAGGGCGCGACCTTGTCGCGGTAGTCATCCCGCCGATCCGGAGGTAGCGGAGAAGCGGGATGCGTATGCAGCAGCGCGCTGCGACCCGACAGCCATACGTCGTGGGCGGCCTGAACGCTGACGGTCCGGGCGGTCGTGCGGACGGAGTCGTACAGCGCGATGACGCGACGGCGCCAGTCGAGCACGTCCCAGTCGGACATCACTGCCGGTGTCCGCTGACCAGCGTTAGTACCAGAAGATGCCCAGCGATCCGGTGCCGATCCACACGATCGCGAGGAGGACGACGAGCAAGGCGAACAGGATGAGCAGCTGCCGGCCGACATTGGATCGGCGTTCATACGCGCCGTAGCCCTCGCCATGGGCATCGTCGTGTCCAGTGTTGGAGCTTGCGCTGTCGGAGCCGCCATGAGCATCCGGTGGCTCGCCCTCGAAGTGCGCCGGGCGGCTCACGGTCAAAGCGCGTGAGCCGAGCTCCCCGGATGAGCGCAGGATGAGGAGCATCAGCACGCCGATGATGACGATGAAGCCGATCTTCTCGGCGGAGTTCCACACAGCGTCGAACGCTACCGGCTCACCGGGCCTGTCACCACGGGCTACGCCTGGTCAGGCACGCCCGCGAGGAACGCTGCGGCCACCGGTCCAGCGTCGGCGCCGCCTGCGCCGCCGTCCTCGAGCAGCACCGCAAAGGCGAGCTCGCCGCGGTAGCCGATGATCCATGCGTGGGTGCGCGGCGGCGTCTCGGCGCCGAACTCTGCGGTGCCGGTCTTCGCCGCAACCGGCGTCGTCGACTGCTGGAGCGCCGACGCGGTGCCCTCCTGCACGGTACGTGCCATCAGCGAGCGCAGCGTCTCCGCGACACGTCCGTCCAATGGCGGGACAGCCGTCGCGTCGGTCGGCGCCTGGTCGGGCAGCAGCACCGGCGTACGGAACTGACCGGACTGCACGGTGGCCGCGACCAGCGCCATCGACAGTGGGCTGGCAAGGGTCTTCGCCTGCCCGATCGCGGCGGCCGCCCGCTCCACGTCCGAGGCAGGCGCGGGCACATCGCCGCCGAAGGCACGTACGCCGAGATCCCAGGTCGTCCCCAGGCCAAACGCCCGCGCTGCGTCGTGAAGGGCCGCCGCCGGCAGGTCGGCTGCAAGCGACACGAACGCGGTGTTGCAGGACCTGATGAAGTCGGTGCTGAACGGGACGTCGCCGAGCGCAAGACCGCCGGCGTTGCTGAATCGCTTCCCGCTCACCGTGACCTCGGCCGGGCAGGCGACCGTGGCCTCAGGGTCGAGGCCCCGCCCGAGTAGCGCGGCGGTGGTGACGACCTTGAACGTCGACCCTGGCGGGTACCGACCGTCGAGCGCGCGGTCGATGCCGTCCGTGCCACCCGGCCCGTTCGCGGCGGCGAGGATCTGACCGGACCTCGAATCGACGGCGACGATCGCTGCCGGCGTGGGCACCTGGGCGAGCGCGGTCTCGGCTGCGGTCTGGACGCCGAGGTCGAGTGACGTCGTCAGTGGTGCGCCGGACGTACCAGAGATCTCGTCGAGAACCTCGAGCTCCTCACCACCCTCGCGATCGACCAGCACGATCCGACCGGACGCCGTGCCCGCAAGCTGCTGCTGATAGGAGAACTGCAGCCCGGACAGGCCCACCTCGTCGACCTGGGATGCGGAGTCACCTGCGTTGAGCAGCGCCTCCTCGGTCGCGGGTCCCACTGAGCCGAGCACCTGGCGGGCGAACGTCGCGGTTGGTGCGAGCGTGCGCGTGCCGGCCCGGGTGACGACGCCGTCGAGACCGCCCAGAATGCCGGCGACCTCGCCGTAGTCGGCTTCGCGCAGTGTGACGACGTCGACGAACGCGTCCGGCTTGGCCGCCGCCACCCGCTCCTGAGCGCGCGCTACGTCGATGCCGAGCCGGCCGGCCAGCGTGGCGTACACGGTGGTGGGGTCGGTCAGGCGTTGCGGCTCGATGCCGACGAAGACGACCGGGCGCTCTTCCATCAACGGGCGGCCCGCGCGGTCGAGCACTGCGGCTCGCGTCGGCAGCTCGCGCACACGCGACAGCCGGGTCTCGGGCGTCAGCTGGGGATGGATGGCGGCCGGACTCCAGATCACCTGCCAATCGTCTGTTTTCCCCTGCTCCTGGATTCGGCGCAGGCTGATCTGTCCGTCGTACGTCCAGTCGCCCAGGCTGGCGAGGCTCAAAGTGGCGCGGTACGGGATGGTCCGCTCCGCCGCGTCGGCGTCGTCGGCATCCTCGGAGGACGGCGACGCCTCGATGTCGGCTGCGGTGACGCGCAGCCCGTCGCGTACCTCGCTGAGTTGAGCCTGCGCCGCTGGCGCGTCGTTGGTGAGCTTGCCGGCGGCCTCGTCGTCGCCCGCCGCCCAGGCGGCGAGGAACTCCTGCGCCGTGTCTAGCGCCAGATCGTTGCTGTCAGAAGTGCACGCGACAGCGGTTGGCAGGAGGACGAGCGCGAGCGCCGTGGCGATGCGACGACGGAGAGTGCGCATGATCCGCAGCGTATTGCGTCACTTCGGCGACACGGCGGCGGGAATCCCACAGCCGCTCCGCCGGCCTCCGTACGATGAGCCGGCGCATGCACGCCGCGCGCACGCCGACGAGCTTGACCGAGGAGACCGATGGATCCCGCCGCGACCCTGCCCGACGAAGCCGTGACCGCGCGTACCTCGGAGGCTTCTCAGCAGATCAGTTCGCGGGACCAGGAGATCCTTGCCTTCGAGCGGCAGTGGTGGAAGTACGCGGGGGCGAAGGAGCAGGCGATCCGGGACCTGTTCGACATGTCGGCGACGCGCTATTACCAGTTGCTCAATTCGCTCATCGACAACCCGGCGGCGCTGGCCCACGACCCCATGCTCGTCAAGCGGCTGCGACGGCTGCGGACCGCTCGCCAGCGGCAGCGGTCCGCGCGTCGGCTCGGCCTCGAGGCCTGACGCCGGCGGCGACCCATGGCCGAGAACGAGAGCGAGGATCGGCGGCGCGCTGTTCTTCTCCTCGTTCTCCCTTCGGTGCTCGCGCTGATTGCCGTCCTCGCCCTGATCGGTGCCTTCCTCGGACTGTTCGGGGAGCCAGTCGACGAGGAACTGACCTCGCAGCCGTCGTCGGCTCCGACCGCAGCTGCAGATGCAGACAGCTCCGCGTCGGCGAGTTCCTCAGCCGGGACTCCCAGTCCGACCCCACCCAGGCTGCTGATCACCCCGAGCCCGTACGTGCCCGACGAGGGGGCATGGTCGGGATCGTCGTCGGACGACGGTTCAGATTCCGGCGCGGGCTCCGGCTCGGCCAAGGAGGCCGGCTCCGGGACCCGGCCGCTGCCGGTCTATGTCCTCAACCAGACCACCCGCCAGGAGTTGGCGGCTGCGGTGGCCGAGGACATCGAGTCAGCGGGGTGGAGCGTCACGAAGGTGTCCTGGTGGCGCGGGCGGGTGCCATCGACCACGGTCTACTACCCGGCCGGGTACGAGAGCGCGGCCGAGGCACTGTCCGCGGCGTTCCCAGGCATCGACCGCGTGCGACCGCGGGTGGCGCCGATGCCCGACGATGCGCTGACGGTGATCCTGTGCAAGGAGTACCCAGAGGTATAGCTGGCTGATGAGCCTCCCGGTCCCCACCACGGCCGACGGCAGGGCGGGTCTCGCCGCGCTCCTCGCCGATCCTGCGCACGCGCTCGTCGGGCTGGACTTCGACGGGACGCTGGCACCGATCGTGGCGGACCCAGCGCTGGCGCGTGCCCTCCCCTCGGCAGCACCGGTGCTGCGTCAGCTCGGTGAGCGCATCGGGACGGTGGCGATCATCACCGGCCGACCGACCGCGCTCGCCGTGGAGTACGCCGGCCTGGACCGGCTGCCGCCCGTCGACGGGCTGCTCGTCCTGGGTCACTACGGCGCCGAACGCTGGGACGCGGCGACCGGCGAAGTGACGTCCCCGCCCGAGCATCCGGGCATCGCCCCGGCCCGCGCCGCGGTCGACGACCTCTCGCTTCCCGAGGGCGTCTGGATCGAGGACAAGGGCCGATCATTCGCGGTGCACACCCGCCGCGCCGCTGACCCGCCCGGCGCTTTTGCAGAACTGCGCCCACTCCTCGACGCGGTCGCGGCCCGGCACGACCTGCACCTGGAGCTCGGCCGACTCGTACTCGAGCTACGACCGCGAGGTGTCGACAAGGGCGGGGCGCTTGCCGAACTCGTCGAGGAGCGGGGTGCCCGTACGGTCGTGTTCATCGGTGACGACCTGGGCGACCTGGCTGCGTTCCGTACGGTGGCACGCCTTCGCGCCGAGGGGTTCGCCGGGCTCGCGGTCTGCAGCGGCTCGACCGAAGTGCCCGAGCTCGCCGACGACACCGACCTGGTCGTCGACGGCCCCGAAGGCGTCGTCGCCTTCCTCTCCGCCCTCGCCGACGGCCTCACCGAGCAGCGACCCAAATGATCACGTTTACGTGATCATTGAGGGCGATACGCCTTCTCTAGAGGGCGTATCGCCCTAACTCGAGGCGTATCGCAGCCGCGGCAACAGGCTGCGCAACGCCCCCTCGACTTGTCAGAACGTCACGCGCCTATAGCCGCGCCACGTTCTGACAACTCGCTGGGTGGGCGAGCAACTTATGTGCGCAACGCTGCCAGCTGGTCGGCGAACCAGCGCTGCGGCGGCAGCGCGGTCGACGCCTCGGCCAGCCGCTTGGAGCGCTCGAAGCGCTCGTCCGCGTCCATGGTCAGCGCCTCGTGCAGCGCCTCCGCGGTTGCGCTGATGTCGTACGGATTGATGACGATGGCGTCGTCGCCGAGGTCGTAGTACGCGCCGGCCTCGCGTGACAGGACGAGCGCGCAGCCTCGCTCCGATACGACGGGCACCTCCTTGGCGACGAGGTTCATGCCGTCGCGCAGCGGGTTGACGATCAGCACGTCCGCCAGCCGGTATGCCGCCAGTGAGCGCGGGAAATCGTCGTCGACCTGCAGCAGCAGCGGCGTCCACTCCGCGGTCCCGAACTCGTCCTCGATCTCGCGCGCGATACGCAGCACCGACGCGGTGTACTCGCGGTACTCGGGCAGGTCGTGCCGGCTGGGGTAGGCGAACGCCACGTGCGTGACGCGGCCACGCCACTCAGGATGCGTCCGCAGCAGCTCGCGGTACGCCGCCAACCCGCGAACGATGTTCTTCGACAGCTCCGTCCGGTCGACGCGGACGATGACGCGGGTGTCGCGAACCAACGCGAGCAGCGTCTCTCGGCGCGCCTCGACGTCCTGCTCGGCTGCCCGTCTGCGCAGGAAGTCGCCGTCGGAGCCGAGCCCGTGAACCGCGACTGTCGTGGTGTGTCCGTTCACGCTGACCGTGCGGGCAGCGCGATCGACCACAGCGTCGTCGAGACACTCGCAGCAATCCAGGAACGCGTCCGCCCAGCGCTCGCACAAGAATCCGGCGTGCTCCGCGCCCAGGATGCCGCGCAACACGTCCGCAGCGACATCGTCGGGAAGCAGCCCGTAGTAGTCGGGGGTGGCCCACGGCGTGTGCGTGAAGTGGCCGATCCGGATGTCGGGCCGAAGCTGGCGCAGCATCCGCGGCACGAGCGACAGGTGGTAGTCCTGCACCACGACGCGCGCTCCCGGCGCCGCCTCCTCGGCGAGCGCGACGGCGAAAGCTTCGTTGTACGACACGTACGCCGTCCACTCGCGACGGAAGCCGGCGTCGAAGTTGGGCGTCAGCGGGGTGTCGTACAGCAGGTGATGAACGAACCACAGCGTGGAGTTGGCGACCGCGTTGTACGCACGCTGGAACGTCAGCGGGTCGATCTCGAGCATCCGGACGGCGAGCCCCTCGGTGTCATGCCCGGCGGAGTCGAGCCGACCGTTCGGCGCCTCGCGCGCGGCCTCCCGGTCGTAGTCCGACATCGCGGTGCAGATCCACAGCGCTGCCGCGTCGCGGACGGCAGAGGTCAGCCCGGACACCAGGCCGCCGCCGCCGCGCTGCGCTGTCAGCGATCCGTCTTCGGCTGGTTGGAACGACACCGGGCCGCGATTGCTCGCGATGAGCACCTCAGCTGTCACGTGGCGCGTCCCGGACTGTGTCGAGAGGCAAGCCGCGGTGCTCGTAGCGGCCGCGGCGCACGCTCGCGATAGCCACCGTCGTCGAGACCGGCCAGCCGCTCGAACACGTTGCGGCTGGAGTAGTCGCGAGTCCGCAGCCACGACCACGCGGACGCAACGCCGTACATCGGCAGCATCGGTAGGCCGAGGCACGCCGCCCACTGCGTCGCGTGCTTGGCCTCGTGCTGCAGCATCCGGTCGGATGTCAGCGCGCGCCGCGAAATGACGACGTTGCCGACGGTGAACGCAGGGTTCTTGGGGATCGGTAGCCCGTAGCCCGTGGCCAGGACCAGGCCGCCGGGACCCTTGCCGAGCCGGGCGCCGCCGAGGCGAGCGATGGCGAGCCCGCACAGCGTCGACCCGTTCACGGCATTGAGAACCTGGCGAACCCGCAGGGCACGGCGCATCGGGTCAGTCTTCCACCGCGCTCGCACGCCGGCAGGACATCTCATCCATTGCCCGTAGAATGGCGCGCACAACAGCACACCGCTCATCCAGAGGGGCAGAGGGACCGGCCCGACGAAGCCCCGGCAACCATCCGCATATACGCGGACAGGTGCCAAATCCGACCCGCACAGCGGGAAAGATGAGGAGTCAGCATGACGACGTCAGTTCAGGACGTTCCCCCAACCAGGACCGCCGACTTCGGCTCGGCTGTCGCGCTCACCTGTCGCGAGTGCGGCGAGCGAGTTGCGCTCGGTCCGCGCTACGCCTGCGACCTGTGCTTCGGGCCGCTGGAGGTGGCGTACGACTTCGGCGCGGTCACCCGGGAGGCGATCGAGGCAGGCCCGCGCAACATCTGGCGCTACGCGTCGCTGCTCCCCGTCCCGACGTCGGTGACGCAGACACCGAACCTCGAGCCCGGCTTCACCAAGCTGGTCCGCGCCGACCGGCTCGCCCGCGAGCTGGGGCTGCGGCGGCTGTGGGTCAAGGACGACAGCGGTAACCCGACACACTCGTTCAAGGACCGCGTGGTTGCGGTCGCCCTGGCAGCCGCCCGCGAGCTCGGGTTCGCCGTGCTCGCCTGTCCCTCGACCGGCAACCTCGCCAATGCGGTCGCTGCCGCGGCTGCCCGCGCGGGGATCCGCTCGGTCGTGCTGATTCCCGCTGACCTCGAGCAACCGAAGATCGTCACCACTGCGGTGTACGGCGGGGCGCTGGTCGCCGTCGAAGGCACCTATGACGACGTCAACCGCCTCGCGTCGGAGATCGCCGGCGAGCGCGAGGACTGGGCGTTCGTCAATGTCAACGTCCGGCCCTACTACGCCGAGGGATCGAAGACGCTCGGGTACGAGGTCGCCGAGCAGCTGGGCTGGCGACTGCCGGAGCAGATCGTGGTGCCGATTGCCTCCGGGTCGCAGCTGACCAAGATCGACAAGGCGTTCGGCGAGCTCGGCACGCTCGGCCTCGTCGACGCGACGCCGTACCGGGTCTTCGGCGCGCAGGCCACCGGGTGCTCGCCGGTCAGCGCGGCATGGAAGGCCGGCCACGAGGTCGTGCGCCCGGTGCGTCCCGACACCATCGCCAAGTCGCTCGCGATCGGGAACCCAGCCGATGGGCCGTACGTGCTCGACGTCGCCCGGCGCACCGGGGGAGCGGTGGAGGACGTCAGCGACGACGAGGTCGTCGAGGGCATCCAGCTACTCGCGCGCACCGAGGGGATTTTCGCCGAGACAGCCGGGGGCGTAACCGTCGCGACGCTCCAGAAGCTCCTGCGCGACGGTCGCCTCGATCCCGACGCCGAGACGGTCGTGTTCAACACCGGGGACGGCCTGAAGACGCTGGACGCCGTCGCGCCGGTCGCCCGGCCCATGGCGACCATCCGACCGACTCTGAGCGCCTTTCGAGAGGCGGGGCTGCTGTGACCGGGTCCAGCGATGGTGTCTCCGTGCGGGTGCCCACGATCCTGCGGACCTACACCGGCGGTGCCTCAGAGGTGTCCGTGGCCGGCGGCACGCTCGGCGAGGTGATCGAGTCGCTGGAGTCGTCGTACCCGGGGATCCGGGCGCGGCTGCTCGACGACGACGGGCGGCTGCGCCGGTTCGTCAACGTGTACGTCGGCGACGAGGACGTGCGGTTCGCCGAGGGACTGGCGACGCCGACCCCGGCCGGAACGTCGGTGTCGGTGATCCCGGCGGTCGCGGGCGGCTGATCAGCGCGGGGGCTGTTGCTGCGCGGGACGGACCGCTACCTTGTGCCCCGGCCACGGCGGCCACCGCAAACCGCACACATGGAGTGAGCATGGCGCAGGGCACGGTGAAGTGGTTCAACTCAGAGAAGGGCTTCGGCTTCATCGCGGTCGATGGCGGAGCGGACGTGTTTGTCCACTACTCCGCGATCCAGCAGGACGGGTACCGCAGCCTCGATGAAGGCCAGCGGGTGGAGTTCGAGATCTCGCAGGGCCAGAAGGGTCCGCAGGCGGATCTCGTCCGCCTGGCTCCCTGACGTTCGTCGATCCGACCGCCGCGCCGTCCCACGGGACGGCGCGGCGACGTGCGTCTGGCCACTCACTCCCGCTTGCACTCGCCGGTGGAGAGTGCTAGACACGAGTTAGCACTCTCCCTTGGGGAGTGACAACGAGTACCCCACCGGGTCGTCGAGGCCCCGGCTGCGCGACGGACCAGATCGTCGCGGGTCCGGAGCCGTCCGTCGCGGGCGATGCCTCGGTACACCAGTCTCTGCTGTTTACCACCCAGCCCCATCCGGGAGGACACACCGCATGGCCAAGACAATCGCGTTCGACGAAGAGGCCCGGCGCGGTCTCGAGCGCGGCATGAACCAGCTGGCGGACGCCGTCAAGGTGACGCTCGGCCCCCGCGGCCGCAACGTCGTGCTGGAGAAGAAGTGGGGCGCTCCCACGATCACCAACGATGGCGTCTCCATCGCCAAGGAGATCGAGCTCGAGGACCCGTACGAGAAGATCGGGGCCGAGCTGGTCAAGGAGGTCGCCAAGAAGACCGACGACGTCGCGGGTGACGGGACGACTACCGCAACCGTCCTCGCCCAGGCGCTGGTCCGCGAGGGCCTGCGCAATGTCGCCGCCGGCGCCAACCCGATGTCGCTCAAGCGCGGTATCGAGAAGGCCGTCGAGGCTGTCTCCGAGCAGCTGCTGAGCCAGGCCAAGGACGTCGAGACCAAGGAGCAGATCGCTTCGACCGCCTCGATCTCGGCCGCCGACCAGCAGATCGGCGACATGATCGCCGAGGCCATGGACAAGGTCGGCAAGGAAGGCGTCATCACCGTCGAGGAGAGCAACACCTTCGGGCTCGAGCTCGAGCTCACCGAGGGCATGCGCTTCGACAAGGGCTACATCTCGCCCTACTTCACCACCGACCCCGAGCGGATGGAGGCCGTCCTCGACGACCCCTACATCCTCGTGGTCAATTCCAAGATCTCGGCGGTCAAGGACCTGCTACCCCTTCTCGAGAAGGTCATGCAGTCCGGCAAGCCGCTGGCGATCATCGCCGAGGACGTCGAGGGTGAGGCCCTCGCGACCCTCGTCGTCAACAAGATCCGTGGCACGTTCCGCTCCGTCGCCGTCAAGGCGCCGGGCTTCGGCGACCGCCGCAAGGCCATGCTCGCCGACATCGCCATTCTGACCGGCGGCCAGGTCATCTCCGAGGAGGTCGGCCTCAAGCTGGACAACGCTGGCACCGACCTGCTCGGTCGGGCCCGCAAGGTCGTCGTCACCAAGGACGAGACGACGATCGTCGAGGGTGGCGGTGACGCGGAGCAGATCGCGGGTCGCGTGAACCAGATTCGCGCGGAGATCGAGAAGTCGGACTCCGACTACGACCGCGAGAAGCTGCAGGAGCGCCTCGCCAAGCTCGCCGGCGGCGTGGCCGTCATCAAGGCGGGTGCGGCGACGGAGGTCGAGCTCAAGGAGCGCAAGCACCGCATCGAGGACGCCGTTCGCAACGCGAAGGCGGCCGTCGAGGAGGGCATCGTCGCCGGTGGTGGCGTCGCCCTGCTGCAGGCGGGCAAGAGCGCGTTCGAGAAGCTCGAGCTCGAGGGTGACGAGGCGACGGGCGCGGCGATTGTCCGTCTGGCCCTGGAAGCTCCGCTCAAGCAGATCGCGATCAACGCCGGCCTGGAGGGTGGCGTAGTTGCCGAGCGGGTCCGAGGGCTCGAGGCCGGTCACGGTCTCGACGCGCAGACCGGCGAGTACGTCGACCTGATCAAGACCGGGATCATCGACCCGGCCAAGGTCACCCGGTCGGCACTGCAGAACGCCGCGTCGATCGCCGGCCTGTTCCTCACCACCGAGGTAGTCATCGCCGACAAGCCGGAGAAGAACCCGGCGCCGGCTGGCGGCATGCCTGGTGGCGGGGATATGGACTTCTGACGATCGGAGCGGCGCCAGCCGCGTAGTGAGGAAGAAGTCCCATTGAGCAGAGTTTCTGTCTCAGTAGGCAACGCGAGGGGCGGTCCCGGAAGGGGCCGCCCCTTTCGTCATGTCGGCGATCACACCCAGATCACAAGATCGAGTGATGCGAGACACGAAGGGCGTCGGCATGTCGCTGCGGATTGGGCATCACACAACGCTGAGCGGCATGCGTCCGACGGGGAGCAGGCATGCTGCGCAGGTTCGCGGAGGCCGGGACCGGTGGACCCGTGCACGGACTAGTTTCCTCGATCAGGCGGACGCCACCGGTGTCGGCGTCGGCCAGTGAGCGTCCGGTAGTCCGTCCGGATCCCAGCCCAGCGAGCGGGCCGCGGCCCGGATCGCACCGACGGCCGGTGGGACGCCCAATCGTTTCGGCCGGCAGTGCGGCAGTTCGACGGCTAGGGCCGTCACCAATCTGTCGTGCAGCAGCGGGTGTCCGGGGTCGAGGACCCGGCCGGTGAGGATGACGTTCGGCTCCTGCACGTCGAGCCGCCTGGCGACGGCTCCGGCACCGGCGGCCAGGGAATCAGCGACGCGATCAGCGATCCCAGCGGCGACCGCATCCCCTGACGCGGCGACCTGCCACACATCGGGCGGCAACAGGGAGGTGCGGCCCTGACGCCACACCTGCTGGCAGTACGCGTCCACGGACGTGACCCCGGATCGCTGCAACGCGAGCTCGGTGAGGGCCGTCTCCGGACCGAGTCCCATGTGCTGAGCCGCGATGGCCTTCGCGGCCGCGAGGGCGATGTCTCCACCGGAGCCCCAATCACCCCGTCCCGCGCCGACCCCCAGGGTCCGCGTCGTGGTCCCGATGGCGGACCGGCCGACAACCACGACGCCGGTCCCCGACACGACTGCAACACCCGACTCATCGTCGGGGCGCGCAGTGAGCGCGAGGAACGCGTCGTTGACGACCAGCGCAGGATCGGGAAAGCCGAGGTCGGCGATGATGCTGCGGTGCCGAATCTCGTCGCTCGGCCAGTCCAATCCAGCGAGACCCCAGCCGCTCGCGGCTATCGATTCGGGTGCGACTACGGCCATTTCCAGCGCCCGAACGACCGTTCTGCGCAGCTGTTCTTGCGCCCGCGCCCACCCGATCGCCTCGTGGTTCGCGCCGCCACCGCGGACAAAGGCCAACACCGCACCCTGGCGATCGACGACGAGGGCCTCCGTCTTGGTTCCGCCGGCGTCGACCCCGAGAATCGCCTGGGGACCGCTCACGCGGCAAACGCCGGCAACCACTGCCGGTTGGTCGCCAGCAGATCGTCGAGCAGTCTCGGTGCCGTCGTTGCATCCGGGCAGAGCGGATGGGTCAGCAAGGCCATCCGCGCGGAGCGCACGTCGCCTGAGACGGCGGCCGCGATCGCATACCGCTCGTAGTCCTTGACCTGGTTCGCCAACCCCCGCATCGGCTCGGTGAGGGCAGCGGTCGGCCGCGGACGCACCCCCTCGGGTGACGCCCAGGCGGTCGTCTCGACGACCGCGTCGTCGGGCAGGCCCGGTATCGCTGCACCGTTGCGAACGTTGACCACGTGCTGGCCTCCCGAGCCGCCGCACAGGTCGGCCGCCAGCGCGGCAGCGGCGACGGAGTAGGACGCGCCCCCGCGTTGTGACAGCAGCGTCGGCGTCCATGTCGTCGACGGATCGGCGTATGTCCTCAGCAGGTCCGCCTCGATCGTCGCGACCTCCTCCGCCCGCGTAGGGAAGCTGCGCTGCCAGTCGAGGATGCGGCCGGTCTCGTAGTAGTACTGCAGGTACGGGTTGAGGATCAGCTCGACGTCGTCGAGCAGTTCGGCCGCGAACGGGGCGTCCCGCCCGGCCCGCCAGGCGATGCGCGCCACCTCGAAGCAGGATCGGTCGTTCACCACGACGTTGCGAACCCACGACAGGTGGTTGAGCCCTACGTAGTCCAGATCGACCTGGCCGGCCGGCGCATCGAGAGCCTTCCCCAGCTGCGCTCGCAGGATCCACGGGAAGTTGCACAGTCCAACGACACGCGGCGGGTGGCCGACGCCGTACGACAGCAGCGCCTCGGTCACCATTCCCGCGGGGTTGGTGAAGTTGATGAGCCACGCGTCGGGACGGGCCTGCGTCGCGACCGCAGCCTGGACCTCCAGCGCGACCGGGATGGTGCGTAGCCCCTTTGCGAGGCCGCCGACACCTGTGGTCTCCTGCCCGACGATGCCGAATCGACGCCCGAGCGTCTCGTCACCATGCCGTGCAGCCTGACCACCGACCCGAAACTGCGAGAAGACCAGCGTGGCGTCTCGTACTCCGTCATTGAGGCGGGTGGTGGGCTCGATGGCGATGCGCGTTTCCGCCGCGTCGGCCATCCGCGCGACGAAGTCGGCGAGGATGGACAGGCGACGCTCATCGGGATCGATCAGCGACAGCCTGTCGACGGGAAGCTGCGATCGATGGCGCAGGAGCCCGTCGACGAGCTCAGGGGTATAGGTCGATCCGGCGCCAACCACGGCCACCTTCACGCGCTGTCTCCTCCTTGCTCGGCTCGCTTGTGCTCCTCGTCGAGATGCCAGATGGTCCGGTGTGCCACCCACTCACGCCAGTGAGCTGCCAGCTCGGGGGCGGCGATGCGTGCGGTGTCCAGGTGGTCTCCGTAGTACATCGCGGTCACGTCGGCGGCCGTCACCCTGTGCAGGGAACGACGACACCTCGATGGCGTCGCCGGCTTGCAATGTCCCCTCGCGCAGCTCACGCAGCAGGACGCCGGGACGTCGGGCGCGGCGAAGGCGCGCGGGAGAGCCGGGTCTCCCAGGCGCATGCCGAGCTTCCAGCAGGGCGTACGCGGTTCGCTGACCTGCAGCACGGCGGAGCCATGCACCATTGCTCGCCGATGACAGCGCTGCGGAGGTTGAGTCCGAGGGTCGTGAGATTCTCCCCGAACGCTGCCGGGCCGAGATCGCGACCGAGCTCATCGCTCCACCACGACAGGTCTTCCGCCGCGTAGGCGTAGACGGCCTTGTCCGATCCGTGGTGGCGCAGGTCGGCCTGCTCGTCGCCCTCGAGGTGCGTCGCCCGGACGGCGACTGGTCCCTCCACGGGCTGCTTGCCGATGCTTGATCGCAGCGGGCGACCGAGCCAGACGTAGTCGCGGGGGTCCCGACCGAGACGCACAGGACGCGCGGAGTTCTTGCCAAGGTCTACCTACCGTCCTCGTGAGGCGATACGCCAGCGCAGTTCGACACTCGACGACTCCTCGCCCGATCCCTCATCGCCGCCGTCCTCGGCAGCGCTCGAACAGGCGCTCAGCAGGATCGCGGCGCCGAGCACCGCGACGGCCGATGTACGAAATCTCGTGTCGTGCTCCATCTCCCTTGCGTTCGGTAACGGACAATGCGTTCAGTCTCGTGCGGTCTCATGCCATCGCCACCTCGATGCCGGCGCATTCGAGGTCACGAACGATGTCGGGATCGGCCGTGCCGCTCGTGACGAGCAGGCTCGCCTCTGCGACATCGCAGATCTTGGCCAGCTCGATCTCGCCGAGCTTGGATGCGTCGGCGACCAACACCGGCCGATGCGCCGCGAGCAGCATCGCGCGCTTGATCTCCGCCTCAGGCAGGTTGATGTTCGTTGCCCCGGCGACGACGTCGACGCCGTTGCAGCCGATAAACGCCAGGGTGGCGTGCACTCGCTCGAGCAGCAGGGTGCCCAGCGGATTGACCAGCGAGTGCTGCAACGGGCGCAACGTGCCGCCGGTAACGACGACCTGGAAGCGGTCGGCAGCCCGTTCGAGATCCACCGCAATGTTCAGGGCGTTGGTGAAGATCGTGACGTCGCGCAGTCGCTGCCGGGCGATGAGCGCCCGACCGATGGCTGTCGTGGTCGTCCCGACGTCGAGGATCACCGTGTCGCCGTCGGACACTAGATCGGCGGCGTACGCACCGATGTGCGCCTTGTCCAGCGCGAGATCCTGCTGCGCGACCTCGAACGGTTGCTCGACGTGCACTGAGGTTCCCGCCACGGCGCCGCCGCGGACCCGGCGCAGGGCACCGCGCCCCTCGAGGCTCTGCAAGTCGCTGCGGACGGTGACCGTTGACACCCCGAAGGCGTCGGCAAGGTCGGCGACGCGGACGAAGCCGCGTTCGAGGACGACGTCACGGATGCCGTCCTGGCGCAGCTCTGCGGGCACGGTCGCTGGGGTGAGCTCGTGCGCGCGGTCATCGTTGACCACGACAGCCAACCTTCTGAGTCTTTCGATAAGTTGTCAAGGCTTTCACTCGCGAAGCTCAAGGCAATAGGCTGTCGGGCGTGAAGCGGACGGTGGGTCGGCTTGCGGACGGTCGCGAGATCCTCTGGTTCGACCGCGACGAGGGCGTCGTCCGCGACACCACGGACCGGCGCGGCCTGCCGCTTAC
Organism: uncultured Actinomycetota bacterium; assembly: GCA_963801015.1. Lineage (GTDB taxonomy): Bacteria > Actinomycetota > Actinomycetes > CAWDCV01 > CAWDCV01 > CAWDCV01. The sequence continues at coordinate 52,518 of CAWDCV010000001.1, read as the reverse complement.
GGCGACGACGTCGCAGATCCGCTACGACGCGGTGCTCGACGAGTGGGTGGCGATCGCGTCGCACCGACAGGACCGCACGTTCCTCCCGCCGGCGGATCTGTGCCCGCTCTGCCCGTCGCGGGACGGCCGCCTCACCGAGGTCCCGTCCGACGACTACGACGTCGTCGTCTTCGAGAACCGCTTTCCCTCGTTCGCCACTGACATCACTGGCGTGGCGACGACCACGGAAGCGGACGGTCTCTTCGTCACCCGACCGGGGTACGGCCGGTGCGAAGTCGTGTGCTTCACCAGCGACCACACGGCGTCGTTCGAGCAGCTGAGCCACGACCAGGTTCGCCTCGTCATCGAAGCGTGGGCGGACCGAACCGCTGACCTGAGTGCCCTGGAGCACGTCGAGCAGGTCTATCCGTTCGAGAATCGCGGCATCGAGATCGGCGTGACGCTGTCGCACCCGCACGGGCAGATCTACGCCTATCCGTTCGTCACCCCACGCACCAGACGGATGCTGGACTCGGCGCGGCGCTATCGCGAGCGGACGTGGGGCAACCTGTTCGCCGATCTGCTGGCCGCCGAGCGTGAGTCGGGCGAGCGCGTGGTGGCGGAGGGCGAGCACTGGACGGCGTTCGTGCCGTCGGCCGCGCGGTGGCCGGTCGAGGTCCACCTGTACCCGCACCGCCGGGTTCCCGACATCCCAGCGCTCACCGACGCTGAACGCGACGACTTCGCCCGGCTCTACCTCGACGTACTGCATCGCCTCGACGGCTTGTACGACGAGCGGCTGCCGTACATCGCGGCGTGGCAGCAGGCTCCAGTGCGCGTGGATCGGGACCTGGCCTATCTCCACCTCCAGGTTTTCTCGATCCGGCGCGCGCCAGGCAAGCTCAAGTATCTTGCCGGCTCGGAGTCCGGCATGGGCGTGTTCATCAACGACGTCCTGCCGGAGCAGGCTGCACAGCGGTTGCGTGACGTCGACGTCGCGACGGTGCGTTCGCCGGACGCGGGAATGGGAGAGAGCGGGTGAAGCTGCTCGTCACCGGGGGCGCCGGCTACATCGGGTCGGTGGTCGCCGCGCAGTTACTCGCCGCCGGGCATGACGTCGTCGTGCTCGACGACCTGTCCACCGGCCATGAGGATGCCGTGCCCGACGGAGCGACGTACGTTCGCGGCTCGCTGCGGGACGCGGCGAGCCTTCTCGACGGGTCGTACGACGGGGTGTTGCACTTTGCCGCGAAGGCATTGGTCGCCGAGTCGGTGGAGCACCCCGACCGCTACTGGGACAACAACGTCGTCGGCACGCTCGCCCTGCTCGAGGCGATGCGCGACACCGGTGTGAGCCGGTTGGTGTTCAGCTCGACGTGCGCGACGTACGGCGTGCCGAGTCGGGTGCCGATTCGCGAGGACGAGCCGACGGCGCCGATCAACCCGTACGGCCAGAGCAAGCTCGCCGTCGACATGGCCATCCGCGGTTGGGCCGAGGCGTACGGCCTTGCCGCCGTGAGCCTGCGGTACTTCAACGTCGGCGGCGCGTACGGCCGGTTGGGCGAACGGCACCACCCAGAGACGCACTTGATCCCGAACGTGCTGCAGGTCGCGGCCGGTCGCAGCGACGCCGTCCAGATCTTTGGCAGTGACTACGACACCCGCGACGGCACCTGCGTGCGTGATTACCTGCACGTGGTCGACCTCGGTACAGCGCACCTGCTGGCCATCGAGGGGGTGGTCGCGGGACAGCACCGGATCTATAACTTCGGGTCAGGCACGGGATACACCGTTCGCGAGGTCGTCGATGCCTGCCGTCGGGCGACCGGAGCGTCGGTGCCGACCGTCGATCGTCCTCGCCGCCCCGGCGACCCACCTGCCCTCGTCGCGTCGTCCGAGCTGATCGCCGCCGAGCTGGGCTGGAAACCGGCGTTCGACCTCGACCGGATCGTGGCCGACGCCTGGTCCTTCATGGTGACCGCGGGGTGACCGAGGTCGCCCCGGCGTTCTCTGCGGGGTTCGGTGGCGTCCCGGACGGGCGCTGGTTTGCGCCAGGTCGGGTCAACCTCATTGGCGAGCACACCGACTACAACGACGGCTTCGTGTTGCCGCTCGCCCTCGGACAGGGCGTCGTCGCTGCGGCGCGGGCTCGCGACGACGACGTGCTGCGGGTGCGGTCAAGGCAGGAATCCGAGCCGTTTGAGGTGCGGCTCACCGACATTTCACCGGGCACGGTGAACGGCTGGTCGGCGTACGTCGCTGGTGTTGCGTGGGCGCTGCACCAGCGAGGTCATGAGGTGCCTGGAATCGACGTGCTGGTCGACGGTGACGTTCCCGCCGGTGCCGGGTTGTCGTCGTCCGCCGCGCTCGAATGCTCGGTGGCCCTCGCCTGGAACGATCTCGCCGATTTGCGGCTGTCGCGGGACGACCTGGCCGCCGTTGCGCGTAGCGCGGAGAACGACGTGGTCGGGGCGCCCACCGGCGTCATGGATCAGATGGCGTCCCTGCACGCGCGCGCGGGGCACCTGGCCTTCCTTGACACCAGATCGATGCGCGTCGAGCAGGTTCCATTCGACCCCGACCCGGCGGATCTTGCGTTGCTCGTCATCGACAGCCGCGCACCCCACGCGCTCGTCGACGGCCAGTACGCGGAGCGGCACAAGTCTTGCGCCACCGCAGCAAAGCTGCTCGGCGTTGTTGCGCTGCGTGACGTTGCGCTCGACGAGCTCGATGACGCGCTCCGGCGCCTCGACAATGACCTGCTGCGTCGGCGGGTGAGACACGTCGTCACAGAGAACGCTCGCGTGCTCGAGGTGGTCGACATCCTGCGCAGGGGTGCGGATCCGCGGCGGATCGGTCCGTCTCTGACCGCGTCGCACGAGTCGATGCGCGACGACTTCGAGATCACCGTGCCGCAGGTCGATGTTGCGGTGTCGGCCACGCTCGAGGCAGGGGCGTACGGTGCGCGGATGACCGGCGCCGGGTTCGGTGGGTGCGTGCTCGCGCTGATCGACGCCGATGCGGCCGGTGCGGTGATCAAGGCGGTCGAGCGCAGGTATCGCGCCGAGGACTTCGCTCCGCCGGTCGCCTTTGTCACGCAAGCCCATGACGGCGCTCGCCGGCTCTCATGATCCTCGTGGATCCCGCCGCGTGGCCGTACCGGGGACGGCTCTGGGCACACCTCGTCAGCGACACCTCGTACGAGGAGCTGCACGCGTTCGCGGAGCAGCTCGGCATCCCGCGTCGCGCGTTCCAGGGCGACCACTACGACGTGCCCGAAGCCGTACGAGAGGAGGCGCTCGCGCTCGGCGCCCTACCGGTGACGTCGCGGCAGGTCGTCGAGGCCCTCAGGGCGGCGGGACTGCGACGGAGTCGGCAGCACCGGACGTGAGCAGCGCGAGCTCCATCTCCATGTTCCGCCGGGCCGCGTCCTCACGGTCGTCGCGGTAGCGATTGGTGGCATAGAGCGGACGCTTCTGCAGCAGCCGGTCGAGCACGCCGATGCGGCCGGCGCGGAAGGTGTCGTCGTCGATGTGCGCGTACTCCTCGCGTATCCCGGCCGCGTATCGGGCGTACTCCGTCGCATCGCTGCCGAGGACGGCAAGGTCGGCATCGCACAGCGCGCGGCCATTGCGATCGCCTTCCTCTGCCTGGTGATGCGCCGTCAGGCGGATGAGCCGCGCAACCTCGTGTGCGCGTGCGATGTCGACGCCGCCCTCGGTCAGGACGGCAGTCGCCAGCGCGGCGCTCGCCTCCTCGTTTTCCGTCGCTCCCGGCTCGTACACCGCGTCGTGAAACCACGCTGCCAGCCGGACCACGTCGATGTCGTCGGCCTCACGTTCAAGGCTGTCCAGGTGCGCGAGCACGGCCACGAGATGGTGCTCGTTGTGGTAGCGACGATGCGGCTCCTGCCAGCGCAACAGCAACTCCCGCCCGTCGCCGTCACCGGGATCGTCGAGGCCGACTCTCGTGGCGAGTGCGTTCCAGGCAGCGAGCAAGTCGAGCGGCAGCTGATCACCCATGGCCTGCAGCCTGACACTTTGACGCCGAGGCCGGCCCGAAATGATCACGTATACGTGATCATTTAGGGCGATACGCCTTCTACAGGGGGCGTATCGCCCTCACTCGAGGCGTATCGCATCAGGTGATCAGCGAGCGCGGCGGGCAGGTCGTCGTCATGCAGGACGGTGAGCGAGCTCACCGCCCGCGTCAGCACCACGTACAGGCGTCGCAGCCCGATGCGTTCCTCACCCTCAGTGGCGACGATCCGAGCCGGGTCCACGACGACGACCGAGTCGAACTCCAAGCCCTTGGCGAGGGTCGCCGGTACCAACGTCACGCGTTCGTCCCTCGCCATGTCCTGCACTCCGAGGCGGGAATGCGCGTGCGGCGCGTGCTCGGCCGCGACCCGGCTTGCTTCGAGGATTACGTGCGCCGCGCGGCCGACACTTGGCGCTAGATCTCGTCGCCCGCGAGGACGTCGTCGGCGTCGACGATGCGGTAGGCGTAGCCCTGCTCCGCAAGGAAGCGTTGCCGGTGCGCGGCGTACTCCTGGTCGACGGTGTCGCGCGCGACCACGGCGTAGAAGCGTGCACCACGTCCGTCGGCCTTGGGGCGCAGGATCCGCCCGAGTCGCTGCGCCTCCTCCTGCCGGGACCCGAACGTCCCGGAGACCTGGATCGCCACGGCAGCTTCGGGCAGGTCGACGGAGAAGTTGGCCACCTTGGAGACGACCAGCGTCGGCACCTCGCCGCGGCGGAATGCCTCGTACAGCCGTTCCCGCTCGGGCACGGTCGTCGAGCCCTTGATGACGGGCACGTCGAGATGCTCCGCGAGCTCGTCGAGCTGGTCGAGGTACTGCCCGATCACTAGCGTCGAGTCGCCGCGGTGCCGCTCGACGAGTCGCTCGACGATGCGGTTCTTCGTGTCGGTGGTCGATGCGAGCCGGTACCTGTCCTCCGGCTCCGCGGTCGCGTAGACCATTCGCTCGTGGTCGGTGAGCGTGACGCGCACCTCCACACAATCGGCGGGCGCGATGTAGCCCTGCGCCTCGATGTCCTTCCACGGCGCGTCGTAGCGCTTCGGCCCGATCAGCGAGAACACGTCGCCTTCGCGGCCGTCCTCGCGCACCAGCGTCGCCGTCAGCCCGAGTCGCCGCCGCGACTGGATGTCGGCAGTGAAGCGGAAGATCGGCGCCGGCAGCAGGTGCACCTCGTCGTACACGATCAATCCCCAGTCACGGGAGTCGAACAGCTCCAGATGCGTGTAGACGCCCTTCCGGCGCGTCGTCATCACCTGGTACGTCGCGATCGTGACCGGCCGGATCTCCTTCTTCGCACCCGAGTACTCGCCGATCTCCGCCTCGGTCAGCGTGGTACGCCGGAGCAGCTCGGAGCGCCACTGCCGGGCGGCGACGGTATTGGTGACGAGGATCAGCGTCGTCGCCTGGGCTTCTGCCATCGCGCCGAGACCGACGAGCGTCTTCCCCGCGCCGCACGGCAGCACGACCACACCGGAGCCGCCGTGCCAGAAGCCGTCGACAGCCTCTCGCTGGTACTGGCGCAGCGCCCAGCCGTCCTGGTCGCGCAGGACGATGTCGTGATGCTCGCCATCGACGTAGCCGGCGAGGTCCTCGGCCGGCCAACCCAGCTTAAGTAGCGCCTGCTTGAGCGTCCCGCGTTCGCTCGGATGGACGGCCACCGTGTCGCCGTCGATACGGACACCGATCAGCGGCTGCACCTTGCGGGCCCGTAGCACCTCCTCGAGCACGGCACGATCGCTGGACTCGAGGACGAGACCGTGTGTCGGGTGCGAGAACAGACGCAGCCGGCCGTACCGCGCCATGGTCTCCGCGACGTCGATGAGCAGCGCGTGCGGGACGGAGTAGCGCGAGTAACGCAGCAGCGTGTCGACGACCTGCTCGGCGTCGTGGCCGGCGGCGCGCGCGTTCCACAGGCCGAGCGGGGTCAGCCGGTAGGTGTGGACATGTTCGGGCGCCCGCTCGAGCTCGGCGAACGGCGCGATCGCCTTGCGGCACTCGTCCGCGAGTGCGTGGTCGACCTCGAGCAGCAACGTCTTGTCGCTCTGCACGATCAGAGGGCCGTCGGTCACGAAAGCCTTTCAGTCAGTCAGTCGTACGTGGGTGATGAGGCGACGGTAGCGACGCCGGTGATGCGGTGGACCGCAAAGGTTCGGATCTCCTCGCGGCGATGGTCGTACGCCGTGAGGAAGCCGCCGTCCAGTCGGACCGGATCGACCAGCCGCTCCGACACTGTGCCCGAGTTGTCGACGTAACCGATCCACAGCGGTCCCGGCGTCCGCAGGGCCGCGGTGAGCGTGGCCATCGTCTGCCAGGCGGGGGAGCGGGTCAGATTGCCGTCGCCCGCCGCCGCCGGAACTGCCTCGCGGGCCGCAACGGCCGCTCGATCGCCGGCGCGTAAGGCGCGCACGACCACGTCGAGCACGCCTGGGGCAGGTACCGCTGGATCGATGCCGAGGCGCGGCGGCCGGAACGGCTGCGGCGCGCGGCGTACATCCGGCCGCTTGACCACCATTTCACCGTCGGGCGACTCGGCCACCGGCGCGTAGCCCATCACGCGCAGCTGATCGAGAACGTGGTCGACCTTGGTGCGCGCCGCCAGGACCGTGGGCGCGAGGCGGCGCAGCCGCAGCTGCCCGGCGCGACGGTCGGCCAGTATCTGCTCGAGCACGTTCTCGTCGTCTGCGCGGATCACCGCGGTAGCTGGGCTGACGCGGATCCTGCCGTGTCGCCGAGCCATGTCGTCGATGAGGTACGTCAGCGGTTGCGGCACGGGCGTGCGTGACTTGTTGGCCAGCAGCGCGTGAAGGTCAGCGGCGCTGCGACCGGCGTCGAGGGCGCGGCGGATCGACGAGTCAGTGAAGCGGTACACGGTCGCACCACCCGTGGACTCGACATCGGCGGCGAGCGCCAACTCGGCCGCGAGCCCGGTCTGCAGCGGACCCGGGGCAATCGCCGTGAGGTCAGCCTGCAGCAGGACGTGGTCGAGCGGCTCGGGCAGCAGTGCAGCGAGTTCATCGGCGGTGCCATCCGAAGCCGCGAGCAGGCCACGCGCGAACGATGCCAACCCACCGAGGCCGGTCACCCCGATCTGCTCCGCCTCGCGCGCGGTCCAGTCGACGAGATCGTGCCGCAGGCCGCTCGCTCGGCGTGGTCGCCGCCAGGCCAGCCCGGTGGCGAGACCGTCGGGGCTGGGTACGGCGCCGGGCGGCAGCGCCGCGAGCTCCTCGAGTACCGCCCGCCGCACCTCCGGGGTGATCGTGCGGTCGACCTCGGCGCCGAGGGCGTTCACGACGTGGTCGCGGTCGTCGCGGGTGCCAACGAGCCCCGGGGTGCGGGTGGTCGCCAGCCAGGTCTGCGCCAGCACGGTCCATTGGTCGGCGGTGTCGCGGGCTCGCCACGCGTCGTACGCCGAGGTCGGCAGCCAATCGCCTTCGGCCACGAACCGTTCTCCGCTCGTCCCGAGCAGTCCGGCGGCGAGCGCGACCTCGACGACAAGGGCGGCAACCCAGTCATCGGTGTCGAGTGCACTGGCGAGGCGGCGCAGCTCTCGTACGCCCAGGCCGCCAGAACGCAGCACCGGAGGCGGCGCTGTCGACCAGGTGTCCAGCGTGTCGATCATCCGGCGTACGAACGCGAACGCCGACCCGGCCGCGGTGCGGTCGACGAGGCCGACGTCGCGGTCGGTCGTCGCGAGGGCCGGCGGCGCCACCTCGAGCCGCGCGTGCAGGCGGCCGCCCCGCAGGTGCAACGCCACCTCGCGGGGGAGGACGACGGTCGTTGTGTCGGTGGCCACGAGCAGGCCGCGAGCAAGGAGCCAGCCGATCGGGGTCGCGGCGGTGGCGGTACGGATATCGCGCCGGGCGTCGTCGACGGCGCCGACCGGCGGCCCCGCGGCCAGCTTGGCTAGCACCTCGCGAGCGGGCTGCGGCGCGTCGGCCAGCAGCGTGTCTAGGAACGCATCGTCGGTCAGGGCGTGGGCGAGCTGAGGGAGCCCCGACGTGCCGTCAGCTGCTGCGAGGCCAAGATCCTCGAGCAGGTTTCGGACGCGGGCGGCAGAGTAGCTGGCGAGCAGCTGGTCGACCGGCGGGCCGAGGTCGGCGGCGTGCGGGCCGAGCAGCTCGCGGACGACACGCGCCAGGCGAAGCCGATCGTCGTCGTCCCAGACCAGTGCCAGCGTGCGTATCCGGTCCACGACAGGGCGCAGGTCGTGGTCGTCGGCGCCGAGTAGCTCGCGAACGGCGTCATACGTCGTCGGCTCGGGGAGGACTGCGAGTGCCTCCAGCACCTGCAGCTCGAACCGGTCGAGCCGATCGACGGCTCGCTGCACCGAGGTGCGAGTCGTCGCGCGGGTAGCGAGCTGGGACATGTCCGCCGGCACTGGACTGGTGAGGTCGGGACGACCGCGGAGCAGGGCGGCGAGATCGCCATCGCCGCGGTGACGCAGGTCGTCGGCAAGGCTGCGCCGGCGATCGCGTTCTCGGTCGCGCGTGGCCGCAGCCGCGTCCCCGCTGGTCCCGGGCATCCTCCCCACGGTAGTGACCACGCCCAAGCAGGTTGGGCTGCGCCGGACCTGCATCAACGGCAATCCGTACGCGAGAATCAGCAGCGTGTCCGCGCAGGGTGACCAGGTGATCTATGAGTACTTGAGTCGCGTCAGCGACGCAGGTATGCAGGTCCTGGCGCCCGAGCGGCGCGTGCAGCTCGTCGCGGGGCTGCGCAAGTCGATCGACGAGGCCCGGCGCAGGGAGCGGGCCGACTCAGCCGATGCCGTACGACGCCTGCTGAAGCGCTTTGGCGACCCGAAAGCGATCGTGAATGTCGCGGCCGGGCGCTCGAGCGAAGCCAGCCAGCCGCGAGCGCCGCGCATGCCAGGTGCGGGGGCACGGCCGCCCGCCGGCTCAGGTCCGCCACCGCTTCGGGGTCCCAAGATGCCGACGGCGTCGTCGGTGCCTCCGGTCAGCGCGCAGGCGCCCGCCTCCCCGCCGCACGGGTCGGATGTTCCGCCCAGCGGTGGATCGTCGGCGAGCCGTCGCGCCGGCCGCCCGCGCCGACCTCAGCAGCCGCACGCCGGTGCGCCGGCTCCCAGCACCACCACGGCACCGGCGAAGCCGACGGGGGCGGCGGTGAATCGACCGGGCGGCCCACCCCTGCCACCGCTCACGCAGTTGCGGCGCTGGGATCCCGACTCGGTGCGGTTCTGGGCCAAGGGACAGGTGAATAGCGGGACACGGCTGGACCTGCTCAGCCTGTTCATTCTCGGCGTCGCGTCGGTGGTGCTGCCCATCCTCGGTTTCATCGGCGGTGCCGTGATGGTGCATCAGACCAAGGCGTACAAGACCGAGGACGAGCTGGTGGCGTTGGCCGCGATACCGGTGCTCGCCTTTGTCTTCGTGATCGCAGTGCGCTGGCCCGACGACCCGACGTTCACCGAAACGATGGCAGCGCTGGCGGACGCGCTGGCAACGGCCACCGCGATCGGCGGCGTGCTCGGCGCCGGCTTCCTCTGGTCGCGGCAAGGCCAGCGTGCGGCGGCGGAGGCAAGGAAGGCCACACTGACGCCGTCTGCCCGCCCAGCACAGGCAGCACAGCCTCAGCCAGCGCAGCAACGGCCAGCGCAGCCGCCACGGCCGCAGCCGGGGCCGACGGTTCAGCCTGCTGCCGAGCGCCCGCCGGCCTCCCCGCGTCCACCCGCGCCGGGCTCGCGTCGGCAACCGGGCTTACCCCGCCGGTCCGGGGTGTCGGGCACGCTCGGCCAGTGGTTCCCGCCGCGTCCACCGCGCTAGCCGCATCGAACCTGCTATCGACCCGCGCGCTTACAGCGGGCCGGCGCACTTTGAGCGCGTGGGAGGACATTGAGCTCGTTCGCGCAACGCTCGAAGTTCGCGTTGCCTCATGAAGTTCGCGTTCCCGCATGCGGTTCGTTGTATCGCGGGAAGCGGACGGCGAAGACGACCCAAGCCGACGCGGGTGGGAGGCGCTAGCGTCTGACGCAGCCTGTCGGTCGCGAGGGCAAAGGAGTCACGCGTGCTCGACGCCAGAGACATGGTCGACAAGGTCGATCCAGATACCTCTGAAACCCGCGAGTGGCTCGACGCGCTCGACTCGGTGCTCGAGTTCGAGGGCGCCGATCGGGCCACGTTCCTGCTCGATGAATTGCATGGGCACGCCCGCAAGCGCGGCACGCGGGTCCCCTACTCGGCCAACACGCCATACCTGAACACCATCCCGGTCGACCAGCAGCCGCCGTACCCCGGCGACCACGCGATCGAGCACCGGATCCGCTCGCTCGTGCGCTGGAACGCCCTCGCAACGGTGCTGCGCGCGAACAAGGAGTCATCCGAGCTCGGCGGCCACATCGCGAGCTTCCAGTCGGCCGCGACGCTGTACGAGGTCGGTCAGCAGCACTTCTGGCACGGCACCACGCCCGAGCACGGCGGCGATCTCGTCTACTTCCAGGGCCATTCGTCCCCGGGTTTCTACGCGCGCGCGTTCCTGGAAGGCCGCATCAGCGAGGAGCAGCTGACACTGTTTCGGCAGGAGGTCGACCGACGCGGCTTGTCGTCGTACCCACATCCGTGGCTGATGCCGGACTTCTGGCAGTTCCCGACGGTGTCGATGGGACTCGGGCCGATCATGGCGATCTACCAGGCCCGATTCCTCAAGTACCTCGACTGCCGAGGGCTCACCAACACCGCCGACCGGCACGTGTGGGCGTTCCTCGGCGATGGCGAGACCGACGAGCCGGAGTCGCTGGGTGCACTCACCCTGGCCGGCAGGGAGAAGCTCGACAATCTGATCTTCGTCGTCAACTGCAACCTGCAGCGGCTCGACGGACCGGTCCGCGGCAACGGCAAGATCATCCAGGAGCTGGAGGGCATCTTCCGCGGTGCCGGCTGGAACGTCATCAAGGTGATCTGGGGCGCCGGCTGGGATCCGCTGCTCGCGCGCGACACGACCGGATTGCTCCACCACCGGATGGAGGAGTGCGTCGACGGCGAGTACCAGGACTTCAAGTCCAAGAACGGTGCGTACGTCCGGCAGCACTTCTTCGGCAAGTACCCGGAGCTGCTCGACATGGTCTCCGGCATGACCGACGACGAGATCTGGGCGCTCAACCGGGGCGGTCATGATCCCGACAAGGTGTACGCCGCCTACGCGGCCGCAGTCGCGCACAAGGAGCAGCCGACCGTCATCCTCGCCAAGACCGTCAAGGGCTACGGCATGGGTGAGGCGGGTGAGGGCCAGAACATCACCCACCAGCAGAAGAAGATGGCGGAGGCGCCGCTGCGCGCCTTCCGCGACCGCTTCAAGCTGTCGCTGAGCGACGAGCAGCTGACGGAGATCCCCTTCGTCCGGCCGCCCGACGACAGTCCCGAAATGATCTACCTGCAGGAGCGACGCAGCGCTCTTGGCGGCTACGTGCCGACCCGGCGAGAGACATCGGCCGCTCTCGAGGTGCCGGCGCTCAGCACCTTCAGCACCCAGCTCGGCGGCACGGGCGACCGGCAGATCTCGACGACGATGGCGTTCGTCCGCATCCTCACCGCGCTGTTGCGCGACAAGAAGATCGGCAAGCACGTCGTGCCGATCGTTCCTGACGAGTCGCGGACGTTCGGCATGGAGGGCATGTTCCGGCAGTTCGGGATCTTCTCCCAGGTCGGGCAGCTGTATCAGCCCGAGGACGCCAACCAGCTCATGTTCTACAAGGAGGATCGAGAGGGTCAGATCCTGCAGGAGGGCCTCAACGAGCCCGGCGCGATGTCGTCGTGGATCGCGGCCTCGACGTCGTACAGCACCAACGACATGCCGATGATCCCCTTCTACATCTACTACTCGATGTTCGGATTCCAGCGCGTTGGCGACCTCGCGTGGGCCGCCGGCGACATGCGGGCCCGCGGCTTCCTGCTCGGAGCGACGGCCGGCCGGACGACACTCAACGGCGAGGGGCTGCAGCACGAGGACGGCCACAGTCATGTCATGTCGTCGGTCATCCCCAACTGCGTGTCGTACGACCCGACGTTCGCGTACGAGGTCGCGGTGATCATCCAGGACGGCCTGCGCCGGATGGGCGCCGATCAGGAGGACGTCTTCTACTACATCACGCTGATGAACGAGAACTACGAGCACCCGGCGATGCCCGACGGTGCCGAGGAAGGCATCCGTCGCGGGATGTACCTGTTCCGGGAGGCCGCACGCGGTGCCAAGGGGAAGCAGCCACCGACGGTGCAGCTGCTGGGCTGCGGCACCATCCTGCGCGAGGTGCTCGCGGCTGCCGACCTGTTGCGCGACGACTTCGGGGTCGCCGCGGATGTGTGGAGCGCCACGAGCTTCACCGAGCTGCGCCGCGACGGACTCGCTGCCGAGCGGCGGAATCTGCTGCACCCCGACGAGGAGCAGCAGACCAGCTACGTGACGTCGTGCCTCACTGGTCGCGACGGGCCCGTCGTCGCCGCGAGCGATTACATCAAGGCGTACGCCGACCAGATCCGCGCGTTCGTCCCGGGCCGCTACAGCGTCCTCGGCACCGACGGCTTCGGTCGCTCCGATTACCGGCGCAGGCTGCGGTCCTTCTTCGAGGTGGACCGCCACTTCGTCACGCTGGCCGCACTTCGAGCGCTGGCCGCAGAGGGTGCGGTGCCAAAGGAGCGCGTCGCCGAAGCGATCACGAAGTACGGCATCGATCCCGACAAGCCCGACCCGGCGCGGTCCTAGCGAGGAGGTGCGGCAGTCGTGACGACACCTGTCGAGGTTCCCGACATCGGTGACTTCGCCGACATTCCGATCATCGAGATCCACGTCGGCAGCGGCGACACCGTCGACGTCGACGATCCCCTGATCACGCTGGAGTCCGACAAGGCGACGATGGACGTTCCGTCTCCCGCCGCGGGCGCGATCACCGATGTGCTGGTCAAGGTGGGCGACACCGTGAGCCAAGGCACCCGGATCGCAATGCTCCAGCCGGGCGACGGCGCACTCAAACCGCCGACCAGCCTCGTCGACCAGCAGGAGCCCCCGCCGGCCGAAACCGAGGAGGTCGTGGCCGCGGCGAAAGAATCAGCCGCGCACAACGTCGAACCCGCGCCCGGAGAGACACCGGCCGGGGTCGCGGCGCAAGCTGCGGCAACCGGTCCCGCTGCCCCCTCGCCGGTCTCGACGTCCGATCCGCATGCCGGACCCGGCGTGCGACGGCTGGCGCGCGAGCTCGGCTTGGACCTCGCCAATGTCTCGGGAACGGGACCGAAGGGCCGCATCACCAAGGACGACCTGCTCGGTGTCGTGCGGGGTCCGGCAGCGCCAAGTGCGGCCGCACCGGCCGCGACTGGCACCGGGATCCCGGAGATTCCCGCGCAGGACTTCTCGAAGTTCGGGCCGATCGAGATCAGGCCGCTGTCCCGGATCAAGAAGGTCTCGGGTCCGTTCCTGCACCGGTCGTGGCTGAACGTCCCGCACGTGACGCAGAACGACGAGGCCGATATCACCGACCTCGATGCCTATCGCAAGGAACTCGACACCGCCGCTAAAGCCGAGGGCTATCGGGTGACGCTGCTCGCGTTCCTGGTGAAGACCGCGGTGTCGGCACTGCGCCAGTTCCCCGAGTTCAACAGCTCGCTGTCGCCGGAGAAGGACAGCCTGATCCTCAAGAACTACTACAACATCGGCATTGCCGTAGACACACCCGACGGCCTGGTGGTGCCGGTGGTGAAGGATGCCGATCGCAAGGGCATCACCGAGCTCAGCAAGGAGTTCGGCGCGATCTCCGCCCGAGCCCGCGATGGGAAGTTGTCGCCGAGCGACATGCAGGGCGGCACCTTCACCATCTCCAGCCTCGGCGGCATCGGCGGAACATCGTTCACGCCGATCGTCAACGCGCCGGAGGTGGCGATCCTCGGCGTCGTCAGGTCGAAGATGGCGCCGGTCTGGAACGGTTCGGAGTTCGTACCGCGCCTGATGCTGCCGCTCTCCCTGTCGTACGACCATCGCGTCGTCGATGGTGCGCTCGCCGCACGCTTCTTGCGACATGTGTGCACCGTGCTGGAAGACGTCCGTCGCCTTCTCCTCTAACCCGGAGGTCGGCTCATGACCACTGAGGTTCCGCTTCCCGATATCGGCGACTTCACCGACGTCCCGATCATCGAGATCCACGTGTCCGCGGGTGACGTGGTAGCCGCGGACGATCCGGTTCTCACCCTCGAGTCCGACAAGGCGACGATGGATGTGCCGGCGCCGATGGCGGGCACGGTCACCGACGTCCGGGTTGCGGTCGGCGACCGCATCTCGCAGGGCGACGTCATGGTTCTCATGGAGCCGGCCGGTCAGGACAGCGGACCTCACAAGGAGCGCATCCACGAGGACGCGGAACCGACCAGCGGCGAACCCGCCGGGTATGGGTCACCGAGCGGCGTCTACGACCGGCTCGAGGTGAAGGTCCCCGACATCGGCGACTTCAATGACATACCCGTCATCGAGGTCCACGTGTCAGCGGGCGACTCGGTCGCCGCCGAGGATCCCCTGATCACGCTGGAGTCGGACAAGGCCACGATGGACGTGCCAGCCCCCGCGGCAGGCACGGTGTCTGCGGTACGGATCAACGTCGGAGACACGGTGTCCGAGGGCGACGTCATCCTCGACCTGTCGACCGGACAGCAGCTCGTGGCTCCGACCGCTCCCTCGCCGACGCAGCCCACGAAGGTCGAGCGCGGCGACGTCCACGCCGACGTCCTGGTCTTCGGTGCGGGCCCGGGCGGCTACAGCGCGGCTTTCCGTGCCGCCGACCTGGGCAAGCAGGTCGTGATCGTGGACCGCCGACCGGCGCTCGGCGGCGTATGCCTCAACATCGGCTGCATTCCCTCCAAGGCGCTGCTGCACGCGGCCAAGGTGATCGCCGAGACCCGCGAGATGGGCGAGCACGGGCTGTCGTTCGGCGCGCCCACGATCGATCTCGACAAGCTGCGCGACTGGAAGGACAGCGTCGTCGGCAGGCTCACCGGCGGCCTGGCCGGTTTGGCCCGCCAGCGCAAGGTCCAGGTGGTGCGCGGGCAGGGCACGTTCACCTCTGCGAACCAGGTCGAGGTGATCGACGACGGCGGTGCGCGCACCACCGTCAGCTTCGACGCGGCGATCATCGCCTGCGGCTCTGAGCCGGTCACGCTGCCGTTCATCCCGCACGACGACCCGCGCGTCATCGACTCGACCGGCGCCCTCGACCTCGCAGACATACCCGAACGGCTCCTCGTCATCGGGGGCGGGATCATCGGGCTGGAGATGGCGACGGTCTACTCCGAGCTCGGGTCCACCATCACCGTCGTCGAGCTGCTCGACCAGCTCATTCCGGGAGCCGACAAGGACGTCGTCGCTCCGCTGACGAAGCGGATCACGAAGCAGTACGACGCCATCTACCTCAAGACCAAGGTGACGAACGTGGAGGCGGGCACCGACGGCCTGACCGTCCACTTCGAGGGAGCGAAGGCACCGGCCACTCAGGTCTTCGATCGCGTCCTGGTCGCCGTTGGTCGCGCACCGAGCGGGAAGCTGATCGGAGGGGACCGGGCCGGGATTGCTGTCGACGATCGTGGCTTCATCGCGGTCGACAAGCAGCAGCGCACCAACGTGTCGAACATCTTCGCGATCGGCGACGTCGTGGGTCAGCCGATGCTGGCGCACAAGGCGGTGCACGAGGGTCACGTCGCTGCCGAGGTCGCCGCTGGCAAGGAGAGCTACTTCGATGCGCGCGTCATCCCCTCGGTCGCGTACACCGATCCGGAAGTTGCGTGGGTCGGCGTTACCGAGAACGACGCCAAGGCTGCCGGCGTGAAATACGGCAAGGGCGTGTTCCCGTGGGCTGCAAGTGGGCGGTCGCTGTCCATTGGTCGCGACGAGGGCATGACCAAGCTGCTGTTCGACGAGACGAACGACCGCATCATCGGGGGCGCGATTGTCGGCACCAACGCGGGCGAGCTCATCAGTGAGGTCGCGCTCGCCATCGAGATGGGTTCCGACGCCGCCGACATCGGATTGACCGTCCACCCGCATCCCACCCTGTCCGAGACGGTCGGCATGTCGGCGGAGGCCTTCGAGGGCGTCCTCACCGACCTCTACCTGCCAAAGAAGAAGCAGAAGGCGTAACTCGGAGCAGTCGAGCCGACGAGCGAGGGACGAGCGAGGAGAAGGCGAGCGCGACCAATGGCGACGTACGAGCGGCCCTACATCATGGAGAGCACGCCCGAGGGCTCGGTCGCGCACATCCGAGCCCGGGGGAACGCCGTGCTGAACACGCCGATGCTGAACCGTGGCACGGCGTTCACGCTCGAGGAGCGGACGGAGCTGGGCCTGACCGGGCTGCTGCCTGGCGGCGTGTCCACGATCGAGGGGCAGCTGCGCCGGGTGTACGCGCAGTACCAGCGGGTGCCCGACAACCTGTCCAAGAACGTGTTCCTGTCCAACCTGCGCGACCGCAACGAGGTGCTGTTCTACGCGCTGCTGAGCGACCACCTCGACGAGATGTTGCCGATCGTCTACACGCCGACGATCGGAACCGCGATCGAGCGCTTCAGCCACGAGTACCGGCGACCGCGCGGCGTCTTCCTGTCCGTCGATGCGCCGGAGCAGGTCGAGGAGAGTCTGCTCAATTACGGGCTCGGCTCCGAGGAGGTCGACCTCATCGTGGCGACCGACTCCGAGGGCATCCTCGGTATCGGCGACCAGGGCGTCGGCGGCATCGAGATCGCCATCGGGAAGCTCGCCGTCTACACCGCTGCCGCCGGCATCCATCCCCGTCGGGTGATCCCCGTCGTCCTCGATGTCGGGACCGACAACATCGCGCTGCTCAACGACCCGATGTATCTCGGGAACCGGCACGCGCGAGTGCGCGGCGATCGCTACGACGCGCTGCTCGACACCTACGTCACGACGGCGTCGAAGCTGTTTCCGAACGCGATGCTGCACTGGGAGGACTTCGGCGTCGGCAACGCGCGCCGCATCCTGCTCAAGTACGCCGACGACTACTGCACGTTCAACGACGACATGCAGGGCACCGCGGCGGTCGTGCTGGCAGCGGCAATCGCCGCGATGCGCGCGACGGGCAGCAACTTGCGCGACCAGCGCATTGTCATCCACGGTGCGGGGACGGCCGGTATCGGTATCGCCGACGTCATGCGCGACGTCATGGTGCGGGAGGGGCTGTCCGACGAGGAGGCGCAGCGCCGCTTCTACTGCCTCGACCGCAAGGGCCTGATCACCGACGACCGGCTCGACTCGGTGCGGGACTTCCAGGTGCCGTACGCCCACCCGGCGGCCGATGTCGACGGCTGGAGTCGTACCCCGCAGGGAAGCATTGGCTTGGCGGAGGTGGTGGCGCAAGCGCGGCCCACCATGCTCATCGGCACGTCCACGCAAACCGGCGCGTTCACCGAGGAGATCGTTCGCGGGATGGCGTCGTGGGTCGACCGGCCCATCATCATGCCGCTGTCGAACCCGACATCGCGGTGCGAGGCGCTGCCGGAGGACGTGCTGCGCTGGACCGACGGGCGGGCGCTGGTCGCCACAGGTAGCCCGTTCCCGCCGGTGACGCTCGACGGACAGACCTACTCCATCGGGCAGGCCAACAACGCACTCGTCTTCCCCGGCCTCGGCCTCGGCGTCATCGTCAGCCGCGCCCGCAGGGTGAGCGACGGGATGC
Organism: uncultured Actinomycetota bacterium; assembly: GCA_963801015.1. Classification (GTDB taxonomy): domain Bacteria; phylum Actinomycetota; class Actinomycetes; order CAWDCV01; family CAWDCV01; genus CAWDCV01. The sequence goes on along the minus strand of CAWDCV010000001.1, from coordinate 34,822 downwards.
TCGCCGCCGCGGCGAATGCGGTCGCGGAGATGTCCGACGCTGGAGCTCCCGGAGCTCCCCTGCTGCCGTCGGTTCAGGACCTGCGCACCGTGTCCGCGGCGGTCGCAGAAGCAGTGGCGGCTACTGCCGAGCGCGAGGGCCTCGCCCAGGTCGCTCTGGACAATCCGGTCCAGCAGATCTATGAGGCCATGTGGCAGCCCGCTTACCCTCGAGTGGATCCCGTCTAGCGCCCGCTACTCACCGTCGGAGGTTCCCATGCCCGGTTCAGTAATCGTCGGCGGCGCACGCACGCCGATCGGCAAGATGCTCGGTTCTCTCAAGGGATTCCAGGCGGTCGACCTCGGCGGCCTCGCCATCGCCGCTGCCCTGGACAAGGCAGGGATCACCGGCGAACAGGTCGACTCGGTGATCCTCGGCCACGTCATCCAGGCGGGAGCGGGGCAAATGACCGCACGGCAGGCCGCGGTCAAGGGTGGCATCCCGATGTCGGTGCCTGCGTTGACGGTCAACAAGGTGTGCCTGTCCGGGCTGAACGCGATCGCGCTCGCCGATCAGGACATCTCCCTCGGCCGGTCCGAGATCGTCGTCGCCGGGGGTATGGAGTCGATGACCAATGGCCCGCACCTCTTGCCTGGGTCACGGACCGGGTTCCGGTACGGGTCGGCAACGCTGCTCGACTCGACCGCGCACGACGCACTGTTCTGCGCATTCGACACCCGCGGCATGGGTGAGTCGACGGAGGTCTACAACGGGCGGCTCGGCATCACCCGCGAGGAGCAGGACGAGTACTCCGCGCGCTCCCACCAGCGGGCCGCCGAGGCGCAGAAGAACGGCCTGTTCGACGACGAGATGGTGCCCGTCGAGATCCCGCAGCGCCGCGGCGACCCGATCGTGCTGCGCGAAGACGAGGGGGTGCGGGCCGATACGACGGTCGAGCTGCTGGCCAAGCTGCGACCTGCCTTCGCACCCGATGGGACGGTCACCGCGGGGTCGTCGTCGCAGATCTCCGATGGCGCGTGCGCGGTCGTCGTGATGTCGCGGGGCAAGGCCGAGGAACTCGGCGCGCCGATCCTCGCCGAGATCGGCGCGTACGGCACCGTCGCCGGCCCGGACCCGTCGCTGCAGTCGCAGCCTGCGAACGCGATCAAGGATGCGTTGCGTCGCGAGGGGACGTCGGTCTCTGACGTCGACCTATTCGAGATGAACGAGGCGTTCGCGTCCGTGGCCATCCAGTCGATGCGTGAGCTGGACGTGAGCCCGGACATCGTCAACGTCAATGGCGGCGCCATCTCGATGGGGCACCCGGTGGGCATGTCGGGGGCGCGCATCGTGCTGCACCTCGCGGTGGAACTTGCCCGGCGCGGTGGCGGGCTCGGCGCCGCGGGATTGTGCGGCGGTGGTGGGCAAGGCGACGCACTGCTCATTCGGGTTGCGGCCTGATCACGAGAGGGAGGCAATCATGTCGGACATGACCGGTCAGGTGGCACTGGTCACCGGCGGCATCCGGGGCATCGGCCGAGCGATCTGCGAGCGGTTCGCGGCGCGCGGCGTGGAGGTCGCCGCCGGCTACTCGAGCGATAAGGACGCTGCACAAAAGTTTCTGGATGACCATCGGGGCGGCAGCATTCACCAGGGCAACATCGGGTCGAACGCGGACTGTGAGCGGGTCATCGGGGAAGTGCTCGATCAGCACGGCCGGCTCGACATCCTGGTCAACAACGCCGGGATCACCATTGACAAGACCGTCAGGAGGATGACGCCTGAGGACTGGGATCGCGTCGTCCACGTCAACCTGTCCGGCGCGTTCTACCTGTCGCGGGCGATCCTGCAGCACATGCTCGACCGCGGCTCAGGCCGAATCATCAACATCTCGTCGGTTATCGGGTCATCGGGCAACATCGGGCAGGCCAACTACGCCGCAGCGAAGTCCGGCATGTTCGGGCTCACGATGAGCCTGGCTCTGGAGATGGCGCGCAAGGGCATCACGGTCAACTCGGTGACACCCGGCTACATCACGACCGACATGACGGCGGCCGTCCCGGAGGCCGCGATGGAGAAGGTGATCGCTCGGATCCCGGCCGGCCGCCTCGGCGAGCCGGACGAGGTCGCCCGTGTCGTCGAGTTCCTCGCCGACCCTGACTCGGGCTACATCACCGGCCAGGTCTACGCCGTCAACGGCGGCCTCTACATGTAGGTCGGCGCCCACCCCGATCTCGTGTCAGACCGTGACGCGGTTATGGCCGCGCGAGCGCCTGACACGAGATCGGGGCTGCGCTCGTGTCAGACCGTGACGCGGTTATGGCCGCGCGAGCGCCTGACACGAGATCGGGGCTGCGCTCGTGTCAGAACCTGACGCGGTTATAGCCGCGCGAGCGCCTGACACGAGATCGGGGCAGCCAAACCTGACCGTTATAGCCGCGCGAGCGCCTGACACGAGCAGTTGTCTGCGCCTGCTCGCCAACTGGTTCTCCCGGTACACGACACGCCGATGATCCTGTGCAGACGTAACCACTCGTCGGGTGCCGGCAACGTGCACCACTTCATGTAGCCGTCACGTCGACCTGTCCGAACGTCCTCGCCAGCGCACGCGGCGCGCAGTCGGACAAGACATCGGCGGCCCGACTTGTCCGAACGTCATGACGCCCTGGGTGCACGTGGTTCGGACAAGTCCTCGGCGGCCTCGGCGGCCTCGGCGGCCTCGGCGGGCGCGTCTGGCACCGGGTGCTCGGCTCGCCACTCCTCGTACGCCTGCACCGCCGTCGGCAGCGTCGGGAACACGAGCTCGGACCCGATGCGCTGCGCCAGGCCAGCGGCCTGCAACTCCTCGAGCAGGTCCTGCTTGACCCGCGCCAATGCAAACACGATTCCCTGGTCCGTCAGCTCGGCGCGAAGCTGCTCCAACGCGTCTAGCGCAGTGATGTCGACCTCGACGTTTGCCTCCATGTTGAGGACGAACCATGCCACCGGACGGTTCTCCTCGATGGCGAGCCGTGCACGGCGGCGGAAGTCTTGGGCATTGGCGAAGAACAGCGGCGAGTCGTAGCGGTAGACGACGAGTCCGGGAATCGTGGTCGCCGTCGGGTAGTCGTCGACGTCGTGCATGCCGGCCACTCCGGGCACGTGTCCGAGAACCGCGTCCGGCGGCCGAGCCACACGTCGCAGCAGATTGCCGACGGACAGCGCGATGGCCAGCAGGATGCCGTACAGGATGTCCAGCACGAGCACGCCGACCGTCGCCGAGACCGCGAGCATGAGCTCGCTGCGGCGGAAGCTCGCGAGCCGACGGAACCCAGCGATGTCGATCAGGCGAAGCGCGGCGTAGGTGACGAGACCGCCCAGTGCCGCCAAGGGGAAGCTCGCCAGGATCGGCCCCAAGAACAAAAGCACGAGCACCACGCACACCAGCGCGACCACCGAGTGGAGTTGGGTACGGCTGCCGGCTGCGTCCCCGAGCGCCGTTCGGCTGCCGCTGCTGCTCACCGGGAAGCCGCGGAACATGCTCGCGCCGACGTTCGCGGCGCCGAGGGCGAGCAGCTCCTGATTCGAGTCGACCTCGTAGCCACCTCGCGCCGCGAACGCACGAGCCGTGAGGACGTTGTCGGTATAGCCCACGAGGAATACGCCGAACGCAGGCAGCAGCAACGCCGTGACCGAGTCGAGCGCGGGCAGGACCGGAGTCGGCAGCCCCGCGGGCACTTCGCCGACGACCTCGATCCCGCTTTCGGTGAGGTTGAAGATGGCGGTGGCTGCACTGGCGAGGAGAACTACCAGCAGGGGACCGGGCAGCCGGGGAAACCAGCGCTGGACGAGCAGGAGGAAGGTCAGCGTTGCCAGACCCATCACCAGCGTCGGCACGTGCAGGTCCCCGATGTTGCGTACGAAGGCACCGAGCTCTGCCGGCAAGGTCTCGCCCTCGACAGGGACACCCGTGGTCTTTTCCAGCTGTCCGACGATCATGATGATCGCGACGCCGCACAGGTACCCCACCAGGATCGGTTGCGATAGCAGGTCGGAGACGAAGCCGAGGCGCAGGATCCACGCGACGATCGCGATCAGGCCGACGACGAGCGCGAGGGTCGCGGCCAAGGCGGCGTATTGCGCGGCGTCCCCAGCTGCGAGGGGAGCGATCACGGTCGCGGTCATGAGTGCGGTGGTGGATTCCGGACCCACCGACAGTTGCCGGGACGAGCCCAGCACGGCATAGAGCGCGAGGGCCGGCAGGATCGCCCAGAGGCCGACGACGGGTTCGAGACCAGCCAGACCGGCGTACGCCATGACCTGCGGGACCAGGTACGCCGCCACCGTGACGCCTGCCAGCACGTCACCGCGCAGCCAGCCGCGCTCGTACCCGCGGAGCTGACCAAGTCCGGGGAGCAGCGTGCGATACCAGGCAGTCGGCTGAGATACGTCGCCTGCTGCCATGACGGCAGGATGGCACTACGCAATAGCCCAGTGGGAGGCCCTTGCCGCGGCGTCCTAGGCTGAGAGGCCCCGCATTCCCCCTGATTGACGAACGAGGTCTCGCGTGCCCAGCGGCAAGGTGAAGTGGTACGACACGGAGAAGGGCTTCGGCTTCCTCTCCAAGGACGAGGGCGGCGACGTCTTCGTTCACCAGTCCGCGCTGCCGGCTGGTGTGGCGACCCTCAAGCCCGGCACCCGCGTCGAGTTCGGCGTTGCCGAGGGGCGGCGCGGCGAGCAGGCGCTGTCGCTTCGCGTCCTCGATCCGCTGCCGTCGGTGTCCCGTGCCGTCGCACAGGCGCAGCGCAAGGACCCCGAGGAAATGGCAATCATCGTCGAGGACCTGATCAAGCTGCTCGACGGCGTGGGCGGGTCACTGCGCCGCGGCCGACACCCGTCGCCGGGCGAATCCCGCAAGGTTGCCGCGGTGCTGCGCGCCGTCGCGTCGGACCTCGAGGACTAGCCCGAGCCGTGAGCCCCGCCACCCGGACGCGCCGCCCGACCGCCGATGCGGTCCTTGCCGACGCGATCGATCTCGCCCGGCAGGTGGCTGAGGACGTTGCGGGTGCTGCGGCCCTCGTTGGAGAGCACGTCGGCGTCCAGGTAGACGGCGACCGGCTGCTTACGCATCTCTTCCGCTGCCTCATGCCTGGCTACGCCGGATGGCAGTGGTCGGTCACGCTCGTTCGCGTGCCGCGCTCCCGCACCATCACGGTCGACGAGGTGGTCCTCCTGCCCGGGGCTGGCGCACTACTCGCCCCCGAGTGGTTGCCGTGGAGCGAGCGGCTGCGGCCCGGTGATCTCGGTGTCGGCGACCTCTTGCCCGCGGCGGAGGACGACGTCCGGCTCGAGCAGGGGTACGAAGCGACCGGCGACGAGCAGGAAGATGCGGTCGCGCTGTGGGAGCTCGGGCTGGGCCGGCGCCGCGTCCTGTCCATCATCGGGCGCGACGACGCGACCGACCGTTGGTACCTGGGCGACGCCGGGCCGACGTCGCCGATGGCCGCCGCTGCCCCGGGGCAGTGCTCGACCTGCGGCTTCTTCCTGCCCATGGCCGGGTCTCTGCGCGCGGTGTTCGGTGTCTGCGCGAACGAGTACGCCCCCGACGACGGTCGGGTCGTCTCGGTCGATCATGGCTGCGGTGCCCACTCGGAGACGCTCGTCAGCGTCGACGCCAGCCGAGTGCCGGCCACGCCGGTCATCGACGAGATCGGATACGACCTGGTCGATGCTTCGAGCGTCGATCCCAGCCTCGAGGCCGACGACGATTCCGCCGCCGAGCTCGGCCACAGCTGATATAGGTCTGGCCCTGAGCGACGTCGACCCGTTCGCGACCGCTGCGATCCGGGAGCGCGTCCTCGCGTCGTGGGCAGCCTCGTCGGCCCGGTTCCGCGAGGATGCCAACGCCGAGGAGGACTACGCCCTCGGTGGGTACCGCGATCGTCTCGTCGTCGAGCTCGCGCAGAACGCGGCGGACGCCGCGACAGCCGCCGGCGTTCCCGGCCGGCTGCTGCTCCGGCTCGAGGATCGCCCTGGCGGGCTCACTCTTATTGCCGCCAACACCGGAACACCCCTCGACGCCGCTGGAGTCGAGGCGCTGTCGACGCTGCGCGCATCGGCTAGGCGCGGCACAGCCAGCGTGGGCCGCTTCGGGGTTGGCTTTGCCGCCGTCTTGGCCGTCACCGATGAGCCCGGCATCGGCTCCACGACGACAGCGTCCGTGCGGTGGTCACGGTCGGCTACCCGCGCCGAGGTCGCCACCACCCCGGGCCTCGCCGATGAACTGTCGCACCGCGGTGGTGCCGTACCCGCCCTGCGGCTGCCCTTCCCGGCCAGGGCTTTCGACGTGCCCGACGGCTACGACACCGTCGCGGTTCTCCCGCTCCGAGACCAGGACGCGGAGGCGCTCGCGCGGCAGCTGCTGGGTTCGATCGATGCTGCCCTGCTGCTTGCCCTGCCCGTCCTGGCCGAAGTCACCATCGAGGTCGACGGAGTGCGCCGACAGCTCGAAGCGTCGTGGGACGCCGACGCCGTCACGCTGACCGACGGAGGTGTTCCCACCCGCTGGCTCGTCGCGTCCAGCGCGGGCCTGGTGGAACCCGACCTGTTCGTGGATCGGCCGACCGAAGAGCGTGGCCGCCCGGCCTGGTCCGTGGTCTGGGCTCTTGCCGACGAGACGAACGCCCAGCCTCCGCTGGACGCAGTCGTCCACGCGCCGACGCCCACCGACGAGCCGCTGGATCTGCCGGCTCTGCTCGTGGCGACGTTCCCGCTCGACCCGTCTCGGCGGCACATCGCGCCGGGTGAGTTGCGCGACTTCGTGATCGAGCGCGCAGCTGACACGTACGCGACCATCGTGTGCCGAGCGCCCGACGAGGTCGCCCCTGGCCTGGTTCCGCGCGGGCTGCCCGCCGGCGAGCTGGACGCCATGCTGAGGCGCGCGATCGTCGCGCGGCTGAGAGAGACCCCGTTCCTCCCGGGCGACATACGTCCGCGCGACGCAGTCACCGTCGACCCGCCGGACTCCGCACTTCTCGAGGTTCTCACTCCCGTGCTGCGCGGCTTGCTCCCCGCGGCGTGGTCGCGCGATCGCGCCGCGCTCGACGTGCTCGGCGTCCGCCGGCTGGAGTTGTCAGACGTGGTCGATCTTCTGGGTGAGCTCGACCGCGAGCCGGCTTGGTGGCGGCAGGTGTACGACGCGTGCGCTGGACTCGCCACCGTGGATCGCGATGCTCTCGGCGCGCTGCCTGTCCCCCTTGCGGACGGACGCACGGTTCGTGGCGTGCGCGGCGCCTACCTGCCGATCCCCGGCATGGACGTCGAGCTCGGCGCCACGCTAGGGCTGCGCATCGTGCACCCCGATGCCGCGCATCCACTGCTCGAGCGGCTCGGTGCCGCTCCCGCAATGCCGCGCGCGCTGCTTCAAGATCCAGCCGTGCAGGCGGCGGTGGCGGGCGAGGGGTTCAGCGATCCAGAGGCAACGAGGGACGCCGTGCTTGCGCTCGTCGAAGCCGCCGATCTCGCACCCGGCGAACATTCCTGGCTCGGCCAGCTCAGTCTCAGCGACGGGCTGACCGCCGCGGATCTGGTGCTGGCGGACTCACCGCTTCGGCCGCTGCTCGATGAGGACGCACTCGAGGTCGTCCCGGACGAGCTGGCACAGCGGTGGCACCGATCGACGCTCGTGGCCACCGGTGTGCTCGATGGCTTCACGGTGCTGCGCGTTGCGGACGTGGTCCTCGACCCCGCCGGGATCGACACCGATGTCATCGATCTCGACGACGTGGAGCGATGGGTCATCGACGTTATCGGCACGCTGCGCAGCGAGAGCCCGCTACCCCCGGTGCTCGCCGAGCTGACTGCCGTACGCGACCTCGACCTGATCCGGACGGATGCCTGGCCAGCGGCTCTTGCGCTGCTCGCCGCGAATCCGGCGCTGCGAGATGCCGTCGCCGCGCCGGCGCATGCCGTACGTCCCGACGGGAGTCGCGTCGACGTGCTGCCGTACACCACGTGGTGGCTTCGGCAGCACGCCTCGATCGACGGCCGGCCACTCGGGGATCTGCGCGTCAGCGACGCGGATGCAGTCGTGGGCGCGCTCTACGACCCCATACGGCTCGACGTGGACGACGGGCTCCTCCAGGCACTGGGCGTGCGCCGGTCGTTGCCCGAACTCCTCGCCGAGCCCGGCGGACCGCAGGAGTTACTGGATCGGCTGGCCGACGGAGACCGGCCGATCGCCCGAGACGTGCTCCGAGCGGCTTATGTCGCGCTGGCGGCGGTGGACCCGGATCGGGTGCAGCCGCCCGCGCAGGTGCGGGCTCTCGTCAACGGTTCGCCACTGGTGGTTCCAGCCGAGTCTGCCCTCATTGCCGATCGGCCTGACCTGTTGCCGCTGGTGGGACAGCGTCCGCTGCTACTCGTCGCCGCCTCCCTGGCGCCATCGCTCGCCGATGTGCTCGCCGTGCCGCTGATGAGCGAGGAGATTCACGGGGGCATCGACTCAGTTGGCGTGCAGCAGGACGTGCCACGCGAGGTGCTGGACATTCTGCCGCATGCGCCAGCCACGTGGACGGAGCACGAGGACTTGGTCGTCGACGGCGTCGCGGTCGATTGGCGCGTGGTCGACGGGGTCGTTCACGCGTCGACGATGTATGGGTTAGCCCGCGGGCTCGCGCTCGCCGCAGGTCAGTGGCAGCGGCGCCACCTGGTCGCCGAACTGCTCGCCGACCCATCGGCTGCGTCCGTGCTGCACGACGAGCGCGACCTCGATGATGTCTGACGTCAGGCGGTCGGTTCGTCCGTACGCCGGGTGAGACCCGCGCGCCGCCGAATGCAGTAAAGGAGCCCGAGAACCCCGAGCCCTGCCCCGGCCAGGCATACCCAGGCCCACTGATCGAAGCCCCGAATCAGGACGACCAGCAGGAACGCCACCAGGAACAGCGCGGTGCCGATCGCCACGCTCGCGAAGCCGTCGACGTCGAGCGGCTCCGGCGGTGGGGGTCGCGTCACGAGATGGGAGGTTAGCGACCCGCGCGTCCTGTCATCCGGTTGTGATTTCCTTCTGCCACGCTGCGCACTGTCAATGTCGTTGTCTTTCGTTCTCTCTGCGGGAGCGCACATGGCTGACCAGGCGAAGACCACGACTACAGACGAGCCGGACGTTGCGCGGCGCCCCAGCAACGGCTTCGACCGCTACTTTGCGATCTCCGAGCGGGGCTCGACGCTCAACCGTGAGGTACGCGGTGGACTCGCGACGTTCTTCACGATGGCGTACATCGTCATCCTGAACCCGCTCATCATCGGGACTGTGCCCGACGTTGACGGGCAGTTCCTCGGCACCACCGAGGTCGCCGCCGTGACGGCGCTGGTGGCCGGTGTGATGACCGTGATCATGGGCGTCGTCGGACGCTACCCGTTCGCGATAGCCACCGGGCTCGGCTTGAACGCCTTCGTCGCGTTCGGGATCGCGTCCCAGATGTCATGGGCCGACGCGATGGGCCTGGTCGTGCTCGAGGGCCTGGTGATCCTCGTCCTCGTCCTCACCGGCCTCCGGAGGGCGGTGTTCCGAGCAGTACCGCGACAGCTGAAGACGGCGATCGGCGCGGGCATCGGCCTGTTCATCGCGTTCATCGGTTTCGTCGACGCCGGCTTCGTCCGGCGTACGCAGAGGCGGGCCCCGCCGGTCGAGCTCGGCATCGGCGGCAACCTCGCCGGCTGGCCGGTGTTCGTGTTCTGTGTCGGCCTCGTGCTGACCGCGGTCCTGATGGCGCGCAAGGTCAAGGGCGCCATCCTCATCGGCATCGTGGCCACGACCGTCATCTCGCATCATCGTCGAGGCCATCGCCAACATCGGGCCGGCGAGCCCGGACTTCCAGCGCGGCTGGCAGCTCGGCGTGCCGTCGCTGCCGGACAGCATCGCGGCCGCGCCCGACCTGTCGCTGGTGGGCGACTTCAGCCTGTTCGGCGGCTTCGCCGAGGTCGGCGTGCTCGCGGCGCTGCTGCTGGTCTTCACGCTGATGCTGGCGGACTTCTTCGACACCGTGGGCACCGTGACCGCCGTCGGCCAGGAGGCCGGGCTCACCGACGAGAAGGGCGATCTGCCCGGCATCCAGCGCGTGCTGCATCGTGGACTCGCTCGCGGCCACCGCCGGCGGTGCGGCGTCGACGTCGTCCAACACGACGTACATCGAGTCGGCGGCGGGTGTCGGCGACGGTGCCCGAACCGGCGTGGCGAACCTTGTCACCGGCGGCCTGTTCCTCATTGCGATGTTCCTCGCGCCGCTGGTGTCGATCGTGCCGTTCGAGGCGGCAACGCCGGCGTTGGTCATCGTCGGCTTCCTCATGTTCACGCAGGTCCGCACGCTCGACCTCGACGACTTCGGGCTCGCCATTCCCGCATTCTTGACGATCGTGATCATGCCGTTCACATACTCGATCACCAACGGCATCGGCGCTGGCTTCCTGTTCTACGTCCTGATCCGGCTCGTGCAGGGCCGCGGTCGGGAGGTACACCCGCTCCTGTACGGCGTCGCGGCGGCGTTCCTTCTCTACTTCGCGATCGACCCGATCGAGCAACTCCTCGGCCTGCAGTAGCTCGGTGCGGCGAGGAAATCGTGCCAATCCGTAAATCCCTCGTAAAGCTCTGTCAACACGCCACCCACGAACTTGCCCCTCGTGACGCCGTCCTCCTAGATTTCCCTCGCTTTCAGAAGCGAAAGCTGCTCGCGGGCCTACGCCGAGTCCTGCCCGTCCGTGAGCATCCATTATTTTCGGGCAGGAGCGGGGGACCCGAGCTCGTGGTCGCAGTTTCGCTGTGACCTTGGGGTGAGGCCGCAGCACCGTAGCGCTGTGGCCGGGCCGCCCGGTCCGAACCCGACAGCTGACCTCGCAGGCGTAGAAGGAAAGGTCAGCTGTGGCGGTTCTCGAAACGGTGCGTCCATGGGACGACACCCTCACGGTCGGCTGTGGTGACCCCCGGTCGCTCATCCGCTCGTTCTGGTCGGACCTGTGACGTTCTCGATATTTCGTCAGCGACATTGACGTCGAGAACCACACCGAGGAGCGACACATTGCGCGCAACGCGTCAAGCAGGTTTGCAAAGAAAGAGTCAAATTTCGCCGGTTCGTTTTCGCGTGGTTGCCGCTGTGGCGCTGACGGCCGCCGTTGCCGTCTTCGCGGCGACCACGGACATCCCTGACGCCTCGGCGCGGACCCGCCTGCCGATCATGGTGGCGGCAGAGCCCGACCGGTCCCCGGCGACGAACCTCGACGGGGCAGCGCGCGCTGGCCTGGCGTACGTGTTCGTCACCGCCGGCAGCCCCGTCGACAAGGTGACGTTCGTCCTCGACCAGGGCACGGCTACGGCGCGCACGCTGACCGATGACACCCCGCCGTACGACCTGATGGGTACCGCGCCGGACGGGACGGCCAAGCCGCTGGACCTGTCAAAGCTGAGTGTGGGTGCGCACAAGGTCGTCGCGCGCTTCTTCGACGCCACTGGTCGCAGCGTGGCCCGCAGCTCGGCCAACTTTACGGTCATGGCCCCGAAACCCACGACCACGCCCTCACCTGCGCCGACGACACCGGCCCCGTCGACTACACCCACCACACCGGCGCCCTCGACCACGCCGACGACGAGCTCGCCGACGCCAAGTTCGCCGACGACGAGCGCGCCCACCGTCAGCAACGAGGTCGTCGTCAACGCCGCCCCGGGCGGCATCGCTGCCGCGATCGCGCAGGCCAATGAGATCAACAAGCAGGGCAAGGCGGTCCGGCTGGCCCTGCAACCGACGGTCTACCGCGAATCGCTCGTCCTGCAGCCCGGCAGCTGCATGACCGCCGCCCCCATCACCATCGACGGCCAGGGCGCCACGATCTCCGGCGCGAATGTCCTCGGCTCGTGGACCGCCCTCGGCGACGGGACGTTCCGCCACTCCTGGCCGCACAACCTGGGCAACTTGAGCGACCCATGGCCCACGCTCAGCTACGACCGAGTGCTGCTGAACCGAGAGGCCATGTTCGTCGCGGCAGTCCCCTACCACGTCGTGGACAGCGCCGCCAAGCTCGGTTCCCGGGACGTTCCTCGTCGACGAGGGCGCGAACACCATCACCGCCCGGCCGCGGACCGGTGCGAGGCCCGCTCACCAGTCGCCGAGGTGACCGTCCGGGGGAAGACGCTGCAGGTCAACGGGCGCACCAACGTCACGGTCCGCAACCTGACGATCGAACGTGGCGCCGGCGCGATCCAGGAGAACATCGCCGGCGCATCGAACAGCACCAACTTCACCGTCGACAACGTGACCGTTCGCCAGGCAGCGGCTGGTGGGCTCGGCATCGGCAACGGCAAGGGCGCGACGCTACGCAACGTGCGCTTCCTCGACAACGGCATCACCGGCTACGGCTCGTACAAGCAGATCGGGATCGTCGATCGAGAACGCGGAGCTGGCCCGCACCAACTGGCGGGGCGCCCAGGTGGGCTTCACCGGGTGGGCAGCGGGCGTCAAGTTCGGGATGAGCAGCAATATCACGATCAAGGGCTGGAACGCTCATCACAACTACAGCCACGGACTGTGGTTCGACACCGACAACAAGAACGTCGTGGTGACCGGGCTCGTCAGCGCCGGCAATCTCGGCCGCGGCATCTCGCTGGAGAAGAACCCCGGCCCGATCGTTATCGACGGCGCCAAGGTCTGCAACAACGGCATGAGCGGCATCTCCTACGCCCGGAGCGACCGGACCACCGTCCGCAACAGTCAGGTCTTCAACAACGCGGGCTGGCAGCACCTGCACACCGGCTCGGCCACCCCGGAGCGGATGCCCGACGGAACACTCGTCTACGGCAACTGGCTCACGCTGCAGAACAACGTCACCGTGGGCGACGACTGGGCGGTGAAGGACTCGATGGACAAGGGCTGGCTGTTCTGGCAGACCCGGGACGAAGCGGCGTTCTGGAGCAGCTCCGTCTTCAGCGGGAACACCTGGTACCACACGCAACGCGCCAACCCGTTCCGGACCAGCTCGGTGTGGAACGACTGGTCGACGTACGACAGGTTCGCCAGCAAGGCACGCGAGACCGGCGGGCGGTGGGCGAATCCGGGCACGCTATCGTGCCCGGCCCCCCGGCCGGCCCAGACCGCGGACTTCGCTGTGGGCTGCTAGTCGCGACCCCGATCAGGGGACGGTCGTCGAGCACCCGGGGCCGCTGGGACAGCTCCTCGTGCTCCTCGAACCAGGCGATAGTGCGCTTCAAGCCGTCCTCCATGGGGACGCGTGGCGCCCAGCTCGAGGGTGCGGCGGCGTAGGAGATGTCGGGCTGCCGGACGGTCGGGTCGTCCTCGCGGCCGCGGGACGAACACGATCTCGGATGACGACCCGGTGAGCTCACGGATCCACTGCGCCAGCTCCAGGACGGTCATCTCGTGCGGGTTGCCGAGGTTGACCGGGCCCTCGAGCCCGGAATCGAGCATCCGCACGACCCCGTCGACGAGGTCGTCCACGTAGCAGACGGACCGGGTCTGGGACCCATCCCCGGCGACGGTGATCGGCTCCTCGTTGAGTGCCTGGCGGATGAACGTGGGGATCGCCCGGCCGTCGTTAGGTCGCATTCGCGGCCCGAAGGTGTTGAAGATGCGTACGATCCCCGTGTCGACGCGGTGCGTGCGGTGGTAGGCCATCGTCAGCGCCTCGGCGAACCGCTTCGCCTCGTCGTAAACGCCGCGCGGTCCCACCGGGTTGACGTTTCCCCAGTACGACTCCGGCTGCGGATGCACCTGCGGATCGCCGTACGTCTCCGACGTCGAGGCGAGGACGAACCGCGCGCCCTTCTCCTTCGCCAGGCCGAGCGCATGCAGCGTGCCGATCGACCCCACCTTGAGCGTGTGGATGGGCAGCTGGAGGTAGTCGACGGGCGATGCCGGCGATGCGAAGTGGAGCACGGCGTCCACCGGCCCGACGACGTGGATGTAGTCGCTGACGTCCGCCCGGACGAGGCGGAACCGGTCGTGCTCGAGCAGGTGATCGACGTTCGTCGCGGCGCCCGTGACGAAGTTGTCGAGGGCGGTCACCTGATAACCGTCCGCAAGAAGCCGCTCGCACAGGTGCGAGCCCAAGAATCCGGCGCCTCCGGTTACAACGGCGCGACGAACCATGTGTTTCCCTCCATCTGAATCACCACGAGCTGTCGACGTGCGGCGCTCGTGTCTCCCGGACTGTAAGTCGTCGATCCCGGCCTGGTCGGAAGAACCGGGAAATGCCAGCCGTTCGTACCGAGCCAGTTTCAGGTAGCGGCCAAAGAAGAGATTCTCCTGCTCGGCGTATTCCTGCGTCAGCAGCCGCGCGAACGGTTCGCCGTCGTCGTCCCCGGTGCGGAAGCCGCCCCAGAGCAGCACCGCCCATACCCGGGGTGGTGCCGCGGCGTCCAGCTGCTGTGCACTCGTACGGGCCGCCACCACCTCACGCTCGCCGACGACGGGCGGGTAGTCCCCCCAGGGCAGCGACGGGTACGCCGGCGCCAGGGCCACGGCCAGGTCGGGAGAACGTACGAGGTAGTACTCGAACGGGCGTCGCCCGAAGCGCGACAGGAAGATCACCCGGTCACCGGGGCGTGCTTCACTGGCGACGAACTGGACGAGACCGCGCCAGTTCTCCCCCTCCTTGCTGTCCGGCACGGAGTGGGCGCGCCATCCGGGAGCCGCGAGCAGGACGACGGCCAGCAGCACCGCTCCCCGCGCGATCGGGCGCAGCACGCCGAGCCCGGCGGCAATCAGGAGGACCACGGCAGGCAGGCAGATCACGAAGTAGCGGGTGACGAAGATCGGCCACCAGGTCGACACCACGGCGGCGAGCACGATCGGGACGGCCAGCCAGCAGGCGAGCAGGGTGTACCGCCAGCGCTGGAATGCCGACAGCCCCTCCTGGCGGTCGTCGCCAGACGGCGAGGGCGAACGCCGAGGCAGCACAGGGCGTACACCGCGCCCTGCAGGGTGCCCAGCGGTGTCGGCGCGACTCCCGCGAGTTCGCGCATCAGGATCGGCACGGAGCGCCTGGGCGAGCAACGGTCGCCCGCCGGCGTTGCTGGACAGCAGCACCACGGAGAGCGGGAGGACGAGGACGGCGAACATCCCTGCGGCAGCTGCCGCCTGGCGCCACGGGACCAGCGATCGGTGCACGACGAGCGACAGCAGGTGCGCGACCACCACGAGCACCGCGAAGAAGTGGGCATAGGCGGCCAGCGCCGCGATCGCGCCGTATGCCAGCCAGCTCGGCCACGTGGGCCGCTGGACGGCTCGGATCAGCAGCCAGCTGGCGAGCGTCACGAGCCAGAGGGCGAGGGCGTACGGGCGGGCCTCCTGCGCGTAGCGGAGGAAGAGCAGGTTGACGTCCAGCAGCACAGCGGCCGCGATGCCGACGCCGAACCCGAACAGCCGGCTGCCGACGGCGAAGCAGGTGACGGTCGCCAGGACCGCGAAGACGACCGAGGGCAGCCGCAGGGTCGCCTCGCTGTCCCCCAGCGTCGGCAGCACCCGCAGGATCGAGTAGTAGAGGCCGGCGAACGACTCCTGGTCCCGCAGCGCCCGCCAGAAGGTGTCCGCGTCGCTGCGGGCGAGAGCCAGCGAGAACGCCTCGTCGTGCCACAGGCTCTTGGCGCCGAGCCGGTAGCCGGCCAGCGCCGCACGTCATCGGCAACCAGCACCACGGGTGCAGCGCGACGCACCCACGCGGGTGGCTGCGTGGTCGGCGCCGGCCGCGGCTTCGATGGGGCGCCGACGGGCGCAGCGTGCGGTGGCGCCGTCACGCGGGTGGCCGCTCGTGCGCGTCGACGTCGGCCTTGGTGCCGCGCAACTGTTCATGCCGCCGACGGCGGCGCAGGAACGGTTGCTCGACATAGCGATACGACGCCGCGGCGAAGAGGAACGACAGCACCAGCCCGGCGAGCACCCGCAGCGGCGTGGCCGAGGCCAGGGGGAGCTGGTCGACCAGCCGGATGGCCGGCACGTGCCACAGGTACAGCGAGTACGACAGCGTGCCGACCCAGCGCAACCACGCCCAGGAGAACGTCCAGCGCAGCCAGGGGCAGGAGCGCGTCACGACGCAGGCGATGACCGCTGCCGAGGCGAGCCCGATCGCCGCGATCCCGACCGCGGGATACCACGCCCGGAAGTAGACCGGGTCGAACAGCCGCCACGCCAGGAACAGCACGCCCGCCCATCCCGCCAGCCGCAGGACGCGCGAGCCGCTCGCTCGTCCTGCATGTGGCGGGCGGTGGACGAACCACGCCGCGACGGCAGCCCCGATCAGCAGCTGATCCAGCCGGGTGTCGGTGCCGAAGTAGATGCGCGGTCCGTCGGCACCGTCGGCGAGCAGCCACAGTCGCCAGGCCCAGACGCCCAGCACCAGGCAGGGGATCACCACGATCAGGCGGCGGGGCGGCACTCGGGCAACGGCCAGCGCCACGAAGAGCAGGCCGGGCCAGAACAGGTAGTACTGCTCCTCGATGGCCAGCGTCCAGAGAAAGCCGATCTCCTGCTCGGGGAAGGGCCAGTGGTACGCCTGCGGCCAGTTGGCGACGTAGGCAACGCCGTAGCCGACGCCTGCCAGCCGGGTCCCGAGGTACGGCCCGCCGAGCAGGAGCGCAACTGTGGTGTACGCCGCGAGCAGTACGGCGACGGCCGGGAAGAGCCGCAGGGCGCGGCGGGCGTAGAAGGCGCGCAGCGAGATCGCGCCGCGGGCGTTCCATTCCTCGAGCAGCAGCGTGGTGATCAGGAAGCCGCTCAGGGTGAAGAAGACGTCCACGCCGAGGAAGCCACCGCGCGGCCAGTTGTGCAGGTGGATGGCCATCACGAGGAGGATCGCGACCCCCCGTATGCCGTCCAGCTCCGGGCGGTAACCGAGGGAGCTCGTGGCTTCCATTCGCGCGGGACTCACGGTTCCGGCGGTGGTGCGGATAGCCCTGCCCCCTCCGTCCGCTTGCCGTTTCGGCGCTGCGATCGGTGTGACCATTCATCGGCCCGCAGCGCAGAAACGCAACACTTTCACCGAGGCGAATGCCGGGCTCGCGGGATTTGCCTGCGCCGAGCACGTGGGCTGGCTAGCCTCCGTGGCAGCCAGCCGTACCCGAGGAGCCACGACCGCCGGCCGCGAGGAGCGCACAGGATGACCGTGCACCCCGCTGACACCCCGTCGGCTGCGCTCTCACCCGATAGGTGCGGGTGTGCTCGCGCCGGAGGTCGGCTCGTGACCGCCGTTGACTCCGCCCGCGGGAAGCTGCGGGCCCTGGTTCCCGGTGCGGGAGGCGGCGTCGACGGTCGGGTGGTGGTTCTCGGCGCCGTCGTGCTCTACCTGTGCCTCGTCGCTGTCGCGCGGATCGGGTGGGAGGTCGACGTTTGGCCGTGGCTCGGCGTCCCTTCCGGGCCCAGTCTCTTCTTCGACGCCCGCAACGTCGCCGCCGCGGCGGAATGCAGCCGGCTCGGCCATGACCCGCTCGTGGACAACCCCTGCGACCCGTGGGGGCGCACGATCTTCTACCCCCGGATCTGGCTGGTCTTGGGCTCGGTGGGGCTCGATCAGGGCGGCACGTTGGTGTTCGGTGCGCTGATCGTCGCGATCTTCGTGCTGATGCTCCTGGTCCTCCTCCCGCGGCTGACGGTCGGCGAGGGGCTGATTGTCGCGGCGGCAGCCTGCTCCCCGGCGGTCATGTTCGCCGTCGAGCGAGCGAACATGGACCTCGTCATCTTCTCGGGGCTGGCGCTCGCGGCCGTCGTGTGGCGGCGCGGCTCGGCGGCGGCTCGGTACGTTGCGATTGCGCTGGTCCTGCTGATGGCGGTGGCGAAGCTGTACCCGGCCATTGCCCTGCTCGCCTTCCTCCCGTCGCGGGACCGCAGGACCCGCATCGCGGCCGCCGCGGCTCTCGTGCTGTTCGGCGCCTACGCCGTCACGACCCGCGACGACATCGCCACCATCTCCGAACGCGCGACCCAGGGGCAGGAATACTCGTACGGCGCCCGCATCCTGCTCGGGCAGATCTACCACGCCGTGGTGGGCGGCGAATGGGGTGGGAGTCGGGCGATCGCCCAGGCGCTCGTGTTCTTGGCCGTCGCGCTGCTGGCCGTGGGCGCCTGGCTGGTCTGGCGGCACCGGTCCCCGACCGGCCACGTGATAGCCCCGCTCGAGGACGCTCGGGAGACGTCCGAGCTGCTTGCCTTCCGGATGGGCGCACTGGTCTATCTCGGGACCTTCGTCGTGGGCAACAGCTTCGACTATCGACTCGTGTGCCTGCTGCTGGTGCTGCCACAGCTGCTGCGCTGGCCCGTGCCGCGCGGGGCGGACGGGCCCGGCCGACTCGTTCGGGCCACGCTCGCCGTCGTCGTCCTCCTGTTGTGGATCGGTGCCCTCGCTGGCCCGCTTCGGCTGTGGGACGAACTGGTCAGCTGGACTGCAGCGGGACTGCTCGCCACGCTCCTCGTGTTGACGTTGCCATCACTGCCCGCAGCTCTACGGCCACGTCCCGTTGACAGATAGTTCGCCGTACACCAAAACCTGGTCAGAAACCTCCCGGCGAACCCGCATCGTCTGTCATCGTGTCCGGTGGCCCTCGCATGACGAGGCGGGAGGGGACCCGCGACAGTCCACTCTCATGCGACGGCGGGACAGGGGTGAGGGTGGCAACCGCGCAGTTCTTGCGTTCGCACGAGCGCGGGCCCGACACGAGTCGGAGCCGGCGCAGCGTGCTGCGCTCCATCGTGGCCACGGCGCGGCCCCGGCAATGGATCAAGAATTTCCTGGTCTTCGCGGCGCCGGGGACGGCCGGAGTTCTGCTCCAGCCAGCGTCGCTGGCGCGGGCGTTGGTCGCCTTCGTCGCCTTCTGCCTGGCGTCCAGCGGGATGTACTTCTTCAACGACGTCCGGGACCGGACGCGCGACGGCGAGCACCCGACGAAGCGCTTCCGGCCGGTGGCTGCCGGCGAGCTGTCGCCGCGAGACGCCTGGCTGGCCGGCGCCGCGCTGACGATCGCGGCCGTGGGAATCGCCGCGGCGGGGGCGGGACTTCCCCTGACCGGCGCGGTCCTCGCGTATCTCGCGCTCGCAGTCGCCTACACCTACCGGCTCAGGGACATCGTGCTTGTGGACGTCGCCGCCGTGGCGGGGACGTTCGTGCTACGAGCGGCGGCCGGGGGGCTCGCCGTCGGTGTCTACCTGTCGAGCTGGTTTCTCCTCGTCGCCTGCTTCGGAGCCCTGTTCGTCGTGACCGGCAAGCGGTTCGCCGAGCATCGCGCGCTGGGTGACATGCGGGGCAGCCACCGCAAGACTCTCGACGAGTACTCCGAGCAGACGCTGCGCTTCATGCTGACGAGCTCGGCGACGGTCACCATCACCGCCTACTGCCTGTGGGCGTTCGAGGGACAGGGCGCCCGCAACCCGCTCGCGGCGCTGTCCATCCTGCCGCTCGTGCTCGGGCTCTACCGATACGCGCTACTGCGTGAGGGCGGCGCGCCGGACTCCCCGGAGGACCTCCTTCTCCGGGACCGCTTCCTGCAGGTCACCGCGGTCGCGTGGGTGGCCTGCGTCGCCGCCGGGGTCGTGCTCGGCTGATACGGGGACACAGACACATGCTCGGCACCACGTACGGGGGGACCCCATGACCGCAGCTCGCCTCGTCCTGCGGCGATGGGCCAGCCTCGCGATCGCGCTGGTGATCGCGCTGGGGATCGGCGGCACCGCGTTCCTCCCTGCGGCCAGCGCCGCGGACCGGGTGGCCCTCACCCCCATGAAGATCATGCCGATGGGGGACAGCATCACCAACGGGGTCGGGGCGACCGGCGGCTACCGGCTCGAGCTGAAGGACCTCATGGTGCCGCGTGGGCACAGCTTCGACTACGTCGGCGTCGCCAACAGCGGGCCATTCGAGATCGAGGACCGGCAGCACGAGGGCCGCAACGGGTTCAAGATCTCCGAGGTTGCCGCGCTCGCGCGCACCGAGGTCAATACCTACACGCCAAACGTGGTCCTGCTCCTCATCGGGACCAACGACGTCACTACCGACACCGACCTCCCCAACGCCCCCGCCCGGCTGAGCGGGCTGATCGACACCATCCTCGACGCCCAGCCGACGACGACCGTCATCGTCGGATCCATCCCGCCGCTCGCGAACGCGGCCGACGAGGCACAGGGCGTTGCGTACAACGCGGCCATCCCCGGGATCGTGCAGGCTCGCGTCGACGCCGGGAAGAAGGTCTCGTTCGTCGACATCCATGGCGCGCTGACCGTGTCCGATCTGGTCGACGGGGTGCACCCCAATGCCGACGGCTACCTGAAGATGGCGCAGGCGTGGCTGCCCGCCGTCGAGGCGACCCTGCCGGCACCGCCCACGTCCAGCGCCGACGGCTGCCCGTGCAGCATGTGGTCGTCGACCGACACCCCGACCGTGCCGCAGGTCACGTCGACGACGGCCACCGAGGTCGGCGTGCGCTTCCGGGTGGAGAAGTACGGCCAGATCACCGGCATCCGCTTCTACAAGGGACCGAACAACACCGGCGTGCACAAGGGCAGTCTGTGGGCCCGGGACGGTCGGCTGCTGGCGAGCGCCACGTTCACGGGCGAGACCGCGTCCGGCTGGCAGCAGGTCAACTTCAGCTCCCCGGTCACGGTGTGGCCCTGGACCACGTACGTCGCGTCGTACTTCGCGCCCGCGGGGCGGTACGCGGCGGACAACGGGGTCTTCACGTCCAAGGAGCTGGTGAAGAGCCCGGTGCGGATGCTGGCCGCGGGGCAGAGCGGCGGCAACGGCTGGTCGGCGAGCACGACGACCGGTGCGTTCCCCGGCACCGCCTCCGGGCAGCAGGCGAACTTCTGGGTGGACGTGGTGTTCAACCCGGTCCTCCCGGCCCCGCCGCCACCTCCGCCGAGCGCGCCGGGTGGCCTGCGCACCACGTCCGTCGCAAGCTCGCAGGTCGGCCTCGCCTGGAACGACGTCGTCGGGGAGACCGGGTTCCGGGTCGAGCGCAAGCTCAGCACCGGCACCACGTGGGCGCCTGTCGGCGTGGCTGCTCGGGACAACTGGGCGCTCGCCGATACGACGGTAAATCCGTCGAAGACCTACTCCTACCGGGTGATCGCCACGAGTCGGAACGGGGACTCGGCGCCTTCCGCAGCGCTCAACAACGTCACGACACCGGCCGCGCCGACACCGCCGGCGCCGGGTGGCGTCTCGGCCACCGCCGTCTCGCCGTCCGCGATCGACGTGGCGTGGCAGGACGTCGCCGGGGAGTCGGGGTACGAGGTGGAGCGGTCCGCGAACGGCACCGGCGGCTGGACGTCCCTGGGGTCGGTGGGTGCGAACGCGGTCACGTTCTCCGACACCGTGCTAACCGCATCGACGACGTACTTCTACCGGGTCGTCGCGACCAGCGCCAACGGCAACTCGCCGCCGTCGGCGGTGGTGAGCGCCACCACGTTGGCCCCGCCTGCGCCACCGGCCCCGTCCGGCGTGTCGGCAGCGGCGGTATCGGCGTCGCGGATCGACGTCGGCTGGCAGGACGTCGCCGGCGAGACGAGCTACCGCGTGGAGCGCTCGGCCAACGGGTCCGGCGGGTGGACCGAGGTCGGGGCGACCGTTGCGGACGCGGTGGCGTTCTCGGACACCGGTCTCGACGCCTCCAGGACGTACTTCTACCGGGTAGTGGCGGTCAACGGGTCGGGTGCCTCTGCGCCGTCATCGGTGGTGAGCGCGACCACTGCGGCACCACCGCCTCCGGCCACGCCAGCCGGCGTATCCGCGACGGCGGTGTCGTCGTCCAGCATCGACGTGGCGTGGGACGACGTCGCCGGGGAATCGGGCTACCGGGTGGAGCGCTCTGCCAGCGGCAATGGCGGCTGGACGCAGGTCGCGACGACCGGCGCGGACGAGGTGTCGTACGTCGACACGGGGCTGGCGGCGTCGACGACGTACTTCTACCGCGTGGTGGCGGTTAACGCGACGGGCGCTTCGGCACCGTCATCGGTTGTGAGCGCGACCACCACGCCGCCACCCCCGCCACCGGCACCCACCGGTGTGTCGACGGCGGCGGTGTCGTCGACGGAGGTCGACGTTGTGTGGCACGACGTCGCCGGGGAAACCAGCTACCTGCTGGAGGGCTCCGCCAACGGCGGCGGCTGGACGGAGGTCGCGACCGTCGGCGCGGACGTCGTGTCGTACGCCCACACCGGGCTGACACCGTCCACGACGTACTCCTACCGCGTCGTAGCGCGCAACGCTGGCGGTGCGTCGTCGCCGTCGGCAGTGGTGAGCGCGACCACCGAGGCGCCACCGCCGCCTCCACCGCCGCCGGTGCCGCCGACTCCGACGGGCGTGTCGGCGACTGCAGTGTCGTCGTCGGGCATCGACGTGGCCTGGCAGGACGTCGCGGGCGAGACCGAGTATCGCGTGCAGCGGTCGGCAGACGGCTCCCCCGGCTGGGTCGTGGTGGGATCGACCGCCGCGGACGTGGTGACGTACGCCGACACCGGGTTGACGCCGTCGACGACGTACTCCTACCGGGTGGTGGCGGTCAACAGCAGCGGCGCCTCCACGCCGTCGGCCATGGTGAGTGCCACGACCGCAACTCCAGCGCCTCCGCCAGCACCCACCGGCGTGTCGGCGACGGCGGTGTCGTCGTCTCGCATCGACGTGGCGTGGCAGGACATCGCCGGCGAGTCCGGCTACCAGCTGCAGCGGTCCGCCGACGGCAGCACCGGCTGGACGCACGTCGTGGCGCTCGGCGCGGACATCGTGACGTACGCGGACACGGGGCTGGCGGCCTCGACGGCGTACTCCTACCGCGTGGTCGCAACCAGCAATTCCGGGAACTCGTCGCCGTCGACCGTGGTCAGCGCCACGACCTTGGCTCCGCCCCCGCCGCCGGCACCGGGCGGGGTGACGGCGACCGCGATGTCGTCGTCGCGGATCGACGTGCGCTGGCAGGACGTCGCAGGCGAGATCGGGCTACCAGGTGCAGCGGTCGGCGAACGGGATCAGCGGCTGGATCGCAGGTCGGTACCACGGCCGCGCCAACGTGCTGATGTTCTCGAACACCGGCCTGGCCCCGTCGACGACGTACTTCTACCGCGTCATCGCGACCAGCGCGAACGGGAGCTCCACGCCGTCCGTGGTGGTGAGCGCGACGACGGCGCCGGACACCGTGGCACCCACGGCTCCGTCGAACCTCAAGGCCACGGCCGCGAAGCGCAAGATCAACCTGGCGTGGACCGGCTCGACGGACGTCGGCAGCGGCGTGGCTGGGTATCGGATCTATCGCAGCACCAGCGGGTCCGCCGGACCCTTCACGGTGCTGACGACGACGACGGCGACATCGGTGAGCGTCGACGCTCCCACCGGGGCCATCTACTGGTACCGGGTGACGGCGTACGACGCCGCCGGCAACGAGAGCTGCGCCCTCCACGGTGGTCTCGGCCAAGGCAAAGTGACCGCACGCCTGGCTGCCAGGCCGGGCTCGGCACCGAGCCGCGCCCGCCACCCGGCGCCGCTGCCCGGGTGGCGGGCATCGACGGACTGCGCGCGCTCGCCGCCAGCAGCATCGTCGTCTTCCACGTGTGGCATCTACAGCTCGCCATCGGGACCGGTCGACGCGGGCTACCTCAGCCGCTTCGCCCTGCCGCACCTGCCGGCCGGCGTCACGCTCTTCTTCGCGCTCTCCGGCTATCTCCTCTACCGGCCCATCGTGGCCTCGCTCCTGACCCGGGGTTCGCTGCCGGACGTTCGGAACTACCTGCGCAACCGCGCCCTGCGCATCCTTCCCGCGTACTGGGTCGTGCTGACCGTCGTGGCCGTCGTCCTCCCGGCGGCATTGCTGCGCCGATCGCCGTCCGAGCTGTCCCTGGACCGGCTCGTCAGCCGTCCCGGACACGCTCGTCAGCAACGCGCTGTTCGTTCAGAACTACGTCCCGGCGTCACTCGACACCGGAATCGGACCGGCCTGGTCCCTCGCCGTCGAGGTCATGTTCTACCTCAGCCTGCCGCGTCCTCGCGGTGCTGGCTCACGCCGGCTTCCGCCGGGCCCGCAGCGCCCGAGGTCGGTTGCTGGCCCTCTTCGTACCACCTGCGGTGTTGCTGCTGCTGGGGACGGCGGGCAAGGTGGCCACGGTCCTGGCTCGAGGATCGTTACCCGGCCTCCGACATCCTGGCGCGCAGCTTCCTCAGCTTCGCCGACCTCTTCGCGCCCGGCATGGCCCTGGCGGTGCTGTTCGTCCTCGTCCAGGAGAACCAGGTCCGGCTGCCACACGCGCCTGCCGCTGCTTCTCTGGGCGGTCCTCGTCCTCGACGTGCTCGCGGTCGTCGCGCTGACCGACCTCGGCCGATTGCCGGACTGGGGGGTGGCGAACCCGTACCAGCGCCTGACCGCGCTGGCCTGCGTGCTCCTCGTCGCTCTCGTCGTCCTTCCTAGCCCGGCGCCCGTCTCCACTGGTACGGGTGCTCGAGGCGCGGGCCGCTCGTGGTGTGCGGCCTGGCGTCGTACAGCGTGTTCCTCTGGCACGAGCCCATCACCCGGCTGCTCGCCGCGCGGGGCGTGACGGTGGGCGGCCGCGGCGGCCTGGCCGTCAACCTCGTCATGATCGCGGTAGCGACGGGGGTTCTCGCCGCGCTGACCTATCGCTTCGTGGAGCGCCCGGCGCTGGCCCGCAAGGCCACGCAGTTTCCCCGGCAGCGACCGTCGCGGATTTCCCACGGTCGCGGTCGCGGTGCCGACAGTGTCGCGTGCTTCGGTGCCGGGTCGGCCGAGTTGGCATGAACGAATGGAGACGAATGACCGTCCGGACGGTGAAAGGGCAAGTGGCGGACGGGCCCCGAACGATGTGGCAGGCTAATGCACCTGGGCATGGGGGGCCTTGACCAGCGGAGTGACCCGATCCGGGGGGTTGTGAAGTCTTGTCGCTTGTCGACGCACTGCGTCGGACATCGCGAACCTCGACACGGGCACGAGGCCCCAGCAAGTCGGGTGAGGAGCGTCCAGCGATGATCGAACCCATCGACGCGCTGGCCTCGGCGAAGGATCCCGTGCACGACGCCCCACACTCCTCGGCCGCTCGGACACGGCCGGGCTATCGTCCCGAAACGCGTCGCGCCTCCTGGCGCGCAGTGCAGCTGCTCGGTGCGGATGCCATGGGGATCTTCGCCGCGGCCGTTCTCGCGAGCATCGTCTACGAGGCGTTCTCCGGGACACGGCTGACGATGACCCCCACCATGCTGGCGCTCACGATCGCGTCCTTCCTCGTCGCACTCGCCGTCTGCGACGCGTACCGCACGGCCAAGGGATTCGTCGGGCCCCGTCCCGTCAACGGTCGGGCCGTCTGGCACGGCCTGTCGCTCGGTGTGATCCTCGCGCTGCTGGCGGCTCGTACCCCCTTCGTGTCCCAGGCGGACGACCTGCGGCTGGAGCACGCTGCCCTGATCGGGCTGCTCGGCCTGGCCACGATCCCGGCGGCGCGCTACGTCGTGACCGCGGCGGCCGCTCCCGGGCCTCCGCGGCGCGTCGTGATCGTCGGCAGCGGACGGCTGTCCTGTCAGCATCGCGGGCCGCCTGCAGCGCTGCTCGAACGTGTCAGTGGTCGGAATGGTCGACGATGCGCGCAAGTCGTCGGGGTTGCTCGGTTCGGAGGCCCAGCTGTCCGACATCTGCGAGCGCTACGACGTGGATGACGTCGTGGTCGCGTTCTCGCGGACACCGACCCGCGAGACACTCGAGCTGCTGCGCGGCTTGGACGAGCAGGTGTCGATCTGGGTGGTGCCGCGCATGTACGAGCTGGTGAGCTGGCGCTCGGCAGTCGAGGAGCTGCACGGCATCCCGCTTGCTCGACGTGGCGCCGGCGCAGTCCGGCCGCGTCGCGCGAGCCGGTAAGAGGCTGTTCGACGTCGTCGTCTCGAGCGCTCTGCTGGTCCTGTTGTCCCCGCTGTTCGCCGCGGTGGCCGTGGCGATCAAGGCGACGTCGCCCGGGCCGGTCATGTTCCGCCAGGAGCGCTCCGGGCTGCACGGCCGGCCTTTCCGGATCTTCAAGTTCCGGACCATGTGCGTGGACGCCGAGCAGCAGCGCGCGGCACTGACGGAGCGCAACCAGGTCGACGGTCCGATCTTCAAGATGAAGGATGACCCGCGGGTCACCCGGGTCGGTCACTGGCTGCGCCAAACGAGCCTGGACGAGCTGCCGCAGCTGCTCAACGTGCTTCGCGGCGAGATGTCCCTGGTCGGGCCGCGCCCGTTCCCCATCGAGGAGTCGGAGCGGATCACCGGGTGGGCGACGATTCGGTTCTCCGTCCCCCCGGGCATGACCGGCCTGTGGCAGGTCTCGGGACGCAATGCCCTCAGCTACGACGACCTCAGGCACCTCGACTACATCTACACAGCCTCGTGGTCGTTCCTGTGGGATCTGCGCATCCTGATGCAGACACCCCTGAGCGTGATGCATCGTAGGGGTGTCCTTTGACCTTGGGCGACTACGCCCTGGTCCCCTTCGCTAGACAATGATCGGGTGCCGGTGAGAGCTGCTGAGCAGGCCGACGTGCCCGCCGCCGGTGGCGCCGGCTGGGAGCGGGAACGTGGTCCCAGCCTGGTTCGCGCGCTCTGGCGCTACCGCTGGGCCATCCTCGCGGTCGTCCTGCTCTGCACCGCGGCCGGCTACGTCTATGGACAGCCTCCAGCCGACGGTCTTCGAGGCCGCCAGCAGCGTCAAGCTGCTCAACCCGTACGACCGGACGCTCTTTCGCAGGAACGGGGAGTCCCGTTCACCGACGTCGACCGCTACCTGAACACCCAGGCCGACCTCGTCAAGTCTCCCGAAGTCATGACGAGGGCATCGGAGCTGCTGCAGAACCAGCTGCCGCCCGGCCAAATCCGCCAGCACGTCAGCGCAGAAGGCTCTACCACAGATCTTCGAGGTGAACGTTCGAGCCAGATTCGGAGATCCCGCAGCAGGCGGCGAACGTCGCGAACGCGGTGGCCAGGCGTACCAGGAGATCGCCACTGCACAGAATGCAGCGAATGTCGAAGCGTCCGTGGCCGAGCTGAACGCGCTGCAAGCCAGCCTGCGCGACAAGCTGACCGCGTTGGGCGATGCGGGCGATGACCGATCCGTAGAGAACGAACGAGCCAATCTCAGTGAGCAGCTCGCCGAGCTCGAGACGACCGCCGGCAAGATCCAGGCGGACGCGGCCGTCTATGGCGCGGGTATCGACCGATCGTTCAGGCAGTCCGCCGGAGGGAGTTCGATCTCCGATAGCCCCGTCGCAAGGCGGTGGTCTTCGGTCTGCTGGGCTTCATCGCTGGGTCTCGTCGGCGCCTTCTGGCGCAGCGAACGGGTCCGCGTCATCGACAGCACTGACGACGCTGCCGACGTGCTCGACGCTCCGCTGCTGGGGGTGCTCCCGCGGCATCCCTCGGATACCCCGGCGGCCGCAGCACCCGTGCTCACGGCTCCGCAGTCGGCGGAAGCGAGACAACACCAGTTCATCGCGTCGAGCCTTGCCCTCGTCAGCCGAGACAGCCACCCGAGGGCGCTGCTCCTGACGAGTCCGGAAGCCAGACAGAGCCACGTCCGTGGCAGCGCTCAACCTCGCGCTCTCGGCCGCTCAGGACGAGCGAACGGTGATCCTCGTCGATGCGGCCTGCGGCAGGGACCTGACCCGACTGCTGGGCGCCGAGGGTCGCCGGGGTGTGTCCGACCTGGTCAGCCAGAGCGCATATCGGCGTCGACGGCATCCTCCGGACTGCCTGGTCCCGGTCGATCGCGTCGGTGGCCTGCAGATTCGTCCCGCCGGGTATCGCGGACAACGGCCGCCCGGCGGCCGAGTCCGCGCAGATGGCGAAGGTCCTCGCCGAACCTGCAGCAAGAGGCGGATCTCCTCGTCATCGATGGGCCGGCCCTGCTCCACAGTCCCGGCGGGATGAAGCTCGCGGCCGTCGTCGACGGCGTCGTCCTCGCTCGTGTCACGGGGAACGACCTGGACACAGATGCGTGAGACGTTCAGACCCGGCTTGCCCTGGCCAAGGTTCCACTCGTCGGCGTACGTCTTCGACCGCTCGCGGGGTCCTCGACCGCTGGCGGTCCGGGAGACGGACAGCAGCGGCCGGCGAAGGGACGAGGCCGGCGTCGCCTGTCCACATGAGGATCCTTCAACTCCACACGCGCTACCGGCAGCGCGGCGGCGAGGACCGAGTTGTGGCGGCCCAGGCGCAGCTGCTGCGGTCCGCCGGCCACGAGGTCGAGCAGCTGATCGCGGAGAATCCCGCCTCGCCCTTACGCACGGCCGCCAGCCTGCCCGCGTCGCCGCGCAACCCGGCATGGGCGCGCGCTGTCGAGGCGGCCGTTGCGCGCTTTCGAGCCCGACGTTGCTCATGTTCACAACACCTGGTACGCCATGTCGCCTTCCGTCGTGGAGCAGCTGCGAACGCGCAGACGTGCCAACAGTGATGACGGTGCACAACTACCGGCTGATGTGCCTCAACGGCATGTTCCTTCGCGACGGTCGGCCTTGTGAGGACTGTCTCGGGCGATCTCCTTGGCCAGGAGTCCAGCACCGCTGCTACCACGACTCCACGCTGGCTTCGGCTGCGGCAGCAATGACGCTGAGCTACAACCGACACCGAGATACGTGGGGACGCGGCATCGCGTTGTACCTCGCTCCCACAGCGTTCGTCCGCGACCGCCTTGTGGCCTCGGGCATCTCTTCCGACCGGGTGTGGGTTCATCCACACTTCGTTGCGGATCCTGGTCCGCGGTCCGACCCGCCCTCACACTCACGGGTCGTGCTGCATGTGGGACGCCTTCGCGGGACAAGGGAGCAGACGTTCTGCTCGATGCCTGGTCGTGCGATGGGGGACACTGACCTGGAGCTGGTGTGCATCGGCGACGGACCGCTGCGTGATGAGATTGTCAGGTCGCCACGTCAAGGGAGTTCGGTTGGTCGGCCCCTTCCCCCGCAGAGGTGCAGGCATGGATGCTGCGTGGCCCGGGTGCTCGTGGCACCTTCGACGTGGTACGAGACGTTCGGCCTCGTCGTCGCCGAAGCAATGGCTGCCGGGTTCCCGGTCATCGTTCCCAGGGTCGGCGCGCTCGCGGAAGTCGCGGCGGAGGCGCGGCCGTGGTCCACACCGAGTTCGCTGATGTCGAGTCGTCGCGTGCGATGACCTCGTGAGGCGCTGCAGCAGGCCCGCAATGACGACCTGGTCGATCAGGCTGGCGTTCTGGCCGGGCTCGATTCTCCGCGGCCTTCACTGCGCGGCAGGTCTGACGGGGCTGATGGACGCCTACCCGTTCGCCATCGGGTCGGACTGAGATGCGACCACTGTGTCGGCCTCGACTGCGACGAGTAGGTCGTACGTTGTCCGGAAGAGCCACCCGCATCGCCCTTGTGTTGCTTCCCTCCTCATCGTGTGGGGCCCGCCGGCGCTGCGGGTGTCTGGGCGAGGGCTCGACACCGCGCTGTCAAACCCTTTCGCCTTCGATCCTGCCGCGATGCTGCAGGTCGGGGCCTGGGTGTTCGCCGGCACTCTGCGCTCGTGCTCGGACTGTCCCACGTGGCCCGAGGAACCCGATTCCTGTCCGCCCTTCTGGCCGATCGCCCTCTCCGCTGGTACGGCCTGTACGGACTGGTCGGCTTGGCCTCGGTGTCCTACTCGAGTTCCCCGCTCTACACCGCCTACTTCGCCCTGCAGATCATTATCGGCATCCTCGTGCTCGCCCTGCTGGAGTGGCACTGGCCGTCCCGACGGGGCTCGAGGTCGATGCAGGTCCTCTTCGTCGTCTACGGCCTGCAGGCCGCGGCGATTGCCCTGTTTTACTTCGTCCGCCGCGAGTGGGTCACGCCATTCGCGTCGGGGGGGAGGCGGGGAACCGGTCCGTGTCACAGGTGGAGTGTTCGGCGACTATGGCAGCTCGGGTCTGCTCTGTGGCTTGTTCTTCCTTACGGCCGCACTATTCGCCCGCAAGCTCGTATACCGCGTCCTGGCGTTGGTGTTATACCTGGTCTGCTGGTGGCTGATCGTGCTTTCACAGACGCGGGCCACGATGGTCGCGGGTGCCGTCTTCCTCGTCATAATGCTGCACGCTCATCCCCGCGCCCGGCTCCACGGTGTCGTCATTGGCACTGGTGTGGCCATCGCGATCTTCGGTCTGCTGCCGTCTTTAGTGCCGGAGATCGTGTCGACCGCAACGAGGCGCGGAGAAGGACTCGACACCCTGTCGGGCCGCACTGACGCCTTCTCATACCTTCTCGAACGCTGGCAGGAATCTCCGCTCCTTGGGTACGGATTCGCCGCGGGGACAAGAAATGTGCTTTTCGACTTCGTGCAACGCGGGAACCTGAACATCGGTGCCGGCCACGACGCCCTGTCGACGGTGCTCACCGATCTAGGAATCGTCGGTTTCGTCTTCCTGCTCGCGGCCTTTCTCGCAGCATGGATGGCGCTTTTCCGTCTCTACCGGGACTCCGCCGGACACCGGCATCCTCGATGTATGCACACCAGGTCGCGTGCGTCCTGATCTGGGTTGGACTGCATGGAATCGTGGACAAGAGCTTTGCCGGCCCGATGACAGAGTTCATCGTGGTTCTCGTTGCGATCTGGGCTTTAGCGAGCGGGTGACAGGCCCGCGATCGGTGTCCCGGCAGGCTTCAAGTGAGCATATGGGCGATCGAGCGGCTGCCGTGGGAGGCGCGCGTTGAAAGTGCTATTGTCCGCTCTTGCCTGCGAGCCGGGGCGCGGCTCTGAGCTGGAGGTGGGCTATCGAGCGATGCTCGCCGCAGCTCGCGAGCACGAGGTCTGGGTGTTGACGAACGCCGACGCGATCCCCGCGCTTTCACGCACGCTCGCCGATCGTGAGGAGGCGCAACACATCCATCTTGTAGGGATCGAATCCGGACTGGACGAGGCGTCCTTCTCACGTCTCACCGTGTCGGCTTTCACTGGTACTACGACCGCTGGCAACGTCAGGCGGCGGCGCGAGCGCTCGAGCTCGAGCGACAGGTCGGATTCGACGTCGTACACCATGTGACTCTCGCGAGTTATTGGACGCGCGCAGGCGCAGCCATCCTGGACAAGCCACTCGTGTTGGGCCCAGTGGGCGGTGGCGTGGAGACTCCCTGGCGCCTTACGCCCGAGCTGGGATGGCGTGGAGTCTGTGAGGACCTGGTTCGCGTGGTTACTCGCCGGACACTGGGACATATGGGACCGGCGCGCCGAGCGCAGCACAAGGCTAGGGTGACATTCGCTCAAAACCACGATACGGCGAGCCGACTCAATGGATCAGGCGACGTCATTGTCCTCAGTAACGCCACCGCCGTTGACGTGAATCACATTCGTCCAGCCGGTCCGAGGACTAAGGACATCTATCTGGTTGGACGGCTTGCTCCGTGGAAGGCACCCATTCTCGCCGTGCGGGCGATGCGGTATGTCACGGAGCCGGAGTGCATCCTGCACATCTGCGGGAACGGACCCGAGCGGCAACGCGTGGAGCGGGCGGCCCGCCGGTGGGGGGTGGCAAACCGCGTCCGCTTCGACGGATGGTTCCCAAGGGACGTCCTGCTGGAGCGGATCGCATCCGCCGGCGCACTTCTCCATCCGGCGCTGCACGAGGAGGCCGGGCTCTGCGTCGCCGAGGCACTGGCTATGGGAACTCCCGTGGTATGTCTCGACCGTGGCGGCCCCGCGGAGATCCTGACGCAGTGGCCTCAAACCATGTCGGTTGCGGTCAAACCCGCCGATGCGCGGTCAACTGCACGCGCGATGGCGGCCGCCATCGACGAATTCCTGGCTCATCCTCCCGAGGTGCGCCATTCGCCCTTACCCGCGAAAGGTTCCTTTGAGGAGCAGGTGCTGGAGGCATACGACTATGCCGTGAGAAAAGCGCCCCTGCCACGACATCGGCTGCGACCCGTCGTCTGGGCCTTTCCTCGGGGTAAGCCCCAGGTCTTTGCTAATACCCCGAGAGCAGTGGGCAGTGGTATCTCGGTCTATGCCTTCGGTCGGCGGGTGCCGATGGCCGTGCAAGCTGCCGCCGTGGCGCACATGTCCGTTCCAGGTCTGCGATCTTTCGTCGCCGAGCGACGCGGCAGACCCGACCCCGTGTGCGGGTGGGACCTCTGGGACGGCATCCTCGACGAAGTGGTGCGAACCATGCAGTGTGTCCCACGGCAATGGTTGTACTTCCGGTCCCAGTGGGCCAAACAACGATCGAGTGCGCTTGCCCTGAATGACGTCGGAATGCCCCTTCTCTTTGTGGCTGTCGAACCGCGGAGCAGAGCCAGCGTGCATCCGAACTTCGCGGCGCGTTCCTTTCGAGTCCCGCGATGCCTCGACTCTTTCGATCGCGACGGCTGGCGGGTAAGAGTGATCGAGCCGCTGCCGAGATATCACCGAGCCGCGGGCTGGGATATCGCGCGGATCCGGCAAGTGGTCGAGGACATTCCGCAATCACTCGACGGCCTAATCGCTCGTCCCGCGCGCATACCCATGCATTGGGTTCCGCTGCACGGCGATTTCGTGCCGTGGAACCTGCGTGAGGATGGTCGCAGGCGCTTGTGGCTCGTCGACTGGGAAGATTCGGGATGGGGCCCACCCTTTGCTGATGCGGTGCGATACTTCGTCGCAAGTCGGTCGCTGGTTGGGGTGCCGCCTCGGGCAACTGCCCTGACAGTGCGACGTATCTTCGGGGAGGAGTCAGTAGATCTCGAGGAAATCGCCAACTTCTGGCTGCAGCACCGCAACTTCCGGGCAGACCGAACCTCCCAGGAGCTCACGTGGCGGAAGGCACGCGAGGCGGTGAGAGGCGGCCGCGAAACCGACGTGTTTCGTCTTCTGTCTGGTGCCGAGCCGGAGCACTAGCTGCGTTCGGCTGCCCAGGGTGGTGGTCGTGGGAGAGGTTCAAGCGTGAACGTCGTTCGTACCCGAAGGTCACGATTGTCGGCGACCGGTACCACACGTGATACTGCTGCGATTGACCGCTTCTACATAGACCTGTCCTGCTTGGGTTCCGCCACGACTGGCGTTGGCGTTTACGCGCTGAAGCTGTCGCAATACCTCGAAGAGCGGTTTCACTGCGCGGTTCTCGCTCCACCGCAGTTTCAGGGTTCTTTGGCTTCTGCCGTATCGGTTCCTGCGCCCTGGCAATATCGCAATGCCGTGATCGCGCGAGCGCCGCTGGGACGGGCGTCTTCGCGGGCTATTTTCGGTAAGCGGTCCTTTGTATACGCGCCGCACATGCGGCCGTATTTCCTTGCGCGAAATCAGACGCTCACTATTCATGATCTCATCCACCACGAGTATCCAACTCGCAACCTTGTTGAGAACTCCTTCAATAGCGTGATATTGCCTCGAGTGCTTCGCCGGGGTACTCCCCTGCTCACCGTTTCCCACACCTCGAAGCACGACCTGTGTCAGTTATACGAGCTTCCCGATGACCAGGTGAGGGTCGTGCCCAACGGAATCGACGTGGACGCTTGGCGGCCCAGTGGTCGACCTCCTGCAAGCGACCCTCCGTATCTGTTGGTCGTGGGTGCCAACAGAATTTACAAGAACACGCTGGAAGTGCTGAAGCACCACGCGTTATGGGCGGACCGGTACCGCCTCGTCGTGGTGGGTACGCGCAGTCGGTATGGCGGGGTCGTCCGGGAAGCGGTTCGTACCCTCGGCTTAGAGCGCGTTGTTGACTTGCGTGACAGCTTGTCCGAGCACGACCTCATTCGTCTCTACCAGGACTGCACCGCAACCGTGTACCCATCGCTGATTGAGGGCTTCGGGCGTCCGGCACTTGAAGCAATGGCAGTGGGTCGTCCCGTAATCCTGTCCGACATCCCGGTCCACCAGGAGAACTTTGCGCCTGCGGCTCTCTTCGTTTCCCCCGCCGATTCCGCCAGCTGGGCCCGAGCCATCGGCCTGCTGGCGAATCAGCGCATGGTCGCGGAAGCAAGTCGGCAGGGGATGCAGATTGCCCGGGAATTGACATGGGAGAGAAGTGGAAGCGCGCTTGTAGAGGCACTTCTCGAGATTGAGCCCCGTTTGGATGCACTGTGGCGTTGAGCGCGGCAGGACCAAGCCGCCGGACCGGCGGAATCGCATCGTGCGGTGGCGAACGGAACGGGACGGGAACGTGATGTCAGGCGACATGATGTTGGGTCACGGCTAGCAGTCATGGCACGAGCAGACCAGCCGATGGAAGGAGCTGTCGACAGCACTCGGGTGAACTTCTTGCGGGAGATGAGTGACCGCCACCGGAG
This sequence comes from uncultured Actinomycetota bacterium, assembly GCA_963801015.1. GTDB lineage: Bacteria > Actinomycetota > Actinomycetes > CAWDCV01 > CAWDCV01 > CAWDCV01. Next base: position 610 of record CAWDCV010000001.1, on the reverse strand, counting down.
CTTGTTCGTGTGGAAGCATCTCGAGCGTGCCGTGCGCGGCCAGGGAGATGTTGATGCCGCAGCACCAGCCGGCGACCTCGCCGACATCCTGGCGGACATCGACGCGATAGCGCAGAAGACGCTCGGCGCGACCCACGTCATTCGGTGTCACCACGTGGCAGACAAGAGCCTCCACTTCTTCGTCCAACCGGAGCGTCTGCCGCAGCTCTTCGAACTCGACATCTGCACTCAGCCGAGCCGTGGCCTGGCGCCGTGGGCAACACCAATGCGGATGCTCGCGATGACGGTCGTGACACCCGAGGGCATTCGTCGTCTTCGTCCAGGCGCCGAGGCAGTGGTGTCGATCGTTTACCACGGCCTCTCGCCGTCGGGCAGGGCCCGACTGCGGGGCGACGAGCTACTCATAGTCAAGAAGGGATTGGCCGAAGACATGCTCGGCGTCGAGCAAGCGTCCCTGTGGTTGCCTCCGCGCCCGGCCCGAAGATCCCTCTTCGCGTTAGCCGCGCAACTGTCGCAGGGTCGGTGGGACAGGAGGACCGCCCAGCACACGTACATCGCCTTCGCGACGGCCGCTCTCGCCCACCCCGCCTTTACGGCTCGCCGCGCTCGC